>JAGFNW010000047.1 GCA_017592665.1 Streptosporangiaceae bacterium NEAU-GS5 | reverse complement strand
GTCCTGGTGCAAGGCCGCCTCGACCAGGTCGCGCCCGGCGAAGCGGCCCAGCGGTACTACGAGGCGGTGACGGCGCCGAGTAAAGATCTGGTGTGGTTCGACACGTCTGCCCACTCGCCCCACCTCGGCGAACCCGAGAAGTTCCGCGAGGTGCTCATGAACGTGCGAGCCGCCGCCTGACCGCGATGAAGCCCGATCAGCCGGCCGGGCTGGAGAGGCGCTCGCGGTAGTCGTCGCGGACGATGTCCAGCCACTCGGGGTGGCGGCGGATGTAGCCCGAGGTGAAGGGGCACTGCGGGACCACGACGAGGCCGGCGTCGCGGGCCGCCTGGAGCGTCTCGCGGACCAGCTCGCCGGCCAGGCCCTTGCCCTCGAACTCGCCCTTGACCTCGGTGTGCAGGATCGCGATCTCGTTGTCCTTCAGCCGGTATTTGGCGAAGCCGGCGACGTCGCCGTCGACGAGGATCTCGAACCGCGTCGCCTCGCGGTTGTCGATGACCTTGCCGGCCGCGCTCACTGGGCCTGCTCCTTGTCCTGCTCGGCGGCTCGCCGCTGCTCGTCCTCGCTCGGCACCTCGATCTTCGAGATCTGCCGGTTCATCGACTTGATCAGGAAGAACAGGGCGCCGCCGATCGCCGCGACGACGAGGAAACCGAGAAGGCCCGGGCCGTACGCGGGCGGGGCGGCTGCTATCAAGCTCACCCCACCAGTCTACGGACGGACCTGGGAGACCTCCGCGTGGATCCCCGCGAACAGGTCGTCTTCAGGAAGGGTGGTGTCGACCAGGGAACGGGCGAGGTGGAAGTCTTCGGTCGGCCACACCCGCTGCTGGATCTCGCGAGGGCAGACGAACCAGAAGCCGTCCGGGTCGACCTGGGTCGCGTGGGCCACCAGCGCCCGGTCGCGGGCCTCGAAGTAGTCGCCGCACGGCACGCGCGTGGTGACCTCCCACTTCTGCGGCCGGTCCTCCCAGCGGGCGATCCAGTCTCCGTACGGCGAGCCCATGCCGGCCTCGGTCATGGCCGTGTGCAGCGCCTCGAACCGGGCGCGGGTGAAGCTCATGTGGTAGTAGAGCTTGAGCGGCTGCCACGGCTCCCCGGCGGCCGGATAGCGGTCGGGGTCGCCCGCGGCGTCGAACGCCTCGACGGACACGCGGTTGGTCATCACATGGTCGGGGTGCGGGTAGCCGCCGTCGTCGTCGTAGGTCAGCACGACATGCGGCCGGAATTCGCGCACCAACGCCACCAATGGGGCGGTCGCCTCCCCGATCGGCTGCAAGGCGAAGCAACCTTCGGGCAGCGGCTCGTTCTCGTCCTCGGGGAGGCCCGAGTCGACGAAGCCGAGGAAACGCTGCCGCACGCCGAGGATCTCGCGCGCCCGCTCCATCTCCAGGCGGCGGACCTCGGCCATGTTGGCCAGGATCTCCGGACGATCCATCTTGGGGTTGAGGATCGACCCGCGTTCGCCGCCGGTGCAGGTGGCCACCATGACCTCCACCCCCTCGGCGGCGTATCGCGCCATCGTCGCCGCGCCCTTGCTCGACTCGTCGTCGGGGTGCGCGTGCACGGCCAGCAGCCTCAGCGGTTGGGTCACGGTTCTCCTCAGGTTAGGTTTCACAAGAAAGGCCAGCACAATTGTTCACGCCATCGGATGTCAACACCGGAAGAACGCGAGGTGATTCCTGCCATGGCCACCGACACGCCGACCGAGGGGACGGCCCCCATCCTCGGCACGCCCGCCGACTTCCCCGACCGGCCGCCGGGGCGCGGGCGCTTCGTCGCGTACGCCGTGATCGGCCTGATCGTCGCGGTCATGGCGGGTGGCTGGGGATACGTCCTGCTGGCGGCACATGGGAACCCTGAGGTCGCGGCCGACGTGGTGACGTTCGACGCGTCGGCGCCCGACTCGGCGACGATCACCTTCGTCGTGCACAAGCCGGCCGACCGGGCCGCGTCCTGCCGGGTGCGCGCCATGGACGTCTCGCATGGCGAGGTCGGCGCGCTCGATGTGCCGATCCCCAGGGGTGAGACCGACGTCTCGCTTACTGAGCGGTTGCGCACGAATGGCCAGGCGACGACAGTGCACGTTCAGTACTGCGATCTCGTATAGTGGAATCTTTGGGAAAGCGTTCGAAGGCGTTCACGTGGGCGTCTTTCGAGTCAGTTAGCCGAAGCAAGGTAGAAGCAAGGAGAACCCGTGGCCGTCTCCCAGAACGAGAACGTCACCTGGCTGACGCAGGAGGCGTACGACCGCCTCAAGGCGGAGTATGACTATCTCTCGGGCCAGGGCCGCACGGACATCGCCAAGAAGATCGAGGCCGCTCGCGAGGAGGGCGACCTGCGTGAGAACGGCGGCTACCACGCGGCCAAGGACGAGCAGGGCAAGATCGAAGCCAGGATCTTCCACCTCCGTCAGATCCTCGACTCCGCGAAGGTGGGCGAGGCGCCACGCACCGAAGGGGTGGTCGGGCCCGGCATGACGGTCACCATCCGCTTCGCCGGCGACGAGGACGAGGTGACGTTCCTGCTGGCCTCGCGTGAGGAGAGCGGCGCGCCGATCGACGTCTACTCGCCGAAGTCGCCGCTTGGGGCCGCGATCAACGGTAAGCGGATCGGCGACAAGGCCAGCTACACACTGCCCAACGGCCGCACCAACGAGGTCGAGATCCTCGAGGCCGTCCCGTACGTGGGAAACTGAGCTCTTTCCTGGATCCGCCGGGGCCCGATCCCCGGCGGATTTTTCGTCTACGCTCGTCCTAGAGGCCGCGCGGATAGGCCGCGCGTAGCGAGCGACGGACAGGTGCGTGCATCGCAAGGCCGAGGAGGGAGTCAGCCTGGTGTTGGCTGGCGACCGACGAGAACGAGGCGAGGCGCGTGCCTGGGCGGCGCGCAGTAGCGCATGCCTGTCCGCGGAGCCTCTAAGTCCATGAGTATTGTCAGGATCTTGGACGAGGTCCGCCGCGACCTCAGCCATCGCCCCCGGTTACCGCGTCCGCCGCGCTTCGGGCTGCGCCGGACCGTTCCGGCTCTGGCGTTCCTCGTGGCCGTCGTGATCGCCGTCGACCTGGTCGTCTGGGGGGATCTCGAGGATCGCGAGCAGCGGTCGGCGGCCACGGTCGGCGCCGTGGAGGGCCCGCACGGGCGGTTCGTGGCGGCGGGACCTGCGACGACGCCCCAGGTGGCCGCGCTGAAGACGGTGCACAGGCCGCATCTGTTCGTGGTGGCGCGCGCGGCCATCCCCGGCGAGATCCTGGCGCGGGTGCTGGCGACCAAGGGCGTGGCCGGGGCCGAGATGGTCGACGCGGCCGAGGTGACCCTCGACGGCAAGAAGGTTGCGACGATGGGCGTGGCCCCGTCGACGTTCCGTGCTTTCACCCCTAAATCGACGGCGCGCTCCGACGCGCTCTGGGCCAACGTCGCCGCCGGCGACGTCGCCGTCTCCTTCGACCTCGGCAACGACGGCGGTCTGGCCCTGGGCTCCACGGTGAGCGGCGGCGGCCGCCCGTTGCGGGTGGGCGCGTACGCGACGATGGGCATCGGCTCGATCGCCGCCGTGGTCTCGCACGAGACGGCCGCGGCGCTCGGCATCCCCGCCGGCAACGCGATGGTCATCAGCGCCCCCAAGCTCGACGCCGGCAAGCTGCGCAAGGCCCTGCTGAAGGTGCTGCCCAAGGGCAGCCAGGTCGCCATGATCAACCCGGTGGCCCCGGTGGGCCGCACCGCGTGGCCGCAGACGGCGTTCATGTCGCTGCCGCAGCTGCGCCAGGCCCTCACGGCCGCGGCCGGCAAGCTCGGCAGGCCGTACGTGTGGGGGGCCGAAGGCCCGGACTACTTCGACTGCTCCGGCCTGGTCCAGTGGGCGTACGCGCAGGCGGGGGTGCGGATGCCGAGGGTGGCGGCGCAGCAGTGGGCCAGCGGGCTGGAGGTGCCGCTGTCCCAGGCGCAGCCGGGCGACCTGCTGTTCTGGCGCAACGACCCGACCAACCCGGGCTACATCTCGCACGTGGCGATCTACTGGGGCGGCGGCAAGATGCTGCACGCGCCGCACACGGGCGACGTGGTCAGGATCGCCTCCATCTACACCAAGAACCTGGCCGGGGTGGTGCGGGTCAGTCCGCAGGTGGCCGCCCAGGTGCGGTGATCGCGTCCAGCGCGTCGAGTGACGCGTCGATGTAGGCGAACAGGCTGCCGGCGGTCCCGGACTCCAGCCAGTCGAACAGCGCGGGAAGCATGGCGCCGAGCAGCGCGCCGGCGAGCGTGCGGTCGGTCAGGGTGTGCTGGTCGCGTCCGGCCCGGCGGGCCAGCGCCGCGGCCATCATGTCGATCGTGCTGGTGAGATTGTCCATGGTGCGGGCGCGTACGGCCGGGATGCTCATCGCGAGCCGGACGCGGGACAGCAGCGACTCCTGCTCCTCGGCCGGGACGAGGTCGGTGACCGAGGCGAACGCGGAGCGCATGGCCTGGATGGGGGAGAGCTCGGCCGGCTGCGCGACCAGCGCCTCGAACAGCATCGGGTCGTAGTCGTCCTCGATCAGGACGTCTTCCTTGGTCGGGTAGTAGCGGAAGAACGTGCTGGGCGAGACCTCGGCGGCCGCGGCGATCTGCTCGACGGTCGTGGCGTCATAGCCCTGCTCGGCGAACAATCGCAGGGCCACGTCCTGGATCGTCCGCCGAGTCTTGAGTTTCTTGCGTTCACGCAATCCCGGAGACGAGCTCATGCTCTGATTGTGCCCTCTCCTGGGATCGCCGAGGAAGGAAGATCAGCATCAGCGCCGCCGCCAGCAGGGTGGCGCCGCCGCATGTGGCGAGGACGACGTCCATTCCCGACGTGTACGCCTGACCGGCGCCCGGCACACCCAGGGCCACGCCCGCGGTGACCGAATCCTTGGCCGCCTCCGGCGTTCCCTCCGGTAGGCCTGAGGCGTAGACGAAGGAGAGCAGGCTGCCCAGCGCTGCCACGCCGAGGGTGCTGCCGACCTGCCGCAGCGTGCTCAGCGTCGCCGAGCCCGAGCCGGTGCGGTTCTCGGGCAGCGTGGCCAGCACGCCGTCCATGGCCGGCACCATCGCCAGGCCGAGGCCCGCCCCCATGATCACGAGCCAGGTCGCGATGAATCCGTACGTGGACGTGGCCGACGTGAACGCGGCGACGGCGAGTCCCGCCGCCAGGACCGTGAACCCGGCGAACATGGTGACGCGGAGGCCGAGCAGCTTGAGCAGCCGGTCGCCGCTGAGGCCGCCCACCATGAGCCCGCCGACCAGCGGGATGACGCGCAGACCCGTGCCGAAGGCGTCGTGCCCGACCACGGCCTGCAGATATAGAGGAGTGACGAACAGGACGGCCGTCATGCTGAGCCCGGCCGTGGTCACCCCGATGGCGCCCCACATGAACACGCGGTCCTTGAAAAGGGCGAGGTCGATGGTCGGGGTCGCCGTGCGGGACTCGACGCGCACGAAGACGGCCAGCAGGACGATCCCGGCCGCGATCGTGGCGAGGACCACCGGGTCGCCCCATCCTGACGTGGGGGCCTCGATGATGCCGTACACAAAGGCGGTAAGGCCGGCCACCGACAGGACCCCGCCGGGCACGTCGATCCGGGACGCACCGGGGTCGCGCGACTCGGGCAGCAGGACGGTGGCCGCGACCAGCGCGAGGACCACGAGCGGGATGTTGATCAGGAAGATCGAGCCCCACCAGTAGTGGTCCAGCAGATAGCCGCCGACGATCGGGCCGAGCGGCAGGCCGAGGGCCATGGCGGCGGTCCAGATGGCGATGGCCCTGGCCCGCTCCTGCTTGGGGAAGATCGCGGGAAGCAGCGCCATGGAAAGCGGGACGATCCCCGACGCGCCGACACCCATGATCGCCCGCGCCGCGATCAGCGTGCCGATGCCATGCGCGAACGTGGCCACCACCGAGGCCACGCCGAAGGCCGCCACCCCGC
This sequence comes from Streptosporangiaceae bacterium NEAU-GS5, assembly GCA_017592665.1. Classification (GTDB taxonomy): domain Bacteria; phylum Actinomycetota; class Actinomycetes; order Streptosporangiales; family Streptosporangiaceae; genus NEAU-GS5. The sequence goes on along the minus strand of JAGFNW010000047.1, from coordinate 53,338 downwards.
CGAGCAGCATCCGCTTGCGGCCGAACCGGTCGCCGAGCGCGCCCATCGGGAGCATCAGCACGGCGAAGGGGAGCAGGTAGGCGTCAATGATCCATTGGAGGTCGCCCGTGGAGGCGCCGAGGTCGTGGGCGAGCGTCGGCAGCGCCACGTTGAGGACGGTCGCGTCGAGACCGATGAGCAGCACGCAGAGGAACACGGCCCCGAGCGCCCACCACCGCCGCGGCGATGAAGTGATAGTAACCATGAAATGAGAGTAGCTCTCAAAAAGTAGTTTGTGTCAACTGCTTGTGGATGATCTAGCCGTATGTAATCTTTATTACATGGATGCAGAGGAAAAGTTGAAAGGCTGGTTCGCCGGGCGGATGCCGGAGGGCTGGTTCGCCGACCGGCCCGCGGTCGTCCTCGACCGCGAAGAGGTCACCGTCATCGGCACGCTTCCGCCGCTGAGCGTGACCGAGGGGCTGCCCGACGTGGAGCGGGTCGCCGCCATCGAGGGATATGTGGAGCGCTTCCGCGAGGAGACCCGGGAGCGCCGCATCGAGATCGCCCGCGAGGCCGAGCACCGCTTCCGCCGCAAGGTCTCCTGGGGCGTGGTGGCCGGTGAAGAGACAGTGATGTTCACCACTCTTTCGGTGCCTGTCATGACCCGGCTGCGCCAGCCTGAGCGGCAGGTTCTCGACACTTTGGTGGCCGCGGGGGTCGCGCGCAGCCGCAGCGACGCCCTCGCCTGGTGCGTCCGCCTGGTCGGCAAGCACACCGACACCTGGCTCGCTGACCTGCGCGATGCCCTCCAGCACGTCGACCGCGTCCGCGCCTCCGGCCCCGATCTGGTGGACTAAACCATTTTCGAAATAGGTCTGGACCATTCGGATTGGCCTATACCAATTGCGCCGGCCGACCTCGATAAATAGTCTCCAGAAATCTGGGTAGGCTCCCTCCACCTGCGGAAACAAATTTAACCGAACGGAAACACACAGGTCTAAGCCAATTGGATCCGGTGGCTCGGTTCAGTTAATGATGAATCCGCCTGAAGTATTTAGGAGGAGCCGCCCCCATGACCCTGTCAGTGACACGCAATCTCATGCCGACGTCTGCGATCGCCGGCGAGGCAACCCACCCGACCACTCACCGTGAGCTGGCCGCCTGGGTCAGCGAGATCGCTGAACTCACCGAGCCTGACCGGATCGAGTGGTGCGACGGCTCCGAGGCGGAGTGGACCCGGCTGACCAACATGCTGGTCGACAACGGAACGTTCACCCGGCTGAAAAAGCGGCCCAACAGCTTCCACGCGGCCTCTGACCCGAGCGACGTGGCGCGCGTGGAGGATCGCACGTTCATCTGCTGCGAACGGCCCGAGAACGCCGGCCCGACCAACAACTGGATCGCGCCGGACGAGATGCGGGCCACGTTCGCCGGCCTCTTCAAGGGCTGCATGCGGGGCCGCACCATGTACGTGGTGCCCTTCTGCATGGGCCCGCTGGGCGGGGAGATCTCGCAGCTCGGCGTGGAGATCACCGACTCGCCGTACGTGGCCGTGTCGATGCGGGTGATGACCCGGATGGGTGAGGAGGCGCTGCGCCTCATCGAGCGGCGCGGCTCCTACGTCAAGTGCGTGCACTCGGTGGGCGCCCCCCTGTCGCCCGGCCAGGACGACGTGCCGTGGCCGTGCAACCAGACCAAATACATCAGCCACTTCCCCGAGACCCGCGAGATCTGGTCGTACGGCTCGGGCTACGGCGGCAACGCGCTGCTCGGCAAGAAGTGCTACGCGCTCCGCATCGCCAGCACCATGGCCCGCGACGAGGGCTGGCTGGCCGAGCACATGCTGATCCTCAAGCTCACTCCGCCGAGCGGCGAGGCGCGGTATATCGCGGCGGCGTTCCCGTCGGCCTGCGGCAAGACCAACCTCGCCATGCTCCAGCCGACCATCCCCGGCTGGAAGGTCGAAACGATCGGCGACGACATCGCCTGGATGCGCTTCGGCGCCGACGGCCGCCTGCACGCCATCAATCCGGAGGCCGGGTTCTTCGGCGTCGCCCCGGGCACGGGAGGGCACACCAACGCCAACGCGATCAAAACGCTCTGGGGCAACAGCATCTTCACCAACGTCGCGCTGACCGACGACGGCGACGTGTGGTGGGAGGGCATGACCGAGGAACCTCCCGCGCATCTGACCGACTGGCGGGGCCGTTCGTGGACTCCGGACAGTGACGAGCCCGCCGCCCACCCCAACGCTCGTTTCACGACTCCCGCCGAGCAGTGCCCGACCATCGCGCGCGAATGGCAGGATCCGGCCGGCGTGCCGATCTCGGCCATCCTGTTCGGCGGCCGGCGCGCCACCGCGGTGCCGCTGGTCACCGAGGCGCTGAGCTGGCAGCACGGGGTCTTCATGGGCGCCAACGTGGCCTCGGAGAAGACCGCGGCCGCCGAGGGCAAGGTCGGCGAGCTGCGCCGCGACCCGTTCGCCATGCTGCCGTTCTGCGGCTACGACATGGGCGACTACTTCGCCCACTGGATCGAGGTCGGCAAGACCGCGGGCGCCCGGCTGCCGCGGATCTTCTACGTGAACTGGTTCCGCAAGGACGCCTCCGGCCGCTTCGTCTGGCCCGGATACGGCGAGAACAGCCGCGTGCTCAAGTGGATCGTCGAGCGCCTCAACGGCGCGGCCGGCGCCGTGGAGACGCCGATCGGCCGCCTGCCGTACGAGCTGGACACCACCGGCCTCGACCTGCCGGCGCAGGACCTCGACCTGCTGCTGAGCGTCGATCGCGAGGTGTGGCGCGAGGAGGCCGCCCTGATCCCCGAGCACTTCGCCACCTTCGGCGACCACCTGCCCGAGGAACTCTGGGACGAATACCACGCGCTGGTGGAGCGGCTCGACGGAAACTGATTCGGATTGCGAAACTTCCCCAGGGACGGGATCGTCTATCCAGGTAGACGGGGTCCGGGCGAGGGGCCAGGCCCCCTCGCCGGGAGGGTCCCATGGATTTCATCCTGCTCGTCCCCGCGCTCTTAGCCGGGGTCGTGATCGGCAACACGGTCCTGGCGCTGCGCCGTGAGACCGGTCGCATTCGCAACACCTCGGCTTTCGGCGCGGTTTCGCTCGATCCGTACGAGCTGGCCTATCTCGCCGGCGGGCCGCGCCGCGTGATCAACACGGCGCTCGCGCTGCTGTCCGCGCAGGGGCGGATCCGGGTGGCCCGCGGGGGCCGGATCACCACGGTCGCCGGGGAGTCCACCGCGTCGCGCGAGGCCGTCGAGCAGGCCGTGCTCGACGAGGCCGCCCAGCCGGGTGGCCGCACGGCCGGCGAGATCCGGCGCGCGGTCGCCGACGGCCCGGCGATGACGGGTCTCACCCTCCGCCTGATGGGGCGCGGGCTGCTCGTCCCCGGCGGGTCGCTGGACGGCCCGCTCGCGATTCTGCGCCGGTTACGCACGCTGGTGGTGTTCGGCGTGGGCGTCGAGATGGTGTCGATCTTCCTGCTGGTCTCCGGCGTCGTGCCGTGGACGGTCGGCTCCGTCCTCGCCCTGCTGATCACCGGCCTCGTGTCGGTCTGGGGCGCGATCACCACGCAGCGCTTCACGCGCGGCCTGCGCAGCCAGCTGACCAGCGCCGGCCTCGAGGCGCTGCGCACCGAGCGGACGCGCATCCCGCGCGGCGCCTACTCGACCGTCGACCCGGCGACCTCCGACTCCTGGGTCACCACGCCGGCGGCCGGGCACTCGGGCGTCCCCGACGGCTCGCTGAACACGGGCGCGTACGCCGCCGTGGCCGGCGCCGTGGCGCTCTACGGGCTGAGCGAGTTCCACGACCAGGAGATCGCCCGCGAGCTGGCCGAGAGCGAAGCACACCGGCACGCGGCCGCCGGCACGTACGGATGCGCGTCCGGCGCCTGCGGCGGCGGTGCGGATGTCGCGAGCGGCTCCTCCGACGCCGGCACCAGCTGGGGTTGCGGCAGCGACTACGGCGGTGGTGGCGACTTCGGCGGCTCGTCGTGCGGCGGAGGCTCCTCCTGCGGTGGCGGCTCGTCGTGCGGCGGTGGCAGCTCCTGCGGTGGCGGCGGTTGCGGTGGCGGCGGCTGCGGCGGAGGCGGCTGATGACGTCGAACGGCGTGCCTGATCGGCTGGGCGTCGGCATCGGCTGGCGCGCGGAGATCGACCTGTCCGTGGAACGGCTGCCGGGCGTCGAGTTCGTCGAGGTCGTCGCCGAGAACGTGAATCCGGCCTGGATCCCGCAGTCACTTCGCGTGTTGCGGGATCGGGGCCTGCCCGTGGTGCCGCACGGCGTGGGCCTCGGGATCGGCGGCGCCGACCGGCCCGAGCCGTCCCGGCTCGCGCATCTTCGGGCCTGCGCCGAGGCGCTCGGCTCGCCGCTCGTGAGCGAGCACCTCGCCTTCGTACGCGCCGGCGGGATGGAGGCCGGCCACCTGCTGCCCATCCCGCGCACCCGCGACGCCCTGGCCGTCGTCGTGGAGAACGTCAAGGTCGCCCAGGCCGAGCTGCCGGTCCCGCTGGCGCTCGAGAACGTGGCCGCCCTCTTCGGATGGCCGGACGACGACCTGACCGAGGGGGAGTTCCTGCGCGAACTGGTCGAGCAGACCGGCGTGAAGCTGCTGATCGACGTGGCCAACCTCTACACCAACCAGGTCAACCTGGGCCTCGACGCGGTGGCCGCGCTCGACGCGCTCCCCCTGGAGGAGGTCGCCTACGTGCACGTGGCCGGTGGTCACGGCCACGCGGGCGTGTGGCACGACACGCACACCGCCGCGCCGCCCGAAGAGGTGCTGGGCCTGCTCACCGGGCTCTGCCGGCGCGCCCAGCCGCCCGGTGTGCTGCTCGAATGGGACGACGACTATCCCAGCGACGCCGTGCTCGCAAGAGAACTCGGCCGCATCCGTACGGCGATCGCCGATGCCTGACCTCGCCGGGGTCCGCCAGGAGCTGGCCGCGGCCCAGGCCCGCCTGGTCGCCGCGCTGGTCGCCGACGGCCCGCGACCGCCCGGCTTCGACGCCGAGCGGCTGCGCATCCAGGCGTCCAGCCTGATCTCCAAGCGCCGGGGCGGCGTCGCCCGTGCCCTGTCCACCATGGCGCCGGGCGTCCTCGCCGACCTCGGCCCGGACTTCACGGCCGAGTTCGCGGCGTACGCCAAGGGCCGTCCCAAACCGGCCGGCGGGTCACGGGCCGACGCGCAGGCCTTCCTCGCCTGGGTGCACGCCAAAAGCTGATCTCGGTCACATCGGCGTTCCGGCGCGAGTCATACATGCATGGACAATCTGATCGTGGTCACCGGCGGGACCGGGACGCTGGGACGCCTCCTCGTCCCCCGTCTTCGCGCCGCCGGACGTGGTGTGCGGGTGCTGACCCGCAAGGCGCGGCCGCCCGAGAACGGGGTCACCTACGTGACGGGCGACCTGGTCAAGGACGAGGGCGTCGACGCGGCGGTGCAGGGCGCGTCGGTCGTCGTGCACTGCGCCAGCGACTACTCGGGCGACGCCGAGGCCACCCGCAACCTCGTGCGCGCGGCGAGCGCGCTGCCGTGGGCGCCGCATCTGGTGTTCGTGTCGATCGTCGGCGTCGAACGCCTGCCGATCACGGGCCTCGGCCGGTTGGCGTTCAAGTACCTCGGGGAGAAGTACGCGGCCGAGCGCGTGGTCACCGAGTCGGGGCTGCCGTGGACCGTCCTCCGCGCCACCCAGTTCCACGACCTTATGCTGACGGCCGCCGAGGCGATGGCGAGGTTGCCCGTGCTCCCCTATCCGACCGGGTTCGCCTTCCAGCCGGTCGAGGCCAACGACGTGGCGGCCCGGCTGGCCGAACTGGCCCTGGGCGACCCGGCCGGTCTGGCGCCGGACATCGGCGGGCCCGAGGTCTTCACCATGGCGGACCTGCTCAGGAGTTATCTGCGGGCGGCCGGCAAGCGCCGCGCCCTGCTGCCCATCCGGATGCCGGGCCGATCCGCGCGTGCCTTCCGGGCCGGGGTCAACCTGACTTCCAACGGGTCCGGCGGCCGAACGTGGGAGGACTTCCTGGCCGAACGCGTGGGGGCCAAATAGGGGTTTTGAGAGCTTCGTCAGGGATAGCCTCCTTGAGGTGGGAGGAATACGTTGCGTAGATGGTTCATATCTGACCGTTAGTCCGGTGCTCTGCCGGGACAGCATGGGCGTGCCGTACGAGATCACGCTTGAGCTGCGCTGCGATGGGAAACCTTATGGGCGGGTAGGCGAACGCTGCGGCTGGCAGCTGGCGCGCCTGGCGCACGGCATGACGGCCGCGCGCCAAGACGGCGACGCTCACGAAGCGTGGCCGGATCCGGACGACCGATTTCCCGGCGCGGCCGATGATGGTGGCGAACTGTTCGCGTTCCGTCACCGTTCGCGTTCGATCGGCATGAGAGGCGGGGAGCTGAGCTGCCGCCTGCAGACGATCCGGACGTGGATGCCCGCGCAAGGACACGGGCACGGGGAATGGCGGCTCATGCGGCGGGCGTTCCTTGAGGCATGGGGCTCCGCGGGAGTCGGGCGGCGGGCCGTGCTCACTTCGGGCGAGCTCGGCGCCTTCGTGGCCGACCTGGTGGAGGAGGCCGAGCAGCGGCTCGGCGCGCGCTACGTCGGCGAATCCGCGGCGGTCAGGGCCGTCTGCACAGAGAAGCAACGCAACAGCAACCTGATTCATGAGGCAGGCATAGCTATGCGCCCCTGATAATTTGCAAGACCGCTGGAAATTTAGGGGGCTGCATTGGGCGTGCGCGACCTCGTGTATAAGCTCTACGAGCGCAGGCTCGAGCGGAAGCTGTCCTCTGATCCGATTCCCCGGCACGTCGGCGTGATCGTCGACGGAAACCGGCGCTGGGCGCGTGCCATGGGCATCTCCGACGTCAGCCACGGACACCGCAAGGGCGCCGACAAGATCTCTGAGCTGCTGCAGTGGTGCCGCGAGGCCGGCGTCGAGTACGTCACGCTGTGGCTGCTGTCCACCGACAACCTCTCCCGTGACAAGGCCGAGCTGGAGCCCCTGCTCGGCGTCATCGAAGGCCTGGTCCTTGACCTGGTAGGCCAGGGATGGCACGTCAAACCCATGGGCTCGCTTGACCTTCTGCCCGATCGCACGGCTCGTGTCCTGAAAGATGCAAAAGAATCCACATCACACCGTACGGGACTGATTGTGAACGTTGCGGTTGGGTATGGTGGAAGACGTGAGATCGCTGATGCGGTGCGCTCCCTCCTACAGGAGCACGCCAGCAAGGGCGCGAGCATCGAGGAACTCGTCGAGGTCCTCGACGTCGAGCACATCGCGGAGCATCTCTACACGCGCGGACTCCCGGACCCGGATCTCGTCATCCGGACCTCGGGAGAGCAGCGGCTCTCCGGATTCCTGCTGTGGCAGAGCGCTCACTCCGAGTTCTATTTCTGCGAGGCCTACTGGCCTGATTTCCGCAGGGTCGACTTCCTGCGGGCGCTTCGCTCATACGCCGCGCGTAACCGACGGTACGGCTACTGAAACTCCAGGTGAAGTCCACCTTTCGGTCAGGATTGAACTCTTGGGTTCGGGGGATCCATTCCGTACCGTAAGAAGTGAGCAAGTCCTGCTCACCTCGGGAGAGGGCCCGTCCTTGCGCTTGCGCGACCATGCGAGGAGGGCCGGGTCCCCGGTTCCCCTTCGCGGGGCACGGGTCCGGTCCGCATCCCACCCATCACGGCAGGGCGCCCGCCCTGGGCGCCCGGGGGAGAACGCGTGGCAGTGTCGAGCAATGCATCCCGTCGCACGTACGTCCTGGACACCTCGGTTCTGATCGCCGACCCGGCGGCTATGAGCCGCTTCGACGAGCACGAGGTGGTGCTTCCGATCGTCGTGATCACCGAGCTTGAGGCCAAGCGTCATCATCCTGAATTGGGCTATTTCGCCCGCGAGGCGCTCCGGTTTCTCGACGATCTTCGCGTACGGCACGGCAGGCTCGACGAGCCCATGCCGATCGGTGAGGGAACGATCCGGGTCGAGCTGAACCACAGCGACCCGTCGCTCCTCCCGGCCGGCTTCCGGCTCGGTGACAACGACACCCGCATCCTGACCGTCGCCCAGAATCTGGCGGCCGAGGGCAAGGACGTGATCCTTGTCTCGAAGGACCTGCCGATGCGGGTCAAGGCGGCCTCGATCGGCCTGTCCGCGGAGGAATATCGCGCGGGCATGGTCGTGGAGTCCGGCTGGACCGGCATGGCCGAGCTCCAGGTCACCGCCGAAGATGTGGAGGCGCTCTTCGAGAGCGGCACGACCGACCTGCCCGAAGCCCGCGACCTGCCCACGCACACCGGCCTCCGGCTGTTGTCGGCCAAGGGGTCGGCGCTCGGCCGGGTCCTGCCGGACAAGTCGGTCCGGCTCGTGCGCGGCGACCGCGAGGTGTTCGGCCTGCACGGCCGCTCCGCCGAGCAGCGCATCGCGCTCGACCTGCTGATGGACCCCGAGGTCGGCATCGTCTCGATGGGTGGCCGGGCCGGCACCGGCAAGTCCGCGCTGGCCCTGTGCGCCGGCCTCGAGGCCGTGCTCGAGCGCCGCCAGCACCGCAAGGTCATCGTCTTCCGCCCGCTGTACGCCGTGGGCGGCCAGGAGCTCGGCTATCTGCCGGGTTCCGAGAACGAGAAGATGGGCCCCTGGGCCCAGGCGGTTTACGACACGCTCGGCGCGGTCACCACGCCCGAGGTGATCGAAGAGGTCCTCGACCGGGGCATGCTCGAGGTCCTTCCGCTCACCCACATCCGCGGCCGCTCGCTCCACGACGCGTTCGTGATCGTCGACGAGGCCCAGTCGCTGGAGCGCGGGGTCCTGCTGACCGTGCTGTCGCGGATCGGCGCCAACTCGCGGGTCGTGCTCACCCACGACGTCGCCCAGCGCGACAACCTGCGCGTAGGCCGCCACGACGGCGTCGTGGCCGTGGTCGAGAAGCTCAAGGGCCACCCGCTCTTCGCCCACATCACCCTCACCCGCTCCGAGCGCTCCCCGATCGCCGCCCTGGTGACCGAGATGCTCGAAGACATCACCCTCTAACGTCCACCGGACCTCCAGGTCCACCACCCGGGCCGGGCGCGGTTCCCACCGCCCCGGCCCTCTTGCTTTCCGCCCCACCCGCATCTCCGCCCCACCCGCATCTCCGCCTCGCCGCACCCCCGCCCGCGCCGCACCCCCGCCTCGCGCCCCCGCCCTGCGGGCCCCGCACCTCCCGCTTCGTCCCGCACCTCCCGCCCTGCCCCGCCTTCCCCACCCCATCGGACCCCCACCCTTGCACCCCGCACTCCCCGCCCCTGCACTCCCCGCCCCCCTCTGCGCCCCCGCCTCGCGGACCTCGCGCCGGTGCCCGCCCCTCCTCGCCCTGCGCCGCGACTTGCGGTGCCGGGGTGCTGGTGGGGCGTTGCGCTGTGGCGGACGGACGGGCCGGCGCGCGTTGTGGCTGGGCTCTGGTGTCCGGCCTTCGGCCGCTTCGTCGGGCGCGTTGGTTGCGCTGGGCCTTAAGCGCGCCGTCCCGCCCGTCCGCCTCCGCTCCTCGCTTTCATCCCCGCACCGGCCGGGCCCCGTACTGCATGGTGACGGCGGCGGGCACCCGTGTCGGGCCGTAGCCGTGGTCGGGGTCCGTAGGCGCTGCGGGTGCTGGATGCTGCGGCCGGCGTGCTGGTTGCTTTCCACGGACCAGGCCTGTCCGGCGGGCGCGCCACGTTCCTGTAGGCCGGCCTCCACACCCATCCCCCTTCACGCCGCGATCGCGCCGTACTCCTGGCCTCCACAACATTCCGGAGATTCGGGTGGGATGGGTGGGAACCTCCGCTGGGCGATGGGGCATGTGCGATAGCCGCTTGGTATGGGGGGCGGCCATGGGGCAGGGCAGCATTCGAGGGGAATTACTGTGCCGGTGTGACGCATGCGGTTTCGCTCTCTGAGCTTGCCAAGATCGTGCGCGCGCAGGAGGCGCGAACGCGCCGTTTGGGCGCCTCCAGCCGACTGGTCGGATGGGTGGGGGACGGCGCCACCGGGTGTGTCTCGCACGAAGACGGCAAAGCGACGGTCGGCAGTGGCGGCGTGTGCGTCATGGTCCTGCTGGAGGTTCTGGCCGATCGGGACTGCTGGCCGGCTGATGAGCTGCGGCCCGCCTTTATAAAGGCGGCGCTCCAGGAGCACGGGTCGGGCATGGCCTTTGTCGAGCGGTCGCTGCGCAAGGGCGATCCCTTCGATGAGGCGCTCCGGTATCTGCTCGACTGGGCCATCGTCGAGCAGGTGGAAGGGGCGGTGAGGCTGACCGCTCTGGGCCGTCATGTCGGCCATGTGTTCGGCATGGACGAGGCGGACCTGGCGCAGACCGATCCAGACCTGAGCGCCGCTGACCTGCTGGCCCTCATGGCCGGCCGCGCGGAAGACGACTCGGGGACTGAGGTGGACGGCTGGCTGGCCGCCCGGGCTCCCGTACAGGCGGCGGACGAGTTGTTGTTCTCGGCGTCGACGTGCGACCCGCTGCCGCGCGTCTTCGCGATCACTTTGGTCAAGAAGCTCGGCGCTGCGGCGCTGCCCGCGTGGAACGGGCCACGGGGCTGGAGAAGATCGGCCCGTTGGCCCGGCTCGAGCTGTGGGAGGCCGGTCACGGACCTGCGCCTACGCAGGCTGAAGTCGCACTGCTGACGGAGGACATGTCGGTCGCTGCGACCCATATTCGGCTGGCCGGCCAGTCGCTCGACGACCTGTACGGCCGCGAGCCTGGTCCGTCAGGCCCGGTGGGCGGCTGAGGGCATCCTGTGGTCTGGCGGCGCGCGCGTCGTATCTCCGCCTTGCTCCTTCTGGATCGATTGCTCCAGGTGATCCAGGCTGTGTTGGGGTGACGCCGTCATGGGTGTTGTGGAAGGCCGGTGATCGCATCGGTGTTCAGGCGGGGCAGGGGGTGCCGGGTGGGGTGTGGTGGTCGCAGAGGAGGCACCAGATGGTGGCGGTGAAGGCGTGGGTGGGGAGGGCGTAGGGGAGGCGGGCGATCAGGTAGTTGCGTGTGTGGAGGTTCTTGCTGAGGGCGCGGACGGTCCAGATGTCGTGGGGGTGGGTCCACCAGTCGTGGAGCGTGAGGTGGACCGCGGATGTCTCGTCGTACCACCAGAGATCGCCGGGGCCGGACGCTTCGGGGGCGAAGGGCGGGAGCGTGTCGGAGACCGACGAAGCCCTCTCGACGATCAGGGCCGAGGGGACCGTCTCGTCGAGCGTCGGGGGCGTGGCGCGGGGGGCGGGGATGTGCCAGGTCGCGTGCGGCCAGCGGGAGACGGTCGCGAGGAGGGCGTCGGATTCGAGGCGCTGGTCGATGCTCCGGTTGAGGATTCTGAGCGGCGCGTCGGGCAGGGTGAGCCCGCTACGGCCGTCGAGGAGGACATCGATGGAGTTGGCCCAGGCTCCGTCGAGGCCTCCGACGAAGGACCAGCCTTCGGGCGTCTGGTAGACCGTCGGGTCGTTGTCCAGCCCGAACGCGATGTCGTGGTTCCACAGCGAATACGTGAGCCCGCCGTATGCCAGCTCAAAGTCGGTCATCGCGGAAACGGCTCCAGCCGGCACGTCGACCTGGGCGCCGGAGGCGTCTACGGCGCGAGGGCTGCGCCTGATTTCGTGCACTGAGGTGGGGGTCGTCCAGCGGGCCGTGGTGGTGAGGAAGTGCTGGGCGCGTGGCGAGAGCACGATGTCAGCCTGCGATGTCGGAGTAGGTCTTGCAGTCGTGGTCGGGATAGTGGGTGAGGGCGCCGGAGCGGGAGGCTTGGGTTACTTCTACGGCCCAGATGTCGTGGCGTTGCCAGATGGCGGTGCAGGTCATCTGGGCCATCGCGGCTCGGCTGAGCGGCGTGACACCGGTCACCGAGAGGCGCAGCCGGAAGCCGAAGGTGTTTCCCGGGTCGTTGCGCACGTGCGTGTTGAAGTCGAACGGCACAAGTTCGCCGGAGTTGTACGTCACGTCGTCGAGGGCCGTGCCGAGGTCGCCCTCGCGGCGCTTGCCGGCCTCGAACAGGGCCAGCATCACGTTGTCGAGTGAGTGCGAGGCGGCCGACACCCGGACGGGCACCAGCCGGCCGCTTTTCAGCAGGAAGACCGTGACGAGGGACGCCTTGGGGCTGATGACGGGCGCCGGGCCGGCGTCGATGGCGTTGCTCGGCTCCACGCCGCAGGCCGCGAGGGGTGCCAGCAGCGCGGCCGCGAGGAGGGCCGCGAGCAGCCGCCGCGTGGTCATGGGCGGGGGATCCAGACCGTGAACAGGGTGCCCGGGTCGACCGACTGGGCGGAGATGGTGCCGTGGTGGAGTTCGGCGTTGGCTTTGGCGATGGCCAGGCCGAGGCCGCTGCCTTCGCTGCGGGCCCGGCCGGCGCCGGCCTTGAAGAAGCGCTCGAAGACGTGGCCGATGGCGTCCTGCGGTATGCCGGCGCCATGGTCGCGTACGGTGACGGTCAGGCCGCTGGGACGAAGGACGGCGTCGAGGAGCACGGGCGGGGCGCCGTGGCTGAGCGCGTTGCCCACGAGGTTGGCCACGATCACGTCGAAGCGCCGTGGGTCGAGGGCGAAGGCCAGGCCGATGGGGACGGTCAGTTTCACCTGGTCCGCCCAGCCCCGCACTTCCAGGCAGTCGGCCAGCGCGTCGCCCACGTCGACGGTCTCGCGGTAGAGCACGGCCGCGCCCGAGTCGAAGCGGCTCACCTCGATCAGGTGCTCGACCAGCACGCGCAGTCGGTTGATCTCCCGTACGACCAGGTGGACGGCCTGGGCCGCGTCTGGAGGCAGCTGCTCGGCCTCTTCGGTGAGCATGTCGGTGACCGCGGTCATGGTCGTCAACGGTGTCCGGAGCTCATGGGAGACGTCGGCGACGAACCTTCGCGACATGGCCTCCAGCGTCCGCAGCTCGGAGACGGTTTGTTCCAGGGCGACCGCCGTCTCGTTGAAGGTTTCCGTGAGCCCGGCCAGCTCGTCGCGGCCGTGGACGGGCAGGCGGGTGTCCAGCCGTCCCGATCCGAGGGCTTGGGCGGCCGCGCCCAGGCGCCGTACGGGAAGCAGCACTTGACGGGCCGACACCAGGGCGATGCTCAGCGCGATGACGAGGGTGAGGAGACCGGCCTGGACGAGGGCCGTGCGCAGGTTGCCGAGCACGCGGTCCTCGTTCTTCAGCGACACGAAGACGTAGACGCTCATGCCGGTCCAGAGCTTGGCGCCGTTGGCGCCCTCCCGGTAGATGCGGGTGCCCAGCACCAGCTCGGGCTCGCCCCTGATCTCCTGGGTCTTGTGCACCAGCCGGTCGGTCTCGGTCCCGAGGCGTACGTCCGGTGGGATGTCGCCGTCTTCGAAGCCGTCCAGGTCGCTGCGGACCGGGGGCTGGCGGCCGTACTCCAGGACCACCTGACGGTCGGGCCCGCTGAGCGAGGCGGCGACGTCGGCCAGGTCCTGGTCGGTGACCGAGGTGTCGGTGGGCCACTGCAGGTCGCTCGTGCCGACCGGGAGCGTCATCCGGTCGAGGCCGTCGCGCAGGTTCTCGATGGCGCTGGTGGTGGCGCGGGTCAGCAGCTCGCGGCGGACGAGTTGGTAGCCGATGCCGGCCACCATGGCGGATGCGATGACGGCGACGATGGTGAAGGTGACGACCAGCCGGCTGCGAAGGCCCGTGCGCCGGCCGTCGTTCTTCCGCGGCGCCTTGGTTTCCGCCCGAGGCCAGGTCACCATGCTCATCGCCTGCTCGGTCATGGCGGGCTGAACCGGTATCCGAACCCCCGAACAGTGTGGATGAAGACGGGCTCGGCCGGCACCGGCTCGATTTTCGCGCGGATCCGCTGGACGCAGGCGTCCACCAGGCGCGAGTCGGCGACGTGGGTGTGGTCCCATACCGCGCGCAGCAGGTAGCGGCGGTTGAGGACCTGCCCGGGATGCCGGACGAGTTCCAGCAGCAGGCGCAGCTCCGTCGGGGTGAGGTGGATCTCGCGGCCTTCCAGCGTCACCTTCAGCGCGCCACGGTCCACGACCAGGTCGCCGAAGGTGATCCGGTCGGCCGAGGCGGACTCCAGGCGCCGGAGGATGGCGCGGATCCGCGCGTCGAGGACGCGCGGCTCGACTGGTTTGACCACGTAGTCGTCGGCCCCCGCCTCGAGCCCGACGACCACGTCGAGGTCGTCGCCGCGCGCGGTGAGCAGGATGATCGGCAGCGAGTCGATGCGGCGGATGCGCCGGCACACCTCGACCCCGTCGATCCCGGGGAGCATGACGTCGAGGATCACGACCTCCGGCCGGCGTGCGCGGAAATGGTCGAGGGCCTCCTCACCGGTCGCGTAGCCGGTGACGGAGTGGCCTTGGCGGGCGAGCGCAAGTTCCAGCCCCGTACGTACCGAGGGGTCGTCTTCGACCAGGAGGATGCCGGCCATCAGGTCATTATGTTCCGAGCTATGTCACGAAATAGTGACATGCATCGTACTTGACCCGGATGAAACCCGGCAAAGCTGGGACCGGTCCTCCCTTCGGTGCGGGGGTCCGAGGGGCGGGCCCCTACGGGTGTGACCAAAATCACATTCTGCGGGAAAGCCCATGTAGCTCGGCGGTTAGGTCAAAGGGATACCAACCCGGTCTATGGATTGGGTTGCGGACCACCCCCCATGTCAGGGCAAGCTCATAGGTCGTGAGTTCTGGTCAGCAACTGAGGGAACGCCCGTCACAGAGGAAGCGTTCGCCCCGTCCGCCACGCCCTCGGCGGACCTCTCAAGGCTGGCTTACACCAAAGCGCGCCGCGATTCTCGGGGTCACGTTCATCCTGATCGGAGTGGGCACCACGTATGTGGTCAAGACCGCGATCGAGAACGAGAAGCAGGCCGCCAACGGCAAGCCGCTGAATCTGAAGGATGTCGAGCGCATCCTCAGCGGCGACCCCTTCGGCACGAACGACCCGGAGAGCGACTCCCTGAAGGCGCACGCGGTCGTGGCCATGAAGAAGGACGCGCTGGAGAAGACGCGTGAGGGCGCCAAGCTGGACGACCCCGTCAAGATCGTGAAGACGAGCCCGGGCGGCGGCGGCTTCGATCCGGTGGCCTTCCCGTCCGGCTCCAGCCCCGACCCGGGCAGCAACAAGGCCATCGGCAAGCAGATGGCCGAAGATCGCGGCTGGGGCGACGAGTGGGGCTGTCTGGAGAAGCTCTGGGATCGTGAGAGCCACTGGAACGAGCGCGCCATGAACCGCTATTCCGGCGCGTACGGGATTCCGCAGGCGCTTCCCGGCCACAAGATGTCGAGCGCCGGGGCCGACTGGCAGACCAATCCGGCCACCCAGATCAAGTGGGGGCTCGGCTACATCGCGGGCCGCTACAAGTCGCCCTGCGGCGCGTGGGGTCATTCCCAGTCCACCGGCTGGTATTAAGCCGGTCAGGGATCGGCAAGCCTGACGGGTCCCGCCGCACGCCCGGGGCACGCTGCCACCCATGGGGGTCAAGGTCAGCGTCGTAGTCCCGGTCCTCAATCCGAGACCGATGGACGACGCCTTCGACGCGTGCGTGCGCTCGCTGCTCGAGCAGTCGATGCCGCCCGAATCCTACGAGGTCATCTTCGCGGATGACGGGTCCGTGGACGGGACCCGCGAGCGGCTCGACGCCGTTTCGGCCGTCCGGCCCAACATCCGGGTCCTGCACCTCGATCACAGCGGCACGCCCACGCGCGGCCGCAATGTCGGGCTGGCCGTCGCTCGCGGCGCGTACGTCTATCTCATGAACCAGGGCGACCGGCTGGAGCGCACGGCGCTCGAGCACATGCTCGACATGGCCCTGGCCACCGACGCCGACGTGCTGGTCGGGCGGCTGGTCGAGGACGGCGGGCCGCCGCTGACGGTCTTCGCGCAGGACCGGCCGCGCGCCGACGTGCTGCGCGACCGGCTGCTGACGCTGCCGACCGCGCACAAGCTCTACCGGCGCGAGTTCGTCCAGGCCGCGCGGCTGCGCTTCGGAGAGGGGGCGTTGGCCGAGCAGGTGTTCGTGACGAAGGCCTACCTCGCCGCGAAGGTGGTGGCCGTGCAGGCCGGGCGGGTGGCCTGCCATGTCATGCCTCTGCCCGAGGAGGAGCCCGGCGGCGCGGCGCTGGCCGAGGGGCTGCGCGAGCTGTTCGACGCGGTGGAGGCGCACACCGAGCCGGGCGAGCAGCGTGACCGGATCCAGGCGCACTGGTTCCGCGCGCTCGGGCTGCGCCGTGTCGGCGGGCGGCGGTTCGAGTCTGCCACGCCGGAGCAGCGCGCGGCCCTGGTCGACCGGCTGCGGGTGTTCGCCGCCGAGCGCTTCCCCCGGGAAAACGATCTCTACCTGCCTGTTCACCTGCGCGCCAGGGCGGCCCTGCTCCGCGCCGGACGGCTGGAGGACCTGCTCGACCTGGCCGGCGCGACCCGCGGGATCCGGCTCCAGTCGGCGCTCACCGACGTCCGCTGGGACGGCACGATCCTGACCATGGATCTGTCGGCGCAGATCGTCCGCGGTGACGGCGGCCCGCTGTGGTTCCGCTTCGAGGGCGGCCGCCTGATGTGGGACCCGCCGGTCGACCTCGGCCCGGTGCTGCGCCGCCCGGAGGCCGACATCACCTCCGCCGTCGACAAGGTCAAGATGGAGGTCTACGTACGGCACACCGACACCGGCGTCACCTACTTCCTGCCGGTCTCCAGCGAGATCAAGCGCAGCCTCGACGGCCGCAGGATGCGGCTGTGGGCGGCCGGGCAGGCACGGCTCGACATCGGGTCGGCGGCGCTCGGCATGCCGCTCCCACCGGGCATGTGGGAGGTGCACGTGCGGATGCGCGGCGTCCATCCCGGGCGCTGCCGCGTGGGCCGCGCCACCGCGCCGGGCAGCGTCGCCGGTGTGCTGGCCGACATCCCGCGCCGCCTCGTGGTCCCGTATTTCACCGGCAAGGGGGAGTTGAGCGTGTGCGTCGAGCCGCGCTCGTTCCCCGAGTCGATCGCGCTGGTGTCGGCCGCCACCACGGTCGTGCGCCGCGACGGGCACCTGCTGGTGGCGGTGCCCGTGCCGTACGTGCCGCCGAGCGGCGGACCGGCCGTCGAACTGGTGCTGCGGCAGGCCGGCGGGCGGCGTCGCACGGTCGTCGTCCCGGCCCTGGTCGAGCCGGGCGTGCCGGGCCGGATGGCCGGACAGCTGGTGGCCAAGGTCCCCATCCGCCGGCTCAGCGGCGAGGGCCGGCTCAGCCCTGGCGTGTGGCGGCCCCGGCTGCGGATGGCCGAGCGCGAGGTCGACCTGCGGTTCACGCTGTGGGTCGGCCGGGGCGGCCGGGCGGAGATCGTGTCCGGACCGCAGCCGGCGCCCCGCACGTCGTCGCCGCTGCGGCGGCTGCGCGCGCTCGGGGGAAGCCTCGCGACGAGCCTCAGCGAGCGGTCCAGCCTCCGTCGAGCGGGATCGAGACCCCGGTGATGAACGAACCGCTGGGCCCGCAGAGGTAGGCGACCATCTCGGCCACCTCGCCGGGCTCGATCAGGCGCTTGATCGCGGCCGGCTGGAGCATGATCTCCTCGACCACGCGCTCCGCCGGTATGCCGTGCGTGCGCGCCTGGTCGGCGATCTGGTTCTCGACCAGGGGCGTGCGCACGTAGGCGGGGCTGACGCAGTTGGACGTCACGCCGTGCGCCGCCCCTTCCAGCGCGATCACCTTGGACAGGCCCTCGAGCGCGTGCTTCGCCGTCACATAGGCCGACTTGTACGGCGAGGCGCGCAGCCCGTGGACCGACGAGATGTTGATCACGCGGCCCCAGCCGGTCTCGTACATGTGCGGCAGCGTCGCCCGTACGAGCTGGAAGGGGGCCTCGACCATGACCTTCATCATTTTGGCGAAGGTCTCGGGCGGGAAGTCCTCGATGGGGGACACGTGCTGGAATCCGGCGTTGTTGACGAGGATGTCGGCGGTGATCCGGATGCCGCCGGCCTGCTCGAAGCCGTTGGGCAGCTGGCCGCGAAAGCCGTACAGGAACTCGGGGTCGGACAGGTCGACGATGATCGGCAGGCCGTTGATCTCGGCGGCCACCTTCTCGGCCGCCTCGCCGTTGACGTCGACGACCAGCACGTGCGCGCCCGCAGCGGCCAGCCGGAGGGCGCAGGCCCGGCCGATGCCGCTGCCCGCCCCGGTCACCAGCGCCGTCTTTCCCCTGATGCCGTCGCCGCCGCTCATACGAGAAACTCCTAGGGGTGGGTCATCGACAGCACGTCGAGGGCGGCGTCGAGTTGCTCTTCGGTGAGGGTGCCGTTGGCCACGTGGCCGCGCTCGATGACGACCTGGCGGATCGTCTTGCGCTCCTGGAGCGACTGCTTGGCGATCCGGGCGGCCTCCTCGTAGCCGAGGTAGCGGTTGAGCGGGGTCACGATCGACGGGGACGACTCGGCGTATTCGCGCATCCGGTCGGCGTTGGCCGTGATGCCCGACACGCACCGGTCGGCGAGCAGCCGTGACACGTTCGACAGCAGCCTGATCGACTCCAGCAGGTTGCGGGAGATCACCGGGAGCATGACGTTCAGCTCGAACGCGCCCGAGGCGCCGGAGAGCGTGATGGTCGTGTCATTGCCGATGACCTGGGCCGCGACCATGACGACGGCCTCGGGGATGACCGGGTTGACCTTGCCCGGCATGATCGACGACCCGGGCTGCAGATCCGGCAGGTTGATCTCGCCGAGCCCGGCCCGCGGGCCCGACCCCATCCAGCGGAGGTCGTTGGCGATCTTGGTGAGCGAGACCGCGATGACTTTGAGCACGCCCGACAGCTCGACCAGGGCGTCACGCGCGCCTTGGGCCTCGAAGTGGTCTCGGGCCTCGGTGAACGGCAGCCCGGTCGTACGCGACAGCTCCGCGATGACGGCGCCCGCCCACCGCGGATCGGGGGTGTTGATGCCGGTGCCGACGGCCGTGCCGCCGAGGGGCAGTTCGCAGACGCGGGGGAGGGCCGCCTGCAGGCGCTCCAGGGCCAGCTCGATCTGCGTGGCGTAGCCGCCGAACTCCTGCCCGAGCGTGACCGGCGTCGCGTCCATCAGGTGAGTGCGGCCCGCTTTGACGAGGGTCGCGAACTCGGCCGACCTGTTCTCGAGCGCGGTCGCCAGGTGCTCGAGCGCCGGGGTCAGATCGTGGACGACGGCGGTCGCGGCGGCGACGTGGATGGACGAGGGGAACACGTCGTTGGACGACTGCGCCGCGTTGACGTGGTCGTTCGGGTGGACGGCCGACCCGAGGACGGCCTCGGCCAGGGTGGCGATGACCTCGTTGGCGTTCATGTTGGACGAGGTGCCCGAGCCGGTCTGGAACACGTCGACCGGGAAGTGGTCGTCGTGCCGGTTGGCGGCCACCTCGTTGGCGGCGTCCTGAACGGCCCGCGCGAGCTCCTTTTCCAGCACGCCGTAGTCGGCGTTGACCTTCGCGGCGGCCGCCTTGATCCGGCCGAGCGCGGCGATCTGCGCCGGTTCGAGCCCGCGCCCCGAGATCGGGAAGTTCTCCACGGCCCGCTGTGTCTGGGCCCGCCACTTCGCCTCCAGGGGCACCCGCACCTCGCCCATGGAGTCGTGCTCGATCCGGTGGTCCATCTCCTTAGGCTACGACCCGCTCTTCTGGGTCGACACCGGCGGCTGGAAGGACTGGAAGACCTGGTCCCGCTGTCCGGCGTAGGTCGCCCACTTGGACTCGGGGACGGTCCACACGACCTGGTACGTCTGGCCTCCCGGCATCTGCACCCAGCGGCACAGCACGTGGGACGGCGTGCCCTTGTTGTTGAAGGTGAACTCCCAGTCGGCCACGTCGGTGCCGGGATACGGCGACGGCTGGATGAGCGCGACCTTGATCAGCGAGTAGCCGGGGAACGTGGACGACTGCGGGTTCTGCGCGTTCTGCGACGCTCCGCGGACCGCCTCGAGGACGTCGTCCGTCTTGCCCACCGTGTTGATCTGCACGGTCCGCACGTCACCGGCTCCCGCGAAGGTGAGCTGGCCGGGCTTGAGGTTGGCCTTGAGGTCGTCGGGCACGTCGATGACGAAGCCCTTGGCATCCTCGTGGCGGCGGAAACCCGGGCTGACCTTGGGCTTGGGCTCGGCACTGGCCTTGCCGGACGGCTTGCCGCTGGACTTGGCGGTGGGCAGGACGACCCCCGGCGAGACCGCCACGGTGCCGCCGCCCGCGGCGAGGTCGGCCGTCTTCCTGGCCGGCGTCGCGCGGTTGTACGCGGTCATCGCGACGATGATCAGTGCGACCGCCGCGGCCGCGGCGATCGTCGCCATGAGGAGCAGCCGTCCCTTGCCGGGCCCGCTGCCGCCGCCGCGCTTGGCCGTGGTCTCGCCGCCGCCGTTCATCGCGAACAGGTCGGTGCCGAGCCCGCGGCCCTTGGCCACGGGCGGCTGAGGGCCGCTGGAGGCTCCAGCCGTCGCCATCAAACCCCGCGGTATGGCTCGGTGGATGGTCGCGTCGGGGTCCGTCGGCTGACCGGCCCTCGGCCCGGACATGGGCCCGGACATGGGCCCGGCCGTCCCACCCGCTCCGGGGCCCGTTATGGGGTGCCGGGCCGTGACGTCGCCGGGGGGCATCCCCTGCGGTGGGATCTGCTGAGGCGGTATGCCGTGCGGTGGCGTGCCCTGTGCGGGGATCGCCTGAGCGGGCATGCCGCGGGGCGGGACGCCCGGCGGCACGGGCGGTGTGCCGGGCGGTGTGCCCGGTGGTGTGCCGGGTGGCGTGGTCGGCGACTGGGTCGGTGACTGGCCTGGCTGCCCGCCCGGCTGCTGGGTCGGTGACTGGCCCGGCTGCTGGGTCGGCGGGGATTGCTTCCGCATGGCCGGGTTGGTGGCGCCGACCGGCGGATAGACCCGCTTGCCCGGCAGCAGCGCGCCGATCGTGGTGTCCTCGCTGCCGCTGGTGGAGGGCTTGACCCTGCCGGTCGGCGGGCCGGGGGTGATCTCCGGCGCGTTTTTCGGCGGAGTCTTCGGCGGGGCTTTCGGTGGGTTCTTCGGCGCGGTGGGAATGGCCGGGCCGGAGTCGCTCGGAAGGCGCAGGCCACCGCGCGGGCGGATGATCATCAGGGTCTGGTCGCCCTCGTCCGTCCCGCCCACGACCGGGTCCGGCGCCTCGGAGCGCGACTCGGTCACGCTCTCGCCGGCAGCGGCAGCGGCTGCGGTGGCGGGCTGGGCGCGGGGCGGGGACAGGTCGGGGGGCTGCGGCCACCCGGACGGCGCCGATGCGGGGGCGGCGAAAGGCGACGGGCTCGACTTCGGCGGAGTCGTCTCGTCCGGGCTCTCCGGCGCGCCTGCCGCGCCCTGTGGCCGGCCTGCGCCCACCGGGCCGCGTGCGCCACCCTGCGGCTGACCCGTGCCCGCTGGGCCGTGTGCGGCGCCGTGAGGGCCCGCTGGGCCGGCGCCCGCCGGGCCGTGTGCCGCGCCGTAGGGACCGGCTGGGCCGGCGCCTGCCGGGCTCTGGGGGATCGGTGAGGGGTCGGGGAACTCGCGCACCTCGACGGTCTCCGGCTCTTCGGCCAGAGGCGGCGCCGTGCTCGGGCGGTCGGCGATGGCGCGCAGCATGGCCGAGGCGCGCTCGGGCGACATCCGCCGCGTGTAGTCCTTCTCCAGCAGGCCGTCGAGGACCGGGCGCAGCGCCCCGGCCTGCCGTGGCGGGTCGGCCATCTCCGTCATCAGCGCGGACAGGGTCTCGGCGACCGTCCTCCGCTCGTAGGCGGGACGGCCCTCGACCGCGTAGTACAGCGTCGCGCCGAGCGACCACAGATCGGCCTCAGGGCCCGTGTGATCGCCACGGGCCCGCTCCGGCGCCGTGTATCCAGGCGAGCCGATCACCATGCCCGTCCTGGTGAGCGCCGTGTCACCCGACGACTTGGCGATGCCGAAGTCGGTGAGCACCACCCGCCCGCCCTCGGTGATGAGGACGTTGCTCGGTTTGACGTCGCGGTGCAGGATGCCCTGGGCGTGCGCGGCGCGCAGCGCCCCCAGCAGGTCGAAGCCGATCTCGGCCACCAGGCGCGGTGGCAGCGGCCCCTCCTCGTCGATCACCTGCTCCATCGAACGGCCCTCGATGAGCTCCATGATGATCCATGGGGCGCCGTCGACCTCGATCGCGTCATAGACGGTCGCCACCGATGGGTGGCTCACGCGGGCGGCGATGCGGCCCTCGCGGATCATTCGCTCACGCAGTTCTTGCCGCTGTTCCGTGGTGAGACCCGGGTCCTGCCGGATCTCCTTCACGGCCACGTCCCGCCCCAGCGAACGGTCGTGGGCACGCCAAACAGTGCCCATCGTGCCGCGGCCGAGGGGGGTGATCAGCTCGTAGCGGCCTGCCAGCAGCCGGAGATGCATGAGAAAAAGATAGCGATTCAGGCTTACGAACCGCTTTCCTGTCACTTGCGAAATTTGCGCGGCCACATTTTCCGTGGCAAAACCATCTTGATCGCGTTGGTCAGATGCCGCACGAGAACGTTGCCCGGGACCCGGTCGGGGTCGTACGGCTTGCGGTGCACGCCCTCGGCCGGACGGCGGCGCTGAGCTGGGACGCGGGAGAATTCGCCGGTCACCTCGACCAGGTGCGGATCGCGATAACCGTCGCGATAGGGCGGCAGGACCCGGGGCGCCGGCCGGGACTCGGCGCGGTGCTGGCCGCGATGCGGCGGTTTGCGCGTGCCGACCGCCGGCAGGGGCGGCGGAAACGAGGGACGGGCGGTCCGTGCGACCGCGATGGGCTCCTCGGCGTCGCGTCCGGCGGCCACCCGCGCCAGCATCAGCGCCGCCCGCACGCCGTCGAGGCGGGCCGCGGGATCGATCTGGAGCAGCCCGCGGAGCACGGGCGCGAGCGGGCCGGCCAAGTCCATCGGGATGGGCGCGCCGCTCGTCAGCGCGGCCAGGGCGGCCGCGGCGGTGCGTCGGCCGTGGAGGCCGCGGCCCTCGACGGCCGTGTAGAGAGTGGCGCCGAGCGCCCACAGGTCGGCGGCGGGGCTGGCCTTGTCGCCGAGCACGCGCTCAGGGGCGATGTATCCGGCCGAGCCGAGCACGATGCCGGCCTGGGTGATCGAGGCGTCGCCTTCGAGCGCGGCCAGGCCGAAGTCGGTGAGGACGGCGCGGTCTTCGGTGACCAGCACATTGCTGGGTTTGACGTCGCGGTGCAGGATGCCCTTCGCGTGGACGGCGCGGAGCGCGCCGAGCACCTGGCGGCCGATCTCGGCCACCCGCTGGGGCGGCATCGGCCCCCCGATCTTGATGATCTCCTCGAGCGACTGCGCCCGCAGCAGCTCCATGACGATCCAGGGCCGGTCGTCCTCAGTGATGACGTCATAAACGGTGATCACGGATGGATGGGCGACCATCGCCGTCGCGCGGCCCTCGCGCTCGGTGCGGGCGCAGAGTTCCACACGCAAGTCCTCATCGAGGACAAGCGGCAGACGCACCTCCTTGACAGCCACGTCACGATCGAGGAGCTCATCGCGCGCACGCCAAACCGTGCCCATTCCGCCGCGGCCGACCGGCTCGACAAGCCGGTAACGCGCGGCTAGCTGGTATCCGGACGGCGCACGCATGGGTGGCAGCTTACCCATTTGCGTACTGCGACCTGTAGAGACCATGCCGGGAAATTGTTGAGATCTTTTGTCAAACAACTTGACGGGCTGTGCTGAGACGATGTCGGGCGGTATCAGCGACGTCCTATGGTGAGGACGGGGCCCGTGGTGTCGTGGAAGAAGTCGTTCCCCTTGTCGTCGACAACGATGAACGCCGGGAAGTCGACGACGTCGATCTTCCACACCGCTTCCATGCCGAGCTCGGGGTATTCGAGCACTTCCACCTTCTTGATGCAGTCCTGCGCGAGGCGGGCGGCCGGGCCGCCGATCGAGCCGAGGTAGAACCCGCCGTGCTCCTGGCAGGCCTCGGTGACCTGCTTCGACCGGTTGCCCTTGGCCAGCATGACCTTGGAGCCGCCGGCCGCCTGGAACCGCTCCACGTACGAGTCCATCCGGCCGGCCGTCGTCGGGCCGAAGGAGCCGGAGGCGTAGCCGGCCGGGGTCTTGGCCGGCCCGGCGTAGTAGACCGCGTGATCCTTGAGATATTGCGGCATCTCGCCGCCGGCGTCGAGCAGGTCGGAGATCTTCGCGTGCGCGATGTCGCGGGCGACGACCAGGGGCCCGGTCAGCGACAGCCGCGTCTTGACCGGATAGCGCGACAGCTCGGCCAGGATCTCGGCCATCGGCCGGTTGAGGTCGACGGCGACCACGTCGCCGCCGAGGTGCTCGTCGGTGGTGTCGGGGAGGAAGCGCGCCGGGTCGGTCTCCAGCCGCTCGAGGAAGACCCCCTCCGGCGTGATCTTCGCGAGGGCCTGCCGGTCGGCGCTGCAGGACACGGCGATGGCGACCGGGCAGGACGCGCCGTGCCGCGGCAGCCGGATCACCCGTACGTCGTGGCAGAAGTACTTGCCGCCGAACTGCGCGCCGATGCCGAGCCGCTGGGTCAGCTCGAAGACCTTCTTCTCCAGCTCGAGGTCGCGAAAGCCGTGCCCGGACGGCGAGCCCTCGGTGGGCAGGGAGTCGAGGTAGCGGGCCGAGGCGTACTTGGCGGTCTTCAGAGCGTATTCGGCGCTGGTGCCGCCGACGACGACGGCGAGATGGTACGGCGGGCATGCGGCCGTGCCGAGCGAGCGGATCTTCTCCTCGAGGAACGCCAGCATGCGCTTCTCGTTGAGCACCGCCTTGGTCTCCTGATAGAGGAACGACTTGTTGGCGCTGCCGCCGCCCTTGGCCATGAACAGGAACGCGTATTCGTCCGGGTGGCCGTGCGGGTCGTCGGCGTACAGCTCGATCTGAGCCGGCAGGTTGCTGCCCGTGTTCTTCTCGTCCCACATGGTCAGTGGAGCCATCTGGGAGTAACGCAGGTTGAGCTTGGTGTAGGCGTCGTAGACGCCGTGGCTGAGGTGCTCGGCGTCGCGCCCGTCGGTGAGCACGTGCCGGCCGCGCTTGCCCATGACGATGGCCGTGCCGGTGTCCTGGCACATGGGCAGCACGCCGCCGGCCGAGATGGAGGCGTTCTTGAGCAGGTCGAGCGCGACGAACCGGTCGTTGCCGCTGGACTCGGGGTCGTCGACGATCTTGCGGAGCTGGGCCAGGTGAGAGGTGCGGAGGTAGTGCGAGATGTCGTGGACGGCCGCCTCGGTGAGCATCCGGAGCGCCTCGGGATCGACCTCCAGGAATCGACGGACCTGTCCGCCGAAGTCCGCTTCGACGACCCGCACCCCCTCAGAGGTGATCAGACGGTATTCCGTCTCATCGGCGCCCAGGGGCAGCAGGTCGGTGTAGTCGAACTCGGCCATGTCCTCGATCCTCCGCAACGGCGTCTTCAGCCAATCAGAGCGTACGACCACGGCCGCCCGCATCCGACCGCACCAATTTGCACGAATACGACAAAGAGGGATAATTCGTATAAGGGGGCAGTCATGTGGATCTTCATTATTGGACTGGCCATCACCGTGGCGCTCTGCGTCATGCTCGTGCTCATCGTCAAGCGTCAGGTCGATAACGAGCATCCGCACTGGCCGGCGACGCACCTCTGACAGGTTTCAGCCCGATCAGGATGCCGGCGATGACGACGGCCGTGCCCGCGAAGTCGGCCGCCGACGGTACCCCACGGCCCAGAGCCATCGTGGTGACGATGGCGCCCACCGGCACGAGCCCGGCGAACAGCCCCGCGCGGTCGGGCCCGAGCCGGGGCATGGCGCTGTACCAGAGCAGGAACGCGATGCTCGTGATGATCACCGCAAGATAGGCCAGGCTCAGCGCCTCCGCGAGCGTGGGCGGGCGGATGAGCCCGCTCCCGTCCGCGATCAGGCCCGCCACGATCAGCAACGGCACGGCGATGGCCGCCGAATACGCCGACACGCGGATCGCGCCCAGCTTCGGCAGCAGCGGCAGCGCCAGCAACGAGAAGCAGACCTCGCAGGCCAGCGCCCCGATGGACCACAGCAGCCCGGTGAGCGTCCCGGTGCCGAATCCAGTGACCAGGGTGGCCCCCGTGACCACCACGATCGCCGCGGCCAGCACGCGCGGCGAGATGGTCTGGCGTCCCGAGGTGAGCGGGGCGAGCACGGCCAGGGCGAGGGGGAGCGTGCCCACCACGGTCCCCACCAGCGGCGCCCCCGATTCGCGGGTCCCCTCGATCACGCAGACGTTGAACAGCACGAGGCCCGTGAGGGCGAGCGCGACCAGCAGGACCGTCTCCCGGCCCGAAATCCGCATCAGGCGCAGGCCGCGGGCGTGGGCGACCACCACGAGGATCACGGCGGCCACGCCGTAGCGCATGGCCTGGCCTCCGTAGAGGGGATAGTCGCCGATCACGGCGGACACCGCCGCCAGGGTCCCGACGCAGAACATGGCCGCCGCGGCTTGAGCGATCGTCTTGAGGCTCATGGCGCAGAATGCTAGGAAGGCAATGGCCTTCTGGCAGAGTCCAATCCGGTGTGGAAATCGAGGACCATTGGCCGATCTGCACGTGACCATCGATCGGGTGGGCGGCGCGCCGGGCGGGTTCGCCGCCCAGGTCGCGCGCGAGCTCCGCGAAGCGGTGCGGTCGGGTCGGCTGTCGCAGGGCACCCGGCTGCCGTCGAGCCGCGATCTCGCCCGTGATCTCGGGCTGTCCCGCGGCGTCGTGGTCGAGGCGTACGAGCAGCTGGTGGCCGAGGGGTTCCTGGAGTCCCGGGTCGGCGTCGGCACCCGGGTCGCCGCGCAGCCGGCCGTCCACGCCGACGGGCCGGCTCCGCCCGCCGAATCCCACTACGGGCATCGGCCGACCTCGCCCGACCTCGGGTGCTTCCCGCGTCAGGCGTGGCTCGGGGCCGTACGGCAGGTGCTGTCCACCGTCCCGAACGACGCGCTCGACTACGGCGATCCAGGCGGGGTGCGCGAGCTCCGCGAGGAGCTGGCGGGCTACCTGCGCCGGGTCAGGGCCGCCGACGCCGTGCCTGGAAACGTGGTGGTGACGACCGGCGTCGCGCAGGGGCTCAGCCTGGCCGTGCACGCGCTGCGGCCGGTGGTGCTGGCCGTGGAGGACCCGTCGAGCGCGCGGCAGATCCCGCTGCTGCGCCGGGCGGGCGCGACCCTCGTCAAGATCCCGGTCGACGGCGAGGGTCTCGACGTGGCCGCGCTCCGGCGGACGCGCGCGACGGCGGCGCTGGTCACCCCGGCCCACCACTATCCGACCGGCGTCGTGCTGTCGCCGCGCCGCCGGGCCGACCTCGTGGCGTGGGCCGCCGAGACGGGCGGGACGATCATCGAGGACGACTACGACGCCGAGTTCAGGTTCGATCGCGATCCCGTGGGGTGTCTGCAAGGGCTCGCCCCTGACCTGGTCGTACTGTCGGGAAGTGTGAGCAAGTCCCTCGCGCCCGGGCTGCGGCTGGGGTGGATGGTGGCGCCGCCGCGCATCGCCGGGTCCGTGCGGCAGGCGCGGGGCGAGTTCGACCTGGGCTCACCGGTGATCGACCAGTACGCGCTGGCCCACTTCATCCGCACGGGCGGCTACGACCGGCACCTGCGCCGGATGCGGCGCGAATATCGGGCTCGGCGCGACGCCATGGTGGCGGCCCTCGCCGGACGCCTGCCGGAGGCGAAAGTTCACGGAATCGAGGCGGGACTCCATCTGTACGTCGAGCTGCCCGACACCCGGCGAGCGGACGCTGTGGTGGCGGCCGCGCGGCTCGCGGGCCTCAGCGCCGAGTCCGTGACGGAGACCTCGCTCGCTCTCGGTTTCGCCCGGCTCGGATCGCAGCGCCTGACCGCCGCCGTGGCCGCCCTCGCCGAGTTGATAGATCATCAGAATGTCAGGACAAAGTATTGACGAGTGCGAAGCGCTCGCCTAGAACAGGTGTCATGCGTGATGGATTGCGTGTTGGCCTTGTGGGCCTCGGCCGGATCGGCGCTTTCCACGCCGCCACGCTGGCGGCGCACGACCTGGTAGACGAGCTGATCGTGGCCGACGCCGACGCCGCGCGCGCCGCCGGGATCGCGGCGCGGCACGGCGCGACGGCCCGTTCGAGCCCTCCCTACGACGCCGACGCGTGGCTCGTCGCCACGCCGACGGCGACGCACGCCGCCCTGATCAAAGACGCCTGCGCGCACGGCATCCCGGTGTTCTGTGAGAAACCCGCCGCACCGACCGTGGCGCAGACCCTGGAGCTCCTGGAGGCGGCCGAGGGGAATCTTGTCCACATCGGATTCCAGCGCCGCTTCGACGCCGAATATCAGGCCGCCCGTGAGGCCGTGCGCGTCGGCGACCTCGGCGAGGTCCACCGGGTGCACGTGCTGACGGCCGACCCGCGCCCGCCCGCGGCCGACTACATCCCGCTGTCCGGCGGCATCTTCCGCGACTGCCACATCCACGACTTCGACATGCTGCGCTGGGTGACCGGCCGCGAGGTCGAGTCGGTCTACGCGACGGGCGCCAACCGCGGCGCCGGCTTCTTCCGCGCGGCCGGCGACGTCGACGAGAGCGCCGCCCTGCTGACCATGGACGACGGCACGCTGGTCACCCTGCAGGGCTCCCGCTACAACGGCAAGGGCTACGACGTGCGCATGGAGGTCGCGGGGACCAAGGGCACCTTCGCCGTCGGCCTCGGCCCGCGTGCGCCGCTCAACGACGAGCCCGACCCCTGGCCCGACTTCCAGACCCGGTTCGAGCCGGCCTACGCGGCCGAGATCAGCGCGTTCCTGCACGCCGTGGCCACCGGCGGCCCGAGCCCGTGCACCGTCGACGACGCGCTGGCCGCGCTCTACGTGGCCGAGGCGGCCGACCTGTCCCGGCGCGAGGGCCGGGTGGTCGCCATGAAGGAGGTCGTCAGGTGAAGATCGCCGGCGCCCCCATCTCGTGGGGGGTGTGCGAGGTCCCCGGCTGGGGCCCCCAGCTGTCCCGCGACCGCGTGCTGCGGGAGATGCGCGACCTGGGGCTGACCGCGACCGAGCTCGGCCCGGAAGGGTTCATCCCCGACCCGGCCCTCCCCGGGGACTACGGCCTGACGGTCATCGGCGCCTTCGTCCCGGTCGTCCTCCACGACCCCGACGTCACACCGGAGATCCCCGAGCTGCCGGACGGGACCGTCACCGTGCTCGCGGCCGCCACCGGCCGCGACGGCTACGACGAGAAGCCCGTGCTCGACGCCGTCGGGTGGGCGACCCTGCTGCGCAACCTCGACCGGATCGCCGCCGAGGCCGTGCGGACAGGGGGCCTCGTCACGCTCCACCCGCACGTCGGGACCATGGTCGAGACCCGCTCCGAGGTCTGGCGGGTGCTCGACGGCAGCGCCACGCCGCTCTGCCTCGACACGGGGCACCTGCTGATCGGCGGCACCGACCCGCGCGAGATCCCGCCCGGCCGGGTCGCCCACGCGCACCTCAAGGACGTCGACGCCGGCCTCGCCGAGCAGGTCGGCGCGGGCCGGCTCACCTACACCGACGCGGTCGGCAAGGGCATCTACCGGCCGCTGGGAGAGGGCGACGCCGACATCGCCGGCGTCGTGCGCGGGCTCTCCTCCTACGACGGCTGGTATGTCATGGAGCAGGACGTCATCCTCACCTCCGAGCGCGACGACCCGGCCGCCGACGTCCGGGCCAGCCTCGCCTACCTCGAGGCGCTCACATGACCGGGTCCACGATCGACGTGCTGACCATGGGACGCGCGGGCGTCGACATCTATCCGCTTCAGGTCGGGGTGACGCTGCGCGAGGTCGAGACGTTCGGCAAATACCTTGGCGGCAGCCCGGCCAACGTGGCGGTGGCCGCGGCCAAGCACGGCCGCTCGGCCGCGCTCATCTCGCGGACCGGCGCCGATTCCTTCGGTGCGTTCGTGCACGACGCGCTCCGCGAGTATCACGTGGACGACCGCTTCGTCACCCCCGTCGAGGGCCGGCAGACCCCGGTGACGTTCTGCGAGATCCGCCCGCCGGAGGACTTCCCGATCTTCTTCTATCGCCACGACCCCCCCGATCTCGCGATATTTCCCGACGAGCTGGATGGTGCGGCGATCGCCGAGGCCCAGGTCTTCTGGGCCACGGTCACGGGACTCTCTCAGGAGCCCTCCCGAGCCGCCCACTTCGCCGCCTGGCAGGCGCGGGGCCGCCGCCCGCTCACCATCCTCGACCTCGACTGGCGGCCCGTCCTGTGGCCCGACCCGGCCGAGGCCCCCGATCTCGTACGGCGCGCGCTGGCGCACGTCACCGTCGCCGTCGGCAACATCGACGAGGTCGAGGTGCCGACCGAGGCCCGCGACCCGCACGTGGCCGCAAAGGCCCTGCTCGACATGGGCGTCGAGATCGCGGTCGTCAAACAGGGATCCAAGGGCGTCCTGGGCATGACCGCCACCGAGACCGTGACGGTCCCGCCCGTCCACGTGGACGTGGTCAACGGGATCGGCGCGGGCGACGCCTTCGGCGGCGCGCTCTGCCACGGGCTGCTGTCTGGATGGCCGCTGGAGCGCACGCTCCGCTTCGCCAACGCGGCCGGCGCCATCGTCGCGGGCCGGCTGGCCTGCGCGCCGGCCATGCCCACGAGCGCCGAGGTAGAGGGGTTGCTGGATGGGTGACTATCGGCGGCTGACGGAAGAGCGGGCCCGCTATCCAGAGCGGATCGCCGAGGCGGCCGCCGTGCGCCGCCGCAGGCCTCTGGTCGGCGCGCGCGACCAGCTGCTGATCATCGCCGCCGACCACGCGGGGCGCGGCTCGCTGGCCGCCGGGGGGCGGGCCATGGCCATGGCGAGCCGCGTCGACCTGCTCGACCGGCTCGTGGTCGCCCTGTCCAGGCCCGGCGTCGACGGCCTGCTCGCCACCCCCGACATCGTCGAAGACCTGCTGCTCCTCGGCGCGCTGCACGACCGGATCGTGATCGGCTCGATGAACCGGGGCGGTCTCCACGGGTCGATGTTCGAGTTCGACGACCGCTTCACCGCCTACGACGCGGCGTCCATCGCGGCCATGCGCCTCGACGGCGGGAAGATGCTCTGCCGGATCGGCCTCGACGACCCCGGCACCTCGCGCACCTTGGCGGGATGCGCCAAGGCCGTCACCGAGCTGGCCGGGCGCGGCCTGATGGCCATGGTGGAGCCGTTCTGGTCGACCCGGGAGGACGGCGTCGTCCGGCACGACCTGTCGGCCGACGGCATGAT
Organism: Streptosporangiaceae bacterium NEAU-GS5; assembly: GCA_017592665.1. Classification (GTDB taxonomy): domain Bacteria; phylum Actinomycetota; class Actinomycetes; order Streptosporangiales; family Streptosporangiaceae; genus NEAU-GS5. Next base: position 22,192 of record JAGFNW010000047.1, on the reverse strand, counting down.
CCACGCCATCCACGTGAGCCAGGCGCTCGGCGTGACCTCGGCCCACACGTGGCTGAAGATCCCGGTCATCGCCGACATGGAGCGGGTGCTCGACGCGACCACCCTGCCCACGCTGCTGCTCGGCGGCGATCCCGGGCACTCGCCGTACGAGGCCTGGGGCAAGGCGCTGCGCCTGCCGGGCGTGCGCGGGCTGGTCGTGGGCAGGGCGCTGCTGTATCCGCCGGACGACGACGTGGCCGCCGCGGTTGACACGGCCGCGTCGCTGCTGGAGGACTGAAGGCTATGAGTCACATCCCGTACGGCTCCGCCGCCGCGCCACCGTGGTCGGTGGCGATCGACCCCGAGTCGGCCAAGTGGACCTTCTGCGGCCTTCGGGTGCTCGACGTGCAGGGCGAGCCGATCGAGTTCGAGACGGGCGGCGACGAGCAGCTCGTCGTCCCGCTGTCGGGCTCCTGCCTGGTCGAATGCGACGGCATGCGGATGTCGCTCGGCGGCCGTGAGTCGGTGTTCGACGGGCCGACCGACTTCGCCTATCTGCCGATCGGCACTCAGGCCCGGATCGTCGGATACGGCCGGTTCGCGCTTCCGGCGGCCCGCGCCACCCGCCGGCTCCCGGCCCGCTACGGCCCGGCCCAGGATGTGCCCATCGAGGTGCGCGGCGGCGGGGCGGCCACGCGCACGCTGCGCAACTTCTGCGCGCCCGACGCGTTCGAGTGCGACCGGCTCATGGCGGTCGAGGTGATCACCCCGGGTGGCAACTGGTCGTCGTATCCGCCGCACAAACACGACACTCCCGACGGCCAGGAGGCCGTGCTCGAGGAGATCTACTACTTCGAGGGCGGCCCGGGCGTCCAGCAGGTGTACGGCACGCACGAGGTGCTCGCGCAGGTGGAGGCGGGCGACGTGGTCCTGGTGCCGCACGGCTACCACGGGCCGTCGATGGCCATGCCCGGCTACGACCTCTACTACTTGAACGTGCTGGCCGGCCCGGGGGAGGAGCGGTCGATGGCCTTCTCCGACGACCCGCGGCACGCGTGGATCAGGGGGACCTGGTGAGATCACTGTGAGACTCACGGTCGCGCAGGCGCTCGTCCGTTTCCTGGCCAATCAGTACAGCGAGCGCGACGGGGACGAGCGGCGGCTGATCCAGGGTGTCTTCGGCATCTTCGGGCACGGCAACGTGGCCGGGATCGGCCAGGCGCTGGCCTCCGCCGGGGCGCGGGTGGGCGGGGGGCTGCCCTACTACCTCGCGCGCAACGAGCAGGCCATGGTCCACACCGCGGCCGGGTTCGCCCGGGCGTCGCGGCGGCTGGCCACGTACGCGTGCACGACCTCGATCGGGCCGGGGGCCACCAACCTCGTCACCGGGGCGGCGCTGGCGACCGTCAACCGGCTGCCGGTCCTGCTGCTGCCCGGCGACATCTTCGCCACCCGCGCCGCCAACCCGGTGCTGCAGGAGCTGGAAGATCCGAGGTCGTACGACGTGAGCGTCAACGACTGCCTCAAGCCGGTCAGCCGCTACTGGGATCGGATCAACCGGCCCGAGCAGCTGCCGTCCGCGCTCATGGCCGCGATGCGGGTGCTCACCGATCCAGCCGAGACGGGCGCGGTCACGGTGTGCCTTCCCCAGGACGTGCAGGCCGAGGCGTACGACTGGCCGGAGGAGCTGTTCGCCCGCCGCGTCTGGCACGTGGCGCGGCCGATGCCCGACCGGGCCGCGGTGGAGCGCGCCGAGGAGCTGCTGCGCGGGTCGCGGCGTCCGCTCATCGTGGCCGGCGGGGGCGTCACCTACAGCGGCGCCGGAGAGGCGCTCCGTGCGTACGCGGCCGAACACGGCATCCCGGTCGCCGAGACCCAGGCCGGAAAGGGCGCCGTCAGCGGGCCGGAGACACCGGGGCTCGTGTCCGTCGGGGCCGTCGGGCACACGGGCACGGCCGCCGCCAACGAACTGGCGCGCGAGGCCGACCTGGTGATCGGCATCGGCACCCGCTACAGCGACTTCACCACGGCCTCCCGGACCATCTTCGGCGCGGCTTCGGGAGCAGTCAGGTTCCTCAACATCAACGTGGCCGTCTTCGACGCCGCCAAGCACGCCGGCGAGATGCTGGTCGCCGATGCCCGCGCCGGCATCGAGGCGTTGCGGGTCGGTGACTGGAAGGCCGACGCCGAGTGGACCGGGCGCGCGGCCCGGCTCGCCGAGGAGTGGGACGCGGCCGTCTCCGTGGCGTACGGGAGCGAGCACCTCACCCAGCCGGCCCTGCTCGGCGCGCTCAACGAGGTCGCCAACGGCCTGCCGAGCGTGGTCGTCAACGCGGCCGGATCCATGCCGGGCGATCTGCACCGGATGTGGCGGCCCACCGACCCCGGGCAGTATCACGTGGAGTACGGCTACTCGTGCATGGGCTACGAGATCGCGGGCGGCCTCGGGGTCAAGCTGGCGCAGCCGGAGCGCGAGGTGTTCGTGCTGGTCGGCGACGGCTCGTATCTGATGATGGCGCAGGAGATCGCGACCGCCGTCCAGGAGGGCGTCAAGCTGGTCGTCGTGCTGGTCGACAACCACGGCTTCGCGTCGATCGGCAACCTCAGCGAGTCGGTCGGCGCGCGGCGGCTCGGCACGGCCTATCGGCGCCGGGGCAGCTCGGGCGAGCTCGACGGCGGCCTGCTCCCGGTCGACCTCGCGGCCAACGCGGCCAGCCTCGGAGCCGACGTGCTGCGCGCGTCCAGCCCGGCCGAATTCCGGGTGGCGCTGGCCAAGGCGGTCGAGGCGACCCGGACCACGGTCGTCTACGCCGAGACCGTGCCCGGCGACGGGCCGGCCTCGGGCGCCTGGTGGGACGTGCCGGTAGCCGAGGTCGGCGAGCCGGAGATCAGGGCTCGGTATGAGCGGGAGAGGCAGGCGCGGCGCCCGTATCTGTAGGCCCCGCCGTCCTCATCTGGAAGCCGCGGGCCAGCAGCGCGATGAGGGCCACGATGACGGCCGGCGCGATGAAGGCCGTCCGGATGTCGATGGCGTCGTTGGCCACGCCGACGATCAGCGCGCCCACGAGGTAGCCCACGTAGTTGAACATGTTGACCCGCGCGATGGCCGTCTCCGCGCCGGCCCCGAGCCGCCCGGCCGCCGAGAACGACTGCGGCGCCACGATCGAAAGGCCGAGCCCGATCAGCGCGAAGCCGATCAGCGCGGACAGCACGCCGGGGGAGACGATCACCAGGACCGTGCCCGCCGCCGCGATGAACGCGCCCACGCGGACCACCGGGGCCGGGCCGTAGCGGCGCACCGCGAAGTCCCCCGGCACGCGGGCCACCAGCATGGCCGCCTGGTAGATCACGTACGCGAACGGCACCAGCCAGCCGCTCGCGTCGAGCGCCTGCTCCATGAAGACCGTGCTGTAGTTCGACACCGAGGCGTCGCCCACGTAAAGGAACGCCATGGCCAGGCAGAGCGGGATGATCGGGCCCCACGGGATCCGGCCGGCCGGGACCTGCAGCGCGCGGGCCGTGGCCCGCTCGTCGTCGCGCGGATAAAGGCGCGGCAGGAGGACGACGGAGATCGCCGCGCCGAGCAGCATCGGGATCGTCAGCGACCACGCCAGGTCGAGCCCCGCCCAGGCGAACACCGAGTTGAACGCCGCGCCCAGCATCGACCCGACGCTCCACACGGCGTGGAAGCCGGTCAGCACACTCATGCCGTACGTCCGCTCGACCGCCACGGCCTGCATGTTCATGGTGGCGTCGACCGCGCCGAGGAAGAGGCCGAAGACGGCGCTCAGCACGTAGAGACCGGCGAGGCCGGCGTTGAACGCGATGAGGATCACGAGCGCGCACACGACCGCCTGGGAGACGCGCAGCACGACCGAGCTTCCGTAGCGGGCCGCGAGCACCCCGGCCACGCCGCTGCCCACCCCCGCGATCACCGGGACCAGCAGCAGGACCAGCGTCAGGTCGCCATCGCTCAGCTTGAACTTGTGCTGGAGATCGACCACGTGAGTGATCAGGGTGGCGAAGCAGAGGCCCTGGACGCCGAAGGCGGCCCAGGTGGCGACCCTGGCCTGGCGGGCACGCGCGGAGACGGCCACCGTGACCTCCATGAACATGAGGGGTTTTCAGGTTTGGTCAGCGTATGAGCGTGACCGCAGGAGGTCAATGTTGGCTTCCGACCGCTAAATTCGTAAGGGTGGGCTTCAAGAAGGCGGACATCGAATCCTGGGTCTCTCAGTTTCTGACCCCCCGAAACGGTGGTGGCGGCGACGCGGCGGATCTCCGGGCGTCCGACGCCGACCGGGAGCGGGTGATCGGCGTCCTGACCGACGCGGCCGCCGACGGCCGGCTCACGTTGATCGAACACCAGGAGCGGATGGAGGCCGCGGCCGGAGCACGCACGCTCAGCGAACTGGCCGTGCTGACCGCCGACCTGCTCCCTCCAGATGCCCAGCCGATCAGGGTCGACAGCGCGCCCGTCACCGCGCTGTTCCGCAAGGAGCACAAATCCGGGCGCTGGGTCGTGCCTTCGGAGATCCCGATCGCCTCGCTCGGCGGCCAGGTGACCATGGACCTCAGCGAGGCCGTGCTGCGGACGGGCCGCATCACGGTCAGGCTCTCGGTCATGGCCGGCACGGTCATCCTGATCGTCCCGGAGGGCGTGCGGGTCGAACGCGCGCCCTCCGCTCGGATCCGGACGTTCCGCAACGATGTCCCGGCCGCTCCCGATGGCCCGGTCATCGAACTGGCCGGTTTCGCGTACGGAGGCAAGGTGATCGCCCGCCTTCCGAAGCGCCCCGGCCGCTTCCGCCGCAACCGACGCCAGAGCTAGAGCCAGAGCTAGAGCGCCGTGTCGAAGTTGATGGCGCTGTAGGCGCCGAGCTTCCACAGCTGGTGCTCGGCCTCGATCTTCCTGATCGTGCCCGAACGGCCCCGCATGACCAGTGAGCTGGTGAGGGCGACCCCGGCGCGGTAGCGCACGCCGTTCATCAGCTCCCCGTCGGTGATCCCCGTGGCCGCGAAGAAGACGTCGTCGGAGCTGACCAGGTCGTCGGTGGTGAGCACTTGATCGAGGTCGAGGCCCGCGTCGAGCGCCTTGCGCCGCTCGGCCTCGTCCCGGGGCCAGAGCTTGCCCTGGATCACCCCGCCCAGGCATTTGAGCGCGCAGGCCGCCACGATGCCCTCCGGCGTGCCGCCGATGCCGAGCATCAGGTCGACGCCGGTGCCCGCGCGGGCCGCCATGATCGCGCCGGCCACGTCGCCGTCGGTGATGAACCTGATCCGGGCGCCGGTCTCCCGCACCTCCTTCACGATCCGCTCGTGCCGCGGCCGGTCGAGGATGACCACGGTCACGTCGGACGGCTTGGCCCCCTTCGCCCGGGCCACGGCCGCGACGTTGTCGGCCACCGGCGCCTCGATGTCCACGCTCGACGCGGCCTCGGGCCCGGTGACCAGCTTGTCCATGTAGAAGACCGCCGACGGGTCGTACATGGCCCCCCGGGGGCTGACGGCGATCACCGCGATCGCGTTGTTCATGCCGAGCGCGCAAAGACGGGTGCCGTCGATCGGGTCGACGGCCACGTCGCAGCGCGCGCCCGTGCCGTCACCGACCTCCTCGCCGTTGTACAACATCGGCGCGTGGTCCTTCTCCCCCTCGCCGATCACGACCACGCCGTGCATCGAGACGGTGCTCGTGAGCTGCCGCATGGCCTTGACCGCGGCGCCGTCGGCGCCGTTCTTGTCGCCGCGGCCGACCCAGCGGGCCGCCGCCATGGCCGCCGCCTCGGTCACCCGCACGAGCTCGAGGGCCAGGTTGCGGTCGGGCGCGCGCTCTTCGGTGGTCAGTTCGTCGGGCAGATCGGGCATGGCTCCAGCTCCTTTGCTGTGACTTCCCTGATCGTAGTTTCCCCACTCTGCCCGGCATCGGAGGATAATGTCGCCACCATGAGCAGCGACACGGAGCGGCCGGTCACAGTGCGCACATCCGAGCGGGGTGCGGCCACGCGCACCGCTCTTCTCGACGCCGCCAGGGAGATCTTCATCACCAGCGGATTCGCCGAAGCCGGTGTGACGGAGGTCGTGTCGCGGGCCAATGCCAGCGTCGGCAGCCTTTACCACCATTTTTCCGGCAAGGCCGACCTTTACCTGACGCTGTTCGAGGAGTTCCAGCTCCGGCAGACCCAGCGCACCCGCCAGGCCGTCCAGGACGCCAAGGCCGCAGGTGAGAGCGAGCCCATGCCGCTGTTCCTGGCCGGCTCCCGGGCCTACCTCGACGGCTGCCTGGCCGAGCGCGACCTCGCGGCCCTGTTCCTGCGCGGCGACGGCCCGCCCGGCTTCGAGGTCATCATGCGCGACCGGCTCCGGCAGTGGGCCCGCCGCAACGCCGCCCTGCTCGGCCACGAGGACGCCCTGGTGCTGGTGCTGACCGGCGCCCTGGCCGCCGTCTCCCAGGAGCTCACGCTGTCGACCGACCTCGACGCCGCCCGCGGCATGGCCGACGACGCCCTACGCATCATCGCCCAGGTCCGCCGCCCATGACTCGAACCTCCGCCCCTGACCCATAACTGACCCGGACCCTCGCCCCAGATCCCGCCGGACCCGGACGGCCGTGGCCGGGACGCCACCCGAGGAGGAACGCCCCTTGACCCGGATCCCGTCTTGACGAGGATCGCGGTCACTGGGCATCGCGACCTGACCCCCGAGGGCGCGCTCCTGGTCGGCGCGGCACTGCGGGCCCTGCTCGAGCCGTACGCCCCCGGCTTCGTCGGTCTCTCCTGCCTCGCCGCTGGCGCGGACCAGCTGTTCGCTCATGCCGTGCTGGACCTCGGGAGCTCGCTCGAGGCCATCGTCCCGGCCGCGGACTACGGCGAGGCCGATTTCGATGCCTTTGTGGCCCAGGCCGATGTCGTCATACGGCTGCCTTTCACGACGGCGTCGCCACGTGCGTACGCCGCCGCCAATGAGCTCATGCTGGAGTCGGCCGACCTGCTCGTGGCCGTCTGGGACGGTTCCCCCGCCCGTGATGAAGGTGGGACGGCCGAGGTCGTCGAACACGCGCGGAGGAGATTTTTGCCGGTATGCGTTATATGGCCGCCTGGAACATTCAGGCTCGACATGGCTTGAGTGTCCGCGCGGTCATCCCGTCTCACTCCGGATCGTCGCGTTGCCGACCCAGCCGGGGCCGTTCTAACGGCTCGCCCGGCGGTGGATGCGCAGGAGCTTTCGTAAAATAGGCTCGAACCACGTCGTGGAGGGTTTTCTCCAGCGCGAGAGTGAGCAGATCCGAGGGGACCCGAGGCACACCGCCTCCCAGCGTCTCGAGGAGTATCGCCTCAAGCTGCTCTTGCCGTTCGATCGTCTCCGGATCGGCTGGATTCCATGGCACCAAGATATGGGTTCGAGACTCGCTGAAGAGCGAGAGATACCGGGTCAACCCTTCTCGGACGGATGGATTCAGCAGGGCCCACGGATCTATCACCAGTATGCCTGGTGAGGCGGAATGCTCTGCCGACATCTGGGCCATGTGATCGGCGAACGTGCCGATATCGGCATGGATTTCACGTAGTTCCAGCTCTAGCGCAAGACGCTGAGCCAGCGGCTCGTTCACAGACTCTCGATAGGGGTTCCACTCGAGTGCGGTTCGGCCGTAATAGTATGTCGTTCGTCCTGGCGGAACATCGTTCATGTCGGGTGCCAGAACAGAAATTCGAACCACCCGCTCCGCATATATGTCCGTAAAGGCGCTGTCGGCATCGGCGACGATCCGCCGCTCGCCCACGGGTAGCCGGGTGCGCTCATAGGTCTCAATGATCCTCTTGGCCAGGCGTGAGATGGCCTGATAGTAATCCGGGCGGTGTCGAGCTAGTTTGATGAGACCGTAGAAGCCGAATTCGGAGTAGCGATCTCCAGCGTTGAAATCGATGGCCGGGAGATTGCGAGCGACCGCCGGAACGCGATCGGCGGGCACCGGAGCCCATAGAGCGGGAACGATCGCCTCGGCTGGCCCTCGGCGCCCGGGGGGGCGCCTGACGAATACCGACCACTCCCGTCCGCAATCGAGGCTCGGGAAGTATCGCGGGGAGAAGAGCGGCACGAACACCCGGCACGTCGCGAGGGCTTCGTCCCTGGTCAACACCCACTGACCCGGCTTCCGTGAGTCGCGATCCATGAAGCCGGGATGCCCACCGAGTGGGACATCGGTGAGTTGCATGATGTGCGTGCACAGATCGTCGAACAACGTTACGACCCATATGTCTGGGTCGATGTCGTCATCCGGACCATGCCTGGGAACGTGGGCGTAGCTCAGGAAGAAATAGGGTCGCTGCTCGAGTGTCCGAGAAGTCTGTCCGGTCATTCGCCATCTCCAGTATCGGGATGATCCCTGGATGCTTCCGGGTCATCTTTGAACACGTTCCGCAGATTTACGAAGATCTTTGGATCACACGGTGCGATGGCGGTTTCCCTCGCCGTCCGCAATATCGCCCGAGTAATCTGCAGAGTGGCGTCCACGTACTCACGTTCATGCTTGGATTTGAGCAGCCCGTACAGTCCCAACTCCAGGTAGCCGCTGTCGTGATCGAACCGGAAGTGCTGGTGTTCCTGGATTACTCGAGGCGCGGTCTCCATCTCGAACGGTGTCCAGCGAATCGGTATTATGGCCCGCCTCGCCGATCTCCTCTCCGAGTTCTCCAGATGCAGAGCCTCCCGCCGAGAGAACGCGTCCCACTCTTTTCCACAATAGTCGCTGGAGAAGTAGCGTGGTCCACACAAGGCCACGAAGACACGCGATGAGGCGAGTCCCCATTTTATATCGTCATCCCATCGGGTCCCCCCATCGATCTTGCGGTCCATGAACCCAGGTCGCTTGGCGTGCGGGAAGTCCGTCATCTGCATGATGTGGGAGCACACGTCGCGATAAAGTCGCAACGCGTCCCTATCGAGATCGTCATTGGTGTACGCGTTGGGATGGACGTGGGCGTAGCTCAAGAAGAAGTATGGCGCTGGGTCGGCGTCCCCGTGGGAACCGCTGGCCGTCCAATACTGCATCCGCGTCTGCCTGCCATCTCTAAAGCCGACATCTCGAGGGATCCCATGTTCTCTTATTAACGGGATTAGCGGTAGAGGACATGCTCACGAGGAGTGATAGCAGCCGACCGGGACCGCCGTGGCCCAGGTCGGCAGACCCATATATGCTCAGGGTCGGGTCATGTATGAGGATGGTGATCTTTTGAGCGTGACGGATGGGAAGGTGGAGGTCCGGGAGGAGAAGATTGAGAACGTGATCCTCACAGAGGTGGATGACCTGCGAGAGGTGCCGATGACCTTGCTTGGTTCTCGTCAACTCGACTCGATTGTGCGGCGCATTGCGTCCCAAGGTCTGAGAGGTCAGGTGCCTGTCGCCGGGTTCAATTCGTCTCTCTGATTCAGCGAGGCCACCGTGACGGTTCTCTTGACACCTTTCCGGCAATTTGTTCTAAAAGTTCACAGCCGATGCGATCTCGCGTGTGATCACTGTTATGTCTATGAACACGCGGATCAGAGCTGGCGTGTCCGGCCCAGAGGGATGGCCGACGATGTCGTCACCGTGACAGCGCTCCGCATCGCCGAGCATGTGAAGGCGCACGGCCTCACGAGTGTGTGCGTCGTATTACATGGTGGTGAGCCCTTGCTGGCAGGCCCCAAGCGGCTGGGCTGGATCGCAGGACAGCTGCGTGCTCGACTCGATCCCTTGTGCGTGCTGGATCTTCGGATTCACACGAATGGGGTACTGCTGGACGACCGCTTTCTTGAGGTGTTCGCCCGGTGGGATGTGAAAGTCGGTGTCTCCCTTGACGGCGATCGTCCGGCTAATGATCGACATCGCAGGTTCGCCAATGGCAGGAGCTCGTTCGACCAGGTCGTCCAGGGCATCGAGCGGCTGCGCCGACATCCCGGGTTGTACGCGGGTCTTCTGTGCACAATCGATGTGCTCAATGACCCGATCGCCGTATACCGAACGCTCGCCGGCCTCGAGCCTCCCAGAATCGATTTTCTGCTTCCCCACGCGACCTGGGACGATCCGCCACCGCGTCCCACGCCGACGCCTTATGCGGATTGGCTTATCGCGATTTTCGATCAGTGGCTGGCCGACGACTGCCGCGCATCGATCAGAACGTTCGAGTCGATCGTCGGTGACACGAGCACAACCGAGTCACTCGGCCTTCAGCCATCTGACCTTGTCGTGATCGAAACCGACGGAGCCTTCGAGCAAGCCGATTCCCTCAAAACCGCGTACGAGGGTGCCCCGGCGACCGGGCTTCACGTGCTCCGTGACGACCTCGACGCGGTGGGGCGGCACGCGGGAATCCTGGCCCGGCAGCGCGGATTGGAAGGGCTCTGCGATATCTGCCGTGTGTGTCCCGTGGTAACGACATGTGGCGGTGGACTGTACGCGCACCGCTATCGCACTGGATCCGGATTCGCCAACCCGAGTGTTTACTCTCCTGATCTGCGGAAGCTCATCACATACATACGCGACCGGAGCACTGGTCGGCATCGCCTGCGCATTGACGGTCTCGCCCATGGCTTAGGGGACGCCGACGACATCCGGCACCTCGTCGACTCTCAGGAATCCATTCGACGCGCGTTGGTTGCCGCCGCCGGTGCTGCGCAAGAGGCATGGGGGCTGCTGGCACGGCTCGATGAGACACATCCAAAGGTGGTCCAGGAGGTGCTCGCTCACCCCTACGTCCGGGCGTGGGCGGCCGAGCGCGCGGATGATCATCCAGCTCACATGGGCAATATCGCGGCAGCTGCGGCAATACGGGCGGGCGTGACCGCGGACGTGGCCGTCGAGGTGTTAGCCGGCGCGGTCCACCTGCCGACCCTTGGGATGCTCGAAGCACCGGGAGAAAATCGTCGCCTGCTTGTGCGTGAGGGCCAGTTCGTGCTCGAGGGAGCCGGCTCGTGGCATCCGCAGCGACGTCTGACCGCGGGGACCTTCTCGATCGCGCTGGAAGACACTGACCCGTTCCGTGACTGCCACGGTTGGCCTGCGGCGGCCCGGCTGTCCAGCGCGCAGGTCAAGGATTGGCAGGATGCTTTCAGTTCGGCGTGGGATCTGATCGAACACGAGTTTTCTTGTTACGCCCCGGGCCTGCGCGCGGGCTTGACCGCGTTGACGCCTTTGTCGCCGGCGCCAGCCGGGCGGAATGTGAGTGCCACTGCCCGGCAGGCCTTCGGCGCGGTGGCGGTGGCACTCCCTTCTGATGCGGAGACCCTCGCGCTGCTCTTGATGCATGAATTCCAGCACGTCAAGATGTGGGCGATCCTCGACGTCGCGGACCTGTACGACCACGCGGACACACGGCTGTACTACGCGCCATGGCGTGACGATCCGCGGCCCCTCGAAGGGTTATTGCAGGGGGCGTACGCATATGTCGCGGTGACAGACTTCTGGCGTGTACGTCGCCGCACCGCACCTGATATTGGAAACGTCAGATTCGCGCGGTCAAGGGCGGATACGGCCAAGGCGATCGACATCCTGGCTAAGTCGGGGGCGATGACCTCTCTCGGGAAGCGGTTCGTGGCGGGAATGCGGGCGACGATCGCGCCGTGGCTGGACGAACCCATCCCCGACGCAGCCATGCGCACCGCGCTGAGTCTCTCCCAAGAACATGCGCGAGCCTGGGCCGTTGCACCCGACCGGATTCTGTCGCAGGAGGAGTCAGAGGTGCCGGGTACTTCTCCGGGATAGTCCACCTTCCTATAGTGATACTTCCGGAGAAAGGAGACGGATGGCACCGACGACTACCTCTGGGCGACCGTACTTCTTCTTCAGCTATGCGCATTTACCGGCGGCGGACGGCATCACGGACCCGAACATCTGGGTGGGCAAGCTCTTTCACACGGTGCGAGAGCACGTGATCAGCCTCATTCACGTCTCACCGGATGAAGCAGGCTACATGGACCGTGAATCGATGATCGGTGACTACTGGCCGGAGCAAGCGTCCAAAAATCTGTCCACCTGCCGGGTTTTCGTGCCGCTCTACTCGCGTGGTTACTTCGAGAGCGAGTACTGCGGCAAGGAATGGGCCGCGTTCCTGGGCCGGGCGCAAGGTTACGGCGTGCCGAGGGCCATAGTTCCCGCGTTGTGGGTGCCCCCTGGACAGCTCACTCTTCCGGCCGCCGCCGCGGACATCCAGTTCAACCACGCGGACATCAACGCTCGGTACGCAGATGAGGGCTTCTACGGAATCATCAAGCTCAGCAAATATCGACGGCAGTTCGAGGAGGCCGCCTTCGCACTGGCCAAGCAGATCATCGAGATCGCGGAGAAGGCCCCGATGCCGGAACGGGCGATTCCTGACTATCGGAGCGTGCCGAGCGCCTTCGACCACAGCAGGCCCGACAGGCCCGTCACCGTCACCGTGGTCGCGCCCGACCAGGGCAGCCTTCCCCGGGGCCGCGAGCCCTACCACTACGGCCGATCACCGCGCGAATGGGACCCTTACCGCGACCACAACGGATCGCGCCCGCTCGCCGACTGCGCGGCCGAAGTCGCCCGGGCGCGTGGGTTCCGGCCCATGGTGGGATCGCTCGAAGATCACCTGGACGGGCTCTGCGCCGAGGAGCCGCAGGCGCCGGGCGTGATGCTGGTCGACCCCTGGGCCACGACGCAGGCCCAGTGGCGCGATTCCCTGCACAGAGTCGACCAGCCAGGACGGCGATGGATCACGGTCATCGTCCCCTGGAACAGAGATGACCAGCAGCTGATGCGCGACGAGACCCGTCTGCGCGGCTGCCTCGAAGACGCCCTGGGGACCAAGCTCGGCGAACCTGCCTCCGAGCCGGAGGTGCCGACCCTGGACGCGTTCCGGCTCGCGCTGCCGGAGGTACTCAACAAGGCCTCGCAGCAGTTCTTCAAATACGCCCCGGCATATCCGCCCGAGGGCGAGAAGGTGGAAAAGCCCCGCCTGATGGGGCCGGAGGAGTCGGTATGACCCAGGGGACCGTCATCACGTTCTACTCCTACAAGGGCGGCACCGGCCGGACCATGGCGCTGGCCAACGTCGCCTGGCTGCTGGCCGCCAACGGCAAGCGGGTCCTGGTCGTCGACTGGGATCTCGAGTCACCGGGTCTGCACAAGTTCTTCCGGCCCTTTCTCAGCTCGGGAATCGTGGCCACCACCTCGGGCGTGATCGATCTGATCACCACCTATCAGTGGGCCGCCATGAAGAACGAGCCGCGCCCGCCGGATTGGCACCGGGACTATGCCCGGGTCGAGCAGCACGCGGTCTCGCTGGACTTCGAGTTCCCCGGTGAGGGGACCCTCGATTTCATCTCGGCCGGCCGGCAGAACCGCGACTACTATTCGCTGGTCTCCAGCTTCGACTGGGACAACTTCTACGAGCGGCAGGGCGGCGGCCAGTTCTTCAAGGCGCTTCGCGCCGACATGAAGGCGTGCTACGACTACACCCTCATCGACAGCCGCACCGGTCTCAGCGACATCGCCGACATCTGCACGATCGAGATGCCCGACGTCCTGGTCGACTGCTTCACGCTGTCCGATCAGGGCATTGAGGGCGCATCCGGCGTGGCGAAGCATATTTCCGAGCGCTATCCAGACCGGGACATTCGGATCCTCCCGGTTCCGATGCGGATCGAGATAAACGAGAAGGAGAAGTGCGACGCGGGCCGCGCCTACGCGCGCCACAAGTTCGAGCGATTCCCACGAGGCATGATCCACGAGCAGCTCGACCGTTACTGGGGAGCGGTCGAGATTCCGTACATGCCGTTTTACGCCTTCGAGGAGATCCTCTCGACATTCGGCGAAGAGCCGAATCGGCCGAACTCCATGCTCGCCGCATTCGAGCGGCTGACCGACGTCATTACCGAGGGAGATGTCACCAAGTTTCCGCCGATGCACGAGGCGGTGCGACTGCGGCACCTGGACTCCTTCATCCGCCGCCACATGTCGTTCCAGAGCGACGTCTATCTCAGCTACGCCCCCGAGGATCGTATGTGGGCCGACTGGATAGCGGCGGTCCTCGACCGCTGCGGCTACCGCGTCAAGCTGCACAGCGTCGAGTCCGCCGACGCGACCGACTTCTCAGGAGATGGGCTCAGGACGATTTTCGTGCTCTCCAACGCCTACGTACGCGCCCCGCGTGCGGTCGAGGCGTGGCAGCGCATGGTCAACGCGGAGCGAAGCAGGCGCGGCGAGCTGATTGCGCTGAGGATCTCCGAGACGCATTTCCCGTCCCCCTACGGCGACCGTGTGCTTATCGATCTGACCCGCACTGCGGAGCGATCGGCCGCCGAGACGCTGTTGCACAGCTTCGCTCATTCCGATGACGGTTCGCTCGACCTGATGGCTATGGGCGCACGCTTCCCCGGCAGCGTCCCCCGGGTGTGGAACGTTTCCGCGCGCAACGCCGCGTTCACCGGCCGCGGGGCGGTTCTCGACACCCTGCGCACCCAGCTGGTCGGCGGAAGCCGGGCCGTGGTCCTCCCGCAGGCCCTCTATGGCCTCGGCGGCGTCGGCAAGACCCAGGTGGCGCTGGAGTACGCGCACCGGTTCAGGGCCGACTACGACCTCGTCTGGTGGATCTCCTCGGAAGACCGCGAGCGGATCAACTCGGCGTTCGAGGAACTGGCGCGGCAGCTGCACATCCCGGTCGGAGACAGCGTGGCCGAAGTGGTCGGCGCGGTCCGTGAGGCGCTGCGGCGCGAGGAGCCGTACGCGCGCTGGCTCTTGATCTTCGACAACGCGGGCGAGCCCGACGACCTCCGGGACTACTTCCCGGGCGGGACGGGCCACATCCTGATCACGTCACGGAACCAGGCGTGGTCTGCCGTGGCCGCCCCCCTGGAGGTCGACGTCTTCAGCCAGGCGGAGAGCCTGGAGCACCTGCGGCGGCGCGTCCCCGGCCTGGCCGAGGTGGACGCCATCCAGGTCGCGGACGCGCTCGGCAACCTGCCGCTGGCCGTCGAGCAGGCGGCAGCGTGGCTCGCCGAGTCGGGAATGCCGGCGACGACGTTCCTTGAGCAGCTGGAGGCGGAGACCGCGCGGGTCCTCGAGCTCGGCACGCCGTCTGACTATCCGCATCCGGTCGCCGTCACCTGGAACGTCTCTCTCGCCAAGCTCCGCGAGAGCTCGCCCGCCTCGGTCCGGCTGCTGGAGCTGTGCGCGTTCTTCGCCCCCGAGCCGATCTCGATGCAGCTGCTGTACAGCGACGAGATGCAGCAGTCGCTGGTGCCCTTCGATGACGCGCTGCGGGAGAAGCTGGTGCTCGGGCGGGTCATCCAGGAGATCGGCCGCTACGCCCTGGCCAAGGTCGACCAGGGCAACAACACGATCCAGGTGCACCGGCTGGTCCAGGCGGTCATCCGCAGTCAGATGACCCAGGAACAGCAGGACGACGCCTGTCACGAGGTGCACCGCATCCTGGTCGGCGCGAGGCCCCGGCAGGGCGACGTCGACGATCCCGACAACTGGATCCGCTACGACATCATCTGGCAGCACCTGGCCTCGTCGCGGGCCAGGGAGTGCAAGGAGGAGGAGACCCGGCAGCTGCTCACCGACCGGGTGCGCTACCTCTGGAAGCGCGGCGACTACCTGGCCGCGCGCGAGCTCGGCGACTTCCTGGCCGACTACTGGGAGGAGAGCTTCGGCCTCGAGGACCGGCAGCGGCTGCACCTGCTGTTCAACATCGCCAACGTCAAGCGGTCGAAGGGCGACTACGTGGAGGCCAAGGAGCTCGACGAGTGGGTCCTGCGGCAGCAGCAGCGGGTCGTCGGCGAGAACCATCCGCACACGCTGCTCACCTCCGGCGGGCTCGCCGCCGACCTGCGGGCCGTCGGCGAATACGAGCGGTCGCTGGACATGGACCGGGTCACCTACGACAGGTGGAAGACCCTGTTCGGCGAGGACCATCCGCGCACGCTGGCCGCGGCCAACAACCTCGCCCTCTGTTATCGGCTGGTCGGCGACGGCTTCAACGCCAGGAACCTCGACCAGGACACACTGGCCAAGCGGACCCGCGTGCTCGGCGCGAACCATCCGTACACCCTGTTCTCGGCCGCCCACCTGGCCCGCGACCTGCGGGAGATCGGCCGCTACCGGGAGTCGGTCGACCTGCTCCGCACCACCCTGCAGCACTACCGAGAGGAGCTCGGAGAAGGGTTCGTCGATACCCTGCGCGCCGCCAAGAGCCTCGCCGTGTCGCTTCGCCTGGCCGGCGAGCAGGATGCGGCCTGGGTGCTGGCCAAGGAGACCAACGACCGCTACCAGGAACGGTATCCGGGCACGCCGGACGCGTTGGCGGCGACCCTAGAGGTGGCCTGCTGCATGTCCGCGCTCAATGACAAGGCGGGGGCCCGGATGCTGGCGGAGGAGATCGTCCGCCAATATCGGCGGCAATATCGGTCCGGCCCCGGCACCGATCACCCCACCACGTTGATCGCGGTCAACAACCTGGCCACGTACAAACGCGGGACGGGAGACGTCGCCGAGGCCACCGAGGAGGCCAGGACCGTCGTTGACGGGCTGAGCCATCAGCTGGGCATGGATCATCCGCTGTCCCTGGCCGCCGCCATCAATCTGGCGAACTGCCTGTCCGACGACGGCCGGATGGACGAGGCCGAGCGGCTCGGGACGACGACGCTGGATCTGCTCCACCGCAAGCTCGGCTTGGAACATCCTGACGCGCTCGCCTGTCAGGCCAACCTCGCGATCATCCGGTGGATGGCGGGCGACCAGACGAAGGCCGAACAGGCCAGGGATCGGGTCGCGCCCGTGATGTCCCGCGTCCTCGGCGGCATCCATCCGACACTCGTCCAGCTGCGCGAATGGCAGCTGATCAACCGCGCCCTGGAGCCTCAGCCGTTCTGATCGTCGTTCCCCTGAACCTGCTTTCAAGCGAGCCACGTCAAGACCGAGGGGAGCACCTCCAACGAGCCGAAATGACCCACACCGGCCTCGACCACGAGGTTGGCGTCCGGGATCCGCTCGCTCAGCCATCGGGCGTGGTCAAGCGGTGAGAACACGTCTTCCTCTCCATGCCAGAGGAGGGTCGGGACGCTGATGGTCTCCGGTTCGAAACCCCAAGGGGAGCGGAAGGCCAAGTTGTCATCCACCCAACCGTCCGGGGAGCTGCGCAGCGCCTCGGCGACATTTCTGACCAGCATGCGGCGAATGCCGTAGTTGGACACCACATGCTGGTCCACTTCGGGCAGGTCGTCGATCGCGGGGATCATACGCATCGGATCGGCCTGGATCTCGGCGACAGCGGGGGCAAGTAGTTCAAGCGCTGCTCCGTGGCCACGCGTGGCCGCCTTGAACTCTGTCACGTTGGACGACGTCATCCCCTCGAACCAGTCCAGCCCCTCGGCGCCAGGCGGGGCTAGCGGGACAAGAGCCGCGACCCGGGTCGTTCGGTCGGGAAGCAGGGCTCCGCAGGCGAGCGCGTGTGGCGCGCCGCCTGAGCGACCGACGACCGCAAAGTTTGAGATACCCAGAGCGTCCGCCACGTCGCTGATGTCGTTCACCGCGTCGGCGACGCGGCGGCCGAACAGCCGATCTGAATAGCCGTATCCGGGTCGGTCATAGGTGATCAGCCGTACGCTTAGGCGCCACAGGACCGCTGCTCGCGGGGACGGCCCGAGACGGCTGCCGGGAGTTCCGTGAAGCAGGAAGATCGGGCGACCGTCTGGTGCCCCCCTTTCCTCGACTGCGAGCGTTCTCCCGTCACGAGACCGCACAAAAGTCGTCACGGCATCCTCCTCCTATGGTCAGAGTCCCCCGCAAGCCCGACCCTAACCGGTGTGACTCGATACGTGACTCTATGTGATCAAGAAGGTGGCTGTCGTCCGAGACGACGACCTGAAGAGGGTGCTCTGGGCGGGCCCTGCCGTGGCCGCCCGTGATGAAGGTGGGACGGCAGAAGTCGTCGTGCCCGCCGCCGCGGTCGCGGCGGCGATGGCCGTCACATTGGCGACCGAGGTTGAACTGCTCACCAAATGACCGGACTGCCAGTGGTGTGAAGCGCGGGGCGGCGGCCGAGTCCGTCAAAACGCCGGCCTGGCGTTACCTTGTCGGCAGTCGGCCGTTCGAGATTGATGCGATCGAGGTCATGACGCCGAGATTTGTTGCTGCGCCGATTCAGCCGGATAGTCGATGACCTGCGCGGTTTCGCTGCGGTGCCGACTCCAGATGGTGTCGGTCGCCGCGTGGCACGGCGCCGTCGCCACCGTGGGTGTGGCATGGCTGCAGACGTGGCAGCATCAGCAGGTCGCGACCGCATAGGCGCTGGCGGCTCTCGAATTGGCTGGACGTCGTCGTACGGGCCGACTGGCCAACCAGGAGGCGGATTGGGCGCACTTCGTCGATGAAGCCGAGCAGGCTATCTCCGCGAACGCATGCTCTGGACCGCCTCGCACGCCCTAAGAAGGCTCTGGGCTAGCATAAGGATGGGTGATCCTTTCAGTAGCATTTTGCCGAGTTTCGCGACAGGCGGGCGTATTTGATCCGTTTTGACCGGCTCGGTACGCCAGATAGCGCCACTGTGCTGGACCGAGATTTAATCTCATTGCGTCGCCGGGTCGACTCGCCCGAACGTGATCTTGGGCATAATGTATGCGCGCCGGACGATGGTGTCCGGCAAATAAAAACCGAACTTTTGTTCGGGATGTCGGGGAGGATATTTACCGCGATGAGTGCTGTAGCGGAAGAGATCCTGACCGATGTCGGGTCAGACGTCATTGACATACGCCCTGTCTGGCCTGGTGCTGGTCGGCGATGTGCTTGCCGTCGATACGCTTCGCGAGTGGTGTCGGCTTCACCTGTCGTCACGCATGTTCCGCTAGCAGCACTCAACTCATCGGTCTGAACATTGAGGATGGGCCAGCATGAATGGGCCCTTCATGTCATTTTGGCAATTTGTGCTCAGAGTGCACAACCGTTGTGATCTCGCGTGCAACCACTGCTATGTCTATGAGCGCGCTGATCAGAGTTGGCGTGGACGTCCGAAGGAGATGTCGGACCAGACCGTCACCGTGACGGCGCGGCGCACCGCCGAGCACGTCCAAGCCTACGATCTCGCGGTCGTCCACATCGTGCCGCATGGGGACGAGCCGGTGTCGGCCGGGCCCGACCCGGTCGGCTGGACAGTAGGTGAACTGCGCATTCACACCAACCGCGTATTGCTGAAGGGGCGCTTCCTCGGTGTATTCGCCGAGCGCGGCGTCAACACAAAGATAGGGGTCTCTCTCGATGGTGGTCACGAGGTTAACGATCGGCACCGCAGGTTCGCTTCGGGCCGCGGCTCGTTCGATCAGGTGATCAGGGCGATGGAATTGCTGGACCCGCGCCCCGAGCTGTACGCGGGTTTGCTGTGCACGATCGACGGGGCGTATGAGCAGGCGAATCCCCTCGGGACGGCAGCCGACGAGGCCCCGGCCATCGGGCTGTGCGACACCTGCCGCGCATCTCCCGTGGCGGGCACCTGTGGCGGCGGCCTGTATGCCCATCGCCGCCGTACGGGTTCGGGGTTCGCCCACCCCAGCGTCTACTCCGTCTATCTGCTGAAGCTCATCGTCCACTTAGGTGAGAAGAGTGCGGCTCGCCGATCCCACCCTCGCGTTCCTCGCAATTCACGAGTTTCAGCACGTCAAACTGAGCACGGTGCTCAGTGCGCGGGACTTTTACGACCAGGAGGGGGCCTGCTCTCCATCGCTCTGGTGGGACGGCCCTCGGCCGTTGGAAGGCCCGCTCCAGGAGGCCTACGGGCATCTCGCGGTCATGATTTCTGGCGGGGCCGCCGCCACGTCGACGTTGATGACGGGCACGTCAGATTCGCGCTGGCTGGCCGACACCGCCAAGGCAATCGGACTGGCGGCGCAGTCGTGCGTGAAGGGACCCTATCCGTCACGGTGCACGTCTCCATCCTGGCGTTCTCTTGCCATAATCCACTTTCCCGTATCCGAGCATCTTGGGAAGGAAGCGGATGACTTCGACTGATTCCGGCTACCCGTACTTCTTCTTGAGTTACTCGCGCTTTCCGAGCGATCCGCCTCAGTGGGGAGTGCGCGGTCTGGGCGATCCGAACCAACAGGTGGAAAAATTGCACCGCACTCTGCGTAGGCACGTAATCCACATGACTTCCGCCGGAGTCGATGACGCTGGATTCATGGATCGAGCACTGCGGATTGGCGAGGACTGGCAGGCCACGCTGTCTCATCGTCTGTCCACCTGTCGCGTCTTCGTTCCGCTGTACTCACCGCGTTATTTTGAGAGCGTGGAATGCGGAAAAGAGTGGGCGGCTTTTCTGAGCCGGGCCGACGGGCAAATCGGGATGAAGCCGATCGTGCCGGTGCTGTGGTTGCCCGCCCATCAGCTCAAGTTGCCACCTGCGGCAGAGGCCATTCAGTTCAATCATGCCGAGATCAATCCACGGTACGCGGAAGAAGGCCTCTACACGATCATGGCAACGCGCCAGCACATTTATGAGGAGATCACTCTCAGACTCGCCAAGCGGATCATCGAGGTCGCCGAGGCGGCACCGATGCCGGCCAAGGACATCCCCAACTACCGGGACATGCCGAGCGCTTTTCACATCAGCTGAGCGGCAAACGGCTCCCGCGGCCTGTAGCGGGGCCTCATCGTCTCTTGGTGGCCCACAGGTTGTCCATGTCACGCCGGGACAGAGGGGCCAGGTAGGGTCATGTGACGTGCGGAAGTTCACGGAAGGGCTGTACGCCTACGGGTTCGCGCTGCTGGTATGCCTGGCGGCGGGGGTCGTCTTCCTGATCATCACGCCGCAGAGCCGGACCGAGCACATCCCGCGCGTCGACTACTCGATCGACCAGGCCAACGTGGCGCGGGCCGCGCCGTACGGCCTGGTGGCGCCCTCGCCCGTGCCCGCCGGATGGATCCCGACCAGCTCCCGCGTGGTCACCCGGCCGGCGTCGGCCGTGTCGTGGCAGCTCGGCTTCGCGACGGGCGCGCGGCAGCACGCGATGGTGGCGCAGAGCAACGAGCAGCCTTCGGCGGCGTACGCCAACCGGGTCGCCAACACGGCGACCGTGAGCGGCAGCCGCCAGATCAACGGCCGGGCGTGGCAGGAGCGCGTCCGCGAAGACCCTGATCAGCGCTCACTCGTCCTTGTCGACTCCGACCACGCGATCGTCATCACCGGCACCGCCGACTGGAATGAACTGACCGCCCTCGCCGCCGCCCTCCACCCCGTGCCTGCCCCCGCGAAATGACTGTTTTCCGGTGATGCAGGCGTCGGAGACCCTTCGTGCGATGGCCGCGGCCATCGCGACCGCCTCGTTACTCGGTCTGACAGCCGACGACGCGATCGTTCTTCATGACTCGAACAAGCTCACTTTGCGTCTGCTGCCGTGTGACGTCGTGGCCCGGGTGGCTCCTGTGGCGGATCAGATCGCGCGGTTCGAAATCGAGCTTGCCCAGCGGCTCGCCGAATCCGGCTGCCCGGTGGCCGCTCTTGAGCCTCGAGTCGAGCCACGCGTCTACGAGCGTGACGGCTTCGCGATCACGCTGTGGACGTACTACGAACCTGCGACGGCTCGAGAGGTCTCACCGGCCGACTACGCCGACGCGCTCATGCGGCTGCACTCCGGCATGCGCGAGCTCGATTTCCCGATGCCGCACTTCACGGATCGAGTCGAGCAGGCCCAGCGGCTCGTGGCAAGCCGCGACGACACTCCGGCGCTCGCCGACGCCGACCGTGAGCTCCTCGGCGACACGTTGCGCGGCCTGCGGCGCGTGATCGGCGAGCGTGGCGGCGCCGAGCAGCCGCTGCACGGCGAGCCGCACCCGGGCAACCTGCTCACCACGAAGAGCGGGCTGCTGTTCGTAGATCTCGAGACCTGCTGCCGCGGGCCGGTCGAATTCGATCTGGCCCATGCGCCCGAAGACGTCGCTGAGCACTATCCGGGTGTCGATCAAGGCTTGCTGCGCGAGTGCCGGATCCTGATGCTGGCGATGATCACTTCGTGGCGCTGGGATCGAGGCGACCAGCTTCCGAACGGGCGCCGCCTGGGCACAGAGTGGCTGGGCCAGATCCGGCAAGCGCGTGGCGGCTAGAGCCTGTTTCAAAGCTTGGTGAGCCAGTCGTTGATGGCCGCTAGGTGGATGGTGGCCTGGTAGCGGACGGCGAGTTTGTCGTATCGGGTGGCGATGGCGCGGTGGCGTTTGAGTCGGTTGATG
>JAGFNW010000046.1 GCA_017592665.1 Streptosporangiaceae bacterium NEAU-GS5 | reverse complement strand
CCTGCGGCCGCACCGGAGCTACGGGCACCACCCGCTGAAACAACTCCCACAACTCGTCAGGGACCAGCCGCTGCATGAACGCATCCACGATCACTACAACGAAAGATCACCAATCAAGACGCGGTCTTAGATGAACAGCAGCTGGGCGCCTTCGGTCTTCTCGATGAAATCTGTTGCGCTGATGATGCCTTCGACCTCTTCGTAGAGGTCGGACTCGTCGATGTGCATCATGTCGGCCGACATGCGGCACGCCCACAGGTGGCCGCCGGAGTCGACGATCTGCTGCAGGAACTCCGGGACATCGGGCACACCGATGTCATGGATTTGCTTTTTCATCTGATGCGTGGCCATCGCCGTCATACCGGGCAGCCCGCCCAGGCCTTGCGGCATGTGCGTGGCGGTGTTGCCGAGCATCGTGAACTTGAGATCACGCATCCGCGACTTGGTGATCATGTCGAAGCCCCAGAACGTGAAGAACAGGTGCGTCTCGATGCCCTCGCCGAGCGCGGCATTGGCCAAGATCAGCCCCGGGTACGCCATGTCGAGGTTGCCCTTGGAGCAGATGATGGCGATCTTGCGTCTGGTCGGCTGGTCGTCACCGAAGTCGGGGATTACGGCCGGTGCGGAAACGGGGTTGGTGGTCATGATGAACGCCTTCTCTCACACATCGCTCACACGCAGCCGTGCGGTTTGGGCAGCCCGGCGATGTAGGCCATCTTCTTGGCCGGCTTGCTGGGGAACAGGGTGAACAGTTGCTTGATCGGGATGCTCGCCAGGGTCGACACCCGCCGCAAGGTCGACGTCTCACCCTGCTCGGAGTAGTCGGTGCGAAGGAAGCGGATGGGCGCCCAGTGCGCTTCGGTCAGCTCGATGCCGATCGGCCTGCAGGAAATCGATCTCCAAGGCCTGCACGCGAGGTTCCGCTCGCGTGCCGGTGGAGGCGGCCGCGTAGCCGGACCGGACCGTCAGCAGTCCGTCGACCCGCCGATCCGCGCGCAGCGGACCGAGCCGGGCCGCCACCTGATCGCCGATCGCTGCGGTGGGCGCGGTGACACGCTCGTCGATCTGGCCGAGCGTGTCGTATGCGCTCTGCCGTACGGATCGGTTGAGGGAGTCGCCGACGGTCAGGCTGGCCACGATGAGCGCCGTGCCGAGCATCGAGCCGACGATGACAAGCACCAACTCGGCCGGGCGCCGTGACACCTGGCGGACGGCCAGCCGGCGCAGCACGGGCCGGAAAGCCAACAGGAACAGCACGAATCCGGCCACCGCGGCGAATGCGCCGACCAGAGGCCAGGTGAGCTCGGGATACATGATCCTCAGCCCCTCACCCCGACGGGGACGTCGTCGGAGACCAGGCCTCCGTCCCGCATACGGATGAGCCGGCTCGCGGCGGCGCCGATGACCGGATCATGGGTGACCAGCACGATGGTCTGCCCGTCCTCCCGGTTGAGCTGCCTCAGCAGGTCCATGATCTGCCCGGCCATCGCGGTGTCCAGGTTGCCGGTCGGCTCGTCGGCCCACACGATGGCGGGACGTGCGACAAGCGCCCGGGCCACCGTCACCCGCTGCTGTTCGCCGCCGGACAACTCGCTGGGCCGATGCCCCGCCCGGTCGGTCAGGCCCACCCGGCCCAGCATGGAAAGGGCGCGTTCGCGCGCCTCCGCGGCGCCCACACCGACGAGCAGCAGCGGTAGCTCGACGTTCTCGGCTGCGGTGAAGACGGGGATGAGATTGTAGGACTGGAAGACGAAGCCCATGGACCGGGCCCGGTGCTCGGTGCGTTCATGATCGCTCATGGCGAACAGATCGTGGCCGTCGACCAGCACCCGGCCCCCGTCCACGTCGTCCAGTCCCGATAAGCAGTTGAGCAGCGTGGTCTTGCCTGATCCTGATGGTCCCATGACCGCGACCAGTTCCCCGGCGTACACGGTCAGTTCGAAGTCGTCCAGGGCGACAACGCTCTGGTCACCGCTCCCGTAGACCTTCCTGACCTTGTCGGCGATCAACAGCGGAGTGAGCTCCGGCACGGCGCCTCCCTCTATCGGTGACGGATCCGCAAGCCATCCTGGGGTGATGGCTACCAGGCCGCACAGAGACGAATGGCCCGCCGAAGGTCCCGCGCCCCGCTACGCAGTGCTGTTCCTGGCGCGTCATCGCCGACGGCACTCCCGGACGAACTCAAGGCTCGGCTGGTCAGATGGGGCGCAGGGGAAGCGTGACGACAAAGGTGGACCCATGCCCTCGTCCCGGCGACGAAACGGTGACGTCGCCACCGTGCCCGCGGGCGATTCCCCGCGCGATGGTCAGTCCGACGCCTGACCCCGCGGACCGGCGCCGCTGCCCAGGCACGCGGTAGAACCGTTCGAAGATGCGCTCGATGTCTTCCCCGGCCACGCCCACACCGGTGTCGGTCACGACGACATCTCCGCGGCGGCCGGAGCGGCTCTCGAAGCGGCGCACGCTGATCGTGACAGTCCCTTCGGCGGGCGTCGCGAGCAGGGCATTGCCGAGCAGGTTGGTCAGCACCTGCATGATCCGATCGGGGTCGACGCGCACGGGCACCGCGTCGTCAGCGTCGACGATCAGCGTGACGTGCGCGTCCTCGAACTGAGACGCGAGTCGCGTGGCCGCGCGGCGGGCGAGGTCGGCCAGATCCGCGTCGACCAGACGCAGATCGAGGCGCTGCTCCTGGGTGCGCGACAGACTGGACAGGTCGTCGGCGAGCCGGTGCAGGCGGCGCAGTTCCGCGCTCAGCGAGGCGAGAGTGTCCGGGCTCGCGGCGAACACGCCGTCGATCATCCCTTCGACGTAGCCGTCGAGCGCGGTCAGCGGGGTCCTCATTTCATGCGCGACGTCGCCGAGCAGGCGGGTGCGCCGCGACTCGGTGTCGGCGAGAGCACGGGCGAGAGTGTTGACGTCGGTCGCCAGCGCTGCCAGTTCCGGCTCCGTGGGCAGCGCCGCACTGGTGTCGTAGTGGCCGGAAGCGACTCGCCGGGTCGCGGCGCGTACGGCGTCGAGCGGGCGCAGCAGACGACCGGCGATCGCGGCGGCGGCGACGGCGGCGACGGCGACACCGGCCAGGAGGCCGAGGGCGAGCGCACTGTCGAGGGCGGCGAGGAAGGCGGCGTGCACCTGCGTCCTCATCGTGGTGGCCATGTCCATGCCAGGTCCCGGGCCCGTGCCGTTCATCATTCCTATGCGATGGTCGAACAGGGCAGGCGCGAGCAGCCGAACAGACAGATACGCGACCACGGCGCCGACGACGGCCACGCCCGCGTGGGAGACGAACAGTCTCAGTGACAGGCGCACCCTCATCCCCTCCGGCCGACGAACTTGTAGCCCGCGCCACGGACCGTCGCGATCAAGTGGGGATCACCGGCCTCGTCGCCGAGCCGCGCCCGCAGGCTGCGTATGTGCACATCCACGACGCGCTCGTCGCCGTAGAAGTCGTAACCCCACACCCGCTCGAGGAGCTGCGCGCGGGAGAACACCCGTCCAGGTGCGCCGGCCAGGGCCGTGAGCAGGTCGAACTCCAGGCTCGACAACGCTACCGGTGCACCGTTCACCGCGACCTCGCGGCCGGCCAGGTCGACGGTCAGACCGTCGAAGCGCAGCACCGTGTCCTCGCCGGCGTGTGCCGATCGTTCACGACGCAGCACCGCCTTCACCCGCGCCGTGACCTCACGCGGGCTGAAGGGCTTGGTCACATAGTCATCCGCACCCACGCCGAGCCCGACGAGCTTGTCGACCTCCTCGGCCCGTGCCGTGACAAGGATCACGTACGTGTCGCTGAAGGTGCGCAACCGCTTGAGCACCTCAAGACCGTCGATGCCCGGCAGCATGACGTCCAGGAGCACCAGGTCGGGCGGGTCCACGCGCAGCGCGTCGAGCGCGGCTTCGCCGTCGGCGGCCTCCGTCACCCCGAAACCGTCCGCCTCCAGATAGCCGCGCAGGACCGTTCGGATATGTGGTTCGTCGTCGACGACCAGCACCCGCCGCAGCATCGCTCACCTCTCCTTCAGCGTTTGCTCTGTTCGCGGGCCGGCGCTCTCCGGCGCGGGCGGGGCTATCGCATCATCCCTCGCATCTGCCGGCCCATCGGACTGATGCCGCGACCGGACATGTGAGCCGCGTTCACCATGATGTCGATGCGGCTCTTCATGTGGTCGTAGATCGCATCTTTCTGGCCGCGGGTCAGCGTGGTGCCGTCGGCATCGAGGTTCCTCCTGATGGCCGCGAGCATCGCGTCCTCGAGCCCGGACACCGTCTTCCCTTGGGCCTTGGCGACGTCCGCGAGCGACTCGCCGGCTCGGAGCCGCGCCTGCAAATCGGTCTGGCTCAGACCGAGATAGGACGCGGCGGCGGAGATGGGCGAGCCCGCGTAACCGGCCATCCCGTGCATCCCGAAAGCCACTCCCCAGGTTCCCGCGTACGGGCAGGTGCTCGTGGTGGGGGAGGGCGCCGGCGCGTCGGCCGACCGGGATGCCGCGGCTGCGACACTCGCACCGCCCGCGAGGATTCCGACGAGCCCGAGGCCCGCCACCCCCACGGTCATGTTCTTGCGATTCAGCTTCATCCTCGGATCCCTTCCAGCTGTGAGATCTACTGCGTGTCTACGACTCAGCATGCGTACGAGAGATGAAGCACCGGCCGTGGCCTGCATGAAGCTTCCATGAAGCAGGCGAGGTCCGGACGGCACGGGATCCTTCCCCGAAACCGTGATGTCGGCTTCGTTTGCTCCTAATTTGGTGGGCGAATGACCGGTATGGGGCTTTGGGTTTGAAATCTGGGATTCCAGTACAACTGGCGCCCCCGATTTTTTTTAGGGATGCCGTCTCTTCCGTAATATTGCGGATGCTCTCTCGATTTGTTTCGCCCTAACGTGATGGCGAGAGAAGCGAAGGGTGACATCTTACGGATGCCGTCCTAGGGGGAGGGCCATGATTTCTGCTGCGCTGATGTCGCGAATCGGGCGAATGGCGAGGGCCGGATGGAATACGTCGTCAGGCACGCGTGCCGGGCGTGCCCTGTCGCCTGTCGCCGAACGTGGAAAGAGGAGCCGGGCGGTGCGACGATCGGCCGGGAGGCTTGCATGAGGCATTTCCTCCACAGAGTCTCGGTCGACCTGGGCAATCGCAGGAATCTCGATGCCTACGCGATCACGGCGGTGGCAAGCGCTCTCGCCTTGCTGACCCTTGTCGAGGACGCGGTCCCGGAACAATATCGGTGGGCCGTGCTCCTCTCCGGAATCGCCGTACTGGTCTATCGGATCACGCTCCCTGAAGGCGTTCAATGCTCCGGTCCGCAGGTCGGGCGGCGCGCGGACCTGGAGACCGAGTCGCTGAGCGGGCGGCTGGAACGCACTCGCGAATTGTGGATCTTCGGTCCGTCCGCAGTCAACCTACTCTCCCGGCCGACCTGCGGGGCTCTGCGCAGGACCGTGCTGGACCGGCCCGATGGAGTAGTGCGCGTAGTGGTGCTCGACCCGTCCGCCGCGGCCGCGATCGAAATCGCGTCGCATCACCTCGACGACGGCCGCGAGCCCCCCATGGAGTCCCTATCGGAATGCCTTGCCTGGACCCTGCATCAACTTGAGCTGATGTCGGCGTGGCAGATGCGGGGACAGCTCGACTATGGTCTCCTGCCGTTCAATCCCGGCTTCAGCATGGTCGCCTTCAATCCTCACGATAAAGACGGCAGCTTGATCGTCGAGTTTCACGCATTTCAAGAGACGACGATGAATAGAATGAACATAAAAATAAACCGCCACACGGACGAACAATGGTTTGATTATTGGGTGGACCAGTTCGAACGTATATGGAAATCGGCGAAGAAAGTGTGAGGGGCGAAGCGTGCGCGACGATATCGACGCCGCGTCGGCCATGCGCCACAGAGGGGCTCACTTCGCCGGGCGGCGGAGTCTGGCCGCCATGTGCGCGCCTTCGAGCAGGTACGGCGGGAGCGGTATGACCTCCCCGCCTCGGCGGAGCACGGTGACGACAGCTTCTTCCAGCACGTCCGGCACCGGGTGGACGGCTCCCAGGCACACGGGGCAGCAGGTGGGCCCCTCGGGAAACACCGTGGCGCAGTTGTGGCAGACGGCGCCGGGAAGTCCCGGTCCTTCTTCGACGAGCAGTTGGCGGATCGCGCCTTCGCCGGCGGCGGCCAGGCATGCCGCCACGCCCATGACGGCGTGAGCGCCCGCCGCGGCCTGGTCCAGCACCTGAACGGCCAGCCTGGCGTCGGTCGCGGCGCGCCAGTGCGCGATGACCTCATCCGCGTCCGACCGTACCTTCGAGGCATTCATTGTGGCCGGGTCGGCCACGATGTGACCGGCGACGGCCTGCTGGACCGTCGCGGGCAACAGTGCCATCAAAAGCGGGAGATCGTGGGCATGCCCGCCGAGCACCACAACGGTGGCGTCGTGGTCGTGCATGGTCTCCTCGATCAGCTGGGCGACGTGCCGCAGGTGGCGGTGGCGCAGCATCCGGGCGTGCCCGTGGACGCGGTGTTCGGCCAGGCCGTGCCAGTCGCCGAAGTTGGACGCGCGCATGACCTCGTCGCGCACCGTGGCCACCTCGACCAGGCGGCCGTCGGCGTTAACGCCGATCCAGGCGCGGGCGTCGTCGAAGACGGCCAGACAGTACGGCATCGAGCGATGCAGGATCGCGACCAGGGGCCGCAGATAGGGACGGACGCCCACGTGCACGGATTCCGGCGGATGCGACGCGAGGGCCAGCCGCTTGCTGTGGCCGGCGGAGTCGGTGACGAACAGGACGACACCACCGTGATCACCCTTCGAGTCTTCGACGGCGCGGCGGATGGCCTCCTCGGTGGATTGCCCGAGGGTCGGATCGGTCAGCTGGGCCAGCGATGCCAGATGGGTGGCCAGGGCGGGGAGCGCGGCCGGATGGTCTGGGACGGTGAAGTACAGGGAGACGACCGAGGAGCCGGTGGTTTCCTCCTTGAGCAGTTCGCTGAGGTAGCGGTCATGGATCATCGAGCATTCCCTTCAGCCGTCCCGTCGAACCGGGACCTTGCCGGGAGTCCACCCCTGCGCAGTAGGCGTCACGCAGCGGTTCGGGCAGTTGGGCGGCCAGATGGGCCGAGGCTTCTACGGTGAGCGCATGCTGTGCGGGACCGCAGCGCCTGCTCCCGGGTCGCCGCCTGGTCGTGGAACCTGCGCTGAATCCCGGACATCATCTGGAACAGGCCGTACCAATGGCCGCCCGTTGATCTCCCGACCCGTCGTTCCTCAGGACTGGCCCGGCCTGCTGCGCCAATGGGTGAGCTCCCGGTCGACGTCCTCTTCCGTGATCGGCTTGCGGAAGAAGGCGCTCCAGGCGTGCATCAGCACTCCGATCCCCCACGCGGCGATGATGATGCCCGGCCAGAAGAAGCCGGGCTTGGTCGTGTAAGCCCAGATGAGGACCAGGCTGGTGTTGAACGCGAGGTACACGATCAGATGGGGGGCGAACCCGCGGCGCTCTTCGATGTGCTTGCGTGCTTCCTCACGAGCAGGGTTCGGTGTGTCTACCATGGCAGCCTCCTTTGTGATGCGGCCACAATCGACCGTGGCATGGCTGTGCTCGTACATCCAGGGACGGAAGGACCACGCCGAACCGACGTTGGTAACCGTCGCGTGGCGCCGGCGTTCATGTCGCGCGGGCCGCCCGCCCCGAGCGGACCTTGGGCTTCACCACGCCCGGCTCGGCACGGGCGGAGTGGTGAGGCCTTCGATGTCATGAGAGGAGATGACCTGAAGACGCTGCGCCAGATCGGCCAGCGCGCGGGCGGCGGCGAGTTCGTCGCCGATCTCGGGCACCAGAGCGTCGGCCGGGTTACGGTGTGCCCGCCCGAGGCCGACGACGTGCGTATCGTCACGGCTGGTCAGCACCGCCCGGGCACTCGTGGCGTCGCCCTCCTCATTGATGTAGATCTGCACCGTCCACTGCTTGGCTTCCATGACGGCCTCCTTGGTCTTACTACCTCCAGTCGATATCCCTACGGGCGTCGAGGACAGAGGCATAGGCCCTGGATGTACCGAACCAAGGCCATGCGTCCAGGTCCTCGTCTTCGGTGCGCTGGCGTACGCCGCCTATCTGCGGTTGGCCGCTGCGGCCTGCTCGCTGGGACTGCGCCCGCGACGAAATACTGCGACGAGCCGGCGCTCGACCCAGCCGTCAGCGAATGCCCGTGTCGCAGCTGATGGTCGTCCGGGTCCGGTGTGACGAGCGGGCCGTGACCCGCACCTTCGGGCAACGTGGCAAGGCCTTACCGGTGCTGGCGACCAGCCAATACCTGCCTTTGGGCAGGGTCAGGGCGAATCCGCCGTCGCGAGCGGTCTTCGTGGATTTGATGGTATGGCCGACGGCATCGCGCGCGGTCACGAGCGCGCGAACCGGGCGGGGCGGGCAGGAGCGCTCGGCGGTGAACACCGGACAGGTCGGGCCGGCGACCACCCGGCCCACGACGGTGCCCCGCCCGCGCACTGGGCCAGAGAGACGGCCGGGGGAGGCGCAGGTTGCGGAGTGGTCCTCGGGAGGGCCCTTGGCGCATGTGGTGGGGTGGTGGTGACGATGCGCCGGGTGACCGCCTGCGGCGTCGGCCGGCCCTGGGCAGTCGGGGATTTGCCGCAGGCGGACACGTTCGCCGCGAGCATCAGTGCCGCGGCGAACGAACAGAGCGCGGCTGCCTTAATCACCTACTTAGATGCAACGCATGAGGCCGGGGTTCCCAGGGTCAGGGGCTTCAAGCCGTAAGGACAGATGTCGGCCGCCGGTTCCGGACCGGCGCCGCCAGGCTGATGGCAACCGTATGGCTGAGGCTCCTGACCCCACAGCAGTCGGGGACATTAGCCGGATGTGGCCACTTTTAGGTCTAGGCGTTTGCTGAAAGTAGGCCTAACGTCCGATCTCGGGCGCCCCTTTCATCCCACTGACGACCATGCCAACACGTGTGGCCGTAAACCGGCGACGCCCGCCGGTGAATGGAGTCAGGATGCGCCCTCAACGTCTACTCGCCGTGCTCGCAGGCTCTGCCCTGCTGACCGGCCTGCTCGGCATCGCCGCGCCCGCAGCTCAGGGCTTCGGCTACGACGACCTCAAGCCGTGGCAGAAGCGCCTCGCCTCCGGCGCGCTCACCGACGCCCTCGGTGACTCCGGGGCGGCCGCCAAGCGCGCCCTGTCCGGGTTCAAACACACGTCGACCCCCGATTGCGATGGCAAGAAGGGCTCCAACGTCAAGGTCAACCAGAACTGCCCGAACATCACCGACGCTGACCTGCACGGCCGCGGCCAGTCGCAGAACGAGACCTACGTCGCGATCAATCCCTCCAACAGCAGTCAGGTCGTGGCCTCCTACAACGACTACCGGCGCGGCGACGGAACCTGCGGAGTCTCCTACTCCGGTGACGGCGGCTCGCACTGGGCCGACTCCACGACGCCCAACGGCTTCACGCGCGGCGCGACTTTCGGGGCGGCCCGTGAGTACTGGGACGGTGCCGGCGACACCTCGGTGGCTTGGGACAGCAGGGGCAATGTCTATCTGTCCTGCCAGCAGTTCAAGCGCGGTCTCGGGGTCACCAACAACCCGGACGCGTCAAGCGCCTTCTATCTCTACCGCTCGACCGGCACGGGCGGAGCCTCGTTCAACTTCGCCGGCCGGCCCGTGGCCGAGCTGAACGACGTCGCCGGCACGGGCGCGGCCCTGCTCGACAAGCAGTTGATGACCGTCGATCACTACACCACCAGCCCGTTCAGAGACCGGGTGTACGTCACCTGGACGTTGTTCGCGGCCGACGGCACTGCCTACATCTACGGCGCCTACTCGGCGGACTACGGCGAGACCTTCAGTGCCCCCGTGCTGATCAGCTCCGACTCGGTGTCGTGCGGCAACACCTTCGGCATCGCCACCCCGCTCGGCCGCTGCAACGTCAACCAGTTCTCCCAGCCGGCGGTCGGTCCCGACGGCGCCCTCTACGTGACCTGGGCCAACTTCAACACCACTGCCGCCACCCCCGCTGACAACCACCAGCAGATCCTGCTCGCCAGATCCACCAACGGCGGCGCGTCCTTCAGCCCGCCGGTCAAGGTCGGCGACTACTTCGACCTGCCCGACTGCCCCACCTACCAGAACGGGGCCGACCCGGGACGAGCCTGCGTGGTCGAGAAGGGCGCGACCAACAATTCGATCTTCCGCGCCACCAACTACCCCTACGTGGCAGTGGACCCGAAGAACGCGTCGCACGTGGTCGTGACGTATGGGTCGTACATCAACCGCAACTCCAGGGAAAGCAACGCCTGCACTCCGCAGGGATTCACCGGCCCGCTCGGCAACCCCCTCTATGACGGCGTCAAGAACGGTGGGTGCAACAACGACATCGTGATCTCCGAATCGACCAACGCTGGGACGAGCTTCACCGGGACCGCGACCGACGTGCGTGCCCTGGCGTCCGTCACCGACCGGCCACGCCAGCGCAGCACGGACCAGTACTGGCAGGGCCTGGACTTCAGCCCCAACGGCAAGCTCGTCGTGACCTACTACGACCGCCAGTACGGCGACGACAACGTCACCGGGTTCTCCGACATCTCGCTGTCGGTGCGCTCCGGCTCGAGCTTCAACGCCGACCGCGTGACCTCGTCCAGCATGCCGCCGCCCACGCAGTTCGGCGGGGTGTTCTACGGCGACTACATCCAGGTCGCCGCCACACAGAACAGCGCGTTCCCGGTCTGGTCCGACACGCGTACCGTTGCCGGGTTCCTCTGCCCCGGAACCGGGACGCCGGGTGTGCCGCCCGCGGTCTGCACGGCCCCCGGGGCGACCGCCGATCCGTCCAACGACCAGGAGATCTTCACCGCACGCGTTCCCCTCTGACCGCTTCCTCGCCTGGCGGCTCATCGGCCGTCAGGCGAGGCCATCATCCCCGCGAGACCAGCGGCTGACCAGACCGCGACACAGATGTCACTGGCAGGCAGAGCGCTGAGGTAGTCGAATGGACACCTTCAGAGGAGGTGCCACGATGAAACTCCACTGGATGGCCTGCGCGGTGACGTTGACCATGACGGGGACCGCTGCTCCCCGGCGGCGACCCCGCACCGGTCCGGCAGGCGGCCGCCTATGCCACGACTGGACCGCCGACGGGCTGGGTTATCGTTGCGCCACCAAGAAGACCGTGACCACCACCCTGCCGGACACCTCGGAGGGGAACTTTGTGTTCCGCGCTCCCGTGCGGTCGTTCCCGTACGGGGTGTACACGAAGTGGTCACCAATTTCCAAATCCTGCGCGGTGCGTGAGATATCTATGGCATGCCCATAATCCTGGGAATTGGCCGTGATTACGCCTCAGATGGTGACTTGAGCCCCGGTGGTCACAAATCGGGAGATTGGGCCTCCACATGACTTCGCGGCGGGCCTAGCGTCCGGGGGTTTTCTCCCACTCCCATCGGAGGTCGCTGTGTTATCGCGCACACGCCGCCGTGGACTGGGTCGCCTGACGGTCGCATCCCTCGCCGTCCTGGCCGCACCCCCTGCACTGGCCAACGTCGCGCTCACCCTGCTGAGCACCGACCCGTTCACCAACGCCAACAGCCAGCACCGCACCGAAGTCGAGCCGGACGGCTTCCGCTTCGGCAACACCATCGTCACTGCCATCCAGACCGGCCGGATCTTCGACGGCGGGTCGGCCGACATCAGCTTCGCCACCAGATCCAGCGCCTCTTTCACCCATTCCAGAGACTGGCGCCTGACCGTCACGGGCGCCGCGACGGCTACGGCCTCGGCCTGGCCATCGTCAATGCCGTCACGCAAGCTCACTACGCCGCCCTCACCACCAACGCACGTCCAGAAGGCGGCCTGTCCATCACCGTGCAGTTCGCGCACCGGATCTCCCAGCCTTGATAGGGATTCCTGCCGGCCGTAACGATCGCCTGCCCCAGGCGTCCCGTGCTGGTTCCAGGCAGGCGGCCGGCGGGATATTGCGTGGCGTGTGGTGGTCGGGGGCGGTTAGGTTGCCGGGCGTGAGCAGGGTTGTCTCAGTGAACCTCGCGGTGCCGGAACCCAACCCGGCCAAGGGCGTCGGCGTCACGGGCATCAACAAGCGGCCGGTCGATCACCTGGTCACCGTACGCGCGCCGGGGCGCAAGACGACCGGGCTGCACAGCGGCCTGGTCGGCGATCAGATCTTCGACATCGAGCATCACGGTGGCGACGATCAGGCCGTGTACGCGTACGCGCGGGAGGACTATGACTGGTGGCAGGCGCGGCTGAACCGCCCGCTGGCCAACGGGTTGTTCGGGGAGAACCTGACGACCGAGGGGGTCGACGTCAACGGCGCGGTCATCGGTGAGCGGTGGCGCGTCGGTCCGCGGCTGGTCCTGCAGCCGACATTCGGTCGTATACCGTGCGTCACGTTCCAGCGCAAGATGGGTGAGCCGCGCTGGGTGAAGACCTTCGCCCGGATGAACCGCCCGGGCGCGTACTTGCGCGTGCTGGAGCCGGGACAGGTGTGGGCCGGCGATCCGGTGACCGTGGAGGAGCGTCCGGCGCACGGGGTGACGATCGCGCGGGCGTTCCGGGCGTACATGACCGAGCCGGAGCTGCTGCCCGAGCTGGTCGAGATCGACGGGCTGCCCGACGATCTGCGCGAGACGCTCGCAAACCGGCTTGTCCAACGGCGGCGGTAACTCGTAAGGGGCCCATGCTGTCGATCGGAACGCCTGGATTCTGCGTCTGGTCAGGGAGAATTGGCGAAAGCGTGTTATTCGAGCTTCGCGGGGCTTTCCAGCCAGCGTAGAACGGCGTGGACGCGGCGGTTGTCGGTCGCGGTGTCCGGGATGCCGAGCTTGGTGAAGATGTGCTGGACGTGGCTGCTCACTGTGCTCAGCGAGATGACCAGACGCTCGGCGATACCGCGGTCCGACAGACCTTCGGCGATCAGGGCGAGGACGTCCAGTTCGCGCCTGCTGAGCGGGGTCAGTGGGCCCGGCTCCGCGCGGGACCGGATCAGCACCTGGACGAGCTCGGGGTCGACGACCGTCTCGCCGGCATGGATCCGTGAAAGCGCATCCTGCAAGATCGCCGGGTCGAGGATGCGATTCTTGAGCAGATATCCGATGCTCCCCGGGGCCATCTCCAAGAGCCAGGTCGCGTAGCTCGCAACGACGTACTGCGACAGGACCAGGGCACCGACGTCGGCATGCCGTTGCCGGATGGCGCCGGCCGCCCGAAGACCTTCGTCGGTGAAGGTCGGCGGCATCTTGATGTCCACGACGACCACGTCGGGGCGGTGCGCGGCCACCTCCGCCAGGATGCGGTCCGGCCGGTCGACGCGGACGACCACCTCGTGGCCGAGTCCGTCCAGGAGCTTGGTCAGGCCCTCCCGGATGATCAGGGAATCGTCGGCGATCGCTATCCGCATGGCAACTCCACCGTCACGGTTGTGCCCCTCCCCGGAGGGCTGGTGATGGTCAGCTCGCCGCCGAGCGTTGAGACCCGATCCGCGAGACCACGAAGACCCGTGCCCGACGCGGACGCGCCGCCGATTCCGTCATCCGCGACGCTCAGCAGGAGACGGTTCGCGTTACGGCGCAGGCAGACGCGGACGGTCGTGGCATGCGCGTGTTTGATCGCGTTGGTGACAGCCTCGGACGCGCAGAAGTAGGCGGTCGACTCGACCGGCGGACTCAGCCGCCCCGGATCGCCGTCCACATGGACCATCAGCGGTGATCTGACGCTCAGGGCGAGCAGGGCAGGCCGCAGCCCTTGATCGGTGAGCACCGCCGGGTGGATCCCAGCGGCGAGATCGCGGAGTTCGCACAGTGCGCCGGTCAGTGCCTGCTCGGTCTCGGCAAGCAGCCTGGCCGCCGGTCCGTCCGGGTCGATCTGCGTACGAAGCGATTGCAGGGCCAGCCCGGCCTCGAGCAGCCGCTGCTGGGCACCGTCGTGCAGGTCTCGTTCGAGGCGGCGCCGCGCCTCGTCGGTCGCGGCGACGATCCTGGCCCGAGATGCGCGGACCTCAGCGAGCTGGGCCAGGAGCTGTGCCTGCAGTCGTGCGTTGTCCAAGGCCAGGCGGGCGGCGGCGCCCGCCGCGTCGAGCAGCTGGCGGTTCTCCAGCAGCGCGCGGTCGTGATCGAGAACGGCCACCCGCGAAGCTCCCAGAGTGGTCAGTGCCCTGCCTTCCCCCGCGATCGGATGGTAGGGAGCGCCCGCCGCGTCCAGCAGCTCTCCTGAGGTGCCGGATGGAAACGCCACCCGCAGACTGGGGTCGCGGAGCGTCTCGCGGAGGGCCGCCTCGACGGTGTCCGGCGCCACGTGCTCGAGTCGTCCGACCAGGTCGCCCACCGCCGCGAAGGCCAGCCGCTCGCGCAACAGCCCAGCCAGGAACGCGAACGGCACGGCTGTCACGCCACCCCAGCCGACGATCACATTGATCGGCCCGGCCAGCGCCAGATATGGCGCGCCCTCCGCCGGGTGGTAGTAGACAGCGAACTGAAGAGCGAGGAACCACAGGAACACGAGGTCCGTGAGTGCGGCCGCGACGAGCGCGAATCCCAGGGTGCGGCGCTGCCATGGCGTCGCCCGCAGCATCCGCCGGACCAGCAGCGCCAGCATGAGGCCGCCGAGGACGAACCACACCGCCGGGAGGACCATCCGGATGCCCAGGTAGAGCTGCTCGTCGGCGATAAGCCCTATCGGGTTGGGGGCGCACCGATCCCTACATAAGAGGGGCACGGGTACTCGGGTCACCTCCACGAGCGCGCCTCCCGCGAGTGCGACCGTCAGGCCGACGCGGAACAGTATTCGTTCAGTCCGCCCCGGGAGGGTTCCGGACGGGTAGCTGAGGATGAGGCGGCCAATGATCGGATACTGCAGCCACAGCGCGGCTATCCCGGCGATGACCATGACGTCGCGGCCGGGCGCGTCCAACGCCGGCCGGGTCGAGGACAGATTCGACACATGGATGGTCACCGCCAGCGCCACCATCCAGCGGCCGATGGAACTGCGCGGCCGCAACCACCACGCGGCCAGGCCGGCGCCCGCGAAGCTGACCCCCACGGCGATCTCCGACGCCGACTCCTGCCACGACTGCCCGCCGTAGGCTGCCGCCACCCACACGTTGAGGACGACGAGGCTCCCGCCGAGGACCCCGGCCCCGAGGAGCGCGAGCCTGGACGGCATTCCAGTCATGGATGGATCGTGACATCATCGGCGTCGCCCAGGAATGCCATCTCCGAATTCGTGACTTTCCCCGATGCGATCCCACCGCGGATCGCTTTCGATTCCACTAGCCGCGTCGGCGCGAGTTCGGAGGTAGGCCCATGTCCAAGGCCATGCGCATTCTGGTCGGCCTGATGGTCAACATTCTCGGCGGTTTGGCGATCGTTCCGGCCGCAGCGCCGCCGGCGTCCGCCGAGCTGAACCTCTCGATGACGTGCCACCTGCGAATAGAGCTGCGGACCGGCAGTGACGGCATTCACGACGATTCAGAGGAGAAAATCGTCTTCGGTGCGCAGGCCGTGGTATTCGACGATGCGAATGGTGACAATGTGGTTGACGACCCTGGGGGTCAGCGCTTCCACCAAGGCGGAACAGGCGACACGCGTTATACCGATTTCACCTGGGACACCCATCTGCAACCCTGCGTCCCCAGTAGTGCCCTGGTCGACGGGTTCACCTTCGAGCACACCACGCGGGCCGCTGATATCGAGGCCGACAACTGGGACATGCAGCGCGTCCAGATCACGGACATGGAGAGCGGCGTGGTGCTGCTCAGCACGAGCAGCCCTGACGACGGGCCTGTGATCCATCGCTTCCGCAAGAACGACAACAAGGTGTGGAACAGTCGCGAGCGGACCGGCGAGCTCGACACCGACCATGACGGGCTCACCGACCGGGACGAGCTGCTGGGCGTGACAGGCAGCCGGCCGCCGCTGGGGCTGCCCGTCATCGACCGCTGGCTGTCCGATCACGACGCCGACCCCTGCCGGAAGACGATCGCCGTCGAGATCGACTGGCTCAATGACGGCAACGTCTCCGACCGGCCCTCGGCCGCGGCCTTGAACGAGGCGCGCCAGATGTTCTCCGACGCCCCCAAACCTGCAGTCCCCCCCGGCGAATGCCCCTATCACCGATGGAGTTCACCGCCGGGAATCCAACTGCTGCTGCACGAGGACGAGGCCATCATGGTGTCGCCCACTGATCGCATGAAACCGCTCGACGTCCCCGACGCGCAGAATCGCACCGATTTTGAGCGCTATCGGGCGGCGCACTTCGCCGCTTATCGCGCCGGCACCTTCTACTACACCCTCTGGGGCTGGGCGATCGACAACAAGGGCAGCACCGGCTCCTGCTGCGTCGGGGTCGGCCAGGACTTCATGATCGGCCTCGGCTGGGTCGGCGGCGGCACGGTCCGGCAGCAGTCTGTCAACTTCGTGCACGAACTGGGCCACGCGCTCGGCCTCGGACACGGCGGCCCGTCCAACGATCCGAATTACAAGCCCAACTACCTGTCGGTGATGAATTACCGGTACTCGAACACGGGCCTGCCCGACTACACGGCCTGGTCGAATCTGGTGTGGGCCAATCTGATGCAGGCACCCACAGCCGCTGATCTGGCGAGTCCGTCGGCGGCCATGCGGACCTGGATCGAGACGTCAAGCCGGCTCGACTACTCCCGGCGGCGACTGCCCAGCCTGCAGCGAGGTGCGCTGGTGGAGGCGAACGGGGTGGGATCGCCGGATCCCACCGTCGTCGCCTGGTGGGACGATCAAGTCCAGATGCACATCGGCGACGGCAGCCAACCGCTGGACTGGGACTGGAGCGGCGCCGGCGTGCCCGGCACCCCGCCCACCAGCCCGGCCGTGTCCGTGGACCTGCTTGCCGGCATCCAAGTCTGCGTCACCGCAGACAACCCCCTCGCTGGTTCCGTGCCGCCGGGGCAGCCGACACTCAACAACACCCTGGAGACGACGCCCGACGCCGGCGACCTGCAGCCGGCCGGGAGTACGACGATCTACTCCGGCAAGGACGGCATCTGCACGACCGGACTGCCCGGGAAATCTCCCGTCGCCGGCTCCGACACGGCCACCGTCCCACCTGGCACGGACTTCCCCAGGCAACGGGGCTACGACGACGGCATCGACGGCTACGACGACTGGGGCCACATCACGTTCCGCACTCAGCGCAGAATGAACCTGAACGGCGACGAGCAGATCATCGCCGGCATCGTCGGCCCTGACGGGCAGATGCTGCCGGGAGCTCACATCGACGAGCCCACCTGGGCCGAGCAGCAGCAAGCATTCGCCGCGTTCAACCGGGCCTTCATCCTCGACGCTCTGCGGCGAAAGGCACCCACCGACGGCACCCTGGTCGACGCTACCGCGCTGACCGCCCCGGCCATCGCCATCAATGGTGTGAGCGGCTGGCTGGACGCGCGCAAGACCCACGCGCTGCACCTTTCACCGGGTACGCACACACTGTCGCATCCAGGATCGGCGCCGATCAGCTTCACCGTCGATGCCGCCGGCGTGGTCGACTACGCCCCTGGGCTGGCCGGCGTCTCGGGTCGCGGCACCCACACCCTTACCGTGACCGGGCTGCCGATCGGCCTCGACGCCACCGGACTCAGTTATCCGAACATCGGTCTCAGCGGTCTCGGCTGGCAAAACGCCCGGCAGGTCCAGACTCTGCACGTGCTGCCGGGCGCGTACACGCTGGTTGTCGGCGGGGTCGGCGGCTGGCCCATCCGGATCGGCGCCGACGGGCTGATCGACTACGACGACCAATATGGCACCATCCTGTCCGGCAAGGCCACCAGCACGCTCACGGTCACGGGGGTGCCGGTCACGGTGGACGCCTCCGATCTGTCGTACCCCAACTTCGGGCTCAGCGGGCACGGCTGGTGGAGCACCCGGCAGCCGCAGACCCTGCGCCTGCTCCCTGGGAGCCACAGCCTGGTCGTAGGCGGCATCGGCGCCTGGCCGTTCCGGATCGGCGCCGACGGGCTGATCGACTACGACGACCAATACGGCACCATCCTGTCCGGCAAGGGCACCACCACACTTACAGTCACGGGCTTCCGCGTCGTGGTCGACGCCACGGCTGTGTCGTATCCGTATTTCGGGCTCAGCGGCCAAGGATGGTGGGGCACCCGCCACCCGCAAGCCCTCCGTCTACTGCCCGGTCCGCACACGTATGTCGCGTCCGGCTCCTCCGACCGCGCGCAGTTCCGGGTGACCGCGGTGGGACTGATCGACTACGACGATCAGACGGCGACCGCCCTATCGGGCCGAGGGACGACGACGCTGACGGTCATCGCGTCCGCGTCCTGACGTCGACACGCGGATCAACAGGTCGTCTCGTAGGGGACGGCGGGGACGTCGGCCGCCCATTGTGCCTGGTTCAGGCCGCCCCCGGCAGCGGCGCAGGCGCTTTGGATCAGTCGCCCCGAAAGGCGTCCCGCCCAGCGGACGTCCCACAATGTCGCCGTACGGTCCGAGCTGACGCCGGCAAGCGTTGCGGCGTCCGGGCTGAAGGCCACGCGTTGGAGCCGGCCCGTGTGCCCCGTCAGGGACAGCAGGCGGATCGGCGGGGAGGGGTCGCTGACGTCCCACAGCGCGCCGTGACCTGTGGTGGCGGCCATGACGCGGCCGTCCGCGCTGAATCCCACCCCGTAGACCTCGGTTCCCTGGCTCGGCGGGGCGAGGGTCGCGACGAGCGGCGTCGACAGGACGGTGGCGTACAAGGCGCTCGCGGCCGGCGTGGCCGTCCACAGACGGTAAGCGGCGAGGCCGAGACGCAGCGCCTTCCGGAAGTCGTCCGATCGGGTCGCTTCCGCGCGCCCGACCAGCTGCTGGGCGGCGGTCGTACGCCGCTGGAGGAGCTCGGTGCTGTGCTGCCGCACCCCCACCGCGCGAAGCTGGATCGGCACCCACGACAGCGCGGCGGCCAACAGCGCGGCGGCGAGGGCGCTCCGCCGCCAGACGCTGCGGCGGCGCAGCTGGGATCGCCGTACGAATGCCTGCTCCGGTTCGGGCGGCTCATAGCGCTCTATGCGGGCGGATTGGAGCCGACGCAGCGACTCGCGCAGCTCCCGTCCGCGAAGCAGCGCTCGCCGGCGATCGGCGGGCCGCGTCGCAGATGACCAGGCGGTCAGCCGTTCCCGCAGCACCCGGTCCTGCCAAAGCCGGAAAGACCGGGTCTCGTTCACCCACGTCTGGAGGCGCGGCCAGGCGGTGATGAGGGCCTCGTGGGCTAGCTCGACTGTGCCGGCTTGCGCGTCGCCGCCACCCGTGGTGGCCACGAGCCGTGTCCCGGCCAGCTGATGCGCGAGGGTCCACTGGGCGTCGGTGAGGTCGTCGTGCGAGGCGATGCGCCGGATGTCCCGCGTGGACTCCCGGTCGTGGCCGGGCTCCACCGTGTCCGCCCTGACCAGCTGCACGAACAGCCATCGGGCCTGTTGTTGTTGCGCTTCGGTCAGCCGGGACAGCACCAGCTCCGCGTGCTCGGACAGGGCGGCGCCGACTCCGCCGATCTTCCGGTACGCCCGGAGGGTCAGCTCGGCGTTCTCCTGCCGATCCCACAACCACGACAGCGTGTGTTCGACTAGGGGAAGGGCCGCCGGGCCCGAGGGTGCGTCGTCGAGGATCAGCTCGGCCAGGCCGTCGGCGAGCCGCACCGGCCGTACGGTGCGCAGCGGGCTCGTGATCGCTTCGCGCAACTGTTCGCGGCGCATGGGCCGCAGCGCGAACCGCTGCCGGCGCCACGCGCTCCAGATGACCGGCGTCAGCTTCTCCGCGTGTGGCAGGAAATCGTCGCGGAGCGTCACGACCACTGTGGTCCGTGGCCTGGCCGTCAGCTCCGCCACCGCCGCATCGACCGTACGGCTCAGCTGAGGGTCGGCCACCAGCACCTCGTCCAGCTGGTCGAATACCACGACCATCCGCTCCGCTCTCATGGCCAAGATCGGTGCGAGGTCCACGTGCGGCTGGAGTCGTACCGACACGGTTGTCACGCCATCGCGGGCTACTCTCGGCAGCAGTCCCGCCATGACCAGTGACGACTTGCCCACCCCCGATGCGCCCACGACGGCCACCACCGGCTCCCGGCGGACCAGGTCGAGCAGCTCTGCGGCGTCCTCGTCGCGGCCGCAGTAGACGCCCGCGTCCTCGGCCGAGAAGGGCAGCAGTCCCCGGTAGGGGAGGGCGGCCGGGCCAGCCCGGCCAGCGGCGGCCATGCCGTCATCAGGGTGGCCACCGGAATCGCGTACGCGACGTCGCCCGGGCGGCTGGCGACCACCATGGCCACCACGCCGGCCGGATACTGCTCGTCCCACACGGGCGCGCCGCTGAACCCCGGCTCGACGGAGCGGCCGTCCCGGTCGTCGATCTCCAGCCAGCCGGTGGCCTCGACCGACAGCAGCACCCCAGACGCATACGTGCCGTTGCCGAACCCGCGTGGGAAGCCGAATGCCGAGCACGCGTGCCGCCACAGGTCGGGCGCCTCGATCAGGATCGCCGGCCGGATCTCCAGGGGCGCGTCGGCGGGCAGCTCGAGGACGGCCACGTCGCCTACTCCGTCGCTCTCGACCGGCTGGCAGGCGATCACGTGCGCAGGCCAGAACTCTCCCGGCCGGGCCGGAAAGTCCACCTCGACCTTGGATCCGACCGGCGGGGTCACGAGGCGGCCCTGCCCTCGGGCCGCGGCGACCACGTGGGTGCAGGTCAGGAGCGTGCGTGGACCGACCAGGAAGGCGCTGCCGACCGGGGCGGACCCGGTTCCCCACACGCGCGCCACCGCACGGGTCCGTTCATCCATCGGCGCCCACCTCTTTGGCGTCCGACTTTTCGGCGCTGGGCTCGCGTGTCCACTCCAGTTCCACCACGAAGTGCGCCTCGCCGGTCGTCCGTGTCACGATCACGTTGGCGTCCGCGGACAGCTTGACCCCGAACTCGACCCGCACTCGATCCGGCTGCCGCGGCAGATCCGAGAGCTTGTCGACGACCACGCCCGCGATGACGCGGACGCGATCCAGGCTGCGCTGGAAGGTCTCCTTGGCCGCTGCCACAGCGTCGTCGCCCCGGCCGATCCGCACCGCCCCCCGATCGACCTCCATGAGGAAGCCCTCGCCACCCTCGACCGGCACCTCAATGAACTCAGGCATGCGATCTCCCGCGCCGCAGAATAGATCCTCCGAAACGTGTCTTATAACGACGGAGTGCTATTTGAAATCGTCATATGGACTGCCGGCCGCACTATTGATCAGAGACCGGGACGGGATGTTCCGGGCCTCGCCCGAGCTCAGAAGGCCCTTATCGACCTCTGTGGGGTCCAGTAGGATTCGGCGGCGTGAACCAGAGCAGAGCCGTGTTCGTCGATCACAGTGGTCGGCGCCGAAAGATCGCCGTGGCTGTGGTGATCGTGCTCGGTGCGATCGTGTTGACGCTCACGGTCACGCTCATCAACGGCGTGTTCAGCGACACCCGGCTGCCCGGCATGAGATGGCCGGGCGCGCAACCGGCCGGGCCCGCCGCCACGCCGAGCGCCGCGCCCGCTCCGTCGGCGAGCCCGTCGCGAGAGCGTCCGGCTCCGACCACCGAACCAGCGAAGGCCTCCCCGCGCGCCACTCCTTCGCGGCGTACCGCGAGCGCTTCGCGTACGCCTACGGCCGATAGATCCGCGACAGTCGAGCCCAGCCCTTCGGACACGGCGGAACCCAGTCCGGCGGACGAGCCCACCGAAGGCGCGACGACCGACGCGCCGAACCCGGGCCACGGCGGCACCCCGCCCGGCCACGCGAGGAAGCCGTGAACGGACGGCGCAGGATCAGCGGACAGCCCGGCGATCCGCGTGCCCACTGGCTCCTGGTGATCTCCGCCATCGTGCTGATGGCCGGCGCCTTGATCCTCAACGGCTACGCGCACAACGCGGTCGGCGAGACGCATCCGCCGGCGGCCCCGGACGGCGCCACCGCGCCTGGCCTCGATCGCGTACGGCGCGGCGGCCCGGTCGTCAACGCCGCTGAAGGCACCCTG
This sequence comes from Streptosporangiaceae bacterium NEAU-GS5, assembly GCA_017592665.1. Taxonomy (GTDB): domain Bacteria; phylum Actinomycetota; class Actinomycetes; order Streptosporangiales; family Streptosporangiaceae; genus NEAU-GS5. Next base: position 38,018 of record JAGFNW010000046.1, on the reverse strand, counting down.
CGCAGCGTCCGTCCCCGGCCGGGCGCGATCGCTCTCACCTTCGACGACGGGCCCGACCCTCGCTGGACGCCGCAGATCCTCGACGTGCTCGCCCGGCATCACGCCAAGGCCACCTTCTTCGTCATCGGCGCCCGGGCGGCGGAGAACCCGGCCATCATCCGCCGCATGGTCGCCGAAGGTCATGAGCTGGGCGATCACACGTACACACACGCCGACATCACCTCCACTGCCGCGTGGCGGACCAGGACCGAGATGTCGCTGACGCAGCGAGCCCTGGCCGGAGCGGCGGGAATCCACACGCGTCTGATCCGCATGCCCTACTCCTCGACGCCGGGCGCGGTGACGGTCGGCCAACTGAACGCCATGCGGACGCTGAGCGCGGAGGGCTACCTCACGGTCCTCACCGACCTGGACACCAAAGACTGGAGCCGTCCCGGAGTGGCCGCGATCACCCGGGCCGGGACGCCGTACGGCGGACGGGGCGCCATCGTCATGTTCCACGACGGGGGCGGAGACCGGGCGCAGACCGTGGCCGCTGTCGACGGGCTGCTCACCGAGTTGGAAAGCCGGGGCTACCGGGCGGAGACGGTGACCGCGGCCGTCGGGCTGCCGACCGCGCACGCGTCCGCGGACTCGGCCGAGCGGTTCACCGGGACGGTGCTCGGCCTCGCGCAGCGCGGCTCGAACGGGTTCGCGCTCACGCTCACCTGCCTGCTTGCCCTCGCCGGCGCGCTCACGCTCGTACGCGTGCTGCTGTTCGTCGGCTTGGCCTGGGCCCACGCCCGGCGTGCCCGCCGCGCCCGGCGCGAGAGCCCGGGCGGCCATCGCCGGGGCCGGGCGCCCGTCTGGCCGGCTCCTCCTCCGGTCAGTGTGATCGTTCCCGCGTACAATGAGGCGGCCGGTATCGCGGCCACCGTCCGCTCGCTGGTGGCCACCGACTATTCCGGCACGCTCGAGGTCGTCGTCGTCGACGACGGGTCCGGCGACGACACCGCGCGCATCGCGGCCGGGCTCGGGCTCCGGGATGTACGAGTGATCCGGCAACCCAATGGTGGCAAACCGGTGGCGCTCAACACGGGGATCGCCGAGGCTCGGCACGACATTTTGATCATGGTGGACGGTGACACGGTCTTCGAGCCGGCCACGATCGGCAACCTGGTCGGCCCGCTCGCCGACGAACGGGTGGGTGCCGTCAGCGGCAACACCAAGGTGGGCAACCGGCGGGGACTGCTCGGCCGCTGGCAGCACATCGAATACGTCTTCGGCTTCAACCTCGACCGGCGGGCTTTTGAGGTGCTCGGGTGCATGGCGACGGTGCCGGGGGCGATCGGCGCCTTCCGCCGCGCCGCATTGGCGTCGGTCGGCGGTGTCAGCCGTGACACGCTGGCCGAGGACACTGATCTCACCATGGCGATCCGGCGGCGTGGCTGGCGGGTGGTCTACGAGGAGCGGGCGCTCGCCTGGACCGAGGCCCCGGCCACGCTCGGCCAGCTGTGGCGGCAGCGCTACCGGTGGTGTTACGGGACGCTGCAGGCGATGTGGAAGCATCGCGGATCGATCCTGGCTCGCGATCCGTACGGCCGTCGATGCATCGGCTATCTCGCGCTCTTTCAGGTGCTGTTGCCGCTCATCGCGCCCGCGGTCGACGTCATGGCCGTCTACAACGCCGCCATCGGCGACCCGCTCCCGGTGGTCGCCGTGTGGGCGGGGTTCGTCGTTGTCCAGGCCCTCACCGGCTGGTACGCGCTGCGCCTGGACCGTGAGAAGGTCTCCGCGCTGTGGGTGCTGCCGCTTCAGCAGTTCGTGTATCGGCAGCTCATGTACCTCGTGGTGATCCAGTCGGTGGCCACCGCCGTGCTCGGCGCGCGACTGCGCTGGCACACGATCCGCCGCGAGGGAACCTTCGAGCACGATCTCGGTATCGACGCTGAGGCGGTGGCCGCCGCCGACATCAGATAGCGGACCGTTCGTGCCACAGGTATCGCGAGGGCCTGCGCGTTTTTGCCCTATGGGCAGGCGGCGGTGTTGTCGATCCTGGCTGGTCGTAGGGCGTTGCGGAAGTCCAGGATGAGCGGGGTGCGCAGCCGGGATGGAGGATCTCGAGGTAGCCGCTGTGCCCGTCTGATCGCAGGAACGGACCTTCGGCCAGCGGCAGCGAGGCAAGGCTGGAAGTGAGCCGGTGTCCGTCGGCGGCGGTCACCCGGGCCGCGTATGGTTTCGATCGGGCCTTTTTCCGGCGCGTATCGGCGCCCTACGTGCATGTCGCCGTCGTCGGCGCTCGCCTCGGTGAGACCGAAGTCGACGGCCACGGTACGGCCCTGCTGATAGGCGGCGATCGCCATCAGCGGCCCCTGCCGGGGGGGAGGTGACGATCTGGCCGTGGTCGAACTGCTGCCGCGTCGCTCCGGCCGGGCCCGCCGGTCGAGCCTCGGTCGTGGGGCAGCCCAACGGGCCGTCCCAGGCGCCCAGCTCGTGCCAGCGCTCCTTGATCAGCCCGTTGATCGGAGTCGTGCAGGGGCCGCCGCTCCGCTCGCCGAGCCCGATCCGGACCGGGACCGTGTACGCGCCGGGGTAGCACTTGTCCTTGCCGATCCATGGATCGGTGCAGCCTTTGACCTTGAACTCGAAGGCGCCGGACAGGCGCAGCCGGGTCCGGATGCGGTGTTGCCCGCGTGAGTCGCCGATCTGGCCGGTCACCGGTAGGGCACACGTGGGGGAGACCCCGTCGAAGGTCCCTTCGGAATAGGCGAGACGTACGGTGAGCGGGGTGGCGAACGAGCCGTCGGGCAGGGTGAGCGCGGACGGCGCCGTGTGCGTCACCGGTTCGCCGGCCGCTCCCACCCATCCCACCTGGAACGCGTCCGCGGACGTCGTGGTCCCGGCCCAGTTCACGACCAGGTCGCGGCCGCTTGGATAGGCGACGACCGTGGCCGTGCTGGTGCCCTCGCCATCCAGTGACGGCGTCCGGGCGATCACCCCATGCTCGAACTCCTGGGCCGTGCCCTCGTCCGGTGTTCCGCCGGCGACCGTACGCTCGGCCGCTGTCGGGCAGCCGAGCGGCCCGTCCCGGCCGTCCAGATCACGCCATCGCGCACCGATGACGCCGACGGCGGCCTCGCGGGCGCAGGCCCGGCCGGCGGCGGCATGCTGTGCCGGCAGCGCGGCGGCGCTGGGCTGCACTGACGTGGGCGCGGATACGACGGTCCGGTGATTACCCGCAGTGGGGGGAGCCTGCGGGGACGGCGGCGAATCTGACGGGCAGGGTGAGCCCGAGCTCGGCTTTGATCACGAAGCAGCCGCCCTCGGCGTACGCCTCGGTCAGGCGCTTCCTGGCCCTGTTGTAGGGGTAAAGGAGCGCGGCGGCACAGGCCAGCCCGATCAGGCGGCTGGGGATGCGGGAGCAGATGATGTCGGCGGTCGGTCCGGAAAGCCAGTCCGTCCGATCGGCCGCCCTCTTCATCGCCGCCGTGGTCGCGGGGGCGAAGTAGAAGGAGCAACTCAGCCCCGAGCACGTGGCGTGCGCGGTTGCCGCGGACGCGGCCTGGGCCGGGGTCGCGGCGAGAAGTGTGGTGCCGGCGAGAGCGGCGGCGAGCAGGGCGGCGCGCATGAGGACTCCTTTGGGAGGGTCTGTGGTCGGAGCCCACGTTGCGGATGTGGCCGCCTGTCCGGCCAGAAGGATCGGACACTTCTCCAGGAGCGGTCCCATAAGGCCTGGTCAGCACGGCGTAGGAGGTGCCGATAGGTGTCCGGCGGCGCCGGACGCTTCAGCCGCAGGTCGCCGTGTACGGCTCGCCGGGGGGCAGGAACCGGCCCCATTCCTGCCATGTCAGCGACCGTCCGGCCACCGCGCACATCGCCTTGTAGGGATCGGCCGGCAACCGGAGCGGCCACCGCTTACCGACGCCGTCGGAGTCGACGGCCAGCAGGGCGGTGCCGTCCGGGCTGAACTTCAGATCCACCGGCGCCTTGGTGGCGCCGACGGGCGGGGCGACCGCGATCTGACGACGAGTCTGAACGTCCCACAGGCGCAGGGTCCCGTCGTAATCGCTGGTCGCCAGGTAGGTCCCGTCACGGCTGACGGTCATGGCCGAGATGGCGCCGGAGATGGGGAAGGGGTTGCCCGTCTGCGTCCAGTCGCTGACGCGCAGCACGCGGATGACGCCGGTGGTACCGGCGTAGTTGGGCTCCGCCACCATGATCGCCTTGCCGTCGGATGTGAACGCGATGGCGCTGATGTTCGAACGCACGGCGGGGGAGGCCGTGACCTGCCGCAGCGTCGCCGTACTGCGCAGCGTGATGGTCGTGCCCAACGTGGCGATCATGCTGTCATCCGGGCTGATGGCGATGGAATCGATCGATTGGGAATCGAGATCCAGCCGGCCCACACCGCGGCCGGACACGAGATCCGTGACCATGAGCCGAGTCCTGTCAGTGGTCGCCCAGCCCTCCTTGTGGACCACGAGGTGGGCGGCGGCGACCACGAGGAGATGGCCGTCGCGGCCCAGGACGACGCCGTTGCCGGGCGACGTGATGGAGTAGGTGGCGTCCAGTCCCAAATCCACCGTGGTGCCGGTCGGCCGACCGGTGGTCGTGTCCAGGACGACGCTCTCCAGACGATGGTGTCCGCCGGACGTCCACTTGTAGGCGGCCAGGGCACGGCCGTCGGCGCTGATCGTCGCCGCGGTGAAGCCGCCGACGGCCGGTTTGGAGCCGGATACTTGGGCCCAGGTGGTGGTGTCCCAGATCCGGGCGTTGCGCTCCTTGGCGGCGGTCACCAGGCGAGTGCCGTCACCGGAGTAGGCCAGGTCCGTGATGTAGCTGCTGTGGCCGTGCAGGACCGCGCCCGTCGGCCGCTGGCTGCGTGCGTCGAGGAAACTGACGGCGCCGTCATCGTGACCGATCGCGATCGTACGGCCGTCGGGACTGTAGGTCATCGAGGAGATCGGGAAGTCGAAGCGAATGGACTTTTCGATCTCGCGGTGGTCGATGAAGTCCCATTGCTGGGCGATGCTGCCCTTTCCGACGGTGTCGTTCCACGAGCTGATGATCGTCCGGCCGTCCGGGCTGAAGGCCATCTCGATGCCGGGGATCGTGCCCCCGTACGGGCGGCGCGTGACCGGATTCCACATCCGCCAATCCCACGCGAGGGCGACGCGCAGTGTCTGGAGCGCCAGGACCGAGCCGTCGGGGCTCAGCTGGGTCCGGGTGTTGCGTCCCTCGTGCAGCGGGCCGATGGCGAGGCCGAGGCGACGCCAGGTGCCGGTGTTCCAGCGCTGGACGATCTGATTTTCATCGGCCGTGGTCAGCGTCGCGTCGTCGCGGCTGAACGCCATGGCGGTCACCCTCCCCTCATGGCCGGTCAGCGGTGGCGTGAGCGTACGTCCGCTGGCAACGGCCCTGACCAGAACGGTGCCGTCGTGGTTCTCGTCGCCGTCGCCCGAGGCGACCAGAGCGCCGTCCCGGCTGAACACGAGGCGGCTGATGGGGGACCTGTGACCGGTCAATGGCTGCCCTTTGGGGCGGCCGTCGATATCCCACAGGCGTACCGCTCCGCTGGTGTCGCCGGTCGCGACCGTCTGGCCGTCCCGGCTGACGGCCACCGCGGTGATGTCGGCGGACGGATTGTCGAGCACGGCGTTCAGCGGCGTGGCCAGCGTCGCCAGCATGGCGGCCCTGGCCTCTGCGGTGGGCGCGTAGTGCCAGGCGGCCGCGGAGAGCAGACCGGCTGTGACCGGATCGGCGGCGCGCATCGCCTCGCCGCGCGCTGTCAGCAACCGCGACAGCGTTTGGCGCCGTTGGGCTTCGGCCCGGTCGGCCTCGCGCATCGCCAGCACACCGGCCACGGAGGCCACGACGGCCAAGGCCGTGACCACGATGAGCGCCACGCGGGCCAGCCGCCGCCTTCGCACGGCCGCACGTCTGGCCCGGTCGGCGGTCTCCTGCGAGGCGGCGAGAAAGGCACGGGTGGTGGCGTCGGCCGCCGGCTGCGCCCACGAGGACGCGGCGTAGGCGTCGCGGGCCACCAGCAACCGGGTGCCGCTGTAGAGGTAGGCCGTATCGCGCCCGCCCTTGTCCCATTGCGCCGCGTCGGCGTCCAGGTGCTGCAGCACCACCAGATCGGCGCGATCTTCCTCCACCCAGGTGCGCAGCCGCGGCCAGCCCCGGATCAGTGCCTCATGGGTGATCTGTACGGCCGCGGCGTCCACGGTCAGCAGCCGCGCCTGCGCCAGATGGTCCAGCACCTGCTGCACGAGCGGATCGGAGGGCAGTTCAGCCAGCGGCATCCGTCGCGTGGTATCGGCCGCGTCGACACCCAACTGGACCAACCGCGTCACCAGCCTGCGTGCCACGAGGCGTGCGGCCGGCTCGAGCGCGTTCACGGTGGCGTCCGCCGTCTGGGCCAGCGACCTCACGATGCCGCCGGATGCCCGATATCCGGTCAGCGTCAGACTCGTGCCCTCGCGGTGCGCCCACGTCTCGCGCAGCGCGTGCGACAGCAGCGGCAGGACGCCGACCGCGTCGGTGTGGTGGCGGTCGCTGCGCAGGTCCTCGAGCAACAGGTCGGCGAGGCCGTCCTGCAAGATCAGGCCGGCCAGCCGTGCAGGTCCTCGGATGACCTCCAGCAGATCGTCACGCGTCATCGGCGTGACCACCACCGGTCGCTCGACCGCCGGGACCAGGGCCGGATACCGGGAGCAATGTCCCAGGAAGTCGGCCCGCACGCCCAGCACGACCACCAACGGCCCGCCCGAGGTGTCGCCCAGCGCCGTCACCACCTCGATGAACCCGTCAGGGCGAAGGTCTTGGTCGGCGGTGAAGACTTCCTCGAACTGGTCGACGATGACGGCTCTGCCCGACCAGCGCTCACCGAGGATCTCCGGCAGCCGGTCGAGGCCCGTGTCGTGGCCGGCCTCGGCCAGGCCGTACAAGGTCTGCACGGGATCAGTGCCAGGGGTGAAGACGACCGGGTCGATGGCCGGGTGGCGCGCGAGCGCCGGCACCAGTCCCGCCCGTAGCAGCGAGGACTTGCCCGCGCCCGATGGGCCCATGACGATCAGCAGGCCGCCGGTTCCGTCGATCCGGTCCAGCAGCGCGGCGGTGAGCGCGTCACGGCCGAAGAAGTAGTCGGCATCAGCGGCGCCGAAGGCTTCCAGACCACGGTAGGGAGACCGCGGCTCGACCGTACGGGGCGTGCGCACCCGGGCAGGCGCGGGCTCGCGCTCATCGGTTTGCTCGCGCAGCTCGCGGTAGGCCACATCCCATGCGCCCGGGTCGCCCAGCCCGTCGGCCAAGACGCGTCCGGTCTCCGCGGCCACCCGGATGCAGGTGTCGACGAAGACCTCGACGTTGTGCCGCTCGGGCTGACCGGCCCGCCGCGGATTGATCATCCCGTCGATCGTGCTGCGCGGCAGCCGGATCGGTTCCTGGCCGGGGCGCCGACGGGGCGTCCGCGCGCTGGCGATCTCAAGCCCGCGCACGGATAGCCCTGAGGCTTCCCGCAAGGCCCGTAATCGCAGGGCGAACCGAGCCCTGGCCGCCCAGGCATCCTCCACGCCGCGAGTGTAAGCCGGGCATTTGCCCGACCGGAGACAATGCGCAGGAGTCCTCCCTTTGGGGCAGGTCCGCAGGTGGCTGCTCACCTGGACCACCCCTGGCAGCGTGGTGCCGCGGTGGCGCATGTACGACGTCTGACTGTCCACTACCGGTAAGGGGCGTCACCCCGACCAACGCCCAGAGGGATCAGGTTGGGCGCGGAGTTGCGTTCGGGCCCCGCCGTCCGGTCAACTTGGGGCGGAAGGGGCGGTGGCTGGATATGACGTCATCGACCACGGGCTTGGGGCGGCGCCGCTGGGTCGCGCTGGTGATACTCGCTGGGCTTGTCTCGGTGCCCCTCGTGGGACTGGTCCTGAGCCGGGGCCCGGATGTCGTGCCGGCGCACTCGGGTACGCCCACCGTCGCCCCGGTCTCGCCGAGCCCGTCGCCGCCGAGGCCCAATAAGCTCGTCCCGAAGGAGTCGGGTGGCGCCACCAAGACGATCAAGGTGACGTTCCCGGACGGGTATGCGGCTCGGATCGCCTATCCGTCCGACGTCGGCCTGGCGCACCTGGGCGTCCGGCCCTACGCGGTGGCGATCATCGGCACCCGGCTGCGCCAGTTCTACGCGCCCGCGGGCGGCGAGGCCGAGGTGGCCGCGGGCGGCCCGATGATCAGGCGCCTCACCGGCAACGTCACGCTCTGGCCGGGCCTGCCGGGCCCGGCCGCCGCAGTCCCGCCGCCCGTCCTGCTGTTCGCGTTCAAGAACTGGCGGATCGCCATGCCCGACGTCGAACTGCAGATGAGCTTCGAGGAGCGGGTAGGCGTCGCCCGCGCCTTGCACGCCCGGGTCACCACCGACGGCTACCTGATCTTGTCCGCCGACCCTCCCGTACGGCTCGGCACTCCACGCGACATCATGAGCGGCATGATGCTGGCTCCCGAGCTGTGGTTCGGCGGCCTGCCCGACCTGATGGTCGTGCTGGTGCACACCTTGAACTGCCGTACGGACTTGCCGCGGCTGGAGGGCATGGCCGAGCACGCGTTCGTCGAGGATGCGGCCCGAGCGGGTGAGGAGGGCCGCATGGTGGGGGCGGAGTTTGCGGACGCATGTGCGAGCAAGGACGTCTACGTCGCGGCCGGCGGTCCCGGCGACCTCGTGCGCCACATCCGGGACACGGTCCGCGTCAAGGAATGACGCGGCCCACATCGATGTACCCGGCACCGTATTTGCCGGCTTCCCGCCCGCACGGGGCCTGGCCCAATTGGCGCTGCGCCGGAGCCGCTGCAGCGCCATTGCAGGGAGAGCGCAGGGCCGCGAGTCAACCTGGGTGCTGACCGGGGAATGACGCGGCTGCCCGACATCGCCGGTGAAACGGCAACCTCACGCACCGTTCGATAGCCGGTGGCTACCGCACTGGCGATGGTCGTTCGCCGCGCCACCCGGGTTAGTGCAGCCACTTGTTCTTGGTCCGAAGGGAAGACCGAATGAAACAACGCCCTTTTCGCCGATTGCGCTGGCTGGCGGCCGCCCTGTTAGCCATCCCCATGGTGCTGACCGGGTCGCCGGCCGCTCAGGCAGTCCTTGGCTCGCCCAAACCGGCTGACTCGCCCGCTCAGGTGTCCACCGCCCACCCCAAGGTGGCTGCCCCGCCTGCCACACCGGGGGTGATCGAGTCGCCCGACCCCAATGACCCGAACCCGCCGGCCCCGCAACCGGGCTCGCCACAATTCTGCATCGACAACACGTCGGGCTCCATCTCGGTTTCCAGCTCCACGGTCGTCGAGGGTGGCCTCATCACGGTGAGCTGGAGTGTCTCGGTCCCTCCCCGCTGCCACCCGAACATAAGGATCTTCGGCTCGGGCTTCGGGACGGGGTTCGTGGGCAACCAGGGCTCGACAACCGTGCAGGCCCCGGTCGCCCTGGGCCAGGCCACCTGGACGCTGAACATGCTGCTGATCGGCAACAACTCGTCGAACCTCGGCAGTGCGAGCACCACCGTGGTCGCGCCCCCGCCGTCGCCCTTGGTGTCGGTGGCCCGCAATGGTGACGGTCGCCTCGACCTGTTCCGCGTCACCGCGGCCAACCCGATCCACCGATCGCAGGCGAGCCAGGGCTCGGCCACCTACTCCGGCTACGTGCCCGTCGAGGGCGGCGCGGTGACTTCGATCGTGAGCGAGGCGAACGCCGACGGCCGGCTGCAGGTGTTCGGCACCGGCCCCGATGGCAACGTCTGGTCCAAGTACCAGCTGGTCGCCAACTCCGGCACGTGGTCGGGGTGGTTCCGGTCGCCGAGCACCCTGGCCGCCACCGATCAGATGGTCTCGCTGGCCATGGCCCGCCGGGGCGACGGCCGGCTCACCCTGTTCGGCGTCTCCGTGACGGGTGACCTCTACTGGAAGACGCAGAACAGCGTCAACGGGGTGAAGAGCTGGGGGTCGTGGAGCCTCATCGGCGGACCGGCGATGGTGGCCGTCGCCGCGGAGGCCGACGCCGACGGCACCCTCGAGATCGTGACGCTCATGGCGGACGGCACCATCTGGCAGCGCTGGACTACAGGCACTTTCACCGTCAACGCCCCGACTCAGATCCAGGGCTCGTTGAGCAGCATCGCGCTGGCCCGCAACGCCGACGGCCGGCTGGAGCTCTTCGGTGTCAACGTGTATGGCGCGATCTTCTACAACTCGCAGGGCTCGGCGAACGGCCGGAACAACTGGTCCGGCTGGGGCCAGTTGGGCGGCGGAGTGACCGGGGTCGCGGCCGAGACCAACACCGATGGACGGATCGACCTCACGGTGACCGACGGCGCCACCTTGTGGCACGCGACCCAGCTGACCCCGGGCGGCAACTGGAGTTCGTGGGTCGCCTTTGACAACGCGAGCATCGGCGTGGGCTCGACCGTAACCGCGCCGAGAGACCGTGCGTTGGTGACGGCGGCCAAGTCGGTCACCGTCGGCTGGCACGACCAATCGACCACCGAGGCGGGTTTCTCCGTCCAGCGGCGCGGCATCGACGGAGAGTGGATCTCGGTCATGAGCGTGCCGACCAACGACACACCTGGCACTCACCTCGGGTCCGACGACTTCTACAGCTGGGTCGACAACAGCACCAGCGAGAGTGGGCAGTGCTACCGCATCGTGGCCTACACCCGCGACGACTACGCGGCGACGCAGGAGCACTGCACCGTGCGTCCCGATCCGGATCGGTTCCCGCAAACGGTCAGCGTGGCGGATCAGCAATGGGCCGGCTTCGCCCGGACCAACGGCGGAAACGGCTCGCTCACGAATCTCACCAACAACCTTCTGGTCAAATACCAGGACAGCACTGCTGCGGTCGATCTCGACTGGGGAGCGCTCGGCGGATCTCCGTGGGTGTTCGAGGCCCAGGGTGGTCCGGAGATCAGGCGGGGCCAGGCCCTGGCGCTGCGCCTGGGCGACCACGGCTACCTGCGCTACAGCGTGCAAACCTTCGGGGTGGACCTGGAACTGACGGAGTCGCCGTCCTACGAGTGGTACGTCATCGGCGGCCAGGACGGCACCGCGCATCCAGGTGAGACGCTCTCGCTGCCCGGGGCGTTGTACAACAGCGCGGCCAAGGGGTTCCTGGTCGTCGGGCACGAGGTGTGGGGCATCGACCTGAACTGGCACCGGCTCAACGCGCCGATGCCGGCGCCGATGCCCGGCGATCCGGGCATCAAGACGGTTCGGGTGTTCAACTGCCAGCCGGAACATCATGGGGTCACCGTGTGGCTGCGCGACCAGACCGCCGGCGGCGGCTACGTGAACAAGGGCCACCTCGACCACCAGTACGGAGCGTCGGGCTGCCCAGGCTCGGCCACACCGCTCTCATTCGACCTGACCGACGGCCACTACTACCAGCTTCTCATCACCGATCCCGAGTCGCCGTTCTGCCCGTCCGACGATCCCATGACGGGTGGGTGCGCGGTATCCACCATCATCATCCGGGGTGGCGGGGCCAGCGGGAAGACACTCACCACCGGCGTCAATCTGCCGAATCAGGTCTCGTAGGGACGCATGGCTCCTCGGCCGAGCGGTCTGGGTGGCGCGGGGGCCTTCGGGGGTCCCGGGCTCTGGCTCGCGGCGGTGCCGGCGAGTCCGGTGAAGGTGGCGAGCGTCAAGAGTTCGAACTCCTCGCGCATGCGCCGCCGGCTGGTGCCGGTGCTGGTTTCGCTGCGGCGCACGTCAGGTACTTGCGTCCGGGTTGGCCTCGGCCTTGGACTCGCGCAGGTTCCAGCCCCGGTCGCGTGGAACGTCCAAGCGTCGACCCGGCTCAGCGTGTCATTTCTGTGAGCAGCCGGTCCCAGTCCTTCAAGAACCGATCGAGGCCGTAGCGTGCCAGGGCCGCCGTGCGCGCGTTCTCGCCGTTGTGGCGGGCGAGGACGGGGTCGGCGATCATCTCGCGTACGGCTGCCGCCAACCGTTTCGGGTTGGTGGACAGCGCACCGGCCTGCGGCGGGACGGCTTCGACGGCGTCGGTGGCGGCGAGCGCCGCGACCGGCATGCCGATGGTCATGGCCTCGATCAGCGCCAGGCCCAGCGAGGTCCACCGGTAGGGGTGGACGTAGACGCGCCGCCGGGCGAGCTCGGCGAGCAGGTCGTCGTGCGGAACGTCGCCGTGTCCGTTCTCCTGCTCGTCGGTGCCGATGCCGTACAGGTCGACGGGCTGGAAGAGCGGCAGCAGGTCGGCGCCGGAGACGCGGGCGCGGCGCAGCCGCTCGGGCGGCACCTCGACCGCCTGCCCGGGCCACCTATAGGTCTGGGCCCGGCCGCGTCCGTCTGGACCGCGGCCGGGAGAACCGGAATGAGGTATTCGTGTGGACCGTGCACGAACGCGGTGCTCCAAGCGCCGTGCACGTGCCAGATCAGGACCTTCACGAGTTATGGATGGAAGATGCTGACGCCGCCCGGGCCGACCAGCAGCCCGACGACGATCAACACGATCCCCCAGAGAAGGTCGCGGCGCGCCAGAATGACGTAGATCCCAGCGATGACGAGGACGACGGCGATCAGCCAGAGCAATGTACCCATGGCAGGACTGCTGCCCGGCAGAAGCGAACATTAACGGGCACGCTCCAGCGCCAGGATCACGGGCCGTACGGATTGCCCGAAAACGACTACTCTCCGGCGTTCCCCGTAAGCGGCAGCCGTGCCGGCTGCACTGCTGACCCCAGCCATGTTTGAAAGGCGCTTCTCTCGGTAGCGGCTTGCTCGTAACGGGCCCCTGAGCATCGTCCCGTCGCGACCCCGCATTTCAACTCGGCAGGAGCGACTGTTTCGTGCGATTTTCTCGGAGTCAACGCCGTATTCCATGATCCGGCGGCGGCGCTCGTCATTGACGGCCAGGTCGTCGCGGCTGCGGAGGAGGAGCGCTTCTCCCGGCGCAAACACGGCAAGCGGCCGGTGCCGTTCTCCGCGTGGGAGCTTCCGGAACAGGCCGCCGCATGGTGCCTGCGCGAGGCCGGGCTGCGGCCGGAGGACCTCGACGCTGTCGCCTATTCCTACGATCCCTCCCTCGTCATCGAGGACGGCCCGGGCCAGGACCCGCGGCGGGAATTCCTGCGTACGGCTTACGCCGAGCACGCGCCCGGCCGCCGCGCTATCGCTCTTCGAGTTGATCGAGACGGGCGGCCAGGTCGTCGCGTTCGCGACGGAGGCGGGCCAACTCGTATTCCAGCTCGATGATCCTGCGGATGCCGGGCAGCGTCATGCCCTCGCCCACCATGGTGACCACCTGCTGGATCTGGCCGATGTCGTGACGGCTGTAGCGGCGCTGGCCGCCGGCCGAACGGCGAGGAGAGACGACCTCCTGCTGGTCGATGCGGCGCAGGAAGGCCTGCTGCACCTCCAGCATCGCGGCGACCTGGCCCACGCTGAACATCGGGGCGAACTCGTCGTCGAGGGCCGGTAGGCCCACGGGAAACGCGCCCGGCATATTGCCGCCTGTTCCGTCGGTCACTATGTCGCCTCACTTTCGACCTGCGCCCCTCGGAGCCCGCGTGCCTGAGGCCGGGTCTCCGGGGGGCGCATCATCGACCTCAGACGTGGATGGCCCGCTGGCCGTTGCCTTCGGTCTGGATCTCGATCTTGCGTGGCTTGGCCTTCTCCATTACCGGGATCCGGACCGCCAGGACGCCGTTGGTGTAGGCGGCCTCGATGGCCTCGGCGTTCAGGTGCTCGGACAGGTAGACCCTGCGGGTGAACGTGCCCATCAGACGTTCGCGGACGAACAGGCGCTCGCCCTCGCCGTGCTCCTCTTCCCTGCGGGCGGAGACGGTCAGCACGCCGCGGTCGACGGTGACCTCGACCGAGGCCGGGTCGATGCCCGGCAGGTCGAATCGGAGCACCACGTCATCGGCGCGGCGGATGCCGTCCATGGGCATCGCCGCTCCGGTGCTCTGTGCGGAGCCCAGCCGGCTGAGCCGGTCAAACTGGCGCTCGAATTCCTGCACGAACGGGTCGATCGACGTAAGCAACATCGCGCATCACCTCCGAAGACCAAGAAGCCGTGCCGGCTTCCGAACCGAACCTCTCTGCTGGAGGAAACTTGTAACTCAACTAATAACTTTCCTCCGATCGAATGTCAAGGCTTCAGGCGCGGCCCACGGAGGGTGGTCATTCGGCCGGCGGCTGGGTGCTGCCTCGGACCACGAATGCGGTCGCGAGCTCCACTCCGACCTGCGTCGCCTCCTCGCCGCGATGGGCGGCCAGGGCGATCTCAGTGGCGGTGGCGGCCATCGCGGTGAGTGGCTGGTGCACGGTGGTCAGCGGCGGATCGACCCACGCGGCCACGGGGAGGTCGTCGAAGCCCACGACGCTGAGGTCCTCCGGGATGCGCAGGCCGGCCTCACGGGCGGCCTGGTACACCCCGATGGCTTGCAGGTCGTTGCCGGCGAAGATGGCCGTGGGGCGGGGGGTGCGAGCCAGGAGCGCCCGGGCGGCCGCGTGGCCCTCCTCGCGGGTGAGGTAATCGGTGCGGACGACCAGATCGGTGTCGTGGGGCAGGCCGACGGCCTCCATGGCCGACCAGTAGCCGGCCAGCCTGGCCCGGCAGAACTGGATGTGCTCGGGTCCGCTGATCATGGCGATGCGGCGGTGTCCCAGCTCGATCAGGTGCCGTGTGGCGGCCTGGCCGCCGGTCCAGTTGGTGGCGCCGACGAAGGGAACGTCACTGGGGAGCTCGCTGGTGGGGTCGAAGACGACGAACGGGATGCCTCGCGCCTTGAGCTGATCGCGGTCCTCGGCCGAGAGCTGGGCGACGGAGATCACGCAACTCGGGCGATGCGACCCGGTGTCGTACAGCCACGCGGGATCCGGGGTCTCGTGCAGCCCGAACTCGGTGATCAGCACGCGTACGCCATGTTTGCGGGCGACCCGCTCGACGCCACGGATGATCTCCGTCGCCCAGACGTGCGCCAGCTCACCGAAGACCAGCTCGATGAGTTTGGCACGGGTGCTTCGAGTGGGTCTGCGGTAGCCGTACTGGTCGATCGCGGCCTCGACGCGGGCACGGGTGTCGGCCGCCACGCCGGACCTGCCATTGATCACTTTGGACACGGTGGGGGTCGACACGCCGGCCGTTTCGGCGATCACCGAGATCGTGACCGGTCTGGAGGCGTCGCCTCGGAGGCGTTCGTGATCTGCTGCGGCGTCCGGCAATGTCTGCCCCATTCCGGCCAGATGCTCTCGCTCGCCAGGATAAGCCCCCCATACCCGAGGAGCGACCGGGCGGACTTTCGTCGAAATTTCTACGCTTTCAGAGCGAAAGTTTCAGAAACCGCGAGCCCCGTGGCGATCGCCGTGTCGACATCGCGGCTGGTGACCGCCTGCCGGCGGATCGGTGTGCCGTGGCGGCCGTGGCGGCCGGTTGACGTCCCCCAACGCGGCGGATGACATTCGTCCTCGCCGACCCGGCAATCCACGGTGGAATCGGAGGAACCCCCGGTGGCAGCCACTACGTCGAAACGACGGCACAGGATCGCCCGGATAGCAACCTGCCTTCTGCTGATCGTGCTCGGCGCCGCCACACCGGTGGCGGCTTCAGCGCAGGCGCCGAGGCCGTACGCGTTCCACAGCGTCAAGATCGGCGGTACGGGTTTCGTCACCGGGATCGTGTTCAGCCAGGCCCAGAAGGATCTGGCGTACGCGCGAACCGATGTGGGCGGCCTGTACCGATGGAACGGGGCGACCGGCGCGTGGACGCCGCTGCAGGACTGGGTGGACTGGGATCACTGGGGCTACATGGGGGTGGCGAGTGTCGCCGCCAGCCTGTCCGATGCCGGCAAGGTGTGGGCGGCGGCCGGGATGTACACCAACGGCGTCGACCCCAACAACGGCGCCATCCTTCGCTCGCGCGACCAGGGCCGCACCTGGCAGATCACGCGGCTGCCGTTCACGCTGGGCGGCAACATGAACGGCCGGGGCATGGGCGAGCGACTGGCGGTGGACCCGGTCAACGACAAGGTGCTGTATCTGGGCGCGCCCGCCGGCAACGGACTGTGGCGCAGCACCGACGGGGGCGCCACGTGGGCCCGGGTGACGGGCTTCCCGCACTCGGGCGACGACCCGCGGACGACCGGCACCGCCGAGGACCCGGGCCTGGTCTGGGTGGCGTTCGACGGCGACGGCCGGGGGAGGACCACCAAGACCATCTATGTGGGTGTCGCCGACCAGAGCGACCCGGTCTACCGCAGCACCGACGGCGGCGCGACCTGGGCGCCGTTGCCTGACACCCCGACCGGCTTCTACCCGCATCGGGGCGTGGTCGACCCGGTCAGCCACACGCTCTACATCACCACGGCCGACTCCATCGGCCCGTTCGGCGGCGGCAAGGGCGACGTCTGGAAGTACGCGGGCACGTGGACGCAGATCAGCCCGGTCCCGTCGAGCAGCGACGATGACTACTTCGGTTACTCCGGCCTGACGGTGGACCGCGGCCACCCCGACACGATCATGGTGGGTTCCCAGGTTTCGTGGTGGCCGGAGGGCATCATCTGGCGCAGCACCGACGCCGGTGCGACCTGGTCGCGGATCTGGGACTGGGACGCCTGGCCCAACCGCAGGCTCCGCTACACCATCGACAGCAGCCCGACGCCCTGGATGACGCTGGGCGAGCAGTCCAACCCGCCGGTCTACGTCCCCCATATCGGCCAGGTGATCTCGGCGCTGGAGATCGACCCGTTCAGCTCCGACCGCATGCTGTACAACGGGGGACCCGGCATCTCCGGCACCACCAACCTGACCGACTGGGACTCCGGCGGCGTCATCACCATCACACCGAGGGTCGACGGCCTGGAGGAGGGCGCCGTACAGGGCATGATCAAACCGCCTGGCGGCCGGCTGGTCACCGCGATGGGCGACGTCGGCGGGTTCCGGCACGACGACCTCGCAGTGGCTCCGAAGACGGTCTTCACCAACCCGCGCTTCACCACCACCCGCAGCGTCGACTACGCCGAGCGCAAC
This sequence comes from Streptosporangiaceae bacterium NEAU-GS5, assembly GCA_017592665.1. Classification (GTDB taxonomy): domain Bacteria; phylum Actinomycetota; class Actinomycetes; order Streptosporangiales; family Streptosporangiaceae; genus NEAU-GS5. Next base: position 21,005 of record JAGFNW010000046.1, on the reverse strand, counting down.
CCTAAGATCATCGTACGGGCCGGTGACTTCACCGACTCCGACCGCCCCGCCGACAGCCACGCGGCGTTCTCCACGGACGGCGGCGCCACCTGGTTCCAGGGCACCGAGCCGGACGGCGTCAACAGCGGCGGCAGCATCGCCGCGGCGGCCGACGGCAGCCGGTTCGTCTGGGCGCCGGGCGACTCGGGCCGGCCGGTCGTCTACTCGGTCGGCTTCGGCACCTCCTGGGCGCCGTCGACAGGGGTTCCGGCCAACGCGACCATCGCGTCCGACCGGGTCGACCCGATGAAGTTCTACGCGTACAACAACGGCACGTTCTACGTCAGCACCGACGGCGGGGCGAGTTTCACCGCGTCAGCCGCCACCGGCCTGCCCGCCACCAACTGGGGCGTGCGGTTCAAGGCGGTGCCCGGGCGCGAGGGTGACATCTGGCTGGCCGGGGGCGCTTCCTGGACCTCGTACGGGCTGTGGCGGTCGACCGACTCCGGAGCCACGTTCACCCGTGTTTCCACTGTGGAGAACGCCGACAACATCGGCTTCGGCAAGGCGGCACCGGGCCGCACCTACCCGGCGCTCTACGCGGCCGCACGGGTCGGCGGGCAGCGAGGGGTCTTCCGCTCCGACGACGTGGGCCGGAGTTGGGTCCGCGTCAACGACGACCTGCACCAGTACGGCGGTCTGCCCGAGGCACTCACCGGTGACCCCGACATCTACGGCCGCGTCTACCTCACCGGCTTCGGCCGCGGCATCGTCTACGGCGATCCCGTCGGCCGCGGCGGGCACTGAGCCCGCTCCACTGCCATGCGCGTCACATTTGGAGGGACCGTGCGACACGCCGTCTCAGGAAGAGCCCGGTGGCTGGTTACGGCCGGCCTCACCGGCCTGCTCGTCGCCGGCGCGGCGATGGGCGCCGTGCGCGTCCAGGCCGCGACCGGCTGCCGGGTGACCTATGAGGTCTCCAGTCAATGGTCGGGCAACTTCCAAGCAGGCGTCGGCATCGCCAACCTCGGCGACCCGATCAACGGCTGGCGGCTGACCTGGACGTTCCCGTCCGGGCAGAACGTCACGCAGGTGTGGAACGCGACGACCACATCGTCCGGCGCCCAGGTCACGGCGACGAACGTCAGTTACAACGCGTCGATCCCGACGAACGGCAATGTCTCGTTCGGGTTCCTCGGCTCCTGGAGCGGCGCCAACAGCAACCCGACGTCGTTCTCGCTCAACGGGATTCCCTGCACCGGAATCGTCGGCCCGACCCCGTCGAGCACACCTTCGAGCACACCTTCGAGCAGTCCCCCGCCGTCCGGAACGCCCTCCCCGTCGCCATCTCCCGGCAGCGCAATGGCGACGGTGGCCGCGATGCAGCCCGGCTGGAACGTGGGCAACACGCTCGACGCCATCCCCGATGAGACGTCGTGGGGCAACCCACTGATCACGAAGGCGATGTTCGACACGGTCAGGGCCCAGGGCTTCAACAGCGTCCGGATCCCGGTGACGTGGAGCAACCATCAGGGGTCCGCGCCGAACTACACCATCGATCCCGCGTATATGACCCGGGTCAGACAGGTGGTCGACTGGGCGCTCGCCGACGGTTTCTACGTGCTGCTCAACGCCCACCACGACTCGTGGCAGTGGATCAGTGCCATGCCCGCGGACCACGACAACGTGCTCGCCAGATACAGAGCGACCTGGACCCAGATCGCCGCCGCGTTCAAGGACGAACCGGCCAGGCTGACCCTGGAGAGCGTGAACGAGCCGCAGTTCACCAACGCTTCCGACGCTCAGGCGGCTCCGCTGCTCGACGAGCTCAACAGGGCCTTCTACAGCATCGTGCGCACCTCAGGCGGCAACAACGCCACGCGTCTGCTCGTGCTGCCCCCGCTCGGCAGTTCCCCGGACCAGGCCCGGATGGACAGCCTGGCCGGCACGCTCAGCGCGCTCCATGACCCCAACGTGGCCGCCACCGTGCACTACTACGGGTTCTGGCCGTTCAGCGTGAACATCGCCGGCAAGACCACCTTCGACGCCGAGACCAAGAGCGACATGGTGGCCGCCTTCGACCGCATGTCCTCCACCTTCATCAGCAAGGGGATCCCCGTCATCCTCGGCGAGTACGGCCTGCTCAGCTACGACTACACCCGCCCGGGCGTGATCGAGGCCGGCGAGGTGAGGAAGTTCTTCGAGGAGTTCGGCAACCAGGCCCGGACCAAGAAGGTCACCACGATGTTGTGGGACGCCGGTTCCTTCCTCAACCGCAACACACTGCAGTGGCGGGACTCCGGCCTGCTCGCCCAGATCAAGTCGAGCTGGACGACGCGGTCCGGAACCGCGTCGAGCGACATGGTGTTCCTGCGCAAATCCGGCGCGATCACCGGCAGGACGCTGACGCTGAACCTGAACGGCACCGCGTTCCAGGGGCTCCGGCAGGGGAGCACGGATCTGGCCCAGGGCTCGGACTACACGGTCTCCGGCGACCAGCTCACCTTGACCGCCTCCGCGCTGACCAGGCTGGCCGGCGGCCGGGTGTACGGGGTCAACGCCACGGTGCAGGCCCGGTTCTCCCAGGGGGTCACATGGCCGATCAACGTGGTCACGTACGACCCGCCGGTGCTGTCGAACGCCACCGGTACGACCAGCGGCGTCACCGTTCCCACGCAGTTCCGCGGTGACGTGCTCGCGACGATGGAGGCGAAGTACGCCGACGGCAGCGCCGCCGGGACCGCCAACTGGACGCCCTTCCAGGAGTTCAGCGGTGCGTTCATGCCGGACTACGCGGCCGGCGCCATCACCCTGAAACCCGACTTCCTCAACGCGCTCAGGGACGGCGCGCAGGTGACGCTCACCTTCCACTTCTGGAGTGGCACCCTGACGACGTACCGCGTGACCAAGTCCGGAAGCTCGGTGATCGGCACGACCGCCTGACAGCTTGCCGTCCGGCCGCGGGGTCGCCGGCTCAGGCGCGGCATGCGGGCAGCATGCGCAGGCGGCGAAGAGGCCGGCGACGGGCCGAGGCCCGACGCCGAGCGGCGATGGCCGCAACGACCAGCGACCCCCCGCCTACCAGGCGGCGATATCGGGGAGCTCGCGCGCGGCGACTCGCTTGGCCTCCCGCGCGGGTATGCCGAACATCCGCAGGATGGCCTCGGCGAGTTGGTCGACCGCGGTTTCGTCGATCTGCTCAGGCTGCTGCTGGTGGACGCGGAGCAGCCCGAGCAGCGCACCGGCCACGGTGCTGAGGGCGACCTCGGCGTTCGGGATGGTGAAGCGGCCGGCCTCCTGGCCGAGCTTGATGTCGCGCAGCGCACGGGGGGCCAGGCCCCGTGGAATGTCCAACAGATCCAGCCCGGCGCCGGTGATGAAGCGGGCCAGGTCGGGGTGGGTCCAGCCGAGCCGTCCCGAGATGCGGAAGGATGTCGCGAACACCTCGGCGGGGTCGCCGAGGTCGGCGCACGCGCGGTCGATCATCCGCCCCCAGCGCTCCAGCACCTCTTCGGAGGCGGTCCGGAACAGCTCGTCCTTGCTTTCGAAGTGGTTGTAGAAGGACCCGAAGCCGATGTCGGCCGCGTCAGTGATCTCCTGGATGCTGGCCCGTTCGCCGCGGCCCTCGGCGATCAGCCCGACCGCGGCGTCGATGAGCGCCTGCCGGGTGCGGGCCTTGCGCCGATCGAGCCGGGTCGATCCGGCCGCCTTACCTGTCGTCGCCGTCTGCGCCATGACGCCCTTCCTGCTGTCCGCACCACGATAGCCCGCGTCCGCTTATGGGCGTCCGGGCGCCTGACGGCGCTCGGCTCCGATCCGATCCCACTTGATCCATGTGACGCATCCCTTGACGGAACGTATCATCGAAACTGATACTTCATCACAAAACTGATTGACCGTTACAGACAACAGTCGAGTGAGGAGGGACGATCGAGATGGAACTTCGCAGTGAGCGTGCGGCCGATCCGCACGGTTCGATGCACAGCGAGACGGGAGGGCTGCCCGGGGAGCACGCCGGACGGTCCCGCAACCCGCTGGTGAAGATCACCGGGCTGGCGTGGCTGGAGTTCGAGAAGCCGGATCTGGCCCGCGCGGAGCGGTTCCTGGCCGACTTCGGGTTCGTGGTGGCCGACCGGTCGCCGCAGGCGCTGGTGTTGCGGGGGCACTGGGCGGGTACGCCGAGCCTGGTGGTCCGCCGCGGGACCGGCTCTCGGTTCGCCGGCCCGGCGTTCGCCGCGGACACCCGCGCGGACCTCGAGCGGCTGGCCCGCGCCACGGACACCCGGGTAACACCGCACCGCGGCGGCTTCGCCGTCGAACTGGCCGATCCGAGCGGGATCCCGGTCCGCGTCGTGTACGGCGTGCCCGAGCTGACGGCGTTGCCGGAGCGCCACCCGTTGCCACTGAACGTCGGCGCCCAGCCGGTGCGGGCCAACGCCACGCAGCGCCCGGCCCGGCGCGCGGCGCAGATCGAGCGGCTCGGCCACGTGGTGTTCGGCACCACCCGATTCCGGGCGGCACTGGACTGGTATCTGGACACCCTCGGGATGATCGTGAGTGACTTCCTTTACCTGGACGGGCAGCGCGAGCGCGGGCCGGTGATGGCCTTCATGCGCTGCGATCTGGGCAGCGTGCCGTCCGACCACCACACCCTCGCGATGGGGCTGCAGCCGCGCACCGGATACGTGCACTCCGCCTACCAGCTCACCGACCTCGACGAGGTGGCGGCCGCGGGGGAGTACCTGCGCGAGCGCGGCCATCGCCACTCGTGGGGTATCGGCCGGCACATCCAGGGCAGCCAGATCTTCGACTACTGGCGGGATCCGGACCGGCTGATGTTCGAGCACTACACCGACGGAGACCTGTTCGACTGCTCGCTGGAGCCGGGCTGGGCGCCGATGTCGGTCAGCGGGCTGTCCCAGTGGGGGCCGAAGGCGACCGCGGAGTTCACCGGGGCACGTGAACCTGGTGTGCTGCTCGCGGCGATCAAAGCCCTCGCCGACAAGGACAACGAGATCGACTTCGCCGCGCTGCGCGGCCTGGTCAAGGCGATGGCGTCATGAGCGTCAACCTCGCCCGTACCGCTGAGGGCTGGTGGGCGGCGACCGCCGCCGGCATGGTGCGCCTCGCCCTGCCGGCCACGACCACCGGCGAGCTGCTTGCGGACCGCCCGGCGCTGGACGGCGCCATCGCGGACGCCCTCGCGGCGGCGCCGGCGCAGGCTCGCCCCGTCGGGTCGCTCGACCTGCTCAGCCCGGTGACCGCGCCGGCCAGGGTCGTCGCCCAGATGGTGAACTACCGCTCCCACGCGATGGACTCCGGGATGGACCCCGATCGGGTGCCGCCCGCGTTCTTCCGCAAGACCTCGCACTCGATCACCGGCCCGCTGGGGGACATCATCCGCCCCGCCGGGGTGGAGTTCCTCGACTACGAGGTCGAGCTCGGCCTGGTCATCGGGCGCGACCTGCCGGTCGGCAGCACCGTGGCCGAGGCGGACCTGTCACGGTATGTCGCGGGGCTGGTCGTCACCAACGACGTGAGCGCCCGGCAGATCCAGCTCACCCGCACCCAGTTCTACGAATCGAAGTCGTATCCCACCTTCACCCCGGTCGGGCCGTGGCTGACCTTGGTCGACGCCGCCGACCTCGACCGATTGGCCGAGCTACGGCTCACCCTGGCGGTCAACGGCGAGGTCCGGCAGGACCGGACCGTGGCCGACATGATCGTCCGTCCGGCGCAGGCGTTGACGCTGTTGTCCCGGTTCCAGCCCCTCGCGGCCGGTGACCTGCTGCTGACCGGCACCCCGGGCGGCACCGCGCTGACCGCGCCACCGAAGGTGATGGAGAAGCTCGCCGCCCTGCTCCCGCCGGCGACCAAGTGGCGGCTGTTCTTCCGGCGGCAGGCCGGCAATCCGCGTTACCTGCACGACGGCGACCTCGTCACCGCCGCCATCGCCACCGACGATCACGCGCTGGACCTCGGCGCCCAGCGCACCCGAGTCATGGGGAGGTCGCCATGAGCCTGCTCCCGGCCCCCCGCTCGACGTATCAACTCCTGCTCGATGCCGCGCACACCTGGCCGGACGCGGTGGCCACCCAGTGGATACCGGACCCGGCTCGCTTCCGCGACGCGCTCACCTGGACCTACGCCGAGCTCGCCGGCCGCGTGACCCGCATCGCGAATGCGCTGACCGCGCTCGGGCTGCGGCGCGCGGACGCCGTGACGCTGTGCGGCGTCAACACGTCGATGCTGTACGCGTCCACGCTGGCCGCGCAGGCCGTCGGCATCGCCGCGCCGGTCAATCCGGTGCTCGGCGCCGAAGACCTCACCCAGCTGATGCGCCGCACCGGGTCCCGCCTCGTCGTCGCCGCGGGCCCGGAACTGGACGAGGCGCGATGGACGCGCCTGCTGGCGGTGTGCGCGGCGGTCGATGTCCGTGCCGTGCTGGTGCTGCGGCCGGACGCGGCCATGGGCGCGCCGCCGCCGCTACCCGCCGATACCGGCATGCTCGTGGCGTACCTCGACGACGTGGCCGCCGGACACACGGCCGACCGCCTGGTCGGCGCGCAGCCGCCGGCACCGGACGATCTCGCCGCGTTCGTCCACACTGGCGGGACCACCGGCGCCCCGAAGGTCGCCGCGCACACCCACGCGAACGAGCTGGCCTGCGCCCGAGGAATCGCCCTGGCCACGGGGTTGGCGCCGGGTGAGGCGATGCTCGGCGGATTGCCACTTTTCCACGTCAACGCGCTGCTGGTCACCGGCCTCGCGCCGATGTTCGGCGGCCAGCGCGTGGTGTGGTCCGGCCCCGCCGGCTACCGCGACCCCGACCTGTACGCGCGGTTCTGGCAGATCGTGGAGTACTACCGGATCGCGGCCATGTCCGCCGTCCCCACCGTCTATGCGACCTTGTCCCGGGTGCCGGTCGACGCGGACATCAGCAGTTTGCGGTTGCCGGTCGTGGGCGCCTCACCGCTGCCGCCATCGGTGCGGGAGGACTTCGCCGCCCACACAGGGCGGCGGCTGCTCGAGGGCTACGGCCTGACCGAGGCCGCCTGCGCGACCACCTTCACCCCGCCGGGGGAGGAACGGATCGGATCGGTCGGCCGTGTCCTGGCGGGGCAGCGTATGAAGGCGGTGCGCATCGGCGCCGACGGGTCGTGGACGGACCGCGCGCCCGGCGAGGCCGGCGTCCTCGCGATAGGCGGACCGGCGGTGTTCGCCGGATACGTCACCGACCCCGCGCTGGGCAGGCCGCGGGTCAGCCGGGACGGCGTCGTGCGCGATGGCTGGCTGAACACCGGCGACCTCGGCATCGTCGACCCGGACGGCTACGTGCACCTCACCGGCCGCGCCAAGGACCTCATCATCCGCGGCGGGCACAACATCGACCCCCGCGTGATCGAGGACGGCCTGCTGAGCAACCCCGCTGTGGCGGCCGTCGCCGCGGTCGGGCAGCCCGACCGGCACTCCGGTGAAGTCCCGATCGCCTACGTCGTGCCGGCCGACCCGGACCGGTTCGACGAGGACGAACTCCACGCCTGGGCCGCCACCACGATCGGCGAGCCGGCCGCCCGGCCGAAGCGGATCCACCAACTCGCCGAGATTCCCGTGACCGCCGTGGGCAAGCAGTTCAAGCCGGCGCTGGTCGCCGACGCCGCCGCCCGCGCCGTCGCCGACACGCTGGCCGACGCCGGCATATCGGTCCGCGATGTCAGCGCTAGCCACCAGAACGGCCGCCTCGTCGTCACCGTGACCGGCGCCGACCCCGAGCAGGTCCGCGAAGCGGTCGCCGGGTTCGCTCTCACCGTCACCACGCTGCCCTAAGGAAGCCCGCCATGTACCCACGAAACGTCATCGTCGTGGGCGCCGGCCCGGTCGGTTGCATCGCCGCGCTGCTGCTCGCCGACCGCGGAATCCCGGTCACCGTCCTCGAGCGCCACCCGCTGCCCCACCCGCTGCCCCGCGCCGTCCACCTCGACGACGAGGTCACGCGCATCCTCCAGCGGATCGGCGTCGGCGACGCCTTCCTGGCCGGCTCCCGGCCCGCGTGCGGACTTCGCCTGCTCGACGCCCGGCACCGGGTGATGGCCGAGTTCCGCCGTCAGCCCGAGGTCCCGGACAGCGGTTTCCCCGGGGCGAACATGTTCCACCAGCCAGAGCTGGAGGCGCTGCTGTTCCACCGCGTCGACCGGCACCCGCTCATCGACCTGCGCCGCGGCGTCGAGGTACGGGCGCTCGACGGCGTGCACGACCCACTGAGCGGGCCACCGGTACATGTGCACACCCGCGCCGTGGCCGGCGAGGCCGCCCAGACGTTCACCGGCGGCTTGGTGCTCGGCTGCGACGGGGCCAACAGCACGGTCCGGCAGCTGCTCGGCGTCCACGTGCAGGACCTCGGGTTCACCGAACGCTGGCTGGTCGTGGACGTTCGCGCCGCTGCGCCTCTGAACAGCTGGGCCGGCGTCGAGCAGGTGTGCGACCCCGCCCGCGCCGCCACGTTCATGCAGGTCACCGGCGACCGCTACCGGTGGGAGTTCCAGCTGCGCGACGGCGAGGACGAAACCGATCTCATCGCCCAACTCGGCAGCCTGCTCCAACCCTGGAGCGGCCGGCCCGACCTCGCCGGGCTCGAGGTCACCCGCAAGGCGGTCTACACGTTCCGGGCCGGCCTCGCGACCCACTTCCAGATCGGGCGGGCCTTCCTGCTCGGCGACGCCGCCCATCTCACCCCGCCGTTCATCGGCCAGGGCCTGGCCGCCGGCCTCCGGGACGCCGACAACGTCGCCTGGAAGATCGCTTACGTGCTGACCGGCCGCGCCACCCCCGATCTGCTCGCCACCTACCAGACCGAACGTCGGCCCCACGCCGCGGCGATGATCCGCAAGGCGAAGCTTTTCGGCTGGGCGATGACCGGCGGGCAGAACGCCGCCGCGGTCCGGCGATTCCTGCTGGGCGTGGCCGTACGCAGCGCCCGGGTCCGCGACGCCGTCGCTTCCACCGCGACACCACGGCTGCGCGGCGGCGCGCTGCGGCAGACCTCGGCGCTGTCCCGCCCGCCCCGGGCACTGCGCGTCGGCGCGTTGATCCCCAACCCCCCGCTGTGCCTGATCAGCGGCGAACAGGTACGCCTCGACGATCTCCTGGACGGAGCGCCGGCGATGGTGACCGCGCGCCGCCCTGAGCCGCGACTCGTGGACGTCTGCCGCCGCCGGGACATCACCCTGGTCCGCGTCACCGACGGCACGGACGCCGAACCGAACGGCGGATGGGTCGACGTCCGCCTCGCCTCCGGCCGGACCACCGGCCTGCACGCGCTCGTCGACGACCCGTCGCTGACCGTGCTGGTCCGGCCCGACCGGTACATCGCCGCCGTCGGCACCCGCTCCCAGCCACCCCACCTGACCTGGACCACCACCGATCGGAGATCGTGATGTTCATCACCCTGTCCCTGCTGCTGACTGCCGCCTGCCTCGTGCCGGCCGCCGGCAAGTTCGCCGGGCACCCGAAGATGCGCCACACCGCCGCCCACTTCGGCATCCCCTGGCGCCGCTACCGGCTCATCGGCGTCGCCGAACTCGCCGCCGCCGCGGGTGTCCTGATCGGGCTGGCCTGGCGTCCGGCCGGCCTGCTGGCCGCGGCCGGCATGATCCTGCTGCTGCTCGGCGCCCTCGTCACTCACCGCCGGGCCCACGACGACGTCCGCGAAGCGCTGCCCGCCCTGCTGGCGCTGGCCGTCGCCGGCACCTACCTGGCCGTCGCCTGAGCGGCCCACGGCAGCGCGTAGGCACGCCGATGCCAAAGAGAAGATCGAGGAGAAGGCGGATGTGGTCAAGGAGAAGCCGTACCACGTGTGATCTCCGGGCCACGGCACGGACGGGACGTAGCCTGTTACCCCTTGACCGCTGTTGGGCCGGCGAACGCGCCGGCCGCGGCCGAGGCCACCAACCATGTGGGCGGAGGAGGAAGCCGCGATGACGAGCCTGGCGCCTGCGGGCGGCGCGGACCGTAGCCGTTCGCTGGGCGAGCTGCGCGCACTGGTCGACGGCGTGGACCGGGCCGTCTGCGAGGCGATCGCCGGTACGGCGACGCCCCGGCTCGACCGGCTGCTGGTGGCCGTGTCGAACGCGGCGAACTATTCGCGGCTGTGGCTGGTGACCGCCGCCGTTACGGCCCTGGTGGGCGGCCGCCGGGGCCGGCGGGCGGCCGGCCGGGGAGTCCTGGCCATCGCGCTGACCTCGGCGGTGACGAACCTGGTCCTGAAGCCTCTCGCCGGCCGGCAGCGTCCGGCTCCATCGGCCGACCATCCCGCTCCCGAGTCCCGCCGGGTACGGCAGCCGGCGTCACGGTCGTTCCCGTCCGGCCACGCGGCGTCCGCGTTCGCGTTCGCCACGGCGATGGGGCAGGCGGTGCCGGGTCTCCGGCTGCCGGCGCACGTGGCCGCCGCGGCCGTCGCCTATTCGCGGGTACACACGGGTGTGCACTATCCGTCGGATGTCGTCATCGGGGCGGTGGTCGGCAGCCTGTGCGGTGGGTCGGCGGGGCGCCTGGCCGCCCGCCTGTCCGAGATGCCGCGGCACCGAGGTGATTCGCGATGACGGACGGCGCAGTCGTGGTGATGAACCCCCGCTCCGGTGGTGAGAAGGTGGCCCGCTTCGGGCTCGTGGAGCGGGCGGAGGCGGCCGGCGCGCAGGTCAGGCTGACCGGCCCGGACCAGGATCCGGCATCGCTGGCCAGGGCTGCCATCGCCGAGGGCGCAACGGTTCTCGGTGTCGCCGGTGGCGACGGCACGGTGGCCGCGGTGGCCGCGGTGGCCGCCGAGGCGCAGCGGCCCCTGGTGGTGATCCCCGCCGGTACCCGCAATCACTTCGCCCGGGACCTCGGCCTGAACATCGCCAATCCGGCCTCCGCGCTGGCCGCGCTGGACACGGGGGATGTGGCATCGATCGATCTTGGCTGGGTGGGCTCCCGGGTGTTCGTCAACAACGTCTCGTTCGGCGCCTACGCGGACGCGTTGCTGACACCCGGCTACCGGGAGGCGAAGGCCCGCGCCTTCGCCGAGATCGCACCTGGGTACCTCGGCGGGCACGAGTTCGTCGACGCCATCGTGGACACCCCGCAGGGTCCGGTCGAATACCCGCAGGTGATCCTCGTATCCAACAATCCGTACCGTCTCTCGCCCCCGAGGCGCCTCGGCCGCCCCACGCTCGACAGCGGGCTGCTCGGCGGAATCGTGCTCAAGCGGCCCGCTGGTGCGCTGCCACCGGTCCTGCTTCCGCGCCTTCGCCGTGAACTGCGGCAGGGCGACGCGGGGCAGACCGACGAAGGAGTCATCACCTGGACCGCCCCCCGGATCACTCTGCACGGCGCCGCGGCGCGGTTGCCCGCCGGCATCGACGGTGAAGTCGTGCTGCTGGATCTCCCGATCGTGTGCGAGATCCGCCCCGGCGCGCTGCAGGTGAGGGTGCCCCGCCCCTAGGAGACGGCTATGGCCTGCGAGCAGGACCGCCGTCCGGACCGGCGGCACCCGCGTAGCGAACTATCTGAGCGGCCAAGATGGTGACCGCGATGATCGCGGCGGCCGAGCCGATCAGGACAAGCGGATTGTGCGGGCCCAGCAGCAGGAGCAGTGCGATGGCGGTCAGCGAAGGCACGCAGAAGGCGACCATATCCGCCGCCAGTTGCAGCCATTTCCGAGAGCGGCGGAGTGGATCCGCGCGGTGGTAGTGCTCCCAGTCGAACATGTCGATGCCGCTGGAGAACTCACCGGCCAAGCCGACCATACGCGGCCCCAGCCGGTAGCGGACGTACCGTCCGATGAAGACAATCTTGTGGTCATTGGTGACGCAACTCCAGCCCAGAACCGTGGTGGCCAGGGGTAGCAGCAACAGCAGCTCCAGCCGCCCGGCGGTCGCGGTGACAGTGGCGATGCCGGCGACGGCGGTGAGCGTGGCGTACAGCAACTGACCTCGGACGCCGATCCGCTGCCGCTCCTCCGCCTTGAGGGCCTCGTATTCGCTCACCAGCGCTGTGACCGCGTGCTCACGGCTTACTGCGGTGGTATCGGACATTGGCATGAGGAACCTGTCTGTCTTTCGGGCGCGCCTGCGCCCGGCCGGGGACCAGTACGCCGAGCGCTTCACGGATCCGGGTGGAGGACGCGCCGGCGACGCTGCTCTGTGCGGGCCCCATTCTCGGCGGGCGTGGCCGTCGGCCCGTAGGCGATGCCATGAGGCATCTCGACGATCAGCGCATGGCCTGCCCTCGTCTCCGCGGCGACCCCAGCGGGGACCGCCTTGGCCGGGAGCCCGGGGCTGCCGAAGGTGACCACGGCGGCCACGAGCGTCGAGACGATTCTGGTGATCATGGTTTTTCCTCTCCCTGCGTCACATGTGATGATTTATCACAGTGATGACGATAACGTCACTTATGAACGCTATCGGCAGTGAGGTAATGAAATAGGCAAGAGATGGTGATGGTTCCGTCAGTTTTGACTGAATGCTCTACAGTGAGAGCATCGTCAGGACCGGCTAGAGGAATGAGCGCAGATGGCCGCCATCGCAGGAAGTCGCCTGGATCGGCGCAAGGCTCGGACCCGGGCCGCTCTCATCCACGCAGCGCAGACCTTCATCGCCGAGGGCAAGACCAACGTGGCGATCCTTGACATCACCCAGACCGCCGACGTGGGGATGGGCTCGTTCTACAACCACTTCTCCAGCAAGGACGAACTCTTCCAGGCCGCGGTGGAGGACGCCCTCGACCGGCACGGCGCCGCTCTGGATGAGGTGACCCACGGCATAGACGACCCGGCCGATGTCTTCGCCCACAGCTTCCGGCTGACGGGACGCCTGCACCGCCGCCATCCCCAGCTCAGCAAAGTCATCCTCAACAACGGCCTGGGCTTGGCCACCTCCGAGCACGGCCTGGCCCCACGCGCCCGGCGCGACATCCAGTCAGCCATCCAGGCCGGGCGCTTCACCGCGGGCGACGCGGAACTCGCGTTCGTGATAGCCGCGGGCGCCGCTCTGTGCCTCGGTCAACTACTGCACACCCGGCCGGATCGTGACGATGCCGAGGCCACCGACCAGATCGCCGAAGACCTGCTGCGCGCCTTCGGCGTTCCGGCCGACGAGGCCCGCCAGATCTGCCGGCGTCCCCTGCCCGAACTCCGCTGCCACCTCTCCTCCGATCGCTGACACGGACCGCAGCCGGGTCGGGTGGAATTTTCGACATGGCCCATGTTTTCCCTGATGAAGGTTGTGGTCGTGGACTTCTGGGACGAAAAATCATGATGTGAGGGGCCGGCCGGGCACAGTTTGACGCCGAGGTCGACGGACATGGACCGGGTCCCGCGCTGTGACGCTCACCGGCGAAATATCGGGCCCCGCCTGGAGGGGAGAGGGCCTATGCACATCGTCGTGGACCTTAATCGGTGCCAGGGATACGCGCAGTGCGTGTTTCTCACGCACGAGGTCTTCAGGCTGAGTGGCGATGAGGCACTCACCTATGAGCCCAACCCCGATGACGCGCGGCGTCTGCAGGTGCAACGGGCCGCCGCGGCCTGCCCGGTCCAAGCGATCGTGATCGGTCGCCTGGACGGTGCCGAGCGGAGTGAGAGGTCATGACCCTGTCGGCGACGCTCGCGGAGTTGGTGCGCGACTTCAAGGCGAACGGCCGGATCGTCGTCGTCGGCGCCTCTCTGGCGGGACTTCGGGCCGCCGAAACCTTGCGCGGGGAGGGTTTCGCCGGGTCGTTGACCATCATCGGGGACGAGCCGTACGAGCCCTACGACCGCCCTCCGCTGTCCAAGCAGGTGCTCAAGGGCTGGGTGCCGGCCGACCACACGCAGTTGCCCCGCTTCCGGGAGCTGGACGCGGACTGGCGGCTCGGCGTGGCCGCCACCGGGCTGGACCGGGCCACCCGGCAGGTGCGGCTGGCCGATGGCGAGCAGGTCCCGTTCGACCGGTTGCTGATCGCCACCGGGACTCGGGCGCGGCAGTGGCCCAACCCGGCCGAGGCGGCCCTCGATGGGGTGTTCTCGCTGCGCTCGCGTGACGATGCCGCGCGGCTTCGGCAGGCGCTGGCCGACGGACCGTCGCGGGTGCTTGTCATCGGCGCCGGGTTCATCGGCTCGGAGGTGGCCTCCATCTGCCGGGATCTCGATATCCCGGTGACCGTCGCCGAGCGTGGCCCGGCGCCGCTGGTGGGCGCGCTCGGCGGGGTGATCGGCGAGATCGCCGCGCAGATGCAGCGCGACCATGGCGTCGATCTACGCTGCGGTGTGGGCGTACTCTCGCTGGAGGGCGACGCGGGCGGACACGTGCGCCGTGCCCGGCTCTCCGACGGGACCACGATCGAGGCCGACGTCGTGCTGGCCTCGCTTGGGTCGATCCGCAACGTCGAATGGCTGGAGGGCGCCGGCCTGGCGGCCGGCTTTTGGGGGGTCGGCTGCGACGCCGGCGGTCGCGCCTTCGACATCAACGGCGTGGCCACCGACACCATCTACGTCGCCGGCGATGTGGCACGCGCGCCGCACGTGCTGTACGAATACCAGTTCCTCGCGATGGAGCACTGGGACAACGCCGTCTTCGGCGCCGAGGTCGCGGCCCACAACATGGTGAGCCTCGAACCCGACTACTATCCGCATTTGCTGCTGCCAGGCTTCTGGTCAGGCCAGTTCGGCGTCAACATCAAGTCCGTCGGGGTGCCGCCCTTCGGGGACGAGATCGTCTTCATGCAGGGCTCCGTCGAGGAGCGCCGCTTCGCCGCCGCCTACGGCCGCAACGGCCGCATCGTGGCCGCCGTCACCTTCGATCACGGTAAGTGGCTCGAGTACTACGCGCGGCTGATCGAGCAGTCGGCTCCGTTCCCGCCTCCGCCGCCGGGCTGGGATCGGCCGGACGTCATGATGCCGATCCCAGCGCAGTTCCCCGAACCGGGTGTTCCCACGGCGGTGCCTGACGTTGTTCTGACCGGCCACGACCCGAACGAGCGGCGGGCCGAGTTCCGGCCCCGGAGCCGCTGAGGCAGTGCGGGAAGGAGAGGAACAGCATGGCCGAGGAAACACCCTGGCAGCAGGCGCTGCGCTACGCCAACCGTGCCAATCCGTATCCCTTCTACACCGAACTCCGCAAGACCCCGGTGGCGCGGCAGCCCGACGGCACCTACGTGGTCAGCACCTACCGAGAGATCCTCGCGCTACTCCACGACCCCCGGGTCAGCTCGGATGTCAGGCGGATCCGCCCCGGAGGCTCGGCCGCGGCCGGTGCGGACCAGGACGACGAGGCGATCAAGGAGGTCATCTCGCTGGAGCCCAACATCATCACCTCCGACCCGCCCGAACACGATCGTGATCGCCGCCTGCTGACGCGGCACTTCTACGGCCCGCAGGATTCCCCGCATCGGATCTGCGACCTGGAGCCCGAGATCCGCCGCATCGTCGCCGGGCTCCTGGACGAAATGCGGGGCAAGACCCGCATCGACGCCGTCGACGAATTCGCCTACCCCCTGCCGGTGACCGTGATCAGCAAGATCCTCGGCGTACCACTGGAGGACGAGCCACACTTCCACGCCTGGATCGAGACGGCCCTGAACGCTCTGGACTTCGGCCCGGAGGCGGGCTCGCCGGAGATTCAGCGCCAACTGGAACAGGGACGGCGCAGCGTCGAGGACTTCGAGAAATTCATGGCCGCTCTGATCGAGCGGTACGCCGAACAGCCTGGCACCGGCATGCTCTCGGCGGTGGTCCACGACGACGGCCGTGAAGGGCGCATGTCCGAGGGCGTGCTGGTCAGCAATGCCCTGCTGCTGCTGTTCGCCGGGCACGAAACCACGGTCAACCTGATCGCCCACAGCGTGCTCACTTTGCTGAGGCATCCCGACGCGCTCGAAAAACTGCGCCGCCGGCCCGAGCTGATCGTGCCGGGCGTCGAAGAGCTGCTGCGCTTCGAATCGTCGGTCCAGTTCTGGCACACCCGCTCCGCCGTCGAGGACATCGAGATCGCGGGCACCACCATTCCGAAGGGCTCGCCGATCTTCCTGGTGTACGGCTCAGGCAACCGTGACCCGGACAGGTTCGACAATCCCGACGAACTCGACCTCGAGCGCCCCGACAACCAGCATCTCGGCTTCAGCCAGGGCATCCACTACTGCTTCGGCGCTCCGCTGGCCCGGCTCGAGGTCCAGATCGCCGTCAGCGAGTTCGTCCGCCGCGTGGAGAATCCGCGGCTCGTGGCCGATCCGCCGCCGTACCGCCACAACCAGATCTTCCGCGGCCCGCGCCATGTCCTGGTCGACATCGACGGGGTCCGCGACTGACCCGGCTCACGGCGGTTGCTGGGAGATCTCGAAGAAATGTCAGAGCTCGGTCCGGCCCAGCGATCAGGGGGTTGACCGGGCGGAGGATCCCGAATAGTCGTCCCTCCGGCGGTGGATCGGCGACTGGATCGGCGACTGGGTCGGCGTCTCGGACGGCGGTCGGCCCCGTTCCTGGCTGGGCTGGGTGCCGTGGAGCCGATCGATGCAGGTCTCCGCCGGACATGGCCCCCGACCGGCCGGACAGCATCTCCGCGATTCGGCCGACCGTGGCGCCGCCGGAAAGTCGTGAACCTTTCAACGGGCTTCCACTAAGGGCCTTTCACGTTCCGGCATCACGACGGTGTGCCGATGGTGAGGAGAGGTTACGAAGCGGCAGGGCAGCTGTCATCCCTGGGGAGACCGGCGGATCGTCCACTCCGAGAGATCGCCAATCTCGGAGGAGGAATCCCAATGGTCACACGATGGCGGACGGGGTGGATGCTCGGCTGGGCCCTGATCGGGGTGGCCGCTCTCTTCGTGGCCTGGTCGGCCGTGCTCACCTCGTCGGGTGGCACGACCGGCTCCGGCCACGGCGCGCACGACCGGGCGGTCGCGGCGGCGGCCACGTCCGCGCCCAACCAGACGCGGGTGTACTTCATCTCGGCGGACGTCGTCACCTGGGATTACGCGCCGCAGGGCCGGAACGTGATCACCGGGCAGCCGTTCGGTGACGTGGAGAACACCTACGTCAAGCCTGGCCCGGACCGGATCGGGTCGAAGTACAAGAAGTGCCTTTACCGCGGGTACACCGACGCGGGCTTCCGCACGCTCGCGTCCACCGATCCCACACTTGGGTTCCTCGGTCCGGTCATCCGGGCCCAGGTGGGCGACCAGCTCGTGGTGGTGTTCCGCAACACGTGCCCGTTCCCGGCGAGCATCCACCCGCATGGCGTGTTCTATGCCAAGAACGCCGAGGGCGCGCCGTACAACGACGGCACCTCTGGCTCCGACAAGGCCGACGACGCGGTGCCGACCGGTGGCACCTTCACCTACCGCTGGCAGGTGCCCGACCGCGCCGGGCCGGGCCCGATGGACGGTAGTTCGGTGATGTGGATGTACCACTCGCACACCGACGAGGTGTCCGACACCTACGCCGGGCTGATCGGCCCCATGGAGATCACCGCGCGCGGGCAGGCCAAGAGTGACGGTTCCCCGCTCGATGTGGACCGCGAGGTCTTCGCGATGTTCCTGGTGGCCAATGAGAACGCGTCCCCGTTCCTCGCGGCCAACATGGCGGGTCTGTCGAACCCGCCCGATCCCGAGGATGAGGACTTCCAGGAGTCCAATCTGATGCACTCGATCAACGGCTATGTGTACGGCAACGGGCCGCTGTTCACGATGCGCAACGGTCAGAAGGTCCGCTGGCACGTGATGAGCATGGGCACCGAGGTCGACCTGCACACCCCGCACTGGCACGGCAACACCGTGACGGTCAACGGGATGCGCACCGACGTGCTCAGCCTGCTGCCCGCCGAGATGGTGACGGCGAACATGACCCCGGACGACAACGGGATCTGGCTGTTCCACTGCCATGTCGGCGACCACATCACGGCCGGGATGCAGGCCCGTTACCAGGTCACTCCCTGACGAACCGCTGCCCGCCGTCTGCGGCGGCGGGCAGCAGCAAGCGGAATGTGGTTGACCTCTCAGGCTGGAAAGACGCAGCGGGTGGGATGGACGCCGAGGTGCTCACTAGAGTCACCTGCGTGGCGCGAGTGTTGCTGACGGGGATGTCGGGCGCGGGTAAGAGCACCTTGCTCGCCGAACTGTCGCATCGTGGTTACGAGGCCGTCGACACCGACTATGGCGGCTGGACACTGCCTGACGGCAGATGGGACGAGCCGCGTATGGCGGCCTTGCTCGCGCGGCAGGCCGAGGTGATCGTGTCGGGAACGGTGGACAACCAGCGGCGTTTCTACGACCGGTTCGACCATGTCGTTCTGCTGAGCGCACCTCTTGGAGTCCTCCTCGACCGCGTCGCCCGGCGGTCTGGCAACCCCTACGGCAAGACCGCGAAGGATCGAGCGCAGATCGAGCGATATGTGGCCGAGGTAGAGCCGTTGCTCCGTCGCGGTGCCTCCGTGGAACTCGACGGTCGGCAGCCCGTAGAGGAGCTCGCCGATGCTGTTGAACGATTGCTCTCGGCAACTTGACCGTGCGCCATCGACGGCAACGATCACCTCGCCGCGCGGCAGAGAGCGCAAGGCGCGCACGATCACCACTGGACATCCAGCGTGGCCGGCACCGCAGCCGGCCTCTCGTACGCCCACTGTGGCATCACATGGACGACCTGAAGGTCTGTATCGCGCAACACCGCGTCTCCGGCGGCCCAGCGGGCCGCGGTCACTGCGCGACCGGCACACGCGGGGCCCCGGTCACGACGGTTACATGGCGTGGATGCGGCGGCCGGTGATCTCGTGGGGGGTGATCTGGATGTAGAGGTCGCGTTCTCCTCCGGCCCAGGGCTGGACGTCGTCCGCCGAGACGGGCACGAACGCGTCGTCGGTCACGAGGTGGGCGGGACCACGGAGCAGGACGCTCCAGCCGCCCCGGACCGCCTCGTCGATCCGGTCGACCTCGAAGGCGATCCCTCGGTCGACGTCCTTCATCCCGGTACGCAGATCTTCTTCCATCTGCCCACCGCGCCGCGTGCGAAAAACGACGACACCGTCGTGGACGCGGTAGTTGACCGGTAGAACGGTCTGGCCGCGCAGCCCGGTGAACGCCACCCGGCCGACGCCGCCGGAGCCGATCAGCTTCCAGCAGTCCTCCGAAGACAGCACCTCAAGGGTTGGGCGCGCCATTGCCGGGCCTTGACCGGGCGCCCGGTCCGCGGCGCCGCCGAGGAGGTCGTCGACGGTGGTCTGCAGCGCGGACGCGATGGCCATCAACGTCTCGGCCCTGATCGGCCAGGCCTGCTCTTCCAGGTCGCTGACATAGCCCTCGGCGATGCCGGCGCGCCGCGCCAGCTCCTGACGTGACAGGCCGAGCCGGTCGCGGTGATGGGCGACGCGGCGCGCGAGATCGCCGGGTGAGGCGGTGGCTGACATGGGACATCACTCCTCAAGGCTTGGTGACTCCATCGTAGGAAATGCCTTCTGCCTGCTGATATGGCCCTCCGTCCCAGACGCGCGGGACTTACGGCCCTGGGGCGGAGCCGCGCTCCTGGCGTGCCATGGAGGCAGGAAAGGAGGACCGGAGATGTCTGATCAGATCGTTGTGGGCGTCGACGGTTCACCCGCCGCGCTGAGCGCGGTGGAGTGGGCGGCCGCGGACGCGGCCCGGATCGACGCAACACTGAAGATCGTGTACGCACTGGACCGCTCGCCGTACGAAGTGACGAGGTCCGCGCTCGCGATGCCCGACCAGCTCACGCTGGAGGGAACCAGGGTCGTGGCGGCCGCCGCGGAGCGGGCCCGTGAACGGCACCCGTGGATCACCGTGACCACCGAGGTCAGGGAAGGCCATCCGGCCAAGGTCCTGCGCGACTGCGCCATGGGGGCGGCCGAGGTCGTGGTCGGCAGCCGTGGGCTGGGCGGATTCGCCCGGGCGCTGCTCGGTTCGGTGAGCATCCACGTGGCAGGGCAGGCCGCCTGCCCGGTGGTGGTGGTCCGTGCCGGTGAGCGCGAGCCGCGCGGCGAGGTCGTGGTCGGCATCGACGACGGACCCGACTGCGAGCCCGCGATCGCCTATGCCTTCGAGCAGGCGGCCCGGCGCGGCGTTCCGCTGCGCGCGGTGTACGCCTGGCGGGCTCCGGTCCACGTGTACGCGCCTGAGGTCGCCTACGACATGGATGAGATCACCACCGCGCAGCACCACATGGCCAAGCAGAAGCTGACGCCGTTCCAGGAGAAGCACCCGCGGGTGCAGGTGGCCGAGGACGTGCGGTGCGCGCACCCGGTCGACGCCCTCGTCGACGCCGCGGAAGGCGCGGACCTGGTGGTCGTGGGCTCGCATGGCAGGGGAGCGTTCGGTTCGATGCTGCTCGGCTCGGTCGGTCACGGTGTGCTGCACCACACGAGCTGCCCGGTGGCCGTCGTTCCCGCGGACGAAAGGAGGTAGTGCGATGAGTGTCGAGGTCAAGGACGTCATGGGCCGGGTGGCGATCGCTGTGCGTCAGGATGCGGGCTTCACCGAGATCCTGGACGCCATGCGGCGGTATGCGGTCGGGTCGGTGACCGTCATTGACGCCGATCGCCGGCCGGTCGGTGTGGTGTCCGAGGACGACCTGCTGGTGAAGGAGACCCATCCCCGCCGGCCCGGGCTGCGCAAGAAGGCGGCCGCCGTGCTGGCGGGTGAGCTGATGACCTCACCGGCTATCACCATCACCCCGGGCACGCCGGTTCGCACGGCTGCGCGGCTCATGCTGGCCGGCAAGATCAAGCAGCTGCCCGTCATCGACCCGGTCACGGGCCGGATCATCGGAACTCTGCACCAGGCCGACGTGCTGCGGGTGTTCACCCGCCCGGCCGGCGAACTGGTCGCGGACATCACGGCGGTGCTGCGGGAGCAGACCGACGTCGATCCCGAGGCGCTCGTCTTCACCGCGGACCGGGGCGTGGTGACCGTCGGCGGAACCGTCGAGCGGTCGTCCCAGGTCAGGCGGATCGCGGACGCCATCGGTGAGGTCGACGGCGTCGTGGACGTCGTGTTCGACCTGACCGTGTCCT
>JAGFNW010000045.1 GCA_017592665.1 Streptosporangiaceae bacterium NEAU-GS5 | reverse complement strand
AATCTTGATCGAGACCGAGTCGGGCTTGTTCACCCAGCCCGGCACGTAACCTCGCGACGGATCTTCTACCAGCCCGCCTCACCCAACGCCAGCGACGAAACGGGCATCAACTCGCGAACCGCCCTCTGAGACCTTCCGACGATGGCCGCTGTCAGCCGCAGCCTCACTCCCGGCGAGCCGGGCGAACTGGAGATGGCTTACTACCTGTGCTACGGCCTCGCCGACACCACCTAATCTGGTGCGCGTCGCTGGCGCCAGGTGCGCCGGCCGAGCAATCGAGGTGCCCGAGACCGGTGACGGCATCATCGAGTCGATCCGTGTCCTGCACGCCGTCCGCTCAGGCGCGATCCAGTCCCGTAGGGCCTGCATCAACGAGTTGCACGCCCTACTGGTCACCGCGTCGGCGCCACTGCGCGAACACCTCGCCAGCCATAAAGGCGCCAAACTCGTCCAGGCGTACGCCGACCTGCCGCCCGCCGGCGATCTGAGTGACCTGGCCAGGGCGCCCGATATGCACTGGTCCGGCCGGCCGCTGGCACCACCTGAACGCCGAGATCACGGAGCTGGACAAGAGACTCGCCGCTTTGGTCAAGCACACCCGCCCCGACCTGCTGCAGATCAAAGGTGTCGGTGTGGACACCGCTGCCCAGCTGCTGTCCACCTGCGGCGACAACCCCGACCGGCTGGCCTCGCAGGCCGCCTTCGCGTCGCTGAGCGGGGTGTCCCCGGGCCCGACCTCCGGCGGCAAGATCACCCGCTATCGGCTCAATCGCGACGGCGACCGTCAAGCCAACCGGACCCTTTGCGTGATCGCCGTCTCCCGCATCGCTCACGACAACCGCACCCGCCCGTGTAGATTACTTAGGGTAATAGCGCCCGTGCTGGGTTTGTGGGCTCGGATTGTGCTCGTATGTTCTGTAACCATGCGGTACGGTCCGGCATGTTGCGGCGGGGAAACCGGCTGTTATGCGGACGAAGTGACACGAAGCGACATGCCCAAGCGTCGCCCGGCATCCGGTTTGGCGGTTGCCCGCTGACTCTTAATCAGCGGGTCCGGGGTTCGAGTCCCTGGCGGCGCACCTCTTCTGAACTGGGCGATCCTCCGTCGCGGAGATCGCCCAGTTCGCTTTTTCGGCCTTCGTGCTAGCGAAGTGCTCACGTCGTCGCTGACATCCTCTGACACCACCTGGCGCGGAACGATCCGTACCAACGCCTCGGCTGCCTCTCGCGCTACCTCCGGTAGGACCGAGGTATACGTGTCGGCCGTAATCTTGATCGACGAATGCCGCAGCATCGCCGATGTCACCTTCATATCGCTCCCGGCCGCCAGCGCTAACGTGGCCGCTCCATGGCGCAGGTCGTGCAAACGGATCGGCGGCAGATACCCGGGGTGCGGGTAGTCCCGCAGCGGGTCGTCCGGGAACAACTGGTACCACGTGGAGGGGTCAACGACTCCGTTGACCTTCAGCCCAACCGTTCGCTGAAATCGCCGAACCGCTGTGGCCGTATCGGATCCGTAGCTACCGGTCGGCGCGACGTCCAGACGCACCTGCACATCGCGCACCGCCGGACCCTGGCTACCGGGATGCAGCTTGTTCGCCTGCTCGATGAGCCGCCGGAAGTGACGGCTGGCGTAGTCCGGATGGATCTCCACGCCGTTCTCGCGCGTGAAGACGTGTCCCGTATCGATCCACGCTGCACCCCACGCCGCTCGCTCCTGGAGTTGTTGGTGACGGTGGGCCTGCAAGATGGCTACAGTCACCGAGTCCAAAGCGACCTCACCGTCGCTATCCGACTTAGGTGTTGTCGTCTCCGTCTCCCACCCCACCTGGACAATCTGCTCCCGGATCGTCATGACGCGCTCGTGCAGATCCAGGTCGGACCACTTCAGGCCCAGCCCCTCGCCCCGGCGAGGTCCGCGGAAGACGAGGAGGTGGTAGTAGGCGTACAGCCGATCGCCGGTAGCAAGGTCTAGGAACGCCCCGGTCTGACGCGGCGTCCACACTGCAACCTTCGGTCGTTCGCCCGTGGCCAACCAGCGCAGAACGCGCTCCCGAGTCCACACCACTGCCTTTGGTCGCTTACTGGCCGGAAGCTCGATGTTCTCCGCCGGATTGCGCTCGATCCGCTCTTGGTCCACCGCGTCGTTAAGTGACGCTCGTAACGTGGCGTGGATCAACTTAAGCGAGGCTGGGCCGATCGGCCGGGCCCGCGTTTCGTTGTCGGCCATGATCTGGTCGTAGGCGGCACCAATGTGGACGGGGCGCAGCTTCTCCAGCGGAACATGGCCCAGCTGAGGACGCAGGTACAGCCGGATATGGCTCTCGTACGAGCGGTACGTGTTGCGCGCCAGCGCCCGCTTACTTGCCAACCACTCATCGAGCCACTCGCCCGTACTCTGGCTCCGTGACAACGCCATGCCGGCAGCAAAGCGCCGTCGGATGTCGTCATAATCGGGCAGCTGGTCGTAGCGCTTGTAGTACTCCCGAATCACTGCCGCGATCTGGATTCGGCCAGCATCGTCATCGACCGCCGGCATCTGAAGTAGCGCGATAATGCGCTGCAACTCCGCGCCCGCCGCGTCCCGGGTCGCAAACCCGCTCCGAGTGATCTGCTGACGTCGCTGACTCTGTCGCCCCGTCTCGCTCAAGGGCACGTCTACTACCAGTGCCCAAGACCCGTGCTTCTTCGGACACGCCAGCCGCTTACCGCTGGCGCTGTAGCGCGGCGGACACTTGCAGCGCTTATACGTGGTGCCCTTCACCTGACACTTCCCACTCTGATTGCCGGCGCATCAACGGCCATCTCCGGCGTCACTCATTCCTCGTCGAGGTTGCCGGGCTCGTCGGCGAGTTCGGCCATGAGCTCGCGGGTCACATGACCGCGTAGCGCCTGTAGTTGCCTTGGGGACGCCGCCCCACCGCGCTCGGCCACTCGCTGATCCCGCTCTTCGGCCAATGTCCGCCCCCAACGCCGCATGGCCGCCAGATTGATCCGGTCCGGCGTAGTACCGAGTTTGCGGGCGGCGTACCGCTCCGCTTCACCGATACCGTCCAGCGCCCGCTGCAATTGCTGCTCCCCAATGCCAAACCGCTGCGCTTGATCAAGCACATCGGGAAAGCGGCCTTTCCGTACGGACCCTGTCGTCTCAGCTCGGGCGGGGACGTCTGCCGCCGCTGCAGCGAGATCAGCTAGACGCAGCGCCCGCCCCGACAAGAGGGCGCGCACCGTAGCAACTGATAGCCGTGCTTCAGGCGCCAGCTCCACCATGTCGTCGTCATCGCCAACGATGAAGTCGGCAAGAGATGACTCGTATGCCAACGCCAGAACGAGAAGTTCATCAAGTCCCATCCGGCGTGCGCCTACCTCGGCCTGCGCCACAGTGCCTCGACGCCAAGTAGCAAGTCCGTGGGCCTGCACACGAGCTGCCGCATCTTCCTGTCGAAAACCGCGTCGCTGGCGGACCTCAGTGATGCCCGCGGCCAAGACTTCGCGCAAAGGACGCGGTGACGACATCCCGTTCCCCGATCTAGAGCTTCGATGGATGTAGCGACTGTACCGCTTCATCCGCTCAGTTTCCAGAGCGCTTGACTTGTCACAAACGAAGCGCAGATGATGTGCTCACAAACTAGAGCGCATCCCAATGGAGGAGCAGGCCATGACCGGGATGACACGCGACGAACTCCTGGCCCTGCCGGCGGTCGTTGATCTCACTACTGCCGCCCGAGCTCTCGGCATCGGCCGGACACGAGCTTTCCAACTCGTGCGACGAGGCGAGTTTCCGGTTCAAGTGTTGCGCATTGGTATGACGTATCGAGTACCCACGGCACCGATCTTGGTCCTCCTTGGCATGATGGCGAGCCCAGAGAATGCCCTCATTCACCACGAGCAACCAGATGCGTAGGTACGCCCTCCATAGCGGTGTAAGAGCGATCTCATGGCGTAATGGAAGGATGGCTTTGTCCCGGGTTCTCCATAGGCGCTTGACGCAGAGGCTCAGGCAGCGTAGCCACGGAGAGGTCCTCAACATTCTCACCGGCACGCAGGGGTTCGAAGCCCTCAAGCTCATCCTTCTGGCTGAGACTGTCCGCGTCCGCTGGGTCTTGAGCCTCTTGCGACACCAGTCCCTGGTCTATTAGCGACAGCAGCTCATTGAGCGCTTCCAGAGATAGCACAGGTGAGTCCTGGGTCACGAATGACGCGGGCGAAGTGTCAGCTTTAGCCAGCAGATCCGGCTCAGTTTGCTCTGGCCTCCGCGTAGGCGAGGAGAGACCTCCGGGCAGACATTGGTCAGTCCCCTGATGGGTACCAGCGGAAGCTGGCTCGCAGTTCGTTGGCGGCTTGATTGGCCGCCTCGCCTCGCCAGACCAAGGAACTACGCTTCTAGACGCTCCTGGGGCTGACTGCTGCTCAACCACTATCTTGATCGTCTCGGTATCACGCTCAGGGTCCTCTGGATCCTCATCGGCCCTTGATAGCCTGGGCTGCTGAGCTTCCTCGGGCGAGGATATTCGGCGACCACTCGGCGACAGAGCTGGATCATTAGGCGACTTCTGTCCCGGCCCATTGGGGCTGGGGTTGGGGCCGGAGCTGAGGTCGGATGGCGCGCTGTCTGGGGGCTTGAAAGGCCAGTGCGCTAGCTCTTTGATGACCTCGGTAGTTGCCTGGATAAATTTGTCTCGTGCGAACGATTTGACGGATGCGACAGCGAGCCAGTGCTGACCCGTTAGTACGGCAGCGATAAATCCCAACAACTGCAGGCATCGCTTCAGTTTGGTGACGAATCCATCGTGAGGAAGAGAGAGACCTACGGCGGCCCATCCGACCATGTCTGCGCCAGATTGCGGCAGACCAAACAAGCCAAGCAGGCCCTTGACAGCGTTACCAACCTGGGCATGTAGTTCGCCGTTTAGTGCGCCCACTAGATTTGCGAGGCTGCCAATCCCACCGGTGTCGACCACTTGGACACCTATGATTGTCATATGCATGCCGTCGGCGATGGCGCGCGCGATCTGTCTGGCGACGGCTGCGATAAGTTCTTCCTTATCCCAACGCTTCAACCGTATCTCAACGCGAGATTCACGGGCCTGGGTCAGAATCTCTCGCGCCGTATCTGGGGAAGCTGTCGTGTACTTCCTATAATCCGCACTAGAAACCGAGGGTAGGCCAGGATTCAGGCCCGCCGGATTGTATGGAAATAGGCATATCGCAATCTCGACCCTGGATGCGCGCGATGAACTCTTGCGAGAGGGTGATCTACGCCTATAATGCGGCCAAAGAATGGGCGACGCGTCGTCCTCGATGGGGGCGTAATTCTCTACAGAAGAGGAGGAGCGATCGGTCACGCCAGGTGGCTCTACTTCGGCGGATGGATTCGCAGCGATTGAACCTGAGTCGTCCTGAGGCGACTCGGGCTTAAGGCGAAGCTTGGCGTATCGATCGAAGATCTTCCACAAGAGGCGAAGGATGAATACGGTGGCCGCTAGGTCGCTGGCCAGTACGAGTACGTGCGGCCATACAGTACCTCCACTCCATGCGGCAATCATCACTAGCCCAGCCGCCGACACCAAAGCCTGAAGAATTGGCGCTGGGTGCGACCAATGCTCGCGCTTGGTGAGCACGATCACCACGTATAGGGCGAGCCATCCCATGATGTACTCGGGGAGCGTGATCCCGAGGTACTCCAGCGGCAGAAGTCCACTCATGGTTAGGGCGGTAACCGTCAGTCTGCTTCGCGTGTCGCGCGGCACGTGATAGATCACGAAGAAGACCCAGCCAAGCCAGCCGAGAAGGAGAATGATCGAACCTGTATCCTGCATGGACACCGCCTAGTTCGAGATCCTGCTTTCTCAACAGTACTGCCCTACGAACGAAAACGCGGTTCGGTCTCTCGTCTGGCATTGGCAAGCTAACGAACCTGGTATAGAGGAAGACGGGCCGATAGCTTCACGCCCTTCACCACCGCCACCATGTGCTAGTGATCAGCACTCTGCCTTGCCTCCCTACTGGCCGCACACTGCTCCCGACCCTTGACCTGCTACCCCTGATCATCCCTATGGTCCAGCAAGTTGCGGGTTAGGTCCTTCACGAAGCGTGCCGCAATAGCTACCGTCTTCTGATCAATAGAGAGGCCCCGGCTACGGAAGTAGTATCGAAGGTAGTACTCGGGCGAAGGTAAAGCGTCATGATCTGCCATCAGTGCCGCTCGATACTCCTCTACCTGCTGCCCCAGGGCATGAGCTATCTTCTTTAAGGCTTGGTCGCTTGGTCGTCGGACGTGGCCCTCAGTTAGGTGTGTAACGTATCCGGCCGAGAAGCCACACAGCACTTCCAGATTGTGACGAGTGCGAACGTCGGTATGACGCAGCCCTAGGTCTATCAGTCGTCCAACCTCAGATAAATGACCCTTCATAGCAGGCGAAGCCCTTATAGATTTCCTAATATTAAGAAAATCTGAAATTTCATTCAATATCAAAACGCACAAAATTGCCAAACCCGTACGGCCTGGCTCTACGAAAGGAAGAGCGCGACGGTGGACGCCGTAGAGGTGATGTCACTCTTCCGTTAGTAGAGCCGTTATGACAATGTTCACGCTTCCGCGGATCCCGTTTGCTACTAGTCGACTGGTTCCGCAAATGTCGCGGTCCGCTTCGACTTGCAGTTCAAGGTGCGCCGTCCAGGCTGCCACCGCTGCTTCTCGGTCGGCATCGAGGGAGGCGTGTGGTTCGGCGAGCAGACCGGAGCCCGGACCGGCATGAATCGTCCATCGCATCAAGGGCAGGCGGGGGTCCACTGATTGCTCAGCCAGAATCTGTGCAAGCGTATCGAGAGCACGCTGTTGGGCGTGAACTTCGCTCATCGGTCACCCTTCCTATGAGTTCGGCGATCCGGACACCACACTTAATCCATACGAAAGGGCCCGAACACATCGTTTGGTAATATCTCCGAGTTGGTTCACCCAATCACGCCACGCTCCCTTAAGGACAATTGATCATGTGGGTAAACCCCTCCGCATAGTCCAGCGTCACACAGACAATGTATTCGCCAGATCCGCGAGACACACTAAGGCCTGGACCCGGACGAGTGGACATGTCCCACATCGGTCCGTATCTACTCGTCCGCCATATCGGCGGGGGCGGCCAGGGCGACGTCTATGAGGCATATGCGCCAGACGGCCAGCGCGTCGCGATCAAGCTTGCTCGTGACGACGGCATCTCGTTCCATGACATGGCCCGGGAACTTGAGGCGGTTCGCCAAGTGCCGCCGTTCTGTACGGCCCGAGTAGTTGAAGCTGTAGTGGACGGTTCTCCGCCCTACATCGTGAGCGAGTACGTGGATGGACCCAATCTTGGGCAGTGGGTCACCGAGCGACGAGTATCCGAGGCTGACCTGGAGCGTTTGGCTGTTGGACTGGCCACCGCGCTGACGGCGATCCACGGAGCCGGCGTGATTCACCGTGATTTGAAGCCGGCCAACGTGCTGATCGGTCCTGATGGGCCTCGGGTGATCGACTTCGGGATCGCCCGGACGCTCAATATGCCGCTGACAGCCACGGGAGAGATTAAGGGCACCGTTCACTACACCGCACCCGAGGTGCTCGATGGGGAGCGAGCGAGCACAGCGGGCGACGTGTTTGCTTGGGGCGCGGTCATGGTCTTTGCCGCCTCAGGGGCTGATCCCTTCCGCGGTGATAGTGTCGCTGCTTCCGCTGCCAAGGTACTGCGGGGCAACGCGGATCTTACGGCCCTACCCGCGTCGTTACGTCGACTGGTGGCCAGCGCACTATCGCGAGACCCCTCTGAACGGCCCAGCGCGCACGCCCTCCTGTTGGCACTGGTAGCTGGTGACGCCCAGCCGGACATGGCCAAACTGATGGCAGTTGGAAGTCGGCATGCGGCGGACCTTGCTGCACCCGTGAGCCGAGATCCTGACCTTGGGTCTATCGCAGAGGAACTCTTCAGTGAACTCGGCGCCGAGGAGCAGGTGCTCGTTCCGGGAGTGCTTCTACGCCTGATTGCGGTCACCGAGTCAGGTGAGCTCGTGACGCGACGTGCCGAGCGCGCCGAGCTTCCGCCGGACATCAGCTCTGTACTCGACGCGCTCCAGATCCTGATTGCCTCCGATGACCAGCAGGTATGGCTCGCGAAACCCGCGCTCTTGCACGCCTGGCCCCGGCTGCGCGGGTGGGTGCGCAATAATCGCGAGGAAATCCCTCAAGTGCGCGTCCTATGGGATGCAGCCTCTCGCTGGGACACCGGCGACCGCGATCCTGGCGACCTGTGGCATGGCAACCGACTGGATGAAGCCCAGCATTGGGCACTCACCAGGCGTGGCGATATTGCCCTCAACCAGATCGAACGGGACTTCCTCGATACCAGTGCCGCTGGAGTTCGTCGCAGTCTGCGGCGCGCCCGACTCTCGACCGGTGTACTGGCTGTGTTCCTGGTATTGGCCATACTGAGCGCAGGCGTCGCCTTCTACCAAACCAACGTTGCGAACTCGCGCAGCGCTGTCATTGCCCAGCAGCGCAACCGTGCGGAGGGATTGCGCCTGGCCGCTCTCGCGGACACGGTGCGATCAACTGAGCCGAAACGGGCAATGCGCCTTAGCTTGGCCGCTTGGCGCCTCAATCCTGGCCCGACTACGCGAGCGGCCCTGACCACGGCGCTTGCTCAACCGCAGACCAGGTCATTTCGAGACCCCGCTACGGCGTCAGAGACGATTCGCCGGCTTACCCCAGACGGACGAATCTTGGTGAGTGTCGGGGAAGGGGCTGCCCGCGTCTATGACCTCAGACAAGGCAAACGCATCGATGGTATCGACGATCTAAAGCTCGGCGATGAGTCCCTCGTTGGTGCAGCCATTAGTCCGTCGGGCCATCGCCTCGTGGTAGTGACAAGCGACACGGTGCGACTCTACGATCTCGTAACAAAGCAGCAGGTAAGAAGCTATGCATTGGGTTTTGGAGCCACTCGACCCAACATCAACGACTACACCACCGTTGTCCCATCTTTCGGTTCTTCTGAGCGGTACGCCATGATCGGCACATATATCCCGGAGTTGTGGGATTTGGATTCCGGAAGAAGGCTCAAGTTACAGCGAGGGGCTATCGGTCCAGTCAACCAAACTTGGGCCATCGTAGACGAGAAGGGCAATCTCGATTTCCATTCGATTCCTGCAGGAAATAGAACTTTGCGCATAAATGTGTGTAGTCTTCCCTGTAAACCTGCCAGCGCTCAAATAGACGAGAATGGTGATCGGATCGCTGTCAATGACGGGGGTGGCTATCTTAGGATTCTCAGCCCCAAGGCGACTAACCCGATATCCGTTCCCAGCGCCGATGAAGGATGGAACCAGGGGCGTATCGCGTTCAGTCAGAATGGCGCCCTACTGGCATCTGTGTCGGACTCCAGCCTTCAGGTCATTCGCGTTCTCGATGGCAAGATCCTCCTAACCCTCCCCGTCACTGCCTTCTCTGCCGATACAGGACTTAGCGGAGTCATAGCCTTCGATCCCCAGCGACCCATCTTACGATACATCGCCGAGAGTCAGGTCATCGAACTTGCTTTTACCCAGCCATCAATTGTGTCGGGCGAACCTCTAGCAGACGTCACCTTGAGTCCAAATGCTCGCGTTATGGCCGTTCAGGAGAAAGGATCACATGACGTTGAACTCAAAGATCTGAGCCCCGAGCGTCACCTTATCGCCAAACAGAAAGTTGATCCCCTGAATGAAAATGATGTTGAAAATGTCGCAACTTTCAGTCCAGACGGGAGACTATTTGCAATTAGTAGAGATAGCAGCAAGATCTCAATACTAGACGCCAGAAGCTGCGCCCTGCTTGGCACGATCACTCCTGCAGACAGGTCGCCCCATCCCGGCTGGACTGCTGGACTATATCAAATAGCGCTAAGCCATGATGGATCGAAACTTGCGTTCTTGATGGATCGAGGTGCGGGCGACACGTTTGAACAAGTGGTCCAAGTATGGAACTGGCGATCATCCCAACTGCTCTGGTCGAAAGATATCGGAGTCGTCCAAGGGTTGGCCTTCACCCCCGACGATCAGGCGATCGCCATCGCGGGCGCCGATAATCGACTCAGAGATATCATTACAGGCGAACCTCAAGGAAAGTCGTATGGCGGCGTAGGCGAAGGCGGCTACTTGCTTAACGTGTTCTATCCGTCAGACGGAACCATGGTGACCTTCGACACCACCGGTCGCCTAGCTCGCTGGAGTGCATCGACACATACCCAGATGGGAAGTGCCATAAGCACGGGCCTGACAGCATGGGCTGCATCCCGCAGTGTAGTCGCGATCTCAAGCCACAACCTCGCTGCAATATCCAGCCCCGATGGCCAGACTATTTTGTTTGATGTGGCCGCAGGGATTGCGCTCGGACCACTCACAACCTTCCGCGGTACGGGCGCTACAGATCTCGCCTTCACCAATGACGGCACAGCGCTCGTGTCCGCTGATTCATCCGGGCACATTCGCAGACAGACGATAGACCCGGACAACGTTGTCGCCGCCCTCTGCAAGAAGGCGGGGCGTGGACTGACTCCTGCAGAATGGAAAGCCGAGCTGGGCGATGTGTCCTACATCAATCCCTGCTCCGCGTAGATAGTTCGGCGCCATGGGCCGATCGAGGGAACTGATCCAAGAAGCAGTCTAGATCGCTTTCCCGGCCGCCTTTGGAAGCCGCGCTTCATGGTCAATGAGCTGTTCGTGCAATGCTCGGATCAAAGAACACAGCAGCATAATGGCGATCGTGCAGTTCTTCGCATTGCACTGCACCGGCGACGGCCAGTGCACCGTCGTGTGCCGGCTCAGCTCGGTGAGGGGTGGCAGTCCGCTACTCGGCCACCACGGGGTATAGAAGCGCACGATGGGAGCCATCGCCGCTGCCATCTTGAGCCGACCGAAGGTGAGACTGTCCCAGTCGATCGTCGCCTTATTCTTAGCGACGCCGGTCTTCCCCCAAACACGCACGATCAGCGCCTCGGTTATACAAGCCGCCAATGTCTGAGCCGCCTCATCGTGGCCATCGCGCCAGGCAGCGATTGCCTTGCTCGCCATCGCGGCTGGCTCACGGAGCCTTCTGTGGCTGACGCCATCCAGGCAGTCAAGGCAGTCCTGCATCACCTCTTCACGACGTAGCACCAAGATCGCTACCCGCCCAGCACGATCCGACGCCTGCATGAGCTCAGTGACGATCTGCGCCCGAGGGACCCACGTTATGGGGATGCCGTCGCGGGAGACGATCTCTTCGACCTTCTCCAGGTTGTAGTCGGCACCGAGCCAGTTCGGCGGGATCTTCTCCTCGACCCACTCTGAGATCTGCTCGAAGTCCGGCTGCAGCTTAGCGAAGTAATGATGGAGGCCGACCTCGAACTCCCGAGCGATCGACTCGAACTGGCTCGTGACCTTCCGATTCATCTCAGCGATGATCAATCCGAGAGTCTGCCCGACGTCATTGGCGAATGAGCGCGAGAGATCGTCTATCAAAGGCCGGACGTTCCCGAGTAGACCCTCGCTCCATGCCTGCTCAACACCCGTGATGTGGTCGCCGCCCGCGAGTGCATTCAGGTCGGAGATACGTATAGTGCCCGCGTCATGCTCGCCAGGCTCGTGTGGCTCTTCAGTGAAATCATCGCGCTGGGTCACGACGCCTGACCCTACTGGCCGAAGGTTCATCGAGCGAGGGGGTTTCCTGCCCTCGGCAGGTGTCAACAGCCTCACTGCCTGCGCGACGGAACACGCAGGCAGTGAGGCGTGAGTCCGGGAGGATCATCCAATCGAAGGCTTGTAACCACCTACGCCATCGGGCGCCGCAACCAGCTCAAATGAGAGGCACTGGAGTTCAAAATAGCTACTTATGCATGACAAGATACGGATCCCAAATCCTGATTGTGCCGTCCTCGCTCGCAGTGGCCAAGGCACGGCCGTTGCCGTTGAAGGCTAGTGACTCTATAGGCCCAAGGTGCCCATTAGGCCGATAGCGAGGCTGGCCCGAACGGTCCCATAGCCAGATATCCTCCGCATCGCCACGGTCCGGGTCTTGGCTGTAGTCAAGCGCATCAGTGGCGAACGTCTTGCCGTCTGGGCTGAATGTGACCGAGGATACGCCGCGGATTGGTCCACTGGGGATAGCGAGTCGGCGGATCTGCCGGCCATTGCGCGCATTCCATAACCACACACCAGAGTTGTCGGCTTCATTGCTGCTGTTCTCTTTGACGATGGCAAACGTGCTCCCATCCGGGCTGAAGGCAATCTCGATTACCTTGTCGAGCTTGCTGTCATCGGGGCTGAGTTGCCGGATCGGTCGGCCGCTCGGAATATCCCAGAGCCACAAGAGCGGGTCCCAGTTCTTGTCGTAACCTACGGTGACGAGCCTTCGGCCGTCAGGGCTAATCGTCAAGAAAGAGACGTTGTAAAGGGGCGCGGCGCCAAATGACAGCCGCAGGCGTGGCTTTTCGGAGA
Source organism: Streptosporangiaceae bacterium NEAU-GS5 (assembly GCA_017592665.1). Classification (GTDB taxonomy): domain Bacteria; phylum Actinomycetota; class Actinomycetes; order Streptosporangiales; family Streptosporangiaceae; genus NEAU-GS5. Next base: position 48,354 of record JAGFNW010000045.1, on the reverse strand, counting down.
TAGCATCCCAAAGCCATACACTTCCGCTAAGCCAGCTTACCGAGGCCACCGTACGCCCATCCGGTGTGAAGGCGGCTGACGTGACACGCCCGCCCCCCTGAACGGGCCAACCACGCTCGCGCCCTGTCGCCGTATCCCACAGCTCGACGTTGGAGCTGAAGGCATCGGTTTCTCCAATAATTAGGGTGTGATCATCGTCCGGACTAAACGCGATATCCGGGACCGAGTAGAACGGCCCATGCAGCAGTCTAATCTCGAATCCGGTCACGGTGTCCCATAGGCGGACGCTGTATACCGAGGTTAAGTTAAGCATTGGGCGGGTAAAGTTGTATGAGGTCTCGTCATTGACTACCGCCAGCATGCGACCATCTGGACTGAAAGCCACTGGCGGATTGTCATAGCTGTGCCAATGCACGATGAAGTCTCGGCCATGCTGGCCGGTAACAGTATCCCAAAGACTGATGTAATATATACTGTTGTCATAACCCTCTGAATCCGCATTCACAATTGCAAGCACGCTTGAGTCCGGACTAAATGTCACAGTCGAGTCCGGCCCTGCTGGCAGCGTATGACGTCGGTGTGGCCGGTTGGTTGTGCTACCCCAATCCCACAGAGTGACCGTGCTGTTGTTATTCACAGCTATGGTGTGTCCATCTGGGCTGAACTCCACAGACCCGAGAGCGGCCAAAGTCGCAATCGATTGGTCCTTCGGTAGAAGGCCCATGAGGAAGTTCCATCCAATAATTGCGCCTACCGCGCTTATAACGAGTAGTACGCGCCTCAGCCGTCTCGCTTTGCGTCGAGCGAGGTGTAGACGGTCGGTATTGAAATGGGGTTGTGTAGCCAGCCATTCCTGCACCCGTATATGCCGAAACTGGTAGAGACCCCCGGATTGTCGTAGCAGCTCCTGCTCTCTGGCATGAGCGAGAAATCTCATGAGGCGCAGGGGCAAGCGACCCTGTGCCGCAAGAATTAAGCGAGCCACGACCAGGCGTGGCCATGCCCGGGTCAACAAGATCAGGAATGCGAACCCTAGGCCTACCAAGGCGCGCAGCTGCCAAACCAAAGCTTCGTCGATGTCGATTACGTTCTGGTTAGCCCCAACAAGCTCACCGATACTGGGTTCGCCAGACCAGCCAGTGCCAACCGCACGCGTCAGATCGGCGACCACGCCGGTAAGCGTCAGTGCGCTGGGCGTGATCAGCACCATGATCCCGCCCGCAGCGATGGCCCCGACCAGCGACGAGCGTCGGTCCTGGCGTAGGAACGCAAGAGGGCTGGCTTGCGCGGAACGTGCCGGTGGGGCATCCAGCCAGCTGTGTGCAGCTAGCGCCAGGCCGACCACCACCCCAAACCCAGCCAGCATCATGAGATCCGACCAATAGGTCGAGACTGCAAACGACGCGCGTGAGGGTTCGGACAGAGTTAGGAAGGCGAGGATAGCCATTATTGGCACGAACACGAAGGCGGCCAGGCGGACGCCGTTACTAAAGCCGCGGCGTAGCCTGACCCACGATCCGGTGGAGCGGAACGCGAGCCGTCCCGGCGCGCGACTCGCGCCAACAAACCATGCCACCATTGCAAGCACCACATAGACGACGCTCGACGTTAAGCCAGACGATATGAAATACAGGTCCTCCCCTCCAAATATGGTCACGCCTACCCAGATACTCAGGAATATCAATCCAGCGGCTAGGCCGATCCCCGGGGCGACCCATGGCGATAGCAGGCGCTGGCTCAGCAGCCACCACGCAAGGTCGCGTTCGCGGTACTGATGCATATATCGGGCCAGAAAGACCAACCAGTTCCAGGCCTTGCCAGCGTCCCACCTCGTGTTGGTTCGCCGATGCGCAGGATGGTGGTAAGCCGCCTGGATCATCCGATCGATGAGCTCATCCTCCACCGCGTGCCTGCTGGCAAACCGTGTGGTGTCGAGAAGCTCGGTCGGATTGCCACCACCTTGGTAGGCCCGCCTGGCCATTGACACCATCAGTGGCGTAGATAGTGAAGTACCAACCGGGCTATCGGGTGAGCTCCGCAATCCCGCAAAGACCGCTTCCCACTCGGTGCCATCCGGCCAGTCCACCTCGGCCAGGTATGCGATGACGTCCTGGGCCGATAGGGGAGCAACCTCTATCACGGGAGCTCGCCGCAACACGGGCGCACCTCCGCTGATGACGTCCTCGTACTCAACCGAGCGACAGGTGATAATCACCGGTCGTTCGCGTCCGATCGCCTTACTGATCTCACGTACGGCGCTGCGCCGCATCGACTCCGGAATCTCGTCCAGCCCGTCGATGACTGGTAGCACCAAACCTCGATCATTGAGCAACTGAGGAATCTGACGTTGTCCGTTGTAATACGACGTCGCCAGCGTCTGGACGACCCACTCATCCATCGACTCACTGAGCGGATCCCATGAGGAGGCCGCTAGGAGAGTCGGCACAGGGGCACCCGGTCGTCGGTCATCGCTGGCGAGAAGACCTAGCGTCAACAGGACCGCGAGCACACTCTTGCCCGCGCCCGGCTCGCCCAAAATGACGAGTCGTCCACTGGGCACTCGCTGATATTCAACCGCCAGTTGGCGCGTGGCCTCAGCGAACCCGCCTTCTATACGGCCGTCAAACCGCAAACGCACCACACGGCCGGCGCCCAGGTTCCCCATCAGAGCAGCAGAGTTGTCACTGACATCACGTTCGGTGGCTGACCAAGTCAGCGGGAGGACGCCCACATCCATAAGCCCGCGCGCCTTGGCCTCGTCTCGCCACTGCTCATCCACGGTCGCAGCCAGATCCACGGCCAGTTCTCGCGGCCCCGCGGGCGCCTGTCGCCTTCCCCGCAGGTAATCGGCTACCGCAACTAAGAGGGCAGCTAGTCCAACAAAAAGGCTGATGACACTCGCGCGTGAGTCGTTTTCGGCAAGATCGGCGCTGATCATCCACCCCGCCAGAGCAATGAAGGCGACGCTGAGCCCTAACAGGATGGTGTTCCGGGTCTTCTTTCGCTGTCTGTCTAGCACGAAGTAATCGTAACGATTTCGGGTAGTCAGGGCATATAGCTATGTGGCTATCCGCAGGACTCGGCCCAGATCGGGCGAAACGAAAGCTCTCGTGGAGCCATATGGCCCCTCACCAGCTGCGACCGCTCGGCAAGCATGGCCAAGTTGCGCCCCACCACTCAGGCAACGGTTCCGAGCGCTGGCACGCGGGAACAATTTATTAACCTGCTGGGTTAGGAAAATATACCCGCGAGCTTTGCGCCGATTTCAACTAGCCCGTTAACGGTAGGTAGCGCCTCAACGAGCCCATTCCAGAATGCCTTGATGATCGTTCTGTTGGGCTCATTGCGATGTAGTTCCTCGATGAGTCGGTCGAAGAGATCGATAGCTTTCCGATTCCCAGAGGCTTCTACGACGGTCTTCAGCTCCTGTAGCGCGACTGCCCCGTCATCCCCCGCCAGCGAGCGAGTCGTATTTTCCGACTGAGCGAATAGACTACTATCAATACGCGATCTATTCTGAAGGACGGCATGTGGCCCGAGTTGGACATTGTTAAAGCTGTCACCGTGCACAATCGTTGCTCCGATCGTTTGAGTCTTCGTTCTGATTTGGTTTTCTCTTAAGAAATTTATGCCGGCCCTGGTGAGCGATACAGTCTCACACCATAGCTCGGCACACGCCACATGACCCGGCCTCGAGTATTCCTTGAAGTCGTATGTGGCTCTTGTGGCGAACCATTCACCCACCTGATATGACCGGACAAGGTGTGCGCCATCATCAAACGCAGGAACGGGCAGCGTGACATATACTATGTGCAGGTTATATATCTCCAGCAGGCCATCTTGTTCGAGGTGTATAGCATTTAGTAGTGCCGCTCCTAGCGCCGAGCCGTCATCGACCAGTTGTCGCAGTGGGACGGATCTCCCCAACAAGCCCGAGCTTTCGCTATATAGCCTTGCGAGGAATCTGGCGGCACTCTCGGTTATTTCTTCAGCAGACATCGTGCGGGCGTCAGAGACGGCGTCCTCCAGCGATTGAATTTTTTCCGCCAGCTCAATGTTGACAACCCGCTCTAAGGCATGTATCTGACTGACAAATTTTTGATGCCGCGCCTTTCTCTCGGCCTCCTCATGCAGAAATCGCGCCATTTCCCGGCTTTGATGTTCCATCCTTTCCGCTTCGATCCTGCGAGCTTCCTTCGCCCTCGCTTCCTCTTCAGCGCTGCGTTCTACTTCCTGCAACGATTTGGCGATTCTCTCTTGCTCGCGTTCTGTGCGGATCCGAGCTTCCCAGCTCCGTTGTGTCAGACGCCGATCCACAAAAGCGATGAAGGCACTGGCCAGAATCAACACAACTAGTGGCCCCGCTAGCCATAGCCAGCGCGTCGAAAGCCAGAGCCAGGAGGATTCTCCATATCGCAGTAGCCAAAGACTGCCTGCCAACAAGACCGATATCCACATGACCACTGGTTGAAGGTTTACCACGAAGGAGCTAGCTCTTAAAGCAATTAACTGCAACGCCAACGCGGCTAGCGTCGTAATAATTAAGACGGCGATTAGATAGTCCCCATATGATACGCTCATGCGAAAGAGGGAGATCGGGATGCCGAATCCAAAGGCGAGCAGGCCAATGATGGTCAGACTCCAGTGCGCGCCTCGCATGGAGCCTATTATGATCAACACCCATACGGTTGCTGCGCCCGTAACAGCGATTTCGAGAGATGTACCCACCGTCATCAATCCTCACCTCTGCGCCAGAATAGCTCCTGGACCTTGAGTAGCTGCGTGAGTTCGCGTAAGGTGAGGCCGAATTTCAAGTTATGGAAGTCTGAAATACTTAGAGACAATGTTATGGCAGCCACATGGTGCTCAGGCTCCACATCACACTCAGGGAAAGCATGAGTCGCTTGCGTTGCGTCGCGTTAGCGTCCTACCACCAAACCGATCACCCTCCAGGCCTCGCTATCTCTGTCCGCGAGCTGCTGAAACCATATCTAGTGCACGCGCCAAAATGACGGCATAGTTGACGGCAACAGAGGCTAATTGAGCCCTCCGGTCCCGAGCCCCCACGACCACCGACGAGTGTAAATGGAAAACGGATCGAGGCATGGCCAATTTTGCCAAGGAGGAGGTCCAGGGTTTGAGTCCCTGTACCCGCACCAGATATATTTCTTTGAAAATTCTCTTTATATCGGACCGTCGTCATTGCGGCTTGAGCGTGGCTGACGGCTACGTTGACGGCAACGTCACCGATCCCCGGCGAGCAGTCCTTGCACCTGATCCAATGCGATGGCACGACTCTCACGATCCACGTTGGTATAAATCTCAAGCGTGACGGCGAGTCGCGAGTGTCCAAGAATTACCTGCGCGTCGCGAGCAGAGACGCCAAGCTTGTTCAGGAGGGAGGCAACTGTTCGTCGGAGATCGTGGACGCGGATTTGCCGCACGTCAGCCGCCACGCAGAGCCGCTGAAATGACCGCACGAAACTGCGTGGTTCTATGGGTCGACCGGTAGAAGTCGTGAAGACCAGATCATTCGCGATTGGGCGGTGGCTCTGTCGCTTGAAGTGATCTTCCAGAACTTCGCGCACGGTCCGCAGAAGCGGCAGGTTGCGGCGACTGGCCGGCGTCTTGAGTGGCCCCAAGATGAGCTGCTGTCCCACGCGCTGCAGCTGCTGACGAACGTAGATGGTGTTGTCTTCAGCGGAGATATCACTCCAACGCAGTCCGAGGACCTCACCACGTCGCAGGCCATACGTCAGCAGGAGCAAGAAGGCCGGATAGAGCGGGTGAGACTCCGCCGCCCGCAGGAACGTTCGCACCTCCTCGGCTGACCAGCTCTGCTGCTCCTTGTGGGGCCAGGGCGGCAAGACCACCAGTCGGGCAACGTTGCGGATGAGGAGTTCTTCACGAACGGCTGACGTGAGGGCAGCGCTCAGAACCGTCCGGATCTTATAGACCATGTGCACCGAGTCGCCGGCCTCCAGACGTCCGTTCAGGTACGCCTGCACCATCGGGACCGACAGCCGACTCAGCTGCCGCCGCCCCAAGCCAGGCTTGAGGTACAGGCGAATCACGGACTCATACAGCGCGCAAGTGGAAGGACGCTTGGTGCGCCTGACCACGTTCTCGAGCCAGTGATCAAGGTACGCGCCCAGGCTCCAGTTCTGATCCGATACCAAGAGGCCTTGCTCGGCTCGCGCCTTCTCCTGAGTCAGTTTGGTGTACACCTCCGCCCGGGTGCGCCCATAGACCCGCCGCCGCGTCTTGATGCCAGCGGTCGTCGTCAGGTAGATCGCTCCCTCCCACCGGCCGTCGCGTCGCTTGTAGATCGTCCCCTCACCACTCGCATTCCTCCCGCGGGCCATCAGATCGCCCCCTCGCGCGACTGACCAATCAGATCGGCGATCGCCTCAGGCGGTACGAACCGCCGCCGCCCAATGCGCACCGTTCCGATCCGTCCTCGCCGGATGAGGTCATATAGCTTCCATCGGCTGATCCGCAGCACCCGGCAGGCCTCGTCAGTAGTGAGGAGCTTGATGTCCTCCAGCATCGGCGCTTCTGGCGCAAACTTGTCCATCGTTGATATCCCTATTTAATTATCCCATTCATTCAATACCGAGGCCGATGGCGGTGGCATACCAAAAAGAAGTGGCCGGTCAAGGTATGTGCCACATACCCAAAGCCGAACCACCCTCATGAGGGTCGTCTAAACTATGGCGAGTCGGTATGTGTCCATGATCAACTATAGATTGAATGCCAACAATTTCAATATTGTGTGATCCTCGGACCGGCTCTTAGCCGGTCCGAGGATGTGCCAGTTCACCTAAGTACTGGCTATCTCTCTCGCGAGCGTCAACGCTTTCGCCTTGAGCGGCTCGGGCCGCATCAACGTCCGCCCCAGCCGGGTCTCCCAACTGCGCGCCGTGCGGACGTGGTCGAGATACTCGCCGGCCGCTTGCACCAGACCGTAAGCCGTGTCGGCCACCTGCTCGGTGGTGCGCGACTCCAGAATGCTCCGCACGGCTTGGCGGGCCTCCTCGATGTTGCGTGCAACTCGGTCAGTTACCAGGCCCTCGGGCGGCGCCGGGATGAACGCCGTGATAAACCGCTCGCGTTGCCGAGGCGTGATCGCGATACCCAGCAGTTCGCGGGCCAACTCGACGTAGCGCGCGATCTCCCGTCGCGTCCCCGTCACCGCCTGCCGGGCTTCTTCGAGTCGAGCCTTCCACCCGTTCTTGTGCACGAATGAGAAGGTTGCGCCCGTGCGTTCGCCTTCCAGCTCAGCCGCCCGGAACGTGTTGGCACAGACGATCCGCACGGCCGTCGCTCGCAGCGTGCAGGCGCCCGGAATTCCGTGGCGGTTGGTTACCGCCATGAATGGCATGGTCAGGCTGTCGTCGCCGGGCAGCTGAATGGGCTCGTCCAGCAGTGCCAGACACCACACCGCCCGACCCTCGTCCAGGACGCCGGCCGTCTCCCATTTCACGCCGGGCTGGGCCAGGACTGACTCGACAATCTCGCCCATCTGTTCGTGGTCAATGACCGTGTAGCTGTCACGGTTGATCCACAGCGTGGCGTTGGTGTCCGACCGGGTGATTCGCTGCCAGCCTGGGATGGTCTCATAGGTTGGTGCGCCGTCGTCCACCTCCCGTCGTTCGTAGACGGGCGCGGTGACGGGATCCCAGGCCAGTCCGGCGAGCTTGCGGGCCTCAGCCCAGCTGCCGGGATAGTCGGGCAGTACTTCGCCTTGGCGGTGCCACGGCATCTCGCGGACCGAGAACATTGATTCGACATCGGCGGGCATGGCCGCCTCCTTTCGGGGAGGTGCAGGCGGCCAGCGCAGGCGCGCTCGCCGCCTGCTAAAACACAGTCAGATAGGTGGATCAGCCCTCGGCCGCGGCGGCGCCGTTACGATGACTCCGCCAGGCCAGCGGCATGAAGCCGCCAGCCGAGAGCCAGACGTCGAGTGATATGGCGGCCTCGACAATCTCCGCTGCCGCGTCACGTTCGGCCTCGATCGCGTCGACACCGCCAGCCTCGAACCAACGCAGGATGCCCGCGCGCAGGTGTTCTAGAGCCGTATCGGGGTCCATAATTGGTCCCTTCGTCCGGGTGATGGTGCGGGAGCCCGCCGGTAATACTGCGAGCTCCCGCGAGGGCCGGCGGTGTTAGTCCTCGATCCTCACCACGTCGGTGATGTCGACTTCGCAGGTGTCGGAGCCTTCGATCACGTCGTCGACACCGCTCAGGTCGACGGTGAGGCACCGTTCGCCCTCATGCCGCACCTGGCTGGTCCGGCCGCTCTCGACCTCGTAGCTGCCGCGAATGGTGTAGTCGACGCGCAGCCGCACATCGAACTCGCCGAGATCGAAGTGCCGCAGGAAGGCGTTGAGGCCGTCGCGACAGATCGTGCCATCCAGGTGCTGGTCGATGGCGTACGCCCGGATCTCTTCGAGCTGGGCGCGGTGGCACTCTCGCTCGGCTAGGCGCTTCTCGATGGCTTCGTCGCGGAGTCGGTCGATCCCCGCGATCGCCGTCGCCAGCGCGCCCGTCCGTGTCGGCTCATCCGGCACGAGATGGACCGACCTCGCGTTGGGCAGGGTGATGAGGGTGCCGTCGGAGTAGACGAACGTGCTGTCGTGGGGCGCCGGTCCGAGAACAACGATGTCTCGGTCGCCGTCGCATACGACCGCGCCGTAGGTCGCCTCGCGTAAAGCCATGGAGACGGTGGACAGATTGGTCATAACTGACCCCTTTCGAACTGACAAGGTGCTGGCGCTCCTTCGCGAGATGCGTGGCGAGCGCCCGGGCCACGGGCCTGCCTCCACTCGGGAGCAGTGGGAGCAGGCTTGTGGCCGGGTCAGCGCAAAGGGAACGAGGTACCGATCAGGCTGCGGTCAGCCGCTGGCCGCACAAATCGCAGCTCTCATGGCTCATCAGGTCCGCTCGCTGCAGGGGCTGCGGAAAGTGGTACGACGAGACCCGCTCGTCCTGGCGGTCCAGCCCCAGGTCCGCCGCAATGTGATCAAGAATGTCCTCAGCGGTCCACGCGGCCTGACCTACCAGCTCATACGGGACGAACAAGTCGCGAATGCAACTCGAGCAGTACAAGGCTTCGTCGCGGCCGTAGCGGTAGCCGACAATCGTCCGGCCACTCATACTCCCGGCCTGCCTTCCCACCCGTCTCGCCAGTTACGAGCCCGGGTCCGGGTCGGACGACGGACGCAGTAGATCACCAGTGCATCCAGCCAGCTCTCGGTTTCCGGCCGCCGCAAGTCGTACAGCCGGGCCAGTTCCTTGTACAGCTGAGGGCTGGCCACCCCCGTGGCGAGAAACAGCCGAAACCCGCGGCCCACTCCTTCGCCCAACCAACTGGCGATGGCCTGGGCTGTGGCATCGTCAATCGGCTCGTTGTCCTGTCGGGCTGTCACGAGGCCCTGACGAATGACGTCTTCATACTTCATACCGATGTCTCCGTTACAAGATCAGTTCACGCTGGCGCGTCCGTGAGAAGACCGGTCAAGACAGAAGATCAGCGGGGAACAGCACGCACCGAGGTCATAGCTCCGGCGGGACGCGGTGGCGGCCGACGTCGATTCCACGTCATGACGCGCCCTCCATCTGAGTCAGAGTCGCCAGGGCCGCGTCCTCTGTTGTCACCACGAACAGCCCCCGCGCCTCCGCCGGCTGCTGTGCGATCACCCGCTCCAGCGCGCGAGCGCGAGCAGTACCCGGCACAATGAACACCACACCGGGAAACACGCCGTATTGTGCCTGCTCAGCGCCACTCAGCTCGTACTGGCGGTGCAACCGGCACTTGGCCGCGATCACCGCCGGACGCTCCGACCCTCGGTCAACTTCCACAAACCACGACACCTCCACCGGGCCGCGCTCCAGGCGCACCAAGGCATCCGGCCGCACGAGCAGTCGTTGGCCGGTCGTCCCCGTGCCCGTTCGCCAGCAGTCGGGTTCGGCCACGAACTCCCGTACCGTCGGCCCGCCGGCCCGTTCGTGCTCGCACAACTGTACGAATAATTCCGAGATCGCCAGCCGGTGAGCCAGGAAGGCCACAGTCGGTCGCCAGGCTGCTCGCTGGCGCGCTCCTAGAGCGTGCGTCCCGGCCGTCAGTCGGAGTCCCGCTGCGGTCAGCGCGTGCAGATATCCCGGTGCCCCGACCTGACGGTCTCGTGATCGGTCAACAAGCCGCCGTACCAGGCCAAACCCGTCCAGCCGCTGCAAATGCCGTCGGGCCAGGCGCCCAGCTACGGCCTCATCGTGGCCGTCGAACACCAGGCGGGCCACCTGATCAGTCGTGGCGACATGGACGGTGCGCAGGACATTCAAGATCGTTTGTTCTCGGTCAGTCAGGTCTCGCCTCAGCTGGTCGAGGCGACTCCCCGTTAGAGAGGGGCGGATAGGTGTCACGAGCCGTCTCCTATATATAAGGTGCGCCCCGCCGCCGCGTCGGCCAGTCCGGCTGGCGTTCCGGCCACGGGTTCTATACGCGCTGTCTGCTGCCAGACAGTCGTACGCACGACCGGCGTGGTTCGGCGGTCCCGTCAGGAGCGTTGCTGACGACTGCTTGCCAACTGCGGACAGGGTTACGGACAGGCTCATGACGTCCTCCTGATTCGCCGCCGACCGGGATCGCTCTGGTCGCGTCGCTCGGCAATGGCCGCTTCCACCGCCTCTCGGTCGCGGCCGTAGCGGTCTCGCGACGCCCTCCGTACCGCCTCGCCCTGACCGGTCGCCTCCGGGGGCGGCAACGTGCGCACCGTTACCGGCGGCACCACCACGCCACCCACCACCAGGGCCGCCAGCGCCGTCCGGGCCTCAAGCGCCAACAGATCCTCGGGTGTCACGTCCGGCAGCATGCGCGCAAAGGCCACCGCGTCCCGGGCCGCCGGCTGCAGAATAATCTTGTTCCGCGCTTCCGACAGCACCGCTGCTCGCAGCTCCGGCCGCAGCTGGTCCAGGTGTTGTACGGCCCCCACCAGGCCCAAGCTGTGGCCGCGGGCCCGCGCCAACAGATCTGCCAGATCCGTCCCACTGCCGCGCATAAACCGGGCCAACTCGTCGATGTAGAACATGACCGGTCGTCGTCCGGCTCGTTCGGTCCGCTGCCGGGCCAACGCAGCTTCCCACACCATGTTCGTCACCAAGCCGCCCACCACGTCGGCGGCCAACGGCCCCAGCGTGCCGCTCGGCAGGGCCACGATCAGGACCTTGTTCTCCTGGATGACCTCCTCCATCGTCCAGGTCACCTCGGTTTGGCCCAGCAGCCCGCGCAGCACGCGACGTCCCACCACCGGCGCCAGCTTGTTCAACACCGCCGCCACCGCCTGGGACTGCTCGGCCTCACTCCAGCTCTCAAACCGGGCCCAGACCTCCGCCGCCCCCAGCCACGCTGGCAGCTCCTGAGTCCATTGCCGCCGCGCGTTCGCATCCACCAGCAGCGGCGCCAACTCCACGAGCGTCAGCTGGCGCGCCGCCAGCACCACCAGCCCGGCCCGCAGTAGCTCTTCCAGCCGCGGACCCCAGCTCATGGATCGCTCCCGCAACGCCGCCAACACGCGCTCCGCCCGCAGCTCCACCTCTTCCAGCGGTCCGGCCAAGGGATTGAGACCCACCGGCCGCTCGTCCGTCGGATCGAGGTAGATCACCTCATCGATACGCGCTGCCGGCACGCGGTCGAGGACGTCCCGGGCCAAGTCGCCGCCCGGGTCAATCAGGATCAGGCCATGACCGGCGTCCAGATCCTGCTTGATCAGGTTCAACAGCACCGTCGACTTACCCGACCCCGTCGGGCCGCTCACCAGCATGTGCATCAGGGCGTCGGCAGGCGCCAGCGCCACCGGTCGGGCTTGGCTGCTCGCCACCGCCTCGCCGATCACCTTGCCCGTCCGCGGCAGCTCCAGGGCCGGCGCATACACTCGGCCCCGCCGCAGACTCAGTCCCGGCACCGTCGTCTCGTTCACCGGCCAACCCAGCAGGATCGCCAGCTCCGGCACGTTCAGCACCGTTCGGCTCGGCACAATTGGTGTCGCGCGGGTCGTCATCCGGCGCGCGCTCCGCCGTCCTAGCCGCCGTCGTGCCGTAAGTCGCACGCCCGGCTGTTCGAGCTGGTGCAGGCAGCCCCTCAGCCGACCCACCAGATGAGCCCGTCGCGGCCCTGATCCAGCGCGCGCCCCGATCCGCAGCGCCACCGCGTGCAGACCGTCCCGACGCTTGTCCTGGGCCGCTCGGTCGTCCGCCTCGCGCCGCGTGCCGGTCCACAGGACCTGGAGCATCCGCCCGACGTACGACCCCCGCGCGTTCTCGGTCGTCGTCCCCCGGGTCTCTCGTCCCCGTGGTCGCAGTGGACCGATCACCAGCTGATACAGCAGTCGCTCACCGCGCTGCAGGGGCAGCAGACTCCGCAGCAGGCTGGCCGCGAATACCTCGGGCTGATCTAGCCGCATCGGCCGGGACCAGTCGCTTAAACCCAGTTCCACCGCCTCATCGACCATCTCGTCGGCGCTGGCGGTGTCCTCCTCCACCTGCACGCTCGGGATCGTCGCCCGCAGCTGCGCCAGCACCGCCTCCGCGCGCCGCTCCGAAATCCACAGCCGGTGCTGGATCCGTCCGGCCGCGCTCGTGACCTCCAGCACCACGCTGTCGCGGCCCAGCACCTCACCTCGCGGCGCGCGCAGGATCGCCAGGCTCCGCACAAACGCCTCAACCTGGAGGATCGTCAGGCTACGGGCAAACCCCAGGCGGTACACCACCCGCTCCCGGTCACGGCGCGCTTGATCCGTTCGTCGCAGTCCCAGCACCAGCCCGACCGTCAGACTGGTCGCCGCCAGCGCCGTCACCAGCAACGCCGCGGAGTTCGGGTCCGGCAACAGCCCCGTGTGCAGTCGCACCACAGCGGCACTCGCCCGTTGCACCAACTTGTCGGCAGCGTCCCCCTGCTGCATTCGTTCCCCCTGGCCAATGCTGAAAAAGTATTCAGAACTATTGGCCATTACCTGTGCCGCTGACGGAATAGTCACGCGATATCTCCGCTCCAACATAGCAAATATTGAATGAAAATTCAATATTGACCTTTCGGTACCTCCTGATCTGGCCATTAGCGATCACCAAACAGCAGGCGGTACAACACCAGCAGCAGGATGAGCAAAATTGGATACCACAGGATCGATCGCACCGCGTCAGCGACCACCATGATGACGATGCCGCCGACCACCAGGCTGCCGATGATTCGTTCCAGACTGGGCATGTTCTTCCTCCGTTGCGAAATCGTGTGGGATAAAAGGCGCCGAGCCGCGTTCGGGCCGTCATCTCACCAGCGAGTCCGGCCCGAACGCCACTTCTATTCCTGACGGCTTAGATCCACTGGGCCAACACGCAGAATGCGCCGAGTGCTGGCGTGGGCGCCGTGCGCCGAGCCGTAATCACGCCCAGCACCATGGGGTCGAAGTCGTTCCTGACCGCGATCGCGGCATTGACCATGTCTCGTGCCCCGGCCACCACCCGCCAGGGCAGATCCGCGATCTGGCCCAGCCGCTCGGCCAGCGCCAGCGCCGCTGTCGGCACCGGCACCGGCACCGGGCCGACCGCCTGTCGCGCCACCTCCGGGGCCAACACCTGTCCCGGTCGGATCGCTACGACCTCCGTCCCTGTGCTCAGCTCGGCCGGAGCCAGCGGCAGCTCAATCCGCCCCCGAGGGACTTCGTGGGCGATGTAGAGCCGGTCAAACCGAACGCCGGCAGCGACCAGCTGCTCCAGGCGTCGCCGTTGGTCGCCCGGAATGGGCCAAGCGCCGCTGGCCAGGTGCGGGTCGTCCTCGGCCGGCGCCATCACCCAGTCGCTGGTCTCCCCGGCGTAGGCCCGGGGTTCATCGAACGTGGCGCTGATGCCGACCACCTCGATCGCTATGCCGGCGGTCTCGGCCAGCGCCACCGTCTGGCGGGTTCGCCGTTCAATCGTTGCGAGTCGTGGTCGAAAGGCCGGCGCAGATGTAGACATGGGAATTCCTCTCTTTTGGAAGGAGTGTGGGAAGAGTGAAATGGTGCGGAGCTACAGGACGACGACCAGCAGTGCCAGCAGCGGCGCCACCAGCCCGCCGAAGGCGATGGCGGTCGCGGCCATCTGCATCGCCGCCGACCCCTGGCTAAACCAGCGCGTTTTCGCGGCCACCGTCGCGACGACGCCCACCGTCGCGACCGCCAGCCCGAGCGGCAGCACCGCCAAGGCCCCCGTTGCCGCGATCGTGTGCCAGATCACGACCAGCGCGCACAAGATGTTCAGGACTGTGCCCAGCCGGGCGGCCCGCCGGAGCCGACCGTCGAATGGCACGGCTACGGCTTCACGCGTTACGGAGCGATTCAGCAGGGTCTCAACGGATTCAGCCGCCCCAGCTGGTTCAGATGGGCGCGGCTCTGGAGATTCCGAGAACGCCGTCCAAGGTGGTTCCTCGGTGGGCGTCGTCGGGTCCATCCCCAGGTCGCGCAGCTGGTGCGTCACCCAGGCCCGTATGCGCGCCCGCGTTACCTCGACGTGCGCCTCGACCCAGGCAGTGTGTACGTCGCTGCGCGCCTCGCGCTCCAGCCGCTGCCGGTCCACGTCGGCGAGCGTCTCCTCGTCGCCGCTGGTCGCCTGCTGCTCGATCGCCATGCGCTGGCTCCGCCGCAGTCGGTCGTACGACGGCGTCTGAGTGGTCAACTTCATCCCCAGCGCCGACAAGTCGATGGCCACGAGCAGCGCGCTGATAATCCACACGTCCCGGGCCACACCAGCGTCCGCCGCGGCCACCTCGTCGAGGGCGCGGCGCCGCGCCGCCAGCCCCGTGGCCGCCCGGTAGCGATCCGTCGCCTGGGCGTCCTCCTGGTCGCGGGCCGCCTCCAGCCGCGCCATCTCCGCGCGCCAGGTTGCGATCGCCGGCGCCCAGCGCTCCCGAGTGCGCCGGGCCGTCGCCTCGGCCGCCGTCAGGCGAGCCTCCGCCTGGTCCAGGCCATCGCGGCGAATCGCCGCCCGATCGCCATCGCCAGCCCGCCCGGTCGTACCCGAACAGCCGGCCCCGGCGCGTACGCCGTGCACCTCGCACGTCAGCTGATGCTTCGCGTCCAGCACCGCCGTCTGTGCCGTCTCGACCGCCCGGTTGGCCTTGTCGATCTCCGCCTGGGCCGCCGCGATGCCGGTACGGTCGGCCGCCAAGCTCGCGTCGTACTTGGTGCCGATGACCGACTGCTTGAAGGTCGCCAGGTCGTGCTCCTGGTCGACGCGCAGCTGCACCGCGATCTCGGTCGTGTACAGGCACATCACCAAGGGCCCGGCGAACGTCAACGCCGCCGCCAGGCTGATGAACATACGCGGCCCGAACGTCGCGATCCGCGACCTCCAGCTCGTGCGGGATTCGGCCCCCATGATGGCGCTGTCCACGAACACCAGCACCAGGGCCCAGACCATCCCGACGCCGAGGGCGACTGCGGGCGACGGGTGGAGCGCGTATGTCACCGCCACCATCGCCGCCAGGCCGCCGAAGACGGCCGGCACCACCACCGCCACTCCGCGCCCGATCACCACCGGTCGGTCGACGGGCGCCTGGGCCAACACCTCGGGCTGCGCCCCGCCGAGAGCCAGTAACCAGTGTCCCCAGCGGACATCCGTGGCCCTATTCATGGCGGTCGCCACCCCGCGAGCCCGACGCTTGGTCCCACCGCCGCACCAACGCCTCAATCTCGACCGCCATCGCCTGCGTGATCTTGTCCAGCGCGTACTCAAACCGCTCGGTCCCGGTCGGAGCAAGCGCGGCCAAGTGAGCCTCACGCTCGGCCAAGGCGCGCAAGTGACTGAGCGCGATCTGGCCGAGATCCGCCAGCTGGTCCAGCCTGCTGACCGTCAACCACATCTCCTGATATGCGGCCTCGGTCGTCCGGTGTCGTCGGCCGCTGCATCGCCGCCGCGGCCACCGCCGTCGTCCCGTTGGACGCGACAAGTGCTCCGACATACTCCCCGCCTCCTATCGGTCCGTCGTGTTGTCGAAGATGTCCGCGAGCCAGCGCATCGTGCTCGCGGACGGCATCGGCGGGACGTCACCCGTCCGGCCCAGTCGCAGCGCGTACTCGCTGCACAAGCAGTTCAGGAGCACGCACAACTCCGAGAACACGCGCTCGCCGCACAGCTCCCGCAGCTCTTGTCGCTCCTGGTGCGTGAACTCGCCCGACGCGACGCGTCGCGCCAGGGGTACCGCCCGCTTCAAGGAGGACGCCAGGCGGCGGATGACCTGCTCATGCGAAATGGTTCGTTCCGCGCTGGTGATCTCCTCCCGAACCGCACCCGCGCCAGAAGTAGGGTCAATGACCACCGGACAAGATGGTTCGTGCTCACCCCGCACGCGGTTCAACAGCGTCGACAACTCGAAGAAGTCGCGCCCACCCACCCGGGTGCGCAGATCCCGACGCTCATCCGGCGTGAAGTCCTCCGACTCAACCAGTCGCATCAGGGGCAACGCCCGCGTCAGCAACGCTGACAAGCAAGGGATGACCTGTTCATGGGACGAGTTCGTTCTCATAGGTGTTCCTTTCATTCGTGGGTGTCAGTGCACCCACCAC
This sequence comes from Streptosporangiaceae bacterium NEAU-GS5, assembly GCA_017592665.1. Classification (GTDB taxonomy): domain Bacteria; phylum Actinomycetota; class Actinomycetes; order Streptosporangiales; family Streptosporangiaceae; genus NEAU-GS5. The sequence continues at coordinate 31,759 of JAGFNW010000045.1, read as the reverse complement.
CGTGGTGGGTGCACTGACACCCACCACGGTTGATCACGTGACCCGGGCAGATCACGACATGAAAGAAGGAAGACGACCTTGGGCCGTCTTCCTTCGAGACGATCTTTCGCTGCTGTGTGTAAGGCCTTTATCCAGGCTCAGGACCCTGGCCCATAAGGTCGGCGTCACCGTCCGCCGTTGTACCTGATCGCTCACTCGTACCCCGTCAGATCGCCGCATCAGCACCTTCTAACTTCACGTAGTTGGACGAATACAACCGTGCTAGCCTTTATGGCACGTCAGCCACAGCACATCCATCTCGCCCACACCCACGCAATTGACATATGAGCAATACCTGCGGCTTCTTGCTCGTTCACACCCACGCTGACGTAGCTGCTGATCGGCTCGCCAGGCCCGCGCCCGTGCACTACCTTCTCGGTAATCCCGCCAACCTTGGACGACCGCAGATCCGACGGCCGCCAGCACGAAGTAGATACATCCACCCGTCACTAAAGCGGCAAGCAGGAAGACGAGCGCTGCGCGTTCAGAAAGGCTCATCATGGCTCCCACTCTTGATTTTTCGATTTATAGGTGCGCGCCCGAGGAAGCAACCTCCGGCGACGAGTTCCACCATCGCCCAACCACGCGACGATGACTGGCAGCCGATAGGCGAGGTTCTGGCAGCAGTGGCACCGTTTTGGCAGAACAGGACATCTGGGGCCAAAAACGACAAACGCCCACCCCTTGATTGGGGCGGGCGCAGATGTAAACCGCGGGCACTACCTACGTGCGGCGCGCAACAAGACGCTGAATAAAAGTGGCCTGAAAGTGGTCGCGATCGAAAGCGTAATAGTCGCTAGTTCCATCGTTCGCTAGCTTGACGGCGAATCGTAGGCGCGGCGGCGAATCGTCGGTACCCTTAAAATTCAAAATCGCCGGGTCGGCTAGCCACATGGCGATGATGTGCACTACTCCCTGCATGTAGGTGCCAAAATCACCGCCTGCCATTATTACGGCATCTCCATACTCCAGCCATCGAAATATATACTCTTCTAGCGGCTCACCCTCTCCGATTGCATCGCATCTCGATATAAATTCTCGGAAATTGTCGTAAAGCAACCCAGCTCCTACTGACACGGGAACTCACCTTTCTTGCGAGTATTTGAAGAACAAAGACCTATATCCATTGAATCACAATTTGACCAAATTGCAAGATCGCCGTGGTTTCCGAGGAGCAACCCAAGAGGTTAAAAGATGAATACCATGAAAGACGAGTTCGAACTTCTTCTCGACAAGTCGAGTGCCAGCGCTAACCTAAGGATGTGTCCAATTCTATTGGAGCTCCCACTGGTTCGCTCCATCATTGGAGGAGGGTCAGATGAAGTGCGGTTATTCGTTTTAAAGCGCCTAATTATTCACCTTAAAGCGTATTCATCTAGCCCTTTAGTCCATGCTGCAGTTACACAAATCATTTCTACAGGGGATAAAGGCGCTCGCACAAGCAAAGCGGCAGGTGAGGTGGGACTTGCGAAAGGCACGGTACGGAGGCAGGACTATCAATCTATGTTGGTCGACGCTCTAGTCGACGAGCTTCAGGACTTTCTAGTAAACGAAAAAGCTCGCGAGAAGTTCGCTAATGACGTAAAGCGCCAAATTCGCAATTTCGGCTCAGGTGGGTCAAATCAACCAGGCAACTATTCAGATCATCATATTCTAAGGCCTCCTCCAATGATGAGAAATTTCTCGGAGGCTGGACGGCATGAAGTTTTGGCTCAGTTGGATGCGTTCGCATTAACGGGCGAAGGTCATTACCCGAGAATCATCAATGTCTACGGAACGCCAGGCGTGGGCAAAACAGCTGTCGTCGTCTATTGGGCGAACCTGCGCGAGGTCGAAGTGCGCGCCTCGGCCGTATCGCTCTACGTTGACTTACGAGGTTTCTCCCATAACCGAATGGAAGCGCCCGAGGCTCTTGGACTCTTGCTTCAATGTTTTGGCGTTTCTGCTAATCCTGCTGCCAGTTTCTCGGAACTGTCGGATCTATATAGTTCGCATATGAGCTCAAATAACCCGATCGTGATCTTAGATAATGCGGTCGATGAGGATCAGGTCCTGCCGTTGCTTCCGCAGAGCGGGGCCTCCACCATCATCATCACGAGCAGAAAGCGACTGGATGGGCTCCATGCCAGGCTTGAGGCTGTGGATAGCGTCCGCGTAGATCGTCTCAAACCTCATGAATCGCTGGCGTTTCTTCGTGAAGTGCTTCGCTCGCGCGAAATCACCCAGGACGACATGCCGCAGGCCGAAAGGATCGTCGAGTACTGCGCCCACCTGCCCATTGCCCTGAAGCTTGCTGCAATCCGTCTCCACATCGATCCGCAATTGGGGCTCGCCGACTATGCCGAAGAGTTAAAAGTTAAGCGAGAGCGCATCGACGCTCTTGACATTGGATACCCTGACGCGAATCTTCTCACCGTATTCGAATCCTCCTACGAGCAATTGTCCAACGAAGCAGCGAAAGCCTTCAGACGGATCGCGTTACGCATTTCTTCCAATATTGACGCCTATTCGCTAGCAGTGCTAACTGGATGCGGTCTTGGTTCGGCGCAGCGGCGCCTTAGGGAAATTGAGCGCGCTGGACTACTGGAGAAGGTAACCATCCGCGATCGATACCTCATGCATGACCTCCTCCACGACTTTGCTCACCGTAAGTTTGAAGAGATAGAACCTTTCGACGACAAGCGCGCTGCCCAGGAACGCCTCGTAGACCGCTACCTTGGTTGCCTGAACTACGCATTCAATGCCCTAAACGCCAACAACCCCATGGTGGAGACAGACATTCTCGCCCGTTGGCTTGACGAACATCCAGACGACAAGCTCGTTATGAACCAATATCTTAAAGATTTTGGGAGTTGGCGGGATTGGTTTGCGGTCGAGCGCGAACATTTGGTCGAGCTAGTTGTAACTACCTGTAGCGGCCAACCACCACTCGCGCAGGCGCCGTGGCTTGCCTTCAGCTTGTTCTACTTCCTCGACACTGGCTACCTCTGGCCCGATTGGGAGACGGTCAACGAGGCTGGCCTGAAGGCCGCTATTAAGCTGAATGATGGACCTGCTCGGGCCCGCTTGGAGCGCAACTTCGGGCGCTTCTACCTCACACAGGTTCGCGAATGGTCGAACGTCCTGCGAGACGATATCCATCCAGGCGCCGGCACGCGTCATCCACCCCTCTCTCAATACAAGAAGGCCGTCGCCCATTTCAAATGCAGCCGAAAGCTGGGCCGAGACACAGGCTGGGATCAAGGCGTCGCAACCGTTCAGCGCGAGCTAGCCGACATCTACCTGGAACAAGCCAAGTTGAATCCGTCACCCGACGCCTTTGATTTGGCCATCACCACCTACCAAGAGGCAACAGAGTTGTTTCGTCGCCTCGATGCAGATAATCGTAACCCCCTCGTGTCGCTCAAGATCTCGCTCAGCGAGGCCTACCGCCGTAGGGGTGACTACCCCCAAGCTAAGACGTGCCTAGACGAGGCCCTCCATGATCTCGAGGATGAGAGCTTGCAGATGCCCCGTTCTAAGGCTTTTGCCTATCGCCACCTCGCCGAGCTGTATGTGGTGGCCCCCGGCCACTCCTGGGAGGAAGCCGTAACTGCCCTCGACCACGCTTATGAGATCTACAGGCGGTCTCCATTTGCAGTGGATCCGGCTCGGACGATGGCCCGCAAAGGTCAGCTGCTGGCGGAGCATAGTCAATACGCAGAGGCTCGGGCCGCCTACCAGACGGCCCACGACCTGTTGCCAGAGCAATCACTGGAGCGTGAGGTCGTTCGAAGGTGGCTGGCTCGCCTGCCCGACGGCGAGACCGAGGCCGGCTGAACCCTACTCATGCCCGATTGAAAGAAGGGAAGCACCTTGACGAACGTCGCGCTGACCGCCGCTGACTTCGAGCTACTCGCCCAGATCATGGCCAGCCCCCACGGCGAGGCCGTCTCACCTGATAGACCTGTCGATCTACTTATCGTCTTCTCCTGTGCTGACGCCGAAGTCGGGCGCATGGCGGCTCGGCTGCATCGTGAAGGCCTCATCAACCGCGTCGTTTTCTCCGGCGGGATCGGCAAGGACTCGGGCGGGCTGCCAGCGCTCGGGATCTCTGAAGCGAAGTTCTTGGCCTCAATCGCCATCGCGGACGGATTGTCGCCCGAGCTCATCACCCTCGAAGAGGAGGCCCGCAACGGCGCTGAGAACGCTGCCTTGTCGCTCCAACTGGTCGCACGTCAGGGCATCCTAGGACCTCGCACCCGTGTGGCCAGCCTGGCGCCGGCGCAACGGAGCCGCCGGCTCTTCGAGGAGCTCCGCTTCCAAGCCCACACCGGTAGCTACCCCGTCGACGTCACGCATGGCTTCGCGAGCGGGCAGATCGATCCAACCAGCAGCACAATGCGGCAGGAGCTCGTCAACGAACTCCGCGGGCTCCACACCATGCACGCTGCCGCCGTTCCACGTATCTTGCTGCAAGCCGAGTTCCAGCCGGGCGGCAAATACTTCGACCTCGTCCAAAGGGCAGGAGTCGCCTAAGACGACTCAACTGCCGTGTTCCGTCAACCCGTTCCTTGTGCCAGTAGCCAATTCACGAGCGCCACCCGGCACATGCCCTGCAACTGCCTTATCTGTGTATCTTCATCTGCACTGACCGGATGGAATTCGCTCCACTCCTCCCGCAGGTCAAAATGAAGCAGCCGTGAGCCATGAGCGATCTTCGACCGTAGATCATAGAAAGCTTCCCGCTCCGGTTTGTCGGGGACATACGTCTCCAGAAACCCCCGAAAAGCCTTAGTCAGCGATGGATAGTGCGACGCTCCGCATTCAGCGCAGGGGTGAGGACCCTCTCCACCTGGCAAGAGCGACTCGATGGCCGCTACAAGGGCGAAGAAGCTCGCCGAGCCCGAGTATCCGTACAGGAAGTTGCCAAGGTTGAACCAGTAGCAAGCCCGCCGATACCGACGGGCCGTCTCCTCATCTAGGGCGTAGTACGTATCAAACAGCGTGCTCAAGATCGCAGGGAACTCCACCACGTCATCAAGTCGGCGGCTCATGGTTCGGTAGTACGCCTCATGATCCTCCACCAGGGGCGCGGCCCGCGCCGGATCAAGCGAGGACAGGTCCGGTCCGCCTCGGACGCGGCCTTCGACCTCGTAATATTCCTGCGCAAACACTGGCGGCCCAGGGCGGACAGGTGCCGGACTCGGCTGACGTCGGAGCCGCAGCGCCGCCAGGAGCCGGCTAACGCCGTTTGGCGGCTGTGTTTCAGTTGCCGGCCCCTGAAAGGGAACCACCCAGTGCTTGGTGTTGCGCTCGGTATGGGGTTTGAACTTCGGGCCGATCAGCCATACGGGCAAGAGGAGCCGCAACCGATTCATCGTCCGCATTCGATACTGAATCTCGAAGCCGAAATGATCCGGCGAACGATAGCGTGCTTCAATCAGAAACGGCCAGTCCCCAACAAGCATACCAGGGAGCGGTGCATCGGGCGGCGGAGGCATGATTTGGAATTCGTCACGATACCGCCACCACGTTGATACCGGACGCGATGAGAAGTGAAAAAACGATGCCAGGTGGTCCCGTGGCGGACCCTGGAGGATCGCGAGGAACCTGCGCAGCTCATCCACGTCTTCCGGTTGCAGGGCTGCTTCTCGGCGCAGTTCACTGACCGCGCCATCTGGAGGCCGGCCAGAGCGCGCAGCACGATAGACCAGCGACAGAGCAGGCTCTCGTTCTGTCCCGCGGGCGTATTTGATCGTCCGTTCGCCCTCATACGCCTGTGAGGGGAAGACCTCGGTCAACAACACACGAAGGTCAGTAGTGTTTAATTGCGCCAATTGCCGCAACAAATCATCGGCCCCTGCTGATCTGGCCATCTATACCCGCCCCAAGAAACTTAAACTCACCGGATGTCCGGCCAAGGCCCAATGAGGAGATGTGCCACGATACCGGCTAATTACGGCCAGAGCGAACCGGTATCCCGTGTCTCAGCCCTCCCCAGGCGCCTTGCTCACGCTCATCCATCGGCCCGTTGACAGCTGTCGCCCAAGGGGCCATTCGACACATAGCCATCCCGATGGGGCGAGACTACGGCATCCTTCAGGTATGGCCGCTCAAGAAGACGCCCCCGATGACGCGGGTAACACATCGGCACCGGGCGCCGCAGCCCGCACTGTTCCCATCCCTGGACAAATTGCCCATGTTCGAGGCCGCGGGCCTGCCGGCGCCAAGGGACTGCCAGCCGTAAGCGAGTTGGATCTTGAGCTGCCGGATGGGATCACATTGGAGTTTCGGCAGCGGCCCTCGCCTGACGCGATATCAGGGCAGGCGCGGGTTATAGCGGGGATCCCGGCCAGAAACTTCTCGCATTGCCCGATCTGCTTGACTCCTGACCCCACCAGCCGGGAGCACGTACCGCCGGAAACGCTGGGCGGGCAGATCATGACTCGTACCTGCGATCCCTGTAACAAGGACCTGGGGTCCAGACTAGAAGCCGCTTTAGTCGACTGGTACGACATGGCCTTTGTCCGAGTGACCTTCGAAGGTGAGGGAGTCCGCGGTCGCCGACGTTCAGCGCGACTGCTCTATCGCGAGACCCCTGACGGCAAGTTCGGTCTCATCCCCGACACCGGAAAGTCGGATCCCGCTATCGAGGACATCCTCCATGGCGACGAGTTCGCCATGACCCACACGCCACTGGACAAGACCATCGTGCAACTAGCAGCCCTCAAGAGCGCTTATCTCGCCGCCTGCCTGCACTTGGGACGGGTTCCAGAGACGCCTTCCGCGAAACAGATTCGAGCTGACCTTCTGGCCGCCCGGGATGCGCCCAAGGGCAGTCACCCCACCAGCACGGCCGCTGCCCAGGTGAAGCTGTGGCGAACCTACGCCGACCCAAACGGCCCCGTGCTTGCCTTGCTGGAGAACTCAGACGCTACGGAGTTTGCGGACAGACACCTGATCTCACTAGCAGGCACCGTCATCGTCTCGTGGCCGTTTCCTGAAATGAGCCCAATAGCTCATTAGTGGGCATATTGCCCTATATCGCCACAAGGTGCTGCTCGTGCGCGGCGTGGTGATACACACACGAGACGCACGGCAGCAAAGATCGTCTCGCCAGCCAAAATGGAACGATCCGACCGCAAACCACGCAATTACCTGCGAGGTCCCTGAGACGCAGCGTAACCTGCCTTGTCGCATGTGACGAAGATGAGGGATGAGTGGAATGAGCGAGCAGGTAGCAGCGGTAAACCCGGCAGCCGACACAGTGGTACCCGTCAAGGTCGCCAGTACCGACGCGGTGATCAGCAAGAAGGCCACCGTTCCCTCCCGCTCCGCTCCCAAGTGGGAGACGGAGGCCCGTGACCGCGTCAAAGCCGCTATCCGCCGCTACTCGAAGCCGCTCACCGATCTTCTCGCTCGCGATGCCAATGAGGCTGAAACACGACTCCTCGTCACTGATTTTCTCTGTGACGGCCTGGGCTACGACAAGTACGACGAGCTCACCATGGAGTACCAGGTCAAAGGTGAATTCGCCGACTATGGCGTCCGCATCGACAAGCAGCTCGTGGCCTTCATCGAGGTCAAGCGCTGTACTCAAAAGCTAGGCGTCAAGCACCTGCGCCAGGTGCAGATGTACGCCGTCAATGAGGGCGTCGAGTGGATGATCCTTACCAACGGTCAGGTCTGGCAGGTCTACCACATGACCGGTGGCCTGCCCGTCATCATCGACCTGGCCCTTGAAGTGGATCTGCTCGGCTCCGACTCTCCATCGGTCAAGACCGATGCGTTGTTCTACCTGAGCAAGCAAGCCTTCAAAAAGCGCCTTATCGACGAGCTCTGGAAGGCGCGCGCCGCCACCTCACCCAGGGCCCTCGCCCAGGTGCTCCTCGGCGACGTCGTCATTGACACCATCCGCAAGGAAGTCCGGCGCCAGACCGGCCACAACCCAGACGCTGGCGACTTGGCTCGTATCCTGCGGGACGAGGTCCTGCGAGCGGAAGCGCTCATTTAGAGCCCTACTACGAGTCGTAGTAATATTCGATCATGCAGCCCGAGGACTTCCTAGTTCCTGAAGAAGACCCAGAGTGGCACTTCAAAGGCCTAGATCCTCAGTGGCGCGTGCGAGATGTGCTCGATGTGGCGTTGGTCGAGCAACTCCGGCAGCAGCCTCTTGATGGAACAAGCGATCTTGAGGCTGCTCAAGGCCTGGCGGCCTTAGCACATGACGAGCTCGTCGCCTATGGAACACATGGAGAGCAGAAGCTAGACGATCCAGCGGTGGCGCTTGTCCTACGTGCACTGCGTTCGGTCCTTCGGCGCCTGAGCATCAAGTTTGAATTGCCATTTCGCGACTTCAAAGGCTTCCACGGGTACTGGAGTGCCAACGGTATGTCCGGTGGCGGCGGCTGGGGCGCACGCCGCGGCTACCTACAAGCAGCCTTCGAGCCAGTATTCCGGCAACTTGCTGAACTTGAGGACCGGGAGCTTGCCGGAGCCATCCGGGGTGTTGACGGCGAACTCAAAAACATCATCTTTGCCTCAAGTGGTCCGAAGCCCGAGATCGTCCTGCGAGATGCCCTAAATAACGTAGTCGAGATCACGAGCAACGCCGAGTATTGCTTGTTCTACGACAGGCCTCTCGGTGATGCCGGCTTGACCCTAGGCGAGCTCACCGACTGGTGGCGCACCTATAAAGGGTTGGATGAACACGACGATACCGAAGTAGCCCGCAATCTATATCGTCGCTTGTATCAGTCGCTTGCCAGCGAGCCGGAAAAAATTCTGTTTCGCACCTACGGTGAACGCTATCGGCGTGACGATGGTAGAGCACAAACCGTTCTCCTCCCACAGGTGTACCTTCACTATGATCCGCGGACCCGCAAAGAGCGGCTCGGCAAAGAGGGCGCTCTCCTGCGTGAGCGCATGGACTTTCTCATGCTCTTGCCTCATGGCGTACGCATCGTCTTGGAGGTGGACGGCAAGCAGCACTACGCCCAGGGTGATGCGGCGTCTCCTAGGCTCTATTCCGAGATGGTGGCAGAGGACCGCAAGCTCAGGCTCAAGGGCTATGAGGTGTACCGCTTTGGTGGATACGAACTCATGCAGCCTAATGCGAGCGTGGTAGTACGTGAATTTTTTGAGAGGCTATTGGGTCGGCATAATTAGTGTACGAACCTCGAGCTCGTGATCCGAGTGACGCGTCAAGAGAAGTGCTGCTAGCTAGCTTAGAACTGGCTAGCGACCTAAGTCTCTACTCTAGGCTGCTTAACCAATATGACTCTCCGGGACCTGTGTCACTCGGCCACCTGAGGAGTAAGTGACCACCATCGAAAAAGGCGACCACAAGAAAGCCCTTGGGGAATGAGCTTCCCCGGGCAAGCACCCGCTTCCTGGCGAGATCCCACAGAAGGAACCGGCCAGACGGAGAAGCTGCCAGCACACGGCGCCCCTCACGGTCTACCGCGAGATCAAAATAGTCAATGGAGGCCGTATATATTGTCTTATCAGTGATGAACTCCCCAGTGTCAACCAACATCACGACCAGATGCCCATACTTCGTCCGAAATATCGCATGCTCCGCCGACGGATCAAAGGCCTGTGCTATGGACTCGCAACCGCATACGCGAAACTTAGCCCCGGGTGATCCGTTCTTGAGATGCTCGGTTAGAACTCCCTCGTTAGATAGCAGGGCGATATCGCCGTTAGGCCTGAAGGCTACGCTCGATGCCGCCGAGATGCCGCTAGCTACGTCCGGAAATTCGAGCTTTTGCAAGCGGCGCCCAGTCGCTACTTCATATATCGCAACTTCGAAGGCAGCTGCAGCAAGTTCGGTGCCGGATTCGTTCAGCGCGATCGTATCTGCTTCCCAAGCATCAGCTATATGTATTGTGATTGCCGATCGGCCGGCCTGGTAAATTGCTATCTCCGCTCTCTCGTTGTCGCTACTTAGGGCTGCAACTACTTGACCATTACCCGAAACCGCGACGCTAGTAACCGGCAGGGATAATTTCGCTATTTTCCGGAATTTCTGTGTCCGCACCTCAGGCAAGGTGGCAAGGTACAATCCTCCGGAATCGGTCCCAATTGCTAATGTGCCGTCGGGCTTCGGAGCGACTGCTGTAACTTCGTTGCCGTACACCGAGGCGACAAGCTTCTCTGGGCGCCCAATCTTGAAAGGCCGCGACGGAGAGCGCGAATCGGATGCCTGGGCAATGGGGGCGGGAGGGCCGCTCCGGTCGGCAGAGGCAAGCCGCCACCATACGATGGAACCAGCGCCGATCAATGCGGCTACCACCAGAAGTGTCACAAAGACACCAAGAGAAACCCTACGGCCCTGGATCGTCATGGCGTAGACTTGGTTGTGACGGACTTACCGCTGACGACTCTTTCCAACCCGTTTCGCAGCGCCCAAGCATTTTCGTAATTCCAGCTCCATAAACCTTTGGTGCCGGGCGTAGTCTCGAACGGCTTTCCATTGTCGTCTACTTGGATGACGGACTTCGTTTCTCCGGCGACTACATCCATCTCTATGCGCCACAGGTAATGCGCTTTGCTAGCTAGCGCCGTGACGATAAAAGTCTCCGTCTCGCCGGCTGCGATCGTGAAGCCGAATGGCCGCTTTCCAGCATATTCGAGCTGCGGATTGCGTTGATCTAAATCCACCGCGAGCAGTCGCAGGCTAACACTGCCGGCCGACGGGCATTCTACGGTTAGCCCCTTTATAGGTGCCAAGCGTTGGACTATGATCACGCGCATTTTCGATATCAGAGTTTCGCCTGCTGCGCGCCCTTGCACGGTGATTTGCATCCGGGTCGCGTCGGCATCTACGCCATGTTTGGCCCGCGCCCAATCGTGGAAATTGCCGCATCCCTCACCTGGTGAATCATGAACCTCTTTAACTAAGGGGATTACCATGCCTTGGCGCATGTCGGAGAACGCACCCACCTTCGCAGGATTGGTCTCAACCGCGACTTTCACGGGGTCGGCCTCTGTTGACGATTCCTCCACGTTGGTTGCGATATAGGCCACACCAGTTGAAGCGATCGCCGTCAACACTGTGACGAACAACAGCCAGGGCAAGGTGAGGATTTTGCGCCAACCCTTTTCAGCATTTTCGGCTGCTTCTTTCGGCAAGGCGTGCCCCAAATATACATACCACTCGGTCGCGGGCATCCCATTGTCCGCTTGATCGGGACTGAAGGGAAGACAGATGCGCTGTGTTCCCAGTATCAGACGTGGCGCATCTCCTCACGCTTCGATTGGACGGTGCTGCCCGCCGTGATACGTGACAAATGAACACGGATTATTCGTAGTTAGTTGAACGCGTGCGCGCGCAGTACAAAGTGGGCATGCCGAGGTTGCCGCAGCTCGACGCGAGGATTGGGCGCGTTCGTACGTCCCCTTGGCGCGGGTAATGCCGGGTTAACACTTAACTCGCCTGCTGGAAGCTCTTCGGCGTAAGTGCGAGTCTGGCTCGCAGGTTTTTGAGTCTCGTATAACGCTCTTCGCTCGCCAGGTCAGGCAGGAGCGCTACTGGGACCTCTCAGGCCCGCGACGAGCTCGCCCGGATCGATCTCCAGACCCTCGGCCAGCTTCAAGATGTTGCGCAAGCTGATATTGCGCTGCCCACGCTCGACCTGGCCGACAAATGTCCAATGCAGCCCGATAGCGTCGGCGAGTTGCTCCTGGCTCATGCCAAGGGCAAGCCGACGACTCCGCACGCGTTCCCCGAAGATCTGTGCGGCTTGAAAGAGGGGCTGACCTGCCATAACAGGCCCAACTCCATACGTCTCAAGCCGATGAGTCCAGAGACTATAAATCTCAACTATTTACGTCTCATGACTATGCGTCTTACTGTGGATGCCTTGCTCGGACGTCGATCGACGACGTAGAGCCACATCGTGGCCCGAGCGTTCCATGGAGGGGAGACGCTAGTGATCACCAACTATGCCCGCATGGGCGGTATGGGCGGCGGCAGCGGAGGTGGCGGCGGCTACGGCAGCGACAGCAACGACGGAGGCGACGAGTAGGACCGCGCTCGAAACCCACGCACCCAAGGTCCCGGGCCAACCTGGCCGGGACCCCTTCTCTGTTCAAGCCCCTCAAGTCTGGATTGACCAGGCAGGTCCTTCTCGGGCCATCACCAGCACGTCTGCTATAATGATCTTGAAACCATGTACGACGCGCTTCACCGGCTCTACCAGACCAAGCTCACCCTGCTTGCCACCCTCTGCACTGTGGCGGGGATCGCATTGCTCGTCCTGGCGCACTGGTCTGACGGCGTAACCGGCTGGGAGTGGCTCGACCTCCTACCTGCCACCGATATCGGCTCGGCCCTGTTCACCACCGGCCTGATCGTGGTGGCCTTCACCTACATCGACAAAGAAGACGCCGAGACCCGAGCCGTCGCCCGCTTACGCACTGTCCTAGGCGACGCCGCTCCCGCCATCCGCGATGCCGTCATCGAGGGCTTCGCCTTTAATGCCGATGACCTTGCCCAGGTCGCCTCACCCGAGACGCTCGATCAGATCATCCGCAACAGCTTGGCCATCCAACTCGGCGACAAGCAGTTGGCCAGAGATGTCTACGCTGACCTCCGCCAGCAAGTCCTCCAGGCTCCCGAGCGCTGGCATGACGTCCAGGTGACCATCACCCTTGCACCCTGGACGGACGGCCCACCGTCCACGCACAATCCGATGTTCATCGCCACCGCTCGCTGGGAGTACCGGGTCCGTCCCACGAGCTCTGTGCTGCGCTTCGCCTGCGTTGGCGACCAAGCCGAGTATCGAGAACTTCTCGCCGACCCCACCACGACCAGCGTCTTCCACTTTGAACCTGTTGCCGGCCTGGACGCCGCCTCATCCGCGGCCTTCGAGCTGACGCAGTGCACCGTAGACGGGCAGGAGCAGTCGATTCGTCGCACGCAGCGTGCTGGCGCCCAGATCTACACCGTCCACCTCGGCGAGCAGTCGTCCGCAGGTCACCCCGAAGTCCAGCTGTCGTATACCTCGCGCGCCCTCATCCAGCAGCGCGGGCACCTCTTGTACGTCGACATCGGCCGGCCGTCCAAGGGCCTCAAGATCGACTTTCAATACGGGGGCTGCGGTATCCACCACGTGAGTGTGCTCGACTTCATCGCCGGCGCTCGCCAGCCCCACGTCCTACACACGCCCAGGTCCATCCCCACGCCTGCCGTTCAGGTGAGCTATAACGGTTGGGTCTTCCCCAAGTCCGGTGTGGCGTTCGTCTGGGCACTCGAAGAAAAGCCAGCCTGACTGGAACCGCATTACATCCCCCTGCCGCGATGCCGTGATGATTAGCACGTCTACCATAGTGAGCTTGAAAATCCATGTCATTCAAAAACCCACTGTTGCAGCCATCCGTCATCGCACTCCGCCATAATCAGCGGGCTATCCAAGCCGTCCTTCGATGCCTGCTGGAGACACAGCGCCTTGTTCTGCGCCAAATGGATCCGGTAATACGCCGTTCCTACTGCGTTCCGCCAGTGATACTCGATGAACCACTGTTGGCTCGCTCCGCCTGTACATGGCCGCCAGAGCACTTCGGTCGGGGAGCTGCCAGAGGTCCCGGCTGCGTAGTCCATGCAGACCTGCGATCGACCAGACGTAGTGATGGAGAAGTCAGTCGTACATGCCGGCGAGCCCGCCGAGGCCATCACGCACGCTGGCAAGAAACAGATCATTGAGCCTGTACTCGCCATACGGGGTTTGTCCGCAGCCGCGAGATACTGGTGACTATCGTGATTGCGAACCGCGTACGACAGCTCACCCTTCACGCATCCCGCGGTCGTCGTCGCCTGGCTCGTTCCCACTCCCGTGTGCGACGACACCGGGGCACCCTGAGGCGCTGACGTATTCATCCAATACACCACCACCGCTCCCAGCACCGCTGCGACGACCAGAATCGCACCGCCCACGAACAGCCGATGGCTTTGGCGGGCCGGCTTAGGTGGTCTTGGCGATGCCTTGACCGCTGACACGGGGAGGGGAGAGACGACAGGCCGGCGGTTCTGAGCGTCGTCATAAGCGCGTTTCCAGGCCGTCATATTTCCGAGCACGGCGTCGGGATCACCGCGTCCGTCCTCCTCCACCTTGTGACGGTAGGCCTGCAGCAGCGGCTCGACTTGGCTTGTCCAGTCAGGTAGCCGCTTGCGTCGACCACCGATCAACGACTCGACAGTGGTTTTGGGGATACCTGAGCGTCGAGCCAGCCATTTAGACGACGGATTCCAGGCCGTCGTACGCGCCTGAGCAAGGTAGTCAATAAAGATCCGCTGGCCGTCTTCGGAACCGGTGGAAGGCTCTACCATCAGCTCCTCCTGGTCCGATGAGGGACTTTCTCTACGACCCGGGGCGACCCGGGGTTGTCTAGGTTACGAGACCTCGAACGACCTGGTCGATGGAATCGGGTCATGTCCAGACGGATGCCACGAATTGGCCGCCAGACCGCGGTCGTCCTCACGGTCGCAGCTGCTCCCTCAGCCACCTGGGCCTTCCATCCCGCGGTCGGTGCTGTGATGGCGGGTCTTGAGATAGCCATGAGCGTCACTATCCTTGCGACCGCGCTGTTCGGTTCGCGCCGCCTCAGCGAGCGTGCATTCCGGTTACTGCGCTGGATTGCAGACCGTCCCGAGCCCGCTAGGCGCCGCGCCTTGTGAAAGGTGACGCCAAGCCGCCAACTCGTCGAGAGACCCGGCAGGCTAAGGCCACCTCAGTTCGACGTCACTGCAAGCGCCGCACTGCTTTCCACAACAGAAGAGCAGCACCGACGCCGAGGCTTGCCGCGGCAACTTTCGATATATCTAGGCGCGCCGGCTGCTCACCCGACATCACCAGTCTGTCTGCTGCCACATCCTGCTCCACGCGCATGAACTCTTCGTTCAGTATTTGCGTGAATTTTCGGGACTGTCGTGAGGCCATCCTGCTCCATCCTGCCCGATTCTGCCTCCAGTACTCTCGCCCCGCCTCAGAGCTAAATAATTCCCGTCTTGCAAGGTGACGAAGCTCCCGCTCATAGAGAAAACCGGATGAGTAATTCATCCACCAAAATGACACCCACAGATTGACCCACAGCAGCACGCGCTTACGTTGCCGAGATCGTGGGTCTAGCGCTGTAGGACTCAAGACATCCATCAGATCTGCATCAGCCATCTGTGACAGCAGGAGCTCCTGATGAAACTGGCGATGCGCCTGCAGTTGGGTGATCCGCATCATGCGCGCCTGATAGATCATTGACATGGCAATCACAATGAAGCTGAGTGCGGTTATGACCGTGCCAGCGGCATCGAACGACTGACCAATATTACTAAGCTTCGACCAGTCGAGGTGGCCATAATATTGAAGCGAGTCCAGCAACAGCGGCGACGCCAGTATGAATCCAACAGCAAGGAGGGCAATAGTGAGGATGATGCCGCTCGTAGCCATGCGTCGCGCCATACTCGCTCCCTGATGATAGGGCCAGCCCTCTTGCTTCGTCGATCACTCGGTCGCTCGACCATCGCAGGCCGTTGGCCGATACTTCCCGTAACGACCAACGCGCGTCACTCGGGCGGGTGTTCCCGATAAAACAGGCATCTCCCTAGCTAGTAACCCGTATTTGGAGAAAAGGCTCACCGAAATGATCACCTCCCGACCAGGCATGAACTAGAGGTCCGGTACGCGCGCATTGCCGCTTTGCATACTTTCCGGGACACTTTCGATCGGTTTGAGCGCATCAGAGGAAATTCTCAATGTCGGCCGCGGCGAGGCGTTACAACGAATCGTGCCGAGCCAAGGTCAATCGCGTATTGACAGCTTTCATTCTGCGTAGCGCCCGTCTTGGTGCCGCCCAGGACGGGATGGCTGGCCTTGCCATGCGTCATCAGCGTGCATGTGTGCACATTTCCGGCATTGACGCTTGAGGCCCAAGTCGGCCACTCTTATACGGTGCAAGCTCATGCACACATCACTCCGGAGGTGCGCTGTGACGCTACGGTTCATCGGCAAGGACACCACCAGTGAGCACGGCGGATGCCCATCCGTCTGGGTTGACGAGACTGATAGCAGCCTCGTGATCCAGGGGCTTGACGTCGACCCCTCAGTCATCGCCCAGGTCGAGACAAGAAGTCCTCTCGCGCCGGGCGAGCGTGTTCTCAGACTCCCTGCACACATGCGCGCAATCCTCCTGGAGGCACTCACCGATGGTCCCGCCCACGCTGACTGACCTCCTGGACGCGTGCCGGACAAGAGCCTGGCATCTGGAGCTTCGCGACTGCTACGGCACATCCAGTCCTGGCTATCAGGCTTGGATGGCCGGCCAGCCCTTTGATCGCACCGACTTCGATGCGCCCTGGGTCGACCTGATTCGGGCCACCGTCGCTCGTGGTGTGGTCGTCCGTCGGGCCCGTGTCATCTCCGAACCGGTTAGCGATTACATTCGCTACGAGCATCATGCGACGCCGTACGCCAATCTCGCCGGCGGCGAAGCGGTCCGTTGGCTTCCTCGCCACCAGGCCGGCGACCTCGCCCTGACCGGCGCCGACTTCTGGCTCATCGACGACCACGTACTGTTCGTCCATCAAGACGGCAATGGCGAACAGACCGGTACCGAGCTGCGCACAGAGCCTCATGTGATCGAATTGGCCGAGCGTGCCTTCCACGCGGTTTGGGAGCGCGGCATCGATCACCAGCACTACCAGCCAGCCTGATCGACGTGCCCGCGTCCCCGTCCTCCGCGGCCCAGGCCGCCCGCCTGGCCGTCGCCGCCCGCCTGCGCGACATCATGAAAAATGCGGGCCTGACCTCGCGTGCCATCGCTCACGCTGTTGGATGGGACGAGTCCAAATGCTCCCGCTTGCTGCACGGCCGCACGCCGCCGTCTGACGCCGACATCCGGGCCTGGTGCTCAGCTTGCGGCGCCGAAGATCAGATTCCGGATCTCATCGCCGCCTCCCGGGCCGCCGAAGGTATGTATGTCGAGTGGAAGCGACAGCACGGCGGAATCAAGGGCATCCAGGAGGCCCGGCGCACGCTATACGAGCAGACCAGCCTGTTTCGCTTCTACTGCGCCACCTTCATTCCCTGGCCCCTCCAGACGCCCGACTACGCGCGAGCGGTCGTGGGCGCCTTCGCTCGCTTTCATGGCACTGAAGGGGATTTAGAGGCGGCTGTCGCCGCCCGCATGGACCGCCACCAGCTCCTCCACCACGGCGGCCACCGCTTCGCCATGCTCATTGAAGAGTCCGTGCTCTACGACCGCATCGCCGATGACGAAGCCATGGCCACCCAGCTCGTGGCGCTCCTCCAAGGCATGTCGATCCCATCTGTAAGCCTGGGCGTCATTCCTAGGTCCGCGCCGCGGACCTTGTGGACCATGGAGACGTTCTCCGTCTACGACGAGACGCGGGTCTTCATCGAGCTACTCACGGCTGGCGTCACCATCACCCAGCCCAGCGAGATTGCCACCTACGTCCGTGCTTTTGCGCAGCTCGCGGATCATGCCGTCCACGGCCAACGCGCCCGCGCCATCATCGCGGCAGCCATCCAAGCCCTGCACTAGGGGCGTATCGCCCGGATCATGCGTGCAAACTCGTACACATTCGTTGAGCCCGTCGAGTCGACGCTTCTACCGTCGTTGGCATGCCTACCTCCGACGGCGCGCGCGACGCCATGCCGCTGCCGGTCAATCTGACCGACAGTGAGCCGGCTGAGCGGCGTACAGAGCTGCTCAATGTGACCACACCGAATGTCGCCCGGATGTACGACTACTACCTCGGGGGCAAGGACAACTTCGCGGCTGATCGCCGGGCCGCTGATGAAGTCATCGCTCAGGTTCCTCAAACGCGGGATATCGCGCGGGCCAACCGCGCGTTCCTCGGGCGGACAGTGCGATACCTGGCTGCGAAGGCCGGTATCCGCCAGTTCTTCGACATCGGTGCGGGGCTTCCGACCAGCCCGAATGTCCACGAGATTGTCCAGGCCATCAGTCCAGACACGCGAGTAGCCTACGTCGACAACGATGCGGTGGTGCTCATTCATGGACGGGCGCTATTAGCCACGAACGATGCTGTCCAGATCGTCGACGGTGACCTCCGCAAGCCCAGAGAACTACTTGCCAACCTCGACTTGCGCGATCTTTTGGACTTCACCCAGCCAGTCGCCGTACTACTCGTCGCCGTACTGCACTTCCTTCGCGACGCTGACGATCCGTACGCTATCGTCACCGAGCTGATGGACGCGTGTGTACCTGGGTCATATCTGGTCGTGTCCCATGTGGAGCATGATCCCGCACTAGTGGGAGCGACCAAAACCTACAACCGCGCCAGCGCCCCGGCCGTACTGCGGACTCGCGACGAGATCATTCGGTTCTTCGAGGGCCTCGACCTGGTGGAGCCACCCGGGTTCGTGCATGTCCAACGGTGGTACCCCGACCCGACCGAGGCGCTTATCGACTTCGATGTGCCACTGTTCGGCGGCGTGGCGGTGAAGCCTTGAGCGTGATCAACGAGTGGACCGACCATCAGGCTCTTTCTGCCAACCAGGAGCAGCAGTTGGCCGCCTTGGGAATGAATCTAGAGGGAGCCGGCTTTCGTGCCCGACTGATGCGAGCCCTGGCAGTGATGCTGTACCCGCCCCAACGGATCGCCTCCGTCAGTGCCGAGGAAAAAGGTGCCGTCCCCTCCCTCGTGGGTGAACCCGCGCTCTGTCCACCCTGCTTACTGGTTTGGGACCACCAAGACCGGCAGCTTGTTACGGTGACGATCTCCACCTACCGGCCCGGATTTCAGATGCAACGACCAGGAACCTGCCTGATCGTGGTCGGTGGGGCAGGCGAAGCCCTCACGCGCATCAAGCAGTATCGATCTTTCGGCGGGCTTCCGGTCCTAGGCCCACCCATCTGCGCTCCCGGAGCGATCGGATGACTCTGGCCGAACTCGCCGCTCAATACAAAGGTTGGGCGATCTCAGATGGACCAGGGGGCGGCTTCTACGCTGTGCGGCGCGTCCTCCTGAGCCAGACGCATCCCGGCGGACCCACCAATGTGCGCTGCGGCGACACCCTTGCCGCCTTGGCGGAGCACTTGGCGGAAGAAGCCCGCCTCGACAAGCAAACTCCCCGGCTCCTCCCGTGAGTGCGCGCTTGAACGGTCGAGCCGCGCGAGCGGGGCCCTCGCAGACGTACCGCGTGTCCTTGATCGCAATGTCTAATCCGACAAAGGAACCCAATGACCTCGATGAACGGCGCAGTCGCCCGCGCTACAGCCGTACCTTCCTTCAACCGAGGCCAGCTCCCGGAGTCTGTGTACGTGTACCAGGAGGTGGCCGACCACATCGCGGCACGCATTACCCATGGAGAGTTGCCAGTGCACACGCGCCTTCCACGTCGGGAGGTTCTCGCCGCGGAGTATGGCGTGAGCGTGCCCACCCTGAAGCTCGCGCTGAAAATGCTGCAGGGGTGGGGACTGGTCAAGACGCTCCCCAGCAAGGGCACCTACGTGGAGCGCCGCAGTCGTCTGATGGACGACGAGCGCCAGGCGCCGCGCTGAGCAACATTGACACATCTCGCCGGCGATGAGGTTGCCGGCATAGCGGAGTAACAGTGCATGGTCTGATACCTGATCCGGCGGTCATCGGTATGACCGCGCCTGCGCGCTCCTTCGATGCTGCGCAATTCTCCGGCCCGAGGTTGCGGTTCATGGTGGTGGCCGATCATATCGAGGAGGAGATTCGGCAAGGTGTCTGGCCGCTGAAGGCTCGTTTGCCAGGTGAGAGGGTCCTGGCCCGCGACCACGGGATCGCGCCACTCACCGTACGCCGCGCGCTCAGAGAGCTCCGCATCCGAGGTCTGGTCGAAACAGTACCGGCCAAGGGAACCTATGTCGTATCGGCCGAGCGACACTCCGGCGCCGACGCTACGGCCCACCCCAGCGCACCGGCCTATCGCTATAAATGGATCGCCGACGATATTGAGGCACAGATCGCACGTGGTTCCATACGGGTCGGGTCGCGAATGCCTGACAGCCAGGCGCTCGCCAATCGTTTTGGGGTGGCCCGGAACACCGCAGCGCGGGCGATGCACGAGCTTGAGCAGCGAGAGCTGATCGCAGCGAACGATCACGGGGCGAAGTCTGTGGTCAGACGTGTACGCCTGACCACAAATGAAGCAAGCAGCACACCCGTACCCGCCTCTGAGATCGTCGCCACCGACCTCATGGCCCGGATCACGCGGGGTGAGTTCGCCCCAGGCGCTTTCCTACCCTGCAGGCGTGCTCTGGCCGGCGAATATGGGGTGACCTCAGGGACGATCATCCAGGCGCTCACGCAATTGGGCCGGCGAGGACTCGTCGCGACCATGCCTCGCAAGGGGACATACGTGCTGGCCAGCCAGCTGACCACGCCGACCAATTCGGACGAAGGCCACGCGGGCGCTAGGCCCGCTTACGCCTATCACCACATCGCCGACGACATCGCCGCCCAGATCAAACAGGGTCAGCTCGCGGTCCAGAGCGCACTGCCAAGCGACCGAAGACTGGCTGGCCACTACGGCGTCAATCGGCTTACCGTGCGAGCCGCACTAGCGCGGCTTCGGACGTGGGGTCTCGTGGAAACGCGTCCCGGCAAGGGATCGTTCGTCGTCCACCCGCAGCCGCCGCCGTCAACCAAAGAAGAGTCGTCGCCTTGACTTTCGTCTCATCAAGCATCGATGTCTGATTGGCCCGCTCCGCTCGAAGACAGCGCTGCTGGCTTCACCTGCCCTCTACAGTGATCGCCGTGAGTGATGTGATACCTCCGTTTGATCTTGAGGCGGTCGCGCCAACCGTGTACCTCTACATGGCGGTGGCCGATCACATCGCCGCACGAATTGCCAATGGCGAACTGTCATCGGACGATCGTCTGCCTGGGGAGCGCGATCTGACCCTGGAGTATCGAGTGGCCCTTGGCACCGTACGACGGGCCATAGTCGAATTACGCGACCGAGGGTTAGTAATCACAGTGCCAGCCAAAGGTACTTTTGTGGCATGACTGGTGCTGGCATGACAAAACCGCCACGAGGAAGCACTCCGCGGGCTCTTGCCGATCATGGAGGCGCGCGTCCGCGCACATCCTGCTAGGACGACCGGCTATAAGCTGACATGCCCGTATATACGTCTGGGCACACCAATTGTCCCGGGCGTTGCGATATGGGCCGCATGCTGCCCATACCCATCTGATCAAGTTGCTAATTTGGCCTGAAGTCGGCACGCTTGAGCGTCATGGCAAGACCGAATCGAACCGCCCGGCGGGCAGACACTATCAAGCGGAATATCCACTTCTTCCGGATCGATGGTGGCGCGGATGAAAGCGGCATCCCGCGGCCAGTGGAACTCGGTTTGGCACTCAAGCAGGTCGATGCGGTCCCCTTCGCGTCAGGAGAACGCTACGTCAGCCGTGGAGATGTCGAGCTCTGCGCCTGGATCGATGCGATCGGTCCTACAAGCAGGCTGCGCTTCGCTGCAGTCCGGCGGAGCGCACTACCCCAAGCCGAGCGAGCTGGCCGGCTCGAAGACTTGCAGCTCGCCGATGGCGGCGGGCTATGCGAAGTCGTCCATGTCTGTCTCTTCCCGGACGGGCTCGTGGGTGTGGAGCTCAATTTCTATGGTCCGCGGGTGAGCCGACTGCCGATGTACCTTCGAGCCCTTGCCCCGAACGACTGCCCTGAGTTTGTGCTGGAGGCCCTCCTCCGCCAAGATGTCGCCGCCGAACTGGAGCGCAAGCGCGCTCTCCGAACCGTCGACCTTAGTGTGCGGCGGTCTTACGCAGATGTCATCGAAGAGGCGGACAGCTCTCTGGGCGGCGCAATACGAGCCGCCGGCCGAGCCAGCTCCGCGGACTATGTCGGCCTCTACCTTGAACCCGAGCCCTACCAGCGGCACAACCTCGATGAAGCCGTCTTGCACTTCATACGCTGGATCGCGCGCCGCCCTGACCTGCGCGAGAACGCTCGCCGACTTCGAGTCCGTGCGGTCGACCGTGATGTCAATCGCCTGGATGAGCTCGATCTACTCCGCGATCAGCTCATCTCGCACAAGAAGATCCTCAAGCTACATGACCGCACCCGTGTGCTTCAGTCCGACGACGCCTACGCCAAGATCGAGGAAGCCTACTCCGAGCGCCTTCCTGATCTCCGGGAGGCCGCTGCAGTCTCCATCCGATCATCCGAGAAACCGGATTGATGTCCTCTGCCCGGATAATGACCCGAGCGCGCGAGTCAGGTTTCATCCGCGAGCTCCTTGGCTTCGCCGCCCTCTGGATCGTCTCGTGGTGGATCTTCGCCCACGATGCCCTGCGCTCGGACCTGCTCCAGTTCCTCGCCGGCCGACGCGCCATCATCTATCCCGCTGTCGTAAGCCTTGAAGCCACCCTACTGGGCTTCATCGTTGCGATCTTGACAATTGCTCTGGGCTACGCCCAAGCACCCAGATTCGAGATTGTCAGAAACACCCGGCACTGGCCAAGCTTCTTTGGCGCCTATGTCATCGCAATGCGGTGGGCGGCCTGCGGAACGCTAGCATCCGTCATCGCGCTCCTCTTTGATCGAGACACCAATCCCCATGTCCCTATCACGCTGTTCCTCCTGGCCGCTTTCACGCTATCCGCCCTGTTCACGGTCCGGATGTTGTGGCTGACTCAAGGGATTGTCCGGGTGGTGACCGCCACGAGGTCGCGCCGGCCGGGCGAATGACTTTCATGCTCTATTCGGCATAAGGATATGAGAAGATGAGCCTTCTATCTGGGAACTTTTAGTTCATGTCGCAGCAGAGCGCTATGGTGGTCTTTCCACGAGTGAGTAGAAGGGTCGATTCATGGCGCGACAAACTACGGTGATCTTGATCGACGACCTCGACGGCAGTCAGGCCGACGAGACAGTCAGCTTCGCCCTCGATGGAACGGCCTACGAGATTGACCTGGCTGAAGACAAAGCCACCAACCTTCGCCAGGTGTTCGCGCCCTTCATCCGCCACGCCCGGTCAGTGCGGGCAGAGTCCACCCGCTCGCGGCGAGGAGGGCCCGCCGAGTCGCCGAACAGGCTCAGCCGAGAGCAGGCAACTGAAATTCGTCGTTGGGCACGAGAAAACAATCTCAAGATCAGCGCACGAGGGCGCGTTCCAGCCAACGTCGTCAAGGCCTACCAGGAAGCTCACTGAACAAACGGCGTGGTTTGAAGCCCGCCAGGAAGTGATAATCGTGGGTCTAGGCCTATTTCCAGGGAGTGCGTCCGAAAATATCTGCATAGACGCCTACCATCCCGTCCTTGCCGCCACTCAGCAGAGCACTCCCGTCCGGCCGAAATGCTACCGCGAGAGCCCTGCCCCGGTGGGTCAAAAATGGGTCACCAATAGGGGAATCGGTTGCCGAATTCCAAAGTCTCACCGAACCGTCTTCGCACGCAGTAGCTACGACGCGACCGCCAGGACTGAAAGCCACCGAATACACCTGATTGTTACGGTTTCCTGATGGATCAGAATCCATTGATGTTCTCGTGGTTAAATCCCACAATCGCAGCCCTTCAGGACCACCTGCCGCCACGGTTTGGCCATCTGGGCTAAACGCCACAGACCACACAGAATCATCCTTCGCGTCAAACGTAGCGATAGACTTCCCAGTATCGATATCCCATAATCTTACGGTTCCGTCGTAACCGCCGCTCGCAAGAGTTCGACTATCCGGCGCGAAGGCCACTGAGTATACTTCACTAACATGACCAGTTAGCTGGATTGGTCCGAGATACCCATTTGATGCTGACCAGACCGAAACCTTCCCGCCTCCAGTGGTAGCAGCGAGTTCGTCGCCATTCGGACTAAACGCCAATCCCCAGACAGGGGAGCCTTCGCTGATCCTGTAGAGAGCGCGGCGAACCGACAGATCCCAAATAGTGACGGATCCCGACTTATCACCCATCGCGAGATAGTGACTATCGGGACTAAACGCCAGAGCAAGAATGCTGGCGTTTGCGTTGAGAATGGATTCGATAGGACGCCCCGTAGTCGATTCAAACAACTGTACATGGCCACTACTGGTACCAGTTGCCAAGAGTCGTCCACTCGAGTCGAACACCATCGTAGACAAGTCGGGTGACGCTTGGATAAGAGGGATGCGGTCGGAGGAGATCACAAGTGCCACCGGATACGGGTGATACTCGATGACGTCAAAACGGGAGTGCAAGAAAATGAAAGAGCCTACGAATAGTGCACTTATTGCGAGCATAGAGGCAGCCGTAACGAGAACCGGCCGCCGGGATCCAAGAGATTCGCCTCGTTGGGTTCCGCCCAAGAGCACTAGTTGATCATCCCTTTCGGGATCACGATCATCTGCCTCGTCAATAGAAGCTAAGTGAGGTGCGTCGGTAACCGCTTCTTCAAAAGGGCGATCACGCTCCGGGAGCCGAACACCCAACAGCGCTGCCAGATAACGCGTCCAGAGACTGTATCCAACGCGCCCTCGCGGATCAGTGGTGGGCGTGGGAGTGCTGGTGTTCGTCAGAGACATCCAATAGCGTCGCCGTAACGAAGAGTCCTGCTTCACTGTGGGCTCCCCTCGGCGTGAGAGATAAGCGTGGTCGGCCCATCGCCTAACGGTAGGCTCGAAGCGACGTCTCCAGGAGCGGTCGTCACTGCTGCGTCCATGCCCTCACTGCCAACGAGTACCTGCTGCACCGTCCGAGATGCACCAAGTTGGTGAAGTAGGGCCGGAGCAGTGATACCCACCGCTATCGCGGCCAGAGTGCCATTGATCTGGTCGTGCATGAGTCCGCCGGCCGTTGCACCAAGAACCAGCCTAGTCAGGGCAACGAGAGTATCCGCCGGAATGTCGACATACCGCCGAAGCGATGGCAGTGCGCGCTTTCTGCCACTTCGAGCGAGATGTCTATCATGCTGCCATGCCATGAGGTGGCCGAATAAGGTAATGATCTCTACGATCAGACCCCCGGTAGCACCGAGAAGCACAGCCTGCTGCCACTGCATGATCGGACCACCTTGGAAGCCTCGCTGCTACGTATCTCAACCATGCCATCTCCGGGCGAATCCGTAGAGTCCTTCGTTTAACCGAATCCCGGTTCCCCTGGGTCATACCAGCACCCTCGTCTCGCCGACCGTCGTCGAGAGCGACTGCTGCATGCGACGCGACGTTCGGCCCGCGTACTTGGACGACACCCATGTCAGGGGCCTCCGAGCCTAAAGGCTCGCTGCACTACCAGCAGCGAGCCGCGCGCGAGTTATCGGCTCGCCAGAAATTAGGGGCAATTAGGGGTTGCATGGGTAAACTTGGAGCATCGCCACAGGAAGAGTCATGTGGCCAAACCGGAAGGAACCGACATGAGCGGTCAAGTGGGCATGAACGGCATCATGCCTTGGTGGGATGGAAACAAGCGTGAACCAGTCGATCCCATCTTGGATCCCGAATGGGTGAATACCCTGCGGCGGGGCGATGTTGTCTATGTGTTCCTACATGGGCGCGTCGGCCGAGAGCGGAACTGTGACGGTTACCTCAACGGTCGGCCCGCGGCGGTTGTCCGCAACGATAAACTGAACCGGTGGCGGCCCCAGCTGATCGTTGCGACACTGACTGATGTCTCCGCTTACCGCGGCCTTCGGACTCAGGTGCGAGTGGACAAGAAGGAGCTCGGTGAGGGTGGCAAGGACTCCATCATCGACTGCGAAGACATCCTGACGATCGACACCTGTCGCATCAACGTCACGAAGGGGCTCTGGGCGCGGCTGTCCACGGCAACGATGCGTAGGGTCAACGTGGGGCTCGGCGAAAGCTTCGGTCTCCGACTGGCCAGCTGATGATTTAAATGCTTGAAGGGCCGGATGCGTAGGCATCCGGCCCTATTTTTTGCGTCGTACGATCAGGCCGAGATGATCATCGGTACTGCGAGTTCAGAGTCCAGCTCCAGGGCTGACGTTAGGGTCAGCTCCAACGACTCATTGAGCTCGCTGTAGAACATGATGGGGACGTCATCCCAGGCATCATCAGGAGCCTTGCGGGCCTGGTATCCACCCATGATCATTGCTGGTTCGTATCCGCCTTGCTGGGTGAACTGGACCCAAGCCGGCATGTGGGCAGCAGCTGCCAAGATCTCTGGTCCTGCACTAAACTGAACGCTCTGAACGTTGCGTGGACGCAGTTGGTAATCACCGTCCCGGTGGGCGTTGGGATTCATGACTGTCCATCGGAGGCCAGGTCGATGCGCCGCTCCGGGTAGAAGCCGGAAGTGGTCGTCATCAAACCGCAGTTCATCGAGCTTCCAAGCCCGCGAGTGGTGGCCAGCGGCAATCTCCCACAGCTCAGCAGCGGTATGCGCGACGGTGCCAAGGTAGGGCGTGAGAACCACGGTGTAGTCAGTACCCGCCCTCACCCTAGGTGGCGGAGGCAGTTCCTGAAAGTCGGCGACAGTGAAACCCCATGCACGCTCGCTATTCCAGCGCTGCACCTGCGCGATCTGTCGTCGCGGAGAGAGGCTATTCGCCGACGTGGCTGAAAAGATCTGGCGAATTGCGGCCCGTGATTGCGGCCACGTCTTGGGAAAACTGAGCTCCATGTTGCATTCACCTCCTGCCGCACTTTATGATCCCCACTTTGAAGATCATAACTCTGTCATCAGAGAACGGCAGCACTCTGGCCTCGATGACGCGCATCCAGAGCACAATGCTGCCCTACTCATTCTTCTCATTATATACTAATTAACCTTACAGATCAAGGAAATATTACTGAGCGCGATCACGTAAGTGCAGATCGCAACATTGCCATCGCTCTTTGCCACAGCACAACCGCGGGGCAGTAGAGGTCGTGCTAACAAAGCGCAAACGCAGGAGCTGACAGCGCTCGGGATCGTCTGAACGCAGCCGACAAGCTAGTCCGGCCTTGACCTGCATGGCCGTCTACGCTTGGCCGTCTTCATCCTCGTCTAACACATCTTCCCTCGAACTCTTAATCAGCTGGCTCAACCGAGTTGTGCGACACGAGGTCGCATGCGGATAGCGGCGCTCGTCGAAGGAGAATCGATGTCGATGACTTAGCGCCCGGTCCAGTGCGCATGGACCGTCCCCGCCCCGGCGTGCGTCGCGGGTAACCGTGGGGTGCGAAGCCCGGGGGAAAGCCCGAGGACCCTTGTTCCATCCAGGGGTCACAGGCTGGGGAAGACCGGACGGGTGAACGCAAGTGAATCCTCGATGACGCCCCGTCATGAGCACTCTCGCCGATGGGTCGTGTGAGCGGGAGATAGGGGCCGGTCGCTGGAAGGCGACAGGTGCCGGCCGGGCGAACTTGGCTGGCCGGGAGCGCACCACCGTCCCCGGGGTTCAGAGGACGCCCACCCCGGTCGTATCTGACGCATGCGGAACGTGACAACCCCGATGAGGTCCAGGCCGGGAACGCTGGCCTGGTAGGCCGACCGTGAGGAGAGCGGAAACCCTCAGCGGGCGCAGGAAGTCCCGAGAAGCGAACGCCGGTGGCCGAAAGGCAGCAGGAAACCGGGAATCACATGCTGGTTCCTCCGCCAGCGGCTCCCGCATAACTGGCCGGATAGGGGCCGATACCCCGACTCGAAAGAGTGCTGACGCGGGACTGGTGAGCCTGCGAGGCAATGTCATGAGGACGCCCGAACCGAGGGACAAGTTGGACACCGTGACGGTGAACGGACCTGAGGACGATGGCCTGGACTGGGACTGCGTGGACTGGGGCCAGGCCGAAGAACACGTACGGCGGCTGAGACGGCGGATCTTCGCGGCTTCTCAGGCGGGAGACCTCGCCAAGGTGAGGAATCTGCAGAAGCTGATGCTCCGTTCCCGCAGCAACGCTCTGGTGAGCGTGCGGCGGGTGACGGAGGTCAACGCTGGCCGCAGGACGGCCGGGGTCGATGGCAGGGTGGTCTTGGCGGGCTGGGAGAAGGCCGAGATGGCCGCCTGGCTTCAGCACGGTGCTGCCGCGTGGTCGCCCCGTCCTGTCAGGCGGGTGTATATGCCCAAGAGCAACGGACGCCGTCGCCCGCTCGGTATCCCCGTGATCGCTGACAGGGCGCTTCAGGCCCTGGCGGTGAGCGCGCTGGAGCCGGAGTGGGAGGCCAGGTTCGAGCCGAAGTCGTATGGGTTTCGGCCCGGCCGGGGCTGCCATGACGCGATCGTGGCCATCCACACCACGGTGTCCCGTAGTGACGCCAAACGGTTGTGTGTGCTCGACGCCGACTTGGAAGCGGCGTTCGACCGGCTCAGCCATGATCACATCCTCGCGTCGCTGGGGGCCTTCCCCGCGCGGGGCCTGGTCCGCCAGTGGTTGAAGGCGGGTGTGATCGAAGACGGCCACTTCACCCTGACCAGGGACGGTGTTCCCCAGGGTGGGGTGGTCAGCCCGTTGCTCATGAATGTGGCGTTGCACGGCATGGAAGAGGCTGCCGGGGTCCGGTACCTCACACGGGACGGTGACGCCCTGCGTGCGGACCGCGGCAGCCCGATCCTGGTCCGCTATGCCGACGACGTGCTGGCTCTGTGCCGCTCGCGTGAGCAGGCCCAGCAGGTCAAGTCCCGGCTGGTCGAATGGCTCGTGCCCCGGGGTCTGGTCTTCAACGAGGCCAAGACCCGCATCACCCACCTGGATCAAGGGGTGGACTTTCTGGGGTTCGAGATCCGCCGCTACCGGGGCAAGACGCTGACCAAGCCGTCCAAGGACGCGGTGCGACGGATCCGGAGACGGCTGTCGGCGGAGGTGAAGGCCCTGCGCGGGGCCAACGCCGACGCCGTGATAGCCCGGCTCAACCCGATCATTAAGGGCTGGGCCGCGTACTACCGGATCGGGGTGTCCAAACGCGTCTTCAACGCGCTGGACTCCCATGTGTGGAGACTGGTCTACAAGTGGGCCAAACTCTCCCATCCGAACAAGCCAAAACGCTGGATCATCGCCCGGCACTTCGGCGAGTTCAACCCCTCCAGACGTGACACGTGGGTGTTCGGGAGCTGCGACAGCGGCTTCTACCTCTACAAGTTCGCCTGGACGAAAATCGTCCGGCACCGGATGGTGGCAGGACGGTCGTCCCCCGACGACCACACCCTGACCGCCTACTGGGCCGAGCGACGACGCCGTGGCAGAACCCCCGTGGACCCCGGCACCTGGCGGCAACTCCGCCGCCAGCACGGCCGGTGCCCGCTCTGCAAGGGACTGCTGCTGCATGCCGGGCACGAGCCACAGAGCCCCTCCGAGTGGCAGCAGTGGCTCACCGCCACCCGTCGAGCGATCCGCAGAAACGCGATCACAACGACGGGTCCCGGCACGCTGGACGAAACCTCCGCACCCAACCTCATACATGCCCACTGCCGCCGCCGACTCGGCGACCGCAACAGCCCAGCACTTCCAACCGCCTGACAGCCCACAGGGCTTGCTTGAGCCGAGCTGCCCGGAAAGCGGGCACGGCCGGTTCTGAGGGGACCCCGGGCGCAGCAATGCGCCTGGGGATACCCGACGGACATCGTCTGTGATCATGAGGGTTTGACCGGAAAATCGCAGATCGTTGCGTTGTCCATCTGTGCAGGACCCCGCCGGGGATCCGAACCTACGACAACCCAGCCCTCCTCCCCCGCATAAGGTCTGTCGGCCTCATGAGCTCACCACCAGCCCAGTACCAGCTCACTCCGAGCCCAGCACGGGCTCAATAAGAGCTCATGACAACCAAAACCGACCAACCCCAGAACAGGCCTCATCTCAGCCCTGTCGGTGGCGAATTTCGTGTCCCGCCATGCGACCTGGACGTACTTGTAGGACCAGGTCGCTGAGAAGATCGCGGCTCCTTTGGCGGTGTCTGATCGAGCATCCGATGCGACGTGACGGTGGCCGATTAATGACCAATAGTTGCCGCGGGCATCGCAGATGTCGCTGCCAGACGATCGGCGTCCACGAGCCGCCGCCGCCCGACCTGCCAGGTGATAATGACTACGCCGCTCGCAGGTACTGATTGGTCAAGCCCGCGACAGCCTTTCGCCGGCGAATCGGGGCGGTCATATCGATCACCCTGCCGGGATCGTGCAGTGGCGGCGTCTGATCGCGGGACTGATGCGGACGATGATCGTTATAGTGCCACTCGAAATCGGCGAGCACCCGGCGCAGGTGCCTGTGGGGCACGAAAACCCGATTTGGGGGTGTGACCTGCGGTGTTGTAACGCGATCAGACTGTACAACTGCTGACAATTTCATCCCGTGCAAGCCGCGCGATTGCCCCGGTTCCTCCTGGGGTGCGACCGCTTGGGCAATCGAAGCACGGGCGGGTGACTCAGAAAGGAAAACGATCCACCCGTAACACCGCCACCTCGCGCTGCGGTTCGAGCACGACGTAAGTCACCGAAATACCCTTGTAGTCCCACACATACATGGCCCCGGTCGCGGTGAGCTTGCGGCCGTTGTCTGGGCTCAACCGCAGGACCTCATAAATCTCCAGCAGGAGATCGACTTCGGGATCGGACAGATCGTCGATCTGGACTACGGCGATGTCACTGCCCACACGGACGGTTTACACCTACCGCTGGGTGGTCGAGCGAACCGTGTCCTGGCTGGCTGGCTGCTGCCGCTTACACCGCCGCTATGAGCGCCGCGCCGACCACTTCGCTTCCTTCGTCGCCATCGCCGCAGCCCTCATTTGTTACCGCCGACTCACCAACTGAGACGACGTCTAAGCTGGCGGCCGAGCTGCTTCAATCGCCTGGAGACTTGCCAGGAGATCTGGTGCCACGAGCTGTCGAGGAAGTCGAAGGACGCGTGACGCGTCGCCCATCGATCGCCTCCGTTGCCGCCGCCGACTGGTTCTTGGAGAAATGAGCAAGGCCTTAGTGAGGTGACCTCTCACGGCTAGGCCAACCAGACTAGTGGGTGGCCTCGTAGGCGGAGACGACTGCCGCGGCTATTCGCCCGCGCTCACTTACGGGGTGGTTGTTGGCTCTTGCCCAGGCGCGGATGTCTGCGCTCTGCTCGCGAGTCATGGTGCGCTGGGTACCACTAGTACGACGTGAGCGATCCGACGTCCTTGTCCCGCGGCGACCGTTGGTGACGTACGGCCCGAGGATGTCGCGCAACCTGGCGGCATTGTCCTTGGACAGGTCGATTTCATAAGCCTTGCCGTCAAGTCCAAATGCGAGCGTCTCGTCGGCCGCGCTGCCGTCGAGATCGTCGACCAGAAGGACCTGGGTCTGCTTTGCCATCACGATTCTTCCTTCTTGAGGGTCTGGAGCTTGAACCCTTCATGATCCATTGTAGGCGACCAGCCGACTCGTGACGACGTGTAACTGCTCAATTCGCTCAGCCATCTGGGGCTGGTTCCTTCACGAAGGTGCCCTTGGCCGGCACCGTTATGACCAAACCACGGTCACGGAGCTCGACTACTGCCCCTCGTATGGTGCCAAGAGCCACTCGGTACTCCAAGGCAAGATCGCGTTCTCCGGGTAGGCGATCGTCCACGGTCAGTTCGCCATGGCCAATTCGTGCGGCGATGTGGTCGGCAACTGCCATGTACATGTACGTGGTCGGTGCGACGGCCTTGGGATCAAACGGGGGTATCACATTACTCACGGTGATCACTGTAGAAGGGTGGCAGAGCGCTGCCTGTCAAACCGAATGAGACATCAGCCTGCTTGTGTGGTTTGTGGTGAGTTGTCGGTCTGAAGGGTCGTGGGTGGCCTGTTGATCCACACGCGAGCGGGCAGCGACGGCGGGTAAGGGCGC
>JAGFNW010000044.1:14750-62202 GCA_017592665.1 Streptosporangiaceae bacterium NEAU-GS5 | reverse complement strand
CGCCCGGCAGGTCAGCCACACATCCGGCCCGACCAGTTCGCCGCTCCATTCACCCTGCACACCGACAACTGTGGCCCCGCCCGAGCAAGAACGAGGCCACAATGCAAGATCTTCAGTGGTCTTCTAGGCCCTGCAACTCGCGCTGGCTTTGCAGCCAGCCGGTCAACGCCGCCAGCTCTCCGATCTGCTCGCCGGCCTCGACCCGGATCTGGGCATCCATGCCCCGCCCCACCCTCACCCTGCTCGGGCATCCCCCCGGACGCCAGTCCATGCCCGCACTCGCGAGCCTCCAGATGGTTTCAGGAAACGTCCTTCTGTGAAGCAACGTGGTCCCATGAGCATCTCGGCGGCCGTGAACCCGGCCAGGATCGCCGCAAAACACTTCACGAAAGATAATCGATCTTCATGGCAGCCTCACCGACGCCGACGACAGCCTGACCATGTGGGTCCAGCGCTACCTTGAGCTGGCCGTGTGCGGGGTCCGCTCCGACGAGGCCTCCGAGAAGATCGCCCGGCATCTGCACCGGTCCACCACCTGGCAGACCGGCGGGCTCGGCCACGACCGCGTCTCGGCTGTCACCCCGCGCGAGATCGCCGCCTGGCGCGACCACGTGGCCGCCGACGGCAACCGGCATCGCGATGGCACCACCGGTGCGATGGCCCCGCCACCGTCAACAACCACCTGGCCCACCTGTCGGCGCCGTTCTCCCGGATCACCGTGCACGCCTCGGCCGGACTGCTGCGCCACGGCGACCCCACCAAGAAGGTCGACCCGCTGCGCCTGCCCGCCCCACAGGTCCGCGCGCTGGCCGCCACCCAGGTCCGCACCGTCAAGAACGTGCTGGACCGCATCGAAGGACGGCGAAGCACGGCGTTCTCCTGACGCAGCACTAGTAGCTCGGCGTCCTTGGACATTTCCGAGCGCATCAGTACGACCACCAGCTCGAGCACGCGCCGCACGATCAGGTAGGCGAGGGACAACAACCACCCGGGATGCTCCCAGACCAGCCCGCGGCGCCGCAGGAAAAACCCCAGCTCACACCCCAGGGTTGAGTTTTCGAGCGGCATAGGATCACGGCACGAAAGTGCCCTTGTCAAGCATCGAGTCGATCACAGCACCCTCCGTCACGGTCACTCGCCCGTGCGGCAGGGCAACGCCCAGCGTCAGGGCCAGCGGCCTGAGTGTCACGTCAGCCAGGGCCTCGCAGACCACCGCGAGGTCCGTGGCGCTGCGTCTGCCCTGGAGCCACCCCAGCGTGATCAGCCCTGCTCCCAGTACGACCGCGGGCCACCACAGGGTCACGGCGGCGACCACGAGGTATGGCACGCCCCAGGTCGTCCTGACGATCGCGGCGGCGTACTCCTCCCAGGCTGCCTGGACAGGCGCGCGCCCGGTGTCGTCACTGAGCAGCCACAGCCGCGGCCAGGCCCGGGCCAGCGACACTCCGTACTGCGCGTGGAAACGCTCCTCGGCGAGCAGGAATCGGTCGCCGATGACGGTGCCCCGCCGCGGCAGGTAGCGGTCGGGCACCCGATGCCCTGCCGGCGCCCCGCGAATCGCCCGTCGCCGGCGGCGGGCGATCAGCCGTCGCTGCATCAGGCGCAGCCAGGCGACCTCGCCCAGCCACAGTCGAGCGAGGAGCTTGCTCAGCTCGCGGATGGCCACGGCGGTCCCGGCGAGCCCGGCGACCAACACACCGCCGCCCACCACGAGCGCGGCGACGTCCCGCTCGGCGCCGAGCCACGCGCTGAGCCGTTCGGCCACCGGGCCGGGATCGAGGGCATGTGTGGGCCCGAGCGGCCCCAGGCTCCAGCCCGCGAACGCGGCGGCCAGCAGGGGCAGGCCGGGAAGCACCAGGGAGACGAACCACCGGTCGGCGAGCCTCTTGCCAATCTCGGCGAGGAAGTCCCCCATCAGCGGTCGAGCCGGTAAATGCCTGGCCGCATCGGGATGCCGCCGAAGAGATGGCACAGCGGTTCCATGGCCTCGCCGTCGCGATGGCGGGGCGGGCAGGGGCCGGAGACGGGGCAGTGGAATTCCTGCCCGACGGGCGAGGCGGTCAGCGCGTCCAGGAGCGGCATGCCGCGCTCGCCGGGCCGCCTGAGCTTGAGCGCGGCCAGCGCTGCCGACGCGGTGCCGCCCTGCCGTACGCCCGCGACCTGCTCCTCCAGCATGGCACGCCAGCCGAACCTGTCGGCTTTGGTCCGCAACTCGGACAGGTGGGCGCACAACCAGCCGCGCGCGGCGCCCTCTGCCGTGGGAGGCGGCGCGGGCGCCGGTTTGCGCAGCAGTCGTCGTAACCAGCTCACGGAGTGACTTCCCCCTTCCATCATGGGCCGAAATGGAGCAGTGCCGCCCACCGGTCCATCTCGTCGGGTGCGCGCCGCCGGAGCTCGCGCATCGCCTCGTGGACGGCCTCGGCGGCCAGGTCGGCGTCCGGCCTGCCACCGGCCGCGAGCCGGTCGTAGATGACCTTCGTCGCGACGACCCCGTCCTTTGAGAAGATCTCCCAGCACGTCGCCACTGTGTGTCGGAACCCGTTAAGGTGCAGGATCGCGGCCGGGTTGACCGCCTCGTCGTACACGCCCGGCCGTGGCGTCGCCGTACGGCAGGCGGCCAGGAAAGCGAAGTGCGCCCCGCGCACATCGAGATCGCGCAGCAGCGCAGGAGTCAGGGTGGCGTCGTGGAGGTTGATGCCGCCGTCGCCGCCGTGGCATGACCAGTGCGCCCACCCGGTTCGCGGCAGCTGCACGGTGACGTTCGCCAAGGTGGCGCGCTCCTCACGGAGCATGACCGCATCGGGGAAGTGGCGACGGAAGATCTCTCCTTCGGTATCCACTTCGGGCAATTCACCCCAGGTCCAGCCGTCCCGCTCGGGGGTGACGCGGAGCCCCGTGAACATCGCCGTCTTCTTACCCGCCGCCGGGCGTCGCGCTGCGATCAGCGCGCCGAGTGTCGGCGTGTAGGAGGAGACGACAAGGTCCAGCAGTGCGTTCCTGCCGTCGAGGGAAGCCGCGTGGAGCGGGAGCGCCGTCAGCGGCCCCGTCGGGCACCACCAGACGCGCTTGTCTGCGCCGAGGTACGGCCTGGCCGCCCGCCATACCGGGTCAGCGAAGACCTTCCACAACCTCGCGGCGATCTTCCGCAGGGCATGCGAGCGCCCGTCTGCATCGCCGAGCAGCACCTCCGCCCAATGCATCACGTCCGAGTGCGACAGGTCGGGCAGGGGCACCACCAACGGCTGCCGGTCCTGCGTCACGATCAGCGCGTCGGACCGGTGCTTGCTCACGTTGACGATGATGACGGGGCCGCCCACCGCAGCCCTGTTCAGCTCGGCGTACGGCATGGGCTTGACCAGGCCCAGCTCCTCGACCAGTCGGGCCCACTCCTTGCCGTCGCGAATCCGCTCCTCCTCGGTCAACCCGGGAACCGCGGTCCTGCCGCGCGCCTGCCGTACCAGCGGGGCGTCCAGCCGGGCACGCACGGCCTTCAGGCCGGCGGCCACCTCGGGCGTGCGCAGGTCGTCAACCTCGCCGCGGAGCATGGCGGTGTGCCTCCACATGATCACCCGACCGCGTTCCAGGAGTTCCACCGCCGTAGCCGGTTCGCCTGCCATGAGCGCGGCGGCGGCCGCGTCGCACGCGAGTCCCGGCCAGCGGGCGAGTAGTTCACGCTGGTCGACGTGGCCGAGCCCGACCCAGGAGAGCTGGGGAAGCATGGCCACGGCGTCGGTGTAGGCGTCGAGGGCCAGGCCCCAGTCACCGTCCTCGGCGGCGAACTCCGCTAGCTGGGCGGCGGCGGCGATCTTGTCGCTCACCGGTGAGGACTGGTTGGCCGACGCTTTCCGGAGCAGGTCGGTGACGGGGCCTTCGCCGAGGGCACGCAGGATTCCGGCCTGGGCCGTCATGGTCGCCGTGCGGTCCCTGTGCCCCTCCGGGAGCGTCGCAACCAGGCGTTCGGCGATCTCGGCCAGCTTGGCGAGTCCGTTGGAGTCGCCCGCGGCGAGGTGGAACTCGAGTGCGGCGCGTAGACCGGCTTCGTTGAGCGCACCCAGCATCGCGAGTCGGGCGAGCTCACCGGAATCCGACCCGTCCAGGCTCTCCATCAGGCCGGACCAGATTGCCGCCGCCTCTTCCACAGCTTCCTGCCGCTGGGCTTCGTCCCCCGACGCGTCGCGGACCGTCA
This sequence comes from Streptosporangiaceae bacterium NEAU-GS5, assembly GCA_017592665.1. Taxonomy (GTDB): domain Bacteria; phylum Actinomycetota; class Actinomycetes; order Streptosporangiales; family Streptosporangiaceae; genus NEAU-GS5. The sequence continues at coordinate 58,016 of JAGFNW010000044.1, read as the reverse complement.
TCAAGAAGCGGATCGCTTCTCCCGAAGCAATCCTAGGGTCCGCTTTCAGCGCCCTCAGGAGCACCTCATCCGCCCGAGCGAGGTCCTCGGGCGACCCGGTGGCGCGAAAGCGCAGTCCGTACGCATGACCCAGGGTCGTGAGCAGATCGGCGCGCGCCTCGAAGTCGAGGCGTATGCGCACCGGTAACCGGCGCAAGACGGACTCGAGCTCCTCAATGCCGTGGTTCAGAAGGGAGAGCGAGCCGTTCCACACATACCGGGCGATGAACGCCCGGCCGAGATTCCCGCGGATCATCGCCGCCGAATCACGTTTCCATTCGGTCGAACCCAAGCCGATCTTGCTCGACCTCTCACGCGCTTCGGCCATGTCGGCCAGCAGATCATCGAGTGCCGCTTCGCCCAGCACCTGGGCGTATAGGAGCGCAGTCGAGCGCATCTTCCACGCCACATTCAGGAAGTCCCGGTAGGGCGAGGATCCGAGGATGTCAGCGTAGCCCAGCATCTGCTCGATAGCAGGGAGACGATCCTCGACCCTCCCGCTTGCGACGCGTCCTGCCAGATTGTCGAACCGGAACTGCGTCATCACGACCTGCGGGAGGCGATCCAGCGCATAGGGAACGAGGCCGGGGAAAATACCGAGGAGCTGGAGGATCATGACGGCCACGTACGGACCGACCACCTCGTCGCCGAACACCAGCGTCAGCCTCGCCAGGGCCAGGTCCGAGCCCAGACCCAGCAGGCCGGCGAGCCATTGGCTGACGCGGAGGATACCGGCCAGGACCAGGATCAACGCCGCCAGTTTGACGGCCATCACCGCCGGGCGGCGCTTGAACGCGCCGAAGCCATGCAGAACCAGCTGTTTGTTCTTGACAATGACGGCGACGGCGAACGTCAGCATCAGTGTGGTGCAGACACCGATCATCGGCAGACCGATCATGATGAGCCGTGGCGAGATGATCTCGGCACCCAGGAGATCGATCCAATGCTGGGCAACCTGGTAGCCCCAGGTGGCCATCGCCGTCGCGAGCACGAGCACGGCGCCTCTGGCGAGCCAGGTCACGGGGAGAGCCATGCCAGCCCCCTTAACATGGCCAGATATGGACAGATCCTAGTACTCCAGTTGGTGCGCCCAGAGATCATGGAGGTGATTGTCCAGCGATCATGACCTGATCGGAAGCTCGTCGTCGCCTGCCGGTGTGAGTCCGGTCCGGGTAATCGCCAGGGAGCCCGGTAGCAGTCTGGCGGCTCGGTCGGGGAAACGGGCCGGGTCGAAGCCCAGCGTCGAAAGCCCCGTTGGGGGAAGCAACTGAGCGGTCCGCAGCGGAAGCGAAGCCTGCCGCGTCGTTAGACACCGAGAGAGAGCCGAGCCGCGCGACTCACGGCGAAGGCCATGGAAGCGGTGAAGATCCGTCGAGCAGGTGGGCCGGTTGTTCGCCGGGTGGCGGCAGGAGCTGGCGACCTGCCGGAAGTTCGCCCCGACCGCCCGTAACTACACCGCCTGCCGGCTGATGTCCGAGGTCGGGCTGCGCGTGAACGAGGCGTGCAAGCTCGACGTGGCCGATATCAAGTGGGACCTGGGCCGCTTCGGCAAGCCGCACGTTCGTCACGGCAAGGGCGCCCGCGGCTCCGGGCCACGCGAGCGGATGGTGCCGCCTCGGGGACACCACGGCGCCGCCGGACCTGTCCACGTCCGTGCTGACGACCCGGCTCGGCGTCGTCGCGGTCGCATGGGACGGCCTCGGCGGCAGCCTGGTCCCGATGCCCAATGATCTCGCCTACGTCACGGTCGAGATGCAGAACCCGCTCGCGCCCGGCTGGACGGCTATCGGCACCCTCGACACGGCCGGGCAGCTGCTCGTGCCCGGCTTGTCGTACGGGGCTGACCGGCAGTTTCGGCTGGTCGCGGGCGACCGGTCCGGCAACACCTCAGCCCGTTGGCCGTGGCCCACGATCCAGGCCGTGCGGCTCGTCGCCGGCGACGCGAGGTCACCGACGAACCCATCAAAGGCGCAGGTGTCGGGCACGAAGAAGAATCCTTGGCGTCGGAACGTGCCCCCGCGACAAGGAAATAGGCGTCGCCACGTCCACCACCCATTATTGTTGACGTCATGACAACAAATATGCAGCGTGTCCGTGTTGGTGGGGTTGCCGAGGTGGCTGAAGAACTCGGGGTTTCCCGGCAGCAGGTCGCCAAGCTCCGGCAACGCGAAGACTTCCCCGCGCCGGTAGCGAGCCTGAGCGTCGGGGAAGTGTGGGACCTGAATGTGATCGCTCGGTGGGCGAACAGCGGCTTGCGGCGACGTGCGGGCCGGCCCGGTGCTGAAGATCAAAGGCTCGCGGTGGGCAGGCGGTTCGAGCTCATGGACCAGCTCGGAGATGGGGGCTTCGCCGTCGTCCATCGGGCCCGGGATCTTCACGGCTTCAACCAGGAGGTGGCCGTGAAGGTCTTGCAGGACGTGGCATCAGTGGATGAGTGGTGCGTGGCCCGCTTCCAGCAGGAACTCCGAGTGATGTCGGAGCTGAGTGATCCCCATGTGATGCCGGTGCTCGACAGCGGGACCGACGAGCGCCTCGGGCTCTGGTATGCGATGCCTCTGGCGCTTGGCAGCCTTGCCGACGTTGTCGGTCCCCCGATGGACGCTGAACTCGTGGTAGCGGTGATGCGGGATGTATGTTCGGGCCTGATCTATATCCATCGGCAAGGCATCCTCCATCGCGATCTGAAGCCGGCGAACGTGCTCCGGACGCGGCAGGGGAAGTGGGCGATTGCCGACTTCGGGCTGGCCAAGACCGTTGTGGAGACCGACCTTCGGCTCACCTCGACCACTGAAGGGTTCGGCACGGTCTTCTATGTGGCGCCCGAGCAGTGGAAGGGAGCCAAGCGTGTCGATGAGCAGGCCGACATCTATTCGGCGGGCAAGATCATGCAGGCCCTGGTCTCTGGCGAGACGCCGTCCGATGATGACGTCCCCGCCGGGAGGCTTCGCGCAGTGATCCTCCGCGCTATCTCGAAGGATCCGGCCCGGCGCTATGGAAGCGCTGCGGAGTTCCTCTCGGCGATCGAGTCGGCGTTGGCTCCGGTGCCGACGGGTCTTTGGGAGTCTCCAGGGGACAGGGGCGAGCGGTTGCGTGCCCGTCTCAAGGGCGATCGACTTGTGGCTGATGCGACGGCGATCGCCGAGTTGGTGCGTTGGTCAGAGGGGCCCGCGAACCTCGACGGCGAGTATGCGGAGTTCTGCCGGACTTTGAGAGTTCTTCAGCATGGGTCGATCGCGTGGTGGTGGGAGGACAACCCCGGCGAGTTCGAGCGCGTGATGACGGTGTTCACCGGTCTTCTGGATCGGACCTTCGATTTCACCTTGTGTGACGGGCTCGCCGACTTCGCTCGGCGAGCCGTGGCGGTGACGAACGATGCGGGCATCATGCAGCGGGTCGTCACCGGCCTGACTGTTCTTGGGTGGCATCACAATCGGTGGCATGTGCAGGACGTCGTGGTCGCGATCTTGCAAGGCATCAAGTCTGAGGACGAGGCGGCGATCGCGATGGAAGGGCTCCGCATCGCGGGCCGGAACGCCGTCAGCTGGACGGTCGGCTCCACGGCCGTCCAGACTTTCCATCCGATCCTGCGCGCCGGGCTCAACGCTTTTTAAGCCCAAGGAGAGCTGCCGCCGCGCCGCGGCGGCAGCTCTGCTTCTAACGTTGAGGCAGCCGTTCATGCGGCCGGGTCGGTCAGCCGAGCGCAGATCAGTCAGCGGCGGAACGTCCGTGATAATCGCCTCGGCGTGGAGCCGGGCACCAAGATCACATTGTCCGGAAGCCGCCCAGCTTCCAGCGCGTCGCCGACGAGCGACCGAGGCTCTTCGGAGCGACACTCTGACCAGGTCGATGAGCCACTAGGGCTACAGGCCGATGCCGAGCATGGGGGTTGTCGTTCCATTTGTCGGGTTGGCGGATGTAGCCGGCCACGACGGGGGATCCGTCGGCCCAGCGGCCCTGCCGGGTGATGGCCGACATCGGGGCGCCAGCTTTGGCGGCGGAGGTGGCGCCGCCGGCGCGTAGCCCGTGCGCGGTGTAGGCCTCGGCGCGCTCGAGCGCCGCTGCGAGAGCGGCGTGTTTGACGATGAGGTTGATCGCCTGCGGGGACAGGCCGATGCGGTGGCCGCGGCCGGCGGCGGCGTGGTCGTGGTGGCCGATGCCGCCGTGGCGGTCGATCCGGCGTAACAGCGGGCCGCGGGTGATGCCGCGGTCATTGAGTTCGGCCAGCAAGGCGCGGGTGACGCGGACCGGGCAGGTGCCGGGGTGGGAGCCGTAGGGGATGGCGACCGTTTCGCCGTGGGCGTCGGGGTCGGTCTTGCTGAGCGGGATGTAGACCTCCATGCTCATCGTCGATGAAAGGTGAGGTCGGCGATGTCGACCTCACAGATCTCTGAGCGGCGGCCCATCAGGGCGAACCCGAGGACCAGCACGGCGCGGTCGCGTCGCCCGGTTGCGATGGCGTCGGGCAGGGCGGTGACCATGGCGCGCAGCAGATCGATGGTGACCGACGCCGTCGCGCTGGTACTGCACCGCTGCATGGAGCGGGAGACATCGTTTTGGGTCTGGCCGTCCGAGATGTGGTTGGAGCTGATCGCGCCGGACGCGGCCGAGTTTCTGGCGGCCTGGCCCGGCTGGATCGACGGCATGGTCCGCCCCTATGTGGCCGCGTTCGCCTACCTGCTCGGAGGGTTCACCGACTTCCACCCTCTAGGTAACTTCAACCGGCGCTCCCTTGCCTGGCGCGTGTTCGGCAAGGACATCGTCGAAGACGCCGTCGACCGGGTCGCGGGCACCTTGCAGGGATGGGGCTACCACCCCTCCGGCGGATCCTTCGGGCAGTTCAGGACGGTCTTGATCCAGGCGAGGCTGGTCAACCGGAGCCCGCTGTTGCAGGACCTGACCAGCGAAGCCCTGGCCACAATCCGCCAGGATCCGACGAACACGCCGCATCACCTGCGCGATCACTTCCGAGGACTCCACAAGGCGCTGTTCGCCCTCGGCCACGCCGGTCCGCCGCCCAGATCGATCCACGGGGTGATGCCCGACATCGAGGGCGTCCCAGACGCGTGGGCGAAGATGATCGAACGCTGGTACACCACCTCCACGCTCGCCCACAAGGTCCGGGGCTCCTACCCGCCGTTGTTGGTACGCACCGCCGCCCACGCGCGCTGCAGCACGTCTCTGCGGCAGACCTTGTCGAACAGCGCGTGGAACCTCCGTCCAGGATCGGCCTTGGCCGCCCGGTACAGCGCATGCTGCAAAGCTCGGACCGGATCACGCGGACGCGATCCCGAAGCGGCGGGACTAGCCTGACCGGCACTCACCGGGCCCCTCTCCTCAGTCACTGCGCATCGACGAAGCAGCGGCCCTTCCCATCACCGCCGGTTATGTTGTCCGGTCGGCTCGATCGGTACTACGGCCGCCTCCGACGCCCACCCGGCACACCACCCACTTCCCGAGATCATCGGTTATAGGGCATGCCGCTCCAGCAACAACATTTCCGCAGGTTGCCGGGCCGGGGAGGGCCTCCCCAGTTCCCGCCGCCACTATCGGCACGTTCCGCGCCCCATACGCCGGGGAGTCCTTAACGGCTGCTTCCAGGCTCTACACCGCGTCCCTGGCCTTCGCCCCGATTTCGAGAGGCTCGGCACTCCCTTGTCCCACCACACCGGCGGGCTGAGTAACGACGCCGCAGGCTTCGCTTCATGCTACGGACCGCACCGTCGCTCCCCCTATTTGCAGGGCCTTTGACGCTGGGCTTCGACCCCGCCCGTTTCCAGACGAAGCCGCCAGCCTGCTACCGGGCCTCCTGGCAGCTACCCGGACCGGACTTCCACCGGTAAGCGACGACGAGCTTACGAACAACAAGATCAGCCGCTACGTCACGGCTTCACCTCCTGCTCTGCTGGGCGCACGGAAATGCCTCACTGATTTCTCGCGTGTACCGTCCTGTCTCGCTCGCCCGGCCCACGTCGTCTGGCAGTGCCGACACGTCCGAACTTTGTCAGGGCTGCTCCCACCCGACCCCGGCACCTCCCCGGATCAGGCTGCCCTCAGCTTCAGCAGACCGCTGCGACGGCCCACCGTCGAAGGTCTTCCACCTCCGCTCGGAGAAACAAGCGCTTCACGGCGCACATGATCGTTATAGTGCCGCTCGAATTCGGCGAGCACCCGACGCAGATGCCGCTCACCATAGATCAGCACATGGTCCATGTACGCCACCGCCGGTGAACACTTGATCGAAGACCTTCGAGAACTTGCCGTCACGATCCCTGATCAGATACTTGAACCGGCCGGCACGCTCCCCCACGTCCATCAGCAGATTCCTGGCCTGCTGAGCGGTCCATGCCCCGGTCGGATTGGCGGTCACGCCGAGAATATGAACCCGGCGGGTTTCGATCTCCATCACGAAGAAGACGTACAGCCGCATAAAGAACACCGTGTCGACGTGCACGAAATCGCAGGCCAGCAGATCACTGGCTTGAGACGTCAGGAACTGCCGCCAGGTCGGTGATGCCCGGCGGGGTGCTGGGCCGAGTCCGGCCGCCGCCAGGACCCGCCGGATCGTGCCCTCCCCCACCGATACCCCAGACCCCTCAGCTCGCCCTGAATTCTCCTGTACCCCCACTGCGGATTCTCGCTGGCCAGGCGTATGACCAGGTCGCGCATTTCCTCCGAGATCGGCGGACGACCGGTACCGCTCGGGTAGGTCCAGTACTGCTTAACCAGCCGGCGATGCCAAGCCAGCAGGGCGCCTGGAGTGACGATCCGATGTGCCCGAAGCCAACGCGGAAGGCGTCGGGTGAGTGCGGCCAGGATCGCCCGGTGATCCAGTCCGCCCGCGGAACAGCAACCTGGCGGCGCAGCACCGCCACCTCATGCCGCAGCACGAGGATCTCCACATCTTTGGAGGCGTCGCTGCGGCTCAGCAGGATCAGCCAACCCAGGACTCGGATGAACATCAGATACAGCAGACCGAAACACACGAGCAGCGACGATAACCGCAGGTCAACCCTCGTGCACGAGTATTGGCACACCACGCGGGTCGTCAATTCGAGCGCAAGGGCTGGTGGCCCGGCGAGTTCAACCTATTGATGTTTCACGCCGCGGCGCTGCCGCAGTTCCTGGCGTTTGTCATGCGGTTGAAGTCCGCAGCCAACGAGCCGACCTTCGCGACGGTGCTGCGGGGCCTCAAGCGGGGTGTGACCAGCGCCGACTGGCGACACGCCCTTCTGCAACTCGAAGTCCATCGAGACCTCAGAAGTCCTGGGACCGCCATCGCCTTCGAGCCTGAGATCAGCGGCAGCCGTAACAAGGCCGACCTACTGGTCACCCCGTCAGAAGACTCGCCGTTCCTCGTGGAAACCACCTCCCTTGCTCGTGCCGACGTTGAACAGGCGTGGGAGGAGTACGAACATAACGTTTGGCAAGCGGTGACCACGCTCGAAGTCCGCCACAACGTACGAATCACGGTGGAGCTGATCGACCACCGCGACGAAACCGAGACGACCGTGTGGCTTGCTGCCATCGAAGCAGCGGCGGCCAGTAGCGAACACCAAGTTCAGCGCGTCGAGTTACCGATGGGACGAGCAGAGGTTCGGCGATCAGGTTCGCCGATGCCTGAGCGCGCCTTCGTCGGTGCCACTGCGACTCGAGACGGGTGGCGGCGCCTCGGCCGAGCTCTCCAAGCCAAGGCCCGTCAAAGTGAAGGGCCGTTGCCGGTCTGGCTGCGCGTCGACGCACTTGACGGCTTCTTCCAGTTCACGGAGTTCGCCCCCCTGGATTGGGCCGAGCGAGTAGATGGGGTTGCGACGAATCTCGCAAAGATCTGGCCGGCGCCAGCCACTTGGCCGGAGTCGTCCTTTCGTCCGGCTCTGCCGTAGCACTTGGCGCGACAGACTCGACAGCCGAGACCCAGACGACGCGCTCAACGACCGGATGCGGACTACGACGCCTCATCAGCACACGCACTGTCCGCGAGACGGTCGTTGTTGCTCTGCGCGATGTGGCCGACCAGCGGGAGCGGTGGACGGCGGCGTACGCCACGGAGCCCGAGTGGCTCCCGCATGATCTCTCCGGCCGGGAACTTCCGCAACTCCCAGCCTTTCTAGCTGATTCAGGCGGTCCCCACGGCCACTCGGCTTGAGAGGGAACGCCCGAAGCCTGCATAGTGTCGGGCCCCGCGAAATGCGAGGCCCGGACTTCACCGCGCGTCTTTTGACGACCCCGTTAGTTGGCGTCTTCGTATGCCTTGACGATGTCGGCCGCAATTCTGCCGCGCTCACTTACGGGGTAGTCGTGCTCCTTCGCCCAGGCGCGGATCTCGGCGCTTTGCTCCCGGCTGATCCGAGGCTGCTGCCGACCAACTGGGCCACGACGGCCCGCTCTTCCACGGCCCGGCCCCGACTCGGCGCGCCGCGCACCCGTCAGGAACGGCTCAAGAGCCTCGCGCAGCCTCTTGGCGTTGCCGTCGCTCAAGTCGATCTCGTATGAGGATCCATCGATAGCGAAGGCGACCGTCTCGTTAGCCTCGCCACCGTCGAGGTCGTCAATGAGAATCACCTGCGTGTGCTTGGCCATAGCAGAGGCCCCTTTCCTTATCCCCGTTGATTCGAATAATCACAATCTACAGGGGATTTCGGGAGCCCATCTAACGAACCTGCTGGGCCGACCTGCACAATTGCTCATGGGATGTCCCGCGATGAGCGAAGAAGTAAAGAGGGCTCCGGCCGGGACACGGGGCGTGTACCCCGCCCGGGGCATGTGCCCAGGCCGGAGCCCAGGCGAGCGCGATCACCGTGAAGGATCCTGCGATCTCGCCTGAGGATCCGCCGCGCAGCCCATGCACCTTTCGGCGTGCGCGGCGGGTGTGGTCAGGATTCGGCTTAGGCCACGGTCACCGGCTCGCCCACGGGAGTCCCCGACCGGTCGAACACTTGGAGCTCATCGGCCAGGCCCGACGCCGTCAGGCATTCGCCGATGCCTGCGTCACCAACGGCCACCAGCGTGAACCGCTCGTAGCCGAGGTGCCGGCGGAAGGCCTCGTTGATGACGTCGACATCGAGCTCGCGGGCCACGGCCAGATGCCGGTCGACCAGGTCGAGCGGCAGGCTGTGGCTGGCCAGGTCGGCGGTCGCTTCGGCCAGCTCCGCCGCAGTGTGATGACGCATCGGAGTCGTGCTGAGGTACTGGCCACGCGTCCGCTCGACGAGGCCGACGGGCAGGCCATCGCGGTACGCCCCGTCCAGGATGCGATGTATCTCGGCCAGAGCGTCCACCGTGAACTCGGCTCCGACCGCGCCGCCGAGCGTGAACACTCCCAGGCCACGCGCTGGCATGGTCACCTCGGCGCGAAGGCCGTAGCTCACACCCAGCTCCTCGCGGAGCCGGGTGTCCAGCAGCCCGATCGCCGGAGTCCCCAGGACCTCGGCGATTACCCGCAGCGCGGGCCAGTCGCGGTGCGTCGGGTCGATGAGGATCGGGGCGGCCAGCATCAGATGGGTCTGCTTCGAACCGGGTGCCACGACCAGCCGCGGCCGCCGGTCCGGCACCAGCATTGGGGTCTGCAGCGGCGTGGGATGCGGCTCACCGGCAGGGGACTCCCACTCGATCAATGGGGCGATGATGCCGTTGATGGTGTCGGGGTCCACGTCGCCCGCGATGATCAGCGTTGCCCCGGTGGGGGCGACGTGATCGGTGTAGAAGGCCTTGACGTCGTCCCGTGTGATCTGGGCCACCGCGGCGGCCGTCCCGTACGGGGGAACGTGAGCCCGGTCGGACTCGGTGATGAGCGCGCGAAAGATCTCCTGCCGGATCCGGGTCTCCGGCCGGGCGGCGGCCATGCTGATATTGCCCAGGGCGTAGGCCAGGACGGGCTTCATCGCCTCGGCGTCGAAGACAGGCCCGGTGATCGCGTCCGCGAGCAGATTCACCGCGTCCGCCAGCCAGCCGACGGGCACGCTGATGACGATCCGGGGCCCGTCGAACACGGGCGTCTCGATCCGTTCGCGACCCAGTGCGCCCCTGATGGACCCGTGACCGGGCATGACCTCCCAGGTGGCCCCGATCTCGGCGAGGGCCTCAGCCCATTCCTTGGCGGAGCGGGTAGCGGTCCCCGCCGACAGGGCACCCGCCATGATCGCGGCGATGCCGTCGCGCTGGTCGGGCTCGGCGTGCAGGGGGGTGCCCAGGCACAGCACCACGCGGGCGACCTGCTGGCCTGGCAACTGGTGGGTGATCACTCGCAGCCCGTTGGGGAGGCTGCGCTCATCCAGGGCCGGGTAGGACCACGGCTGCCGCGGGGCGATCGCCGGCATGGCCAGGGGAGGCGTCCGCGGCGCCGGGGTGAAGGCCACGGTGGCGGCGTTCTGAGGACGCAGCCACCGCTGACCGGCTGTCCTGACGTCGTCCATGGTGACCGCACGCAGCCGCGTGTCCGCCGTGTTGATCACGGTGGGGTCGTCGAAGTCGTGGCAGAACGCGGCCAGGGTGATGGCGCGGGAGACGGGATCGGATGCGATCTGCAGGTTCTCGCGTTCGGCACCGGCGACGGCGCGGGCGAACTCTTCTTCGGTGACGCCGTACGCGGCGAACTCCTCCAGTTCTCCGGCGATCAGTTCCTCAACGTGTCGGCCGTCGACGCCCGGCGTCAACAGCACGCTGAACATGCCCGTTGAGGCGGCCTCGCATCGTGGATCCGTCATGTGGAGCGTGCACTGAGCCATACCAGCCGACACCAGGCTCTTGTGCAGTCGGCTGTGCTTACCCTCGGCCAGGATCCGCAGCCCGAGATCGGCGGCCAGGATCGGCGCGCCCGGCTGCGAGCTCTGCGGCGGCAGCCGGAACCAGTTCATGACCAGCCCGTACGGGACCCTGGTCTCGATGGCGTCGTGACGCAGCGGCCGCGCCAGCGGCTTCAAGAAGGGCAGCGAAGCAGCGCGCGGCTCGGCGGACGCCGCCGGCCCCGCCGGGATGGACCCGAAGTACGTCTCCGCCCAGTCCAGGACCTGTTTGGTGTCCACGGCCCCCGTCACCGCCAGGACCACGCGGCCGGGACGGTAGTGGTCGGCGAACCAGCCCTGCACGTCGGCGAGCGTGAGACCGGCCAGGTCGGGGATCCCGAACATGTCGCGGTGGTAGGGGTGGCCGGAGGGGAAGAGCAGAGCCATCCCCTCATGCATCGCAGTCCCGAACGGGGCCCCGGTCACGGTTTCCTGGAATTCCTGCCCGATCGCGGCCCGCTGAGCGTCCAGGGTGTCCTGGTCGAGCATGTAGCCGACGCTGGCCAGCCGGTCGGCCAGCCCCCAGAGCGCACGCTCTGTCGCGCCGGCCGGTAACGCCTGGAACAGCATCGTGCGGTCGTGCAGGGTGGCGGCGTTGAACTGGTCGCCGGGCCGGGATCCGGCCTCGGTCAACAGCACCGGATATCCGCCGGGAGCCATGCTGGCGCTGCCCGCCGACATGAGCAGATGCTCGAACGCGTGCGCCAACCCGGCCCGGCCGGGCTGCTCGTGACGCGGGCCCACGCCGCACATCATGACGAGCGTGACCTGCGCGGTGGTGTGGTCTTCGTTGACGACGACCTGAAGGCCGTTTCCCAATCGATGCCGCTCGATCGGATATTGGACAAGCATGAACTCGTTCGCCTTTCTATCGATGAGGGCTCGGGATCAGTCCCGAATGCCCCAGGGAAGGCGCTGAGGCCAGCGCCACGGAGGCCACCGGCGCCGGTTCGGCGTCGATGGTCACGCGCAGTAGGAAGCAGTCGCCGGCCAGGATCTGGACGGCGATCTCTATCGGCGTCCCGTCAGCCGCCCACGTCGTGCGGACCGTAGACATGACGGGCACGTTCCTGGGCAGGCCCAGCACACGGGCCTCCCTGCGTGTCGGCATGCGCGTCTGGATGTTCTCCACGAACCTCAATGGCGGGTAGCCGAGTTCGCTCAGCCGGGCGTAGACCCCGCCCGGCCCGCTGTCAGGCCGAGTGATCTGCGTCCCGTCCACGATGTGCGCCGGGTAATACGACACCGCCCACATCACGGGGACGCCCTGGAGCAGGTAGCGGCGGCTGCGCACCCAGACCGGTCCCATGTCCAGCCCGGCCCAGATCGGATCAGGCGCGAGACCGTACTCGACGTGCACGCAGTCGACCGTGTAGTCGCGGCCGCCAGCGTCGCGGTCCCACAGGGCCCGGCCGTGCTGCCAGGGCTGCCGTTCCAGCCGCCTTAACACCCGCCGCACAATCGGCTGTTCCAATCGCGGCGTCGGCTCGGGGACGCCCAACAGCACCAGCCGCCGCACCGCACGTCCCTGCCGCGCCCGGGGTACTGGCGGGCCCCATCGTGCGCTCATGCCGGTGTCCTTTCATCTCGGGTTGTTTCGGATCGGTTGCGGGTCTCAGCTCCAGCTCCATGGCCCGTGCACGGCCTATTCGCCGCATGCCAGCGGCGCTGTGGCGATCGGGCAAGGGGACTGGATGCCAGCGGCGCCAGGCGCTCGGTGAAAGGCACGGGAAGTGTGTCGATGCGCCAGCGGCCGGTCGACGATCAGGCGAACTCGCGAAGCTTTGTCAGATCGCTCTTCGAGGTGTCCATCTCCGTGACGATGCCACGGTGGTCGGTGAAATCCTTCATATCGACCCACCAGTAGCCGGCGATGGCCAGCTTGAGGGCTGCGGTGACGTGGAACTGGTCGATCCGGACGCCGCCGTTGACGCCGGTGTGCGCGCGCAACGCCGGATCGCCTCGCAGGTCAGCCAGATGGGCGGCCACGTCGACCATGTCGCAGCGCGCCAGGGCCTGGCTCACGATGGGGTTGCCCCGCCACACGGTCTTCGTCCGCCACTCCGGGTCATGGCCCGGCGCGATGGATGGGATGGCCCGGATCATCCGCAGGTGAGGGTGCAGCCGCTCCCAGTCCGGTTCCGGGTCCCCGATCGGGCCACTGTTGGCGTCAAGGGCCATGATTCCCGCCCCGCCGTGCGCCCGTACGGCGAGGGTCTGCGCCTCATGCGCCGCTTGCTCTACCGAATAGCAGCTGAGGTGGCCGCTGATGACCACGAGTGGCACCGGCAGCCCGTCGACCGTGAACCGTGGCCCGGCGTATCCGTTCAGCAGGTCGTACGGGTTGTCCTCCAGGGCGAGCAACTCGATCTCGTCCTGGCGGAAGGCGACGATGTTGTGGCTGCCGGACCTGGACCGGCCGACCAGCACGCGCATGCCCGAGTCCTTCTGCATGCGGGCCAGGTACCGCTGATCGTTGGCCAGTACGTTCCGCCCCTCCTGCAGACAGACCGCTGTCGGCTTCTGATCTCGGATGATCTCCGCTATCGCGTCCCATCGGCGCCGCAGCAACCCGTTGTGCTCGACCTCCTCATGGTCAGCGCCGTGCTTGATGTTCACGGACATGAGCCGAAAGATCATCAACTCTCCTTCTAGGGGTCAGGCAGCCGGGCGTGGGCAGATATCGCCGCGGCGTCGTAGGCAGAGCGGGAAGCAGGCAGGCGGGACGGCACGTCCGCTTCGTGAGTTGATCACCGCTTCGCCACGGTGGAGCGTCTGGTCAGCTCGCGACCACGACAAGGGCTCCGGGCCCGCCGCCCGCCCAGATCGGATGCATAACGTTCCGGCTTGTCGTAAGCGCTCCGCTCACCCCGACGGTCACAAACCGCTCGCTTTCAGCCAGTCGCCCCCCTTGCACGTCCACCTCCCGCGGCAGGCCGTCCGCGCCGGCCAGCCGACTGTCCTTCTGGTCGACCGGGTGCAGCAGGGCGTCGGCGAACGCATGCCACTCCTCGCCCAGCCAGTGCACGGCACGCTCCGGCCCGTGAAAGGTTTTCCCGAATTACGCTCGGCGGCTTCAGCAGCCAGTCGCAGGTGCTGTTCGGCGGCACCGGGGAAGAGACGAACGCCGCGTTGGCCACCGGATCATCGGACGGCCGACGCAGGGCATCGTGCTGACGTTCCCGGCCCGAGCCCGTCCAGGGCATAGGCATGCCAGTGCGGCAACAATGCTTCTCCTCGATGTCGGCCACGGACATGACGACGGTGTCCGTAGCGTGGGTTGGTTTCATGACGTGAATCACCAGGGTGGACGCGTCCGGCCCAGTCGGACGCGGCCCACCCCGGATGGTGCCGATCGGTTTCAATCGGTTCGATCGGTCGTGACGACCTGATGAGGGCGGGTCAGATGCGGTCGGTGTCGATCCCGGCCGTGCGCAGCCTCACGCCCGGCTGCTTGGAGTCGCCGAGAATGAAGGCGTCATCAGTGCCGGCTATTGCGTCCCGCCGTCACGCACGTGTCCATGTCCTCCTCCTGCTGATTGCCACCGCACAGCGCCGTCAAGGCGACGCCGGACGTCCATCGCGTAGAGATCCGCACGCATGCGGCTCCCATCTCCTATCTGAGGGGAATGCGGCGACATCGCCGCCTGACGCCGGGGACTCGGCATCTGCCGAGACCCCGGAGACACGGGACCTGGTCAGGTGCGGGCGCGGCGGGCGGCCTTCGCCAATGCGCCGTCGACCACGTCGCCCAGCTGCCGCATACTGCGGGCGAGCCGGGCCCGCTCGTCCTGCTCCCACGCGCGGATCGCCTCATCGAGCGTGGACGCGGCGGGTTTTCGGATTGTGACCGGGCGGCCGGCGACCGTCCGGGTCGCGATGTCGCCCACGATGGTCCAGTCGCTCACCGGCATGGCTGCTCGAATCGGGTCATCACATCGGCCACCTGAACCGGCTGATCGGCCGGGACCATCTGCCCGGCCGTGGCGCCGAGCAGGTTGACCAAGAACACCCCCGATCGAGCGCCGCAGCTGACCGTCGCGTGTGTCCAGCCCTGCGGGGTGATCACCTCCACCTGGGAGGGCAGCCACCGGACATCCACCGTGTTCGGCGGCGTCCCCGCCGGGGCGTCCGCGTGCGCTTGCAAGGCGATGCGGACGATGGTGACGTATCGGGTGGTGACTCGCCGCGCGGCCAGCTCCTGGCGCAGGTTGCTCAGCGCCGCCTCATCGGGCGGCCGATCGACCTCGATCACCCGACCGCTTCCTTCACCGCCACGCCGCCGTAAAACGGGACGTCGGGCTCCAACGGGTCGGCGTCCGAGGCGTCCGGGTCGGGGCGCCACTCGCGGACCTTGACCACGCCTGGATCGACCAGCGTCAGACCGTCGAGAAAGCAGCTGATCTCGGGGGCGGTACGTAGCACAACGGGGGCGTTGGCCTTCTTGTACACCGTCGCCGCGTCCTCTAGTTCCGGCAGATTCCCGATATGGGAGATCACCAGATACGAGCCCGGCGCCAAGGCGTCCACCAGGGCCGCGACCGCCTCATACGCCCCCTGGTCGTCGGGGATGAAGTGCAGCAGAGCCACCATGAGCAGCGCGACCGGGCGGGACAGGTCCAGCAGGCCGTTCAGCTCCGGGTCGGCCAGGATAGCGGCCGGCTTGCGCACATCGCCCACGATCGCCACGGTCTGCTGGTTGCGGGCCAAGATCCCCCGCGCGTGGTTCATGACCACCGCGTCGAGGTCGACGTAGACCACACGCGCATCAGGGTTGGCACGCTGAGCGACCTGATGAACGTTGTCCTGCGTCGGCAGCCCTGCCCCGATGTCGATGAACTGACTGATGCTCGCTTCTGCGGCCAGGTACCGAACCGCCCGGCCCAGGAAGGCCCGATTCGCCCGCGCGACCTCCCGCGTCAGGGGCATCCGCGCGATCACCTCGTCCGCTGCCGTCCGGTCAGCCGCGTAGTTGTCCTTGCCGCCCAGGAAGTAGTCGTACATACGGGCCACATTCGGTACGGTCGGATCAAGTTTCGTAGGAGTCGTTGCAGCGTCTATTCGTGCGGCCGTCGCGGTCGCGGTATCAGTTGCTCCTAATTGCTCGCTCATGCCGCACGTCCCTCGTCTGCCTTGTTTTGGGAGTCCCGCATATGGGCCAATGCCTGGGCGATCAACGCTGCGGTTTGCGGTGTGACACGGCCCAGTTCGACGAAGGCAGCGCCGAATACGTTCACATCACCGCGCAGATAAGGCATGGCGTCGCCGTTGCCCAGTTCGGAGAGGGCGGCCTTCAGATCTGCCACGGCATGCTGTGCGCGTGCCCATTCGCGGACGTAGGAGATTCCTTCCTCCAATAGGAACGCGGGATCTCCCTCTGCCCAGAGTTGATCGCGTTCGGTCACGAGGACTTCTCCTCTGGCTCGACAAGACGGGGGCGGGAGGGCCGGGGATAGTCGCTGAGATCGATCTCGCACCACACGGCCTTGCCGGCCTCGATGACGTGCACTCCGAACCGATCCGCGTACGCGAACATCAGCGGGAGTCCGTAGCCGTAGGTGGCCAGTTCCCCTTTGTCGCGCCAGGTGGGAAGGCGTACCGGATCCGGGTCGCGCAGTTCGACCCGCAAGGTTCCGGCCGCGTAGATCAGCAACAGCTTCAACGTGAGCTCGGAGTCGCCTCCACCACCACTCGCATGCTTGATCGCGTTGCTGACCAACTCGCTGGTGAGAAGGGTGGACGCTTCGATCAGTTCCAGCAGCCGCCAGGCGGTCAGTACATCGCGAACACACCGGCGTGCCAGCGAGCAGGACTCAGGTACGGAAGCGAACAGGAAGACCCGCGATTTGTACTCGGGTGAAGTGCTGGGTGAATGCGGCGCGTACGGCGCGCCCAGCAATTCCGCTCTGCGGTCCATTGATATCGCCCCCCTCCGTCCTCAAGGCCAGGTGAGCCTTGAGGTTAGTTCGGGGGGGCGGCTACAACCCGCGCTCTGAGCGCGGGTTAGCGGGGAGCGCGACCTATTCCAGGAGTCCAATCCGACGTGCGATGCCTCGTACTTGAGGCTGGAAGGTCGGGCGAGCCCGCTTCAGCAGTGACCGGACAAGGTCGCGGGCCAAGGTGTTGTAACGCAGATCCTCCGGGCCACTGGCCTCGGCGTTCATCAGGTTGAGTATCACTGCCGCGTCGTCTTGGCGTTGGTCGTAGCAGCGGGCTACTTCCAGCGCGAAGGTCATACGCCGTTCCAGTGACGGAGATTGGTTCACGTCGAGGCGGTCGGCCATGAATAGCGCTTCGGCGACCTCTCCGGCCTCCATGGCGACGCTCACACAATGCAGTCCGACGTTGAGTGGACCGAACACGGTCCAGTAGACGTTGCCCTCCCCAGATTCCTGAGCAGCGTGCGCGGCGTGCTCCTGAACGCGTTCACGCGCCGTCCAATGGTCGTGTCGGCGGGCGGATGCGATTGCCGCTACCAGCCATAACGCCCCCTCCAGAGAGGCTCTGTCAGGGTGCCGCTCGGGGTGTTCGCGCTGAAGGTCTTCGATCGAACGTATCGCGACGTCCTCGGCCCCATCCGCTTCGCCTTGCGACAGGAGAATCTGACCAAGGTTCCATTTGGCGGCGGCGATTCTCAGGGGGTCGTCCGCTGCCTCGGCGGAGGCAACCGCACGGTCGGCGACCATGAGGGACAGGTCGGTTCGCCCGATGCGCTTGGTGAACGTGCGGAGAAGGAAGTACAGGTCGGCGGAGATCTGGTGGGCTTGCCGGCGTGCGTGGGCGTCCTCATGCGTGTGTAGCGTCCGGACGGCCGCTTGGGCATCACGGGCAAGGTCCGGTACGAGTGCGGCGACTTCGGTGTAGCGGGCTGTGGAACCTTGCCAGAGGCTCCAAGCAGTATCGACACGCCCTCTCAGCTCTTCAAGGTCGGGCAGTTCGGCTCTTGGTCCTTCGTAGGCCGTCAACACGCGCTGGAGGATGCCCGCAACAGGATGAAGGACACTGTCACCTTCCAGCGACGGTTCCCCTAGCAGGACCGACACCGGAACGTTGAGCACGCGGGAGAGTTGGTGCAGCGTGGCGATGGTGGGTGTCCGCAGTCCGCGCTCAATCTGGCTCAGGTAGTTCTCGCTCATTCCGGCCAGACCGGCGACCACTGCCTGTGTCTTATTACGAGCCGTACGGTAGAACCGAATCCGTTCCCCGATCGGGATATCGGTTGATGGACCCATACCTTTGCCTCCCGACGTCGTACGCCTGTCCCTCCGCGACCCCGCCCTCCACCGTAGGACGGAACTCGACCGTGCGTGAGACTCTTGGACGGGGTAGTCCTGGCTGCCAAAGACAAGGAAGGCAAGCATCTGTGGGCACTGACCACAAGCTCGTTCTGTGGGACATAGATCACACCCTCATTGAGACCGGGGGCGTAGGCAGCGAAGTCTTCGGCGAAGCCTTCCACGAGGTGACAGGCGTTCGGATGAAGGACATGGCCAGCGTTGCCGGCAGGACCGAACCCGTCATCTTCCGTGAAACCCTCGACATGCATCACGTGACCAGCTCAGATGGCTTGTTCGAACGGTTCGCCGATGCGCAGGCCCGCGGCTATGAGCGCCGCGCCGACGAGATGCGCGTACGCGGACGGGTCCTGCCAGGGGCAATTGCAGCGCTTCAGACCCTGGCACGACAGTCCGGGATCACACAGTCCGTGTTGACGGGAAACACCAGGAAATCGGCCCAGGTCAAGCTTCGCGCATTCGGCCTGGACAGCTTCTTGGATCTCGACATCGGCGCATATGGCGAGGACGATCCAGTCCGCGCACACCTTGTCTCCATCGCCCAGCAACGCGCCCACCGTCAACGGAAACACACCTACTCCGCAGACTCGACCGTCTTGATCGGGGACACCCCGCAGGACGTAGCCGCAGCTCGGGAAGGCGGGGCGAGAATCATTGCGGTGGCTTCGGGCTCATCAAGCGCCGCCGAGCTCAAAGATGCGGGAGCCGACATCGTGTTTCCTGACCTGATCGACAGCTCCGCATTGATTCGAGCGCTCGCCGTGTAACTCTGAACCGCGCCGAGTTTCGTGGAGGCCTCCACGAAACTCGGCGCGGTTCACTCCTACGCCTCGACCTGCTGGTCAATCCAGTTCAGGTATCGAGTGTTGCCCCCGTCCAGAGGAACGATGACGATGTTCGTCGTCTCGTCGCCCGTGTGGTCGAGGATCCTCTGCTGCAGTGCCGGATAGCGGTGGACGGTAGTGCGTACCGTGAGGTGCCAGTGCTGGTCTTCTACGACCGCGGATTCAGACTTGTAGATCGAAACCATCGGCCCTGAAATCTGAACGTCCGCTGCCAGACCATGGCCAACCAGCGCATGGGCAAGCTCATAGGCGTCCTTCTGACTCACGGCAGTGGTAACGACCTGTATGTAGTCAGTCATCCGTGAGCCCTTCTCCGGCTGGCGATGTTTTGAACGCTCTCCATATTGTGGAGGGCTTAACCGCGCCGTGCGGGACTTCGTGACGATCAACCCATATGCCGCTTCGAGGGCGTCCCCTCGTATGAGGGTCTCTTCCATGACGACCGGCTTCTTGTCCAGTGCGGCGATGCGGGTGATGTGCAGCACGGGCGTGCCAGCGGACGCCTTCAGGGCGTCTGCCTCATTGGGGAGGGACATGCAAGCCCACACGTTTTCCTCCCAATGCAGGCGGCCGCCGCGGTCGAACAGGGCGTAGACCTCGTCGGCGGTAGGTAGGTAGGTAGGTAGGTAGGTAGGTAGGTAGGTAGGTAGGTAGGTGAGCGTGGTCGGCGAGGGGGTGTCCTGGGCGACGCTGAACGGGACGCTGAAGCGGTGGATGCGGCGAATGTTGAACTTCGAACCTGCTCAAAGCCGGTGCGACACATGGCCACATCGCCGCGCTCCACCACGATCGAGCGAAACTCGGCGAAGTTCCGCGTCTTCGCGATTCGCCAGCATGGAGCAAGAACTCAGACAATTCTCTACCGGGTGGCGCGGCCTGGGGCAGGTTGTGCCACAGTGGCGATGATCTGCTCCACCTTGCGGCGATCAACGCCGTGCTTGTCGGCGAGGAACCGCTGGGACAACGGCCGCCCTGGCCTGTTCAGGCTCGCCATGTAATCGGCGAGAACTGCCTCCTCAAGTGTCTGCACCACATGGGCGAGTTCGGCCTCAGCAGGCGCCGAAGCGGTCACGTCTGACATCTCCGCAGGCTGTTCGGTTGCGGGTGCTGCTGCGTTTCGGGTCAGCAGCATGAGTAGCTCGAAGGCTCCGACCAGGGCAGGATCTCATGCGGACTCATCTTGTCTTCGTGACCGGCATCCCGTAGACGACCTCTAGGGCATCGCCTCGTACGACGATCTCCTCCATTGCCACGGGATGCTTGTCCACACTGGCCATGCGGGTGATGTGGAGCACAGGGACGCCGGAGGCCGCCCGCAGGGTTTGCGCTTCGTCCGGGAGCGGCATTCGTGCGCGCACGAATTCCTCCCAGCTCAGTCGGCCACGGCCGTCAAACAGTGCATAGACCTCGTCAGACGCTGGGAGCTGCGCGTCGTCGGCGAGGGGCGTTTCGGCTGCGACGCTGAACGGGACGCTGGTTCGGTGCAGCCGCGTAATCTGCTCTGCTGACTGGACGGTAGTCCGCGTCAGCATCGGCTCTCCCGCAGGGATGCCGAGCAAGTGTGCTTGATCCACGGTGGCGTTGACGCGGGCGAAAGTGGGACTGTCCACGTCGTGCCAGTCCAGCTCGCCGGTCTCCGTGTATGACCTGTCGGACATGCGCGTCAGTCCGCGGCGCTCGATGTGCGCGGGACGCGACAGCGGGGAGCGGACGATGGTCCCGCGGGGGCGCTGGACCTCGACCAGTCCGGCTGCTTTCAGCTCGTTGATCGCGTTGCGGATCGTCGGGCGGGACAGGCCGAACTCCTCGGCGAGCTGCTGCTCCGAAGGGAGGAGCTGGCCGGCTGGGAACGTACCGTTCTGGATCTGCTCTTTGAGGTACTCGGCTACTTGCTTCCATCGGGACACGGGAGTCTTGATCTCCACGATGGAGCCTCCTTGCTGGGGCTTGGTGTAGCCCGGATTTCGTATCGCTTCTTGTTATGGCGGGAACTCTTGACACAACGTACTACGTTAGCCGTACAGTTGGCAACGTTGAACGTACTACGTTGCACCATTCATCAAGGAGCGACCCGCATGACCTACGCACCCAGACAGCACTTCAAAGCCCCATCGGACACCGAGAAGGAGGTGAACGCCTGACATGCGAACCAACATCCCGGGCTTAGGCCGGCGCTGCGGCTGCGGCGCCTCCGTCGAGGAAGGCAACCGCCGCTGTCACAAGTGCATCGCGCGCTGGCGGTGGAAGCGCCGCAAGGCCCCCCGCTACCTGGAAGAAGACGAGCCTTGCTAGCCATCGGCGCCATCGCCGTGGGTGCACTGCTCACACTGGCCGGCGTCGCGCTGGTTCTGATCGCCGCGATGAAGCACGAAGACCGGACACGGACCGGCGTCCACCACACCCCGGCAACGGCACGTGCGGCGCTGAGCCGCCGCATATGCGGCATGTACGTGATCGACTCACGCGACACCAGCCGTGAAAGGAGGTGAACGACGTTGGTGATCTCCGTCTCCGTGGTGCTGCTCCTCGGCGCCCTCGTGGTGCTGGCTCTGCGCTACACCCGTCTGGCGCTGTGGCACGCCGCCGTGTGCGTGCTGTTCGGCTTCTACCTCAGCAAGACGGCCGCTGATCCCGAGGTGCGGGGCCTGATCTCCGCGATCGCCCGCACCATCTCCGGCCACATCTGAATTCCCGTACGAAAGGAGAACGATCATGAAATGTCATCAGCACATGCTCCCCCGCACCATCCGCCATCGACTGTCCCAGGGGCAGGTCTCGCCCTGTCCCTGGGATGAAGGGAGGTGGTCAACACGCAGACCACGCCGCATGACCCACTGATCGACCCGCAGGAAGCGCGACGCCACTACCTTCATACCGTCCACCGACTCGCCACACATCCTGCGCTGCTGTCCCTGCTCCGGGGCATCGAGACCGGATCGGCCGTTCTGTCCGCTCTGGACTTCATCCCCGCCCTGTGCGACGAAGCCAGCCGACTTCGCTCTCTGCTCGCCCGAGTCCGCCGCGATCACGCCAACCTGATCGCCGCTGCCCGCGCCACACTCGCCGCCGCACACGAGGGCGAACCCGATCCCCTCTACTACCTGCGCGACGAGCTGTCCGATCCCACCGGGTCGGCTGGGGGCGACAGTCGATGAGACATCGTCACCTGTCGCGCCATCAGATCCGGCGCAACGCCCGCCGGATGCGCCGCTGGGGCGTCGAACCGATGATGATGATCAACGACGACGCAGCATTCGCGCCGATCGCGTTCATGACCATCGCCCATTGGCTGTGGCGCTACCGCTCCGAACTCGCCCCAATGGTCGTGACCCTGCTCACCGAGATCACGGCCGTCACCCTGCACATCACCCACCCCCAGTGGGCGGCCTGGATCGTCGTGGTCTCCACGACCATGGCCGGCCTGGTCGCCGTGCTCGGGTCAGCCATCAGGCTGAGGTTGCCCGAGCGCATCTACGCGGCCACCGTCATCGCCGCGGCCGGCGACTGGATCGCCGCCGCTACCGCGTTCAGTCCCGGCAGACCGCCGCTGCCCGCGATCCTGCTCAGTGGTGGTCTGGTGCTGGCCGTCCCGTGGTGGGCGCACCGCCGCCGCCGGGCCCGGGTCCGGGTGGAACGCACCCTCGCCGCCTGGCCCGAGATCTCCGACGCCGTCGGCCTGGCCGGATCGCGGATCCAGTCAGCCCTGGTGGACCTGTGGGGATATCGGGTGCGCCTGGCCCTGGCACGTGGGCAGACGGTCGAGGACGCCATCGGCAAGATTCCCGCGATCGAATCCGGACTCGGCACCCGCCGCGGCGCCGTCCGCATCCAACCCATCCCCGAACGCGCCAACCGGCTGGAGCTACGGGTCATCCAGACCGACCCGCACGCCGACGCCATCAGCTGGCCCGGCCCATCGATCACCTCGATCACCCAGCCGGTCGAACTCGGGGTGTTCGAAGATGGCAGCCCGGCCCGGGTGTCGCTGCTGCGCCGCCACGTCCTGGTCGGCGGCGTCGCCGGATCCGGCAAAAGCGGCGGGGTCAACGTCATCATGGGCAACCTGTCCGCCAGCCCCGACGCGATCGTATGGGGCGTCGACCTCAAACGCGGCATGGAACTCCTCCCGTGGGCCTCCTGCCTCTACCGCATCGCCACCACCCCACGCGAAGCCGCCGCACTGCTCAAAGACGCGGTCGCCATCCTCGACGGGCGCGCGGAAATGCTCGCCATGCACGGACTACGCGTGTGGGAACCCGCCCTGGACGCGCCCGCGCTCATCCTGCTCATCGACGAATACGCCGAACTCGTCGAGGAAGCCCCCGACGCCATCGGATTCGCCGACTCGATCGCCCGCCGCGGACGCGCACCCGCCGTCACCCTGATCGCCGCCACCCAACGCCCCTCGCAGAAGGCGATGGGCAACAGCGCCGTCCGCTCCCAGATGGACGTGCGCATCTGTTTCCGCGTCCGCGAACGCCGCGACGCCGACCTCATCCTGGGCCAGGGCATGCACCGCGCCGGATGGCACGCCGACCGGCTCGATGCACTCGGCAAGTTCCTCATCAGCGCCCCCGAGCACGACATCGCCCGCCGTGCTCGCGCCTACCTCCTCGACGACACCACCGTTCGGCACACCGCCGTACGGCATGCCGAACGGCGGCCCGCCCTCGATGCGGTCTCCACCGTCGCACTGGCCGAAGCAGCCGCACACACGGCCGCAGATCCCCCCGAAAGACCCGGGGAGCCGACCGGCGGACATGCTCGCCACGCCGCTCACGGCGGCGCGGAGGAATCCTTGTGGGCCGCCTTGCGCGGGGCTCCTGAGCACGGCCTCACCATCGCCGAGCTGATCGAAGCGACCGGCATGCGGCGCACCTGGATCTATCAGCGGCTGCGCCAGCTGGCCGACGCCGGCCAAGCAGAGCAGGTCCAGAGGGGATGGTGGCGCGCCGTCACTGACCACGAAACGTAACCGTCGTTCGTCCGCGTACTTGTCCGCGTCCGCGCGCGTCTGCACCAAGGCGCGGGATCGCGGACGCGGACGAACCCGCGGACGATCACAGCCCGTGACCAAGAGAGGTGATCGCCAACCACAGACCAACCAGCCCCCGACAGGGGGCGAAAGGAGGTGATGCCCGTCATGCAGGCATACACCGTCGAACAGGTCGCCGAGATGCTCAGCATCGGGCGCGACAAGGTCTACTTCCTGCTCCGCACCGGACAGCTGAACAGCATCAAGATCGGGAAGCTGCGCCGGATCACCGATCGTCATCTCGCCGATTTCGTCGCGTCCCTCGAATCGCAGGGCCTTGACCGATGAGCATAGCTATGTGTTACTTTGCTATGCATTCCTGGGACGCGCCTCCAGTACCGGAGGAAGGTCCCCGGAATGGACGCCTCTTGAAAACTCCATCGACGCGAACGCGCTCAGTCCGTCCACTGTCAAGATCACGAAAGGAAGCACCAAATGACGGGCGAGAAGACAAGCACGCTGCCCCCCGTACGGGTGGAAGCAGCACTGAAAGAGCGCCTCGCCCGTTACGCCGAAATACAAGAGCGCGCCATCTCATGGGTGATCAGGAAGGCGATCGAGGAATACCTCAACCGCCACGAGGAGGGACTATTTGTCCAAGATCCTGATCGGAAAGCATGAGGGCACCATCTACGAGGCAGACGGCGGCTACATCGGAGCCATCTCCCTCGGGTTCGGCCCCGACGGCAAACGCCAGCGGCTCAAGCGCAGAGGCCGGACCAAGGCACAGGTCAAAGACAGACTCGTCCGAGCCGTCAAAGACCTCGAAGCCGGCGTCATCAGTTCCGAGAACTACACCGTGCACGATGCGGTAAGGGATTGGTTCGCCAAAGGACTCAAGGGACGCAGCGAAAGCACCCTTGAAACCCTCCGCAACCTGGCCGACAAGCACGTCATCCCGCTCATCGGCAAGATCAAGCTTCAACGACTTCGAGCCGATGACGTGGATGGCTGGCTCGACGGCCTGACGGATGCGCTGTCCACACGCAGCCTGCTGACCGTCCACTCGATCCTCAAGCGGGCGATCCGGCAGGCTCAGGCTCGTGACCTGATCCTCAGGAACGTCGCCGAGCTGGTCATCACGCCCAAAGGCAGGATCGGGCGCCCAAGCAAGGCCCTGACCTTCGCTCAGGCCACGGCGGTCATGGCGGCCGCCAGGTCATCGGGCCTGAACGCCTATGTGGTCGTCAGCCTGCTGACCGGGATCCGCACCGAGGAAGCCCGGGCACTTCGCTGGGATCACGTCGTCGCGTGGATGCCGAAGGCCAAACGCTGGCGACCGGTCACCGAGGTCGGGTTCGACCACCAGAAGTTCGCGATCTATGTGTGGCGGTCCAAGCGGGTCGGTGGGGACACCAAGACCCGTAAATCCCGCCGGACGCTCGAACTGCCCGAGCACGCCGCCACAGCGCTGCGCCGGCACCACATGACCCAGACCGCGCACCGCCTCAAAGCAGGCGAAGCGTGGCGCGATCAGGGACTGGTGTTCTGCACAGCGTCCGGCAATCCCCTGGATGCCGGCAACGTGCGGCGGTCCTTCCGGGCCATCACCAGGAAAGCAGGGATCGGGGAAGACTGGACTCCCCGAGAACTCCGTCACTCATTCGTCTCGATCATGAGTGACAACGGCGTACCTCTCGAGACCATCGCCGATCTCGTCGGGCACGCGGGTACCTCGGTCACCGAGCAGGTGTACCGGCATCAGCTCAAGCCGGTGATCACCGCGGGTGCCGAAGCAATGAACACAATCTTCGGCGATAGCCGACAGGTAGAGTCCGCCTGAGGTGGCTCCCAGTTTGGCTCCCATTGACCTTTGAAGATCGGAAAAGGGGCCTCGGATCTTCTCCGAAACCCCTTGTGAGCTGCTGTAACGCCGGTGGGCGATACTGGGATCGAACCAGTGACCTCTTCGGTGTGAACGAAGCGCTCTCCCGCTGAGCCAATCGCCCGGGATGGCCGATGCCCTAGAGCCCCGACGGAAGAAACCATACCGCACCTCGTGGGGTGGTGGCGAAACGATAGATGGCATCGCCTGACCGGCCTCGCGGGGTGAAGTGGGGCCGTCGTGTGTGCGGACGTGGCGGCACGGCCGCGGGGCCAGCGCGCGGGGGGCGGCGGCACGGGCGGGCCGACGGCAGCGACAGCGACAGCGACAGTGGGGAAACGGGCGGGATGGTTGGGGCAGGCAGACACGGGCGGGGCGGTTGGGGCAGGCGAGAGGTGTGGGGTGGTTGGGGCAGGCGAGGGGTATAGCGGGGCGGCGGGGGTGGGGTTTGGGTGGGATGGGGCTGACCGGGCGGTGTTATGGAGGAAACGTTGAGTGTCCTGCGGCGGAGTGTCGGTGCGTTGTCATAGCATCGTCCCGTACGCACTAGGTAAGATCATTTGCCCGATACACTCCCGTGGAGGACGCGCAAAACCATCGCAAACATCCGCCGGTTGGCGATGTTTGCGCAGGTAGGTGCCCAATGTCTAGCTGTGATCCGCGTTACAGATGGGCCTGGAAGCGGAATCTTTCCTACAGGTTTCTTCGTTCGCGTCATAGCTCCGAGCGAAGTCCGTCAGAGCAGTGACAGCCCCGCGAGGGGACCCGACGACGAAAAGGTTTGGCTGACGATGAACAGCACCACCGTCTCTGCCGAGCTGGGCCTTCGGCTTGTGGTCCCCGACCGTACTACCGTCCCCTTGCTCGCCGGACTGAGCTATACGGCCGAGGATCCGTATGCCATCAGGATGGCGTTCCACGTAGGGAACGATGAGCCGGTCGAGTGGATCTTCGCGCGCGAGCTGCTGACTGTGGGCATCGTCCGGCGCGTAGGCGAGGGCGACGTCCAGGTCTGGCCGGCCCGCGCCGATGGCGAGCGCACCCTCAACATCAGCCTGACCTCGCCTTTCGGGCAGGCGCTGTTCGAGGTGCCGCTGGCTCCCCTGACCGAGTTCCTGCATCGGACATATGAGCTGGTCCCGGCCGGTCGGGAGACCGACTTCATGGATCTCGACGACGAGCTCACCAACATGCTCTGGAGCTCCTAGCCCCGGCTCCGGGTCATGCCGCTCCCGTTCGGGGCTTCTCACGGCTGCGGCGATCTCTCGGGGTGGCGGGCTGAGGCTGCGGTCAGAGCAGGGCCTGCATGCGGGTGATCTCGATTTGCTGGCCTGAGACGACTTCTTGGGCCATGGTCCGCATGATGCGGTCTGTGCCGTCGCGTAGCTCCTGGCCGGCCATGGTGACGGCCCCCTGATGGTGTCTGATCATCAGGCGTAGGAACAGCGCGTCGAAGGCGGTGCCCCGCGCGCCGCGCAGTTGGTTCATTTCGGCTTCGCTCGCCATGCCGTACGCCCCGGGGACGTGGTCGTGGGCGGGCGAACGGCCGAGGGCGCTCAACCAGCGGGTCATGACGGTGATCTCGGGGGTCTGTCCGGCGGTGATCCGCTCGGAGAGGGCACGAAGCTTCTGGTTCGGCGTCCTGGCGGCCACGAGGGCGGCCATCGCCAGCGCCTGCTGGTGGTGCGGGATCATCGCCTCGGCGAACCGGACGTCCCCGGCCCCTGTTCTGGCCTCGGAGTCGCCCAGCTTCTCCCCCGGCGTGGCCGTACGGCCCTGCTCTCCGGGGGCGCCAGGGACGACGACGGGCGCGCCCGAACCGGCGATCAGTGGCGTCGGGGTCTCGCTCGCGGCGCATCCGCATGTCACCAGATATCCGGATGTCACCAGAACCGTGACCAAAGCCGCACGTGATCGTCGAGTTGCCGCCATAGGTTCAATAGTGTGCGCAAGTCGATCGCCGTGGCACTGCTCTTCATAACAACCGCGTGCGCATCGGGGACGCCGGCGCAGACCTCCGCGGCTCTCGAGATCGACGCGATCGCGCACAGCGGCAACGTGAGCCTGCTCGGGAATCTGCCGCTGCGGGCCCCGTTCGACAAGCCGCAGTCGTGGGGCACAGACGTCGCCTTCCAGGGCCACTACGCCTACATCGGCAACTACGACGGCTTCACCGTGGCCGACATCGGTGACCCGGCGCGTCCGAAGGCGGTCGCGCGGGTGTTCTGCCCGGGCGCGCAGAACGACGTCTCCGTGTGGAAGGACCTGCTGTTCCTCTCGGTCGATCAGGAGCGCAGCGACGACACCTGCCACAGCACGCACCCCGATCCCGACAGCACGACCGTCTGGGAGGGCATCCGGATCTTCGACATCTCCGACCGGGCCCATCCGCGGTATCTCAAGGCCGTCAGGACCGAGTGCGGCTCGCACACGCATACGCTCATCCCGGCCGGCGACGTCCTCTACCTGTACGTCTCGTCGGCGGGGCCACCCCTGTACGAATCCACGACCTGCACGGATCCGCATGACATCGTGTCGGTCGTCAAGGTCCCGCTGTCGGACCCGAAGGCGGCGAAAGTGGTGGCGAAGCCGCACGTCTTCAAGGGCGGCTGCCACGACATCACGGTCTATCTGCCCACGATGCTGGCGGCCGGGGCCTGCTACGGGGACGGCGTGCTGATGGACATCGCCGATCCGATCCATCCCCGTGTCCTGCAGACCGTTTCGGATCCGAATTTCGCCATCTGGCATTCGGCCACCTTCAACCAGACCGGCACCAAGGTGGTCTTCTCCGATGAGCTGGGCGGTGGGGTGGAGCCCACCTGCGATCGGCGCACGTCGTCGACCATGGGTGGCGACGCCGTCTATGAGCTCACTTCGGATCGTCATCTCGTACGGCACGGCTATTTCAAGATTCCACGTGAGCAGACCCCGACGGAGAACTGCGTGGCGCACAACGGGTCGCTCATTCCGATCCCGGGCCGGGACGTCATGGTCCAGGCGTGGTATCAGGGCGGGATCTCCGTCTGGGATTTCACCGACTCCGATCACCCTCGGGAAATCGGCTACTTCGAACGCGGCCCGCTTCCGCCGGCGTTGAAGGCCGGCGGCTCCTGGTCGGCGTACTGCTACAACGGCCTGATCTACTCGAGTGACATGACGAAGGGCCTGGACATCCTGCGGATCGACGGTATCCCCGCGGCCCGGATGACCCGCCTCAACGCGCAGACGCAGACGAGCTGAGCTGCGCCAGGCTCCCACCGCGCATCCGCCCCGCATCCGCCGCGCGCGCTCGTGCCCTAATTCGACCAAGGGCAGTACACCCCAATTATGACGAAATGCACGTCATGCACTATTCCACGAATTACGCCATTTAGTAGAACTTATTCTCTACCACGATTCGGCGAGTTACATTGCCCGTGCGCCATATTTCACGCTCAAGGGGGCACGGCCGGTCGAAATGCGACACTTGGTGTGGATGACGGCATCGGGGGCATTCGCCCCGGTCGCCCCATCGGACTGGCAGACCACGGCAATCCAGGACGATCCAAGCGATTCGCTCGCCGAACTGGACGCCGGCGACGCGTATTCTCTGATATTCGAGGCCACATACAACACCATGGCCGAATATGACCCGGTCGTGCGGGCGCGCGCGATCCGCAGGCATTTCGCCAAGCCTCCCGAGGTGCTCGTCGCCCTCGTCGCCGAGATCCCGGAAATCCCCTCGTCCACGCAGCATGCGCTCGCCTACGAGGTGGGCGTGGAGTTACGCGCCGGCAGGGTGCACATAGTCAAGGGCCCTCATTTGCGCAGGCAGCCATCGACCGGCAAAGCGGCCAAGCCAGACCGGCCCGAACGGGAGATGACCTCGGTACGGCATGCCGTGCACGTGGCGGTCGGCGCCGCGACCGGCCGGGAAATCGATGACACGGCGGAACGCTTCGCCTATGCCTATACGTCACAGGCGAGAAGCAGAACGCCGTTCCGTTGCACTCCCCTGCAGCGCAGAATTCTTCAGGCCGTGGCCGCAGGTGATTTCGTTCCGACAATGCAGGCCATCGCGGCCAGGATCCGGCATCCCGAGAAGGGTGTGGGAAAGGGCATCGCGGAGTTGACCGACGAGTTCGTCCCTCGCGTGGAGGGCGCCCGTAACAGCATGGAACGGCTGTCCTGGATCATATTCAACTTCGGCCCGTGGATCCGGCTCGTCGAACAGCGGCCGGCCGACTGACTCTCCGGCGAAGTGGGGGGATCAACCCCCCAGACCTTTCGCAGACTCGAGCTGAAACTCTGCGTATGGCAACGTATCCGCACTCTCCCGAGCGCCCCACCGCAACCCGCACCGAATCCCCTATCGACCCGGCCGGCGACCTGTTCCCGCCTCAGGCGGGAACCCGTGTCCTGACTCCGACCCAGGTCATCCCGCCGAACCAGGCCATCCCCGAGCCGCCTCAGGCGGCCGGCCCCCCCGCCCCTCCATCCAGCAGGATCGAAGTGGGGCACGACGGTCACATCAGCATCGAAGCCGACGACGCGACTCGCCGCGAAATCCTCTCCGAGGTCACGCCCGACACCTTCTACGTGAACCTCGACGCCATCGCCGCCGCCGCCCGCGAAGCCCAGGCGAACGGGGGCCAGCAGAGCGACCCGGCCAAGCGCATCTTCGTCGATGAGCAGGGCAACGTCATCTTGGGACGCGACGTGAACGCCGGTGACCGGGTCTCGGGAGTGACCCCGGACACCTTCTTCCGGCCGCACACCGGCCCCATCCGCGTCCAGGATCGGGTTGCCACGCTGACCCGCCTGCCGCTGCGGACCGTGGACCTGAACGCCATCCAGCGCGCGGTGCGGAACGAGGGCCGCGGCTCCGAGAACAAGATCTTCGTCACGCCCGACGGTGACATCCTGCTGGGCAACGAGCTCGGATCCAGCGACCGGATGTCGAAGGTCACCGACAAGAAGTTCTGGTCCCGGAAGCAGAAGGAGGAGACGTTCGCCCGGACCCGGATGCCGAGCGGCACGCGCAAGGTCTCGGACGGCACCTACGACGGGTGGTTCTACCGGATCACCAATGAGTTCGGCGATTCCTACGAGTTGTTCCTGTACTACCACTCCGGTTACGGAGTGTATCGAGTCGCGCTGATCTCCCCGCGGCTCGGCGGGCAGCTCGACATACACGGCGGGCACCTGTACGAGGACGGCACGCTCTGCCTGACCAAGAAGAGGGGCAGCGGCTACCCGGACATGGGGGCCACCTACGCCAAGTCGGCTCTGTGGACCCGCGGCGCCTCGTGCTACCTGCGCGGCTATGGCTTCCAGTTCAACATCGGACAGGACTGATCGTGACGAACATCGAAGTGGTCTTCTACGACAGTGTGCTGAGGGACATCGACGAGCATGTCGCCGCCTACCAGCCCGAGCGCGGCGGGGCGCTCATGGGCCCGATCGGGCAGCCCGTGGTGTCCCTCTTCCTCCCCGACCCGCACGCCGCCGCCACCCACGTCACCTACACCACCTCCGACCGGCTCCGCAAGCGCGTCAGCGAAGTCGAGGGCGCCGATCAGGGCCTGGAGCTGAAGGGCATCGTGCACTCGCACCCGGGCGGGATGAACGTCCCGTCAGGAGGCGACCACGTCGCCTTCGCCGACAGTCTTCGCCGGGCCCCCTGGCTGGGCCGGTTCATCTGCCCGATCGTGACGGTCCATTCGGGCGTGGGAGAGCCGGGGCGGCACGGCAGAGGGCAGGGCTCGCGGCCCGCCTGGCCGGGTGACACGCATCGGCTGCCGTTGCCGCACGGCACGATGTCGGTCTACGTGGCCGAGGCCCGGACCGACGACGCGGTGAAGGTCGTCGCCGCCTACCCCCGGGTGCTGCCGCTGGCCGGCGCCACCCAGACGATCGCCGGCAAGCTGCGGATGACCACGATCGCCATCGGAGGGCAGACGACCGTCGACGGGGCCACCTACACGGTGTCCACTCTCAGCGACGACGCGATCGACGCCACGATCCTCTATCCGATGACCTATCCGACCCTGCCGCCGGTCATCCTGCTGACCCCGAAGGATGCCGGGCGTACGGGCCGCACCCTCGCCGCCGCCCTGGCGGAGCGGTTCGCGGCCGGCACGTCGTCCCGTACGATCGCGGTGCCGCTGGCCTGGGATCTCAACGCGCCCGAGGCCGATCGGCTGGCGGTCGCGCTGGATCAGGTCGTGGCGTCAGGCCGGCGGGCGGGTGGTCCTGGAGGCGATTTTTCTCCCGGAGGTGGAAAGGCCGCCGTGGATCCCGCCGCGCTGCGGATGACCAGGCGCGACGCGGTGATGGCCAGGGACGGGATCCGGGCCCGCCTGGACGGGGCCGCCGCCATGGTCCTCCGTGAGGCTCGGGTCCTGATCGTGGGTCTCGGCTCGGGCGGGTCGCAGACCGCCGAGGCGCTGGCCCGGGCGTCGGTCGAACACTTCACGCTGATCGACCCCGACCAGGTCGGGCCCGAGAATCTGTCCCGCTCGGTGTACGTGCTCGACGATGTCGGGAAGAACAAGACGGACGCGCTGTCGGCCCGGCTGCGTGCCATCAACCCGGCGGTGACCATCCAGACCGTGCCCGCCGCGCTGTCCGACGTCTCCAGTGAGGCGCTGATCGCGATGGTCGAGGAGGCCGATCTGGTCATCGCGGCCACCGACGATCCCAAGGCGCAGCTGACCCTCAACCACCACGCCTGGTTGCTCGGCCGCCCGGCCGTGTTCGGAGGGATGTACGCCAAGGGGCGCGCGGGAGAGGTGGTGTTCACGGTCCCCGGTCTCACCCGCTGCTACCGGTGCGCCGCGTCCACCCGGGGCAGCGTGGGAGGCTCGGACGACGCCGGCATGAACTACGGCACGGGCAAGCTCAACGCCGAGCCGGCTCTCGGCGTCGACATCAGCCATGTCGTGACCGCGTCGGTGAAGATCGCCATCGGCCTGATGGAGCTCAGCCATCCGAGCGCGCACGACAACTCCGGCGCCAACCTGGTCAAGCAGGCGCTGGGCCGCGGCCACCAGTTCCTGATCCTCTCGACCGTCCCCGAGTGGGATTTCTTCCCCAAGGTCTTCGCGGAGACCCCGGGTCAGCTCGGTTATCAGAGCGTTTGGATGACGGTGACCGGCGAAGACACGTGCGCGACCTGCGGCACCGATCCCATGGGCATCGGTGAAAGCGTCACGGGCAGCCCCGACGTGTTCGCGCTCAAGGCACTCGACGAAGAACCCGGCGACTAGACAAAGGAATTGAGCAGCCCCCTACTCATGCCTCCCACCCGCCCACCGCCCCATCCTGATAACCCAAAACAGGAGGGGACAATGCCTACCGCAGATCAGTTCGTCGCCGAGCTCAAGAATTGGGACGGCTATCACGAGCGGCGCAACGGGGAGTCGATTTTCGGGCGCCGCTGGGCCATCCGCAACCACTGGACGAGCATCGCCGACGAGGCGTGGTGCGACATGTTCCTGGCCGAGTGCGCGCTGCTGGCGGGCGGCCCGGAGCTGCTCGAACTCGTCGGGGATCACTATCGGACGACGCTGCACGCCAAGATGTTCATCGACGCCGGCCGCTGGACCAAGGGGGACGACGGGATCCGCAAGGGCGACGTCGTCTTCTTCGACTGGGACAACGGCCTGATGCCGAAGGACATCGACCACGTCGGCGCCGTCTACGCGGTGGACGACATGATTCACACGGTCGAGGGGAATCGGAGCAACCGCGTTTCCCGGTTCCACTATTCGAAGACGCACAATCGGATCGTCGGCTACGGCCGGCCGCGTTACACGATGGAGGCGTCGCTGCCGCAGGTGCCGGAATTCCCCGAGATCGGGTTCGGCCCGACGCTGGATGTGAAGAGCATCCAGGAACTGCTGCTGAACCGCGGCTATTCGGTGGGCCGGGCCGGTGTCGACGGCGATTTCGGGCAGGACACGGCGGCCGCGCTGAAGAGGTTCCAGCGCCGGCATGGTCTCACCGACACTGGAACCGTGGACGAGAAGACCTGGGACGAACTCTGGGTCGGCTCACGCCACAAGGACTGAGTCTCCCCGGGTCACGGACGTCAGGGGTTGAGCTCGGTGGCGCTGCGCTCGGCCCAGACCTTCATGGCGGCGAGCGTCATCGGCCCGGGGGCCTCCTTCAGCCGCCGCCCGTCCACCAGGGCGATCGGCTGGATATCGCGCGTCGTGGAGGTGAGGAAGGCCTCTTCGGCCTCGTAGAGAGCCTCGATCGGGACGTCTTCCTCGTCGCCGCCGCACCATTCGAGGACGAGGGCGCGGGTGACTCCGGCCAGGCAGCCGGATTCGAGCGTGGGGGTGATGAGCCGCCCGCCCGTGACGATGAAGATGTTGCTGCCGGTGCCTTCGCAGAGGTTCGCGGCGAGGTTCTCGAAGATGGCCTCGCCGCCGCCGCGTTCCTTGGCGTAGGCCAGGGCCTTGGCGTTGTCGCCGTACGAGGTGCTCTTGATGCCGGTGAGCGCGCCGCGCTCGTTGCGCGGCCAGGGCACGACGGTGACGGCGGCGGTCGCGGGGAAGGGAGCCTGCTCGCCGACGATCACGATGGTGTTGGGGCCCTCCGCGCCGCGGTCGGAGCCGAGGGGGCCGGGGCCGCTGGTGTGGGTGATGCGGATCCGGCCGAGCGGCCATCGGGGCGCGGCGTCGAGGCACTGACGCACGGCGTCGGCGAGAGCCGGCAGGTCGGGGGCGGGCAGGCCCAGTCTCCCGGCGGACAGGGCCAGCCGGTCGAGGTGCCGGGTGAGCGCGAACGACTCGCCGTTGACGCACTTGATCGTCTCGAACACCCCGTCGCCGACCATCAGCCCGTGGTCGAACACCGAGACGACCGCTTCCTCGGGGGAGAGCAGGTCGCCGTTGACCCAGATCATCGCCTAACCTCCTGACGCCAGCCTGATCAGCCGGGACGCCTTCAATTCGGTTTCTCGCCACTCTCGGGCCGGATCGGAGGCCCAGGTGATGCCTGCTCCGGTGCCGAAGCGGATGACGTCGTCGCGCATCCAGAACGTGCGGATGCCGACGGCGAGCGCGGCCGTGCGCCGATCGGCGTCGACCCAGCCCACCGCGCCACAATACGGCCCGCGCGGTGCTGTTTCGAGCCTTTCGATGATCTGGAGCGCGGACGATTTCGGCGCCCCCGTGACCGATCCCGGAGGAAATGTCGCCTCAAATATATCTTTCCACGATATTTCGGGGCCAAGCCGTGCGGATACCGTCGAAACCAGATGAACCAGACCTGGATGCTTTTCCACGGCGCACAGCTCCGGCACATCGACCGAGCCGACCTCGGCGACCCGCCCCAGATCATTGCGGACGAGATCGACGATCATCACATTCTCGGCGTAGTCCTTTTCCAGCAGATCCCCCGCGACCACCCCGGTGCCCTTGATCGGTCGCGATCGGACCATGTCGCCATCGCGCCCGAGATAGAGCTCCGGCGACGCGGACACCACGGTCGTCTCCGGCACGTGGATCACGGCGGCGTGCGGCGCCGGGTTTCCCTCCGCAAGCCGCGCGGCAAGGGCCCGCGGATCGGCCGGCCCGGGCAGCTCGGCGGCGAGGATCCGGCACAGGTTGGCCTGGTAGACCTCGCCCCGCTCGATGTCGTCGCGGACGGCGCGCACGCCCGCCTCGTACTCCCGCTCGCCGAGCGAGCTCCGCCACGCCTCGGGCGCTGGACCGTGCCACTCCCCCACCGGCTCGGGCAGCGGGGCATCGCGTACGGAATCGAACCGGGCGCAGGTCACCTCGCCCTCGTAGGTCACGACCACGGCCCACCAGCCGGACCCGTCGAGGGCCGACAGGTCGCTCGTGACGTCGCGCAATCCGGTGGCCAGCCGGCCGCCCACGTGGGCGAAGTTCATACCCCATTGTCCCGCACACCGGACGTAGCCTCGTGACCATGATTGCTTTTCTTGGACTCGGGCACATGGGCGCTCCGATGGCGCGGCAGCTGATCGACGCGGGGCACGAGCGGCGGACGACATCACGGCGATCTTCGACATCGACCTCGGCAAGGGTCATCCCTAGTTGACGCCCTGATTGACATGATTTACAGGGATGCGACGCTGTGTACGTGGCAGACCTTGCACTATCTCCCAAGGTCCTCGAACGGCTGGATTTCGGCGCTCCCGCCGCCGAGCGGGACATCGCCCGCGGCTTGGAGCATTACTTCGTTGAGTCACCGGCGTTCAATCGCGTGCAGTCCGGGGCCAAGACGATCGTGCTGGGCAGCCGGGGCTCCGGCAAGAGCGCGATCTTCCAGGTGCTGGCCAAGCGCGCGCGTGATGCGGGCGCCCGCGTCATCGAGCTCACCCCGGACGACTACTCCTACGAGCTGCTCAGCTCCACCATGGCCGCCGAGAACGCCGGCTCGTGGGCCAAGCACGGCGCGTACGCGGCGGCCTGGAAATACCTCCTCTACGTGATGATCATGAAGGAGGCCGGCCGGAAGGGCATGCGCCTCGGCCGGGGCGGCGGCGCCGAGGTGCACCGCTACCTCCGCGACAACCACTCCCAGGTCGGGATGGGCCGCCTGGCGCTGCTCGTGTCGTACCTCAAGCGCCTGGAGAACGTGAAGCTCGGACCGATCGAGGCGGGCGCGCGGACCCGCGAGCTGGACCGCCTCTACCAGCTGGAAGAGATCCACTCGCTGTTGCCGGCGCTCCACCGCGTCCTCGACGACGTGCGCATCGTGGTGCTTGTCGACGAGCTCGACCGCGGCTGGGACTCCTCGGAGGACGCGCAGGCGTTCATCTCCGGCCTGTTCCAGGCGTGCGTGTCGGTCAACTCGCTGCATCCGAACCTGCGCGTGTACGTCTCCCTCCGCCAAGAGCTTTATGACGACATTCCCGCTTTATACGAGGATGCCCAGAAATATCGGGATCTGGTGGAGACGGTTCATTGGACGGCGGAGGCGCTGCTCGAGCTGATCGCCAAGCGGATCCGGCACTCGGCCCGCGAGCTCGGCTACGACTCCGAGTCGCTTGCCCGGGTCAGCGACATGTCCTGCTGGAACGCGGTCTTCGGCCGCGTGCCGGGCCAGCCGGTCAGCGCCTCGTTCACGTACGTGGTGGAACGGACGCTGCACCGGCCGCGCGAGATCATCGAGTTCTGCACGGCGGCGCTTGAGGCGGCGCGCGACCGGAAGCCCACCATGCCGCTCCCGCTCGCGGCCATCTCCTGGGCCGAGCACGGCTACTCGGCCGACCGGGCCAAGGACATCGCGGCCGAGTTCCGCTTCCAGTATCCGGGCCTGCTCAGCGTCTTCGACGCCTTCCGCGGCGGCGACTGCCGCTATGACCGGGACGCGCTGGAGTACGCGTGCCTCGAGCTGGCCACCGGCGAGGTCCGGGTGGATCACGGCGCCCAGTGGTGGCTGGAGTCCTATGATCCCGACCGGCTGATCGAGGTCCTGTGGCACGTCGGGTTCATGACGGCGCGCGTCAACGGCGGCCCTTTCGTCGGCCCCCACCAGGTGCCCTATCTCAACCTGGCCGGTGTCAAGCAGTTCCAGATCCACCCGATGTTCTGGAACTACCTCGGCACCATCACGCGAGAGACCCGATGACCGACTCGGCCGCCGCGACCACCGACCGGTCCTGGACCAGCCGGTGGACCGCGTCGATCTCGGGCGCGAGGAACCGGTCGGGGCCCGGTCCCGCGACCGACTCGCGGATCAGGCCGACCACGGCCGCGGTGGCGGGCGCCGGGGTGTGCGGGCGGCGCAGGTCGAGCGCGCGTGCCGCGGTGAGCAGTTCCACGGCCAGTACGCGGGACAGGCCGTCGATCGAGCGGCGCAGCTTGCGCCCGGCCGACCAGCCCATGGACACGTGGTCCTCCTGCATGGCCGAGCTGGGGATCGAGTCGACGCTGGCGGGCGCCGCGAGCCGCTTGAGCTCGGAGACGATCGCGGCCTGGGTGTACTGGGCGATCATGTGGCCGGAGTCGACGCCGGGGTCGTCGGCGAGGAAGGCCGGCAGGCCGTGGCTGCGGGCCACGTCCAGCATCCGGTCCGTGCGGCGCTCGGCGATCGAGGCCACGTCCGCGGCCGCGATCGCGAGGAAGTCCAGCACGTACGCCACGGGGGCCCCGTGGAAGTTGCCGTTCGACTCGACCCGGCCGTCGGAAAGGACCACGGGGTTGTCGATGGAGCTGGCCAGCTCCCTGACGCCGACGGAGGCCGCGTGGGCGACCGTGTCCCTGGCCGCGCCGGCCACCTGGGGCGCGCAGCGCAGCGAGTAGGCGTCCTGGACGCGGGTGCAGGAGCCGTCCCGATGCGACCGCATGACCCCCGAGCCCTCGAGGATGCGGAGCATGTTGGCGGCGGCCGCCGCCTGGCCGGGGTGCGGGCGCAGGGATTGGAGCGCGGCGTCGAAGACGCGGTCGGTGCCGAGCAGGGCCTCCACGCTCATGGAGGCGCTGATGTCGGCCGCGCGCAGCAGGTTGCCGAGGTCGTCGATGGCGAGGATGAGCATGCCGAGCATGCCGTCCGTGCCGTTGATCAGGGCCAGGCCCTCCTTGGCGGCCAGCTCGACCGGCTCGATCCCGGCCTGCTTGAGGGCGTCGCCGGCCTTGTGGAGGTCGCCGTCGCGGTCGCGTACCAGGCCTTCGCCCATGATCGTGAGCGCGACGTGCGAGAGCGGGGCGAGATCGCCCGAGCAGCCGAGGCTGCCGTATTCATGGACCACGGGCGTGAGGCCCGCGTTGAGCAGGTCCTGGAGGACCTGGGCGATGCGCGGCCGGACGCCCGTGTGGCCGCTCGCGAGCGTGCGCAGGCGGAGCAGCATCATCGCGCGGGTCACCTCGGTCTCGACCTCGGGGCCCGAGCCGGCCGCGTGCGAGCGGATGAGGCTGCGCTGCAGCTGCGCCCGCAGCGCCGGGTCGATGTGCCGGGTGGCCAGCGCGCCGAAGCCGGTGGACACGCCGTACGCGGGAGTCGCGCCCTCGGCCAGTTCCTCGATCCTGGATCGGGACGCGGCCATCTCGGCGACCGCGTCGCCGGTCAGCCGCACCGGCGCGCCCTGTCGTGCCACCTTGATGACGTCGTCGAAGGCGAGCGTCTCCGGCCCGACCTCCACGACCTCGTTGTCGCGCATGATCCATACTCCGTCGTTCAGTAACTGGCGTAATGCATGTTAGCTCCTTACCAGCGTGAAACCCGAGCCGGAACCGGTTTGGGGACGGGCCGCGAATTCGCTAGAGTCGTCGAAGCAGCAGTCGCGTAGGCGCATGCGGAAGTGGCTCAGGGGTAGAGCATCACCTTGCCAAGGTGAGGGTCGCGGGTTCGAATCCCGTCTTCCGCTCGGATTCCTCTCATGGTGGAGTGGCCGAGAGGCGAGGCAGCGGCCTGCAAAGCCGTCCACACGGGTTCAAATCCCGTCTCCACCTCTTTTTGTCTCGTGCCAAGGCGGGCGTGATGGACACGACGGAGCTCTCAGAAAAGATCCGGTCCAACGACCCCGCCGTCGGCCTGCGGGCCGTGGGCGCCCTGCATCAGCTTGCCGAGCAGGTCGAGGCCATCTCGGTGGCGCTGGCCAGGGAGCAGGGCTGGTCCTGGGAGAAGATCGGCGACGCGCTCGGCATGTCACGCCAGTCGGTGCACGCCAAGTACGGAAAATGACCCCATGAAGGCATGGGTTGTGGCCCGTCCCGGGCCGATCGCGACCGGACCGCTCGAAATGGTCGAGCTGCCGATCCCCGAGCCGCAGCCGGGCGAGCTGCTGATCAAGGTCGAGGCGTGCGCCGTGTGCCGCACCGACCTGCATCTGGCGGAGGGCGACCTGACGCCGCATCGCCCCCGCACGGTTCCCGGGCACGAAGTCGTCGGGCGGACGGTGCCGGAGGGGCGGCGGGTGGGAGTCCCATGGCTCCGATCGACCTGCGGGGTCTGCGCGTACTGCCGGCGTGGCAGCGAGAATCTGTGCCCCAATTCCACCTACACCGGGTGGGACGCCGACGGCGGATACGCCGAATACGTCACGGCCCCGGCCGACTACGTCTATCCGCTCCCGGACGAGCCGCCCGCCGAGCACCTCGCGCCACTGCTCTGCGCGGGGATCATCGGCTATCGGGCCCTGCTCCGCGCCGACCTGCCGCCGGGCGGCCGGCTCGGCATCTACGGCTTCGGCGGGTCGGCGCACCTGACGGCCCAGATCGCGATCGCGCAGGGCGCCGAGGTGCACGTCCTGACCCGGTCGGAGGCGGCCCGCCGGCTGGCCACCGAACTCGGCGCCACGTCCGTGGGCGACGCCCGGGACATGCCGCCCGTCCCCCTCGACGCGTCGATCCTGTTCGCGCCGGTCGGCGACCTCGTGCCGCCCGCGCTCGAGGCGCTCGACCGGGGCGGCACGCTCGCCGTCGCGGGCATCCACCTCACCGACATCCCGGTGCTCGACTATCAGCGCCACCTGTTCCAGGAGCGCACTCTGCGTAGCGTCACGGCCAACACGCGCGCCGACGGGCACGCCTTCCTCGCTCTCGCGGCGGAATTTTCACCCCGCGTTGCAACCGTTCCATACGATCTGGACGATGCCGCCCACGCCCTGCGCGACCTCGCAGAAGACCGGATCGAGGGCGCCGCGGTCCTCCGTATGCACGGATCTTGAACGAATAGGACGCGGACAGGCAACGAATGAGTCACTGAACTATCTCCTTGACAGTCGCGTATCTCGGACCGAAACAGGCATTCCCCCCGATCTCTGGAGGCCTGATGCGGGCCAGCATCGTCACGCTCTGCGCCACCCCCCTCGCCCTCGCCATTGTTGTCAGCAGCGTCCCGGCCGACGCTGGAACCACCCAGAAGACGACTCAGAAGAGGACAAGCACCCGCTTCGACGAGGTAGACCTCGTGTCCGACATGAAGGGACGCGCCGCGGTCACCGACGCGAGACTGGTCAACCCCTGGGGCCTGGCAATGGGCAAAGCCCTCTGGGTGTCCGACACGGGCACCGGCTGGGCCACGGTATATGCCGGCAACGGCGCGAAACAGCCGACCGAAGTCCTCATTCCGGGCGGCGCTCCCACGGGTCAGGTCGTCAACATGAACCCCGACGACTTCCTGATCAAGGGTAAGCCGGCCACGTTCATCTTCGCCAGCCCCAGCGGCGCGATCTCGGCCTGGAACGGCGAGGTCGACGCGGGGCACGCGCTCATCGAGGCGTTCACCAGGAACGCCGACTACAAGGGCCTCGCCCTGATGAACACCAACCACGGCGCCTTCCTGCTCGCCCCGTCGTTCTCGCACGGCCGCGTACACGCCTTCGACGAGGAATTCAACCGTGTTCGACTGTCGCGCTGGCAGTTCCGCGACCCGCACGTCCCGCCGAACTACGCGCCCTGGAACGTCGAGGTCATCGGCGGCACGGTCATGGTCGCGTACGCCAAGCGGGACCCGGAGACCGGCAAGCCCATCGCCGGCCGGGGCTTCGGCTTCGTCAGCCAGTTCCGCCCGAACGGCAGATACATCCGCCGCTTCGCCAGCCGCGGCTGGCTCAACGCGCCGTGGGCCATGACGCTCGCGCCGCAGGGCTTCGGCGGATTCAGCGGCGCCCTGCTCATCGGCAACTTCGGCGACGGCTGGATCAACGCGTACAACCCGAGGAGCGGACGCTACCTCGGCGCGCTGCGCAAGGCCGACGGCAGGCCGATCGCCATCGAGGGCCTGTGGGACCTCGAGCCCGGCACCGCGACCGTGGGCGGCACCAACACTCTGTGGTTCACCGCCGGAATCAGCAAGGCCCAGCACGGTCTGCTCGGCCTGATCAAGCAGCACGGCGCCGTCGCTAACACCTCAGCGGTAACTTCCGCCTCACCGTCCCCCAATCCTAGCCATTCGTCGTCAGGTGGCTACGGTTACTAGGGTGAGCATCCAGAAGGCAGACATCGGAGTCACCGGGCTCGCGACGATGGGCCGTAACCTGGCGCGTAACTTCGCCCATCACGGTTACGTCGTCGCGGTCCACAACCGGACCGAGGCACGCACCAAGCAGCTCGTCGAAGAGCACGGCAACGAGGGCGCGTTCCTCGCGACCGGCTCCGTCGAAGAGTTCGTCGCGTCGCTCGAACGGCCCCGGCGGGCCATAATCATGGTCAAAGCCGGCGAACCGACCGACGCGGTCATCGCCGAGCTGGCTGCCCACATGGAGCCCGGTGACATGATCGTGGACGGTGGCAACGCGAACTTCGCCGACACCCGCCGCCGCGAGCAGGCCCTGCGCGAGCGCGGCCTGCACTTCGTGGGCACCGGAATCTCCGGTGGCGAGGAAGGCGCGCTCAACGGCCCGAGCATCATGCCCGGCGGCTCCGCCGAGGCGTACGCGGCGCTCGGGCCGCTTCTCGAGGACATCTCGGCCAAGGTGGACGGCGTGCCGTGCTGCGTGCACGTCGGCCCCGACGGCGCCGGGCACTTCGTGAAGATGGTGCACAACGGCATCGAATACTCGGACATGCAGCTCATCGCCGAGTCCTATGACCTGATGCGCCAGGCGCTCGGGCTGGGGCCGGCGGAGCTGGCCGATGTGTTCCGCCAGTGGAACACCGGTGACCTCGAGTCCTACCTGATCGAGATCACCGCCGACGTGCTGGGCCACACCGACGCGGCGACCGGTAAGCCGTTCGTCGACGTGGTGCTCGACCAGGCCGAGCAGAAGGGCACCGGCCGCTGGACCGTGCAGGTCGCGCTCGACCTCGGAATCCCCGTGTCGGGCATCGCCGAGGCGGTCTTCGCGCGTGCCCTGTCGGGGCATCCCGAGCAGCGGGCCGCCGCCCGCAGGCTCTCCGGCCCGTCCGGCACGGCCGCGCTCGACGTGGACGACGTGCGGCGGGCGCTGTACGCGTCCAAGGTCGTCGCGTACGCCCAGGGGTTCGACCAGATCGCCGCGGCGAGCAAGGAGTACGGCTGGGACATCGACCTCGGCGCCATGGCCACGATCTGGCGGGGCGGATGCATCATCCGGGCTCGGTTCCTTGATCGGATCCGGGAGGCGTACGAGGGCAAGAAGGAGCTGCCGACGCTGCTGAGCGGCTTCGCCGCCGAGATGGACGCCGCGCAGGACTCCTGGCGGCGCGTGGTGGCGACGGCCGCGCAGATCGGCGTCCCGACGCCGGGCTTCTCCTCGGCGCTCGCGTACTACGACGCCCTTCGCCGCGAGCGCCTGCCCGCGGCGTTGATCCAGGGACTGCGCGACTACTTCGGCGCGCACACCTACCGCCGCGTCGACCGCGACGGCGT
Source organism: Streptosporangiaceae bacterium NEAU-GS5 (assembly GCA_017592665.1). Taxonomy (GTDB): domain Bacteria; phylum Actinomycetota; class Actinomycetes; order Streptosporangiales; family Streptosporangiaceae; genus NEAU-GS5. The sequence goes on along the minus strand of JAGFNW010000044.1, from coordinate 14,940 downwards.
CTTCCACACCGACTGGCCCACCCCCACCCGCCCCGAGTCCCCCGCGTGATCTTGCAGGAATTCCCGTCCCGCAGCTCGCGGGCTTCGTGATCTTGCACAGATTCCCTTTACGCAGGCAGCGGGCCCGGTGATCATGCACTTGCATGATCACCGGGCCCGCTGCCGGGGGGGGGGGGAAGAGTGCCAGAGA
>JAGFNW010000044.1:0-14740 GCA_017592665.1 Streptosporangiaceae bacterium NEAU-GS5 | reverse complement strand
TGCGGGCCGGTTCAACCCCCCCGCCCAGGCCCCCCGGGCCCGCTGCCTTGTTGTTGGGAAAGAGTGCAAGATCACCGAAGCTGCGACCTGGCCTTCGGGAGAATCTGCAAGATCACGCCCGCGGGGTAAGAGGTTAGTCGAAGGCGGAGACGGCTTCGGGGGTGGCTTCCACAGTGGCGGGGGTGTTGCCGGAGCGGAGGGGGATCTCCTTCACGAAGGCGGCGACCACCGGGACGAGCACCGCGAAGAGGACGGCCCAGCCGAAGACGCCGCTGATCGCAGTGGCGAGGGATTCGAGAATGCCGGTCTTCACCTGGGGCGGCAGCTGGTTGAGCGCGGCCGCGCTGGTGCCGATGCCGATCTCGGGGGCGCCACCGCCACCGCCGGCGGCGGCCGGGCCGAGGTTCGTGGCCAGCGCCTCGGTCAGCCGGTTGTTGAAGATCGCACCGAACAGCGACACACCGAACGAACCGCCGATCGACCGGAAGAACGTCGAGGCGCTGGAGGCGACCCCGAGGTCCTTCTGCTCCACGCTGTTCTGCGCGATGAGCATGGTGGTCTGCATCAGGCCGCCCATGCCGAGGCCGAGCACGGCGATGAACAGGCCGGTCTGCCAGCCGGGGGTGTTGACGTCCATCAGCGCGAGCAGCACCATGCCCACGGCCATGGTGGCCCCGCCCACCACCGGGAAGATCTTGTACTTGCCGGTCGTGGTGATCCGCTTGCCGACGAACAGCGACACCACCATGGCGGCCGCCATCATCGGGAGCAGCAGCAGGCCGGAGTTGGTGGCGGTGGCGCCCTGCACGGTCTGCTGGAACAGCGGCAGGAAGGTGATCGCGCCGAACATCGCGAAGCCGAGCAGGAAGCCGACCCCGGAGATCAGCGAGAAGTTGCGGTCGCGGAACACGTGCAGCGGAATGATCGGCTCGGTCGCGCGCCGCTCGATCGGGATGAACGCGAGGAGGGCGACGACGGCGACCGCGGCGAGGGACAGGATCTGCCACGAGCCCCACGGGTAGCCGTGCTGCTGGCCGCCCCAGGAGGTGATGAGCACCAGGGCGGCGATGCCGACCGTGAGGACGCCGGCGCCGAGCCAGTCGATGCGGTGCTCGGTGCGGTACTTGGGCAGCTTGAGCTTGAGGAAGAGCCAGGCCAGCGCGACGCCGCCGAGCGGCAGGTTCACGTAGAAGGCCCAGCGCCAGTTGAGGTGGTCGGTGATGAAGCCGCCGGCGAGCGGGCCGGCGATCATCGCGAGGGACATGATCGCGGCCATGATGCCCTGGTACTGCCCGCGCTCGCGCGGCGGGACCAGGTCGCCGATGATGGCCATCACGCCGACGATGAGGCCGCCCGCGCCGAGGCCCTGGAAGGCCCGGAAGGCGATGAGCTCCGTCATCCCGTCGGCGGTGCCGCCGAGCATGGCCGATCCGGCCATGCCGCAGAGGGCCGACCCGATCAGGAACATCACGATCGAGGTGAGGAACACGGTCTTACGGCCGTAGAGGTCGCCGAGCTTCCCCCAGATCGGCGTGGAGACCGTGGTGCCGAGCACGTACGCCGTGGTCACCCACGTGAAATACTCAAGGCCGTTGAGCTCTCCGACGATCCGCGGCATCGCCGTACCGACGATCATGTTGTCGAGCATGGCGAGCATCATGGCCAGCAGCAGTCCGGGCAGGACCACCATGACCTCTTTCGAACGGCCGGGCGGTGCCGAGGCCGCGGCTTCCGTCATCGTTGCGCCCCCTAGAGCGATGGTTCTTACTTGTCGTCCGGTAAGTAACCAAGGTAGGCTCCTTACTTGCCGGCCGTCAAGTTAATAAAAGAGGAAGATCATGAAGGACACGCGCACCCGCATCCAGGAGGTCGCCCTGGAGCTCTTCACCGAGCAGGGGTACGAGGCCACCTCGCTGCGCGAGATCGCCGAGCGCCTCGGCGTCACGAAGGCGGCACTTTACTACCATTTCAAGACAAAGGATGACATCGTCACCAGTCTGACCGACGACCGGGTGGCGGCCATCGACAAGCTCATCGCCTGGGCCAAGGATCAGCCGCGCACCCAGGAGACCCGGCACGAGATCCTGCGCCGCTACGCCGACGACATGACCAACGGCCTGCACCATCAGGTGATGCGGTTCATGGAGCGCAACCAGACGGCGCTCCGCGGCAAGGAGAAGATCGAGGGCATGCGCGAGCGGATGACCGCGCTGCTCGACGTCCTCTGCGAGCCGGGCGACCCGCTGGCCGTCAAGCTCAAGACGGCCATGGCGTTCTTCACCCTGCACGCGGTCTGGTTCGTGCTGCCGGCCGAGGAGTGCTCCGACGAGGAGCGCGGCACGACCGGCCTGGAGGTCGCCGTGGAATTGATCGACTCGGCGCGCGGTTACACCGAACAGCGGGGGTAGGACCTTCTCAGGAGGTAACAAACCATGCTTTTCGGTGAGGAACATGTACGCCGTTATGTCGAGACAGACGGCGCCGAAGGCCACGAGTGGCAGGGCACGATCACACTCCTGCTCACGACGACCGGCCGGAAGACGGGCAAGAAGCACACCACTCCGCTGATCTATCAGCCCTATGGCGACACCTATCTGGTCGTGGCGTCCAAGGGCGGCGCGCCGCGGCACCCCGAGTGGTATCTGAACCTGGCCGCGAATCCCGAGGTCGAGGTGCAGGTCCTGGGCGACCGCTTCAAGGCCAGGGCGCGTACGGCCAAGCCCGGGGAAAAGGCCGACATGTGGAAGACCATGGCCGCCACCTGGCCGCCCTACGACGAATACCAGCGCAAAACCGACCGCGACATTCCTGTAGTGGTTCTAGAACGCGTCTAACCCTTTATTTTCAGGCTATCCGGGACGCGGTATCTTTCCCGCGTGAGTGACGGACGAGCGGAAATCATGATCGCGGAGGCCCGGAAGGCGTTCTGGGTCATGGTGGGCTTCCTGGGGCTGATCTGGGTGATCCAGATCCCGAATGCGCTGTCGTCGTACGAGCTGAGCTACGACTACGGCATCCGCGCCCTGGATCCGGACCGCCTTCCGGCCATAGTGAGCGCACCCTTCCTGCACTTCAGCTGGGCGCACATCGAGGGCAACTCGGGTCCGCTGTTCATCTTCGGCTTCCTGGCCGCCTATCGGGGCGTCAAGCGCTTCCTGTGGGTGACGGCCTTGATCGCGGTGATCAGCGGGCTCGGCGCGTGGCTGACCAGCAGCCCCCAGTCGGTGGGCGCGGGCGCGAGCGGCCTGGTCTTCGGCTACTTCGGCTACATTCTCGTCAAGGGCGCGTTCGACCGGCACCTGATCGATATCGTGGTCGGCCTGGTGATGGCGCTGTGCTTCGCCTACCAGTTCGCCGGACTGCTGCCGCAAGAGGGCATCGGCTGGCAGGCCCACCTGTTCGGCTTCGCCGGCGGGATCTTCGGCGGCTGGCTGTATCGCGAGAAGGGCGCGAAGGCGGTCACCGCCCCGGCCAAGGCGCAGCCAGGGGCGCCCGACTCCCGATCGGCGCTGCTGAAGGAGATCGACGACCTGGGGCTGTGACCCTGTGACCCCTGTGACCTCTACCAGGGGATGGGCCCGTCCTCGTCGACGAACGTGCCGGTAGGGCCGTCGGCCGCGAGCGCCAGCCGGATGACGACCTCGGCTCCCCGCTGCGGCGTGCGCGGCCCGGAGAAACCGTTGAGGTCGGTCGCGCAGTAGCCGGGCGAGCAGGCGTTGACCTTGAACGCCGTGAGCTCCTTGGCGTAGCAGAGGGTCACCATGTTGAGCGCCGACTTCGACGACTGGTAGGCCAGGCCAGTCAGCGCGTACAGCGGGTCGGCCGGGTCGATGGCCTTGCTCAGCGAGCCGACCTCACTCGAGACGTTGACGATCCGCGGCGCCGGCGAGGCGCGCAGCAGGGGGATGAAGGCGTTGGTCACCGCGACCACGCCGAACACGTTCGTCTCGTAGACCGCGCGCAGCGGCTCCATTTCGACCTCGCTCGGCACCCAGCCGCCCTGCGCGATCCCCGCGTTGTTGACCAGCACGTCGAGCGTCCCGTAGTCCGCCGCGACCTGCTTGGCGGCGGCCGCGATCGACTCGGCCGAGGTCACGTCGAGCTGGACGAACCGGGCGCCGATCTCGGCCGCCGCGCGGGCGCCGCGTTCCTGGTCGCGCGCGGCGGCCAGCACCGTCACGCCCTCGGCGGCCAGGCCGCGGGCCACCTCGTATCCGATCCCCTTGTTCGCGCCGGTGATGAGTGCGATTGTCATGCCGCCAAGCCTGCCCGAGGCCGTACGCCATGGGGAGAGACCCGCCGAGCCTGGGATCGGCGGTCCCACCCTGCCCGGGCCACGGCGGGACATGATGGAGAGATGGACAGAGCACAGCTCGCCGACTTCCTGCGCACGCGACGGGCCCGGCTCACCCCGCCCGACGTCGGCCTGCCGTACGGCGAGCGGCGGCGGACGCCGGGTCTTCGCCGCGAAGAGGTGGCCCGGCTGGCCGGCATGTCCGTCGACTACTACGTGCGGCTGGAGCAGGGCCGCGGCCCTCGCCCCTCCCGGCAGATCCTGAACTCCCTCGGCCGCGCGCTGCTGCTGACCACCGATGAGAGGGCGCACCTGTTCCACCTGGCCGGCGAGACGCCCGCCCCGGCCGCCGGCCCGCGCACGGACGTGCCGGACGGCGTGCTCGGGCTGCTCGACGCGCTCACCGACGTCCCCGCGTACGTGCTGGACGCGAAATACGACATCGTCGCGCTCAACCCGCTGGCGAGCCTGGTCATGGGCGCCCTGGATCACCTGCCGCCGCCCGGCGACCGCAACGTGATCCGCTGGATCTTCGGCTCCCCCGAGCTGCGCGCGCACCTGAAGGACGAGGAGACCGGCCGGTTCGCCCGCACCTCCGTCATGGATTTGCGCGCCGCGGCCGCCCGCTATCCGGACGACAAGGGCATTCAGGATCTCGTCGTCGAGATGCTCGCGCTCAGCCCGCAGTTCGCCCGCCTGTGGGCAGAGCACGACGTGGAGATACGCCGAGACCAGCGCAAACGCCTCCGGCACCCCCTCGTGGGCGACATCGACGTGCTCTGCCAGGTGCTGCACGTGCCCGACCGCGACCAGCGTGTGGTCTTCTACGCGCCGCGGAACGCGGCCGCCGCGGCGAAGCTCCGAGAGCTTACACGCTGCGCACCCGCTAACTTGAAAGGGTGAGCACCCTACTCGACCGCCTTCCCGAAGACACCGACGCCGAGCCCGATGAGATCTTCACGGCCTTCGCGACCTGGAACGCCGAGCAGGGGCTCACCCTCTATCCCCACCAGGAGGAGGCGCTGATCGAGGTCGTCTCCGGCAGCAACCTGATCCTTTCCACTCCGACGGGGTCGGGAAAGAGCCTGGTGGCGGCCGGCGCGCACTTCACCGCGCTCACCCGCGACCAGCGCAGTTTCTACACGGCCCCGATCAAGGCGCTGGTCTCGGAGAAGTTCTTCGACCTGTGCGCCCTGTTCGGCACCGACAACGTCGGCATGATGACCGGCGACGCCGCCGTCAACGCCGAGGCGCCCATCATCTGCTGCACGGCCGAGATCCTGGCCCAGATCGCGCTCCGCGACGGCGACCGGGCCGACATCGGCACTGTGATCATGGACGAGTTCCACTTCTACGCCGAGCCGGATCGCGGCTGGGCGTGGCAGGTGCCGCTGCTCGAGCTGCCGCAGGTGCAGTTCGTGCTGATGTCGGCGACGCTGGGCGACGTCGCCCGCTTCGAGGAGGATCTGACCCGGCGCACGGGGCGTCCGACCGGGGTCGTCAAGAGCGCGGTTCGGCCCGTGCCGCTCGTCTATTCGTACAAGATGACCCCGTTGCACGAAACCCTGGAGGAGATGCTCTCGACCGGGCAGGCGCCGGTCTACGTCGTCCACTTCACCCAGGCCGCCGCCATGGAGCGGGCCCAGGCGCTGATGAGCATCAACATGTCGACGAAGGCCGAGAAAGAGGCCATCGGCCGGCTCATCGGGGGCTTCCGGTTCTCCACCAAGTTCGGCCGCGCCCTTTCCCGCCTCGTACGGCACGGCATCGGCGTCCACCACGCGGGCATGCTGCCGAAATACCGGCGGCTGGTCGAACGGCTGGCCCAGGCCGGGCTGCTGAAGGTCATCTGCGGCACCGACACCCTGGGCGTCGGCGTCAACGTGCCCATCAGGACCGTGCTGTTCACGGCTCTGTCCAAGTACGACGGCAACAAGGTGCGGCGGCTGCGGGCCCGCGAGTTCCACCAGATCGCCGGCCGCGCCGGCCGCGCCGGCTTCGACACCATTGGGTACGTCGCCTGCGAGGCCCCCGACCACGTCATCGAGAACGAGCGCGCGCTCGCCAAGATCGGCGACGATCCGAAGCGGCGGCGCGGCTACGCGCGCAAGAAGCCGCCGGAGGGGTTCGTCGGCTGGACCGAGGAGACCTTCGAGAAGCTGCAGACGGCCGAGCCCGAGCCGCTGAACTCACGGTTCAAGGTGAGCAACGCCATGCTGCTGTCGGTCATCAACCGGCCCGGCGACTGCTTCCAGGCCATGAAACGGCTGCTCACCGACAACCACGAAGACCGCAAGTGGCAGCGGCGGCACATCAGCCACGCCATCGCCATCTACCGGTCGCTGCTTGCCGGCGGCGTCGTCGAGCAGCTGCGCGAGCCCGACGAGCTCGGCCGGCGGGCCCGGCTGACGGTCGAGCTGCAGGACGACTTCGCGCTCAACCAGGCCCTGTCGACGTTCGCGCTGGCCACGTTCGATCTGCTGTCCCACGAGTCGCCCACATACGCGCTCGACATGGTCTCGATCGTCGAGTCCACCCTCGACGACCCGCGGCAGATCCTGTCGGCCCAGCTCAAGCGGGCGCGCGGAGAGGCCGTGGCGCAGATGAAGGCCGACGGGATCGAATACGAGGAGCGGATGGAGGCGCTGTCGGAGATCACGCATCCGATGCCCCTCGCCGACCTGCTGTTCGGCGCCTACGAGACCTACCGGCGCGGCCACCCCTGGGTCGGCGACCACGTCGTGACCCCCAAGTCGATCGTCCGCGACATGTACGAGCGGGCCATGACGTTCATCGACTACGTGCAGTTCTACGAGCTGTCACGCTCCGAGGGCACGGTGCTCCGCTACCTGGCCGACGCCTATCGCGCCCTGTCGCGGACCATCCCCGAGCAGATGAAGACCGACGACCTGATCGACCTGATCGAATGGCTGGGCGAGCTGGTCCGCCAGGTCGACTCGAGCCTCATCGACGAATGGGAGCGGCTGTCCAACCCGGCCGAGGCGCTGGCCTCGGAGGACGACGAGCTGGAGAAGCTGCGCCCGGTCACCGCCAATGCGCGCGCCTTCCGGGTTTTGGTCCGCAACGCCATGTTCCGGATGGTCGAGCTGGCCGCGCTCGATCGTCAGGAGGAGCTGGAGGAGCTCCACCCCGACGTCGACTGGGGCGCCGCCCTCGACGCCTACTACGAGGAGCACGACGAGATCCCCACCGGCCCCGACGCCCGTGGCCCGGCAATGCTCCAGATCGCCGAAGAGCCCGGCATCTGGCGCGTCCGGCAGGTCATCGACGACCCGGCGAAACACCACGACTGGTCGATCTCGGCCGACGTCGACCTCGCCGCCTCCGACGCCGAAGGCGCTCCCGTGCTCCTGGAGATCCGGTTCAGCCGCTTGGACTAACCGCCGGAGAGGGCATCCTCGGCGCTCGGCACGGCCAGGTCGCAGGGGTCGTCGAGCCAGCCGTACGGCAGCTGCACCTTGTCGCGCTCGTTGCTCTTGCCGCGCGGGCCGTCGGCCGTCGCGCCCGGCCACGGCTGGCCGGCGTCCAACTCGGCCAGGCGCTCCCCCAGCTCGGCGAGGCTCGCCGACAGGGTCAGCCGCCGGCGGGTCTCGGCGCCCACCACGAAGCCTTTGAGATACCAGCCGACGTGCTTGCGGAAGTCGGTAACGCCGTGCTTCTCACCGCCGAGGACCTGGCACAGCAGCTCGGCGTGGCGGTAGAGGGTCGCGGCCACCTCGCCCAGATTCGGCGTGACCCGCTCCGCGCTCCCGTTGAACGCGTTGTCGAGGTCGCGGAACAGCCACGGCCGCCCGAGGCAGCCGCGTCCCACGACCACCCCGTCGCAGCCGGTCTCGGCCACCATGCGCAGCGCGTCCTCGGCGGTCCAGATGTCGCCGTTGCCCAGCACCGGCAACTGCGCCGGCAGCGCGTCACGCAGCCGCTTGATCGCGTCCCAGTCTGCGTCTCCCCCGTAGTGCTGCCGTGCCGTACGGGCATGCAGCGCCACCGCGCGCACCCCCTCCTCGGCCGCGATGCGCCCGGCGTCGAGGTAGGTGAGATGCGCGTCGTCGATGCCGGTGCGCATCTTCATGGTGACCGGCAGCGTCCCCGCGTTGGCCACCACCTCGCGGATGATGGCGCGGAGCAGATTCCTCTTGTACGGCAGGGCGGCGCCGCCCCCGCGGCGGGTCACCTTGGGCACCGGGCAGCCGAAGTTGAGGTCGATGTGGTCGGCCAGATCCTCTTCCGCGATCATCCGCGCGGCCCGGCCGATCACCACGGGATCGACCCCGTACAGCTGGATGCTCCGCGGCGACTCCCCCGGCCCGAACCGGATCATCTCGAAGGTCTGCGGAATCCGCTCGACCAGCGCCCTTGACGTGATCATCTCGGACACGAAGACGCCGCCGCCCTGCTCGCGGCAGAGCGTGCGATAGGCGAGATTCGTGATGCCGGCCATCGGCGCCAGCACCACGGGCGGCCACACCTCGAACGTCCCGATTTTCACGTTCATCATTGTCACCCGTGCCACGGCATGCCCCGTACCGGTCGCGTCCATGTCGAGTACACCTTGGGCCGCGAAACCCGGTACAGTGACTACGTCGCGAGCGACACGCGGAAGTGGCTCAGGGGTAGAGCATCACCTTGCCAAGGTGAGGGTCGCGGGTTCGAATCCCGTCTTCCGCTCGGGCGGTTGGCTCAGCGGGAGAGCGCTTCCCTGACACGGAAGAGGTCACTGGTTCGATCCCAGTATCGCCCACCCAAGAAATCCCAGGTCTGCGGCCTGGGATTTTCTGTTTCCGCGATCGCCCGCCCACCGATCGGGAGCACATCGGGAGCAGACTGCTCCACGTTTGATCGAGACCGCTCCCCCGATCGGTAGAGATCACCCACGATCTTCCCTGATCGTGGCCAGGGCCGATCAGGGGCACATCTGCTCCCGATCAGGCGAACACCCAGGTCGCGCCCGGGAGCAGCCACCATTGGCCACCGCCCCGGGCATAGTCCGCCAAATTTGTCGGCACGGCCGGTACTCCCGATCACCACGTCCGTTTCCTGGAGACCTTGACCCTGCGCCCGCCGATAATCTCACCCTTCCAGATCATGGCCTTACAGGGACGTCACCAACGCGTGCGAACTCCGGCCGCAGCGACCAAACGAATGCACCATGACGAGATTGCCAATACCAATAATCTCATGCGTCCAGGTTCATCGCCTTACAGGACATCGCCCAGCATGTGCGAACTCCGGCGGCGGGGGACCAGACGCGTGCGCTGCCTGGCCTATCTGATCGTCACTAACGCCTTTACAGCGCTGCGGTTACTGCGGATCAGATCACCGTCCTCGCACAGCACCCGGCTCCAGCGCCAGGGTGAGATTCGCTCCCGTGGGCTGGACCTTCCTGGCCGCCCGGCTGGCACCGCTGCTGGCATCGCGGTCTGATCAAGCGACGTCGCGCCCGTACCCGACGGCATTCTCCACAGTATCTACATGCTGGTTGAACTGCACGGATGAGGATTTCGGCAGGTGCAAACCCAGCGCCCTTCTCAACCCGCTGGAGGTCAGCACCAACTCAGCACCAATAGCCACGGCCTTTGCCGAGCCCTCACGCCTGCGGTCAGACAACGTGCGGATCGGCTGCGCCAGCCGGGTAGGGCGTCGATCTTGGTCGAAGGCTGTTCTTACCGGGGGAGTCTCATCTATTGCTACCTCTGAGGTCGGCCGCCGCTGTGACCTGCATCGTCAAGACGGAATAGGCTCAATGATCAAAGCGTTGTTTGGCTGCCTGACATGCCGGCATGACAACGAGCCTCGCGCTCCTGACCGGTCCTCAAAATGCTATTTCCGAGAACCGGATCCCATCAAAGATCAGAAGAAGGCATCGCGAACGCGTCTAGATCCCCTCGTGTCTAGAGTCGCTACCATCACAGTGCATGCCTCGAACATTTCGGCCGGAACTAGACCATGGATATTTTCAGGAGTGCGATCATTGGACTAGTACGCCTTGAACCGAAGGGCCTCTGAAGATGTCTCGACCGGTGACCGCAGCGATGCTGCCTGGACTCTTTGAGCCATTTTCCACCGAGCCGGGCCGGGACCAACGCATCGGAGTCGAGGTCGAGCACGGTCTCGTCGACCCGGGGACAGGTCAGAGCGTCCCTTATCTCGGCCCGCGCGGTGCACGTGCGGTACTGATGGCCCTGCATGCCCATTTTGGAGGGGAGCTCGGCTTCGATGGCGAGCATGTGGTCGGCGTAACGCTGCCAACCGGTGCTACCTTTTCGCTAGAGACCGGCTGCGCCCTAGAATACGCATCCGCACCGAGCTCTCACCTCGACGAGGTGGTCGCAAGCACGCGAGCGCACCTTGAATGTGCATCCGCGATCGCTGGGGAACTAGGGGTCGCGGTGCTCTCCGGCGCCTCTATCCCCTTCACACCTGCCGACCGCATCCCATGGCTCCCGAAACCGCGGGTGCAGGTGATGCGTGATTACTTCTCCAACCTCGGCGAGGCCGGGGCATACGGCGACGCTGTTATGGGCATCACCCTGTCCACCCAGACCTCGCTCGACTACACCTCCGAGGCCGACATGTTCAGAAAACTTCGCATGCTGGTCGGGGCCGCTCCAGTGGCCGCTGCGCTCTTCGTTGCCTCACCCCTAGAAGGTGGCCATGAGTCAGGGTGGCTCTCTCGTCGGATGGAATACTGGCGGCGCTTCGACCCCCGCCGCTGCGGAGTGCTTGACTTCGCACTAAAAGACGGTGCATCCACTGCCGATCTGATCGACTGGGCCCTAGATCTGCCCATGATCTACCGCGAGATTGATGGCCGACACGTCGCCGCACCCGCGATGCCATTCAGGCACGCGATAGCAGCGAGCTTTGGCGACCGAACTTGGCCCACATCCGCTGACTGGGCGCTGCATCTAAACCAGGTCTGGCCCCATGTCAGGGCCCGGCGGACGCTCGAGGTCCGCTCTCTGGATGGCTTGCCCTGGCCGTACTTCTCCGCCGCCCCCGCTCTGTGGACTGGTCTAGCTTATGACGATGACGCTCGTGGAAAAGCGACGGATCTCTTGTCAGGATTCACTGCCGACGAGCTAGATCGGGCAGCGAGCGACGTTGCGGTACGTGGGCTAGAGGCCAGTGTCAGCAAAACTCCGGTCACCGTGCTCGTGCGTGAACTGCTTCGGTACGCACGGATAGGCTTGGCCACTTCCCCACTCCAGAGATTCCTCGACCCCTTGGAAGAGGTTTTGGAGACAGGTACCACTTTCGCGGAGCGCATTCTGAAGAATTGGCACGGTCCATGCCGGCGGCGGCCAGACCGATACGTGGATTCTTATCGCATCCCAGTGTAACGATCAGGTGCTTTCACAGGAGTTTGGATGATGCTCGGAAACGCGATGTGGTTTCGATGAACACGTCGAACGGGCGATTTAAGCTCGTCACTGCGCAGGTGCTGGACGACAGGCACCTGCGGCGGCTGGCCGGTGGTGATGTGGCCGCTGTCAGAATTCCTTCGCTTCTCCCCGACGGCGCATGCCGTCAGACCATCTCGGCTCTGGAGGTTCTTCCAAGGGAGCTGTACGACGTCACGCGAGTCCATCCACCTATCGTCCGCTTCGGACCAGCTCTCAACGATCACCGCACAGACGACGACATAGACCCTCTCTACTGGACGCTTGCGAGCTCGGCGAGAACGGCTTGGCTACATGCAGAACTGTCACCGGATCCGATGAGGTCAATGTTGAAGGTCCTCAGCACGGCGTGGAATCAGAAAGTTGAGGTAGCGACCATTGATGCCCGTCCCACTTTCGCGGGCGTCATTAGGGAGATCAACGCTGGGACCCTGGTCCACAACGACAGCATTGCGCAGGAGCTTCGGCCTGACATCCTTGATCAGCAGATTTCGGCGCAACTCGCCCTTAACGTATACCTATCGGTCGGAGCAAGTGGCGGCGCGACCACTATCTGGCGTCGTCGTTGGCGGCCCGAAGACGAAGCGAGCCGCATCAGCTACGGCCACAAAGATATTGTCGTCGCCGATGCCCAGTCCGTTACGGTCTCGCCGGCAGTAGGGGACGCATTGCTATTCAACTCAGAATACTATCACGCGGTTAGTCCCATCAGAAGTGGGCGACGCGTTTCCATAGCGTTCTTTGTTGGCATTACTTGCGACGATCAGCTCATCGTGTGGTCATAAGAGCTATAGAATTCGGGAGTCACCGATGGATCTGCTGAAAGAGCCAGCCTGGCAGGGACTCGGTGCGATCGCCGCGATCCTCGCATTAACAGCCTATATTTGGGTTGAGGTCAGGCGGCGCAAGCGACGGCCTCCGACGGTCGGGCGGCCCCTAGTTCGATGCTTTCCAATCACTGATGACGCCAGCGAGCGCCGCCTATACGATGAGGTCTCTCGGCTAGTCCGCAGCGCCACGAGCACAATCTACCGATCTGGCCGCGGCTTCAAGGACGAGAATCGCGCCAACGTCTACCGTCAAATCATTCACGCCGACGAAGAAGCATTGCAAAACGGTTTCAAGATAACACGAATCCACACTGGCCTCAGTGTCGCAAACTCGTGGGCCTCATCTTATGCGCGACTAATGTCAGAGTTTCCGAATCTAGAGATAGCGGTTGACTTCAACGATCCGGCGTTCAGTGATCTAGGGATTATCGACCCGCTGGGATATCGACCCGTTGTTTATATGCTTTTCGAGGCCCCGCTATCAGTGACGCCAGATACCGACCGACGTCCTTCTTTGTTCTTTGTGGTAGAGAACGCCCAGTCGCTTGCGCTTAGTCTCGCCCAGCAGTTCGCGCAGCGGGCCAAGTCGCTGAAGAGGCTGCGTCCCGAGGATGTCTACCTTCTTGCTCGGAAATACATCTACTTCGCCTGGGGCATAGACATGGCCGCTCGCAACGTGCTTCGCGAAATACCAGATGCGAAGTTACGCGGCAGGGCGGTGCTGCGGGGTTGGCGTCGTGACGTATCTGCGATGCTAGCCGGACCCGCCGATCGTTCGACTATTCATCGGACCGGAGATCCAAACGACCACTTCGACGGGGTTGCCTACGAGGTGACATGGTGGGAGAAAACAATGCTTGATCGCCGCGAACGTCGCGCCTATCAGTCGGTCGACGTCGACGTCGAATTGAATGGTAGCATTATTAGTGCTTTTACCTACGTCCCCCTGCCGTCGTCAACGCCCGGCATCCGATCCCCTGCAGGTAGCTGGATCAACGAGGTGATCGACGGCGCGATTGAGAACGAAGTTGTCGATATCCTCGGTGAGCTTCGGAGTCTCGGAACCCCTGTCGAGCACTCCGGCGAAGACACCGGTTGAGCTTGAACCTGTAGACATGCGCGTGACGAAATTTAATTGGCAGTTCATTGCTCTCGCCGATAACCTCATCCGCGTAGGTCGTGGCCACACAGGGCGTCGCCAAGCAGGTGCGAACTCCGGCCACTGAGATCAGAAGAATGCGCCAGAATAATATGCCATGCTTCTACTCCTGGCCTATCTAACCGTCACCAATGCCTTGGCCGCGCTGCACCCTGCTGCCGTGCTAACTACACCGGATTATGGGATATCGGCCTGCGCTTGACAGGTATTAAGCATACGATCGCCCATGAGTACGCACAGAGCTGGGACAAGGAGACTATAGAGCCTACGACGACGACATTTACGAGTGGATCACTGTCACAGATGCTACCGAGTTCACCGCCAACGCCGCGGGAACCACGGAACGTCTTATTGCACCTCTGCTATGAGCTCTGAGCGTGGATATATAGCACTTGCCATACAGTAAACATCACGGCCTTTTAGAAGGCCACGCCTAGCTGTGGGATCGCCATTCCCCTACCTGAACGCCGTCTGACCTTGCAGTACTATCTCCGGCCAGCGGCGTCGCGCTTGGACGTCGATCGATCGCACGTGCGTGTCTAGGAATTTCTACTTTTCCAGATGATACTGCACAGCGGCTGGTCGACCCTCAGCTGTCTCCAAGGCACGTGACAGTCCCTGAACAACTATGCCCGGACACACGCGTTGGTCAGAAATTCGCCGCTTTGCGGCGTTACGCCTATTCCGGGGCTCATTACTGAGAAGAGATCGTCATGTTTCGACGATGACGTCCGAAAGATCTCGTCCAGGCCGGAGTTCGCCCAAGTGCTCATCAAGCTACGAGAGAGTGCAGGGCTGACGATTCGCGAAGTAAAGAGGCTGAAAGGTCGGGGTCTCATGGTGGAGCCGGGCTGCTGATCAGGCCGGTGTGCGCCACGAAGGCGTCCAGGAGTGCAGGCCGGTACGGCATCCGTCTCAGGCGGGTGCGGATGAGCGTGGCGAGTTCGTCAAGGGTGCAGGCGGCCAGGTTGGCGAGGCTGCGCTTGAGGTGGGACCACACGATCTCGACCGGGTTGAGGTCGGGAGCATACGG
>JAGFNW010000043.1 GCA_017592665.1 Streptosporangiaceae bacterium NEAU-GS5 | reverse complement strand
CCCGCAGGCGTGGCCGTCCGCGTCCTGCAGCGCATCCTCGCACTCACCGCAGCGATCTGGCACAACGACCAGACTGGCCAGCCCGTCATGCGCGCACTGACCGCCTATGACCACTGACCCTTGGAATTGATCATCTAGAGCTTCGAAGGGGGGTCCGGCCGGGTGCCGGGCTCCCCTTTCTGCTGCCAGGAAGAGATTTCTCGGGACGGGTGGGATCGGTGTGCTCAGAGATGGGTACAACGCGTTACGATTTGAGTGCGATGCGTTATCTCGGCCAACCACCTGAGGGAGGGCTTCCTTCCACATGGGCAGCAAGCTTGGATTTCTCGGCCGCGACATGGCGGTCGATCTTGGAACTGCAAACACCCTCGTCTACGTGCGGGGGCGCGGCATCGTGCTCAATGAGCCATCGGTGGTCGCGATCAACACGGCGACAGGAAAGATCGTCGCGGTCGGGATAGAGGCGAAGCGGATGATAGGCCGCACGCCGGGCAACATCGTTGCCGTCCGCCCGCTCAAAGACGGTGTGATCGCCGACTTCGACGTCACAGAGCGCATGTTGCGCTATTTCATCCAGCGAGTGCACAAGCGCCGGCACTTCGCCAAACCCCGCATCATCGTCGCGGTGCCCAGTGGCATCACGGGCGTTGAGCAGCGCGCGGTGAAGGAGGCCGGCTATCAGGCGGGCGCCCGCCGGGTCTACATCGTGGAGGAGCCGATGGCGGCCGCCATCGGCGCCGGGCTGCCGGTGCACGAGCCCACCGGAAACATGGTCGTCGACATCGGCGGCGGCACCACCGAGGTGGCGATCATCTCGATGGGCGGCATCGTGACCAGCCAGTCCATCCGGGTCGGCGGCGACGAGCTCGATCACGCGGTCATCACCTTCGCCAAGAAGGAATATTCGCTGATGCTCGGCGAGCGCACGGCCGAGGAGGTGAAGATCGCGATCGGGTCGGCATGTGAGATGACCGACGAGCATCACGCCGAGATCCGCGGCCGCGACCTGGTCTCCGGGCTGCCGAAGACGGTCGTGGTGTCGGCCCCTGAGGTGCGAAGGGCCATCGAGGAGCCGGTCAACGCGATCGTCGACGCGGTCAAGTCCACGCTCGACAAGTGCCCGCCCGAGCTGTCCGGCGACCTGATGGACCGCGGCATCGCGCTCACCGGCGGCGGCGCCCTGCTGAAAGGCATGGACATCCGGCTCCGCGAGGAGACCGGCATGCCGATCCACATGGTCGACAACCCGCTCGACTCGGTCGCGCTGGGCTCCGGCAAGTGCGTCGAAGACTTCGACGCCTTGCAGCAGGTGCTCGTCCCAGAGCCGAGGCACTGAGCCGAGGCACTGAGCAGGTGCCGAAGGCGGCCGGGGTCAGGGCGGGGATGCGGAGCGTGTGGCGGGGCGCAGGGAGTCGAGGGCGGTGATGTGAGATGAAGGACACCCGGCGTGGTCGGCTGATCCTCGGAGTGCTGCTCGCGGTGGCGCTCGTGTTGATCACGGTCGACCACCGGGTGGGCGGGCTGGGGCCGATCCGTGACGGGGCGGCCGGGATGTTCGGCACCGTCGAGCGGGCGAGCGCGCGCATCACGGCTCCGGTCGGCCGGTTCTTCTCGATGCTGTCGGCCGCTCCCGACTCCAAGCAGCGCATCGACGCCCTCCGCAAGGAGAACGCCCGGCTCCGCAGCGAGCTGATCTCCCAGCGGCTCGACCGGACGCGGGCCGCCGAGCTTGATCGGATGCTCGGCATGTCGGGCCTCGGCGGCTACTCGGTCGTTCCGGCGCAGGTGGTGGCGCAACGTTCGGAGCCCGGATTCGAGGATGCCATCGAGATCGACGTGGGCGCGCGCGACGGCGTGCGCTCCGAGATGACCGTGATCAACCAGGATGGCCTGGTCGGGCGTGTGGTCCGGGTCGGCGCGGCCACCTCGACGGTCGTGCTGATCAGCGATCCCGCCTCGGCGGTCGGGGCCCGCCTGGAAGGCGGAAACGAGCTCGGGGTGGTCAGCGGCCTCGGGGAGAACGGCGAGTCGGGCCGGCTCATCAGGTTCCGGCTGCTCGACTCGACGGCGCCGCTCCAGATCGGCCACCGGATCGTCACCTTCGGCTCCGTCAACGGCTCGCCCTATGTCGCGGGCGTCCCGATCGGGATCGTCCAGCGTGTGGAGGCCACTCCTGGCGAGCTCACCCGCACCGCCTATGCCAGGCCGTATGTGAACGTGACGGCGCTCGATGTGGTCGGCGTGGTGGTGGCCGCGCCGGTGCACGCGCCACGCGCGCCGGTCAGGCCCAAGCCCGTGCGGCCGCAGAGACCGGCCAAGCCGACGGTGCCGATCAAGCCGCAGGATTTGCAAGACCTGGCGAAGGCGGCGCGCGGCCCCGCCAAGCCGCCGAGTGTCCCGACCCGGACGCCCCGGCCGTCGCCCCGGCCGTCGCATACCCACGCGCCCGACGAGGCGCCCGACGAGATGGCCAGGCCGGAGAAGTCCGGCGGAGACGAAAGGGCGTGATGGTGATCCCGCGCAATGTGCTCGCCGCGCTTTTGATCGTGGTCGTGCTCGTCGTCCAGGTGACCGTGATCAATCGGCTGCCCATTCCGGTGACGCCCGATCTCGCGCTTGTCACCGTGATCGCGCTCGGGGCGGTGCGCGGCGCCGTCGCCGGGGCCGTCATCGGCTTCTGCGCGGGGCTGCTCGCCGACCTGCAGCCCCCGTCCGATCACGCCCTCGGTCAGTACGCCCTGGTGATGTGCCTGGCCGGATTCGCGGCCGGACGCTGGGCCGGCAGATGGCCGCTGACCACGGTCGCCGTGTGCGCGGTGACGGCGCCGGCGGTCGCCATGGCCGTAGGGGCGCTGCTGGGCGATCCCGGCGTCGACTGGGCCGCGTTCCGCTCGGCGTGGCCTCCCGCGGCGCTGGCCGACCTGCTCGCCGCGCCCATTCTCGTGTGGGTCGTGACGGCCCTGCACCGTGAGCGCGCCTCCGCGGCCACGGTCGCCGCCTGGCGGCCGCGATGATGCGGGCCAGGTTCGTCGTGCTGCAGATCCTCGTGGTGTCGCTGCTGGCCGTCCTCGCCATCCGGCTGTGGCAGGTGCAGATGGTCCGTGGCGCGAAATACGTCGAGGTCGCCACCGAGACCCGCACCCGCAGCGTCGTGGTGCCCGCGGTCCGCGGCCAGATCCTCGACTCCTCCGGCCGACCGCTCGTCCGCAATCGCACCAGCCTGGTCGTCTCGGTCGACCGGGCCAGGTTCGACCGGATGCGCGACGGGGGAGCGGCGGTTCTCCAGCGGCTGGCGGGCGTCCTCGGCACGTCCGCCGAGTCGCTGAAGCAGCGGATCCGTCCCTGCGGTCCCAAGGTGACCCGCCCGTGCTGGCCGGGGTCGCCCTACCAGCCGATCCCCGTCGACGACCGGGTCACCACCCGGCAGGCCCTGCAGATCCTCGAGCGGCAGGAAGACTTTCCCGGGATCACGGCGGAGATCCAGGCCACCCGCGATCACCCGGGCGGCGTGGAGGCCGCGCAGATGCTCGGCTACCTTCAGCCGGTCACTCAGGAGGAGCTGGAGAAACGGCAGGGCTTCAAGGACAGCTACTCCGGCGTCGACCTGGTCGGCCGCGACGGCCTCGAGGCCGTCTACGACGACGCGCTGCGCGGGCGGCCCGGATTGCGCCGCGTCCAGGTCGATCGGGTCGGCAAGGTCATCGGCGTCGAGCAGCAGGTGCCGCCGACGACCGGCGACACGCTGATCACCAGCATCGACGCCCGCGTGCAGGATGTGGTCGAGCAGGCCATCGCGAACGCCATGAAGACGCATCCGGGGGCCGACGGCGCGGCCGGCGTCGTGCTCGACGTGAAGACGGGCCACGTGATCGCGATGGCCAGCAACCCCACCTACAACCCCTCCGTGTGGACGGGCGGGATCTCCGAGGGCGAATACCAGCGCCTGCTGTCCGACAAATCCGGCCGGCCGCTGGTCTCCCGTGCCACCAACGGCCAGTTCGCCCCCGGCTCCACGTTCAAGATCTCGTCGGTGTCGGCCATGGTCCACGACGGCTACCCGCTCAACGGCCACTACGACTGCCCCGGGTCCTTCATGGTGGGCAGCCGGCCGTTCAACAACTTCCACGGCATCGGCATGGGAACCATGGATCTGCGCACCGCGCTGATCAAGTCGTGCGACACGATCTTCTATCGCGCCGCCTACGAGCAGTGGCAGCGCGACGGCGGGCGCGACCCCAAGGGGCGTCCGAAGGAGCCCATGGCGGCCATGGCCCGCGCCTACGGCTTCGGCCGCCCGACCGGGGTCGACCTGCCGGGCGAGGCGGCGGGCCGGATCCCCGACCGGGCCTGGCGGCAGGAGCTGTGGCAGGCCACCCGAAAGGTCAACTGCGACCGCTCGAAGAAGGGCTATCCCGAGGTCAAGGACGCCGCGCGCGCCGCGTTCCTCAAGCAGCTGGCCTATGAGAACTGTCTCGAGGGCTACGAGTGGCGTGCCGGTGACGCGGCCAACTTCTCCATCGGCCAGGGCGACGTGCTGGTCACCCCGCTGCAGCTGGCCCGCGCGTACGCCGCGCTGGTCGGCGACGGCAAGGTGCGCAGCCCGCGCATCGGCTGGGCCCTGGTCCGCCCGGACGGCACGCCGGTCAAGGAGATCAAGGCGCCGGTGGTCTCGAAGCTGCCCATCTCGGCGGCCGTCCGCGACTACATCCGCTCCGCGCTCAGCGAGGTCACCTCGGACGGCACGGCCGCGGGCGCGTTCTCGGGCTTCCCCATGGACCGCGTGAAGATCGGCGGCAAGACCGGCACGGCCCAGGTGTGGGGCAAGAAGGACACGTCCTGGTTCGCGTCGTTCGCGCCCGCGCAAAAGCCCCGGCTCGTGGTCGTCGTCATGGTCTCCCAGGGCGGCATGGGCGCTGAGACGGCGGCCCCGGCCGTGCGCCAGATCTATGAGGCGATCTACGGCATCAAGGGCAGGCCGCTGATGCCCGAGGGACATCTGCCGGATCATCTGCCCACGATCGAGCCCGACGGGACGGTCGACCGGTGAGGTCCACGGCGGCGGCCGTTCACCGCCGCCAGACCGCCGCGTCCGCGGTCTGGCGCGTCGACAGCGTCATGCTCGTGGCCGTGGCCGGCCTCTGCGTGGTCGGCACCCTGCTGGTCTGGTCGTCGACCCGCACCTGGACGACCGGCGATCCGACCGCCGTGGTCCGCAAACACCTGCTCAACCTCGCCATCGGGGCCTTGCTCTGCGCCGTGACCTCGTCCGTCGACCTCGGCTGGCTACGGGCCTACGCCCCGGTCCTCTACGGCGTGGCCATGCTCGGCCTGATCTGCGTGGTGACGCCGCTGGGCTCGACGATCAACGGCTCGCACTCGTGGATCATGCTGGGCGGCGGCTTCGCCGTACAGCCGTCGGAGCTGGCGAAACCGGCGCTGGTGCTGCTGCTCGCCATGCTGTTGTCCCAGCCCGCGGAGAACACCGAGCGGCCGCGCAGGCTCGACCTGATCTGGTGCGTCCTCGCGGCGCTGTTCGCGATGGGCCTGGTGATGCTCCAGCCCGACCTGGGGACCACCATGGTCCTTTCGGTGATCACCGCCGGGATCATGATCCTGGGCGGCGTGCGCAAGCGCTGGATCGGGGCGGTGGCGCTGCTGGCCGCCGTCGGGGCGGCGGCCGTGTGGTCGCTGGGGCTGCTCCACCCCTATCAGGTCGCCCGGTTCACGGCGTTCATCAACCCGGCCAGCGACCCGCGTGGCGTCGGCTACAACAGCACCCAGGCGCTGATCGCGATCGGTTCGGGGGAGTTGTTCGGCAAGGGGCTGTTCCACGGCGGCCAGACGACCGGCCGGTTCGTGCCGGAGCAGCACACCGACTTCATCTTCACCGTGGCGGGCGAGGAGTTCGGCTTCCTCGGGTCGGTGACCGTGGTGGCGCTGCTCGGCGTCGTGCTGCTGCGCGGCATCAAGATCGCTCGCCAGTGCGAAGACCGCTTCGGCGCGCTGGCCGCCGGGGGCATCGTGTGCTGGCTGACGTTCCAGACGTTCGTCAACGTGGGGATGACGATCGGGATCATGCCGATCACCGGCCTGCCGCTGCCGTTCGTCTCGTACGGCGGCACCGCCACGTTCGCCAACATGATCGCGATCGGCCTGCTCCAGGCCATCCATATACGGGAGCACTCGTTTCGGTAACGGGCAGGCGTTACGTGAGAGCGCTCCGCACGAATCCGGTCTTCGGCTCTCACTTTCGTTCCCCCGTCAACGCGAACATTCTGAGAACGAACCCTGAACCAGCGATGACGCTCGCCAGGCAAAGACGGAGGAACGGTGACTCCGGACGACGAGGCGCAGGAGCGCTTACGCGCCCTCGAGATGCTGCGAATCGCATTCCCTGACTATCGGATCGTTTACGGCGGGGGCCGCTGGGCCGCCGCGGCCGCAGGGAACCCGCCCCAGGTTTGGTTCGCCGAAACCCCCGCGAGTCTCTGCGGGCAACTGTTCATGGCACAGGTCAGGAACGGCGGCACGATCGTCCCATTCCATGAGAGCACGTCTCATGGCGTCCGGTGACCCAGGCGTGACAAGCGCGACGCTAGCGTGGGTTTCGGAGGGGTTATGACACATCCGTTCCGAGGTGACCGCTCAGTCATCCAGTCCGCGACCATCATTCGCGAACGCACCTTGGCCGCCTTGGGCGGCCCGCCGACGACCGTCGTGATCCATCAGATCGCCGAGGAGGTGCACGCCTGCTGCCCGCAGGTGTCGCGATTCAAGTGCATGCGGCTGGCGCAGGGCTGGACCGTCGACGAGGCCATCGAGCGGTTCCACGCCATGTGCGACGCCGGGAACATCAAGCGTCGCGGACTCACCGAGCGGTCGTGGCGTGAGTGGGAGGCGGGCGCGCGGCCCGACCGCGACTACACCGACCTGCTGTGCCGCCTGTTCGAGACGGGGCCGGTCCAGCTGGGGTTCGCCAGGGACTACACCCCCGCCGAGGCCCGGGCCACCTATCTCGGCGCCGACCCGATCGCCTCGGCCGCCAACGAGGCGAGCGAGCACGCCGAGCGGGCCGAGACCAGCGAACTCGGCGCGGGCGCCCTCGAACGGCTGCGCACACAGGTTGTCTGGCTGGGTAGGCGCTACGTCGTGGAGACCCCTTTACCGCTGTTCGTGGAGATGCGGCAGCTGCAGGAGCAGACGCGGCAGGTGCTCGACCGCCGGGTCTATCCGGCACAGGCCGCCGAGCTGTACTTCCTGATCGGCTGCCTGTGCGGGCTGATGGCCAACGCGAGCATGGACATGGGCCGCCGCTTGCCGGCCGACACGCTGGCCCGCGCCGCCTGGACGTACGGGCGGATCGCGGGGCATCCGCCGCTGATGGGCTGGGCGCGCGGCATGCAGTCGTCGGTGGCGCTGTGGGACGGCCGCTACGAGGACGCGTCCGGCTACGCGTCGGACGGCCTCACCTACATTTCGGGCGGTTCGGGTGGCGCGCGCCTGCAGATGCTGCGGGCCAGGGCCAACGCCATCCTCGGGCGTACGGCCGAGGCCAAGTCGGCGCTCGTCATGGCCGACGACGCGCGTGGCGCGGGCTCGGACGACGACGAGCTGCACGACGTGGTGGCCGGCGAGTTCGCCTTCCGGCCGGCCAAGCACGTCTACTACGCCGCCGTGACGCACCTGTATCTCGGCGACGCTCCGCTGGCGATCGAGAAGGCCCACACGTCGCTGCGGCTGTACGAGTCCGATTCGCGGGCCAACCGGTCGTATGGCTGCGAGGCGATGGCACGGGCCCACCTGGCCGTGGCCTACCTTCGCGAGGACGACTCGCGTGGAGCCGAGGAAGCGGTGGCGCCGTTGCTGTCACTGCCGCCCGAGCGGCGCATCGACAGCCTTACGGCCACCTTGGCGGCCACCCGGGAGCTGCTCCCCGGCCGCCTTCAAGACCAGATCGAGGGATTCTGCTCGACGGGGCTGCCCCAGAAAGCGATCGCGGAGGGGGCTGCCTGATGACTGTCGACATCGCCGCCGGAGCGCCGGCGGCGCTCGATGCCGCATGCCGTGAAGCGGGTCTGTCCCCGTCCGGGGCGCTCCTGCTGCGTAATTTCGCCAACATCGTCTACCTGCTGCCCGCCGAATCCGTCGTGGTACGGCTCACCGAAGCCGCCACGCCGGGCCGCTACGAACGCCTCGTCACCTCGATCCGGACCACCCGGTGGCTGGCCGAGCAGGGATTCCCCGCCATCCAGCCGATCGACGTGCGCCAGCCGATCGCCGCGGAGGGGCACTTCGCCACTTTCTGGTCGTATGAACGACACGAGGGGCCGCCGCCTGACCCGGCCGCGCTCGGGATCATGCTCCGGCTGCTGCACGCGCTGCCGCCGGTCCCGTTCGACCTGCCGACCTACGACCCCTTCGGATCCGTACGGCGTGCCATCGGCGCCTGCCGGGTGTTGCGGGACGAGGAGCGCGGGTGGCTGCTCGAACGGTGCTCGGCGCTCTCCGACTCCTATTACGAGCGGCTCAGCTTCGCCCTACCGTACGGACTGGTTCACGGTGACGCCCACCGGGGAAACCTGCTGCGTACATCCGGGCGGCTGGTGCTGTGCGACTGGGACTCGGTGAGCGCCGGGCCGCGCGAGATCGATCTGATCCCCACCCTGCAGGGCGGCCGGTTCGGGTTGACCGAGTGCATGCGGGACAGGTTCGCCGACGCGTACGGCTTCGACCCGCGCGACTGGTTCGGATTCGTGATCATGCGGGACATCCGGGAGCTGCAGACGCTCACGGCCGTGCTGCGCCGCGCCCACCTGGACGAGGCGAGCCGCGCCGAACTGCGCCTGCGCCTGGATTCGCTCCGCGCCGGTGACGATCGGACCTGGAACGCCTTCTAGCTCGCTGAAGCCGGCCTTCAAGAGTCGGCGACCTGGGGCGCCTTATTGAGCGGATACCCTGAGGACATGTCTGTCGAGTCGTTGTTTCCCCGCCTGGAGCCGCTGCTGCCGAAGGTGCAGAAGCCGATCCAGTATGTCGGGGGTGAGCTGAACTCGACGGTCAAGGACTGGGACGACGCGACCGTCCGCTGGGCGCTGATGTATCCGGACGCGTACGAGGTCGGCCTGCCCAACCAGGGCGTGCAGATCCTCTACGAGATCCTCAACGAGCTGCCCGGGACGCTCGCCGAGCGCACCTACGCCGTCTGGCCCGACATGGAGGCGCTGATGCGCGCCGCGGGGGTCCCGCAGTTCACCGTCGACGGGCACCGGCCGGTGCGCGCGTTCGACGTGTTCGGGATCTCCTTCTCGACCGAGCTCGGCTACACCAACCTGCTGACCGCCCTCGACCTGGCGGGGATCCCGCTGGTCGCGGCCGCCCGCACGGATGACGATCCGCTCGTGCTGGCCGGCGGTCACGCCGCCTTCAACCCCGAGCCGATCGCGGATTTCCTGGACGCCGCCGTCCTCGGCGACGGGGAGCAGATCGCCATCGCGATCTCCGAGGTGATCCGCGAGTGGAAGAGCGAGGGCTCGCCGGGCGGGCGGGATGAGGTGCTGCTGCGCCTGGCCGCCACGGGCGGGGTCTACGTCCCGAAGTTCTACGACGTCGAGTATTTGCCGGACGGCCGGATCAAACGGGTCGTCCCCAACCGCGCCGGGGTCCCCACGCGCGTGTTCAAGCACACGGTCATGGATCTCGACGAGTGGCCCTATCCGAAGAAGCCGCTGGTCCCGCTGGCCGAAACGGTGCACGAGCGGTTCAGCGTGGAGATCTTCCGCGGCTGCACCCGCGGCTGCCGGTTCTGCCAGGCCGGGATGATCACTCGTCCGGTCCGGGAGCGGTCGATCACCACGATCGGCGACATGGTCGCGGCCGGGCTGAAGGAGTCGGGCTTCAACGAGGTCGGGCTGCTGTCGCTGTCGTCGGCCGATCACTCGGAGATCGGCGACATCGCCAAGGGCCTGGCCGACCGCTACGAGGGCGGCAACGTGTCGCTGTCGCTGCCGTCCACCCGGGTCGACGCCTTCAACATCGACCTGGCCAACGAGTTCTCCCGCAACGGGCGCCGTTCCGGGCTGACCTTCGCTCCTGAGGGCGGCTCCGAGCGGATGCGCAAGGTGATCAACAAGATGGTCACCGAGGAGGATCTGATCCGCACCGTCCGCACGGCCTATGGCCAGGGCTGGCGGCAGGTGAAGCTCTACTTCATGTGCGGGCTGCCGACCGAGGAGGATGTCGACGTCCTCGGCATCGCCGACCTGGCCAAGAAGGTCATCAAGGCGGGCCGGGAGGAGACCGGGTCGCGCGACGTCCGGTGCACCGTCTCGATCGGCGGGTTCGTGCCCAAGCCGCACACGCCGTTCCAGTGGGCCGCCCAGTGCGACCACGAGACGGTCGACCGGCGGCTGCGTCAGCTGCGTGACGCGCTGCGCTCCGACAAGGAGTTCGGCCGCGCCATCGGCTTCCGCTACCACGACGGCAAGCCGTCGATCGTCGAGGGCCTGCTGTCGCGCGGCGATCGCCGCGTCGGCGCGGTGATCCGCGCCGTCTGGGAGGACGGCGGGCGCTTCGACGGCTGGAGCGAGCACTTCTCCTACGACCGCTGGATGAAGGCCGCGGCCGACAGCGGCCTCGACGTCGACTGGTATACGACGCGCGAGCGCGACGAGCACGAGGTGCTCCCGTGGGATCACCTCGACGCCGGGCTCGACCGTGAGTGGCTCTGGCAGGACTGGCAGGCCGCGATCGGCGACGAGGACGAGATCGAGGACTGCCGCTGGACGCCCTGTTACGACTGCGGCGTCTGCCCGACGATGGGCACCGAGATCCAGATCGGCCCGACCGGCAGGAAGTTGCTGCCACTCACGGTTGTGTAACCGTGATCTTGCACAGCGCTGCAGGAGTGCGGCCGGTTGTATATCCTGAGTAATGACACGAATACGGAAGGAATCAGATTCTGAACCCCGTTCCCGACGGGCCTCCGCCCGCGCCCGTGGTGCAGCGCCTGAGGGTGCGCTACGCCAAGCGCGGCCGGTTGCGCTTCACGAGCCACAGGGACATCACGCGTGCCGTCGAGAGGGCGGTGCGGCGGGCTGACATCCCCGTGGCTTACAGCGCGGGCTTCAGCCCCCACCCGAAGATCTCGTACGCCGGAGCCGCCCCGACCGGGGTGGCCAGCGAAGCCGAGTATCTCGAGATCGGCGTCAGCCGGGCCTGTGACCCGCTGAGCCTGCGCGCCGAGCTCGACACCTCCCTGCCGTCCGGTCTGGACGTGCTCGACGTGGTCGAGGCGCGCTCCGGGAGCCTGGCCGACCGGCTGGAGGGTTCGATGTGGGAGGTGCGGCTGCCCGGGGTCGAGCCGGATGCGGCCGCGAAGGCGGTGGAGCAGTTCCTGAGCTCCGAGCGCGTCGAGGTGGAACGCCTGACGAAGAAGGGCATCCGCCGCTTCGACGCGCGCGGCGCGGTCGGCTCGCTCACCGTGGGGAATGACATGGGAGGCGCCGTCGGCGCCCCCGTGATGATAGACGACTTGAGAACAGCAGGTCAGGAGCTTGGTCCACCGTGTGTCATACTTCGCATGGTGGTCCGGCACGAAATTCCTGCCGTTCGACCCGATGACGTGCTCATGGGTCTGCGTCTCGTGGCCGGCTTCGCGCCGCCGTCACCCCCCGAGGTGACCAGGCTGGCGCAGGGGCCGCTTGACGCGATGACCGGTGAGCCCACCGACCCGTTCGAGCCCGACAGGGCCTGAGCGAGTCGGCGAGGACCGATTGAGACTTGCCGCCGGTCGCGAGACCCGGCGGACCGCGAGAGACGACAAGTTCCCGCGCGGCGCGCCAGTGCTTAGTCAACACGGTGCGCCCGGGAGCTGACGGGAGAGCGCCCGCATGCTCGACAACGAGCCTGCTGACGGGGCCGAGAGCCTCGGCAGTGATATGACCGGACAGAACGAGACGACGACGACAGACGCGGCGGAGGCCGAGGCCGGGGTGACGACCACCCGGCGAAGGGCGGCCAGCCGGCCCGCCGGGCCGCCGCCTGAGGAGGCCGAGCGCGCCGCCGGTCTCGCCGACGAGCCCGCGGAGCCGGAGAAGCCGAAGCGCGCCACCCGGCGCCGCACGGTGAAGACGGCCGTGGAGCCGGCGGCGGAGCCGGACGAAGGGGTTTCCGAGCCGCAGGAGCCGGCCAAGCCGGCCCGGCGGAGCCGGACTCGGAAGAAGGCCGACGAGCCGGTCGCCGAGCCGGTCGCCGAGGAGAGCCTCGAGACTGCCGCGCCCCCCGCCGCGCCCTCCGCCGCGGAGGAGAGCCCGCAGCCGCCCGCGGCCCCCGCCGGCGAGGTGACCCCGGTCACGACCACGCGGCCGCGCAAGGCCGCCAGCCGTCCCGCCGGGCCGCCGCCCGAGGTGGACGACGAGTCCCCGACGCGAAGGCGGCGCACCCGCCGCAAGGACGAAGAGGCGGGTCAGGAACGGTCCAGCGCGATGAGCGCGGCCGAGGCTCAGGTCGCGGCGGCCCTGCTGCTGGCCATGCCCACCCCCGACCCCCTCGACGAGGACATCGTCGACGAGGACATCGAGACCGACGACGACACGGACACCGAGACCGCGGAGAGCGATGTCCGCGATGTCGTGAGCGACCCGTTCGGGCGCTCGGGGCAGCGCGTCAGCGCGCCGTCGGTGACCTTCCAGCCGCCCGCCGCCGTGTTCCAGCCGCTGTTCCAGGCGCCCGAGCCGGTCGCCGCGCAGCCGAGGCAGCAGCCCGTGCGGCCGCAGCCGGCCCAGGAGACGCCCGAGGCCGAAGAGCCGGACGAGACCGCCGAGGCCGGCGATGACGAGACGTCCGACGAGGGCGGCGCCCGGCGTCGCCGGCGTCGCCGTGGCGGCCGTGGCCGCGGCCGCTCGCGTGACGGCGAGGCCGCATCCGAGGATTCGGAGGACGGCGAGGAGGAGTCCGACGCCGAGGAGTCGGCCGAAGACGAGGCCGTAGCGCGCGGCGATGACGACGAAGAGGGCGAGACCACCGGTTCGCGCCGGCGTCGCCGCCGGCGCCGCCGCGGCTCGGACGAGGCCGACGTCACCGCCGACGACCCGCCCAACACCGTGGTGCGCATCCGCGCGCCGCGTGCCGGTCGGCCCGTGTCGGTCGACGAGGTACAGGGCGTGCGCGGCTCGACCCGCCTCGAGGCCAAGAAGCAGCGCCGCCGCGAGGGCCGTGAGCTGGGCCGGCGGCGTCCGCCGATCATCACCGAGTCGGAGTTCCTGGCACGCCGCGAGTCGGTCGAGCGGGTCATGGTGGTGCGCCGCCACGGCGGCCGCACCCAGATCGCGGTGCTCGAAGACGGCGTGCTGGTCGAGCACTACGTCGACCGCGAGGCCAGCCAGTCGTACGTGGGCAACGTCTACCTCGGCAAGGTGCAGAACGTGCTGCCCTCGATGGAGGCGGCGTTCGTCGACATCGGCAAGGGCCGCAACGCCGTGCTGTACGCGGGCGAGGTGAACTTCGACACGGCCGGGCTCGAGGGCCAGCCGAAGCGGATCGAGGCCGCGCTGAAGTCGGGCCAGTCGGTGCTGGTGCAGGTCACCAAGGATCCGATGGGCCACAAGGGGGCCCGCCTCACCTCGCAGATCTCGCTGCCCGGGCGCTACCTCGTCTACGTGCCGGACGGCTCGATGACGGGCATCTCCCGCAAGCTGCCCGACAAGGAGCGCACCCGGCTCAAGTCGATCCTCAAGAAGGTCATGCCGGAGAACGCGGGCGTCATCGTGCGCACCGCCGCCGAAGGCGCCTCGGAGGAGGAGCTCAGCCGCGACGTGGCCCGCCTTTCGGCCCAGTGGGAGAACATCCAGCGCAAGGCCAAGTCGGCCAGCCCGCCCGAGCTGCTGTCGGCCGAGCCCGACCTGACCGTCCGCGTCGTGCGCGACGTGTTCAACGAAGACTTCTCCTCGCTGGTCGTGGAGGGATCCGACGCCTGGGATACGGTCGACGAGTACGTCAAGTACGTGGCGCCGCATCTCGCCGAGCGGCTGGCCAAGTGGGACGACGGCGACGTGTTCGCCGCCTATCGCGTGCACGAGCAGATCGCCAAGGCGCTGGAGCGCAAGGTGTGGCTGCCCTCGGGCGGCTCGCTGGTCATCGACCGCACCGAGGCCATGACCGTGGTCGACGTCAACACCGGCAAATACACGGGCCAGGGCGGCAACCTCGAGGAGACCGTCACCCGCAACAACCTGGAGGCGGCCGAGGAGATCGTCCGCCAGCTGCGGCTGCGGGACGTGGGCGGGATCATCGTCATCGACTTCATCGACATGGTCCTGGAGAGCAACCGCGATCTTGTGCTGCGGCGGCTGCTGGAGTGCCTGGCCCGCGACCGGACCAAGCACCAGGTGGCCGAGGTCACCTCCCTCGGCCTCGTGCAGATGACCAGGAAGCGGGTCGGACAGGGGCTGCTGGAGGCGTTCTCGACGCCCTGCGACTGCTGTCACGGCCGCGGCCTGCTGGTCTCGACCGAGCCCGTGGAGCCGAAGGCGGAGCCGCGCGGCACCCAGGGCAAGATGGCCATCGAGAAGGCGGTCGCCGACAAGGTGGCCGCCGCCGAGGGCAACGGCCGCGCCAGCGTGACGGACGCGGTCGAGGACGAGCCCCAGCAGCCGCGTACGCGCAAGCGTTCGCGACGGAGCAGGTCCACTGATTAGACGCGAGTAATACGCTCCGGTTCGACCGGGTGCCGCGGATCCGGTACCCTAGTCACCGGTGCGCCTGGTGGCGCGCCTGGCTTCGCGCGCCTCCCAGACTCATAGCAGGTTGAGGCGCAGCATCCATGCAGACAGAAGGGTTCCGCGGTGTACGCGATCGTTCGTAGCGGCGGCAGGCAGCACAAGGTCTCCGTCGGAGACGTCCTCGAGGTGGACAAGGTCGCCGGTGAGGTCGGCTCGTCGGTGGCGCTGCAGGCGCTCCTCGTCGCCAACGACGGCGACGTGACCATCGACCCGGGCGTGCTGGCGCGGGTGCAGGTCACCGCCGAGATCCTCGGCGAGATCAAGGGCCCGAAGATCCGCATCCTCAAGTACAAGAACAAGACCGGTTACAGGAAGCGCCAGGGCCACCGCCAGCGGTATACCCAGGTCAAGGTCACCGGCATCGACACCGGGAAGTAGTGATCTACCATGGCACACAAGAAGGGCGCCTCGTCCAGCCGTAACGGCCGTGACTCCAATGCCCAGCGACTCGGCGTCAAGCGCTTCGGCGGCCAGCTCGTCAACGCCGGCGAGATCATCGTCCGCCAGCGCGGCACCCACTTCCACCCCGGTGACAACGTCGGCCGGGGCGGCGACGACACGCTGTTCGCGCTGGCCGCGGGCCACGTGCAGTTCGGCCGCAAGCGCGGTCGCCGCGCGGTGAGCATCATCCCGGTCGCCGCGGAGTAGTTTCCGCTGGATCGACCGGAAGACGAGGCGGATCGGGTCCCCCGGTCCGCCTCGTGCGTTGTGAGGAGAAGCCCCGCCTCATCGGGGCTTCGCGAGGGGGAAACTGATGGCAGAGTTCGTCGACCACGTGATCCTGCATGTCAAGGCGGGAGACGGGGGGAACGGCTGCGCGTCCATCCACCGGGAGAAGTTCAAGCCGCTCGGCGGCCCCGACGGAGGCAACGGCGGGCGCGGCGGTGACGTGCTGCTCGAGGTCGACCCCAACACCTCCACGCTGCTCGACTACCATCACCGCCCGCACCGCAAGGCGGCCGGCGGCAAGCAGGGCATGGGCGCCAACCGCGACGGCGCCAC
Source organism: Streptosporangiaceae bacterium NEAU-GS5 (assembly GCA_017592665.1). Taxonomy (GTDB): domain Bacteria; phylum Actinomycetota; class Actinomycetes; order Streptosporangiales; family Streptosporangiaceae; genus NEAU-GS5. The sequence goes on along the minus strand of JAGFNW010000043.1, from coordinate 55,060 downwards.
CGGTGAGGACGTGATCCTCGCGGTGCCCAACGGCACCGTCGTCAAGGACGCCAAGACGGGCGAGGTGCTGGTCGACCTGGTCGGCGTCGGCACCCGCTATGTCGCGGCGCGCGGGGGCTTCGGCGGCCTCGGCAACGCGGCCCTGGCCACCTCCAAGCGCAAGGCGCCCGGGTTCGCGCTGCTGGGCGAGCCGGGCGACGAGCTCGACCTGGTTCTCGAGCTCAAGACGGTCGCCGACGTCGCGCTCGTCGGCTTCCCCAACGCGGGCAAGTCCTCCCTGGTCGCCGCGCTCTCCGCGGCCAAGCCGAAGATCGCCGACTATCCGTTCACCACGCTGATCCCCAATCTGGGCGTGGTCACGGCAGGGGAGATCGTGTTCACGGTCGCCGACGTGCCCGGGCTCATCCCGGGGGCGTCCGAGGGCAAGGGGCTCGGCCACGAGTTCCTGCGGCACGTCGAGCGCTGCTCCACCATCGTCCACGTGCTCGACTGCGCCACGATCGAGCCGGGCCGCGACCCCGTCACCGACGTCGAGGTGATCGAGGCCGAGCTCGCCGCGTACGGCCGGCTGCAGGACCGCCCGCGGCTCGTCGTGCTCAACAAGGTCGACGTCCCCGAGGCGCGCGAGCTTGCCGATCTCGTCAGGCCCATGCTCGAGGAGCGCGGGCTGCGCGTGTTCGAGATCTCCGCCGCCTCGCACGAGGGCCTCACCCCCTTGGCGTACGCCATGGGAGAGATGGTGGCGCGCGACCGGGCGAGCCGGCCGGTGGAGGAGCCGACGCGGCTGGTCATCCGGCCGAAGCAGCTGGGCGAGGCGGGCTTCGCGGTGCGCCGGATCGACGAGACCACCTTCCAGGTCACGGGCGAGAAGCCGGAGCGCTGGATCCGGCAGACCGACTTCACCAATGACGAGGCCGTCGGCTACCTGGCCGACCGGCTCGAACGGCTCGGCGTGGAGGCGGCCCTGATCGAGGCCGGGGTCCACCAGGGCGCCGAAGTGGTCATCGGCCCGATGGAAGGCGGCTACGTCTTCGACTGGCGGCCGTCCACAGGGCCGCAGTCCACGGGTCCCCGCGGCACGGACAATAGACTGGCGTGACCTAGTGATCGTCTAGGAGGCGAAGCGGTGGGCAGGGATCGGGTCCGTTCGGCCGCGCGGCTGGTGGTCAAGGTCGGGTCGTCATCCCTGACGACCGGCCAGGGCGTGATCGACGTCGACCGCGTGGACGCGCTCGTCGACGTGCTCGCCGCCCGTCGTCTCGCCGGCACGCAGCTCATCCTCGTCTCCAGCGGCGCCATCGCGGCCGGTCTCGGCCCGCTCGGGCTGAAGGAGCGGCCCAAGGATCTGGCCACGCAGCAGGCGGCCGCCTCGGTCGGCCAGGGCGTGCTGGTCGCCCGCTACACCTCCTCCTTCGCCCGCTATGGGCTGCGCGTCGGGCAGGTGCTGCTGACGGCCGACGACATGATGCGCCGCGCACACCACCGCAACGCCCAGCGGACGCTGGCCCGCCTGCTGGAGCTCGGCATCGTCCCGGTCGTCAACGAGAACGACACGGTCGCCACCGACGAGATCCGCTTCGGCGACAACGACCGGCTGGCCGCGCTCGTCGCCCACCTGTCCCACGCGGACGCGCTCGTGCTGCTGTCCGACGTCGACTCCCTCTACACGGGCAATCCGAAGCTGCCCGGCTCGGTGCGGATCGCCGACGTCCGCGGCCCGCACGACCTCGAAGGCGTGGAGCTCGGCAGGTCGGGCCGGGTCGGCACCGGCGGCATGATCACCAAGGTGCAGGCGGCGCGCATCGCCACCGGCGCGGGCGTGCCCGTGGTGCTCACCGCGGCCGCCCACGCGGCGCAGGCGCTGTCCGGCGAGGACGTCGGCACCTGTTTCCACCCCGACGGCCGCCATCCCGGCACACGGCTGCTGTGGCTCGCGCACGCGGCCACCGGGCGCGGGCGGCTCCACCTCGACCCCGGCGCGGTCGAGGCGGTCGTGCGCCGCCGCACCTCGCTGCTGCCGGTCGGCGTCACCGGCGTCGAGGGCGAGTTCTCCGCCGGCGACCCGGTCGACCTCTACGGCGACGGCGTCCCGGTCGCCCGCGGCCTGGTCAACTACGACGCCTCCGAGATTCCCGGCCTGCTCGGCCGTTCGACCCGTGAGCTCGGGCCGGAGTATGAGCGCGAGCTGGTCCACCGCGACGACATCGTGATACTGGAGCATCGATGACCGACTTCGTCCGGGTCGCCACGGCCGCCAAGGAGGCCGCGACCCTACTCGCCCCGCTGGCCCGCGCTCCGAAGGACGCCGCGCTCCGGGCCATCGCCGACGCGCTCGTCGCCCGGGCCGCCGAGATCGTCGCGGCCAACGCCGACGACATCGCCCAGGCCAGGGAGAACGGCACCTCCGAGGCGATGATCGACCGGCTGCGCCTCGACGTGCCGCGGATCGAGAAGATCGCGCAGGCCGTGCGCGAGGTGGCCGACCTGCCCGACCCCGTCGGCGAGGTGGTCCGTGGCGGCACGCTGCCCAACGGGCTCGAGCTGCGCCAGCTCAGGGTGCCGCTGGGCGTGATCGGGATCATCTACGAGGGCCGCCCCAACGTGACCGTCGACGCCGCCGCGCTCTGCCTGAAGAGCGGCAACGCCGTCCTGCTGCGCGGCTCGTCCAGCGCGTACGCGTCGAACACGGCGCTGGTCCAGATCATGCAGGACGCGCTCGAGGGCACCCAGGTCCCGGCCGGCGCGGTGCAGCTGGTGCCGGGGCTCACCCGCGAGTCGGTCAAGCAGATGATGCGCGCCCGCGGGCTTGTCGACGTGCTGATCCCGCGCGGCGGGGCGTCGCTGATCAACAGCGTGGTCGAGGAGTCGACGGTCCCTGTGATCGAAACGGGCGTGGGCAACTGCCACGTCTACGTCGACGCCGACGCCGATCTGCGGATGGCCGTGAGGATCCTCGTGAACGCCAAGGCGCAGCGGCCGTCGGTGTGCAACGCCGCCGAGACGCTGCTGGTGCACGCGGCGGTGGCCGACGCGTTCATCCCGATGGCCCTCGACGCGCTCCGCGAGGAGGGCGTGACGGTCCACGGCGACGCCAGGATCCGCGCCTACGGCACCGACGTGGTCGCGGCCACCGAAGACGACTTCGCCGCCGAATATCTGTCGCTCGACATCGCGGCGGCCGTGGTCGACTCGCTGGAGGACGCGGTCGCGCACATCAGGAAGTACGGCTCGGCCCACACCGACGCCATCGTCACCCGCTCCCAGCAGGCGGCCCGCCGCTTCGTGGCGCTGGTCGACTCGGCGGCCGTCGCGGTCAACGCCTCCACCCGCTTCACCGACGGCGGCGAGTTCGGCTTCGGCGCCGAGATCGGCATCTCCACGCAGAAGCTGCACGCCCGCGGTCCCATGGGGCTGCCCGAGCTCACCTCCACCAAGTGGATTTACACAGGTGAGGGGCACCTGCGCGGGTGAGGGTGGTGTGTCGCTGGCGGTGCCGTCCGGTGACCTGGGGTTGACTGTGGGTCATGGAGATTCTGGTCGCCCTCGGCTTCGCCGCAGCCGTCGTGCTGCTGGCCGACCGGCTGTTGCTGGCGCTTGAGCGCCGCGGCCACGTCAACTGGCGGCGCACGGGCCGACGGCCCGTCGCCGGCGACGGCGAGTTGTCCGAGTTTTCCGAGCTGCCGCGTGGCCTCGACCGCCTGCTCGAGGACAGCCGGTGAGACGCGCTCTCTATGACGTGGCGGCGCTGGTCGCGCGGATCGTCGTGGGTGTGATCGTGGTCGCGCACGGCTGGCGCACGTGCGCCGCGGGAGTGGACGCCACGACACGCGAGTTCGCGCGGTGGGGCGCTCCGTGGCCGCGGCCGTTCGCGTGGTTCTCGATCTGCGCCGAGTTCGGCGGGGGAGTGCTGCTGGTCCTCGGGCTGCTCACGATCGCCGCCGGGATCGCGCTGTTCGGCGTGATGGCGGTCGCCTTCGCCTACGAGCATCTGGGGCACGGCCTGCCGCTGCAGAACGAGGGGTTCGACCTGGTGCTCGCGCTCGGCGTGGTGGCTTTGCTGCTCGCGGTCGCGGGCGCCGGCCGGCTCAGCCTCGACCATCTGCTGTTCGGCCGCAGGGATCGGGTGTCCCGTGAGGAGCCGGCCGCCGCGCCGAGCCCGGTGGCGGTTTAAGGACATCACCTATGACAGCGGCGTGGCTCCCTGAGAGCGCCGCCGGCGGCCGATAGCGTGATGCCACCTATGGGTGGACGTCTGGGGCGGATCGGCCCGTACGCGCTGGTGGAGCGCCTCGGCCGGGGCGGAATGGGTGAGGTCTACCTCGCCACCACCCGGCGCGGTGAGCGCGTGGCCGTCAAGATGCTCCACGACGCCGTCGACGACAATCCCGAGGCCCGATTACGGCTCGACCGCGAGGTCCGTGCGTTGCGCCGGGTCGAGAGCCCGTTCGTGGCTCAGGTGATCGACGCCGACCTGCTCGGCGACCGGCCTTACCTGGTGATGGAGCACATCGAGGGGGAGACGCTCCTCGATGCCGTGCGGCGTGGCGGCCCGCTGGCCGAGCATGAGCTGATCGGCCTCGGGCATGGGCTGGCCATCGCCTTGTCGATCATTCACGCGGCCGGGGTGGTCCACCGCGACCTCAAGCCGGCCAACGTGCTGCTGGGGCCGGACGGCCCGGTCCTCATCGACTTCGGCATCGCCCATGTCGCCGACACGACGCGGGTCACGCTGACCGGCACGTTTCTGGGCACGCCGGGGTATGCCGCGCCCGAGTTGTTCGTCGACGACCAGGTCGCGGAGCCGGCCGACATTCACGCGTGGGCCGCGACCGTGACCTTCGCCGCCACCGGACGGCCCCCGTTCGGGCGCGGCACGGCCGAGGGCCAGATGTACGCGATCCTGCACGGCCAGGTCGATCTCAAGGGTGTGCCTGCCGTACTGCTTCCGCTGATCCGGGCGGCGCTGAGCCGCGAGCCGGCCAAGCGGCCCACGGCGGCGCTGCTGGCCGGTCGCCTGTCGCGGCTGCCGCATGCCGCGCCGGGGGAGACCGCGCAGCAGGCCGCGCCGGGCCGGGGGAGGGGCGTGCGGCGGGGGCAGGGCGCTGACGTGGCGCTGGCCGCCGATGCGCCCGCCGACGTCGCTTCCGCGCCCGCCAAGGTCGCCACGAAGACGTCTGCCAAGGCCGGCACGAAGACGTCCGCGAAGGCCGAGCCGAAAACGGCGCCGAAACCGGCGGCGAAGGCATCGGGCAAGGCGGCGGGGAACGCGTTCCGCGCCGAGGCTCCGGCGACCTCGGTTCCGGCCGGGCGGGCCGCGCTCATCGTGCTCGCGGTGTTCGCCGTGCCCTGTGTGGTGGCGGCCGTGATCTATCCACTGGCCACGTTCGCGATCACCACGACTTTCGCGGTGCTGGCCCGCACGCTGTGGACCAGCCACTGGCTCGTGCGCAACCGCAGGTCGGCACGGGCGCGCGGGGTAATCCGGGCGCTGGCCTTTCCAGTGACGCTCGCCGGGTCGCTCGTGTCGGCGCTCGCCTGGCCGGGCATCCCGGCCGTGGGGGCCGCCTTCGGCACACTGTGGCTGGCCGGCGGCGCCAAGATCGAGGCGCAGTGGTGGACCCGGGAAATGCCGGTCACGGCCGCCGGTGTGGTCTTCAGCGTGGTCGTCGGCGGAATCGTGGGGCGTGAGATCGAACGGGTCGGCCCGCAACTGCCCGACCTGCGCCGGGAGGGTCTGCGGGCGCTGGCCGTGCTGGGCGGCTTCGTCGCCCTCTGCGCGGCCGCCATACGGGCCGTATCCCTATTCGTCTAGCCTTCCCGCGAAAAGCTCAGTTTTCGCGGCGCGAGAAGCGGTTGAAGATGCGCTCCCCGGCGTTGACGGCGCCTTCGGCCACGTCACGCAGCACGCCGATGAACGGATCCTGCGACTGCGACCACGACTCGCGGTAGGAACGCGCCGCGGCCTTGATCTCTTCGCCGATGGAGGCGTTGGCGTCGTCTTCGCGGCGGGGGTAGTCGCCGCCGAGAATCGCCTCGTATTCGCCGTTGCGGCGCCAGCGGTCCAGCTCCGCGACCCGGGTGACCGCGAACGGGTGGGTGGTGCCGAGCAGGTTGAGCACCTTCAGCAGACCGTCGCGGACGTCGCCGGCCGTGTCGTATTCGCGGGCCTGGTCGAGGAAGGCCTCGATGTTCATCTCGTGGAGGCGGGAGCCGCCGGCGAGCTTCATCAGGGCGCGCATGGCGGCCTCGGGATCCTGCCCGGCGAGCATGCCGCCGCGGTCGGCCGACAGCTCGGACTTGCGCTGCCACTCCTCGAGGCCGGCGATGATCACACGGAGGCCGATGTAGCCCAGCGGGATCCATGCCACGCGCAACGACAACGCGGTCAGGATGAACAACATGGTCCGGTAGACGGCGTGCCCGGACAGGATGTGCGCCGTCTCGTGCCCGATGACGAAGCGCTGCTCCTCCTCGTCCATCAGGTCGAGCAGGCCGGTCGAGACCACGATGAACGGCTCGTCGAACCCGATCGCCATCGCATAGGGACGGGGGTCCTGCTGCACGTAGATCTCGGGGATGCGGTGCAGGTCGAGTATGTAGGCGCTGTCGCGGCCCATGTCGTAGAGCGCGCGGAACTGGGTCTCAGTCGTCCGCACGGCGGAGGCCAGCAGCAGCAGGCGCAGCCGCCGCTCGCTGAACACCCCCGACATCCGCTTCAGCACGGAGTCGAAGCCGGTGAGCGAGCGCAGCGCCACCAAGGCCGACCGATCGGCGGGATGCTCGTAGGCTCGAGAGCTGATGCCGGGCAGCTGCACGCGATTGCGATCCGGAGTGGTCATGCTCCGCATGCTACGTCCCTGACCACTCAGCTGTGCGGGCCCTTTTGTATCGTCCGAGGCATGAGGAACGGCACCACCGCGAAGCGGGTCGGCGTCATGGGCGGCACGTTCGACCCGATTCATCACGGGCACCTTGTCGCGGCCAGTGAAGTGGCGCACTTTTTCGGGCTCGACGAGGTGGTCTTCGTGCCCACGGGCCAGCCGTGGCAGAAGGCCGACTCGGCCGTCTCGGCGCCCGAGGACCGCTACCTGATGACGGTGATCGCGACGGCGTCCAACCCTCGCTTCTCGGTCAGCCGGGTCGACATCGACCGCCCCGGTCCCACGTACACGATCGACACGCTGCGCGACATCGCCGCGATCTACGGGGGCGACGCCGAGCTCTACTTCATCACCGGCGCGGACGCGCTCGCGCAGATCCTCACCTGGCATGACGTCGACGAGCTCTTTCCTCTCGCGCACTTCGTCGGCTGCACCCGCCCCGGCCACACGCTCCAGGATCCGGGCCTGCCGGCCGGACAGGTCAGCCTGGTCGAGGTGCCCGCCCTGTCGATCTCCTCGTCCGAGTGCCGTCAGCGCGTACGCGAGGGGGAGCCCATCTGGTATCTCGTGCCCGACGGAATCGTCCAGTACATAGGCAAGCGTGGGCTGTATCAGCCCACGCTTCCCTCTCCCTCCCAATCGTGATCTACGGAACGTTGACCACGCTTTCGCAGGTGCCGTCGGCGCTGTCCCCCCGGATGTGCGGTCCCCCGTCGCAGCGGTCGGTGCCGTTGCCTCCGGACATCCTGTCGTCGCCCTGACCTCCGATGAGGTAGTCGTTGCCGTCGCCGCCGCAGATGTAGTCGTTGCCGTCGAGGCCGACGATGTCGTCGTGGCCGGGACCGCCGTCGATCACGTCGACGCCCGCCGTGCCGAGGATCGACTCGTTGGCGGGCGTGCCGAGGATGGTCACGACCTGCCCCATGCAGTACGTCACGGCCGCGTTCGCCGGGACGGCCGGGGCGCTGAGCATCGCGAGGGTGAGGACGAGCCCGGCCGGCCCGGCTAAGCGGTGCGTCCATCTGTTGCGCATTGTTTCCCCCTTGTGGGTCGCGGTGTGCCACCCAGGGTTGCGCTCGCCGCTTTTCGACGACATACGGAATAGTGCGTACGACGCCCTCCGGGAAGTACCTACTCCGGAATGGCCGGCGATCCGGCGGCGGCCGGAGGACTGATACTTCCGGGCATGAGCCTGTCGACACAGGACTACCGGCGCATGCTGGATCTCGCCGTCGCGCTGATGGACGGCACCGCGCCCGAATTGGATTGGTCCGCGCTGACCACCGAGCTCAACGACGCGCTGCACGGAACCTTGTGCCTGTTCGTCGACGACCTGTGGCCGAGCGGCGGAGCCGGCCGTTGCCGCGCTTGGTCGCCCGAGCCGTACGGCGGGGCCGAACTGGACGCGCTGGTCCGCGAGACCATCGGCGACCACCCGCTGGCCCGGCACTACATAGCCGACGATCACGACCGGCTGCCCGCCGCCATCTCCGACGTGATCGCCACGGCCGACTGGCGAAGGACGAGGACGTACGCGATTCTCCGATCCGAAGTGGGGATCGACGAGCAGTTGGCGGTGCCGATGGGCGACGCGCGCGCGTTCCTCATCTGCCGCCCGCCCGGGGAACGGGTCAGCGACCGGGACCGCCTCTACGCGCGCGGCGTCCAGCCGCTGCTGATCGCCGCGGAGCGGCATTCGCGGCGGCTGCGCGAGGTGAGCCGGCGCATCGCCGGCGCGCCGGGGCAGGCCGCCGATCTGGGGGTCACGGCACGCGAGCTGACCGTGCTGTCGCTCGTCGCGGAGGGGCTGACGGCCGCCGCGATCGGGCGGCGCCTCGCCATCTCCCGGCGCACGGTCACCAAACATCAGGAGAACATTTATCGGAAACTGAAGGCGACCGATCGGCTCACGGCCGTCCTCCGCGCTCAGAAGGCGGGTCTGGTGCCGTAGCACACGTGCTCGCGGACCCTCGGGGCAAGCCGTGGAGAAACGCGCGTGGGCTCGTGGAGGAGAACGGGTAGCCTCGTAGTGCATCCGACACAGGAGGACAGAGCCACATCGTGACCGCATCTGACCGATCGACCCAGCTGGTGAGGATCGCGGCGGAGGCCGCCGCCGAGAAGCTGGCCGACGACATCATCGCCTATGACGTGAGCGATCAGCTCGTGATCACCGACGCTTTCCTGCTCTGCTCGGCGTCCAACGACCGGCAGGTCCGCGCCATCGTCGACGAAATAGAGGAGCGTCTTCGCGTGGAGGCCCACGCCAAGCCGGTCCGGCGGGAAGGCGAGCGGGAGGGCCGCTGGGTCCTGCTCGACTACCTCGACATCGTCGTGCACGTGCAGCACGAGGAGGACCGCACCTTCTACGCGCTCGAGCGCCTCTGGAAGGACTGCCCGTCCATCCCCCTGCCCGAGAGCATCAACCGGGTCGCCGCGCAGCGCGCCCGTGGCGAGCAGTCCCGGTGAGCCGGAAGATCGTCTGCCTGCGCCACGGCCAGACGCTGTGGAACGTGGAGCGCCGTTTTCAGGGCCACACCGACATCCCGCTCGACGACACCGGGGCCGCGCAGGCCGTCCGGGCCGCCTCGCTGCTGGCGGCGCTGCGCCCTTCCATGATCGTCTCATCCGACCTGCAGCGTGCGTACGAGACGGCGGCCGCGCTCGGCCGGGTCACGGGCCTCGACGTCGCGGTCGACAAGGATCTGCGCGAGCGTGGCGGCGGTGAGTGGGAGGGCCTGACCCGGCAGGAGATCCAGGCCGGCTGGCCGCAGGAGTTCGAGGCGTGGGAGGCGCCGGGCGGCGAGGACGTGCCCGACGTGGCCGACCGCGTGGCGGCCGCCGTGCGCCGCGCGGCCGCCCGCCTCGACGACGACGGGCTGCTGGTGGTCGTCTCACACGGGGCGGCGATCCGGCTCGGCATCGCCCGGCTCATGGGCCTGCCCGAGCACATGTGGTCGATCCTCGGCAGCCTCGGCAACTGCGCGTGGTCGGTGCTCGACGAGAGCCGGGCCCTGACGGGCTCCTGGCGGCTGCTCGAGCACAATGCCGGCACCCTGCCCGAGCCCGTCAGCAGCGACGACAAGTGACAGGACCCCGCTACGCCGCGCCGGGCGACGGGTGGCGGGGGTCGAGCACCAAGGTGGTGGCGCGGTCGGCGGCCACCTGGAGGGTGCGCAGCTGCAGCAGCGCCGGGTGCTCCTCGAGCAGGCGGGCCGTGTTGGCGAGCGACCGCAGGGCGGCCGCCTCGGCGCGCGCCTCCTCCAGCTGCGCCTTGCCGCGCTCGCGGGCGACCACCACGTCCATGGCGGCCCGGCGCAGCTCGCCGGGCAGCATGAGGTCGCGGGCGCGGAGCTCGGTCACCTCGATGCCGATCGACGCGAGGTCGGGCGGCGCCACGGCGAGCAGCGTCGAGCGGTCGGCCAGCGCGGCCTCCAGGGTCACGGCCGCCACGGCGGCCCGGATGGCTTCCTGGACGGCCGCGTAGAGGACCTGCTCGGGCCCGATCGAGCCGGAGGTGTAGGCGACCGGGTCGGTCACGTGCCACTGTGTGGTCAGGCTGACGCGCACGCTCACGCCGTCGGCCGTGATGACCTCCTGCCCGGGCAGGGTCAGCAGCCGCGGCCGCATGTCGACGGTGACCAGGAGAGTGCGGCCCTGGCGGTAGCCGTGCCGGCCCGGCTCGAGGACCCGGTCGAGCCGCCCGTCGACGTAGGCGAGCACCCGCTGCCACTCCATCACCGTGATCTTCGCCATCATGCTCACCTCGCTCGCGTCGGGTGGACGATCCCCGGCACCGCGGACCGCGCCGCGGGGGCTCTCCGGCGTGCCGTGAGCCCACAGGGCGACGCCGCCCTCGTGCGATGTCCGGGGATCGCCCTGAAGGGAATCGAACCCAAGGTTTATCAGACCCTGCCGTGGTACGAGGCGCCCGATGCGGGGAACGCGGTCCGGCGATGCCGGTGCGCCCCTGTTACAGCGCCCTCGCACTGATCACGGTAGCCGAGGCGAGCGAGGCCCGGCGATCAGTTTTTGTACGATTCCGGGGTCAGCTGGGCGGTCACGCCGATCCGGTTCCACGCGTTGATGGTCGTGATGGCCATCACCACGGCCGCCAGCTCCTCCTCGTTGAAGTGGCGCGCGGCCTCCTCCCACACCTCGTCGGGCACGCCGTGGCCGTCGCTGAGCCGCGTCGCGGCCTCGGTCAGCGCCAGCGCGGCGCGCTCGCGATCGGTGAAGAAGGGGCCTTCCTGCCACACGGCCACGGCGTACAGCCGGTTGTCGCTCTCGCCGCCCGCCTTGGCGTCGGCGGCGTGCATGTCGACGCAGTAGGCGCAGCCGTTGATCTGGCTGGCGCGCAGCCGGATCAGCTCCATCAGGGGCTTCTCCAGCGGGCCGTGCGCCGTCTGCTTGTCCAGTGCGATCAATGCCTTGTACGCCGCTGGGAAGACGGCGCTGATGTCGATTCTCTCTGTCATAGCACTAACCTATTTCCCGGATTGTCCTGAGATAAGATCCAATATTAGGCAAAGTGATTGGGCCAATCGATGGACGTACACGTGACTCTGGAAGGCCGCGGCGATCGGGCCGCGCGGATCTACCGGCAGCTCAGGGAGGCCATCCTCGACGGCAGGCTGCGCCCTGGCGAGCGCCTGCCGCCCACCCGCGAGCTGGCCGAACGGCTTGACGTCTCGCGCAACACGGTGGCCGTGGCGTACGAGCGGCTGACGGCCGAAGGTTTCCTGATCGGGCGGGTCGGCGCCGGGACGTTCGTCTCGCGGACGCAGGCGACCCGCTCACGGAAGGCGCCGACCGGCAGCGGCGTGCAGCCCCGCCGGGTCTGGCCGTCACTCGGCTCGTTCGACGCCCTCGACGGACCCTACGAGATCGACTTCAGGGTCGGGATGCCAGACCCTGGCCTGTTCCCCCTGGAGACCTGGCGGCGGCTGGTGGGGCGGGAGCTGCAGCGGATCGACGCCCGATACGGCGACCCGGGCGGCCACCCGGCGCTCCGCGCGGCCATCGCCCGGCACGTCGGCGTGGCGCGGTCGGTGCGGGCGAGCGCCGATGACGTGCTGGTGACCAACGGCGCGCAGCAGGCGTTCGACCTGATCGCCCGGGTGCTGATCGACCCGGGATCGTGCGTCGCGGTCGAGGAGCCCGGCTATCCGCCCGCGCGGCTGCTGTTCCAGTCGCACGGCGCGCGCGTCACCGGGGTGCCCGTGGACGAGGAGGGGATCTCGGTCGCCGATCTGCCGGCGCAGGCGCGGCTGGTCTATGTGACGCCGTCCCACCAGTTCCCGCTGGGCACGGCCATGTCGCCGGCGCGCAGGGCGGAGCTGCTGGCCTGGGCGGAGCGGCATCGCGCGGTGATCGTGGAGGACGACTACGACAGCGAGTTCCGGTTCGCGGACCGGCCGTTGGAGCCACTGCAAAGCCTGGATCGGGGTGGGCGGGTGGTGTACGTCGGCACTTTCTCCAAGACGCTGCTTCCCGTGCTCAGGCTGGGATTCCTGGTCGCTCCGGCCTCACTCCAGCCCGCTCTCCTCGCGGCCCGGCGGCTGACCGACTGGCACGGCCAGCTGCCCGCGCAAGGCGCGCTCGCCCGGTTCATCGACGAAGGGCTGCTGGGCCGCCACGTCAGAAAGGCCGCACGCGCGTACGGCCGGCGGCGCGAGATCCTGCTCGACGCGCTCGGCGACGACCTGCGCCCCATTCCGTCGGCGGCCGGGCTGCACGTGTGCGTGCGCGGGGTGGAGGTGGGGGAGGTCCCGGGGGTCGGCCTCGACCCGCTGGCCGCCTACTCCGAGCACCAGGAGAAGGGGCTGGTCATCGGATATGGGGCGGTACGCCCTCAGCTCATCGCCGAGGGCGTCCGCCGCATCAAGATCAGCCTAGGGTGATCTTGTCGAGGTTCGGGCCGCCGTTGGCTGTGGTGGCGGTGGCCCGAATGGTGTTGAGGCCCGCGACGAGATTCACGGTCACGGACTTCGTCGCCCAGGTGTCCCAGTTCGTGGTGGCACCGAAGGCGAGCGCGGAGGAGACGACCGTGCCGTTGACGACGATGTCCATCGGGCGGTTGGTGGTCGTCCCGTTCGAGTAGCGCAGCGTCACCGTCGCCGGTCCGGCGGCGGCCGCGTTCACGCTGAACTCGACGTAGGAGCCGGTCACGTTCGTGTAGTCGACGAAAGCGGTCCCGGTGTAGCCGGTGTGGTTGGTCGCGGCCGCGGCCTGCGAGAGCGTGGCGTCCTCGGCCTGGTAGTCGGCCGTGGGCTGCTGCGCGGCGATGGTGATCCGGTCGGCGTTGGGGCCGCCGTTCGCCGTGGTCGCGGTCATCCGGATCGTGTTGGACCCGGCGTTCAGGTTCGCCGTGATGGCCTTGTCGGCCCAGGTGTCCCAGTTGGTGGTGCTGTTGAAGGCCAGGCCCGACGAGATGACCGTGCCGTTGACGGCGATGTCCATGGGCCGGTTGGTGGTCGTGCCGTTCGAGTAGCGCAGCGTCACCGTCGCCGGTCCCGCCGTCGCCGCGTTGACCTGGTACTCCACGTACGAGCCGGTCACGTTGTCGTAGTTGACGAAGCCCGTGCCGGTGAATCCGGTGTGGTTGGACTCGACGACGCCCTGCGAGATCGTCGCATTCTCCGACTGGACCTCGGTCGTCGTACCGCCACCGGCCTGGGTCGTGCCGGTGACCGGCGCGCTCTGGCCCGACTCGTTGGGCGCCGCGTCGAGCGCGGTGACCGTGTAGGTGTGTGTGGACGACGGAGCGAGCCCCGAGATCGTGGCGCTGGTCCCCGAGGGGGTGGCCACGACGGTCGTGCCCTCGTAGACCTTGTATCCGGCGACGCCCACGTTGTCGCTCGAGGCGTCCCACGCCAGGCTGATGCTCGCGGACGTGGTCCCTGTGACGTGCACGTTGGCGGGGACCGAGGGCGCCTGGGTGTCCGGGCCGCCGCCGCCGAAGTTCACGGTCTGGGTCGCCGAGTTCCAGCCGGTCACCTTGACGGCCGGCGCCGACCCGCGGAACGTGGCCGTGATCGTCTTCGACTCGCCCGGCCACAGGCTGACCGCGTTGTCGGACCACAGGGCCGGCAGGACAGGCTTGCCCGCGGCGTCCACGACGTGCGTGTCGAGGTAGAGCGCCGGGATCGAGCCGGTGTTGCGCAGCGTGACGCTGGCGGTGCCCGCCCCGCCGGTGGCGGTGACCTGGACGGACGTCTGCGCCATCGAGGCCAGGCCCTTCAGGTTCGCGTACGACGTGGTGGGCGTGAAGTACCAGTCGCTGCCGCCGTAGTTCAGCGTGTCGGCGGCCGTCGACAGCCAGTAGACGTTGCGGTCGATCTCGCCGGAGCCGTCGCTCAGCGTCAGCCGTACGAGATAGGTGGTGTTGAGGCCCGAGATGGACGGGATGGTCACCGCGGTCGTCCGGCCGCCGTCGGCGGGGACGCTGACCGTGGAGGTGTTGGTGTACTTGTTCGTGCCGTCCAGGTTGTACACGTCGGTCTTGACCGTCGCGGACGCGGTCGAGTGGGTGGAGTTGACCACGACGACCGACTTGTTGTCGTAGGAGTACTGGACGTGCAGGGGCTTGGTGGCCTCCTTGGTGCCCCAGTAGGCGCCGCCCTGGTCGAGGTAGGTGTCGAACAGCTGCCAGTGCAGGGAGCTCCAGCCGCTGTTCAGCATCCAGTAGATGACGCCCGTCGCCGGGTTCGAGGAGTCCTTGAAGTTGCGGCCGAAGGACTCGAACTGGGCGCGCACGTTCTCGTATTGGGCCAGCTGGGCCTTGCGCACGTAGTCGTCGAGGCTGCCCGGCGTGCCGTAGCGGCCGACCAGCGCGTTGTTGAAGAGGTTGAGGTTGTTGAACGTGCTCGACGGCGACCGGTGATATTGCGTGGCCGACAGGTTCTGCCAGAGCGTGTTCTGCTCGCTGGTGGTGAACATGCGCTTCACCGAGTCGAGCGTCGGGATGTCCGGCCCGGCGCTGACCTCGGAGGCGAAGCCGAACGCGCCGCCGAGCTGCTTGTTGTACCAGTAGTTCGGCGGGATCCAGTCGTACGGCCCGTCCATCTTCATGCCCGAGTCACCGAGCGTCGGCGTCGCGTTGTCCGAGGCGGCGGCCACGATCGGCACCGTGAAGTCGGCGCCGTTGATCGCGCCGAGATAGTTGGTCTCCTGCATGGCGGTCGGGGCGAAGTCGCTGCCGATCAGGAACGTGAACACGCTCGGGTGGTCGCGCAGCCGCTCGGCCTCGGCCTTCATCGAGGCGGTGGCGATCGTGTAGTCGCCGGACGACCAGGTGTCGCCGGGCTCGCTCCCGTTGGCCTGGCCCTCCCACTTGTCACAGCACTCCCAGCCGGCCATCACGAGGATGCCCATCTGGTCGGCCATGTCGTACAGGTCGTCGTTGTCCAGGTGGCCTTCGAGCCGGATGGTGTTCAGGCCCATGTTCTTGACGTAGTCGAGCTTGTCCCGGACATATTGGGCGTCCCAGCGCAGGAACAGGTCGGGGGAGTAGCCGCCGCCGCGCACGAGCAGCGGGCGCCCGTTGACCCGGTACAGCCGGTGGCCGCTGCCGTCCAGCGAGGACGTCACGCTCCTGATGCCGATCTTGTGGCTGGTCGTGTCGCTGACCGTGCCGCCGACCGAGGCCGAGACCGTGACGTCGTAGAGCGGCTGGGCGCCCATGCCGTACGGCCACCAGACCTGCGGGTTGGTGATCGTCAGCGGGAAGGAGACGGTCTTGGTCTGCCCGGCCGACAGCGCGACGTCCTGGCTGAACGGCTGCGAGCCGACGCTGCCGGAGACGGTCGTGGTGACCGAGGAGGACGAGTCGTTGCGCGCGTCCACCTTGACGGTCAGCGACGCCGAGTCGAGCGCGCCGTTGAGCGAGGTCACCACGTGAGCCCCGGACAGTGACACGGCGCCGCTGCGGCGGACCACGATGTCGCGCAGCAGGCCCATGTTCTTGTCGGGCGGCGTCTGGACCCAGTCGATCCAGCCCATGGTGAGCTGCGCGTTCGGGTTGTTCGGGTTGATCTTGAAGGCGACCGAGTTGACGCCGGAGTGGACCTGCGCGGTGACGTCCAGCACGTTGCGCACGTACGAGCCGGAGATGCCGGTCTTGACCGACGTGCCGTTGACGAAGACGTCGCCGCCCGAGATGAGGCCGCTGACGTCGAGGAAGGTGTGGAGACCCGGCTCGGAGCCGAGCGTGAAGTCCGAGCGGTACCACCAGGGGACGGTGAAGTTCGACGCCGGGATGTTCTTCATGTTGGTCGAGAAGAACGGGTCTGGATAGACGCCGTTCTTCAGCAGCGCGGCCAGCACGGTCGACCGGCTGTCGGCCGGATACCAGCCGCTGGCGGCGTATCCAGGCGTCGAGATCGTCGCCCCGCTGTCGGACGTCGTCCCGGACGACTGGATCTTGTACGCGGAGAGCACGATGGGCGCTGGCGCGGCCTGCGCGGCCGGGGCGGGGAGGGCGACCAGGCCGGCGGCGGCGAGCGTGAGCGCGGCGACTAATCGGATCAAGGGGGGTCCTCCGATTAAGTTAATAAGGTTTATTAACAATAAAGGCGGAGGACCCCATACGGTCAAGAGTTCACGGTGAGCCCGGCCAGCCCCGAATACACGATGAACTTGAACGGGTCCAGCACCTGGTGCTGCTCCACCAGCCGCAGCAGCGCGTCGCGCCGCAGGTCGGCCAGGTCTTGGTCGCACGGGTGGCGGCGCGCGCCCGCGTCGGCCACGCGCAGCGCCAGCGCGTGCTCGCCCTGGTCGAGCAGTGTGGTCACGGCCCCGCGGAACGCGTCGGGCTTCCCTCCGGCCAGCAGATCGAGCGCGCCCGCCCACTCGTCGGCCGACACGACGTCGAGTTGGGTCGCGTCCGGCTGCCAGTAGCCGCTGTTCTGCAGGTGGAGCCGCCGGATGAAGCCCTCGCGGATCACGAGATAGGGGAGGACCGCGGTCGGCGTCCGCCGCAGCGACTCGGGCAGGTGGTCGCGGCCGAGGATCTCGGGCAGGCCGAGCCCGTCGGCGATGGCCCCGCGCACGTCGTCGCGGAGCGAGCGCAGCGCCGTCTCGAGCGCGGGCAGCACATCGATCGTGTACGCCATGGTCAGCCCGCTGTGGCCGTGCAGGATCCGCTCCGGGGCGAGCTCGTTGACCAGGGCCAGCGCGTCGAGCAGGCCGTCCGGTGAGCCTTCGGCGAAGAAGGGCGCCCCGAGGTACGGCATGATCATGTCGCCGGCGAACAGCAGGTCGCCGATCTTCACCAGCAGGCCGTCCGTGGTCTCGCCGCCCGGGCTCGGGATCAGCTCGAAGTCCACGCCGCCGATAGCGACCGTCTGCCTGTCGGCCACCAGCAGATCCGGAACGGGCTCGGCGGCGGGCGTCCCCGTCCTGAAGTACGGCCAGGGCATGCGCTGCCCCCGCAGGCGTTCCAGCTCCTCCGGGAGGTTGGCGTGCGCGATCACCTCGACGCCCTCGGGGAGCCCGCCCACGTGGTCCCAGTGGCCGTGGGTGAGGATCACATGGGTCACGGGACGCTCGACCGGAAGATCGGCCAGCGCCGCCGCGAAATGGGCCGGGTCGCCCGAGGCGTCGATCGCGACGATCCCGTCCTCCGTGACCACGAACGTGAAGTCGGCGAAGTCGTACCCCATGGCCTGATAGATGCCGGGCGCGACCTCGTCCAGATGTGGCGCGGCGAAACGCGGGCCGTCGGCCTCGGTGCGCCACCAGTCGGTCACCAGATGCGGGCCCGGCTCGCCGGCGAGGATGGACCGGGCGCTGCGCACGAAGCCGGGCGGGAACTGGTCGCCGACCGCGACCACGAACTCGAGGTCGTCGGCCCGGCCGGTGAGCCGGCCGCGCAGGTAGTGCGGCACCCCGAGCTCGCGCTCGGCGGCCTGGTCGAGCAGCGCCAGCCCGGCCTTCCGGTCGCCGTCGAGGGCCAGGAAGAATCCGGTCAGCGCCTGCGTCCTTGGTGAGTCGGGAAGGGCGGCGAAGAACGCGTGCGCGTCGGCGTGGCGGCGCGCCGCGAGGAACTGGAAGGCCAGCACGAGCAGCGTGCGCGGGTCGGGGTCGGGCCATTGGGCGGCCCGGCTGAGCGCGGTCATCTGGTGGTTCACGCGAGTGTCCTTTCAAGGGTGGGCGCGGTCGCGGTGACCCGGCCGAGCGCGACCCCGACGAGCGCGGCGAGCGCGCCCGTGAGGGCGATCATGGTCCAGGCGTTGTGGAAGGCGGTCACGTCCGGCCTGCCGAGCAGGGCGACGAGCGTGGCCACGCCGAGCACGGCGCCGATCTGCCGGAGGCAGGTGGCGACGGCGATGCCGGTGGCGAAGCGGGCGCGCGGGAGATTGGCGACGGCCGCAGCCGTGAAGGCGGGCAGGGTGAGGCCGATGCCGGTCCCGGTGACCAGGACCGCGGGGACGAAGTCGGACCAGTAGTGCGGCGTGGCCCCCATCCGGCTCATGAGCAGCAGGTTTCCGGCCGCGAACAGCAGTCCGCCGGGCACGGCCGTCACCCGCGGGCCGAAGCGGTCGGCCAGGCGCCCGGACAGCGGCGCGAACGCGGCCACCATGATCGGGCCGGGGGTCACCGCCAGCCCGGCCGTGAGGATCGAGTAGTGCCAGACGGTGGTCAGGAAGAGCACGTTGCAGAGGAGGAAGGCGAAGAACCCGATCCCGAACACGAGCGACCCCGCTCCCGCCACCCCGAAGGATCGGATCCGGAACAGCGCCAGTTCGAGCACCGGGTTGACGTGCCGGGCGGACCGTACGGCGAACAGGGCCAGCAGGACCACGGCCGCGGCGAACGAGGCGAGCGTGGCGCCGGAGCTCCAGCCCCAATCCTCGCCCTTGACGATGCCGAGGGCGAGCGCGCCCACGCCGCCCGCGAGCAGGGCGGCCCCGAGCGCGTCCGGCCAGGCGGTGGCCGACTCGTCGCGCCCCTCGCGGAGCATCCGTACGGCAGGGATGAGCGCCGGGATGCCGATCAGCAGGTTGACGAAGAAGACGAGCCGCCAGCCCTGCCACTCGACCAGCAGGCCGCCGACAGTGGGCCCGAACGCCGCGGCGACCGCGCCGGTGGCGGTGGCCAGGGCCGTCGCGGTGCCGCGCTGCTCGGGCGGGAACTCCGGCAGCGTCAGCGCGAGCGAGGTGGGCATCAGCGCGGCCGCCCCCAGAGCCTGCACGGCCCGGCCCGCGATCAGCATGGGCGCCGACACGGCCAGCCCGCAGACCACCGAGGCGGCCAGGAAGACGGCGATCCCGGCGAGGAACACCCGCTTCCTGCCGATCCGGTCGGCCAGCCGCCCGGCCGGGACGAGCACCGCCGCGAACAGCACGTTGTAGGCGTTCAGCACCCACGAGAGGTCGGCCAGCGTGTCGCCGGGGAAGGCGCGGCGGATGTCAGGGAACGCGATGTTGACGATCGTCACGTCGAGCAGCGCCATGAAGACGGCCACGGACGTGACGACGAGAACCTTCCAGCGATGAGCCATCGGGTCTCCCGAGAGGTTGAGTTTCAATCTGCAACCCAAGCTAAGTCAGTGAGTTGCATTACGCAACCCTCCCGGATTGGGTACAAGCCCCCGTATGGGTGACAAGCCGCCAGTAGGCGTCGAGGAGGAGTTCCATGTCGTGGACTTGGTTACACGGCGGCTCACGCCGCAGGCAGATGCGCTGCTCGACCGGCTGCCCGAAGCCGGATTCAGCAAGGAACTGCAGCGTGCGGTCGTCGAGACCAACACGCGCCCCGCTGTCGCACTGGAGGACATCCGCGACGAACTGCTGACCCTGCGCCGCGCGCTTTTCGACGCCGGTGAGCCCCTCGGGGTCGGCGTCATCGCATCCGGCACGGCCCCGCTCCCCGGCCTCGCCGGATTCACCCTCACCCCCGACGACCGGTATCAATACCTGAGCGACACGTACCAGCTCTTGGCCAGGGAGCAGCTCATCTGCGGCACGCAGGTGCACGTCGAGATCGACGACCGGGACGTCGCGGTGGCCGCGGCCCAGCGCGTCGCGCCGTGGCTGCCGGTGCTGCTGGCGCTCAGCGCCAGCTCCCCCTACTGGGCCGGGACCGACAGCGGCTACGCCAGCAGCCGCGCCCTCGCCTGGCAGCGCTGGCCCACCGCCGGCCCGGTCGGCCCGTACGGCAGCGCCGCCGACTACGACCAGACCGTCGCCGACCTGGTCGCCTCGGGCGTCATCGAGGACGCCGGAATGATCTACTTCGACGTGCGGCTCAGCTCCCACGTGCCGACACTCGAGCTGCGCGTCTGCGACTCCTGCCCGATGCTGGACGACGTCGTCCTGCTGGCCGGCCTGTTCCGCGCGCTCGTCGTGCGCGAGAGCGCGGCGGCCGTGGCGGGCGACCCGCCGCGCGGCGACCCGCGCCCGGCGCTGCTCCGCGCGGCGACCTGGCGGGCCGCGCGATCCGGCCTGGAAGGCCACCTGCTCGGGCCGGAAGACGGCCGCCCCCGACCGGCGGCCACTCTCGTCCAGGAGGTCCTGGCCGACCTGAGGCCCACCTTGGAGGCCTTAGGCGACTGGGACCTCCTGACCGACCTCGCCGCCGCCGCCCTCGCCCGCGGCAGCTCCGCCGCCCGCCAACGCACCGCCGCCGGACCCGAAGCCGCCGTCGATCTTCTCCTCAACGAGACCGGCCGCCACTGACCCCGACCCACCTGCCGTGATCTTGCTGGTGTTCGGGAATCCGCGCGAGATCACGGCGGGAGGGGTGGGGGGACCGCGGAGGTGGGCCGATAGCCTGCTGGGCATGCCTTTGTCCCCTTGGCTGATCGGCGCGGCGCTGGTCGTGGCGTTGGCGGCTCTTGTCGCGGCGATCCGCGACCGGCCTATGCGCCGGATGATCCTCGTCGGGCTGGCGTTGCTCGAGCTCGGGCTGGTCGTGCAGGCCGTGCTGGCGCTCATCGGGCTCGGCGAGGTGGGGGAGAAGGGCACCTTCATCGGTTACCTGATCGGCGTGCTCGCCATCCCGCCCGCGGCCGTGTGGTGGGGCCGGGCCGAGCCGACGCGCTATGGGACCGGCGTGATCGCCGTCGCCGCGTTCACGGTCGCGGTCATGGTCGGGCGGCTGGTCCAGATTTGGAATGGGTCATGATCAGCGGGCCGGGGCGGCTGCTCGTCGCCGTCTATGGAGTGTTCGCGCTGGCCGCCACCTCGCGGGCGGCCGTGCAGATCGCCACCAAGTTTCACGAGGCGCCACTGGCGTATCTGCTGTCGGCGTTCGCCGCGGTCGTCTACATCGTGCTCACCGTGGCGCTGGCCCGTGGCAACCGCCGCGTCGCGCTGGGCGCCTGCGTGATCGAGCTGACCGGCGTGCTGGTGGTGGGGACGCTGAGCCTGGCCGACTCGGCCGCGTTTCCGCAGGCTACGGTTTGGTCGGGATATGGCAGCGGTTACGGCTTCGTGCCCCTGGTCCTACCGATCGTAGGACTGGTGTATCTGCTGCGCGCAAAGGGCCGCCCGAGGCGACCTGACCTCGCCTCGGGCGACCAAGCCAAGCGTAAGGCCTAGAGGGCTCGAATTGGAAATCTTTCGGCTATCGGATTCCCGTAGGGTGCCCGAGTGAGCGTGCTATTTCCGGACATCGAGCCTTATGAGACGGGATTTCTCGATGTGGGCGACGGGCACCGGATCTACTGGGAGACGAGCGGCAACCCGCGCGGACGGCCCGCGGTCGTGTTCCACGGGGGCCCAGGTTCGGGGGCCGGAGCCGGCTGGCGGCGCTACTTCGACCCCGAGGCCTATCGGATCGTTCTATTCGACCAGCGTGGATGCGGTCGCAGCACGCCCAGCGCGGCCGAGACGCTCGCCGCCAACACCTTGCCGCACCTGATCGCCGACGTCGAGGCGCTCCGCCGTCACCTCGGCGTCGAGCATTGGCTGATCTTCGGCGGATCCTGGGGCACCACCCTCGGCCTCGCGTACGCGGAGCGGCACCCTGACCGTGTCTCGGCGATGGTGCTGTTCAGCGTGACCTCGACCACGGCCGCCGAGGTCGAATGGATCACGCGGCACATGGGCCGGATCTTCCCGCGCGAGTGGGCGCGCTTCCGCGAAGCCGTACCGGAAGACGACCGTGACGGCGATCTCGCGGCCGCCTACGCGCGGCTGCTCGACGACCCCGATCCGGCCGTACGCGAGCGAGCCGCGCTGGAGTGGTGCCGCTGGGAGGACACCCACGTCAGCGTGGCGCCCGGATACGCGCCCGATCCGCGCTACGAGGACCCGGCGTTCCGCATGGTCTTCGCGCGGCTGGTGACCCACTACTGGTCGCACGCCGCCTGGCTGGAGGATGGCGCCCTGCTCCGGGACGTGAGACGGCTCGCCGGCATTCCCGGAACGCTGGTCCACGGCCGCCTCGACATCAGCAGCCCGCTCGACATCCCCTGGCGGCTGTCCCAGGCTTGGCCCGGATCCAAGCTCGTGGTCATCGACGACGCCGGCCATGGCACGGCCCACGCCGCCATGACCGAAGCCCTTCTCACCGCCCTCGCCGCCTACTAAGCCCACACTAAGACGTCGATTGTCACCCGGCTGCTGCTCGGATAGTCGATGGACTTAATCGTGAAAGCGCCGATGCGCCCTTCGCCGGTGGCGAAACAGTACGTCCCGCCGACGCCGTTGCCGCGATATACAGGCACGAAGGCGGCCTCGCCCGGCGCGCCGGGCGTCAATCCATCGACACACCCGGCCTTGTCGAGTTCCGCGATATCTCCGGCCGCCTCGGCCGCACGGCCGGACATCACGATGACCTGGGGTTGATATCCAAAGTTGCCGCGTAGATCATCGACGGAGCCGTTGAAGTCCGGTTTCCTGGCGTCGAGGTCGAATCCGATATCAGACGTTCCGGTCATAGAAAGGGGGAGGTCGACCACCCCGCGCCACCGTACCTTGCTTGCCCTGGTCGCGGGTGGTGACGGGGCTTCCGTGGTGCTTTGTGACGTCGTGTGGCTCGGCGTCGGACTGTGGCTGGGCGTTGAACTGTGGCTGGGCGTTGGACTGAGGCTTGGTATCGGACTGAGGCTTGGTATCGGACTGAGGCTTGGTGGTGGAGACGGCCGGTCGCGATTATCGGATCCTCGGTCGTTGAAAATCTTCCCGATGACGCCGGAGCCGACGGCGAGGATCACCGCAAGAATGACGCCGCCGACAACCTGATGATTCGTCAGGTCCCAAAGCCCTCTTCTGGCACGTCTGGGCGGCGGGCCCGGCGAATTCGGGGTGGACACACAAAGAGATTCGAGACGTTTCACAGCGCTGTCAAGCGAATGGCCTCATCCGATCGATATCGCCGGCCGTGGTGCGCTTCTCATTTGAATTCGGGCCGCCGATGCGTCGAGCGAGGAGACCCGGCAGGAAGTGTCCGGACGGCTGGGGGCGTGTGGGAGGGCCGTGGAGGTTAGAGTGGGCGGGTGCGATTGTTGAACTCACCTCCGACCGCCCGTTAGCGGGCGGCTCTTCTCTTGACCGACCGGGCCTGAGGGCTCGGGTGATGGTCGCTGCCCGCAGAAGGGCCCTGACCATCTCGTCGAGAGAGATCTTTCAATGTCGCACGTCTCAGCCCTGCCGGTCCGGCGAGGGCTTGGTTTCGTCCTGTTCGCGGCGGTCGCCTGGGGAACCGGCGGCGCCATGGGCGCACTTCTGCAGCGCGGCGGCGCGCTCAGCCCGCTTGGCGTGGCCTTCTGGCGGCTGGCCATCGCGGCGCTCATCGTCGTCGCCGCGACCCGGACCGCCGCCCGCCTCGACCGGCGGACGCTGGCCATCGGGCCGCTGATGGCCGTCAACCAAGGCGCCTACTTCGCGGCGATCGCGCACTCCGGGGTGGCGTTCGCCACCATGGTCACGATGGGCGTGATGCCGGTGCTCGCCGTGCTGGCCGCCCGGGTCTTCCTGAAGGAGCGGCTCACCCGTCCCGCCATGGCGGGGGTGGCGCTGGCCATCGTCGGCGTGGTCCTGATGGCCGATCTGGCCGACGCCGCCTCGCTGACCGGAGCGGGGTTCTCCGTCCTTTCGGCCACGGCGTACGCCGGGATGACCGTCATCACCAAGGCGTCCTTCCACAAGTCGGCGCTGGCCTGGCGGTTCGCGGCGGGGGCGCTGTGCCTGCTGCCGGTGGCGCTGCTGATGGGGGGACTGATCCCGGCCGCGTCCGCGTTGCCGGGGCTGGCCTATCTCGGCGCCGTTCCGACGGCCCTGGCGTACGGGCTGTTCTTCACGGGACTCGGCAGCGTTCGAGTGGCGACGGCGGCGTTGATCGCGTTGCTGGAGCCGCTGGTAGGTGCGATCATCGGCGTTACGCTGCTCGGCGAGCGGCTGACCACCGGCCAGATAGCCGGCGGGGCGCTGCTGCTCACGGCCGTGGTGGTGACGGCGCTCGCCGACTTGACACCATCGCGTGTTATCGCTAACACTCGGGAACCATGACCGACCCCGACCTTCCGCCGCGTCCCAAGGCCGCGGTGATGGGTGACGTGGCGGACCTGGCCGGCGTTTCGGCGATGACCGTTTCGCGGGTGCTCAACTCTCCGGAGAAGGTCCGCCCCGAGACCCGCGACCGCGTTCTTCAGGCGGTCCGGGCGCTGGGCTACCGGCCCAACTCGGCCGCGCGTGTCCTGGTCACCGGGAAGTCGGGGGTGCTCGGCGTGGTGAGCATCGACACCACCCTGTACGGCCCGGCCTCGACGCTCTACGCGATCGAGCGGGCCGCCAGGGAGCACGACTACCTGGTCAGCATCGCGAGTCTGAGCGCGCTCAACCGGAGGTCGATCGAGGAGGGCGTCGAGCGGCTGCGCCAGCAGTCGGTCGACGGGATCATCATCATCGCCCCGCACGAGTCGGCGACCGAGGGCCTGCGGCATCTGCCGCCGGACCTGCCGGTCGTCGACGTCGGCGGCGGCGAGGACGTCCACGTCCCGGCGACCGCCGTCGATCAGCGGGCGGGAGCCGTACGGGCCACGCGGCACCTGCTCAGCCTCGGCCACCGGACCGTCTGGCACATTTCCGGCCCACCGAACTGGATCGACGCCAGCGGCCGCATCGACGGCTGGCGTGCGGTGCTGGCCGCGGAGGGGCGCGAGATCCCGGTGCCTCTGGTCGGCGACTGGAGCGCGCACTCCGGCTATGAGCTGGGCAAGCGCCTGCCGCTCGAGGTCACGGCGATCTTCGCGGGGAACGACCAGATGGCGATGGGGCTGTTCCGTGCGCTTCGGGAGTCGGGCCGCCGGGTGCCCGAGGACGTGAGCGTGGTCGGCTTCGACGACATGCCGGAGGCCGCCTATTTCTGGCCGCCGCTCACCACGGTCCGGCAGAACTTCGGCGAGGTCGGGCGGCACGCGTTCGCGTTGCTTCGCGACCGGATCTCGGGCCGCGAGAGCGAGCGTCGCCGTCTGGTCGAGCCCGAGCTCGTGGTCCGCGAGAGCACGGCGCGTTACCCGGCGGAGTAGGCCGCCTGAGAGCGCGGCGCGTTCCCCCGGCGCAGTAGGCCGCGGGGGCACGCCTCGCGTGATCCGGTGGGATGGGGGTGAGCGCCGCTATCCGGCGAAGTAGCCGGGGGGGCGGCCGACGCCGGCGTCGGGGACGACGAACAGGGCGCCCGACAGGTCCTCCCCGTCGGCGTGAGCGCTCGTGACGTACAGGTCGGTGAGATCGGCGCCGCCGAACGCGCAGGCCGTCACCCGGGACGCCGGAATCGGGATCACGCGGTCGAGCCGTCCGTCGGGCGTATACCGATGGACGGCGCCGGCGCCCCACAGCGCCAGCCAGATGCAGCCCTCGGCGTCGACCGTGAGACCGTCGGGCGAGCCGCGGTCGATCGTGACGAACGTGCGCCGGTTGACGACCGTGCCGTCGCGCACGTCGAAGACGTCCACCTTGCCGGTCGGCGTGTCGGCGTAGTACATCCGCGTGTCCTCGGGGCTCCAGTCGATGCCGTTGCTGATCGTGACGTCGTCGAGGATCGTGGCGACCGTGCCGTCCGGGTCGACGCGGTAGAGCCGGCCGCCGCCGCGGGCCTGGTCGTAGCGCATGGTGCCGGCCCACAGGCGGCCCTGCCGGTCGACGGCGGCGTCGTTGCCGCGCACGCCGTCGCGGCCGAGGTCGGCCAGCCAGCGGAAGCCGCCGTCGCTGTCGAGCAGCGCCACGCCGCCGACCATGTTGAGCACCAGCCCGCCCGATTCGCGCAGCTTGGCCGCGCCGACGTGCTGGTCGACGCGTTGCACGCGATCCTCTCCGGTCGCGGGGCGGTAGAAGTGGATCTCCGAGTTGAGGATGTCCACCCAGACGAGCTCGCCCGTACGTGGATCCCACGTGGGCCCTTCACCGATCTTCGCGTGCGACCTCAGCGCGATCTCCACCATGGGGGACATTGTTCCCCACGGTGGATCATTCCGGTATCACGCAGGTACGGTCGACTCCCGGATCACCAGCTGGCAGGGCATCCGGTGCACGCCCGGCGTGGCCCGGCCGTCGATGGCCGCGAACAGATGCTGGGCAGCGGTCCGGCCGAGCCGTTCGAGATTCATGTCGACCGTGGTCAGCGGAGGCCTGGTCTCGGTCGACAGGACCGACCAGTTGTCGTAGCCGACGATCGCGATGTCGTCGGGGACCCGCCGCCCGCGCTCGCGCGCCGCCTCGACGAAGCCGGCCGCCACCTGGTCGCTGCCGCACACGACGGCGTCGACCTGCGGATTCGACTTGAGCACGATCTCGGCGGCCTGCCGCCCCCAGCGTTGCGACCACTCGCCGTAGAGGACCTGGCCAGGATCGAGGCCCGCCTCGGTCATGGACGCGATGAAGCCTTCGGCCCGGTCGCGCGAGGCCTGATAGTGGGTCGGCCCGGTCACGTGCACGATCCGCTGCCGGCCGAGCGTCAGCAGATGCTGTACGGCGAGGCCCGCCCCGGCCACGTCATCGGGGACGAACGAGACGTCCTCGGGATCGTCCGACGGCGCGTACGCGTAGACGACGGGCACCGGCAGATCGCGGCTGATCGACGGGCGGGCGTCGGTGCTCTCGCCCACCACGATCAGCCCGTCCACCCGGCGAGTCAGTAACGTGCGCAAATGATGCTGCTCGCGGATGGCGTCGCCGCGCGCGTCGCAGAGCAGCACGGCCATCTCGCCGGCGCCGAACGCGTCCTCCGCGCCGAGCAGCACGGGGATGCCGAAACGGCCGACGCTGTCACTGGTCAGCAGGCCGACGGTCTTGGTCTGGCCGGACAGCAGGCTGCGCGCCAACGCGTTGGGCCGGAAGGACAGCTCCTCGGCCGCCTGGAACACTCGCTGCCGGGTCTCGGCGCGCACCTGGCCGCGGTTGTTGAGCGCCTTGGAGGCGGTCGCGATGGACACCCCTGCCAGGGCGGCCACATCGGTGATCGTGGCGGGTCGTTGGGGGGCCATCAAGTGAAACCTTTTCTGTTGAGAGATCCCGGCGTTGCCGAAGATAGTCGCCAGTTTGTAATCAAGCAACGTCTTCCGTGACTGGGACCTGTCGCGTACGTTGCGCTTACGTTTCCGAAAACCTTTTACGTGACTTTCGGGAGAGGAGTTCTCCTCCACCACCTGCCTATCACGGCACACCCCCTGACAAGGAGCACCAATGTCCAAGAGACTGCCGGCGATCACGGCGGCAGCGTTGCTGGCCGTGACCTTGGCCGCTTGTGGGAGCGGCGGGTCGACCGGTCAGTCGGCGCAGCCGGCCCAGTCGGCGAGCGGCCCGGTGACCGTCACGATGTGGACCCGCGCCGCCACGCAGACCCAAAGTCAGCGGCTCGTCGACGCGTACAACGCCTCCCATAAGAACCAGGTCAAGCTGACCGTCATCCCCACTGACAACTACCAGCCGAGGATCGCGGCCGCCGCGGGCGCCAAGCAGCTGCCCGACATCTTCGCGGCCGACGTCATCTTCGTGCCGAACTACACCTCCCAGGGTCTGTTCCTCGACATCACGGACCGGATCAACAAGCTTCCGTTCAAGGACTCGCTGGCACCCTCGCACATGCGGCTCGGCACGTACGAGGGCAAGCTTTACACCCTGCCGCACACCCTCGACCTTTCGGTCTGGTTCTGGAACAAGGACCTGTACAAGAAGGCCGGACTCGACCCAGAAAAGGGTCCCACGACGCTCAAGGAGTTCGCCGAGCAGGCCACCGCCATCCAGGACAAGCTGGGCAAGGATGGCAAGGTCCACGGCACCTTCTTCGGCGGCAACTGCGGCGGCTGCTACGTGTTCACGTTCTGGCCCTCGGTCTGGGCCGCCGGCGGTCAGGTCATGAACCAGGACGGCACCGAATCGCTGGTCGACAAGCCGCCGATGACGGACGTCTTCGCCATCTACAAGACCCTGTACGACAAGGGTGTCAGCGGCCCGACGACCAAGGAGGAGCAGGGCCCGACCTGGACCGGTTTCTTCCCCAAGGGCGAGATCGGCGTCATGCCGATGCCGTCCACCACGCTCGGCCTCATGCCCAAGGGCATGGACATCGGCGTCACGCCCATCGCCGGGCCTGACGGCGGCGAGTCCACCTTCGTGGGCGGCGACTCGATCGGCATCTCTTCCACCACGAAGAACGCCGACGCGGCCTGGGACTTCCTGTCCTGGACCGTCTCCGACGAGGCACAGGTCGAGATCATGGCGAAGAACAAGGACGTGCTCGCCCGCACCGACCTCGCCAACAACAAGTACTCCGCGGAGGACCCCCGCGTCGTGCTGATCAACTCCCTGGTCGGCAAGGGGCAGACGCCGTACGCCCTGAAGTTCGGCCAGACCTTCAACGACCCGCAGGGACCGTGGCTGCGCCTGGCCCGCGAGGCGGTCTTCGGAGATCCCGCCAAGCTCACGCAGCTCAACGAAGCCGTCAACCAGTCGCTCACACAATGACACATGCTCTGAACAGCAGAGGATCCCGGCGGCGTCAGCTCGCCGGGATGCTCTACGCCACCCCGACGGCGGTGATCGTCGGGGCGTTGTTCATCGCCCCGCTGGTCCTCGTCGTGATCATGTCGCTGAACAAGTGGCCGCTCCTCGGATCGCCCACCTTCAACTTCCCGAAGAACTACCAGAAGATCACCGACGACCCGCTGTTCATGGACGCCGTCTGGTTCACGCTGAAGTACACGGCGATCATCACGGTCCTGCTGTCTGCGCTCGCCCTCGGCCTCGCCCTGCTCGTCCAGGACAGGCGGCCCGGCGTCGGCTTCTTCCGCACGGCGTTCTTCCTGCCCGGCGCGGTCGGCTTCGCCGCCGCGGCCCTGCTGTTCTACGGGATGCTCAACAACGACTTCGGGCCGTTCGGGTTCCTGCACGTGAACTGGATCGGCACGCCCGACATGGCGTTGTTCTCCACGATCTTGCTGGTGCTGTGGCGGTTCGCCGGATTCAACATGCTGATCCTGCTCACCGGGCTCCAATCGATCCCAGTCGACGTCTACGAGGCGGCGCGGACCGACGGAGCGAGCCGCTGGCAGGTGTTCTACCGGATCACGCTGCCGCTGCTGCGGCCGACGATCGCGCTCATGTTGATCCTCAGCATCACCGGGTCGCTGCTCGCCTTCGACCAGTTCTTCATCTTCACCAACGGCGGACCCGACAACAGCACGGTTTCGATGGTCATGGTGGTCTACCGGAACGCGTTCTTCCGGTTCGATCTCGGCGGCGCGGCGGCGCTGTCCATGGTCCTGCTGATCGTGCTGGTCGCGCTCAACGCGGTCCAGCTGCGAATTCTGCGAGGCCCGCGATGAAACCCCTGCTGAACTACGCGTGGTCCAGGTCCGCGCTCGCGGTCATCTTCCTGTTCCCCCTGCTGTGGAGCGGCTGGTCGTCGGTCCGCGGCCAGCCGGGGAGCGGCCAGGCCACTGGATACGGCTTCGGCAACTACGCCCAGATCCTGAAGTTCGGCGAGGGCCTGCCGCGCTACTTCGCCAACAGCCTGATCGTGTCGTCGCTGACCGTGGCCGGCACCCTCGTCGTGTCCGCGCTCGGCGGCTACGCCTTCGCCCGGTTCACCTTCCCCGGGAAGAACCTGCTGTTCCTGGCCGCGCTCGCCATCCTGATGGTGCCGTACGCGACCATTCTCATCCCCCTCTACGTGCTGCTCGGCTACATCGGGCTGCAGAACTCGCTGCCCGGGCTGGCCCTGGTGTTCGTGATGTTCCAGCTGCCGTTCGCGCTGTACATGATGCGAAACTCCTTCGAGGCGATTCCCCGCGAGATCGAGGAGTCGGCGCTGGTGGACGGGTGCGGCTCGTTTCGCGCCCTGACCCGCATCCTGCTGCCGTCCGTACGGCCCGGCCTGATCACCGTCGGCCTGTTCGCGTTCCTCGCCTCGTGGAACGACTTCTTCGCGCCCCTCATCCTGCTCAACGACGGGGCCAACTTCCCGCTGCCGGTCGCGGTGGTGAGCATGACCCAGCGCACGTTCGGCGCGATCGACTACGGCATGCTCCAGGCCGGCGTCATGGTCATGGCCATCCCCTGCCTGATCCTCTTCCTCGTCCTTCAGCGCTACTACGTCCGCGGATTCATGTCGGGAGCTTTGCGTGGCTAATCCAGTGGTCAGTCCGGTCGTGCCGTCCTCGGGCGTGCGCAACCCCCTCGGCCTGTCGTCCGTACGGCTGTCGCCCGGATTCTGGGGCGCACCGTCCGCCGCGACGATAATCGATCACTGTTACGAGTGGATGGGCCGCGTCGGCTGGATCGCCAACTTCACGGACGTGCCGCGACAGGGCCGCGAGTTCTCCGACTCCGAGGTGTACAAGCTGATGGAGGCGATGGCGTGGGCCGGTGACCCGCGCATCGACGAGCTGACCTCGATCATCGCGGCCGCCCAGGAATCGGACGGCTACCTCAACACCCGCTGGGGCCACGCCCGCTACACCGACCTCGAGTGGGGCCACGAGCTGTACTGCTACGGCCACCTCATCCAGGCCGGCGTCGCCCGTATGCGCGCCTATGGCGAAGACCGGCTCGCCGAGGTCACCCGGCGGGCCGCCGACCACGTCTGCGCGCGCTTCATGGAGGGCACCGAGGTCTGCGGCCATCCCGAGATCGAGATGGGGCTGATCGAGCTCTACCGGGTGACCGGCGCCGAACGCTACCTGGAGATGGCCCGCCGCTTCATCGAGCGCCGCGGCACCCCCGCCCTCGCCGACATCGAGCTCGGGCGCGCCTACTTCCAGGACGACATGCCCGTACGGCAGGCCGAGGTGCTGCGGGGCCATGCCGTACGGGCCCTGTATCTGACCAGCGCGGTGGTCGACCTCGCGGTCGAGACCGGGGACAAGGAACTGCTGGCCACGGTCGAACGGCAATGGGAGCGGACCATCGCCCGGCGGACGTATCTGACGGGTGGCATGGGCTCGCGACACTCCGGCGAGTCGTTCGGCGACGACTTCGAGCTGCCGCCCGACCGCGCGTACAACGAGACCTGCGCCGGCGTGGCGTCGGTGATGCTGGCGCAGCGGCTGCTGCTCGCGACCGGCGACGCGCGTTACGCCGACCTCGCCGAGCGGACGCTGTTCAACGTCGTGGCCGCCGGCCCGGCGCAGGACGGGCACTCGTTCTTCTACACCAATCCCCTGCAGGTCAGAGTGGCCGGCGAGGTGCTCGACGGGGTCAGCCCGCGCGCCGACGGCGGCCTGCGCGCGCCCTGGCGCGAGGTGTCCTGCTGCCCCAACAACATCGCCAGAACGTACGCCAGCCTGGCCGCGTACGTCGCGACGGCGGACGAGCGGGGCATCCAGATCAACCAGCTCGCGCCGGGCGTGATCAGCCACGACGGGCTCACGCTCCAGGTGGAGACCGACTATCCGTGGTCGGGGGAGGTGACCGTACGGGTCGCCGAGGCTCCCGAAACGGAGCGGCGGATCACCGTGCGCCGGCCGTCGTGGGCGGGCGGGGGGACCGCCGAGTGGGAGCAGCGCTGGCAACCGGGAGACGTCGTCCGCATGGAGCTGTCCATGACGCCTCGCTGGGTGCGTGCCGACCCGCGGGTCGACGCCGTACGCGGCTGCGTGGCCATCGAACGTGGCCCGCTCGTCTACTGCGCCGAATCGCCCGGCACGTCTCCGCTGCTGGAGGAAGTCGAGGTCAGCACCGCCACGCCGCCCGTGGAGGACGGCCACGACCTCACGGTCAAGGCGCGGAGGATCGACTCGAACGGCGCCCTGGATTGGCCGTACGGATCATCCTTCGAGCCGACGGTGGGAGAGGACGTGGAGCTCCGGCTGGTGCCGTACTTCCGCTGGGGCAACAGCGGCCCCGCGACAATGCGCGTCTGGCTCCCGGAGGCTTAGAGCCCGTCTTCCTCTGTTCGTGAACCCGGCAAGAAATGCGCAATCTTGTCGGGGTTCGCGAAGAGGTAGACGGTCTCGATCCGCCCATCGGTGATCACCAGTGACGCGATCGAGAGCACCCGGCCGCCCGACGTGAGCACCAGCGCGGGACCCGCGTTCACGTCCATGATCTCCATGTCGGTCGGCGCCGTCTCCGGCACGCCGATCGACCGCAGGAACCGCACGCTCGCCTCCGGCGTGGCGATCGCCGCCATGAAGCGGCCCACGTTCTCCCGCCCGGCCAGCACCCGAAGCGGCGCCCTGGCCTTGCCGCCGCTGTCGGCGACCAGCGTCACATCCTCGGCCAGCAGCTCCATCAACGCGTCCAGATCGCCGCCCGCCGCCGCCCCGATGAACCGCTCGGTGACCAGCCGGCGCTCCTGCCGATCCACGTCGAACCGCGGCTTGCGATCCTGGACGTGCTCACGCGCCCGTTTCGATAGCTGCCGCACCGCCGGCTCGCTCCGCCCCAGGCTCTCGGCGATCTCCGCGTACGCGAACCCGAATGCCTCCCGCAGCACGAACACGGCCCGCTCCAGCGGCGACAACGTCTCCAGCACCACCAGCAGCGCCAGCTCCACGCTGTCGGCCAGCTCCGCGTGCTCGGCCACATCCGGCGCGGTCGCCATCGGCTCCGGCAGCCACGGCCCCACATAGGCCTCGCGCCGCGCCTTCAACCGCCGCAACCGGTCGATCGCCAGGTTGGTGGTGGTCTTCACCAGGTACGCCCGGGGGGCCTCCACGCGCGCCTGATCCACTTCCGACCAGCGCAGCCAGGCCTCCTGGACCACGTCCTCGGCGTCCGCCACGCTGCCGAGAATCCGGTAGGCCACTCCGACCAGCAGGTCGCGGTGCTCGTTGAACGCATCAGGGATCATATGCATCTAGACGTAGCACACCCTCCGAGGCGTGACATGAGTTACCCAGCCACTCCACGGGACCTGTACACTCAACTCCGCAAGGGGCTATAGCGCAGCTGGTAGCGCACCTCCATGGCATGGAGGGGGTCAGGGGTTCGAATCCCCTTAGCTCCACCCACGGTTCCTTACTTCAACACCCGTCGTCGAGCGCGGTGGCAAGTAGGGCGGCCATTTTCATGAGCGGCGCTGTCAGTGACGGCGCCGCTTTTGCGTTCTACCGGACGCCACTGTCTCGCAGGCGCCCCGCGCAGATGATCCGGTCAAGCGTGCAGGACGGGTGGCGGTGCCGCAGCACGCCGAGGCGGCTTTCGGTGACCCGCTGCCGTATGACGCCGAGGCGGCCCGCATGTTCGGTCAGATCTGCGCCGTGGTGTACACACAGGGTCGGCAGCCACGAAATCGGACCGCCGACTTGATGATCGCCGCGACGGCGGCCAGAAGCGAGCTGTCACGCGACCTTTAGACGCGACGGGCTAGCTTCAAGGCACGTCAGGCAACTCTGCGGGAAGGCCATGGTGATCGCGGGCGGCGGTGTCCAGGTGGGTGACGGCGAAGCGGCGGATGGGGTCATCGCTCGGCGGCCTGCAACCGTGGCACGAGCCTGGCGAAACATCGGCGCCGGCGTGCCCATCAGCTGCTCGTAGTTCCGCCGAACCCGCGCGGGTCTCGACGATGAGGGGAGCAGCCGCTCTCGATCTTGTGCCGCTACCGTCGTCGCGGCGTGGGCCGGACAGCCGCCCTGCAGGTTTTGCGCAGGCATCCAGGCCAGTGGCGGTTGAGTTTTGACCATGCCAACGAGGCGGCAACCCGGTTTTGGCCCGGCCTGGTCGCCGCGGCAGCCGGAGAACCCGTGCAGAGCCAGGACCAGACTCCGCCGGCTGTCGATCATGCCGTGACCTGTTGCGGTTCCGTATTGAGGCCCATCAGCCGCAATGAGGCATGGCCGGTCTTCGCCTCCCTAACCAATGGCGGCTGCCGTGCTCTCCACTGGTCGCCATTGTCTTGAATCAGCCCGCTCCGGGCTGTCACGGAATGGAACGCACCCTGGTTAGGAGGACACACCTGGCTTTCAAGAAGGGAATCCCGAAAGATGACCGTCAAGCGATGGATCGCCGCCGCCGGCCTTGCCGCTGCGATGACGGGCGGCGCGCTGGCAGTGACCGCCACGCCGGCGTCGGCGAGCCCGCTCAGCAATGTCCGTGACGGCTGCCTGAACAGTGGCGGCGGCTGGTACGAATTCGACCCCTACGACGAGCCCCGCTATCGCTACGCATGTCTGAATTTTTATCCGACCGGGTGGATGATTTTCTTCTACAGGTCCAACGGCATGAATATCGGCTTCAATTCCGGAACGGGGCCGGTCAACTTCAATCCCAACAACGTCCAGCGCCCGTAAGCCGCGGCGGCCGACGCCAGCCGGCCGGCGGCGAGCTGGGCCCGCGCATCACGAGCGGCACTGTCACCGACAGCGCCGCTTCGGCGTGGATCGCATCGGGTGAGACCACGAACGCTCCGCTGCCACTGGAGGCCACAACCCGACGGTGAGCGCGGACGTGTTGTCCGCGCCTGACACCGCCGAGGTCGATCACATCCCCAGGCCGCTCCCAGCGAAGCTGTGAAGGGCCGTGCTGGTCTTCCGCGAACGGCGTCACCCGTCAGGTGTGACACGCCGTTCCACGCCACCCCCGCCAGTCGGTTTCCGCCGGACGCCGGGCGGCTATTGCTTGAACTCGGCTGCGACGGTGACGCCGATGGCCTCCTCGCACTTGATGAGACGGGTGCCGTGCTCGCTTACCTGGCAGACTTTCGCCATGAGGACGGTTCCGTCATGGACCTGGAAGTCGATTTTCTTGGAACCCTTTCCGCACTGCTTGAACGACTTGCTCGGGCCCGGCTTCTTCGTGAGCGGCCGCAGGACGCTGCGGAATTCCACGATCGCACAATTGCCGCCGGGGTCGAGATCCCACACCTTTCCGGTGACGTGCCAATCGACCGTGTTCCCCTTGGTCGTGGTGGTCCGCCAACCGCCGGCCTTGGCGAGATGATTGGACGACCAGGCCGGGCCCCATAATTCGTCGAAAAGGAAATTCGGCGCGGGCGCGGTGGACGCGCCCGCGACTGTGGGAGCCGCGAGAGGGGCCAGGGCGACGGCGGCGCAGACGGCGGTGAATCGGGCGGTGAATCGGGCGACGACGGCAGTGCGACGCATGAGTTTCTCCTTACTCGGCCGCGGTTTCATGCTTTCAAGCGTCGCCGTCGTACTGCGGGAAATCGTCGTGCCCGGGCAGGATCCTTGGGCTGGGAGGCTGGTGGGGGGCGGCGGGGAATATAGGACCTGGATCCTAGCCTCGATGTCCGCTCCTGATCCGGGGTCAGTCGGAGAATGCGAAGCTGTGGAACTGCTGGGCGTAGACGCCTTTGCAGCGAGACTGCTGGATGGCCGTGCCGTCGCCATCGTCGTCGTCGCGTACGTCCAGGCACTGCCGGCTGTTGATGTTGGCGCGGGTGCCCTGGGGCCCGGATTTGTACTGCTCGACGAATTATATGCGCCAGGCCTGCTCAGGCACGTTCGTATTGTTCCGGTAGTGGCAGTGCCACAGCTGAACTCGGGCGTGCAGCTCGACGTCGTTCCGCATCCATGCGACCGCGTGATCCCTGGACGCGGTGGAGCGGGCGCTGAATCCTGATCAGGACTCGGACGTTCTCAGATGATGGTGGTGGTGGCATGACCGTGCTCGCACGCTTCTCGCTCAAGGGGAAGAAGGCGCTGGTCACCGGGGGAAATCGAGGCCTGGGCAAGGCCTTCGCGGTCGCGCTCGCCGAGGCCGGCGCGATGGTGGCCATCTGCGGGCGGGACGCGGAGCGCAACGCCTCCGCGGTAGGCGAGGCCGCCGCGCAGGGGTTGGAAATGGTGCCGCTCACCGCTGACATCACCGACGACGGCCAGGTCGACCAGATGACCCGGCGAGCCATAGAGGCGCTCGGTGGCCTGGACATTCTGGTCAACAACGCGGGAGCGTGCTTCCACAACGAGTCATGGAACGTCACCGATCCTGAGTGGTCCACCGTCTTCGATCTCAACGTCCGCGCGTTGTGGAAGTGCAGTCTGGCCGCCGGCCGGCACATGGCGGAGGCGGGTGGAGGGTCGGTCGTCAATATCGGATCGATGTCCGGACTGATCGTAAATCGGCCGCAGTGGCAGCCCGCCTACAACGCCTCCAAGGCCGCGGTGCACCATCTGACCAAGTCCCTCGCCGCGGAGTGGGCGCCGGTGGGCATCCGCGTCAACGCCGTGGCCCCCGGCTACGTCAAGACCGACATGGCTCCGGTCGACCGGCCTGAGCTGCGGCGCTACTGGATCGAGGACGTGCCGCAGCAGAGGTACGCGCTGCCCGAGGAGATCGCGCCGAGCGTGGTGTTCCTGGCCAGTGACGCCGCGAGCTTCATCACGGGTTCGATCCTGGTGGTCGACGGCGGCTACACCGTCTTCTGATCCCGTACGAGCTCCTTCACGGGAGATGGAACAGCGCCACGCCCTCTCCGGTCCGCTGGGTCATGCCCGAGGTGGACACCGCCAGCGTTTTCTCGTCGGGGGACCACGCGGTCTCGATGCCCAGCATGGAGGACGTGAGGCTCAGGATCCGGCGGCCCGATCCGACCTCCCAGCCTTGCAGCATGACGTCGCCGCCGTACAGGGTCGCCCTCATCGCCAGCCTCTTTCCGGATGGACTGAACCGGAACGAGACCGTCTGCGCCTGCCCCGGATCCAACGCGGTGGGCAGTTCGCGGACGACACGTCCGGAGGCCGCCTCGCTCGCGGCCACGACCCCGGTGCGGTAATTCCATGTCACCTTCACCCCCCGATCCGGGCTGAAAGCGCCGTCTCCCGTGCCCCAGCCGGGATAGAACTGTGCGTTTCCCACGCTCTCCGAGCTCAGCTGTTTTCCCGACCCGACATCGAAGAACCGGTCGTCGACCCGCAGCACGGCGTCGTCGGCGGAGAACTGGACCAGCGCCTGATGCGACAGCGTCATCTGCGGCGACTGCCAGCCCCCTGGCCGCCCATCCAGGCGCCACACCCGAATCCGGCCCGAGCCCTTGGCATCGGGCCCCTCCGTCTGCCCCTCCTGCAGAGAACCGGGGTCGAGGAAGACCCCGGCCGCGTATCGGCCCGTAGACGAGACCCCGAACGCGCCGGCCAGGCCGCGCTGGTAGGCGCCGTCGTTCACGCGGTTCACGACCGTGGCGCGGGAGACGTCGATGGTCACCAGCGCCGCGCGCTGCAGCGGAAGACGCGAGGCCTCCGAGGTCGCCTCGGGCTCCGGCGCCTCCTCCTCGACCTCGATGCCGACCATGGCCAGCCGCTTGCCGTCCGGGGTGAAGGCGACGCCGGGCCGGCTTTTGGTCCCCACGGTGAACCACGGCACGGTGCGGACCGCCGCGCACCCACTGCTGTTCAGCAGCAGGTCGAGCCGCCCGCAGGGTTGTAACTCCCGATAAGACCACCAGGCCGCGCCCCCCACGACCAGGAGCGCGATCACAGCGATCGAGCCCCAGCGCACAAGGCGGGGTCTTGTCCAGCGGATCACTCGATCGAGACTAACCGGCCACCCGCGCCCGCAAGGTCCTATCGGCTCGACAGCGCCTTCTCGGTGAGGTAGCGCTGGAGGGTGGGGCCGAGCCAGCCGACGATCTCCTCCCTGGACATGGCGACGGCGGGCGGGAGCTTGAGGATGTATCGGCACAAGGCCATGCCGAGCACCTGGGAGCCCACCAGGACGGCCCGGTTGGGGGCGAGGGCGGGTTCGCCGGTGAATTCGACGATCATCGGCGCGAGCTGGGCCGCGAAGATCGAGCGCATGCGTTCGGCCGCGGCGTCGTTGGTGACCCCCGTCCGCAGGAGGACCTGCAGCGTGTCGTCGGCCTCCCACATGTCCAGGAAGTGGCCCACCATGGCGGCGCCCACCTGGTCGCGGGGGACCGCGGTCAGGTCGGGGAGGCGCAGGTCGAACTCGACCGCCAGGGAGAACAGCTTCTCCTTGCTCTCGAAGTAGCGCATCACCATGGCCGGGTCGATGCGGGCGTCGGCGGCGATGGCCCGGATGGTGGCGCGCTCATAGCCGTCCATGGCGAACCGCTGCCGCGCCGCCTGGAGGATCGTCGCGCGGGTGGCGTCGGAGCGCCGGGGCTTGGGCAGGGGTGTTCTCTGGTCCACATCAACAAGTGTAGGCCAACGAGTGTTGACAAAGCGACGATGCCGAGGTGTCATAGTCATCAGGTGTTGGCCAACAAGTGTTGACCAACGGTCGAGGAGGTCGCAATGAAGGATGTTCTTGTGGTCGGAGCAGGCCCGACCGGGCTGCTGCTCGCCGGAGATCTGGCCGAGGCGGGCGTCTCCGTCACTGTTCTCGAACGGCGCGGCGGCGAGGAATCCAGCATCTCCCGCGCGTTCGGCGTGCACGCCCGCACCCTCGAGGAGCTCGACGCCCGCGGGCTGGCCGACGAGCTGCTCACCATGGGCGTGGCCAAGGTCGCCGACCTGCGGCTGTTCGAGCGGATGCACATCGATCTGTCGCGGCTGCCGAGCCGGTTTCCGTACCTGCTGATCACCCCGCAGTACAACGTCGAGCGGGTCCTGCTGAAGCGCGCCGTCGACGCCGGCGCGACGATCGTGTACGACGCTCAGGTGACCGCGCTGCGCCAGGACGCCGGGGGAGTCACGGCCGACGTCCGAGGCCCGGACGGCGCCGTCACCACCCACCGCGCCGCCTATCTGGTGGGCGCCGACGGCATCGGCAGCACCGTGCGCAAGGAACTCGGCCTGCCCTTCCCCGGCAAGTCGGTGCTCCGCTCCATCATGCTGGCGGACGTACGGCTCACCGAGGAGCCGGCGCAGACCTTGACCGTCAACGGGGTCGGCGACGGCTTCGCGTTCATCGCGCCGTTCGGCGACGGCTGGTATCGCGTCTTCGCCTGGGACCGCCGCCACCAGGTGGCCGACGACGCGCCGCTGACGCTGGAGGAGGTAGCCGAGGTCGCCCGGCGAGCACTCGGCACCGACCTCGGCATGCGCGACCCGCGCTGGATGTCGCGCTTCCACAGCGACGAGCGGCAGGCCCCGCGATACCGTGTCGGCCGGGTGTTCCTGGTCGGTGACGCCGCGCACTGCCACTCTCCGGCCGGCGGCCAGGGCATGAACACCGGTCTGCAGGACGCGGCCAACCTGGGCTGGAAGCTGGCGGCCGTCTTCCGCGGCGCCCCCGAAACGCTGCTGGACTCCTACGACGCCGAAAGGCGCCCGGTGGGGCGCGAGGTGATCGCCAGCAGCGGCGCCATCATCCGCCTCGCGATGATCAAATCCAGGCTCGGGCGCGCTCTGCGCGGGTGGATCGGCGGCCTCGTGCTGCGGATCCCGGCCGTCGCCCGGAAAGCGGCCGGTCAGATCACCGGCGTCGGCATCGCCTACCGGCGGCCGCCGGGCGCGGGAAAGACGGTCGGGACCAGGGCGTCCGATGTGCTCATGGCCGACGGCACCCGCCTTTACGAGGCGCTGCGCGGCGGACGGTTCGTGCTCCTGGGCGAGGCGTCCGTCGACGGCTGGGCCGATCGGGTGTCGGTCGTGGCTCCGGCCGCCGCGACCGCGACCTTGACACTCGTACGGCCCGACGGCTACATCGCCTGGACGACCGGCGAAGCCGACCCCATCCGGCGCACCGCGGCCCTGCACGCGGCGCTGACCCAGTGGTGCGGGCCGGTCAGCCGCTGAATCGCGGGCCCGGCCTCAGCCGCCGTGTTTGCGCAGGACCTTCTCCAACCGGCGGACAACCGGCTGCCACGTGCCGGGCAGCATGTAGCGGGACGCATGGTGGCCTCGGTAGGCGAGGGTGTATTCGATGAAGTCGGCCCCCGGCGGCTCCGCCTGCGATCGGCCCAGCCGCAGGCGTTTGAGCTCGCCGCGCAGTTTGCGCATCTCGCCCGCGGTGAGGCAGACGGTCGCGGCCCGTTCAGCACGATGACGCACCCGGGCGCAGCCACTCGTGTAAACGATCACGCGGTTGTCGATCCCCGCGAAACCGCCCTGCTCCCGCAGCTCGACAAGCACCTTCTTGGGCGCGGCGACCGCTGCCGCCGGCGTCATGAACGCGCCCTGCATCGACAGGAGGGCCGTCAGGCCGGCGATCCGCAGGACCCTCACGGCCGGCCCCGCGCGAGCCGGGTCTTGATGTCGGTCTTGAGGATCTTGCCGACCTTGGACCTGGGCAGGTCTGGCCAGATCTCGATCTGCTTGGGAGTCTTCACGCTGCCGATCCGTTGCTTCACGAACGATTGGATTTCCGCCGCCTCGACTGTAGCGCCGGCGCGCAGCTGCAGCACGGCCGTGATCCGCTCGCCCCACTTCTCGTCCGGCAGGCCCACGACGGCGCAGTCCTGCACCGCGGGGTGTCGCATGATGGTCTGCTCGACCTCGGTGGAGTAGACGTTGAACCCGCCGGTGATGACCATGTCCTTGGCTCGGTCGACGATGAACAGGAAGTTGTCCTCGTCGAGGTAGCCGATGTCGCCCGTGTGGTGCCACCCGAAGGCGGACGCCGCGGCGGTGGCCGCCGGGTCGCCGTGGTAGCCGCGCATCACCAGCGAGCCGCGAACGACGATCTCTCCGGCCTCGCGACGTGGCTTCAGCGTGCCGTCCTCGCCCATGATGGCCACCGTGACCAGCGGCGCCGGCCGTCCGGCCGAGGCCAGCCGTTCGGCGGCGATCGAGCCGTCGGGACGGAAGTGGTCGCGGGGGGCCATCGTGGAGATCATCATGGGCGCCTCGGTCTGGCCGAACAGCTGGGCCATGGGGCCGATGCGCACCAGGGCCTCCTCCAGCCGCGCCGCCGACATGGGGGCGGCGCCGTACCAGAAGCACTGGAGCGAGGACAGATCGGTGCCGTCGAGATCCTCGTGGGCCAGCGCCATGTAGATCAAGGTCGGCGGCAGGAAGGTGTGCGTCACCCGATGCCGCGGGATGAGCGCGAGAAACGCGCCGATGTCGGGGGCGCGCATGACGACGATCTCGCCGCCGAGCGCCAGCACCGGGAAGCACAGCACGCCGGCGGCGTGGGTGAGGGGAGCGAGGGCGAGATAGACGGGCCGGCCCTCGAACGGGTAGCTCATCAACGTGATGGCCGTCATGGTCTCGAGGTTGGCGCCGGTCAGCTCGACGCCTTTGGGACGGCCCGTCGTGCCGCCCGTGCCGACGATCATCGCGAGGTCGTCGAGCGCCGGCTCGTCGACGGCCTTCGCGCCGAGGGCGAGGAACTCCTGCCAGCCGAGGGCGCCGGTGACGTCGCCGTCGAGGCAGACGAGCGTGGTCAGGCGCGGCAGGTCGTCCCGGATCCGCGTGACGAGCGGGGCGAACTGGGACTGGAAGATCAGCACGGTGCAGCCGGCGAGCTCCAGCAACTCGCGGTTCTCCGCCGCCTCGTTGCGCGGGTTGATGGGACACCAGACGGCGCCCGCGCGGCTGATCCCGAAGACGCAGGTGAACGCCGTCGGGTCGTTCGCCGACAGGATGGCGACCCGGTCGCCGGGGCGTACGCCACGGGCCGCGAGCGCGGCCGACACGCGCGCGCTGAGCTCCTGGACTTCGGCGTAGCTGCGGCTCTGCCCGTCGGTGGTGAGGCAGGGCGCGCCGGGGTCCAGCGACGCGCCCTTGTCGAGGTAGTCGGCCAGTCGCACGGAGCTCAGCCCTCGACCGTGACGACCGGTTCGCGGACCAGCCCGAAGCTGCTCAGCACGCCGAGCAGCTCTCGGTGGCCGAAGGCCTGGCAGCCGGACGCGAAGCCGGCCCGGCGGGGTGGCCGCTGGAGCAGCGAATACGCCGCGTACGCTTGCAGCAGGCCGGTCTGCTTGTAGTTGGAATTGCCGTAGATCACGCAGTGCGCGCGGCCGAGCGGCCCCGACGCGTGCACCGAGTCGAGGGACTTGTTGAGGCGCGGGTTCTCTCGCGGCGGCATCTGGTTCATCATCTGCGCGGCGGTCGCGGTGAGCGCGGCGTACTGCTCGTCGGGCGGCATGTCCTTGGTCGCCTGTACGGCCGCGGCCACGATCTGCGGCACGCCCATCATCAGCGGTTTGTTGAACACCCCGCCGAGCACCTTGACGTTCGCGACCCGGGGATCAGTGCGATACCAGACCGGATGCGACGTGCCGCCCCACGGCAGGGCCAGCGCCAGCTCGTGCTGGCCGGGGATGGCCAGCTGGTAGAGCCCGGCGTCCGGATCCCAGGGGAGGTATCGGTTCTGCTCCAGGTAGTAGGCGCCGGCCAGCGCCGCGTTGACCAGGATCGTCAGGGTCGAGGCGATGGTCGGGCTGCCGCCCCAGAACACCGCGATGTCGAGGGTGTCGAGGCCCGGCTTCTCCAGGCACAGTTCGGCGGCGATCTCGCCGGTCGTGTACATCTGGGCGATGCCGGGCGCCACCAGCAGCCCGGCCGCGGCGAAGTCCGCGCCGTACTTCTCGTCGCAGGTGATGACCCAGTCCTGCTCACCGGTGGTGTCGATGTAGTGCGCGCCGGCGGCCAGGCACGCCTCGACGACCTCTGGTCCGTATGTGGCGAACGGCCCGACCGTGTTGCACACGACCGAGGCGCCGGCGAACAGCGACGTCAGGGCCTCGACGTCGTGGGCGACCTCGACTATCTCGTAGTCGGCCGTCTCGATGCCCGGCACGTGCGTCTCCATCGCCGCCTTCACCTTTCCGGCGCTGCGGCCGGCGGCGACGAACGCGATGTTGTACTCACGCAGGTATTCGCAGATCAGACGGCCGGTGTAGCCGGAGGCGCCGTAGACGACGACGGGCTTGTCAGCGCGCGACATGGTCACATCCCCATCCCGCCGTCGACCGGCAGGCCGACGCCGTTGATGAACGAGGCCGCGTCCGAGGCCAGGAAGACCACCGCGGCGGACATGTCGGCGACCTCACCGAGCCGGCCCGAGGGGGTCAGCCCGACCACCGCGCCGACGGCCTCCTCCGGCGACGGGAACAGGCCGATCCGCGCGACGTCGTTGGCGAGGCCCGCGCCCATGGCGGTCGGCACCAGGCCGGGGTAGATGCAGTTGACCCGCACGCCGTAGCCGAGCTTGCCGGACTCGGCCGCCGCGATCCGGGTCAGCCGGTCGACACCGGATTTGGTGGCCGAGTAGATCCCGATGCCGGGGAAGGCGATGGTCGCCGCGACCGAGGCGACGTTGATGATGACGCCGCCGCGCCCCGCCGGCCCGCCCGGCCGCATGGCACGGAACGCGTGCTTAATGCCGAGCGCCGTGCCGAGCACGTTCACCTCCAGCTGCCTGCGGGCCGCCGCGGCGTCGAGGTCGGCCAGCAGGCTGGTGATCTCGATGCCCGCGTTGTTGACCAGGATGTCGAGGCCGCCGAGCAGGCCGGTGGCCTCGGCGACGGCCCTCTCCCACGCGGCGTCGTCGGTGACGTCGAGGTGGACGAAGCCATGCCCCTGTCCGAGCGATTCGGCCACCTTGGGACCGAGTTCGCCCTGGACATCGGCCACCACGACCGATGCGCCCGCGGCCGCGAGAGCGCGTGCCATGCCCTCTCCCAGCCCCTGAGCTGCGCCTGTGACAAGTGCTTTGCGTCCGTTGAGATCGAGGTGGGTCATGGAGACTCCTGGGGGCCGGCGGGACTATGCGACCTATCACAGACCACTGTCTTGACGACTGTCAAGATAATCCTGGACAGTCGTACTGATAGTTTTGGACGACTGTCAAAACTTCTAGGATGCGACTGTGGGCACACCGAACACGACACGCCGCCGCGGGGTGCGACCGGTCGACAAGTTCGACGCGCGCCGCGACCAGCTCGCCGAGTCCGCGCTCAAGACCCTCGGCGAGCTTGGATACGCGCGCGCCAGCCTCCG
The DNA here is from genome assembly GCA_017592665.1 of Streptosporangiaceae bacterium NEAU-GS5. GTDB lineage: Bacteria > Actinomycetota > Actinomycetes > Streptosporangiales > Streptosporangiaceae > NEAU-GS5. Next base: position 10,978 of record JAGFNW010000043.1, on the reverse strand, counting down.
GGAGATCGCGAACAACTCGGCGTTCAGCCACGGAGTCGTGCACTACTACTTCGAGGACAAGCTGGATCTGGTGATCCACAGCGTGCGCTACTACAAAGCGCGCTGCGTCACCCGATATGACTCGGTCGTGGCCGATTCCGCGACCGCCGGCGATCTCCTCGACGCGTTCGGCGCCAAACTCGCGCAGACGATTCGCGACGAGGCCCCCATGCATCGCCTGTGGTACGACCTGCGGGCCCAGAGCATGTTCGAGGAAGGGCTCCGGGACGCGGTCACCATGATCGACAAGACGCTGGAAGAGATGATCTGGCGCGTGGTCTCGCGCTACGCCCAGCTCGAAGGCCGGCCGGCGGCGCTCGAGCCCTCGGTCGCCTACGCGATGCTCGACGGCCTGTTCCAGCAGGCGCTGCTGGCCCACGCCGGCGGAAGCCCCGTCGCCGAGGGCGTCCTCGTCGCGCAGGTTCGTACGGTGATGCCTCTCATGCTCGCGCCCGCGGCGGCGTGAACGCGGATCGGTCTATCGGGGGAGTAAGGAGTGCCAACCGATAGAGAACGGGGACCGCATATGACAGGGGACGGCCGGTGACAGAGGACGGCGAGGATTCCCTTACCGACCCGGATGCCTTCGGCGCGATGTTCGACGCCCATTTCGAGGAGATCCACCGCTATGTCGCGCATCGACTCGGCCCCGACAACGCCGAGGATGTCGTCTCGGAGACCTTCCTCATCGCCTTCCGCAAGCGCGCCCACTACGACCCGGCCCGTGCCGCCGTGCGGACCTGGCTGTACGGCATCGCCACCAACCTCATCGGCAAGCACTGGCGGCAGGAATCGCGCCGGCTGCGGGCTCTTGGCCGCTATGGTCCCGATCCCGACACTCCGGATCACCAGGACTCGGTCCTCGGGCAGGTCAGCGCGCAGAGCCTGCGGCAGGATCTGATGGCCGCGCTGGCCGGCATCGACCAGCGCGACCGCGACGTGGTGCAGCTCATCGCGCTGGCCGGGCTGAGCCACGACGAGGTCGCCGCCGCGCTCGGAATACCGAACGGCACCGTCAGGTCCCGGCTGAACCGCGCGCGGAAGAAGTTACGCGCCTCGCTCGGCGACCGGAATCCGGTCCTGGTCCTGGAGGCCGAGCATGGATGAGCTCGAGCTGATCCGCGAGGCGCACGGCTCGCCGCGGCTGGACCCCTGGCTCAAGACCAGGGTTCGCGCGCGGCTGGCGGCGCAGCGGCAGCGCGCCCGGCGGCGGTTGTTCGCCTGGTCCGCGGCCCTGACCTGCGTGGTGATCGCGGCGGCCGCGTTGTGGTTCGGTGTTCCACGCGGGTCGGCGGGTCCCGGGCGGACCATCCTGCTGGCCGCGGCCACGTCGGCCATGTCCGGCGAGGGCGCCCAGGGGGCGTACTGGCATCTCAGGGAGCAGACCGGCTCGAAGATCACCGAACTGTGGGCCGCCCGCGACGGCAGGACGTGGCGTGGCGCGGGGGCACACGCGGAGGTCACGACCGAACCGCCGTTCAGCATCGCGGGCAGGGCGCTGACGTACCAGCAGATCCAGCGGCTGCCCACCGATCCCGCCGCGCTCAGAGCCTGGGTGAACAGCATGCTTCCGGCCGGCGCGGGCGAGGACGTCCTGGCCGACGCGCTCAGCGGCCTGCTGTGGCGCAAGCCGTCGCCGCCCGGCGTGCGCGCCTCCGCCTACCGGCTCCTCGCCGACCTGCCCAACGTCCACTATCTGGGCAAGCGCACGGACGGCCGCGGCAGAGCGGGCGACGCCTTCTCCTACGCCCTGGGCGGCGTCCAGCGCACCTTGATCGTCGATCCCGCCAGCTCCCGGGTGCTGTCCTCCTCTGACGGCAGCGCGGCGGCCGTGATCCTGGAGGCGGGCTTCACCGACGAGGGCCCGGCCGCGTAGTCGCCGTCAGGCAACGCCCGGTTTCAGGCGCGCCCATCCCTGATCACAGCGGGTATTCGAGTCATTACATCTATGGAGTGTTCGCGTGCCCTGGCGCATTCGAGACGGCCGCGCGGTGTGCCTGGCCGACCAGTTTCCGCTCATCGACACGGCCGAGGTGATGAACGGCCGAGTTCGTTTCGCCGGACTGCCGTCCGTCAGCCTTCCCACGCCCATGGACTGGCGCGTCGACCCCCACGGCAACCGGTCGTGGGCGATGAACCTGCACACCCTCCGCTGGGCCGGCCGTCTGGTCGCCGAATACGAACGCTCGGGTGAGCGCGCCTATCTGGATCGAGCCGCCGAGCTGGTCCACGACTGGATACGCGCCAACCCGCGGCGCGGCGGACACGTCAGCCCATGGGCCTGGGCCGAGCACGCGATCGCGCTGCGGGCCCCCGTTCTCGTATGTCTCAGCGCCCACGTGCACACGGAGCTGCTGTCGGGCAGTTTGATCGAGCACGGCCGGATCCTGGCCGATCCGGCCCGCTACCGGCCCGGCCACAACCACGGGCTGGACCAGGACATCGCGCTGGTGGTGGTGGCCTGCCGCCTCGGCAGGACCAGATGGCGGGATCTGGCGATCAGCAGGATGACCGCCTCCGCCGAACTCGCCATAGACGGCCAGGGCGCCTTGCACGAGCAGGCTCCGAGGTACGCGCTTTACGTCCATCGCCGGATGGGGGTGGCGTTACGGGCCATCGAGGAGAGCGGCGCCGTCATACCTGACGGTCTGGCCCTGCGCCGGGCGGCGCTCGAGTCGTTCATCGCGCACGCCACGCAGCCCGACGGCTACCTGGTCCCCATCGGCGACAGCCCGGCCGACCAGCGCGCACCGGCCTTCGCGCACGGCCCGTCCACGGTCGGGATCTTCGACGCGGGGTACGTCTTCGGCAGGAGCGCCTGGAACGACCCGCGGTCGGCGTACTACTCGATCAGATTCGGACCGGGGCGGCGGCTGCACGGCCACGAGGACCACCTGGGCGTCACCTATCACGCCCACGGCCGCCCGATCCTGGTCGAAGCCGGGTTCCACTCCTATGAGCGGACGGCCTACGTGGCCTGGACCCGCTCGCCCGAGGCGCACAACGTCCCGATCGTCGCCGACGCGGCCTTCCGTCCCGGCAGGGCCACCGCCCTGCTCGAGTCCTCCGTCGGGCCGGCGCGACAGTCGTACACGCTCTCCGACCGGGCCTACGGGCTGCGCCGCGCCCGGGAGATCATCGTCAGCCACGGCCCCGACCTGCTGGCCGTGCGCGATTCGGTGGCCGGGCCGGCCGTGTTGCGAAGCCGGTGGCATTTCCACCCCTCGCTTCGGGTCCTCGCCCAGCGCGACGGCATCGTGATATTGGGCGATGTATCGGGCGATGAGGACCGGCGGGTGACCTTGGCGCAGCTGTCCGAAGGTCGCCTGGTCGGGGGTCAGGAGACAGAGGTCACCACGATCTCCACCGGTTATCTGCGCACGACCGAGGCGACGACCGTGATCTCCCCGGCGGCCGGCCGGCTGCTCACCGTCATCGTGCCGGGCCCGGCGGAGCCCGATATCGCCCTGCGCGACGGCCGAATCATCGTCGGCCTGCCGGCCGGGGCCGTCGAGCTGCCCTATCGCTGAGAATCAGTGCGCTCGACGAGATCCCCGTTCTCGTCGAAGACGGCGTCTTTCCAGCGCCTGTCCCATTTGTCGCCGAGGTACATGGGCACCTTGCCGGCCGGATATCGCACGAAGCCTTCCGGCGGCTCCTGGCCATTGGGCACGCAGCGCGACCCGGTAGAGCTCCCGATCAGCTTGACCGGATATTCGTCCGCCATGCAGACCTTCTCCCGCCACACGAAGCGATTGAAGAGGAAGAAGGCAGTCTCTCCCACCGCGCCGAAAATCCTCGGGACACCCATGTCGCCCTCCCTACGCCCACCTCCTTGGCGTTCCACGCCGTTCCACTCGAGACCGCCGGTCTCGGACCCGCGCGCCTGAGCGGCCAACCCGCACGTGGGAAACACACTTGGACCATGTGCCGGGGGGCGTACCCAGGAGCAAGAACGGGGGAGCAAGGACGTGATGAAGGCGAGCCTGCCGCGAGTCGGGTATTTCCTGATAGGAAGCGTTTTGATGGTCATGGAGCTGGGATTCGGGGCCGCTCCGGCGGACGCCGCGCCCCTGTCGGAGCGGACGTTCGGGCCGACCGGCTACGACCACGTGCGCCTGGGAATGACCGTGAGACAGGCGAGGGCGACCGGAAGGATCGATCACCGGGTCAAAACGGGGTCGGGGAGATGCACCGGATGGCGGCTGAAGGGCCGCCGCAAGGGCGCCGTCCTCATCTCCAAGAAATACGGGGTCGCCGCGATCGCCGTCGCCAGCCGGGCCCGCACCCCGCAGGGGGTCGGCCTCGACTCCCTGCGGTGGGAGCTGAAGCGGGCCTATCCCGATCTCAAATTCCACAGTGACCCGGCACGGGCGGACGTCGCGGTCCCCGGCCATCCGAACGCCAGGTTCGACTTCGGATTCAAGGACGGCAAGGTCGCCCGCCTGCTCCTCACACTCGCGGGTCAGGACTGTTTCTGAGCACGGCGGGGGAGCCCTACCGGTCGGGATCGGAAAGCCCGGCGCGGAAGGCGAGGATCACGGCCTGAATCCGGTCGCGCAGGCCGAGCTTGGTGAATATCCGCGAGACGTACGTCTTGACCGTCTCGGTGCTGATGACCAGGGCCGCGGCGATCTCGGCGTTCGACAGCCCGCCGGCCATCAGCCGCAGCACCTCGACCTCGCGCGGGGCCAGCATGGCGAGGATCCGGTCGCGTTCCGAGCCGCCGCGCTCGGGCGGCCGGATCCGGTCGGCGTAGTGGCCGATGAGGCGCCGGGTCACGGCCGGCGCCAGCAGCGTCTCACCGGCGGCGACCGTGCGGATCGCGGCCGCCAGTTCGGCCGGTCTCGCGTCCTTGAGCAGGAAACCGCTGGCCCCGGCGCGGAGCGCCTCGAAGACGTACTCGTCGAGGTTGAACGTCGTCACGACGAGCACCCGCGTCGGCTCCGGCACGTCCGGCCCGGCCAGGCGGCGGGTGGCCTCGATGCCGTCAAGGCCGGGCATCCGGATGTCCATGAGCGCCACGTCGGGCCGCAGTCGCTGGGCCATCCGCACGGCCTCGAGCCCGTCGGACGCCTCGCCGACCACTTCGATGTCCGGCTGCGCGGCGAGGATCGTACCGAATCCGGCCCGGACCAGCTCCTGGTCGTCGCAGACCAGCACCCTCAGCGCAGGCGGCGGGGGCGGCGCGGTCACGCGTCCCCCGATCGTGGAATGGTCGCGCGCACCCGGAAGGCGCCGTCCTCGGTGGGGCCGGCCTGCAGATCGCCGCCGTACAGCCCGACCCGCTCGGCCAGCCCGAGCAGGCCGTATCCATGGGTGCCGGCACGCCGCGAACCGGCCCGATCCGGCCCGGCGGCCGTGGTCACCTCGATGCGGACCTCGTCCGGGTGGTGGCCGACCCGCACAACCGTGCGGCTGCCGGGGGCGTGCTTGAGCGCGTTGGTCAGCGACTCCTGCGCCACCCGATATGCGGCGAGTTCCACGCCGTCGCTGCTGCGCCTCGGTGCGCCCTCCTCGATCAGCTCCACGGGCTGGCCGGCCTCCCGCATCCGCTCGACCAGGTCCGCCAGCCCGACGAGCTCTCCTGGCGTCGGCGCCCGGCTCGACGGATCCGACGTGCGGAGGACCGCCAGCAGATCACGTAGGTCGGCCAGGGCCCGCCGACCGGTCTCGCCGATCGCGGTAAGGCCGGCCATGGCCCGATCCGGCGCCTGGGAGACCAGATAGGTCGCGGCGTCGGCCTGGATCACCATGGCCGTCACGTGGTGCGTCACGATGTCGTGCAACTCGCGGGCGATGCGGGCGCGCTCCTGGCTCATCGCGGCCGCGACGCTGTCGGCCCGGCGGACCGCCTCGGCCTCACGGCGGTCCCTCATCCAGGCGCCCGCCGCCCAGCAGGCCGCCAGCGCCAGGAAGAACAGCAGGAAGTCGGACGGCTGGTCAGGCGACCCTCGAAGGCGCAATCCGGCCGCGAGGAGCAGATAGCCGGCCGCCGCTCCGGCGGCGATCCAGGCGCGGCCGCGTTCCACGTACGCTCCGGCCGCGTATAACGCGACGTAGAGGCCGAGCGTCGCGAACACCGGGGTGTATCCGGCGAGCTCGTAGGCGCAGAAGCCGCCGCCCACGAGCGCGAGGCACCAGCCCGGCCGAAGGCGGCGCAGCAGCAGCGGCGCCGACAGCAGCCCGGCCAGCGCCACTCCTGCCCAGTCGAGCCGCCGCGCCGGCAGGTCGCCGATGGCCGCGCCGAGGCGTCCGGTCCCGGGGACCAAGGTGAGGGCGACCACGCCGGCCGCGACCGCCATGTCCCGCACCAGTACGCCCTGAGCGTGCCACCAGCGCATTGCGCCACCTTACTGAACCTCTCACCGAACCTGGAGATCACCGCGGCGGCGCGGGTACATCAGCCCACGGCGGCGTGCCGCCCGCAGGAACAGCACCGCCGGCACCGCGCACACCACGATCGCGAACAGGCTCGCCTCCGGTCCGAAACCGCCACCGGTCAACGCCTCTGGCCCCGGCAGCGTGGCGGTCAGCAGGCCGACGGGACCGTGCTCGGATCCCGACACCGTCGTGCCGAAGATGCCGCCCTCGGCGAAGTTCCAGCCGAAGTGCACGCCGATGGCGAGCCAGAGGGTGCGTGTGGCCGCGTACGCCGCGCCGAGCATCACCCCGGCCTCGACCGCGATCGCGAGGGCTCCCCAGATCGTGGCGCCTGGGTTGGTGAGGTGAAGCAGTCCGAACAGCAGGGCCGACACGATCAGCGCGCCGCGTGTGCCGGCGAGTTCCTCCACGAGCCGGAACACGATGCCACGGAACAGCACCTCCTCGACCACGGCGGACGCGGCCATGGTGCCGAGGATGGCGAGCGCGCCGAAGACCGATCCGAAGCCCGACACGCGGTAGCCCCCGAACAGGGCGATCAACGCGATGGTGACCGTGAACAGCAGCAGCCCGATCAGGATGCCGCGCCGGAGCCCGCTTACGGCCGCCGCTCGCGCCACTTCCACGGCGGGGCGGCGCTCCAGGCGGCGTACCAGGTAGGCGTAGGCGGCCACCGCGCCTGCGGCGGCGAGCACGCCGGCGACCAGGGCGAGCAGCCCCGTGTTCCGCAAGGCCGACGTCACGGCGTTCACGGCCACGAACACCACGCCGAACAGCACCAGCATGATCGGCAGACGGATCAGTGGCGGCCGCACCCAACGCGGGGCGTCGGCCGACGGTAATGCGCGTGGGTCGCTTTGCGGCGTCTCGGTCATGGACAGAAGCTACGAGCCGCCACGCCGCCGCCTCTACGCCCCGTGGTGGACACCTCGTGTCCCCCGTACGAGCGACAATGAGGACCATGAGCAGCAGTCCACTGCCGCAACTGGCGGGGCGCCCGGTCGTGACCGACGGCGGGCTGGAGACCGACCTCATCTATCACCACGGCGTCGATCTGCCGGACTTCGCCGCGTTCCCCCTCATCGACGACGAGCGCGGCCGACGGTTGCTGCTGGATTACTACCGCGCGTATGTGGACATAGCAGTCCGGGCCGGCGCGGCGCTGCAGCTCGAGACGCCGACCTGGCGCGCCAGTGGCGACTGGGGTGAGCGCCTGGGCTACGGCCCCGACGAGCTGCGCCGCGTCAACCGCGCGTCGGTGGCGCTGCTCAACGGCCTGCGGGAAGAGCCGGGCTTGGAATCGCTGCTCATCAGCGGGTGCCTCGGGCCCCGCGGTGACGGCTATGTCGCCGGTGAGGTCGTGGATCCCGGCGAGGCCGCCCTGTATCACGCGGCGCAGGCCGAGGCGTTCGCCGACGCCGGCGCCGACCTGATCACCGTGCTCACGCTGACGCAGACCGGCGAGGCCATCGGCGTCGTCCGCGCGGCCCGCGCGGTCGGCCTGCCGGTCGCCGTGTCCTTCACGGTCGAGGCCGACGGCAGGCTGCCGGACGGCACGCCCCTGGCGACCGCCATTTCGGAGGTCGACGCCGAAGGCGGCCCCGACTACTTCATGGTCAACTGCGCCCATCCCACGCACCTCGCGCCCGGTCTGGCCGATGACGGCGCCTGGCGCGAGCGCATCGTCGGCCTCCGGTCGAACGCGTCGGCGCGCAGCCACGAGGAACTCGACGCCGCAACCGAGCTGGACGAGGGCGACCCGGCCGCCCTCGCCGAGGCTCAGGAGGCGCTGCGGCCTCGGCTGCCGAACCTCACCCTCGTGGGCGGGTGCTGCGGAACCGACGCCCGGCACGTGGCCGCCATGTGGGGGCTCACTTCTCGATAGTGGCCGCCGCCAGCGCGTTGACGACGCCCCGGCCGTAGAAGTTGTTGTGCGCCTTGCCGCCCCTGCACTTCGGCACTGTGCAGTCGACCGGGATGGCGCCGGCGTACAGCAGCCGCTCGACCTCGGCCGGGTCCATGGTCAGCCCGCCCTTGCCGGGCCGTCCGAAGCGGCTGATCAGGATGGCGGCGACCCCGGTGACATGCGGGGCGGCCATCGAGGTGCCGGCCAGATACTGGTAGTAGGAGCACCGGCCGCCCTCGCACTCCCGGACGACGTTCGGGGTCAGCGGCTTGCCCTTGGCGTCGATCTGCCCGAAGAGGCGCAGCATTTTCTTGGGGGCGGCGGCGAGGACGGCCCCCATCTCGGCCGGGTCGCCGGGCTGGACCTCTGGAAAGTCTCCACCGGGCGCCGACACGTCGGCGTACCGCAGGCTGTAGTTGGAGTAGGTCGACAATTTGCCGGCCGGGCCGATCGCGGTGGCCGAGATCACGCCCTTGGCCTCGTTCGGCATCATGAGACAGCGTTTGTCGATCTTCCGCGAATGCGTCCCCAGCGGGTCGGCGTCGACCTTGACGGTGTCGAGGTCCGTGTGATCGTTGCCGAGCGCGGAGACCAGCGTGACCCCGTGGCCGCGGGCGTAGTCCAGCGCCCGCTGCACGCCGACGAGCACACCGGCCTGTTCCAGCTGATCGGCCCGGGAGTCGCCCCTACGGCTCGCGCAGTTGAACCGCCAGGGGTCGATGAAATAGCTCATGTTGACCACGTCGATCCCCACGTCGCCGGCGTAGGTGAGCGCGTCCAAAGTGGGCTTGAGGTAGAAGGCGGTGCCGTCCACCGCGACGCGGAGGTCGACCAGCGACACACCTGGGGCGACGCCGGCCACGCCCAGCCCGTTGACCGGCGAGCCGATGATGCCGGCCACATGCGTGCCGTGGCCGTCGATGTCGACGCCGGCCACGTGCGGCGCCCGGACGAAACTGCGGCTGAGCTTGCGGTTGAAGTTGGGGGCGATGTCCGGGTGCGTGCCGTCGACCCCGGTGTCCATGACGCCGACCAGGACCTTGCGGCTGCCGCGGTTGATGGCGTACGAGCCGTCGGCGCTCGCGCCGATCAGCCGCATGTCCCACTGCCGCCCGCTCAGCGGCTCCGCCGCGCCGTCCATGCGCGTGGCCGATGCCGGCGCGGCCGAGACCACCTCGGGCGGGGGCGCCCCGTCCGCGGCGCCGATCGCCCGGTTGGGCGTGACGCCGAGGATGGCGGGCGTTGTCGCCGCCGCCTCGGGAAAGCCCGTCGCGACCTGCCGAACCAGGGCGTATCTCAGCTTGGGATGGTCTTCCGGCGTGCCGCCCGCGGCCCGGATGGCCCGGAACGCCGTGGCCCGCTTGCCGTCGGCGTAGAAAACAAGGTAATCGTGCCTGGCCGCCGCCCCGCTGTGCGCCACGTGCCGTACTTCGAGATCACGAGAACCGCCTGACATCAGAACGCCGATGAACAGCGCCCCCACGGCGACCGAAGTCCCTATCATCCTCATCTCACATCTCCCCACCCGCGGTTTATTGAGTGGGGCGTGCCGCGGTGTTCCAGCCGGGCGGGTCTTGACGGCGTGAAGCGGGGTTCCCGATATTCGTGCGCATGTCTTTGTCGGAAATGCCGGGGCTGGACGGCCACGAGGGGCTCCCGACCGACGAGCGGAGACGCGGCAGGGCGGGAATCGTCATGCTGGTCATCGCCGTCCTGATGGGCGCCGTCCTGATCGCCGGCGGCTGGGTGTTCTACGAGCGGGCGCACCGGCCGTCCGCGCTGCCCCCGCCCGACGGCCCCTGGCCTCGCACCGGCAGGCTCACCGTCTTCCTCTGCCGGACGTACAGTCCTTTCCCCACGTGCGAGAACAAGGCCTACACGAACGCGCAGCTTGCGGCGATCAAGGCGGTGCTCCGGTCTCATCCAGAGGTCCAGGCGCCGGTCTTCCGCTCACAGAACGCCGAATACCTGGCGACCATCAAACGCACGCCCGGGCTCGCGGGCATGATTCACGTGGCGGACCTGAACGCGACGCTCAACGCGGCTCTCCAACCGGGCGACTGGTCGGCCCTCGTGACGGAACTGCAGAAGCTGCCGGGGGTCTCCGTCGTCTACGCCTGGAAGGACTTCTTCTGGGTGGGAAAGGCCGACGCGGCGGTCGGCTTCTGCCGCGCCGAATCCACGGCCGAGAAATCCCTGGGAGCCGATGTTCCTCGCGTCCACGGTCCATGTGACGGACACGCTCGCTACCCGTCGCCGGAAGAGCGGCAGACGATCCTGGAGCGGATCCTGACGCTGCCCGGCATCGCGAAGGTCTACTACGCCGACCAGGACCAGATGTCGCGCGTGCTCGAATACATGACCGGAGACGCGACATCGCCCGACCTGGCCCAGGGCGCCTTCATGGTCAAATTTGCGGGCCGCCCCGACGCGGCGACGGTGGACAAGCAGATCGACTCCATGAAGGAGGCGCTCACCACCCTCCCCGGCGTCGCCGCCGTCACCCCCGTCAGCGACTTCTACTAGGAGCTGTTCGAAGTTCGGATCATGAGGTTAGGCAAGGACTTTCAGCCACATGATCGAGCCGCGTAAATGGAGGCCTGCCTCGTAGCTTGCCGGGTCTTTGTCGTAGCGGGTGGCCAGCCCGCG
>JAGFNW010000042.1 GCA_017592665.1 Streptosporangiaceae bacterium NEAU-GS5 | reverse complement strand
CGCCTGGCCGTACGCCGGCTGGGATATGAGCCCGAGGTGACCGTCCTGCCCGACCCTGACCGGCCGGCCGTCTTGGCCCGTGTCCGGCTCGGCGGCCCGCACGACGCCGACGAGCACACCAAGCTCCTGTACGCCGAGGTCGAGCGGCGGCGCACGCACCGTGGCGCGTTCACCGCCATGGACGTTCCCGACCGGCTGATCGACGCTTTCGTCCACGAAGCCCCGGCCGAGGGCGCACGCCTGATCATCGTCCGGTCCGACACCGACCGGAGGGTGATCGCCGCGCTGACCCAGGCCGCGCAGGACCGCCAGACCCAGGACCGGCTCTCGTCTCTCGAACTACGCCGCTGGTCGACGCCGCCGGGCAGCACACGGCGTGAGGGGGTCGGCCCGGGTGGCTATCCTGCGGAGACCGAGTGGACCTTCCCGCACTTCGCCCAGCGTGACTTCGCGCAGGGCCACTCGTGGGGGAGCGAGCCCACCGATCCGATCCAGCGCTCACCCGGTCTGATCGCGCTGCTCACCACCATGAACGACGATCGGATCGACTGGATCGCCGCCGGGCAGAGTCTGCAGCGGATCCTGCTGCACGCCTCCGCGTACGGCGTCAGCGCCGCCTTCCACACGCAGGCGCTGGAGTTTCCGCACCTGCGGGCTTTCCTGAGCGAGGAGCTCTGCACAGGGGAGCACCCGCAGATGATCATGCGCCTCGGCGTCGCCCTCACCGAGGGCACGTCCAGCCGCCGACCCTTGGAGATCTAGAAGGACGCCGAGCCGAGGAAGGATGTCGAGCAGGCCGCCGCCTCGGCGTACCAGTTCGGCGACCGACTCGTTGGCCCAGGTATGCGGGGTGACCTGCGGCCTGCCTCGCTGTGAGCCGTGGATCACGATGAAGTTGGGACAGGCCTAAATGACAGGAAGGTGGGCGCGAGCGACAGCGGGCTCGCGCATCCGCATGAGCGGCACGCCCACTCCGTAGGTCAGGAACTCACCCTCAGGCTGGATCTCGATGACGCGGCTGGAGGCTCGCCGTTGGGGCGGCAGCAGAGCCGTCAGCCGCTCGAACGCGCGCAGGCCTTCTGGGGTGTCGGGAGCGTGGACGATCGCCGCACCGTGGAAGGTGATCGTCGCCGGTGGGATGGGGAACAGCAGGGCCAGGATCCCGCCGCGGCGGACAGGCACGGTCACCGCCACATGGCCGTCCGCCGCGATGTGCCGCGCCTTCCAGCTGTCCGCGGCGACGACGGTGAACAGCCGCCGATTGATCAGCGTGTAGACCACCCCGCTACAGCGCGGTTCGCCGTCAGGGGTGACGTGACTGACGACCGCGAACGACGCTTTGGCCAGCGCCCGCCAGGCGTCTGATGCATCAAGGGACATGGGCGTTCTCCGTTTCATGTCTGTTCGGCCTGCATGGTGATGGCGCCGCATGGGCATTCGGCGGCGCATAGGCCGCAGCCTTTGCAGTAGTCGAGGTCGATGGCGTAGCGCTCGCCGGCGCCCAGCTTGATGACGGCGTTGTCCGGGCAGACGCCGAAGCAGTTGTCGCATTCGAAGCAGTTGCCGCACGAAAGGCAGCGACGCGCCTCGAACAGAGCGCTCGACTCATCCAGTCCGCTCTGGACCTCGTCGAAAGTAGAGGTGCGGCGGGCGAGCTCCAGCGTGGAACGGACCGTGGCGGGGGCGTCGCTGTAATACCAGGGGTTCAGGATGTCGAAGGCGGCGGGGGCCGGCCGCGGCGCGGGCCGATAGGTGGTGCCGCGCAGCCAGGCGTCGATGTGCCGGGCGGCCTTCTTGCCGTGACCGACGGCGACGGTGACCGTGCGCTCCGCGGGGACCATGTCGCCACCGGCGAACACGCCGGGATATCCCGTCATGAGGTTGTCGCCGACCTTCACCACGCCGTCCTCGAAATCGACGCCGGGCAGTCCCTGCAGGAGGGTCAGGTCGGCCTGCTGGCCGAGCGCCAGCACGACCGTGTCGGCGGCCAGTTCCTCGAACTCGCCGGTGGGCTGGGGGAATCCGGTCTCGTCCAGGCGCATCTTCTCGACGGTGACGCGCTCGCCGTCGGCGTGGGTGATGGTGGACAGCCACTTCATCGTGACGCCCTCCTCGATGGCCTCCTCGACCTCGAAGTCGTGGGCGGGCATGCGGTCGCGGGTGCGGCGGTAGACCACCACCGTGTCGGTGGCGCCGAGGCGGCGGGCCGTGCGGGCGGCGTCCATGGCGGTGTTGCCACCGCCGTACACGACGACCCTGCGCCCGAGGCACGGGACCCCGCCCTCCATGCCGCGCAGCATCGAGACGGCGTCGAGGATACGCGCGGCGTCCCCGGCGGGGATGTACGCGCGCCTGCCGATGTGCGCTCCCACCGCCAGGAAGGCGGCGTCGAAGTGGCGCAGGGCGGCGGGCAGGTTCGTCACAGTGTGGCCGAGCTCGAGGGTCACGCCCATGTCGAGGATGCGCTGGATTTCGGCGGACAGGATGTCGCGTGGCAGCCGGTAGCGGGGGATGCCGAAGCGCATCATGCCCCCGGCGTACGCGCCGGAGTCCATGACGGTGACGGCGTGACCCATCAGCGTCAGGTGGTAGGCCGCGGACAAGCCGGCCGGCCCGGCTCCGACCACCATGATCCGCTTGCCGGTCGGCTCGGCGGTGACGGGAACCGTCCAGCCCTGCCGGATCGCCTCGTCGCCGAGGAAGCGTTCGACGGAGTTGATGCCGACGGACTCGTCGAGCCGAGCGCGGTTGCAGGCGGTCTGGCAGGGGTGATAGCAGACCCTTCCCATGATCGCGGGGAACGGGTTGTCGGCCATCAGCTCACGCCAGGCGCTTTCATAGGAGCCGTCCTCGGCCAGGTAGAGCCAGCGCTGGATGTTCTCCCCAGCCGGGCAGGCCTGGTTGCAGGGCGGCATCCGGTCGGCATAGACGGGGCGCTCGGTGCGCCAGGCGCCGGTCTTGTTGGCCTTGCTGGAGCCGACGTCCAAGGTGATCGCGAAGGGCTTGTCCATCTCACTCCACCAATCCGAAGCGGCGGATGTTGCGGTCGGCCATCGCCTGGATGCGGGCGATGACATCGGTACGCGGCGGGTCGCCGAACAGGTGGGCGTAGCGGCCCTGCAGGCGGAGATACTCCTCGACCGGGACCTGACGGCGGATCTTCACCACGCCGGTGACCTCGCCGTCCTCGGCCTCGAACACCGGGAACAGGCCCGACTCCTTGGCCAGGCGCGCCACCCGGATCGTGTCGCACGCGGCGCTGCCCCACCCCAGCGGGCAGGGCACCATGACGTGGATGTAGCGGGCGCCGCGGAACTCCATCGCCCGGCGCACCTTGTACTCCAGGTCGTGGAGCTCGGCCACGGTGGCGGTGGCCACGTACGGGATCTCGTGGGCCAGGGCGATCAGCGGCACGTTCTTGCCCTGCCCGAACGCGTTGCCCGGTTCGGGGCCGACCGCCTGTGTGGTCATTGTGCGCGCGGCGGGCGGGGTCGCGCCGGAGCGCTGCACGCCGGTGTTCATGTACGCCTCGTTGTCGTAGCAGATGAACAGCACGTCGTCGTTGCGCTCGAACATGCCCGACAGGCAGGCGAAGCCGATGTCCACGGTGCCGCCGTCGCCGCCCTGCCCGATCACCCGCACGTCGGTGCGGCCCTTGGCCTTCAGCGCGGCCGCGACCCCGGTGGCCACGGCGGGCGCGTTGCCGAACAGTGAGTGGATCCAGGGAATCTGCCAGGAGGTCTGCGGATAGGGAGTGGAGAACACCTCAAGGCATCCGGTCGCGTTCACGGCGACCATCTGGCCCTGGGTGGCGCGCATGGCGGCGTCCAGGGCGTAGCGGGCGCCGAGCGCCTCGCCGCAGCCCTGGCAGGCGCGATGGCCGGAGGTCAGCGCATTGGCGCGGTCGGTGTCGGCCTGGACGGACCGGTCCTCCAGGTCGAGCAGTCGGTTGCCGACCGCGAAGCTGCCGGTCTGATAGAACTTGATCTGTTGCGCGGGCACGGTCATCTCACCTCTCCAAGAGCCAGGTCGCGAAGCATGTTCTCGGCGCTCGGGCCTGATCGCCTGGTCTGCGCGGCCCGGCGCAGCTCTCGCTCGATCAGCTCGCGGTTCAGGTCGAGGAAGGTCAACGGCCCGACGCGGCCGGCGATGGCGTCGGCGAACAGGCGGTGCAGCGACGCCTTGGTGATGGGCCTGCCTCCAAGGCCGGCCACCACGGTGTGGCCGTCCAGGTGGATTCCCGACAGGGCCATTCTCACGTTGGCCGAGACGATCCCGCCGATGCCGACGGCCAGTGCCTTCTCCAGGACCACCACGCGGCGGGCGTGACCGAGCGCCTGCCGCATCGCGTCCAAGGGGAAGGGCCGGAACGAGGTGATGCCGAGCACACCGATCTTCACACCGGATTCGCGCTGCTCGTCGATGACATCCTTGATGGTGCCGAGGACCGAGCCGAGCGCCACGATGATCGTTTCGGCGTCCTCGGTCCGGTAGGGGCGGATCAGCCCGCCCGATTCCCGGCGGAAGGCGCGTTTGAAGTCGGCCGCGACCTGGGGGATGAGCTTCAGGGCCTGCATCTGCCGGGCGTGCGCCAGGTAGCGGACCTCGGTGAAGGCCTCCGGGCCGACCATCGCGCCGATCGACACCGGCTCGGCCGGATCGAGCATCTGGCGCGGCACGTAGGGCGGCAGGAACGCGTCGACCTGCTCTTGAGACGGCAGATCCACGCGTTCGTAGGCGTGGGTGAGGATGAAGCCGTCCATACAGACCATCACCGGGAGCGAGACCTCCTCGGCGATCTTGAACGCCTGGATATGCAGGTCGGCCGCCTCCTGGTTGGTTTCCGCGTACAGCTGGATCCAGCCGGAGTCGCGCTGGGACATGGCGTCGCTGTGGTCGTTCCAGATGTTGATCGGCGCGCCGATGGCCCGGTTGGCCACGGTCATCACGATCGGCAGCCCGAGACCCGAGGCGTTGTACAGGGCTTCCACCATGTACAGCAGGCCCTGGCTGGCGGTCGCGGTGTAGGTGCGGGCTCCGGCCGCGGAGGCGCCGATGGCCACCGACATGGCCGCGAACTCCGATTCCACGTTGACGAACTCGCACGGCGCCAGGCGGCCCGATTTCGTCAGCGCGCTGAGCGTCTCGACGATGTGGGTCTGCGGCGAGATCGGATAGGCGCCGATCACCTCGGGGCGGCAACAGGCCACGGTTTCGGCGACGGCCTGCGAGCCCTCCATCTGCCTAAGCATTCGCGGCCTCCCTCATCCGGGCTTGCACATATGCGAACGCCTCCTCCGCGGCTGCGGCGTTGGCCGCGGCGACGCGTCCGGAGAACTTGTCACCAATGGCGTGGCGGACCGAGTCCAGCGACACGAGACCGCTGATCGCGGAGAAGCCGCCCAGCAGCACCACGTTGGGCACCGGGCGGCCCACATGCTTGAGCGCGAGCTCGGTGGCGGGCACGGTCACGAGCCGTTCTCGCCGGAACGTGGCGGTGAACTCACCCAGCCCCAGGTCCGCGAACCCATGCGTGGAGTTGATCAGCAGGTAGCCGTCCGCGGTCAGTCCGGCGAAGACGTCGGCCTGGTGGAGCAGCGTGGCGTCCTGGACGATCAACGCGTCCGGATGCGCGACCGGTTCGCGTACGCGGATCGGCCGGTCGTCGATGCGGCAGAAGGACACGACGGGCGCGCCGGTCCGCTCGGAACCGAAAGTGGGGAAGGCCTGAGCGTGCCGGCCTTCTATGAACGCGGCGATCGACAGTAGCTCCGCCGCCGTGACGACGCCTTGGCCGCCACGTCCGTGGATCCGTACCTGGAACACGGTCATCTCCCTTCAACCCGCCTCAGCTCTGTCTATGTCGCGGCCTGGGGGCTGGGCAGGGCCGAACGTCCCACGTCGAAAAGGGCGCATGGCCCGATTCCAGAGCCGTCGGCCTCTCGGCGCGGCGGCCGTGCCGGCGAAAGGCTGAAAAGGACCTCGGACGAAAGGTGCGGCGCATGGACGCGTTATCAGTG
Source organism: Streptosporangiaceae bacterium NEAU-GS5 (assembly GCA_017592665.1). Classification (GTDB taxonomy): domain Bacteria; phylum Actinomycetota; class Actinomycetes; order Streptosporangiales; family Streptosporangiaceae; genus NEAU-GS5. The sequence continues at coordinate 65,523 of JAGFNW010000042.1, read as the reverse complement.
GGCGTGGTCAGGGAGACCGCCGCAGGGGAGCGCCGGGTGGCGCTGGTCCCTGACGCTGTCGGCCGCCTCCGTGACATGGGCCTGGACGTGTGGGTGGAGTCCAGTGCCGGCGTTGGAGCCTGGTTCCCGGACAGCGCCTACCGGGAGGCTGGGGCGACGGTCGTCACCCACGGTGTGCTGTACGACCGATGCGACGTCATCGTGGCCGTACGGCGGCCGTCCATGATCGGCCTGTGGCCGGGCCAGGTCGTGATCGGCATGCTCCGGCCCTTCGGCGACCCGGACTTCGCGGCCACGACGGCGGCGAAGGGTGTCACGGCGATCGCGTTCGAGGGTCTGCCGCGCACGCTCAGCGCCGCCCAGCCGATGGACGCGCTCACCTCCCAGGACAACATCGCCGGCTACAAGGCCGCCATTTTGGCCGCCGACACCTACCAGCGATTCTTCCCGCTGCTGGTCACCGCGGCCGGCACCGCGCGGCCCGCGAGCGTGCTCGTGCTGGGCGCCGGTGTGGCCGGTCTCCAGGCGATCGGTACGGCCCGCCGGTTGGGCGCCGTGGTCACCGGATACGACATCCGTCCGGAGGCGCGAGAGGAGATCGCCTCGCTCGGCGCGTCGTTCCTGGACATCGGCCGCGAGATCGCGGCCGATGGATCGGGCGGATACGCCGCGGCGCTGACCGCGGACGGGCAGCGGTCCCAACAGGACGGGCTGGCCGCGCGTATCGGTGAGTTCGACGTGGTCATCACCACCGCACGGGTGCCGGGGCGGCGTCCGCCGCTGCTGGTGACCGAGGCCGCAGTGAAGGAAATGCGGCCGGGCTCGGTCATCGTCGACCTGGCCGCCGGTGAGCTCGGCGGAAACGTCGAAGGTGCGAAGGCCGGGCAGACGATCGTCTCCGATGCCGGGGTGACCGTGATCGGCGCCGGCGAACTGGCCGCGGAAATGCCGGCCGCCGCCTCGGCCGCGTACTCGAGCAACGTGCGGGCCCTGCTCGCCCACCTGGTCCGCGACGGCGCCATGGCCTTCGACCTGGACGACGAGATCCAGGCCGGCGTCGTCATCACCTACGCCGGGACCATAGCGGCAGGGACGTCATGAGCGCCGATCTGCTCGCCGACCTGAGCGTGTTCGTACTGAGCCTGCTCGTGGGCTTCGAAGTGATCAGCAAGGTGCCGTCCACCCTGCACACTCCGCTCATGTCGGCGGCCAACGCCATCCATGGCATCGTCCTCGCCGGAGCGTTGCTCATCGCTCTCACCGCCGTGGACGTCACCGGCTACGTGATCCTCTTCGCCGCGGCGGCCTTCGCCGGCGCGAACGTCGTGGGCGGCTACGTGGTCACCGACCGGATGCTGCACATGTTCCGGCCGCGTACGGGAGGGACGAGATGAGCGCCTTCGACACCACGATCCGGCTGGTGTACCTCGCCGCGGCGACCTGCTTCGTCCTCGGACTGCACCTGATGAACAAGCCGGTGACCGCGCGGCGCGGCAATCTGCTGTCCGCGGTCGGCATGGCCGCCGGCATCAGTGCCGCGCTGGCCGTGCTCATCCGGGCCCAGACCGTCTCGGTGACCGCGTGGATCGTGCTGGTGTCCGGCGCCGCGTCCGGCGCGGGCTTCGGCCTGCTCGCCGCGCGGCGCGTCAGGATGACCGCGATGCCGCAGTTGGTGAGCCTGTTCAACGCGGTGGGCGGAGGAGCGGCCGCCCTGGTCGGCGTGCACGACTTCCTCCGATCGGGGAGTCTGGCCGCCCGGGAGTCGATCCCTTTGGCTGTGGACGTGCTCATCGGAGGGATCACGTTCACCGGATCCTTGATCGCGTCGGGCAAGTTGCAGGGGTGGATCCCCGGGCGGCCGATCCTCGTTCGCGGCGGTCGCGTGGTCAGCCTCATACTCGGTGTCGCCGTGATCGTGACGGCAGTGCTGGTCGGCGGCGGCCTCGGCGGCGACGGGGCGCTGGCCGCGCTGGGGTTCGGCGCGCTGGCGTTCGGAGTGGTCATGGTGCTGCCGATCGGCGGCGCCGACATGCCGGTCGTCATCTCACTGCTCAACGCCTTCACCGGCACGGCCGTCGCGATGGCCGGCTTCGTCATCGGCAACACCGTGCTGATCACCGCGGGCGCCCTGGTAGGAGCATCGGGCGCAATCCTGACCAAGCTCATGGCCGACGCGATGAACCGCTCGATCGGCGCCATCATCCTGGGCGGCTTCGGCACCGGCGACACCGCCACGCCCGTAGTGCCGGGAAGCGCCGCCGGCGTGCGGCCGCTGTCGGCCGACGACGCGGCCATCCAGCTCGCCTACGCGGCGAAGGTGGTCGTGGTGCCCGGCTACGGACTGGCCGCCGCCCAGGCCCAGCACGAGCTCGCCGAGCTCGCCGAACTGCTGGAATCACGCGGCGTCGAGGTGTCCTACGCCATCCACCCGGTCGCCGGCCGGATGCCGGGGCACATGAACGTGCTGCTCGCCGAGGCCGGTGTGCCGTACGGGCAACTCAAGGAGATGGACGAGATCAACCCCGAGTTCGGGCAGGTCGACGTGGCCCTGGTCGTCGGTGCCAACGACGTCACCAATCCCGCCGCCCGCCGTCCCGGCACCGCGATCTCGGGAATGCCGATCCTCGACGTCGACAAGGCGAAGATCGTGATCGTCGTCAAACGCTCGATGGGCCACGGCTACGCCGGAATCGACAACGAGCTCTACACCAACCCCAAGACCGGCATGTATTTCGCCGACGCCAAGAAAGCACTCGCCGACATGACCGCCGCGGTCAAGGTCCTCGTCGGCTGAGAGCCGTCCGGCCCTTCCCCTGGGACCATCGTCCCTGGTCGGCGGGGTTGCGCGGGCCGACGCTGAAGATACCTGCGAATGATTCGGAGGAACATCATGAAGGCGCTCGTCTTCCACGGACCGGGCAGCCGCTCCTGGCAACAGGTCCCCGACCCGCGCATCGTCGACCCCACCGACGCGATCGTCCGCGTGGACGCGGTGACCATCTGCGGCACCGACCTCCACATCCTCAAGGGCGACGTGCCCGCCGTCGAGCCCGGCCGGATCCTCGGCCACGAAGCAGTCGGCACGGTCGTCACCACCGGCTCCGCGGTCACCACGGTCAAGGAAGGCGACCGGGTCCTGGTCTCCTGCATCACGGCATGCGGGCGGTGCCGCTACTGCCGCGAATCCGCCTACGGCCAGTGCCGGGGCGGCGGCGGCTGGATCCTCGGCCACCGCATCGACGGCACCCAGGCCGAATACGTGCGCGTGCCGTTCGCCGACACCTCCACCCACCTCATTCCGGCGGGGGTCGACAGCGAGGCCGCGCTCATGCTGGCCGACATTCTGCCCACGTCCTACGAGGTCGGAGTCATCAACGGGCGAGTCCGCCCGGGTGACACGGTCGTCGTGGTCGGCGCCGGGCCCATCGGGCTGGCCGCCATCATGACCGCGCAGCTGTACACCCCCAGCCACCTCATCGCCGTCGACCTCGCCCCGTCACGGCTGGAGGCCGCCAAGCAGTTCGGCGCCGACCTCGTCGTCGCAGCAGGAGACGATCCGCTGGAGTCGGTCGCCGAGGTGACCGGTGGCCTGGGCGCCGACCTCGCCATCGAGGCCGTGGGCGTGCCGGAGACGTTCGAGCTCTGCACGCGCCTGATCCGCCCGGGCGGCCGCCTCGCCAACGTCGGCGTGCACGGCGCACCCGCGACCCTGCACCTGGAAGACCTGTGGATCCGCAACGTCACCATCACCACCGGCCTGGTCGACACCTTCTCGACGCCCACCCTGCTCGGCATGGTCGCCGCCGGCCGCCTCGACCCGGCCCGCTTCATCACCCACCGGTACACCCTCGGCGAGATGGAAGCCGCCTACAAGACCTTCGCCCACCCGCAGCAGACCGCAGCCCTCAAGGTGGTCCTGTCCCGTCCATGACGTGTCCGGCCCGACCGGCCGGCACCCCAGCCTGAATGGCCCCGGACCCCCTCACCGGGGCCATTCGGCACTCTGTGGTGGATCGACCACGTCGCCGACTGGAAGCTCTGAACTTTTCAGCAGGCTTCCATTAAGGGCTTTCCACATTCCGGCATCAGGGTGGCGTGTCCGTTCTGAGCAAAAATTACAAAGCCGTCGGGCGTCTGTCCGCGTTGGTCTCCCTGTTCCTGCCACTGGCCGTCGTAACCCCAGCCGCAGTGAGTACACCGATGGAACGCGCCATCGTGATCCTCGGCGACCAGGTCAATCCGGCGCCGTTCCGGAGTGACCCTGTCCGGCATCGGCGCCGTGCGGCCCTGGAACGCGAACCGCGCCGCCATGCGGAAACCAGTCAGCGCGGGCTGCTCACGGCTCTCCGAACGCGCCGCGCTGCCGGGCAGGTGACGGCGATCCAACCCCTCTGGATCGTCAACGCCGTCACCGCCACCGCCACCCCCACCGTCCTCGCCGAGTTGGCCGCGCCCGCCCCGAAGTGAAGGAGGTACGGCCCGACCGGACCATCCCGGCACCCGCGTTGACCGCAGCGAGCGGCCCGGCCGAACCCGACATCGCCCTGGTCGGCGCCCCGACCCTGTGGAACCAAGGATTGCGAGGCGCCAGGGTCGTCATAGCCGCACTCGACACCGGCGTCGACGGTACCCACCCCGACCTCGGCTCGCGCTACCGAGGCGTCAACGTGCGCACCACCGACCTGTATGGCCTCTACACCACGGTTTCCGGCACGTCGCTGGCCGCGCCGCACGTCACGGGAGCCCTGGCGCTGCTGCTCGGCACGTACCCGGACCTCGACCCTGACCGTGAGCGCCGGCGACTACGCCCTGACCACCTCACCCGCCACGCTGACCGTGACCCGCGGTGGGACGGCCTTCACGACCGTGTCGGTGACGGTGTCCGGTGGCTTCACCGGCAGCGTGGCGTTGTCGCTGTCGGGTCTGCCGTCGGGAGCGACGGGGTCGATCTCAGTGACTCCTGTCGTCGCCCCCGGCTCCTCACATGTGACCGTACGGACCACGTCATCGACCGTGCGCGGCACGTTCTCGCTTCAGATCACGGGTATTTCCGGCCCGCTGACACACCGAGTGACGGTCCCATTGACCGTCCGGTGAGCACAGGGATCTTGGCCCCCGTGACGAACGACTTCGCGGCACTGCGACTGCTGCCGATGAGCGGTCGGGACAAAGGCGTCGAGATCCTCGTTCTGCGCCACCAGATCACAGTCCTGGAACGGCAACTTGGCCCCTGCGGCAGGGTGAGATTCGCTGGCGAGGATCGGGTCTTTCTGGCCGCTGTGCTGGCGCCGTTGCCCCGCGAGGTCCTGCACTGGCTACGGCTCCCGGTCCGCCCGGATACCGTCCTGCGCTGGCATCACGAGGTGATCAAGCAGCGGCACGCCCACGCAGTCAGTTTGCGAACGCGGAGAGTTAGCTCAAAGGGAATCCCGAAGATCGTTGCGAGGGGTGTTAGTCCACGGTTAGCCCATGAAGATCAGATTCAAGCGAGCGATCTTTCGGACGCGCTTTAAGGTGGAGCGGGTGACGGGAATCGAACCGGGCCGGTAAGTATGCTCTCACCTGCGGAAACGCTGATTCTGCAGATGGCGGCGATCGGCTTGGACCGGGTGCTGGCGGGTTCTCGCGACTCTTGTCGGCTCGGTGTGCCCACGTGGGCACACCACTGATCTTGCCAAGTCGGCCACGGTCGGTGCTGGTATTGACAAATACCTCGCGTGTCCGAACAGTCACAATTTTCGCTCTTGCGTCAGGTTCTGTCGTGACAGATCGTTCATGTGTTCGGTCATGGATCGTTCTTACGGGGGCGGCAGGTGGGATGCCGCTTGGTGCTGAACACGAGGGGTGCCCGTGGTGGCTGTTCGGCGAACGCGGCTGTCATTACTGCTGATTGTTAGCGGTATCACATCGATAGCAGTGCTGGTCTCAGGGGTCGGCGTCCCCGACGGGCTGGTCTCCCAAGCGGCTGCCGCCGCCCCGCAAACCGCAGCTGCTGAGCCATCCGTGCCCGGCCGCCCGGTGCCGAAGCCCGTCATCTCCACGGGCGCCGAAGACCTCCTCAAACCCGCGACGCGAGCCCAGCCGGTGTGGCCCAAGCCCGGCACCGTCACAGTCACCCTCCCCACCTCCGGATTCACGCCGGTCGCCGTAGGCACACTCCCTGTCCGCCTCGCCCGTGCTACGACGGAAACGCCTTCCGCGGTGCGGGTAGACACCTTCGACAACACCACTGCCCGCCGCCTGGGCGGCATCGGCCTAGCCGTGCGCGTGACCCGCGCGGACGGCCAAGCCGGAGTCGGTCACGCCACAGCCACGATCGACTACTCGAGCTTCCGCGACGCCTCCGGCGGCGGCTTCGCCTCCCGTCTGCGCCTTGTCGCCCTGCCCGCCTGCGTCCTGGACGCTGGCCCGACCGCCGCGTGCCGCCGGCAGGCCGCCCGCCAGGCTCACCCGGTGATGGCGGCCAACGACGTGCCGGCCGGTACATTGACCGCCACCCTGGACGCAGCCGCCACGCCCCCCACGGCTTCCGCGCCCGCTTCGGCCGCAGGAGACGATGCCCCGGCGGACGGCGGTTCGGTGTACCTGGTCACATCAGCCGCGACCGCGTCCGACCCTGGCGGCGGGACCGGCAGCTTCGCCGCGACGGATTTGAAGCCGTCCGGGACCTGGCAGGCCGGCCAGTCCGGCGGCGAGTTCACCTACTCCTACCCACTCACGGTCCCGCCGCCGGTCGGCGGGCAGCCGCCCTCACTGGCGTTGTCCTACTCATCGTCAAGCGTGGACAGCCTGACCCAATACACCAACAACCAGGCATCCTGGACCGGGATGGGCTGGGATGTGAGCACCGGGTTCATCGAACGCCGCTACCGGCCCTGCGCCGGCGATATCAAGATCTTCGGCGGCAACCAGAACCAGGGCGGCTGGCGGCACCTGTGCTGGGAGTCCCCCGATGAGAACGACGGCGAGTCGGCCACCTCGGACCGGACCAACTCCCAGCTGGTGCTGTCGGTGGCGGGTAAGTCGTCGCCGATCGTCTGGGACACCACCACGAGCAAGTGGAAGACGGTGGAGGATTTCGGCTGGAAGATCGAATACCTGACCTCGACGGCCCCGTCTGGGCAGCCGTACTGGCAGATCACCACCCAGGACGGCACCCAGTACCGGCTCGGCTTCAACCGGGACGCGAGCCTGCAGGTGCCCTACCTGGGCGACGACACGGGCGAGCCCTGCCACGATCACTTCCCGGCGGATGAACCGGTGGCCTCCTCCTTCTGTGTCGCCCCGTATCGGTGGAATCTGGATCAGGAGATCGACCCCCGGCACAACGTGACCAGCTACACCTACCTGCGCGAGACCAACCGGTACTGCTCCGACCCCGACTTCGGATGCTTCTTCACCGGGGCGTTCTGGTTGAACTATGACCGGGCCGCCACCCTCGCCCAGATCAACTACGGCTCCAACACCACCGTCGCCGGGTCGACCCCCACCGCACGGGTCAACTTCACCACCGTCGAACGCGGGCAGGCACCGCAGGTCGGGCTGCCGTGGGACGACGACACCCCCAACGACCTGATCGATGGCGATGATCCAGCGTTCTTCACCAGCAAACGCCTCGACTCGATCACCACCGCCACCGCCAACAGCTTAGGCGGGTGGGACGACGTGACCCGGTGGGAACTGGGATATCGGTGGATCACCCCGCCCGGCGCCGACCAGTTCGAGTTCCCCGATCCGGTGCTGTGGCTGGACTCGATCCGGCAGGTCGGATTGGCCGGCACCGGTGCCGACATCGCGTTGCCGAAGGTCGGCTTCGACTCGGTGATCTTAGATAACCGGGGGGATTACAACGACAGCGGTCAGGCCCGGCTCGCCTTGCCACGCATCTCGGCGATCGCCAACGGGCTGGGCGGCCGGATCGAGATAAGTTACGGGCAGACCAACGCCTGTCCGATCACCTTCCCGTCGCCGACCATCAACGGGGCCACCAATACCAAGGACTGTTTCCAGGTCCGGCTGGGCGGCCCGACCTCCAGCGTCGTCGGCACCTATATGAAGTATCTGGTCACCAAGGTCGTGGAGAAGGATCTGGTGGCCGGGTCACCGGACATGACCACCCGCTACCAGTACCTCGGAACCCCGGCGTGGGCACGGCCGATCGACTACAACCAACCGGCGACCAGCGAGGGGTGGGATCAGTGGCGCGGCTACCAAACCGTCCGCACGTTGAAAGGCGTGGGCACGGATCCGGCCGGCTACAGCGTCACCACCAGCTCCTTCTTCCGCGGCATGTTCGACGACCTGAAAGCGGACGGGACGGCCAAGGGGATCAAGGTCACTGATTTCGACGGCCACGACGTCGATGACAAGCGGTTCCTGGCCGGGCGTACTCTGCAGGAACAAACGTGGACGGCGGCCACGATGGCGACGCCGGTGTTCTTGTGCGCGTATCCGGCGTGGGTGGCCACGACCTTGTACGCCGCTGGCGACCGGGTCACCCGCAACAACCATCATTGGCGGGCCACGACCTCCACCCGCGGCCATACCCCGGGCACCGATTCGGACTGGGCGGACCTGGGCGCCTGCCCGACCAGTGAGCCGATCCCCGCTACCTTCACAGAGCAGTCCGCCACCCGCTACGAGTACACCCCTGTTGTGACCGGCAACGGACCCGGCATCTACGACCCCCGCCAGATCAACCAAACCCGCCAAGTCGCCCGCGAAAAGGTCACCTCCGGCTGGCGCTACACCGATCAGGCCACCACCTACAACAACGACGGCCTCCCCGCCACGGTCAACGACTACGGCGACACCGCCACCAGCACCGACAACACCTGCACTTCCACCACGTACGCGAAGAACACCACCGGTACCGCCTGGATGATCGACTATCAGGCTGCGGAGGAACGCCGCGCGGGCGACAACTGCACAACGGGGACATTCCTCGGCCGCAACGTCACCCTCTACGACGGCGCAACATCAGAGGCAGCGAACGCGCCGACGATAGGAAACGTCACCGAGACCCGCACCTACACCAGCACCACGGTCTTCGTCACCAACAAGGCCACCTTCGACGGCTATGGGCGCACTCTCACTACGACCAATCCGTTGAACAAAACCGTCACCATCACCTACAGTCCAGCGGTGGGCTGGCCGTCGAACGGGCGGACCACGACGAACCCACTCGGCCACGCAACAACCACCTGGGGATCCGCGGCTACCGGCAAAACTATTGGGTTCCGCGACGCCAACCTCCACGACGTCAACATCGACTATGACGCGCTAGGCCGTACCACCACATTATGGACACCCGAGCGGCCACGCAACGCAGGGATAGCAGCCGCAACGGCCACATACACCATCCCGGCCGACAGCAATGGCTGGGTGAACGGTCCGGCGGTCACCGGGCTGTCAAGCCTGCAATCGGTGAGCGGGGGCACGCCCACGTATGTCACCACGTTCACCTATTTGGATGGGCTTGGCCGTCGACGCGAATCACAGGAGGCATCTCCTGCGGGTGGGCGTGTCGTCGAGGCGACCACGTACGACGCTCGCGGCCTGACCGCAGCGATCGGCGAACCCGCCTACAACACGGGCCAGCCCGGCAGCGGGCTGGTAAACGCGGCGATGACCAGCCTCCCGCAGTGGTCGACGGCCGTCTATGACGGACTTGGCCGGGCGGCGGCGGCGCTCGACATGGCGGGCACGACGGAACTGCGCCGTACCAGCACCACCTACTTCGGGGAGCGGACCGAGATCACCCCGCCCGTCGGCGGCAAGACCGTCACCTACACCGACGCCGACGACCAGGTCACCAAGGTCGAGGAGTGGAAGGACGGCACAACCCACCACGACACGATCTACGGCTATGACGTCGACGGCCACCTGACGACGATGACCGACGCCAGCGGCAACGTGCGCACCTTCGGTTATGACCTGCTCGGCCGCAAGATCACCTCACACGACCCCGATGCCGGAGACTCTGCGCAGGCCTACGACGCCACTGGCAACATCATCTGGACCACCGACGGTAACGGCACCAAAATCTCCTACAGCTACGACGACCTAGGCAGGAAGACCGCCACCTGGGCGGGTGAGGTCGGTACGGGCACCAAGCTGGCCGAATGGACCTACGACACCCTGGCCAGCGGGTTACTGACCTCCGCCACCAGCTACTCCGACGGAAACGCCTACACCGACACCGTCACCGGCTACGACAGCATGGGACGAGCCACCGGATCCGTGCTGACCGTCCCATCCGCGGAGGGACTGCTGGCCGGCAGCTACACCTTCGCCACCAGCTACACCCCCGCCGGTCATGTCGCCACCTTCACGATGCCGGCCGCCGGCGGACTACCCGCCGAGACCGTCACCTCCGCCTACACCGATCTCGGCCTGCCCTCTGGGCTATCTTCAGATTTCGGCGGTGGAACCACGTACATCAGCGCGGCGACATACTCGCCGACCGCCCGACTGCTCGAGCGTGGCTACGGGCCCGCCAGCAAGATCAAGCGCGGGTTCACGTGGGATTCCGGGACCGGTCGGCTGACCCGCCTGACCACGACAACGGGGGCGGACACCGCCACGCCCCAAACCGTCCAGGACGACCAATACTTCTACGACGCCTCAGGCGAGATCACCCGCGTCCTGGACGCCGCAACGGCTGTCAGCGGATCGACACCCGGCCAGTCCGAGTGCTTCGGCTATGACGGCCTGCATCGGCTTACCAGCGCCTACACCACGACCGCGTCCTCGTGCCCCACAGGATCGGACGGCATGGGCGTGGATCCGTACAACCAGACCTACTCATACGACGGCGTCGGCAACATCACCACGCTGACCAGCCAAGCCCAGACCGCCACCTACACCTACCCCACCCCAGGAGCCTCAGCCGTCCGGCCCAACGCGGTCACCTCGATCACGCGGCCGTCCGGCACCGACAGCTACGGCTACGACCAGGCAGGCCAGCTGACCTCACGCACCGACAACGGCACGAACGGTAGCTTCACCTGGACTCCACTCGGACAGCTGTCGAAGGCAACCATCAACGGCGCCGACACCACCATGGTCTACGACGCCGACGGCGAACGCCTGATCAGACGTGACCCCAACGGCAGCACCACGCTTTACCTGGGCTCAATGGAAATCAGCGCCACCGGACAGCAAATCACCTCCAAGCGCTACTACAGCACCCCCGACGGCGCCCAGGTCGCGATGCGGACCTCAACCGGCCTGACCTGGTTGATGTCCGGACTGCATGGCTCTACTCAGCTCGCGGTCAGTGACGCCACGACAACTGTTTCCCGCGAACGCTACCTGCCTTACGGGCAGCGCCGCGGCACCGACGACCTGCCGTTCACCGACCTCGGCTTCCTCGGAAAAGTCGAGGACGGCTCCACAGGCCTGGATTATCTGACCGCCCGCTACTACGACCCGGCTATCGCCAGATTCGTCAGCACCGATCCCTTGCTGGACCTTAGCCGTCCGCAATGGGCCAACCCCTACTCTTATGCCGGGGACAACCCGATTGGCCAATCCGACCCCACCGGCCTCAAGCCCATCATCACCTGCCAGGACGAAGCACGCTACGGCCACCTCAGCGCCGGCTGCCAGAAATGGGCCCAAGAACAGGCCAGGAAAACCGCCCGCGAAGCCGAAAAGGAGCGCCAGCGTATGTTGCAGGCGCTGGAGAGGGCGGCGGCTGCCTGCTCCCTGGGCAACGGCTTCTCCCTGGCCGCTCAGTCGAACTGTGCCCAAGCACGCGCCGAGGTCACCGCGATGCTCGGCTTCGACCCATACGCGATGGGTGAGACCGAGAAGCAGGTCTCCGACATGATCACTTCGGTGATGAAGTTCATGACCGAAGACATCGTCAACTGTTACAACGGCGGCGCCACGGCCTGCGCCGCCTTCGCCGCGAATTTCATCCCCGGCGAAAAGCTGGCGGCCGGGTTCGGAAAGCTCGCCGCCAAAGCGGCGGGCAGACTCGGCCCACGCGCCGAGAAAGTGGCCCAGAAATTTGCGCAACGGGTGGACGGCGCCGTCGCCGCGTGCAGTAGCTTCGTTCCCGGAACCCGCGTGTTGATGGCCGACGGCAGTCACCAGGCGATCGAGAAAGTAAAGGTTGGGGATAAGGTCCTCGCTGCCGACCCGGTCACCGGAAAGCTCAAACCCGAGCCCATCCTTGCTTTGATCGCTACTAAAGGTGACAAAGATCTCGTACAGCTTAACGTCACCACCCACGATAAAGGCCACGCCGTAATCGTAGCCACCGCTCAACATCCCTTCTGGGCGGGCCGGCCCGGCCACTGGCTCACCGCCGCCGAACTTGCCCCTGGAATGTGGTTACGCACGTCTGCCGGCACTCATGCTCAGATTGCGGCGATCGGAAGGATGTCCGTCCACGACCAAACCGTACACAACCTGACCGTCGCCGACCTGCACACCTACTATGTGCTGGCGGGTGACCAGGCGATCCTGGTGCATAATACCGGGACGAGCGATCCTGAGTTCAGGATCGCCGGAAAGTATACGGGTAGAATCGATCGATTCACATATAAGGGGCAGGCGTATTTCGAGGTCCACGTGTACTACCGAGGAAAAGAGGTTGGAATTTTCGGAAGCAACGGCTGGATCGGGAAGCACGGGCATTCGGCCAACATGAGACTCAGTGCCGTCGTCGAGAATCGACTGAAGGGCGTGGCGATAGACGAGATGCGCAAGGCCGGTCGCTTGGGACCGAATGATGTGATCAAGGGTGATGCCTGGAAACGACCGCACGTTGGAGACGTCTGCTGACATGCAATTCATCAAGATAGCGAATATTCAGGGGGGATTCTCGCTCGACCCTGACAAATATCTGGACGCCCTGCCAGAATTACTGGCCGACCTGCCCGAGGGTGCGGCCCGGTTCGCGGCCGATCCGGATCATTACAACTTCTTCGGCAGTCGATGCGTCAAGGACCTGAAAATCGAACAAATGGAGCTTCGCGACCTGCATGGCCGCATCGAGTTGGTGATCACCTTTGCCCCGAATCAATTCAAGCACGAACAGTGGCTCCGTATAGCGTATTCTGACGTCACGAGTTTCGAGGTCAGCGCCAGCGGCTGGAAGCCTGCAGAAGTGTGGCCGGAGACCCGTCGGTTGGGCGACGTTCAACTCGATGAGATCTTGCCGCACGAGAGAGGGTGCAGCCACGAAATTCAACTGACCCGAGGGCGAGGTTTCATCGTTGCGCGAGATCTGTCTGCGGAGTGGTATGACCCCGAATAGCAGAGCCCAGGGCGCGGATCAGCCGGATGCCGCCGGCGACCAGGGTCGCGGCCTCGGACAGGACCGAGCTCACCCAGCCGGGCGACACCCGCGCTCCGGTCACATCGGCGATCAACTGGGCGCAGCGTTCCACCGGCACATGCTGGAACACGAGCAGATAGGCGGCGAGCGCGCGCAGAGCGGCACCGGTCGCCCGCCGATCCCCGAGGAAGTGCGCGACCTGGTCATCCGCCTGGCCAGCGAGAATGCCGGCTCGGGCTATCGCAGGATTCAAGGCGAGTTGATCGGGCTTGGGCATCAGGTGGGGAGGGCACGATCCGCCGGATCCTGGCCGCAGCCGGGCTCGGCCCGGCACCACGCCGGGCCTCACCAGCCTGGCGGCAGTTCCTGTCCTCCCAGGCGGCCGGCCTGCTGGCCTGCGACTTCGTGCACCTCGATACGGTGTTCATGAAGCGGCTGTACGTCTTCTTCGTCATGGAGATCGAAACCCGCCGCGCTCACATCCTCGGCGTGATCGCCAACCCGACCGGGGCGTGGACGCACAGCAGGCCCGCAATCTGCTGATGGATCTGGGGGAGCGTGCCGGCCGGTTCAAATTTCTCATCAGGGACCGCGACGGCAAGTTCTCGAAGGTCTTCGACCGGGTGCTCACGAGCCGTGGCGTACAGGTCATCAAGATTCCGCCGTGGGCGCTTGCTTTTCCGAGCGGAGGTGAGAGACCTTCGACGCCGGGCCGTCGCAGCGGCCGGGTGAAGCTGAGGGCAGCCTGAGCCGGGGAGGTGTCCGGGTCGGGTGGGAGCAGCCCTGACAAAGTCTGGACGTGCTGGCACTGCCACGGCAGCCCTCGGGTCGGCAGGGCGATAGGGACTCGGTCCCCGTCCACTGGCACCGGTCATGGATGATGCACGGACGTACCGGGCCCTGGTTCTTCGGTTACCGGAGCCGATTACAGGATGCTATAGGCAGCAGCTCTGGGTGGTTCATATAGGACGCCTAATGGCGGCCTCGCCACATGTACCTCTCCATCAGCGGGAGGCCACGGCGTGAGACCCGACTTGCGCCAATTTAGTGCGCACGTCCGATGGCGTGGATGGCGTCGCGGAGGTCGCCGGGTAGGGGGTCGGCTGCGGTCAGGGTGTGGCTACCGGCCTGGATCTGGATGGTGCGACAGCGGCACCTCGACCATCCAGCCTGAGCTGAGCACACAGGCAACGCCTCCCCTGACCAGCGGCAAGCTCAGCGAAGCGAGCACCGTACGCACTACTTTGCCGCGAGGCGAGCGCCTCGCGCCAAAGGGGCGGATCGCCTCAGGAGACATGCTCTCTGGATCCGGCGGCAGTTCCATCGACAACAGGCAGGCCTTAGATCTTGCCGTCGAAGACCCATGCCATCTTTCGCCGCGGAGCCGACCGGCGGATGTGTGCGGCCAGCTTTCCGATACGGCGCGACCACGAGCAGCTGATCCGTCGTGCCCCCGGCCCTGCGCGCTGCCGTTTTGGGAGTGCCCTACATAGGCAACTACATGGCCAAGCTGATCTCTTGACGGCGGGATGCGGGTGTCCCGATAGTCGTTCGCATGTCTTCACCGGGTACGCCAGGGCTCGACGGGTCGGCTCTGCGCGACGAGGAGCCGGCGCCGGGCTCAGAGGCAGAGGCAATGGCTCGCGGGTGGGCACGGCGGAATTTGGGCGTCTTGTTCGTGGCGTTCGCGGTGCTGCTGGTCACGGCAGGGATCGTCGGCGGCTGGCAGGTCTACAAGCGCGTGAGCGCGCCATCCGCCCTGCCCCCGCCGGACGGCCCATGGCCCGGCACCGGCATGGTGAGCGTCTATCTGTGTCTGGAAGACAGCCCGTTCCCCACCTGCAAGAACAAGGCCTTCACCCATGCGCAACAGCAGGCGGTCGCGTCTGTGCTGCGCGCCCATCCCGCGGCGTACGACCTGGTGTTCAAGAGCGAGTTGCAGATGCAACGGGAGTTCGTCGCGGCGGCGCCTCAGATGGCCGGAAAGGTGCACGTTGGCGACCTGCCCCCGGCGTTCCAAGCCAAGCTCAAGGCGGTCGATTGGTCCACCCTCGTGGCGCAGTTGGAAGCGTTGCCCGGGGTGGCCAATGTCATCGCCCTGAAGACTATGTTCTGGACGGGGAAGGCCGATGTGGTCGTCGGGCTGTGTCGCAGCGACACCGCGGCCGAGCGGGCTGAGCCGTTCTCGTGGGGGCCCAGCGCCTGCGCGGCTCCGGACCGCTACCCGTCGCCGGCGGAACGGCAGGTCATCCTGGAGCGGATCGTGGCCGTGCCCGGTGTCGTGAAGGTCTACTACGAGGACCCAGACCATGCCCGCCGGGTCTACGAGCACGAAATGGGGACCTCTGGGACCTCTACGCGGATCGGTGTTCCGGGGGCCTTTTGGATCAGCTTCGGCGGCCAGCGGCCGGTAGAAGCCGTCAAGAAGGCGCTCGACGGGCTCCCCGGGGTCGCGGTCGTCGCACCGGTCCTCCCGGATTAGTGACCAGTGGGCGGATGCCTTCCCCTAGTCGCCGGTTCGTGCGGTCCGCTGGGGGTCACTTGGCCTGCTGGTCGTCTTGGCGGCCCGCCGGGCGGACCAAGACCCCGACCAGGCTCGATCCGGCCGCCGACTCTGCCGCGGCCCGCGCGCGGCGTCCGACTCTGCCGCGGCCCGCGCGAGTCGGGCGTTACAGGCTCTTCCCGGGTGGTTGTGGGTCATGTCTGGATGTGGTCGGTCCGTAGGCAGGGGAGGGCGTTGGCGATGTGTTGTTCGAGGATGGGTGTGATGTGGGTGTAGGTGTTGGCGGTTGTGGTGATGTTCTTGTGGCCGAGGCGGCGGGCGATCACTGGTAGATCGATGCCGGCTTCGAGGAGCCAGGCGACGTGAGTGTGGCGCAGGTCGTGAATGCGGGGGTTCTTGGTCAGACCGAGGCGGCGGGCGTGGTCGATGGCGGGTCGCCAGCGGCCGTGGTAGAAGGTCGAGTGCCGCCACCAATGGCCGCTGGGCGTGGTGAAGACGAACGCGTGCGGATCCTTGCCGGCCAGGTGGGGTTCGATCGCGTCGACGACTCGCGCGGGCAGGGTGACGGGGGCGGCCGGCTCTGGTTTTGGGTCGCCCGAGTTGGAAGGTGTTGTCGGCTTGACGGCGCCAGGCGCGGCGCACGTACAGGATTGGAACAGTGCGCCTGCCGATAATGTCATCCGTGCAGGTCACCGTGCCTGTCGGCTTGTCTTGACAGCCACCTGGTCCAGCCGCCGGAGGGCCCAGCACGGCAGGATGATCGTTCGTGCTCTTCCGCCTGACGTATCTGGCTCTCACCAACACCTTCGCCGTACTGCGGCTGCTGCCGATGGGCGATCGAGACAAGGACATCGAAATTCTCGCCCTACGTCACCAGATCACCGTCCTTGAACGCCAGCTCGGCGGGGACAGGGTCAGGTCGCCGGCGAAGACCGGGCCTTGCTGGCCGCATTGCTGGCACCGCTGCCCCGCGAGATCCTGCACCGCCTTCGCCTCCTGGTCCGCCCGGATACCCTCCTGCGCTGGCACCGCGACCTGATCAAACAGCGTCACGCCCGCACCTGCCGGCCCAAACGACCTGGACGGCCACCCACCGTCCGCTCCATCCGCGTCCTCATTCTGCGTCTGGTCAAAGAGAATCCATCCTGGGGATACCGGCGGGTGCACGGCGAGCTCGTCACGCTGGGCATCAAGGTCGCTGCCTCCACCGTCTGGGAGATCCTCCAGCAGGAAGGCATCGACCCGGCCCCGGAGCGGGCGTCGCTGACCTGAGCCGATTTCCTACGCTCCCAAGCCGACGCGCTGCTGGCCTGCGACTTCATCGAGGCCATCACCCTCAGCGGGCAGCGCCAATACATCCTAGCCGTCATCGAGTACGCCACCCGGCGCGTCCGCGTGCTGGGCACCACCGCCCACCCGACCGCTACCTGGGTCATCCAGACGATCAAGAATCTCGTCATGGACCTGCAGGATGCCGACTGCCGGGCGCGCTATCTCATCCGCGACCGGGATGGGAAGTTCCCCGCCCTCATCCAGGAGATCCTCATCAGCGCTGGCATCAAGACCGTGCTCACCGGCGTCTGCATGCCACGAATGAACTCGATCATGGAGCGATGGGTGCAGTCCTGCCGCCACGAGCTCCTGGACCGCTGCCTGCTGTGGAATGAACAGCATCTGCGACATGCCCTGCGCGAGTACGAACAGTTCTACAACCAGCACCGGTTCCACCCAGCCCTTGCCCAGGCAGCTCCACTACGCGGCGTACCGATTCCGATCACCGATCCAGCACAGATCATCCACCTCAACATCCGCCGACGAGACAGGCTCGGCGGGGTCCTCCACGAGTACCTACACGTGGCTTGAACTGCACGGATGAGGTTTTCGGCAGGCGCAGAGTTGCGTCCTGGAATGCGAATGCGCACTCTGTCGGGGCTCGACGTCGCGGTCGCCGGGATCCGTTCACATGCAGAAACCGACCAGGACGTCTATAACCTCAGCGTCGCAGGCTCCCCAACCTATTATGTCAAGGTCGGCGCCACAGAAGTCCTTGTCCACAACTGTCCCGCTCAGCGCCCCTGGCCCAAGCAAGAGGGAGGGAACTGCTACGAATGTGCCGTGCAAATCTACGAGCGGATAGGAGGAACCATTTATAAGGTAACCTCACCGGTTCGCAATGGATTCCTGGGTGACTCGAAGAATAATCCAGCCGGCGCGCCGTGGGCGTATCATTATGTCGTGGTGAAAGACGGTCGGGTGTATGATGGAACGACCGACCCAGAGGGCATGACCATCGCAGAATATAAGGCGCAGTTCGCCCTGGCCGAATACCTTAATTGGGGATTCTGATGGAGTTTTTGGAGCTGCTTGACGGCCTCAACAGTAGATATGGCTTGCTGTTGCCTGACCGCAAGTATCATGTTCTCGTGGGGTTCATTCTGGGATTCGACGCGGCCACCGATTTTGAGGCTCTGGACGGTTTTCATGAATGGGCGGCCCAGCGCTATCTGGGCAAATCGTCCAGTCTGGGGTGGCCGCTAGTCGTCGCCTCAAAGTTCATTCCGGGTCTTCGTGACGGCTCTGTTCGATATGCCGAAGCCGACACATCTGAATGCGACGATGTACTCCGGCTTGAATTGCTCGCAGCGCTGAAGTCCTTCTGGTTGGAGAACCACGATGGACGCGAAGGCTCGCCGTGACGGTGTGGCGCGAAGGAAGGCGTGCGCAGGGGATGCTCGCGTGTGGTGTGCCAATACTCGTGTATGGGTGGTTGACCGGGCGTTATGGTCGCTCTTCGTGGGTTTTTCTCTGCTGTATCTGATCTTCATCCGAGTTGTGGGCTGGCTGGTCCTGCTGGGCCGTAGAGACGCCTCCAAGGAAGTGGAGATTCTCTTGCTGCGGCACGAGGTGGCGGTTGCACTTGCCAACAATGTCATCCGTGCAGGTCATGGGGCTTGCAGGGTTTCGCATAGGCTGTGCGGGCTTTGGCCATTGGGGGAGGGACCGAGTGCGGCATGATGACCGGCTGTGTTCCTTCGCTTGGTCTATCTGGCCGTCACAAATGTCTTCGCCGCGCTGCGGTTGTTACCGATGGGCGATCGAGACAGAGACGTCGAGATTCTGGTCCTGTGCCACCAGATCACCGTCTTGGAACGGCAGTTCGGCGCCAATACCAGAGTGAGATTCGCCCCTGAGGATCGAGCCCTTCTCGCAGCCCTTCTGACGTCGCTGTCCTGCGAGGTCCTGGGTCGGCTACGGCTCCTGGTCCGCCCGGACACTGTCCTGAGTTGGCATCGCGATCTGATGAAACGGTGCCATGCCCGTACCTGCAAGCCGAGGCGGCCTGGGCGCCCGCCCACCGTCCGCTCCATCCGCGCTCTTATCTTGTGCCTTGTTCGGGACAATCCAAGCCTGGGGCTATCGGCGGGTGCACGGCGAGCTCACCACGCTCGGCATCAAGGTTGCTCCATTCACGGTCTGGGAGATCTTCAAGCAGGAGGGCGTTGATCTGGCACCCGCCCGGGCGTCCAGTACGTGGGTCGACTTCCTGGGCTCGCAAGCAGAGGCCTCTTCTGGCTTGCGATTTCATCGAGACCATCACCCTCAGCGGGCAGCGCCAGTACATCCTGGCCGTCATCGAGCACGACGCCGGCCCGTCGGCGCTACGCTGTCGCTGCGATTTGTTCTGAATTGAACCCATGCGCTTAGGCCGACGTCACAGCGATCTGCCTAAGCGTGCAGTATTGTCGGCCAGCAGCTGTGCGCCTGCCGAAGTCCTCATCCGTGCAGTTCAAGCAGCGTGTAGGTACTCGTGGAGGATGCCGCCGAGCCTGTCTCGTCGGCGTATGCTGAGCCGGTGATCTGTTCTGGATCGGCGATCGGTGCCGGGACGGCGCGTAGTGGAGCCGCCTGCCCCAGGGCTTGGTGAGCCCGGTGCCGGTTGTAGAAGTCTTCGTACTCGCGCAAGGCCCGCCGCAGGTGAAGTTCGTTCCACAGCAGGCAGCGGTCAAGGAGCTCACGACGGCACGACTGCACCCATCGCTCCATGATCGAGTTCATCCGCGGCATGCGGACACCAGTGAGAACGGTATGGATGCCCGCATCGGCGAGGATCTCCTGGATGAGGTCCGGGAACTTCCCGTCCCGGTCCCGGATCAGATAACGCGGCCGGCAGCCGGCGTCCTGCAGATCCATGACGAGGTTTCTGATTGCCTGGGCGACCCAGGTGGCGGTCGGGTGGGCGGTGGTGCCCAGCACGCGGATGCGCCTGGTGACGTGCTCGATGACGGCCAGAATGTACTGCCGCTTCCCGGTGAGGGTGATCGTCTCGATGAAGTCGCAGGCCAGCAGCACCTCGGCTTGCGAGCGCAGGAAATCGGCCCACGTGGTGGAGACCCGATCCGGTGCCGGATCAACGCCTTCCTGCTTGAGGATCTCCCAGACGGTGGAGGCGGCGACTCTGATGCCGAGCGTGGTGAGCTCGCCGTGCACCCGCCGGTAGCCCCAGGCTGGGTTCTCCCGGACCAGGCGCAGGATGAGAACGCGGATAGATCGAACGGTGGGCGGCCGTCCCGGCCGTTTCGGTCGGCAGGTGCGGGCGTGACGCCGCTTGATCAGGTCGCGGTGCCAGCGCAGGACGGTATCCGGGCTGATGAGAAGGCGTAGCCTGCGCAGGCTCTGGCGGGGCAATGATGTCAGGATGGCGGCGAGGAAGGCTCGATCCTCGGGGGCGAATCTCGCCTTGGTGCGGGAGCCGAGTTGGCGTTGAAGGATGGTGATCTGGTGGCGCAGGACGAGGATCTCGACGTTTTTGTCTCGATCTCCCATCGACAGCAGGCGCAGCGCGGCGAAGGCGTTCGTGACGGTCAGATAGGCCAAGCGTACAAGCACGGCGTCTCATCATGGCGACTTCGTCCGGTCGCCGGGGCCCGAAGCTCGCAAAGGCTCAGCGGCGCCCTGTAAGGCCCCGACCTCGGCGGATGAGGTTATCGGCAGGCACAGGTCCGCGCGATCGGCGTCCCGAACCTGCACTTCCATGATCTCCGTCACACGGGAAACATGTTCGCGGCCGAGTCGGGCGCTGGTCTCAAAGACCTGATGGCGCGCATGGGTCACGACAACGTCAGGGCCGCGATCACCTACCAGCACAAGGTCAAGGGCGCCGACAAAGCCATCACGGACGCCATCGACAGGCACATCACCAGCTCCGACGACGAGGACGACGACGGCTCAGGCGCGGTCGTGGTCCCGATCGCCTAATTGCACGTTAATTGCACGATAGATCGAAAACACCCTTAAGAACGATCAAGCCCAGGCTCGGAAACCGCTTCCGACCTGGGCTTTCGTGTGTGGAGCGGGTGACGGGAATCGAACCGGGCCGGTAAGAGTACTCTCACCTGCGGAAACGCTGATTCCGCAGATGGCGGCGATCGGGTTGAACCGGGTTCTGCGCGGTTCTGTCGACTCTTGTCGGCGCGGTGTGCCCGCGTGGGCACACCGATGATCATGGAATTCTGGCACGAAGAGTCTCGGCGAGGATGGCTGCTGGCTCTCTGATTCGGTCAGCGCAGGGGAAGTGCTCGGACTCGGATGCCTGCCGGGGTGAACGCGCAGATCGCTCCAGTCTGTAGGTGGGGTTCGAGGAGGTCGAGGTTGGCCACGATGATGTTCACGAGATCGGGCGGGCGCAGTTCCAGCAGTTCCCGCACGAGGATGACGGATGGTTCTGTGGCCCGGGACTGTGCCAGCAGCGCGCCGAAGTCGGTGTCTGCGGAGATGATGACGCGCTGACCTGCTACGGCCAGTGCCATGATCGCCGTGTCGGGTGCGCTGGTGGCCCGCAGGTCGCGTACGTGCACGGCGTTGTGGCCGGCCTTGGTCAGGAGCTCGGCCACTCGAGGGGAGAGGTTCTCGTCGACCAGAAGGTTCACGCTGGCTCGCGGAGCGGGTAGAAGTGCACGTTGGTCGCGGCTGCGGCGTATTCCAGGGCTTGGGTGATGTCGGCGCGTTCGAGGTCGGGGTAGTCGGCCAGGATCTCCTCGAAGGTCCAGCCCGCGGCGACCAGGCGGACCACTGATTCCACGGTGATGCGCAGTCCCCGCAGCGTGGGCTTGCCCTCGAGTTTGTCCGGCTCGACGGTGATCCGATTGAAGTTCATGATGCCTCCCCAGCTTGATGATCCCAGGTCTTCACCGCAGGCGCGAACGCGATGAAGTCTCGCTACGGGCAGAGTGATCCTCGCGCCGGTGCCAGGGATAGCGTCTGTCAGTGTCGCCAGGGTGCGCCCCAACCAGCCTGGGCCGGATCAGCCCCGCTCGGTCGGCAACGCAGGGAGATGCGCTCGTATGGGTGATCTCGCGAGGTGTTCGCTGCACATCCTCATCTGCCGATGAGCGTGCGTCGCTTCACGACCTCAGAAATCGCTCGCCGTCCTCGGTCGCGAACAGGCAGACGTTCGCCACGGTGCCCGCTTCCTCATCGCGGAGCCACGAGGCCGGGTCGTTGAACAGCGCGACGACCTCAGGTTCGGTGAGGGCCGGATTGTCAGGTTGGACGCGGTAGAACCACAGCAGCCCTTGCTGCGCGAGGGCTCCCGCGATGCGCTGGCCTTCCGCAACGATGCCTGCGTCTCGCTTGGCGGCGTCCGGCTCCAAGGTCGCGCAGACCTCCCACAGCATGCCCTCTTCGCCTGCGAGCAGCATTACCTGGCGGTCGACCTCGTCCAAGTCGTCCCATGCCTGCATGGAGACAGTCTCGCGCAAGGTTCATCCGCATCTGCCGCCACGTTGGTGCTTAGATTTTGCGGTGCTTGGAGCGAGCTCATATGAGCGCACTCTCATATCATCGAGTCACGCTGTGCTGCCGATCGGGCATTGACTAGAAATCACCAGGGGCAAGTGGCCGGTCATTTGCCGAATTGCCAGTTCCATTTGATGTGCGATATCGGCCCTTATGTCAACTGCCCGGGCCCGCGTAATAGGACCGTCACTCCAGCGGGCCCTCGCCGTCCACCTGTGGTGTCGCGCGGTGCTGAACTTGGTCGATCCGGCGGGGTGCCGACCGGAGGTCGTCACCGGCGAGCGGGCCAGGACCCGGCTGCCCGACAGCGATTGCCGGCTCGCGGCAATGTCTGATGGCCAGGCGTTCAGCGCCGTGGAGCTGGAACGGCCCGCTCGCCGGTCCGGCATCTCGCCGATCACGCGTCCCGCTGGGGAGCCAGCAGAGCGCGGAGGCGCTAACTGAGCAGGGTCACCACCTCGTCGGCGACGTCGGAAAGGAGCGTCGCGGGACGGATCTCGGTGGCGGCCACGGCGGAGATCAGGCTTGGCAGGCCCGGCAACGGATAGCCGTCGTCGTCGGTGGCGCGGTGGCCGACGCCGTTGCGGCTCAGGTGGACGCGGCTGCGCGCCCAGGCATCCAGGATCCCCTCAGGCGATGGCTGGCCGTGGCCGCTCCCGACGGGGGCCGCGTGCCGGAGCCGTACGAGAGGGGTCTCGGCGAACTCCAGCGCGACCCGGCAACGCTCGGCCAGGCCGGCGCGGTCGGCCACCCAGTCCATCGCGGTACACGGGTTCCTGCAGCGGGCCACGCAGTACGCCAGCGCTCCGGCGACCTGGCTGTGCTGCCGGTCGAGGTAGGCGCGCCAGCCCTCGCCCGGCTCGCCCGCGACGCGGAGCGTGCGCTCGGCTGCGGACTTCTCGGAGTTGGTGTGAGGGCACTCGCGGTCGCCGATCACGCCGAAGCGGCTGCCCTTCGCGCGGAGCCCGGCCGGCCAGCGCGCCGGGTCGCCGCCGTGGCCGAGCTCGGTCTCGAAGGCCAGCAGCGGCAGGTACTCGCTGGCCATGTGCACCGCGGCGATCATCGCGCTCAGCTCGCGCTGCTCCCAGCGGATCCGGATCACCTCGAGCAGTAGCGAGAACAGGGGACGCATCGAATCGAGCACCCCGCGCGGCTGCTCGCGCGTGGTCTGCGGCATATGGCAGGCCCAGGCGGCGCGGCGCAGGTCGTCGGGCAGGTCACGGGAGGCGGGGTCGGTGGCGAAGTCCTCCGCGTCGAGCACCAGCAGCCGGTGCCCGAACTCGCACACGGAGGCGACCAGCGCGGCGCGCGTCTGGTCGCGCAGTACGCCGGGCGCCAGCGCGCCCACGTCGCTGAAGGAGTATCGCCTGGCCAGCGCGATCAGCAGGTCTCGAGTCGAGTCCAGTTTGGGCGCAGGTGCCACTTGGTGCGCCTCGGCCTTGGAAGTTTCCAGCCCGATGAGGGCAGTCCGGTAGGTCATCGGATCGTCCACAGCCGGGGCCGGGGTTGTGGTCTTCGAGGACACGGTTTCGGGCGTTGCGGCTGGAATCGGCAGGCCCAGCCGCCTGAGCACATGGTCGCGCACCCAAGCCCACGGAACTCCTTGTGTGATCATGGCCTTGCCGGCGGGATCGGGGATCAGTCCGCTGACCTTCCCGATTGCCTGGTGGGGGTTGTGCTCGCCGTAGCGGGTGATCTCGGTCAAAATTTTGTCGACCTCATGAGTTCGTAGCGATTCCAGGAGCGCTGTCCGAGCGCCGGGAATGAATTCATAGGGCCAGTCCTGTGCAAGGGTTGTCGGTATAGCGGGAAGCGGCAGGATCAGACCTCCGAAGAGGACCTCGGCCAGCACGCTCGGTGGTCGGCCGGGCAGCATTGCCTCCTGGACGACCCGCATGATGGCTATTGTGAGTGGCGCCACCGAAAGGTAGGCGGCCAGCTGAAAAGCGTCCGGGCTGGCTGAGGCGTGGAACCTGGACAGGATCGTGGCTGCCGCAGCGTCATCGGGGATAGGTGCGGGGATACTGGCCGCTGGTCGTGGCTCGGCGCCGGAGAAGATGGCCACGGCAACATCGGCGGCGTGCCCGTCTTGGCTGGCGACGACTTCAGCCCAAGGCTTGATCCACTCGGGCCGGATCTCCAGGATCGGGACGGGGATGCTGCCCGTGGGCAGTCGCCGGGCGCGCCTCTGGTATCCAGCGAAGTCGAGCTCGATGTTGGCGCTCTGCCGTCCGGAGCCCTTGAGCCGTCCGGGAATGGGCGGCAGCGTGGTGCGCGCCCAGAGATGCTCAGGCAGCATCTGAAATATCGCGACCGGACCGGCTGACGCCCACTGAGCAACGACCTGCTGGACGCCCGAGGTCCGCCATACTGGGCTGACCCCATCCGTCAAGATCAAGACTAGGCGGCGGCCTGACCAGTCTCGGATTTCCATGGAACTGCGCCGCTGTGCATCATCACCGGGGAAGGCGGTGAGCGCGGGCGTGGTGCCGGTGTGAAGGAAGCGGACACGGACGTCGCGGAAGGCTCCCACCTCGCGCAGCAGTCGAACAAGATCCAGTGCCAGCCAATCCCACAAGGCAAGGCTGGTCGGATTACCGTCAAGGACGACAACGACATCGAACCAGCGGTCCAGTCGCGGCCGCTGGACGGGAACGCGAAGTCGCAACCGGTATTCGGCAAGGCGCTCGGCAGTGCCGTCTTCGTCGAACTCCAGCCGGCGGAGATCGCGGCGGCGGCGCGCGAACGGACGCAACGCTCGAGCCAATTCTCGTTGTTGGGCAAGTCCCGGCCGGGCATGAAGACGAACCGGGCTGGCGGGAGTCTCGATCCCGGTGCCTGCGCCATGCGCTGTGCTCGGCGGGTAGACGGGCGTGAGCGGCTCATCGGGGATCTGCAGCGCGTGCTCATTCGGCGTGACAGGGCCGGCACCAGCCGCAGTAGCGGCGTCGTCGACGCGAGTCGAGGTTGCGGGCATCCCTGGCAGATGGCCCGCCAGCCATAGCAGCTCCGCTAGTTCACGCGGCGAGGGATCCGCACCTCCGCGCAAGCGGCCCACGACAGTTCGGAGCAGGCTGAGGGTCATGTGCGTGGTTGCGATAGCTGCTGAAGCACCAGTTCCGCGAGCCGGTCTGGAGTAAGGGCCCGCTCATCGGAATTCGATGCGCCCAGGGCGTGCTGTGCCAGGTATATGGCCTGTAGCAACTGGTCGGTGGCCAGCTCTCCAATGCTGCGCTTGCTCAAGAAGGCGGCGATAAGCATGTCGGCGTGGTCAATTGCGTCGCCGAGGTGGGCTTCGACGATGGCTCTGAGTTGGCGTTCATCGGGGCGTTGCAGGTGCAGGCGAACGGAGCGGCGCAGAAAAGCGGGAGGAAAGTCGCGTTCGCCGTTGCTGGTCATCACGACGAAGGGAAACGCTCGGCATCGTACACGCCCCGCCGCGACTTGGATGAGGTCGCCGTCGTCGGCGGGCCGCACGGGGACGGTCTCATCGAAGGCGAGCCGCGTTAGTTCCGGAATCCGGTAGAGGCCTTCTTCGAAGACGTCGAGCAGGTCGTTGGGCAGGTCGAAGTCGCCCTTGTCGATCTCGTCTACGAGCAGCACACGGGGCCGGGCGTATGGGGCGAGGGCGGTGCCCAGCGGGCCGAGCCGGAAGTATCGTCCGATCTGGGTGGCGTCGGCGGTGCCGTTGGTCGTAGTGGCGGTCCTGCTGGTGGGAGTGCCGGTGTCTTCCAGGCGGCCCATCGCGTCGTACTGATACAGGCCCTCCTTCAAGGTGCTGCGACTGGAGATGGGCCAGCGCAGCACCTCGCCCATCCCCAGCTCGCGGGCGACGGCGTAGGCGATGCTCGATTTGCCAACGCCCGGATCGCCGGTGACGAGTAGCGGACGCCGCAGGTACAGAGCGGTGTTGACCATCTCAACCGTCGCCTGATCGGCCTGATAGGCGGCGGCCCGAGCGGGCCAGCGTTCCGATGGGCCAGACTGGTGTGCCGGATCGAACGGAGTGGGTTCGTCGTCGAAGAAGACGCGCCACGGTGGCGGATCGGGCAGGTCGGCCAGGCCCTCGTGCGGCACGCCGGTTCCTTGGTAGATCAGCCAGGTACTCATAGAGGCTGATACCTTTCGCTCGCATGCTGGAGGGTCGCGTCAGGAAGCGTCCGCGTCGGGTCGTCCCACAGCAAGATCAGCCCTTCTGCATAGTGGCCGCCCGGCTGTGCTGCGCACTCTGCCCGTAGGCGCCGGATCTCCTCGGGCCAGTTCGCCGCGCGGGTGGCCTCGAGTCCATCGAGTAGGGCGGCTGCCGGGCATCGGGCATGGGCTGGATCGTCGGCGCACAGGCACGGGGAGAAAAGTGCTGAACGGCAGGCCGGCGAATGCACGGCGGGACAATCCGCCGCATCGGTGCGTCGCCATGCGATCATTGGAATGCCGGAGGTTATGGCGACGTCCAAAGCGGCATCGGAACCGGTGTGCTGCGGTGAACCCGACAAGATCAGCGCTGCCGCGTCGGGATTGGCCTCTATCCAGCCCTCGAGGCGTTCGTGCTGGGCGCCGATGCTGTTGCATACCAGCGTCATGGGCACGTCCGCGCACAGACGTTTCCAGCGCCGTCGCCACGAGGCATGTAGCTGTGGGTCTTCGAAACGTTCCAGGTCACGCACAACAACTGGGTGCTTTCGGCCTAGGCTCGACCAGGACCTGGTGGGCCACAGCCGCCAGTCCTCGAACCGCTCATCCATAAGCTCGCGGGGCACGATGAGCTCGATCATGACCGTGTCACAGCGATCACTTAACAGCGCCAGTTGCGCGGGCAGATGTGTTTGTACCAGGTCCAACGCCTCGGCCAAGGGCAGGGGATCATGATTCGGCAGGTCGACCGGTGTGATCTCATCGGCGCTGTGATAGCGCCATAGACTCACGCTAAGCAGGGTGTGGTCACGGCTGGAGGGACGCAGCTGGATCAGAACTGAGCCGGCAGTCTCTCGCGGCCGCAGCGAGGCGAGGTGGGCTCGCGCGTCAGGGCCCAGCCCAAGCCGCCCGGCCGCGGCGTGTAACCATTCCATTAGCGTCACCTTCAGCTCGCCGTCAAATCGGCGCAGTAACACCGCAACGTGACGTAGCGTTCGTGGAACGCCGTCGATCGGTGCTGCCATGGCCTCCAGTTCTGTGATGACATCCCGATGATCATGCATTGGGGTCGCCGGGGATGGTGTCAAGGCCGACACCAAGGCGCTGAAATCCGTGATCGGATTCTCTGGCGTGGGCGCGCTTGCCAGTATCGCGAACAGCGCTCGTTCCTCGGCGCGAGGCACGCCTGAGCCCTCTGGGGCATCACTGTGCCAGCGCTCGGTGGCATGAAAGCGGTCGTGGGCACGGATGAACCGGCGATAGACGTCCGCGCGGAGTCTACGCAACGCACCGACAGGTGTACCGAAGCCGCCCATGTCGGTGTCCTCCATGCGCGTGGCCTTGACCACCGCGCACACGCCACCGGAGGCCTCGTTGAGGACCGGGCCTCCGGACATGCCGGCGGCGACCTCGCTGTCGGTCAGTCGCAACATGCTGCCGCCATGGAACACCTGGTCGCCGTTGTAGACGAAGCGGCCCGAGATCTCCTCCGGTACCGAGCGCAGCTTTGTGGAGAATCCGTGCACCATCAGATTGCTGCCGCTGGCAGGCAGCCGGTCATCCAGCCAGACGCAGGGATGACCAGGTGGAGCCGCGGTCAGCTCGATGATCGCCAGATCGGGGAACGGCCACAACGCATAGGGCACGTCGGGTGGCTGCGAGGCGGCGAGCACTCGCCCGGCCAGCTCGGTTCCCTGCCAATAGACCAGTACGGAGCTTGTTTCCTTGCCAGCTACATGAGCACAGGTGAGCACAAAACCCGGCGCGGCCAGGAAGCCACTGCCGACGGAGGCGCCGTCGACCTGCACCAGACAGTCACGTACTGTGATCACGATGCGGAAGACCTGGACCAGGTAAGTGTGACCGTCAAAGTGGCGCTTCCGCTGATCCCCGCCAGTGCCGCCACAACTCCTTCCTTGTCGACCGCCAGCTCCATGCCGAACTCAACGCTGACCTCGTCGGGACTGACCTGCTCCACAGCCCGCTGAACGTTGGCCGCCACGGCACGGATGGTCTCGGTGAAGTTCTGAACAGCGCGCACACCGCCGTCACGTAACCCAGAATCAGTTGGCCCCGGTCTTCCATCAACTCTGACCCAAATCACTTCGCCGTCCGGGAACTCGACCTTTGTCAGCGGTTGCACGGATCACCTGCTTCGTCGATAGGCGGCAAAACTCTAACTCGTGCAGAGCGGACGCTTCGAGACCTTCTCTGTAATCGGTCGATACTGCTTGCAGTGAGGGACAACGGGGCCGGGATGGCACGGCGGAAACGAAACCCTGTCGGGACGTTCCGCCTATTTGTAGACATATGCCACGAATCGTGCATTATGTGAACAGGTCGCCAGGCAACACCCCCACGATGTTTACCAAGCGATCCGGCCTGCGACGGGAGCTGCCCGCGGTGTGGTAGATCGCCCGGACGCCTTCGGCCGTGACATTCCCAGCTGTACCTTCTCCCTCGGTGGGCTCGCACGAGTTGTTCTTACACTGAGGTTTCCGAAAGGAAACCCGCGGACATCTCTGACGAGAAAGGACGAACCTATTTGAGAAACCCACTGATGACCAGCACTGCGCCATGGCCACCACACGACCCCGCCGAACACCTATTTCAGCGGGGTCTATCCACGTCCGCCATCGTCACCACGAACGACGTTGTCATGCGCTTCCCGAACGTCGCTCAACAAATCACTGGGCGAGATCGACCGGAGGTCTGCGAATGGATCGAGGATCTTCTTGTGAGAATGCCGATTCTCAACACTTACGCCATCTCCGCAGCGGATCAGCTTGGACCACACCATCGTCGCCGCGCTGCGTCGGCACCGCCGTATCTGGGAAGCCGTCGCCCCGCTCGTTCTGCATGCTGGCCACGCAACCCCCGGGAGTGTCAACCTACGGATAGGCCGAACGGCACGACCGGCGCGCACTGCGCACCGAGCACCGAGCACCGAGCACCGAGCACCGAGCACCGAGCACCGAGCAGAACGACTCGACGCATCCGATGACGGAGCGTCGCCTGTCCTGGAGGCCTGCGGCCCGGCCCCAGCATGCCCCGATCACGGCCCCAGCAAAGAGAGGCGGGACCGTACACATTCCGTTACTTAGCGAGATGGTGTAGGCCTGTGCGGCCTTGCGAGTCCTCGCCCAGCCCAGCTGCCTTGATCAAATTGACAGGTTCCGCTCAGACCCCTCGAGTGAACACACCTCAGGTGTACGTGCTGCAGGGGAAGCTCAGTGGCTAACTCACTTGTCTTGGCAGGTGGGATAGTAAGGGACCTCGGGGATGAGTTGAGTCCATCGGGGGCGGCTGATAGGGCCGATGAGGTGGCAGGTGTGCGCGATAACGCGTGCCGGATCGGTGTCCCATAGCCGTATCGTGCCGTCGTTGCTGGTGGTGGCGAGGGTGTGCCCGTCGGGACTGAACGCCAACCCATAGACAGGGGCGGTGTGGCCGGTCAGAGTGGCGATCATCTTGTGGCTGGGCACATCCCACAGTCGGACTGTCTTGTCACCGCCGACAGTGGCAAGGGTTCGTCTATCTGGGCTGAACGCCACCGCCCAGACTGCCTCACTGTGGCCGCTCATGGCGGTGATCACCTTGTGGCTGGGCACATCCCACAGTCGGACCGTCTTGTCGTCGCTGACGGTGGCAAGGGTCCGTCCGTCGGGGCCAAACGCCGCCTGATAGACGGCGCCGGTGTGGCCGCTCATGACGGCGATCATCTTGTGGCTGGATACGTCCCACAATCGGACCCTCTTGTCACTACTGACAGTGGCAAGAGTCCGTCCATCAACGCTGAACGCCGCCCCCCAGACGGTACCGGATTGGTCATCCAGGGTGGCAATCACTTTACGCTGGGCCACGCTCCACAGCCGGGCGGTACCGTCGTTACTGGTGGTGACTAGGGTACGACCGTCGGGACTAAAAACCACTCCCAACCCCAAGAAAGCGGTGCCATCGGTACCGGGCTGAGGCAGAGTAGCAGTCAAATGATGGCGCGCCACGTCCCACAGCCGAGTGGTACCGTCGTTGCTCGTGGTGGCCAAGGTACGCCCGTCGGGGCTGAACGCCAGCCCATAGACGATGTCGTTGTTGCCTCTAAGGGCAGCGATCACCGTGTGACTGGCCACGTCCCACAAGCGCGTCGTTCTATCGTTACCGGTGGTGGCCAGGATACGTCCGTCGGGACTGAACGCCACCTTCTTTACAGGTGCGGTTGGTCGGGGCGTGAGAATCGAGCCATTCAGGCTCCACAGCACAGCGCTGTCATCGTTGCTGGTGGTGACGAGAAGGTTTCCGTCAGGGCTGAAGGCCGCACCCCAGACGGCCCCGGTGTGGCCGGCGAGGATAGTGATCGCCTGATGGCTGGTGACATCCCATAGCCGAGCTGTGCCGTCTACGCTTGTGGTGGCGAGCAGCTTCCCGTCGGGATTGAACGCCACGGCCCAGACGGCGCCCACGTGGCCGGTTAGGGTGGCGATCATTTTGTGTCGGGCCACGCTCCACAACCGAGCTGTTCTGTCGTTGCCAGCGGTGGCGAGGGTGCGTCCGTCGGGGCTGAATGCCACTGAGTTGACGTCATCGGTGTGCCCGGTCAGGGTGAAGAAGGGTTTGTGGTGGGCGACGTCCCACAGCCGGACGGTTTTGTCGATGCTGGCGGTGGCAAGGGTGTGTCCGTCGGGACTGAATGCCACCCCTTGGATGATGTCGGTGTGGCCGGTGAGTACGGCGACCGCCCTATGGCTGACCACACTCCACAACCGAGCCGTTCGGTCCCAACCGACGCTGGCGAGTATCTTTCCATCAGGACTGAATGCCACGCCAATGACGCCGGCGGTGTGGCCGTTGAGTGTGGCGATCATTTTGTGGCTGGCCACGCTCCACAGCTTGACCGTGTCGTCAGCGCTCGCGGTGGCGAGGGTGCGTCCATCGGGGCTGAAGGCCACCGCGTTGACACTGCTATTGTGGCCGGCCAGGGTGGCAATTGCCGTGTGGCGGGCGACGTCCCACAGCTTGACCGTGTCGTCAGCGCTCGCGGTGGCGAGGGTGCGTCCATCGGGGCTGAACGCCACCCAATTGACGTTGTCGGCGTGGCCGGTAAGTCGGGCGGCGAAGTACTGGCTTTGACTACTGAGCAATGCGCTTCGAGCCCCGAGCAGGCTCGGATCTCGCCGAAAAGCTTCGACAGCGTGCAGCATCGATGCCTCTGGTTGTCCTCCCGTGGCCAGCGTGGCTGACTCAGCCGAAAGCTGGCCAGCGACAGCGAGCCGCTCTTGGGCCTGTGCTATCAGCGTCTGCCGGATGGCGACCCCGCTCGCGATCGAGACCAGCAGCAGGAGGACGGTGAGGATAGCGATGACCTGGCGCTGGCGTCGGCTGCGCCGCTGTGCGGCCCGATTGCTGACGTCCAGGAATTCGCGTTCCAGGCCGGTGAGGTCGGTCTGGTGGACGGGATCGGTGGCCCATTCGCGGGCGAGGGCGAGGCGGGAGCCCTGGTACAAGTGCGCGGAGTCTCTAGCAGCGTGGTCCCAGGCATCGGCGGCCTCGGCGAGTCGCTGATGGATGCGCAGGCCAACCCGGTCAGCGTCAATCCAATGGTGGAGGCGCGGCCAAGCACGCAGGAGCGCCTCGTGGGTGATCTCGGCGGTGTCGGTGTCGAGCGTGACAAGCCGCGCGCGGACCAGGACTTCCAGCGCCGCTGCGGCTATCTGGGGGGAGGGGAGGTCGTTGATCAGGTGGGAGCGGTTGACTCGGCGACGGGTGTCGGTGGAGTCCTCCCCGACTTGGATCATACGTAGCATGAGCAGGCGAACCGCCTGCTGTCCGGCAGAATCCAGTTGGCCGTAGGCCGCCTCGGCAGTGGCAGCGACCGCCCCCTTGATACTGCCCGCGGCCTGGTAGCCCGATACCGTCAGCGTGTGGTCTTCGCGGTGCTGCCAGGTGGCGAGCAGCGCATGGGCGAGCAGCGGCAGCGCACCTTCACTATGGCTCTGTTCGGCCTCGTCACCGACACCCAGGTCGCGCAGAAGAACCTCGACCAGCCCTGGTTGCAGGGCTTGACCGGTGACTTCAGCGGGGCGAGTGATCGCATCACGCACCTCTGAGGCATTCATTGGCCCCACAACGACCGGGCCGTTCTGCAGCGCGCGTCGCAGTTCAGGATAGGCGGCGCAGTGCCCGTAGAAGTCTGCCCGCAGGCCCAGGACGACTAGCGCCGGCGGCTCGTCGTCGCCATCGCCGTCGGCGATGGCGCGCAACGTACGGATGAACGCGCGCCGTTCCTCCACATCGACGCACTCGGCGAAGATTTCCTCGAGCTGGTCCACCACCACGACCAGCCGGGCACTCTTGATCGCCCCCCCACCAGCGCGATCGTGAAGCATCGCGCGGATAGCAGCGGCAAGCAGGCTGGGCTTATCGGCCAGATGGCTGGGCGATGGCATGCGATCCTTACCGGACAGAGCCGCCAGGCGGGTCGTCAACTCGGTCAGCGGGTGCTCGGTAGGGGTGAGAAACACGCGGGGCCACGTCCCGGATCCGGGTAGCGATACGGCCCCCTTGGCCAGTGCTGGCAGCAGACCGGCGCCCAGCAACGAGGACTTGCCGGCCCCCGTGGGCCCCACCACGACCAGCGGATCGGTTGCATCAATGCGTCTACTCAGCGCCTCAGCCAATTCGGCAATCAATCGTTCCCGGCCAAAGAACCACTGCGCTTGGCCGGGCCCAAAAGCGGTCAACCCCGGATACGGGCATACCGGCGATACTTCACCGCCGGCGGCTGAGGCCGGCCCGGGCGGGGTCGGCCTGGTGAGTACCGACGGTGGCTGGTAGGCCGGATTCGGGCACAGCACCAGATCATCGATATGCCCGCTGGCGTGCTGGCGGGGACGCGGGAACCCCTTGGCGTACAAGGTTCGGTACAAGTATCGGTAGATGTCACGCAGCGTCAGCTGCTGAGGGCCTTCGGCATCGCCCTCGGTGAACAGACGGATCAACTCGCCGGTGAACGCGGTATGCACAGCTCCAGGAGGGGCAAGCGCGGCCTCATCTCGGGCCGCCGCAGCCAGCACGTACCCGCCGTGGACTCGGGCCAAGTCGACATCGGCCTCCTGCCCGCTGTTCTCGTGCCCATCGGCCTTGCCCAGGACACCGACCGCGCGCCCGGAAAAGCAGCAGTCGAGCACGACGACAATCGACCGGGCTGGGGTGTTCAATACACAGTCGCGAATCGCTGCGTACGGCAGTGCCGTGTGTGCCAATCGGTTCGAGCGCCGGTCGGTGGCGACCGTGGCCAGATGCAATTCGTTGCTCGGGCTGACCAGCCCATGCCCCACATAGTGAACCCATAGAACGTCACGAGCGCTCTCGGCCGCCTCCGCAACTGCGTTCCCGAGCGCGGCCGGAGTCTCCGGGTCCCGCAGAATGTGCAGGTTGTCCTCCTCCAATCCACACCGCTCCACCAGGACCTGTCCTAAGTCGGTGAGCGTGCCCGGAACGGCAGGGACCGGGAGAAGACCGCTTTTCGCGCCATGCTGCCCGGTGCCCACTAATAGCACCCGGCTCCCAGGCGCATTCAAGCTTGTCATTGTCATTTGCTCACTGCCCTGACGGTCCTGCCAAAGCTGCCTTGTCAGCGGCACCCGTGCTCTGGTCCAATGCCCGGCACAGCTGCGTGACCAGTGCCTGCACCTCTGCGACGTCTGTGCTGCGCACCCGTTGGGCCGTTACCTCCACACTGGCCCCATCCGATCGGGTCAGCTTGCATGTCACCTCACTGGTGCGGTGCCGCATCCAAGCGATGACTGCGCTCGCCAGCACAGCCGAGATGCCACCCGGGGCCAGTACAGCGGTAAGCGTTTCTGGGAAAGAGCCGAGGGTGCCAGGCTCCGGCGGCGGCTCCATCAGCTGTACTCGACCCCGCAACTCTTCCTCGGCGCTCAGCCAGCTATACAGGGAATGAGTCCCATCCACATTCCCTACTACCGTGACCGTGATATCCATCCATGTCCTCCGTATGTCTCAGTCGCTCTTGTGTCCCATTTGGCGTCGCACTGCACGAGGTCGGTCGAGGGCGCGGGCTATGTGCCCATTTGGCCATTAATCAACGGCTCGCGGGCGCTGCTGACAGTAGTGGACATGCCACGTACGAGAGAGCAGATTGTGAGGATTTGCGTAGGAGGTGTGGATTCGGTCGCCGCACCCTCGGTCTAGACCGGCCGCCAGTCAGCAACGATCACATGATGCAAAAGCGTCGGCATCTCTAGACCCGCCAGAAGCATCGGACAGCGCTCTCAAGCTCCACTGGCATTCTTATCCACGACGGCTCCCGACCGGTCGCGCCCAGCTACCGCGGCCATTCGATCTCTGCGTTCAGCTCAGTAAGCAGCAGGCAGGCCACTTCGCAGAGCCCGCCTTACTCGCGGGGGAAACCACGCTTAACGGCGATCCGTTCCCTACAGTCTCTGCTATGGCGAATCGGCGAACGATCGTACGGCGAATGGCCTGGATGACTACCGCGCTTGTGAGCGGGGTAGTCGGCGCGGGGCTGCTGTGGGTGGCGCTCGGGCCTGGGGCTCCGTGGGTGCTGCAGTACGTCGACGGCGTCACCGGACTGAGCGGCGCCCAACTCGCGACCGCGCTGGACGCGGTCCGCGGCCGGGCCCTGTCAGTCGGCACGGGGGTGGTGGCCGCCGCCGCGATCTACTACACCGCGACCAACGCCGCCTCCGCCCGCCGTACCGCCCAAGCCGCGCACGACGGCGTCGAGGCGGCACGCCTGGGGCAGCGGCAAACTCACGAACTCACCGAACGTGGACAGCTGACCGACCGGTTCACCGCCGCCGTCGCCCAGCTCGGTGCCTCATCCCCCGCTGTCCAGTTGGGCGGCGTCCACGCCTTGGCGGGTCTGGCCGACGACGCGGGTCTGGCCGACGCCTCCCGCTCGTGGCGCCAGACCTGCATCGACGTGCTGTGCGCTTACCTGCGCTTGCCCTACGACCCCGACCCCGGCTTCGCCCCCGAGGACGTCGATGCCCGCAAGGCCTACCGCGCGCTGCGTGAAGTCCGCCACACCGTGATCCGCCTAATCGGCAACCATCTGCGCAAAAGCACCGACGATCCCACATCCTGGCAGGGATACGACTTTGACTTCACCGATGTTGTCTTCGACGGAGGCGATTTTCACGGCGCACAGTTCTCCGGTGGCCGAGTCGACTTCAATTTCGCGCAGTTCTCCGGCCGCACGGTCGACTTCGGCGGCGCGCGGTTCGGCGGTGCCACAGTCACCTTCAGGTGGGCCCAGTTCTCCGGCGGCACAGTCGACTTCGGGGGCGCGCAGTTCGCTGTCGGCACGGTCGACTTCGGGCTTGCGGACTTCTCCGGCAGCGCCATCGACTTCAGGCAGGCGCGATTCTCCGGCGGCACGGTCGACTTCGGGGCGCAGTTTTCTGGCGGCGTGGTCAACTTCGGCGGCGCGCAGTTCGCCGGCGGCACGGTCACCTTCGGGGGTGCGGTGTTCGCTGGCGGAGAGGTCAGTTTCGAGGGCGCGCACTTCGGCGGCGACACGGTCACCTTCGAGTCAGCGCAATTCGAAGGCGGGAATGTCAACTTCACCCACGCTTTGGGTAGCCGACCGGAGAATCTGCCAATACGAGCGGGTGCGGTCATGCCGGAGACGTGGCTGAGGTACGGGGAGACCGCCCCCGAACAGAAGCCTTTGCCTGACTCTATTTGAACACGGCTCTACCGACAGGTAGCTTCCGGTAACAGCGCTTCTCAACACCTACGCCTCCTTTCGAAGCACGGCCAGCGGAGGTGTCCCCTCGCTCCTGCGAGGAGAATGTTCTATGAGCTCCCATGGATCGCTGTACAAACGCTGCGGCTGCCGGGACAGGGACACCGGCAAGGCCGCCGGTACGCACTGCTCGTCCCTGAGCCATCCTGGGCACGGCAGTTGGTATTACTCGCTCGAGGTCCCAGCCGGACTGGATGGGCGTCGACGCCGTATTCGGCGTGGCGGCTTCTCCAGCCGCCGCGCTGCCGCACAGGCCCTCACGCGGCTGCGTACCCCGAGCACTGATGATCTCTGTAACCCGAATCTGACAGTCGGTCGATGGCTGGCCATCTGGCTGGCCACCCGGATCGCGCTGCGCCCCTCCACACTGCGCAGCTATACCGAGCTGACACACAACCATCTGCTGCCCGCGCTCGGCACCATCCCGCTCCGGGACCTGCACCCAGCCGACATCCAGACGATGTTCACGCGCCTGGCCCGCAAACGCCATGCCGAAGGCGGCACCTTGTCCGCATCCTCGGTGGCACGAATTCACGCCACATTGCGAGCCGCGCTCAACGCCGCCGTCCGCGAACGGCTCCTGACCGACAACCCCGCCCGATACGTCGAACTCCCACCCGCACGCCGACCCCGGGCCGTGATCTGGACTCCCGACCGGATCGCCGAGTTCAACCGGGACGGCGTCCGGCCCGCGGTCGCGGTGTGGACCCCCACCCAGACCGCGCACTTCCTGTCCACGATCCGCGGGCACCGCCTATACGCCGCCTATCACCTGATCGCGCTACGGGGACTGCGCCGCAGTGAGGCCGCAGGCCTGCGCTGGTGCGACGTCGACCTTGACGGCGGCGTGCTGATGGTGTGCACGCAGCTGCAACGGGTCGGCGGACAGGTCCTGCAGGTGCCGCCGAAGACCGACTCGAGTCGGCGATTGATCGCCCTGGATCACACCACCGTCACCGCGCTACGCCGGCACCGCCGCAATCAGGAAGCAGAATTGGCCGAACGCGGACGAGAAGGCCACGGATGGGTGTTCACGCACGCGCACGGCAGCCCGATCAACCCGGATTATCTGACCCGCACCTTCGGCGCGCTCGTCGTATCTGCTGGGCTGCCGCCCATCCGGCTTCACGATCTGCGCCACGGCGCGGCCACCCTCGCGTTGCAGGCCGGGGCCAGCTTGAAGGTGATCCAGGACCAGCTCGGTCATTCCAGCATTGTGCTGACTGCCGACACCTACATCAGCGTCGTCCCCGAGGTGGCCCGCCATGCCGCCGAAGACGTCGCCCGGCTCGTGCTGCACGCCGGACGCACGGCACCCGGGACGACTCGACCGCGCCGATCGGCACGACCACCACGGGCACGTCGCGCGCGCACGCACCGGCGTTTGCGATAACTGCAGTGGCCTTCCCCGAGGACCTGTCGGCCCCGGCCCCAGCATGCCCCCATCACGGCCCCAGCAAAGATCAGGCCCGACACCCTACCGAGGATGTCGGGCCTGATCAGAGTGGGTGCGCCGCCAGGGACTCGAACCCCGGACCCGCTGATTAAGAGCATGGGCGCCTGCACGTCCGCCGGCGTCCCGTTTTCGTCCCCGCCTCCGCCGATTCTAGTGCTGGCCTGTCCGCCCCGGTGCTCGATGGGTTCACGACGTCCGAGCACCCACCGAGCACTCGCATCCACATGATCGTCGCTGCCCGCTGTCGCCGGCCACGGGGGCGCCGAGCGAACAGGGTCCAGGCGGCCTCAGACACCGCACCGCTGGACGTGCCGTCTCAGACGTTTGAAGAATCTTGAGACCTGGTCCAGCAGTGAACACTTTCATCCTGGATGGCGGGCTGTCTGGATCGCGGTGATGCGCTGCGCGCAGTGCGGCACCTTCGTCAGGATCTTCAAGGCCTTCAAGGTGGCGACGACGCCTTCGCCGACCGGGCGGATGCGGGCATGGGCACGATCGATGTCCCTTCTGCGCTCGTGACAGGCGGAGATGCCGGTGCCCACTTACACAGAGTGCAGATGGTGCCGCCCGCGCTTTGATAGGGCCTTATCGGCGAAGACCATCACATCCGCGGCGGTGAGTGCGTCGATTAGCTCCGGACGTGCCGACCGCGATCAGATCATCCGGTACCGCCCGGCAACGCGGACGCCGCTTACACCAGGCACCCGGCCGGATCGGCAAAGAACTGGCCATCCACCCCGTGCCGGCGGTGCCTTACCAAGTAGTGGGAACGTTGGACGGCAAGCCGGTCGATCGGTGTCACCGGCCGATGTGTGCACCGCCACGGACAATCGGGGTGAGAGTGCCGTCGGTCGCGACTGCGCCCTCATCTGCCGAGAGTAGGCTACTGGCGACGAGCAGACACATTTCATGGAACCGGCAACAAAGTGTGAATCTGCGCGCGAGAAAGCATCGCGCAAGTTGGGCGGAGGTACGCCATGAGGCGGAATCCCACTCTTCCGCCGATCCCGTTTGAGCGTCGAGGTTTGCGCCTTCAAAGCGCCCATCGAGTCCGTGGTGCAGGAGGGTCTCCGTACGGCTTCATGGTCGCGTGCCAACGCCCCAAGCAAAGTTCCGGGAAGAGACGTAGACAGTTCTTGACGATGGCATGCGGTTCCGGATCGCCCCCACTCAGCGCAGATTGCATTAGGCCAATAGCGATGTCGAGTGCCAGGGCTTCTCTGGCCGGGGAGTCCTCTAGGGTCCGCGTCAGGGAGCTTAGGAAGTGCCACTCGCCCTCCATCCTCACTGCTATTCTCGCAAGTACATCCTTGGCGCGGTCGATGTTCTGAACCCAAACGAAGCACTCGAGCAACGTGCGGAGTTCCTCGTCGGAAAATGACTGCCTAGCTGCTAGGACGCCTTCGATCCATATGCGGTCCACATGATGCGCCAGGTATCGACGCTCGAGGCCGTGTTCGGCAAGAGGACGAAGCAGTTCAGACAACAGCCGAAGCGACCGAGTGTTCCCGCTCGACATGACTTGTTCTACATATTCATCCACAGTTCGGGTAACGCTCTCGACATCGCCGATCAATGCTGCAGCAAGGGCTGTCAGCGGAATCCTCTCGATCTCTGCCTCAATGTCACTCGAATCCACAGCGGCTTCAGAAGAGCTTCTTATGGACTCCCGGGCCCGGGTGGTATCACCACATAGCGCCAGTACCACCGAAAGGCGTGCAAATATATAAGGCGAGTCATCGCTGTCATGCCAGGCATGTGCTCGTTCCAATGCCTTGTCCGCGAGCCTCATTGCATCGTCGTTCCTGCCTGCCCGAGCAAGAAGAAAAGCTCCATCGGCCGCCGCGCGAGCAATGAAAGCGGGATCGTAGTCGAAATCGAGGATTCCGAATCCATCGTCGTCCGCGACTATCGCGCTGGCCACCATAACCTCATAGTGGGGAACACCCATCTGAAACATTAGCAATGAGAATTCGCCTATCCAGAAGGCTGCGGTCGACGTGAACTGGACGGCCTCTTCTATGCGCCCGGCGCACGCTAAGACTATAGCTGTCAGCGCGAGTATGCGTGTGTATTCGGCATTGTCATCGATCAGGTCGAACAGCTCAGTGGTCGCATCACATAGAGCGAGAGCATGCTCGGTGCGGCCAGCAACGAGCAAATCGACAGAGATTTCTACAGCCACTTTAGTCCACCACGAGGAATTCTCCACCCCCATGGTCAATTCGAAGGCCCTGGCAATGACTGTTTCCGCCTTCTCTGCCGAGCGATCTTCGAGGAGCGCGATGGCAACATTGACGAGGGCGCTGACCCGATGCTCATCGATATGGGCGAAATCGTAAACACGCATTCCCTGCTCCCCAATGCGAAGGCAGAGTGCGATTGCCTCGTCGATGGCGCCGGCGACAGCCAATTTCCGAGCAACCTGAATCGCAGGTGTGGTGTTGAACCAGTCGATCCTCGCTCGGGTCATCAGTTTTATCGCATTGCGCACATCGCCGGCCTGGGCCAATGCTCCTGCAAACGCGGTGAGAGAACCATCCGAGTAGTGGGAGTCGTATAGGAAGGAGCCGCTTTCCTCCATCACGTGTAGGGCATTGTCGGCGGCCTGTCGTGCCGCGATCTTCAATGGCTCGCCGTCAGGCAGCGACGCTGCCACTTCCATTAGGATGGCTGCTCCCGTGATCGTGTCCTGCGCGTTGGCGATGGAAATCAATCGCTCCTGCCAGGCACGCGAGCTCCCATTTTGTTCGAGTGCATTGTATGTTCGCAGCAATTCCTGAATCGTCAGCGCTGTCACCATTTCAGTGCCTGATGGACTAAGCATCGCCTCAGTCATTTCTGCCAATTCGCGGGCACGGTCCGTCTGGCCACATTCAACTGCGTTTCGTGCGGTAATAGCGATTAGATGGGCATGTATGCCCCGATTTCCAATCCTTCCGGATTCCGCAAGCGACTCTTCGAGCCATCCGCTGGCTGCGAGGCGCACCGCGATCGCAGCGAGGAACTCGTCTTTGCGATCTTTTTGCAGGCTATCGATGTACTCGGCGTCTTCCTGGTCCACTCTAACCTTGCGAGATAGGGTAATGAGTTCAATCGCTAGATCGTGATCACATTGAATCGCTTGCTCTTGTAGAAGTGTGATGACCGTGTGCAGATTCTGCGCGGCATCTTCGATCCTGCTCGCATCGGCCAGCGCGTTGCCGAATGCGATGAGCGCGCGGATCATGTTCTCCGAGACAACGGCATCGGCCGGTGCATCTCCAGCCTCTCGTGCGATCTCGCATCCTTCGATCACAGCGCCACCGATAATCCCCCCAGATGCGATCCACATAAGGCATTCCCAACGCGTTTGGGGCGAGGAAATCGAGATGGCTATCCGCCTGGCCTGCTTTATAGCCCCTGCCCAGGCCATCGCATACAGCACATGAGGAGATAGGTGCACTCCGGAAGATGATATGAAGATCCTGGCCAATAACAGACAGAAGAGATCAACTGCCAGCCGAGGAGAGGCAGGCTGGCCATCCAAAGACCTGGCTGCGGAATTCACGATCTGTGAGAGAGTGCCGAAATGACCCTCAGAACGGAAGCTAAGCCTGCGACGCTCGTCACTCACAAGGCTAAGAAGAAGCTGAGAACGATCGGAGAGATCCGCGACGACCAAGAAGTCGTGGAGATGACGCTGCAGATAGGGAGGCGTATCGTCCGGCCAGTCTTGACCATAACGGTTGGCCCATTGCCTGACCAGCGTCGCGAGCTCTCGCCCTCGCGAGGCGCCCAACTGCCCAGCTACATAGGCGCGTTGGTCGGGATGAGCGATGGTGAACTCATAGCGGCCTTCTTCGGTGGGAATAGCGAGGAGGCTTGATGAGATGGGGCGTCTGGCCGCCTGAATTCTGGCCGGCGTACAGCCCAGCATGTCTCCAAGATCCGCGTCCGAAATGGGGCCGCCACCGGCGGCGTACATCCCCAACACATGGTCGCTCAGGTCCGCTCCTTCGCCGAGGAGAGCGTCAAAGTCTTGCCGGATCTTCTCTTCCCGGGGTCTGGCACGTGGATGTGGACTCAGTCGGGTCCTGTGCTCATTCGACAATGTGGTAAGGGGATGCAGAAACCCTAGCGTCGCGGGAAATTCCGGAGCCTGTCTGGCCGACACCACGATACGGCCTCGTTGGCCCATCTCGATAGTTAGCAGGTCGCTGATGGATGGTTGCAGCACCTGTTCGTCGAGAGCATCAAGAAGTAGGACCAAAGGGCGGACCACAGTCTCACTCGCCTGCTGCCACAACTGGCCGAACTGGAGCCGTTGTCCTTCGAATGTCTCGGCGACTCCAACCGTGAACCAGCGGGCATCATGTCGTTGGAGGATTTCGATCAGCTGGCTGATCACCTTAGGCAAGAAGGCTCCTGCGGAGTCGTCGTGGCCTCTGCGGATATAGAACGAGGCTACCTCGGCGCCCGCCTGTACAAGTGCTTCCCTCAGGGCCACGAAAAATGCTGTTTTTCCGCAGCCGGCCAAACCTTCGACCAGATGGTATCCCGGAGCGCTGTAAACCGTATCCATCAGACGGGTGAGTTGGTCCACTCTGCCATCGAAGTCACTCAGATAATATGACCTATACGCCTCGATCACCCCGGCATAGGGGTCGAGATGAACTGTGGAAGTTGGTGACTCACTGCCGACCCCTCCTCGCGCAGCACCTGAAGTTTGAGGCCTTTCTTGGCGCGCGGCATTCCACCAGATTCGCCACCTGTCTAACTTAAGAATCTCCGGTTCACCAGCTGATGTGTCCATGTTGGGGCGCGCGTACCTGAAGAGCACGCCCAGACGCCTTGGAGTTCGTCGAAGTATCGTGGGACGTTCGTTCCGGTCTTCCAAGCGCTAATCCTTTTTTGGTCGGCCGTCCATTTGGCACCTTCCGGCCTATCAATATTTGCTCTACGTGCGACAGTAGAAAGGAGCACGCCGCGAGCTGCCTCAAGCAGGTCATTAAATCTGGCCGCGAAGTACGCGCGAGCCCCAGTCTCTTGATCGCTCATCGTCGCTCCTGTCGATCATTTCCGGACCGATCCGGTCCGGAAAATCCATGGTAGGCGCCTGAGCTCGACCGACGATGCGATGTGACTGAACCGGAATGGCGGCGGTGTGCCCTGGGTCTGATGGTCAAGCTTATGAACGCCATCGAACTCCTCACCCAACTTGCCGAGCTGCTGAGCGCGGTATCGTCTCTGGTGATCGCGGTGCGCTCCAGCAAACGTTCCGGTCGAGAAAAAGACGACGACGATTCTGAGGACGACGCATGATTCTGGTGACGGGCTGGGCTTCTACAGGTGTCTGGTTGTGGACTTTGCGATAATCGCAGCCACGAGATGCGTACCTGGCTCGTCACCGACGCTGGCCCGGACTGTA
This sequence comes from Streptosporangiaceae bacterium NEAU-GS5, assembly GCA_017592665.1. Classification (GTDB taxonomy): domain Bacteria; phylum Actinomycetota; class Actinomycetes; order Streptosporangiales; family Streptosporangiaceae; genus NEAU-GS5. The sequence goes on along the minus strand of JAGFNW010000042.1, from coordinate 22,141 downwards.
TACCGCAGCTGCGATCTCCGATGCTGTGATCTGCTTGGCCGTCTCCTCGGCATAGCTCGCGGTCTGGCCACTGTAACCCGTGCACTCTTCTGCCGCTTTGCGCGCCGCATGCCATCATGCCGACGACCGTGGAGAATGCGGCGGAATACAGAGATGAGTCACTCACCGGTCGCCGCCCGCACGAGTTGCTCTGGAGTCAATTCACAACAGATCAGGTACGGATCGCCAGCAGTTCGTCGGCGTTGCCACGGCGGCGAGAACTCCAGGTCGAGGCCAATAGTGATCTCGATGAAGGCCGGCTCGAACCGTGTTGCCGCCATTGAAAGATTCGGTTCGATGAAGGCGAGCGCGGTGGGTGAAAGGGATGCCGGTACATCTGTGTGCGCGACCTCGCGCAGCCAGACAGCCAGTTGCGGGGACTCGTCGCAGGTCAACGCTGAATACCGAAAACGCCAAGAGCCCTCAGCGTCGGCTGCGGCCCCCTCCACCATGTGCCAGCTATACCGTTTCGCCGCGTCTTCGGCATCGGGAAACTGATAGCCGGTCACGCGCATGTCTAGCCCATGGCCCGTCCTGTCAACTAGTCGCACGATCAGCAGTCTGCCAACAAGCAGACGCTTGTCCCACCGCCGATACGCGGGAGTGCGCCTGTGATCATTCGTCTGCGCGATGGGGAGTCACGGTTGGTCACCACAGCCTGTCCATTTGCCGCAGCCATGCGAAGGCAGACACAGTCGGCGGTCCAGTCTTTCCCGGACGAACTCTTCTGCCGCGATCCGAGCGACAACTGGCTGGACGCGATGGTGGGTGAGGCCGCTCAGCGCGTCGACCTTCAAAGTCCAGGGTGGTCTGAAGTCGTGTGAGTTCCTTGGGTGCCTGCGTCGGAGTGAACGACCAGCCGGGGAACCGCCCCAGGCGACGAAACCCTCAGATACTCCACCAAGGTGATGCCGGGGCCGCCCGGCAACATTGTTCAAGATCGGGTCGGCGCACCATGATGGCAGGAGGATGTCGTTGCCGGCCGCCGCTGATGTTCGCCTTATGCAACTCATCCGATGCGAACGCGAACATAAACTCCGGCCGCGAGTGCTGCGCATCGTCAGCATCGCGGTACTCGTCCCATTCCAGCCCAGAAAGGCGGCATCGGGCAGGCAGAGCGGATCGGGAAATCCCAGACCAGGGGGCATCCCGGCACCGTGCCCTGAATCCCCGTGATAGGTGAGCCTACCGCCGGGCCGTCACCCGCGAACCAGACCGCGCCCACCGCCGCAGGCACGCCGCCAGCGCCACCGGTAGCCCGCCGATCCCCGCCTTCAGCCGATCTACCTCCGCTGCGCCGGCGCCGTCTGGCTCCCGGTGCAGGGAAACATCCGGAAACGACGGTTCGAAGTCCAGCTCGCCAAGCTGCTCGGCGATCCGAACGACATGCATGCCAAGCCGGCGCATGGTCTCGGCAGCGACGGCATTCACATCCGCGATGAGGCCATCCGGCACAGGTCCCAGGGCGCGCAGCTCCGCCCATACCTCCTCATGCTCTCCGGAGGAGTACCTACTCAAATAGGACATCACCGCTCCGCCTGTAACGCGAACAGCTCCTCGATCGGTACCGCCCGGCGGCTGGTCGAGGCCAGGTCGTCCCGCGCCTGTGTGCTCCACAGGAACGGATAGAACGACATGCCCTGATCGAGCGCGAGCGACCCGACCTCCTGCTCCCATCCAGGCCACCGAACCCCTGCATAGAAGGCGGCTGTGCCGCCCGAGGCGATCCACGACAACCAGGCGCTGTGCCCGATGCCGAGTTCCTCCCATTGCAAGGTGCCCGGCGCGAAATAGCAGACTTCACCGGGCGCGCCGTCCATCTTGCTGGCCAACCAGCGGCCGTACCGCACTCTGGATCAACGACCGCCTAGTCGGCGAACTGCCCCACCGCCCGCTGCCGATCCGGCGAACAGCGCCCGCATCATTCGACGCGACCGGCTCGGCGGACTGATCCACGAATACGCCCAGTTCGCATGACCTGACACCATTTCGGCACAGGCTGCCCCTGGTCAGGCAGGCGTATTCAAGCGTGAGGAGTGATGACCGCGCGTCCTTGGATCTTGCCGTCGTGCAGAAGCCGGTAGGCCTCGGCGGCCTGTTCCAACGGGAAGTGCTCAATCAGCACCTTGATCTTCTGCTGCTGGGCCAAGACGATCACTTCCATGAGTTCGGGGATGTAGCCCCAGTACGGCGCGGCGACCGAGCATTCGTGCGGCGGGCTCGAGAAGTTGACTGGGACGGCTCCGCCGCCCAGACCGACGAGGGTGATGTGGCCGAGCACCCGGGCCACGCGAGCGGCCATTCGCAGGGTCGGCTCCACGCCGACCATGTCCAGCACGAGCTCAGCCCCCTGCCCCCGCGTGATGTCCTTGATGCGCGTGACGGCCTGATCGCCCGACAGCAGCGTCTCGTCCGCGCCCATATGCGTGGCGATCTCCAGCTTGGCTGCGGTGGTATCCACGGCGACGATGGTCGTCGCCGTGCTGATCGCACGCAGAATCTGGATGGCCATCTGGCCCAGGCCGCCGGTTCCGATCACCACTGCGGTCGAGCCCGCCCCGAGCAGGTGCAGCGACCGCTTGACGGCGTGATAGCTGGTCAGCGCGGCGTCGGTGAGGGGCGCGGCCTCACGGGGATCGAGGGTGCCCAGCGGGATCAGGAAGCGTGACGCCGGGACCAGCAGGTAGTCGGCCATTCCGCCGTCGTGACTACCGAGGCCTCCGCCTTGGCCACTGGTGTGCTGGCAGTAGTTCTCCCTGCCCTTCCGGCAGTTGGCGCACAGGCCGCAGCCCCAGGGGCCGTAGACGATCACAGGGTCTCCGGACGCGAACCCGGTGACGCCTGGCCCCGGCGTATCCACCCACCCCGCGTTTTCGTGACCGAGTGTGAAGGGCAGCCTCGTACCCTCACCGAGCGCGGCGGGTGCCTGCATGATGTGGAGATCGGAGTGGCAGGCGCCGGCGCCCCCGACCTTCACCAGGACCTGCCCCGGCCCGGGTTCGGGCACCGGCACTTCACGCAGCTCCGGCGGTTGTTGCCATTTGACGAGTTGAAAAGCCCGCATGGCGATCCTTTCCCGCGCGCCGGGTCAGTCGCGGATCCCGTCGATGTCGACCAGCACATGGCGCGGCCCGCGGAAGATCTGGTTGTGCCGGTACGGCGGCGGATCGACGACGAGCCGCGGATTCTCCACCCGGCGCACGAACTCGCCGACCGCGGCCTGGACCTCGAGCCGGGCCAGCGGAGCGCCGAAGCAGAAATGGATCCCCTGGCTGAAGCCGAGGTGCTGGTTGTCGGGGCGTTCGAGGTCGAGCTCGTCGGGATTCGCGAAGCGTTCCGGGTCGCGGTTGCCCGAGCCGTACACCAGGAAGATCGGCGAGCCCTGCGGGATGAGGGTGCCCGCGATCTCGATGTCCTCGACCGCGGAGCGGGTGTGCCAGAACTGGACCGACGACTCGTAGCGCAGCAGTTCCTCGACACCGGGCACGATCAGTTCGGGCCGGCGGCGCAGCTTCTGGAGGGCGTCGGGGTGGCGCAGCAGGGTGAGCACGCTGTGGGCGATCAGATTGACCGTGGTCTCATGCCCGGCGAACAGCAGGAGCAGGGCATTGCTGAGGAGCACGCCCTCGGACATGTGCCCTTCCCGGCCGTCGTCGTGCACCATCGCCGAGAGCATGCCCGGTCCAGGCTGCTTGGCGTACGTGTCGAGCAGTTCGGCGATGAATCGCTTGAGCTCCCGCACGCCCTGGCGGCCTCCTTCCAGTTGGCTCTGCAGCTCCTCGGAGATCGCCTCCGGGCCGAAATCCAGGGCGTTCAGGGCCGTCTCGATCCAGGCGTGGAAGCGTGGCTCGTCTTTCAGCGGTACGCCCAGGATCTTGCTGATCAGGGTCACCGGCAAGGGGTAGGCGAATTCGTCGACGACGTCGATCCGGGTCTGGTCCCGCATCGCGTCCAGGAGGCCGGCGACGACGCGGCCGATCTCGGGCTCCAGGTCGGAGATTTGGTGCGGGGCATCCTGCGGGCCGTAGAAGTGCCGCGTCATCAGACGGCGATCGTGATCGTGTTCGGGCGGGTCGGAGGTGATGATGTTGGGCTCCAAGGAGATGACATCCTCGCTCGCCCCGGCCTCCTGCTCGGCGTCGGTGGTGGTCGCCTGACGGATCTTCCTGATATCCGAGCTGACCCGGGGGTCGTGCAGAAGCGCGACGATCTCCCGATATGTGCTGACCACGTAAGTGCCGTCCGGCTGCCGTGCTACCGGGGTCTTGCGAAGTTCGGCGTAGAAGGGATACGGATTGGCGCGATTGGCGTAGCGGAGCGCCTGCTGCCAGGGCGTTTCCTCGACCATGCTGTTCCTTTCCTTCCCGTTGTCCCGTCCGGTCGCTTGATCACGAGGGGCGGTCCCGGGGGCGGAACTCGGCCCGCCGCTCGTTCGGGTCGTGGCCGGTCAGGACGACGTCGGGGATCGCGGTGGGGACACCCGGCTCGGGGAATTCGGCGGGGATCGGCTTCATGACGTCGGGCCGATCCCAGCCCGGCGGCGGTGGCGGGAACGGAGCCGACCGCTCGATCAGCTCCGCGTAGTACTGGAGCCACTTACCGTGGTCGAAGGTGACGGCGGCGACGATGCGCCCCCGGCGTCCGTAGGCGGCGGCGAAGCGGCGCTCCTTGATCGAGCCCTGCGTGAAGACGATCTCATCGCCGAAGGGCGGCACGCCGACGGATTTGATGTTGACGCCGAACTGGCCGGACCAGAAGCCGGGCAGCAGCAGATGGGGGCGGTAGCCGGGCTCCAGGTTCACCATGTTGTGCGCCGCCACCTCGGCGCCGAAGACGGCGTTGTCCCAATGCTCCATCGCGAGAAACTGGTATTCGTACAGCACGTGGGGCGCGCGTGCCACATCCCCCGCGACGTAGACGGTGTCGGTGGTCACGCCGTTGATGTCGAAGGCGCGGCCACCGGCGTCGCAGCCGACACCCCAAAAACCCGCCGCCAGGCCGGAGCCCTCGAGCCATTCGACGTTGCGGACCGACCCCAGCGATGCCAGCACGACATCGGCCTCGATGGTGGTCCCGTCGGAGAGCCGGGCACGCCGCACATGCCCGCCCGCGTCACCCTCCAGCGACGACACGCCCACACGGCAGCGCAGGTCGACGCCATGGTCGCGCTGCATCTCCGCCGCGATCTCGCCGATCACCCCGCCGAGCGCGCCGATGAGCGGCGCCGGGCCACGCTCGGTGACGGTCACCGGGATATCCAGATCCCGGCAGACGGAGGCCACCTCCGAGCCGATGAACCCGGCTCCGATGACCAGCACCCGCGACGGCCCCGCCATCAGCGCCTGCTGGAGCCGCTCGGCGTCATCGCGCGAGCGGATCGAGTACACCCCTTCCAGTGCGGCCTCGGCTGGATTGGGCCACTGCCGCGCGCGGGTCCCGGTGGCGATCAGCAACCGGTCGTAGGGGACCTGTTCTCCGTTGGCCAGCCGCACCTGCCGGGTGGCCCGGTCCAGCCCGACGGCGGCCAGGCCGAGCCGCCAGTCGGCGTCCAGCTCCTGGAAGCGGGGCAACTGCGTGTGATCGGCCTGCACCCAGCCTTTGAGCACCTGCTTGGACAGCGGGGGCCGATCGTAGGGCTCGTACGGCTCGTCTCCGATGATGGTCAAAGATCCGGCGAAACCCTCCCCTCGAAGGGCTTCGGCGGCCCGGAGCCCCGCCAGGGAGGCGCCGACGATGACGATCCGGCCGTTGGCCTTGAAGTCGCGCACCAGCTCCGCGAGCGTCGCCGACAGGGTCATGCCGCACCTCGCTCCGCGTCGTCCTGGCGGTCGATCATGATCGCCTGGACCGGGCAGGCCGCGGCCGCTCGCTGAACCTGCAGACGCCGCGCATCGTCGGGGTTCGGCTCGTAGGTGAGCGCCTCATCCCCACTCAGTCTGAAGATCTGGTGGGCCAGAAACACGCACTGCGCGTATCCCTGGCATCGATTCAGGTCCACGACGATATGCACAGGCCCCCCTCACTCCGCATCCACCATGCCCACAGCGACCATTGACGCGGTCATCCGGCGGTCAGCCGGCCCTCCACCAGGTGACCCGGATGGACGGCCCCGTCACGGCCCGGGGATCCGGTCCATACCCCTGGGCGCCGGCCCCAAGATGCGGTCTGGCCGACCCGATACATCATGATTTTTCGTGGCACGCCGCCATGACCACAACCTCAACCAGGGAAAACCTGCGCCATGTCGAGTGTGGCGCTATCTCGGAGCCGCACCGCGTATCAGCGATTGGACAGGAAGCAACGCAGCTCCGGTAGGGGACGCCGGCAGATTTCTCGGGCCTCGTCGGCCGGGACGCCGAATGTGCGCAGCAGGTCTTCGGCGATCTGGTCGGTGGCCTCGGCGTCGTCGCGATCTGGCTCGGTGTGGAGCAGTTGACCAAGGCATAGTGCGGCGCCCGCGGCTATCACGAGTGCGAGTTCTGAGTCGCTCGCGGTGAAGCGCCCGGCTCGGATGGCTGCCTGGATGTCGCGCCGGGTGCGGGGAGCGAGGCCGTTCTCTGAGGTGGCCAGGTCCACGCCGTTGTTGAGGAGGACTTTGCTGAGCTGCGGCTGACGGCGGTGCAGGCGCCCGGTCAGCCGGAAGCTGTGGGCGAAGACCTCGGCCGGGTCGTCAATGCCGCGGGTCACCTCATCCAGAGCGGCGCCGTGCTGGTCGAGGGCGTCCTCCACCGCCGCTTGGAAGAGTTCGTCCTTGCTGGAGAAGTGGTTGTAGAACGAGCCCATCCCACGTCGGCGGTCTGGGTGATGTCCAGGATCGCCACGTTGGTCTTGGCATCGGCGATGAAGGTCTGCGCTGCGTGGATGAGAGCGGCCCGGGTCCGCGCCTTGCGCCGATCCAGGCGGCTTCGTACGACGTCGGCCATCTGTCCTCCCTCCGATAGCCGTTCCTGATGACGTGCTCCACTGTAGAACACTTCATCAGAACTGACGGAATGCTCACCCTTTCTTTGCCGACCCATTACAAAAGTGACGATAGCGTTCATAAGTGACGATATCGCCATAACTGGAAGAGGTCGTCATATGTGAAGCCCGACTCAGGGACCCACGCAGGGAGAGAAATCATGATCACCAGGATCGTCTCAACGCTCACGGCCGCCGTTATCGCCTTCAGCCCCGGAGTTCCGGCCGCCACGGCGGACTCAGCCGCGATCGCGGCGCAGAAGGCAGACCACGTGCTGATCGTCGGCATGCAGCCTGAGATCGCCTACAAGCCGACGGCCACCACCACTGCCGAGAATCGGCCCAGCACCGAGCGCCGCCGCCGGCGCGCCCTTCGCCCGGCTTCGTGAGGCGCCGGGCGTGCCGGCCCCGACCGGGTGCAGCGCCGGCCCGTCCGCACCACCGTCCGCACCACCGTCCGCACCCACGACCCGCCGCCCGCGGCGTACGCCGCAATCTCAGATGTCAGCACGAGATTGCCCGAAGCAGATAGATCCCATCATGCCAATCTCCGACACCACCGCGGTAAGTCCCGATCATGCGGTCACCGCGCTGCTCAGCGAATACGACGCCCTCAAGGCGGAGGAGCGGCAGCGGGTCGGCGTACGCGGCCAGGTGCTGTACGCGACGCTCACCGCTGTCGCCGGCATCGCCACCGTCACCGCGACCGTCGGCCGGCTGGAGCTGCTGTTGCTGCTACCGCTGGCCACCACGGTTCTTGGCTGGACCTACGTCACCAACGATCACAAGATCGCCGTCATCGGCGGGTACGTCCGCTGCCGGCTGGCGCCGCACCTGCTCGGCCGGCTCGAGGACTGCTCCAGTGGCATCGACATATTCACGTGGGAGCAGTACCACCGCGAGGATCCACTCCGCTGCTCTCGACAGCGGCTGCAACTCGCGGCGGACCTGGTCGCGTTCTGCGCGCCCCCACTGACCGCCCTCGCACTGCTCTGGCTGCTGGGCCCGCACACCCCACCAGTCCTGATCGGCTCGGCCGCCGCGCTGACCGCGGTGACGGTCTTGGCCGCTCAGATCATCCGCTACGCCGAAACCGCTGGTCCAGGACAGCGGACCTGATCGCAGGCCGTACCCATCTCCTGGGGCGGGGCAACCTAACCCTGCAGCGCGCCGGGGCGGATCTCGCGCACGATCGGGAGGTCCAGCAGCACGGCTTCACTGGTCTGCCCCGCGTCGCCCTGACGCAGTTCACGGCGAAGGCGCGGAAGCAGGACCGGTGGCGGGGCGCCGGCGGGACGCTTGAGCACGATTCCACCGAGCCGGCCGGTGTCGAGCGCGAAGCGGCACCCGAGGTGGCGCGGGGTCGAAAGGTGGTACGGGTTGTTGGAAGTACGAGGATGGCGTCGCACGCTCCGGCTATGCCGTTGGTGCCGGAGACGTCGGCAAGAAGTCATCCGACACGTGCTTGCGGGTGTTGTGGACCAGCTCCAACGGCGCCGGGCCGGCGAACGGTGCCAAGACGCCCCCGGACGCGGACGTCAACTGGCTGCCGGACCTCTCAGGTTACTTCGATCCCGCCGATCCGCGGGAACGGGACTTCGTCGAGCATGTGCGGGCCGAGCCGCGGCCCTGTGGACAGGCGACATCCACACCGCCCTCGCGCTTGCGCGCCTACCCATTTGAGCTCACCCGTCCGCGATCATGTCGGCGGTACGGGACCGGCTGGGTCCGCGTAGCGGATGATCTGAGCGGCCAAGACCGTCACCGCGGACAGTGCGGCGCCCACGCCGATCAGGACTGGTGGGGTGTGCGGGCCCAGCAGCAAGAGCAGTCCGAGGGCGGTCAGTGGGGGCACGCAGAACGCGACCAGGTCCGCCGCCAGCTGTAGCCGCTTGCGAGAGCGGCGGAGTGGATCTTCGCGACGATATTTCTCCCACGTGAAAAGGTCGATGTCCCTGGAGCCGTCGTCGACGAGGCCGAGCAGGTGCGGCGCCAGCCGGCCGTGGACGTACCCGCCGATGGCGGTGATCTTGTGCTCGTTGGTGACATAGGCCCAGCCCAGCACCGTGGTGGCCAGCGGCAGCAGCAACAGCAACTCCGGCCGGCCGACGGTCGCGGTGACGGTGCAGATGCCGGCGACCGCGGTGAGCGTGGCGTACAGCAATTGGCCGCGGACGCTGATCCGCTGCCGCTCCTCCGCCTTCAGCGCGTCGTATTCGCTCAGCAGCGCCTTGACCGCGTGCTCGGGACTTACCGCGGTGGTGTCGGAGATTGGCATGATGGATCTTCCTCCCCGATCTGACGGATTGGTGGGATGTGCGGACGCTCCCCGTTGGGTTGCCTTAACCACGGTGATGCGCGCCCGATGGCTGTCCAGGTGGCGCCGGTCCGGACGGGAGGAGGTCCGGCCTGGTCATGGTGGAAGATGCAACGGCCGCGTGCAGCACGATCGGCAGCCCGGCCCTAATGCCGGGTCGGCACACAGGCCGCTCCGGGCACCGCACCTCAGAAGGCATGGCCGTACCCGTGACGATCCCAGCGCGGCGGCGCACATATGGAGCGCCACGCTACCAAACCCTCAAGCCTACCCATATATGATATTTTGTGCCGATATTCACAATATTGTCATCTATAAACTAATAAAGGAAGTATCATTATGTATGAGGGAATTATCCCAATGCTGGGGACAGACCTTCATCGCCGACGGCAAGACCACGTGGCGATCATGGAGCTCACCCAGGCCGCCGACGTGGACGTGGACATGGGCTCGTTCTACAACCACTTCACCAGCAAGGACGACCTGTTCACGGCGGCCGTGGAAGGCGCCCTGGAACGCACGGCGCGGCACTGGATGAGCTGACCTGCGCTGCATGGACGACCCGGCCGAGGTTTTCGCCTGCAGCTTCGGGCCGACCGGACGCCTGCACCGCCGCCGCTCCCCAGCTCAGCAAAGTCTTGCTCAACACCGGCCCGGCCATCGCCGCCTCCGAGCACGGTCTTGCCCCGCGCACCCGACGCGACATCCACACCGGCATCCACACCGGCATCCACACCGGCATCCACGCCGGCATCCACGCCGGCATCCACGCCGGGCGTTTCACCGTGAACGACCCGAACTGGCATTCGCCATGGCGGCAGGCACCTCACTATGCCTCGGCCACCTGCTCCACACCCAGCCCGACCGTTACGACGCCCCGGCCACCGACCAGATCACCGAAGACCTCCTGCGCGCCTTCGGCATCCCGCCGACGAGGCCCCACCAAATCTGTCAACGCTCCCTGCCCGAGCTCGACAGGCTTCTTCCCAACGCCACCGCGTAGCAGTGCGCGACGCATTTGCGGGCGGCCGCGCCGCCCATGCCGGAACGGCTTTGCAGGTAGCCGGTAGCCCAGGATTCCGGCAGGCGGGGCGGGCAGACCGGTGCTGTCTGGAATGACGCCACACCAGTTCTTGACGAGGCTGGAGCTCAGAGGCTGCGGATGGTTTCGGTAGGGGCGATCCCCCCGGAAGAGCAGCTTCGACCCGGAGGAGCAGCTTCGACGGGTAACCACTGATCCAGGGAGGAATCATGGATTTCCGCGCACGGCTGGATGCGCTCCAACAGCGCGTCGCGGCGGCCAGATCAGCCGTTGAGGCGGCCGCTACCGAGTCGCGTGAGCAGCTGAGACAGCGCATCGACCAGACCCAGGCCGACCTCGACCAGGCCGCCAAGAACGCCCAGCAGCACGCCGACGAGGCGGCCGAGGGCGCGCGCGGCAAGTGGGCGCAGATGAAGGCCGATGCTGCGGCCAAGAGAGACGACATCAAGGCCAAGATCGACAAGCGAAACCGGGAACTGGACGCCAATGCGGCCGCCGGGGAGGCGGACTGGGCCGAAACCGACGCCCTCGACGCCCTCGACCTCGCCGACTGGGCGACCGAAAACGCGGGCCTGGCCGTGCTGGACGCCATTGACGCCCGCGCCTACGCCGACGAGCGCGCCAAGGCCGCGGCGTCCTCCTAGGCGTGGCCGCCCGGGCTGGCATGACGTCCCACGGCACCAGAGATGAGCAGCGCGCCGCGGCGGGCTCGTAGACATGGATATCGGGGACACGGATATCGGGCCCGCGGATCTGCGGGCGGTAGGGAAGGTTGCCATGACAAGCGACACGAGCCCCGTGGGCGAGCCGCGGGACTCCGTCCGGACCGGTGTGCGGGAGGTGACCGCCGTCTGGTGGTGGTTCCTGGCGCTGGGGATCTTCTGGATCGCGTACGGCATGTTCGTACTGTCCTACCGGGTGGGGAGTCTGGCGGCGGTGGCCGCGCTGGTGGGCGTCGCCTTCCTGCTCGGCGGCTTCACCCAGCTCGCGATCGCCACTCGGGCCCAGAACTGGCGCTGGCTGTACGTCCTGGGCGCGATCATCGGGATCGCCGCCGGGATCGTCACCTTCGCATGGCCCGACATCACCCTGTACGTGGTGTCGGTCTTCGTGGCCTGGTACCTGATCGTCTTCGGCGTCATGCACCTGGTCAGCGCGCTGGCCGGGCCGAAGGTGGCGTGGTGGTGGACCACGCTGGTGCTCGGGGTCGCCGAGCTGGTCCTGGGCGTGTGGGCCGTGCGGTCCTGGCAGCAGTCGCTGCTGACCCTGGTGACCCTGGTCGGAGTGTGGGCCATCTGCCACGGCGTGAGCGAGATGTTCGCCGCCTTCACCCTGCGCGACGCCGGTAAGCGGGCACAGCGGCTCATCGCCTGACCGACGGCTTCGATCGCTCAGCTCCCTTGCCCGCACCCGCGGCTGGGGAGCTGAGCGCGAGTCAGGATCCCAGGAGGAGAAGCATGATCACAAAGGCGCCGCTCCCACGCGTCAACCCGGCGCTGCGCGAGCACGCCGAACAGCGCAGGCAGAAATGGGAGAACCGGGTCGCCGACCAGATCACACGGTTCGCCGGTTCAATGAAGTTCGTGTACATCCATGTGGTCTGGTTCGCTGCGTGGATCATCTTCAGGGTCGAGGCCTTCCCGTTCGGCCTGCTGACGATGATCGTGTCCCTGGAAGCCATCTTCCTGTCGACCTTTGTGATGATCAGCCAGAACCGCGCCGACGAGAGACGGCAAGTGCTGGCCGACCAGCAGTGGCGGACGGTCCAGGACGAGGAACAGCAGAACGAGAAGCTGCTCCGGCTGTCCAGCGAGATCCTCGACTTGACCAAGGCGATCTACGCGACGGGCGCGGCACGGACGCCTGGCGGCCCGGCTCGGCCACGCGGCGGCTCGGAGACGAGCTGATCTCTGGTGTTGCCATCCGCCATCCGCCGTCCGTCGCCTCCCGCTCACGGCTCGATGGCCACGGATCGGCCAGCGGACGTCCGCAGCAGGGCGATGATCGTGGAACGGCCCGGGACCGGCGCCGCGGCGGCCGGCGAGTAGCCGGGAGCGTGCTTGGGGATGCGTACCCGCAGCGCGCCGGGGACGATCCGGAATCGGATCGGTGGCTCCAGCACCAGTGCCTCGCCGTCGATGCCGATCTCCACCGGCCCGCCCGACCGGACCTCGAATCGTGTATCGGTCCATTCCAACCAGCCGCGCGGCCGGCGGAGCCGCTCCGAGGGGTGCATCCGCCCGAGCGGTGCCAAGTCCTCGGCTGACTGCAACCTGGCCGCGACGATGCCGAGGCTGCCGGCGTCGATGCGCCGTCTGGATCCGAAACCCTCCGCCAGGCCCAGCTCGTAGCGGCCGTTGGAGACCAGGATGAGGTGGGCCGAGTCGTGCTCGGTCCCGTCTGGTCCGGTGAACCGCAGGTCGAACGGCACGGCGTCCGGGCCGAGCATCTGGGGCAGCAGATCCAGGGCGGTGCCGACCTTTCGGTCGCGGTACGCGGGAGACTGCACGATCTTGGCGTACACGCCGATGGCGGCGTTGTTGACGAAGATCCGATCGTTGACCAGCCCCAGGTCGATGCGCCGTTCGAGAGCTTCACCGAAAGCGTCCAACGCACCCGGGACGTTGTCGCGATCCAGGCCGAGGTCCATGGCGAGGTGGTTGCGTGTGCCGGCCGGGATGCACACGAAGCCGAGGTCGTGGGCCATGGCGACGCTGGCGACCAGCGCTTGCGAGCCGTCCCCGCCGGCCATGCCGATCACATCCGCGCCGTGCGCGACGGCCTGCTCGGCGAGCTGGAGCAGGTCGTCGCCCGGCTGGAGCACCACCGGTTCGATGCCGCGCCGGCGAGCCTGTTCCACGAGGTGGAACCGTTCGGCCTTGCCGCCACCCGACTTGGGATTTATCAGCAGCACCGGGCGGGCCGCCGGCGGCACGCTGACACCGGGGGCCGGGCCGCTCTTGAGGGAGGCGATGTCGCGTCCCAGCGCGTAACGGCTCGCGGCTCCCGCCACGGCCATCAGCGCGATCAGGAACAACGACTCCAGCAACCGGCCGTGGACGGCCACCAGCAGCGGCGGCGTCACCAGCGCGAGGATCGCCGCCACCGCTGCGACCGCCCGGCGGGCGCCGGTTCGGGTGACGGCATGGGCGCTCGCGCCGATCGCCACGCCCAGGCACACGATGGCCGTCGCCAGCCAAGGCAGGGACCGGAGGAGTACCACCACAACCAGAGTGGCCACCGCCGCGGTCGCGACGAGCGCCACGATCGCGGCCACCCTTCGGGCCGGCGACACTGACGTCATTCGTGTCCCTTCCTGCCCACCGTACAATCGTCGCATGAAGCCGGGCGCCAACGAGCCGCCCGACACCGTAGGGGACGCCCTCGCGCGGCAGGCCGAAGCCCGGCCGCGGCCGCCGTCTCCCTGGGTTGTCGAGGCGTTGCGGGAGCTGGGAGCAGTCGATCGGGCTGTCTACCAGGCGGTGGCCCGCACGCCCACCGCCGCCCTGGACGTCCCGCTGCGGCGGCTCTCCGAGGCGGCGGACCGCTCACGGCTGTGGTTCGGCATCGCCGCCGTGATCGCTGTGCTGGGTGGCCGGCGGGGACGCCGGGCGGCGCTGGAGGGTATCGCCGCGATCGGCGTCACCTCCGCGACGGTCAATCTGGGTGCCAAATCCCTCCACCGGCGGCCGCGGCCGGATCGAGTCGAAACCGACGTGTCGAGCTCACGGGCGGTGCCGATGCCTGAATCCTCCGCGTTTCCTTCCGGCCATGCCGCCTCGGCGTTCGCGTTCGCCTACGCCGTCGGCCGCCACCTGCCGCTGCTGGCCGTGCCGATCCGCCTTCTGGCGGGGGCGGTCGCCTACTCCCGGGTCCATACCGGCGTGCACTACCCAGGTGACGTGGTGGTCGGCTCCATCACGGGGGCGGGGGCCGCGGCCATGGTCGGCGCGGCATTCGACCGCCTCACGCAAGTGCGCAGCGGATCAACCCAAGAATGCCGGGCGAACGTGGGCCGATGACGCCGTGCCGCCCCTGGAGGCCGATCGTCTTCGCCCGCGAGTAGGTGTGGCAGGGTACGTGGTGGATTCGACCATGCGCGGAGGTGCCATATGGGCACAGGCGAGCTGCCGCCGGACCGCGATCCGCCTGTTCGGGCCGAGGTGCTGCGCGAGAGCGAGACTACGCGTGCCTCGAGGTTGTTCCTCGCCGGGCGCACGGTCGTCCGGAAGGAGCCGCTGGGGCAGGACGCGGACCGCCGGCTCCGGCATGAGCTGACGATCTTGGAGCGGCTGCGTGGTGTCGCGGGGGTCGCGCAGATGGTGGACGAGCCGCGGTACGCCGGGTCGATCGTGCTGGCAGATGTGGGCGGCCCGAACCTGGCGCAGGTGGTGAAGCCGCTGGCGGTCGACGACCTGATTCCGCTGGCGTTGGGGCTGGCCCGGGCGGTGGCCAGGATGCACCGGCAGGGGGTGATGCACCAGGACATCTGCCCAGCGAACATCCTGGTCTCCCAAGACGGGGCGCCGTGCCTGGTGGACTTCGCGCTGGCGACGCCGTGGGCGGAGATTCGTCCGGAGTTCACCCACCACAGCGAGATCGTGGGGACGTTGGCCTACCTGGCGCCGGAGCAGACCGGGCGCACCGGCCGGGCCGTGGATCAGCGGGCTGACCTGTATGCGCTGGGCGCGACGCTGTATGAGCTGGCGACCGGCAAACCGCCGTTCGGGTCCGGCGACCCGTTGCGGCTCATCCACGACCATCTGGCGCGGGTGCCGGTCGCGCCGGCGAAGGTGAACCCGGCGGTGCCGGAGCCGCTGTCGGCGATCGTCCTGCATCTGCTGGAGAAGGAACCCGACAACCGCTACCAGACCGCGGACGGCCTGGTCTACGACCTGGAGCAGGTGCGGGACGCCCGGACACGGCCGGCGGGGGCCTCGGCGCGCATCGGCGAACACGACGTTCCGCAGCGGCTGCTGCCGTCGTCGCGGCCGGTGGGCCGCGATGACGAGGTGGGGGCGCTGTTGGCGGTGTTCGAGGACGCGCTGGCCGGACGCGGCCGGGCCGGACGCGGCCGCGCGATGCTGGTCAGCGGGGTGCCAGGGGTCGGCAAAACCACGTTGGTCGATCAGCTACGGTCGGCGGTGACGGACAGTGACGGCTGGTTCGTGGCCGGCAAGTTCGACCAATACCGGCGGGACCTGGAGTTCGACGCGGTCCATCAAGCGTTTCGCGCGTTGGGCCGGCTGCTCCTGGCCGAGCCGGAGGACGAGCTGGCCGAGCTTCGAGGCCGCATCCTGGCGGCGGTTGGTCCCAACGCGGGTCTAGTGACCGCGACATCGCCGGAGTTCGCGGCGCTGCTGACGGTGCCGCCGGATCCGGGGGATCCGCTGACCAGGCATGTACGGGTGCCGCGGGCCGGGGTGGAGGTGCTGCGGGCGGTCGCGTCGCGCAAACGGCCCGTGGTCATGTTCGTCGATGACCTGCAGTGGGCGGGACGCACCCCGCTCGGCTTCGTCGATCTGGTGTTGAGCGAGCAGCCGATCGACGGCCTGTTGCTGGTGGGCGCGTACCGCGATAGTGACGTGGACTCGGCGCATCCGCTCGCGGCGCCGCTGTCCCGCTGGCGGGACCAGGCCGAGGTGCGGCACCTGCGGCTGGACAACTTGCCCGTGCCGAGCCTGGTCGCCATGGTGGCGGAGATGCTGCACGTCGATCAGACCGCGGCGGCGGGCCTGGCCGAGGTGATCGAACCGTACACGTCCGGCAACCCGCTCGAGACTGTGGAGTTGCTCGACGCGCTGCGCCGCGACGAGGTGCTGACGGCGACGGCGGCCGGATGGCGGTGGGACGCAGCGGCGGTCCGGGCTCGTCTGAGCCGGTCCGAGCCCGCTGGACTGCTGTCGGCGCGGGTGAATGCGATGTCGGCCCCGCCTCGCGAGATGGTGGAGGCAATGGCATGTCTGGGTGGGCGCGTCGACTTGAGTGTGCTGGAAAGCGCCGCCGGCGAGCCCACTGGCACGGTGGACCGGCTGCTGGCACCCGCTCTCGAGGGCGGGCTGCTGGTGGGGGCACGCGGGGCGGTGCGGTTCCGCCACGACCGCATCCGGGAAGAGGTCCTGCGCGGGCTGGCCCCCGCCCGGCGGCACGCCATGCACCTGAGCATGGCTCGGCGGCTTGCGGCGGTGCCGGAGTTGTTCGCGGTCGCGGCGGAGCAGTACCTGCCGGTGGTCGACTCCGTCGAGGACCCCGCCGAGCGGCGGCGCGCGGCGGCGCTGCTGCGGCGCGCGGCCGACCAAGCGGCGTTGATAGGTGACTACGCCGTCGAGAACGCGCTGCTGACCGCAGCGCTGCGGCTGATCGACCCGAGTGAGACCGCCACGCTGGTCGAAGTGCGCATCGGCCGCCACGCCGCGCTCTACGGATTGGGGCGTCTGGAGGAGGCGGACAAGGAGTATCGCACCATCGAAGAGCTCTCCACCGCGGCGGACCGGGTCGAGGCGACCTGCGTGCAGGTGCACGGCCTGACCCACCGGAAACGTTTCGCGGAGGCGATCCGCCTCGGCATCGACGCGCTAGGCGAGCTCGGCATCGACGTGCCGGCGGCGGACCGGCTCCCCGCCGAGCTCGAGCACCGGTTCGACCATCTGTACCGATGGCTGGACAGCACCGAAGCCGCGGATGATCAGACTCGGCCCGAGATCACCGACCCGGTACTGCTGGCCGCGAGCCGTCTGTGCATTGCGATCCTGCCGGCGACCTACGCCGCTTCGGACCTCGCCATGCACGGCTGGCTCAGCCTCGAGGCGTTGCGGATCCGGGCCGAGCACGGCCCGAGCCAGACCCTCGTCGGCGCGGCGGCCCACGCGGCCTTCGCCGCTATTCCGCTGCGCGGCGACGATTCCGCCGCGTACCGGGCATTGCGGCGGAGCCTGGCGCTCGGCGAGGCCAACGGCTACGAGCCCGACACCTCACAGGCGCGCTTCCTGTCCGCCGTCCTCAGCTGGTGCTTCGAGCCGATCGAAAAGGGTCTCCAAGCAGCCCAGCAGGCCCGCAAGGGCTTGATCGCATGTGGTGACCTGGCCAATGCCGGCTACACCTACTACGTGACCATGGCGGGCCTGCTGGACTGCGCGCCCACACTGGACACCTGCGCCGAGGAGGTGACGGCGGGGCTGGCCTTCGTCCGCCGCACCGGCAGCGAGCAGGTGGCCGAAGCGCTCGACAGCTACCGGTCCCTGACTGGCATGCTGCGCGGGGAGAGCTCCGCCTCCGCCGGAGACGCCATCCCCCCGGACAGGTATGCCGACAACCCGACGGCGCTCTTTCTCGCGCACCTCACCCGTGCGATCGCCGCCACCGTCTTCGGTGATCCGGCCGGTCTGGCGCGGCACACCGCGGAGGCGACGCCGCTGCTGCCCGCCGCTCGCGGCGCGTACCAGACCGCCCTGGCCCGCGTGCTGCGTGGGCTGGCCCTCGCAGGGCAGGCGCGTACTCCGGACCGTGACGAACGCGGCGCTCTGCTGGCCGAACTGGACGAGGTGACGCAGTGGCTCGCGGCACGCGCCGCGGACGCGCCCGACAACTTCCTTCACCTGCTGCGGTTGCTGGAGGCGGAGCGGGCGTGGGCGGTCGGGGACTTCCCCGCCGCCGTGCTCGCCTTCGACGCCGCGCGAGGTGAGGTCGCCCGACACCGGCGCCCTTGGCATCGGGCCGTGATCACCGAACGTGCGGCGCGCTTCTACCTCGCCCACGGTGTCGAACACGCCGGACGCGACCTGCTCGCCCAGGCCCGCCTGGAGTACCTCGCATGGGGTGCGACAGCGAAAGTCGACCAGCTGGACTGGGCCTACCCGTCCCTGCGACCACCCACCGACGCGACGGCCGGTCACGGCGGCGGACAGCCCGGTGCTCTCCCGCACGGTCGCGTCGCGGTCTCGACCGGAACCATCGACCTGCTCGGCATTCTGTCGGCGTCCCAGGCGCTGAGCTCTGAGACCAGCATCGAACGGCTGCACGCCCGCGTGGTCGAGGTGCTCAGCGAGCTGACCGGTGCGACCGGTGTACACCTGCTGGTGTGGAGCGGCGACCGGCAAGACTGGGTGCCGCCCGCGCACGAGGGTGCCCCGGTCAGCGCACAGGTGGCCGGGCCTGGGCACGAACGCACGGTCCCCAGGTCGGTGGTGCGCTATGTCCAGCGGATGGGCGAGCCGCTGATCATCGGCGACGCCACCCGTGATGACCGTTTCGCCCGCGACCCGTACTTCGCCGACGTCACCTGCTGCTCGCTGCTGGCCGTACCTATCCTCAGCCGCGGCACCCTGCGGGCTGTGCTGCTGCTGGAAAATCGCCTCATCCGCGGCGCGTTCACCGCTGAACGGCTCGACGCTGTCAACCTCATCGCCGGCCAGCTCGCCGTCTCCGTCGACAATGTCCAGCTGTACGCCGAGCTCACCAGCTCGCGGGCGCGGATCGTCGCCGCGGCCGACCAGGCGCGCCGGCGCATCGAGCGCGACCTGCACGACGGTGCCCAGCAGCGGCTGGTCTCGCTGGGGCTGCAGCTGCGAATGGCGCAGACGGCGGTGCCGTGCGAGCTCGACGAGCTCAGCGGGCAGCTCGACCGTGCCGCCGCCGAGGCGACCGGTGCGCTGGACGAGCTGCGCGAGATCGCGCGCGGCCTCCACCCGGCCATCTTGGCCGAGGGCGGCCTGCGCCCGGCGCTGAAGGCGCTCGCCCGCCGGTCGCCCATTCCCGTCGACCTCGATGCGCGCGTCGAGGGACGGCTGCCCGAGCACATCGAGGTCAGCGCGTACTACGTCGTCGCCGAGGCGCTGACCAACGCCGCCAAGCACGCGCGGGTCCCGGCTGTCTCCGTGGAGGTCGAGGTCGCCGACGCTGTACTGCGCGTCGCGGTCCGCGACCACGGCGCCGGCGGCGCCGACTTCACCCGGGGCACCGGCCTGGTCGGTCTCAAGGACCGCGTGGAGGCGCTCGGCGGCCGAATGTCCCTCGACAGCCCGCGCGGGGCGGGGACCTGTCTGAGCGCGGAATTCCCGCTGACTGCCGGAACGGCGACGTCACCTCGCTAACCAAGGGCGCGGTGACCACCTCAGTATGCGTGGCGATCGCCGAACTTGAGCCCCCCGGCGACCGCGGTGAACATCGCGGGGCCTGAGGACGACGTCCGGCGGTGGACCAGACGGCGGCTACGCCGTCAGGTGACCCTGGCCGCTCCCGTGCCCCGACAGCAGCGCGCGGACCGCGTCCGCCGACAGTTCGGCCTTGGCCACGAACCCGAGCGCCGGGCTCGTCGCGATCAGCTCCGCGTAGTCCACCTCGTCGCGCGTCGATACCAGGATGACGGGGGAGAGCGCGGTGTCGCCGCCGTCGGCGCTCAGCCGTCTGGCGAGGTCGAAGCCACTCTCGCCGCCGAGGTCGATGTCCACCAGAGTCACGTCGGGCCGCAGCTCCCGTACCCGCCGCAGTGCGTCCGGCCCATTCGTCGCCACCCCCACGACCGCGATGCCCTGCCGCTCCAGCAAAGCGCGCGCCGCATCGAGGAAGTATGGACTGTCATCGACGACGAGGCACTGCAAGGTCACACTGCAAGCTTTCCAGCCGGACTCACGGACGTACATTCCCGCTACCCGGAAGATCGGGGTCAGTGCCGGGGCCGGACGCCCAGCTCGCTCGAGTTCCAGGTCGGCAGGTGCGGTCTGCATGCCAGACTGGTCGAGGACGGTGCCGAGGAGCATGGCGACACGAGATGAGGGTGCACGATGGGCCGGACGCGGCTGGTCATCGCCGACGATGACGTGCTGCTCCGTGAGGGCCTGGCGAGTCTGCTGGAACGCTACGGGTTCGAGGTCATTGGTCAGGTGGGCAGCGCCCCGGAGCTGCTCGCGCTGGTCCGGCGGGAACTCCCGGATCTGGTCATCGTCGACATCCGTATGCCGCCGGGCCATTCGATCGAGGGCTTGGAGGCGGCTCAGGCGATCCGGCAGGAGCAGCCGGAGGTGGCCATCCTGGTGCTGTCCGCGCATGTCGAGGTCGAGCACGCCATGCAGCTGCTGGCCAGCGGGCAGGGAGTCGGCTACCTGCTCAAAAGCCGCGTGACCGACGTGGAGGACTTCGTCGAGGCCTTGGAGCGGGTCGCCAAGGGTGGCTCCGTGATGGATCCGGCGCTGGTGCAGGAGCTGGTGAGCGCACGCCGCCGACAGGACCCGCTCGCCGTGCTGACCGGACGCGAGCGTGAGGTGCTGGCACTGATCGCCGAGGGACGCTCCAACGCCGGCGTCGCCCGCCGGCTCTGGGTTACCGAAGGGACCGTCGAGAAGCACGTGCGCAGCATTCTCACCAAGCTCGATCTGCCGGAGACCGACGACGACCACCGGCGCGTGCGGGCCGTCCTCGCCTACCTCGACAGCCACTAGCGCGACCGTCCTCGGCCATGCCGTCCACCGTCTCGGCCAGAACGCTCGGCACAGAGCATGTTTACCTGGTAGCGGTTGTGGTCATGGAAGCCGGGCGGAGAATCGTCTTTGTGGGGATCGGCCAGGGCACACCTTGGTGCCGACGCCTGTGCCGTGCACCGTACGGAGAGCGCAGCGACGAGCGGACCAACTGACCTGGCCGCCGACCGTGACTACGGTCGCGTTGCCTATAGTCGTCGACCAATGGGGAGCCCGTATTCGAGGAGCCCGAGGTGTTCACGGTCGAGGTCTGGCCGACGGACACCATGCCCGGCGCTCGTTTACGACAAGCGCTTCTCGCCGATGACGAGTGAGGGCCGCCCGCAAGGACGGCCCTCTGATGACCAGCTCTAACTGGCTCGGGGTCGTGCGGCGGCTGACGGGTGATTAACCGGCTCGGTAAGAGGGTTCTCACCTGCGGAAACGCCGATTCCGCAGATGGCGACGATCGGGTTGGACCAGGTTCCGCCGGGTTCTGCCGAGTCTTGTCGGCGCGGTGTGCCCACGTGGACACACCGATGATCATGCGTGTGGGGCGACGAAGGGTCCGACGAGGACGACTGCTGGCCCTCTGATCGGGTCAGCGCAGGGGGAGTGCTCGTACCCGGATGCGGTTCGAGGAGATCTCGTCGAAGGTCCAGCCCGCGGCAACCAGGCGCACCACCGATTCAACAGTGATGCGCAGTCCTCGCAGTGTGGGTTTGCCTTCGAGCTTGTCGGGCTCGGCGGTGATCCGATCGAAGTTCATGATGCCTCGCCTCCCCTGATGGCCCCAGGTCTTCGCAACGGGAGCGAACAGGATCGGCGTCCTGATGGGTGTTCAAGTCCAAGAGGCGACACACTCGATACGTACATGCCGTTCGTTGCGACGATGCGGCTCGTTCTCGCTGGTCGCGAGGCGTGAGCGGCGATGGCTCCCGATTCGGCGACCGTGCGTCGCATTCAACGCACCACCGTAGCCAGCGTCGCACTGCTTCCGTGTATCGCGGCTGTGGTCTCGTTCATGCACATGCATGAGCTGTGCTTGCGCCATGGCGAGGACGGTTTCGCGGCTGTCCTGATCCCTGTGGCGGTTGACGGAACGATCGTCACGGCCTCGATGTCCATCTTGCTGGCCAACCGATCGGGCACGCGCGGCGGCGTTCTGGCGTGGGCCCTGCTTGTCATCAGCAGCTTGGCCAGCCTGGGCGCGAACATCGCGGTCGCGGAGCCAACGGCGATCGGCCGCGTCATCGCGGGCCTGGCCATTTGAACCCGTCCGGGTTTGATGGACAGCTGCCTACTTGGTTTCTGCTGTCGTGACGCTGTCGT
>JAGFNW010000041.1 GCA_017592665.1 Streptosporangiaceae bacterium NEAU-GS5 | reverse complement strand
CGCGGGCTGGCCACCCGCTACGACAAAGACCCGGCAAGCTACGAGGCAGGCCTCCATTTACGCGGCTCGATCATGTGGCTGAAAGTCCTTGCCTAACCTCATGATCCGAACTTCGAACAGCTCCTAGCGGCACTCATCTGAGGGCACCCACAAGTCGTGACCGGGCAGCATGGGAGTCAGGTCACGAAGCCCCATCGGAGGTTGTCCGACGGATTGCCGCAATTTCCGTACGAGTAAACCGGCACCTTTCCAGATGACCTGTTTCCGCCCGAATCCAGGCAATGTCCGGTGGCGACGTTCCGGAATTGCCCGCGGCCGCCCTGCCGCAGGACCTCGACGTTCACATTGATGTTGATGTCCACCCCGGGCAGGTCGGCTTTTCCTTCCTCGGCGCGGCCGGCGGCCTTGGGCGGAGCATGCCCGGCGGCGGCCCGCTCAGCAGCGGCTCGCTCGGCGGCCTGGGCGCCAGCGCGTTCACCCGCGGATACTGGAGGCCGGCAGCTCATTGCGCCGGCCAACAGCACAGGCAGCACGAGCCACAATAATGAATTCCGGGTCATGCGCGACCTCCCGGCCCACGAGGCGTCCATCCGATGAACGCCGCTGCGGGTGGGTCCGGTTCCGGGTGGAAAATAAATCCATCCGAAACGGCACCCGCGGAAGGCCGCTTTTGGGTCGCGACAAGGAGTTCGGGAACGTGATACTCGTCTACCGGATCGGCCCTGGCACCCAGGCGCTGGACATCAATGCGGCCGGGGTGTCGGGCCGGCGGCCTCGGGGAGCGGGAGAGAAGGCCAATAGCCGCGGGGGGCCGTGGAGGTGCCTGGGTCAGGCAGTGAAGCCCGAGTAGTTCAGGGTGGCGTTGGCACGCACTACTGGGCTGTTCCCGCCCAGATTGAGGTCGTCCTTCATGAAGTCCTCGAATCCCCTTGTCTCGGTTGGGACAAGACGCGGATAGAGCCTGGCTGCGAAGACATTGGTGTTGGCCGTCGCGCCATCGCTCATCCGCTCCAGCACCCTCTCCGTCACCTTGACGCCTCCGGTGACGCCCATGCTGATTCGGATGGCGAATTTGGCGCGGAAGCGGAAGTTGAGGACTTCCAGGGTGTAGTCCACAGGCTTGCCCGGCGCCACGTCGTCACGCCACTGACCCCATGTTTTGCACACGGGACTACTCCACGTCGGGTCGTTGAGGCAGACCGTCGCGGTCGAAAAGATCGCGGTGGTGGTGTTGGCATGGGCGGCGCCGGCGGGAGCGGTGAGCGCCACGCCAGTGGCGAGCATGGCGGCGGCGATGCCGAGTATGCGACGCGGTGACATTGATTTCTCCTTTGCTTTGATCGGACACGTTGTCGCATGAAAGCTTAGGAAGCCGTTGCGCCCCGCTCTGTGGCGAACGGCATGCTCGCAGGGTGACCCGCATCACACTGGCGGCGAGGCCTCAGCGAATCGCTGAATGCGGCTGGTGTATTCAGCGGCAGGGCTGCCGAAGTAATTCGAAGATCTCGCGTCCGCCACTGGGAGATCAGGCGGCGGATAAAGCCGCCGCAATAAAGCGGGACTTGAGTAAGGGGCTACTCACGCGCCGGGAGAATCGGTGGCGGCATCCTGGTCGTCAGGTCGCACAGCGGCAATGATCAGGAGGAGACTAAATGAGATCAATTATCGGCGGCTGCCTCGTAGGCGTCCTTGCGGCGGCGTCGATGCCGCTTGGGAGTGAGGTCGCGAGGGCGAACGCCACGACCGCCGGCCTTGCGCGAGCAGCGGTTCCGTATGCGGCGTCGTCGGTGCCCATCAGACTCCAAAATCGGCGCAGCGGCAAGTGTCTGGAGGTCGGCAGGGTCGGTCGCCTCATTCCTTTCGGCGGAGGTGCGAGAGTGCAGCAATGGAAGTGCTCGACCACTCCAGACCACATGTTCTCATTGGACCGCTTCGACGTGAGTGGCGCGCAACAGTGGGAATTGGTCATCAAGCAGTTCGGGCCGGGCACCACGGTCTACTACGCACTGAAATCCACGCTCACCCGTAAATGCCTGGAGGTCGACCAGACGAATGGCGGCAAGGCGCCCGGCACCAGGGTCCTGCAGTGGACCTGCCATGACGGCGATCAGCAGCAGTGGATCCGGCATTACAAGGGCGGCGGTTACTACCAGTACGAGAACAGGCGCAGCGGCCTGTGTCTTGAGGTGGATCAGTCCGGCGCCGATGCCGGCAGAAATGACGGCACCGGGATCCTTCAGTGGACCTGCCATCGTGGCCCCCAGCAACAATGGATTCAAGCGTAAGCGCGTACACCGGCGCCTGCCGCGGCCCGGACGGCCTCCGCGGGCGCCGGTCCCGTGGTCGGCCGGCCCCGGGGGAGCGCTGTCAGTGCTGTCCTGCTCGCCCACGGCCTCGCCTGGGTCCTTTAAGGCCGTCGGCGCCTTTCTCGACCACGCCAGGTGGTTCTGCCGGCCGTTCTCTGCGATGAAGCCGTGGACGATGCCCGGGCCGCGCGCCCTGCGGGCTGATCGGATTAAGACGTCGTCTCAGTTGGTGAGTCGGCGGTAGCAAACGAGGGCTGCGGCGATCGCAACGAACGAACCGAAGTGGTCGGCGCGGCGTTCATAGCGGCGGTGCAGGCGTCGGCAGCCGGCCAGCCAGGACACCGTTCTCTCGACCACCCAGCGGTGCCGGCCCAGCCGCTGGCTGGACTCGATCCCGCGGCGGGCGATGCGCGGGATGATGCCGCGTCCGCGCAAGAACGCCCGCAGGTGCGCGTAGTCGTAGCCTTTGTCGCCGTGCAACTTGGCCGGCCGCCGGCGACGCGGCCCACGTCGGGAGCGGATCGGCGGTATCCCGCGCACCAACGGCTCCAAAGCCAGGCTGTCGTGGGTGTTGGCGGCGCTGATCCCGACAGAGATCGGCAGACCGGACCGCTCAACGATCAAGTGGATCTTCGACCCTTTCTTGCCCCGATCGACAGGATTCGGACCCGTCAGCTCCCCCCTTTCGCGGCCCGGACGCTGACCGAGTCGATGGCACAGCGCGACCAGTCCAGCTCCCCGCGAGCGCCCAGCTCATCGAGCAGGATCCGATACAGCTTGGCCCACACCCGGGCCGCGCTCCAGTCGCTGAAACGGCGGTGCACGGTCTGCCAGGACGCGCCGAAGATCGGCGGCAGCTGCCGCCAGGTGCAGCCGGTGGTGGCCACATACACGATCGCCGCCAAGATCAGGCGGTCATCGGCACGACGCCGGCCACCACCTTGGGGTCGTACCGGGCAGGCGGGCGCCACCCGCTGAAACAGCTCCCACAGCTCATCGGGAACCAACCGCTGCATGAACGCTTCCACGATCACTACAACGAAAGATCGCCAATCAAGACGCGGTCTAAGGGCTGGTCGGCGGGGCGACGACCAGCTCGGTGTCCGGGTCGTGGTCGATCTGCGGCGGGCCGGCAACGATCATGGTGGCTTGGGCCCAGGGCTGTTCTCGCAGCATGAACGGCAGTTCCTCCAGCAGCCAGTTCGCCACGTGCTCGCGTTGCTCGGGGGAGTCACCGTCGCGGGCGACCAGCGAGCGCTCTTGCTCATCGAGGTCGCCCTGCATCCACACCGAGGCGTCCAGCCATGGGGCGAGCTCTTCGCGGATGATGCCGGTGCCCTCGACCCATATGAAGTCGGCACCGGCGGGGATCGTGATCGATCCGGCCCGGTCGTGGGTGATCCAGGCATCAGGGCGGAAGTCCACCGCCTCGCCCCGGTGCAGGGGTCGCAGGATGTTCTCGACGAGCACGGCGCCCCAGTCGAAGTAGGCGTGGTTCCAGGCGACGTCGTCGGTGTGCACGATGGCGGAGTTGGGCACCACCTTGCGTAGCCGCTCGGCCAGGGTCGTCTTGCCGGCGCCGCCCCGGCCGTCGATCGCGATCACCCGCGGGCGTCCGGTGACATCGGGTGATGCATCGCGCAGCTGCCGGACCGCGTCGAGCACGGTCACCACCCGCCAGCCAACGGCCTCGATCTCGCCCGGATGTAGACGCATCGGCAACCTGTCTCCGGAGGTGAGGACACGATTTCCGCCTGCCCGGTCGGGCCCCGGTCGCCTAACGCTACCGGGCGACGCTCGATCCATGTCGCGAGAGCGCCGGCCTCGGCGCGACAGATGCGCGCCCGGCAGTTCTCGAAGCGACCAGTTGTTCCGTCTCACTGTGAATCAACGTGGGTATCGGCGGTCCGTCTCGGGGTGGAGTCGAATTCACATGCGACGCATTTCGCCGCATAAATCAACCCCCGCGTCAGTGATTCCGCCCTGTCTTGACTGGTGCGTCCGTGACAGTCACCGTCGAACTGGATCGATATGTTCCCCCTTCTACGCGAGGGATGGAGGGGCAGATCGCGATGGGCGCCACCGATGCCCGCCGACAGCCCGACGACGGTGACCGTCGCAGATCAGATCTAACCAATCGGCTGCTCGTGCAGGTCCCCGCCGCTCAGGCAGACGACTTCTGGTCCGTGGGGGACCAGGGCGGCGGCGGAATCGTGGTGAGCGGTGCAAGAGCGCTGTTCGCGGCATTCGGGAGGGCGCGCGAGATGCCCGCCCAGCCGGTCCTTGTGGACCGTCGTCGCTATTCGGGAGGCAATCGAGCATCTGGGACGGCGCGATTCGACCCTTCCTGGATAGAACAACAGCGTGACTTGCGGACGGCCGTCGTGCTGACCGATTCCGGATACGTGGGACAAGGCGACCAGAAAGCCTTGACCTCGATCTTGGAGCAGGCTGGACGGGCCGGGGACGATGTGTGCGCCGTGCTCCCGCTGCACCTCTCGTGGCTTGCCGATCGTCGAGTAGAGCTACTGATCGGCGAGCTGAATCAGCACGAGGTGCCCGCGGCGCTTGTCTTGGAGCACCGCAAGGATCCGCTGGCCACCCAGTATGCGGTCAACGGGCTCAAGCATCTGCTCGACGAAGCCCAAGTGCCGGTCAGCCTTCTGTCCACTGACATTTCCGGCGTGGGCGCGATGGCGCACGGTGCCGCATGGGCGGCGGTCGGAATCACGTCCGCCCTCCGGCATCTATATCCTGCCGGCAACGCTGGTCCGCCCTTCCCGCCGCCGCCTGCGCGATATGCGATCGTCCCAAAGCTGATGACATTCATGAACGTTGAGCGCATCGCCGAAGGCTGGGCCAGAGCGCAGTGCAACGAAGATTTGATTGAGGATCTGTGGCGATGCGATTGCGTAGAGTGCGGCTATCGCACCATGGATCGGTTCGTGACGTGCACCGGCCTCAGCCTCGCCGCCCATAACATCGGCGTTCTCGATGACCTTCACCAGAAGGTGACCGGCCCGGCCTCATGGGAGCGGGCGATCAAGGACGCCCTCGACATTTACGGCTTGATGCAGGATGAATATCGCCTGACCTGGCGACCGCCTGAATTCATGAACGCTTGGCTGCCCAGGTTCCGCCGCTGATCTGGCCTTCGGCGGCTCCCCGCGTCACCATGGCGTCGTAGACGATCTCCTCCACGAGACGGTGGACCCACGTCCGCTTGCCCCCGATGTCGGGGTCAGGGCCCTGAATCAGTTGATGGGGCGGCTCGGCGGCCACTAGGCCGAAGCCGTGATAGATCGCCTCCGCCCGGACCGCATCTCCTGATGCGATCCCTTCGGGCAGGACAGCCACCCGGGCGCCGAAAGCGGTGAAGCCGGCCAGGTTTTCACGTGCCGGCGGCCACGAGGCTCTCGCGGCGACAGCTCCATGGATGCGTACGGGCGACGGGCGCGTCAAGAAGGAAGGATCGACGTGTGCCCGGCAGTGCAACAACAGGGCGTCGGCCGTCGGCAGCAGTCGGGCCTTCTGTCGTTCGGCATGCTCGCTCTCATCCAGTTCGCAGACCACCACGCGAAGCGCGCTGAGCGCACGCACCCTGACCACCTGACTGCTCTGCCATCCCAGCGCGGCGAGGACAGCCGGCGAGATGCTCTGCGCAGGCTGGGCGGCTCTTGCCGTCATCGACCGGACCAGATGGACGGCCGCGACGCTTCACCCGTCGTCAGGGTCTCTGCCGGCGCCGGACTGCGCCGCGACGGCTCGTCGGCCGGGAGCATGGTGACGCCGAGGCGTTCGGGCACGGGGATCATCGCGCGCTCCTACGTGTTGTTCTGGTGATCAATGGCCGACCTCGGGCCATCGCGTGGGGCCGGGCACTCAGGGCCCGGCAGGTCCACGGGTCCAGCCTGCCGGGAGATCGCGTTCATTTCCGCGGATTCATCCAGGCGGTCTCATCGCCGTCTCCGCCTGGTGGGGCTATTCGAAGCGGGCGGTTTCTAGAGAAGTCAGCTTGCCGAGCAGGGGGAGGCTCGCGGTGAGGGCGATCACGAGGGCGGTGCTGAGGCCTCCGGTGAGGATCCACCAGTAGGCGGGCAGCGGTGGCCGCCACGGCAGGCCGCTCACGTGGGTGACCTCGGCGGAGACCGCGAGGCCGAGCACGGCGCTCGCTGCGGCGGTGATGAGCAGGGGCCCCGCGGTCTCGGCGAGCAGCACGCGGCGCAGTTCACCAGGGCGCATTCCGGCGAGGCGGAGCAGCGCGAACGGCCGGCGGCGTTCGAGCAGGCCGCCGGCGGCGGTCACGGCGAGGTTGAGGCCGGCGATGAGCAGGGTGACCAGCAGGGCCAGGTCGCTGATCCGCGTCATCTGGTCGGCCGAGGTGCTGCTGCGCCCCTTGAGCTCGTCGGTGGTCCATGGCAGCCAGGCCGCGCCCGTAGTGGTCTCGATCGCCGTACGGCACGTCTCCATCACGGCTCGGTCGCCGTTGGTGGTGACCAGCAGCCCGAGCAGGGGCAGCCGGCCGGGGTCGAGGTGGACGGTCGTCTGCTCGGCGGAGCGTAGCTCCCCGTTCGCGAGCCGGCTGGTGTCGAGCGCGACGGCCGCGGCGGGATCGGGGCAGCTCGCCATCCCCGTCGCCCGCAGATCGGCGCAACGGGCCACGACGGTCGCGCCGCCGCCCGCGTGGAGATCCAGGACTCCCGTCACGCCAGGAATGGCGCGCAGCCGGGTGACCAGCGCGTCCCCTGGGAGGGGCAGGGCCTGGTGGCCGATGACCGCCACGGCTCCGGCCGGGATGGGCTGCCGTCCCGGCGCGGGGTGTTGTGCCAGTGCTCCGGCGCCGGCCTCCGCGACGATCGTCACGAGGACGACGCCGCTGATCGACCGGAAGCCCGCGGCCGGATTGTGGGTCAGGCGGTGACCGGCCAGCAGTGTGGAGGGATGCCGGGACGCCGCGATCAACAGCCGTCCCGCCATGAAG
Source organism: Streptosporangiaceae bacterium NEAU-GS5 (assembly GCA_017592665.1). GTDB lineage: Bacteria > Actinomycetota > Actinomycetes > Streptosporangiales > Streptosporangiaceae > NEAU-GS5. Next base: position 64,349 of record JAGFNW010000041.1, on the reverse strand, counting down.
GCCAGCCACGGTCCGGCGACCACGATCCCCAGGATGATCGCGCCGACCACGGCCGCGATGAACCACTGGGCCGCCGCGCCGGTGGCCTGGGCCAGCGCGGGCATCGATGCCGCGAATGCCACGAGTGCCACGGCCAGTGGCACGATTCGCCAGAGGCGTTGGCGGCCAGGGTCGGCCTGCCGCGCCACACCCAGCGGGGACACCCGTACGCGCCGAAGCGCCAGCAGGGCCGCGCCCGTCACGAGCACCGGCACGCCGGCCGCCACGAGCGCGACCGCCCACCAGGCCGGCTTGAGGTCGTCGGGGAAGAAGGTCGCGCCGTCGATCGGGAATCCGGCCGCGTACGGTCTGACCAGAGCGAACCCGGCGAACCCGAGGACCATGCCGAGGAGCGCGCCGAGCAGGCCCTCGGCCACGGCCACGCCGCGCACCTGTCCCGGAGTGGCGCCCGCCAGGCGCATGGCGGCCAGCCGCTGCTCCCGCCGGGCCGCGGCCAGCCGGGTGGCCGAGCCGATCAGCACCAGGATCGGCACCAGCAGCGCCGCCGCCCCCAGCCCGGCGGCCACCCGCCCGAGCTGCGTCAACGACACGCTTTGGGGCGTGGTCCCAATCTTCGCCACGCGTACGACGTCGGGCTCCGCGGCCAGCCGCGCCGGATCATGGCCGACGAACACCACGAGCGAGTCAGGCGACCGCAGCGCCGCGTCGCCCACCGTCGCCACGATCCGCCCGGGATAGCGCCTGCCCAGTCGCTCCTGCGGGGTGGTCTCCAGCAGCCGTCGCAACGCCGGGGAGACCGCCAGTTCGCCGGGGCCCGGCAGGCTGGTCAGGCCCGGCGGCAGCGCGGGGCGCGCGCCGAGCGGCGCCACGTCGACCCGCTCGATCTCCCGCCCGGCGTATCCGTCGCTCCGGGCGCGCCATAACAGGCTCGCGCCGGCGCCGGGCGTGCCCGAGGTCGCCATCCACGCGTCCCGCGTCTCGTGGGCCGAAATCGCGGTGAACACCGAGGCGGCGAGCAGCAGCAGGCAGACGCCGAGACCGGAGCCCACGGCCGTCACGACGGTGCGGGCCGCCTGCTCGCGTCCACCTCCAAGAGCGAAGCGTACGGCCAGCACGGTCTGCCTGACCAAAGCGATGACGGCCGAGCGCGTGGCACGCCCAGTGCCCGGGCTCATGACGTGGCCGCCAGGCTGGTCACGACGCCGTCGCGGACCACGACCTCCCGGTCGGCGTACGCGGCGACGCGAGCCTCATGGGTGACGACGACCACCGTCGTGCCCTGCTCCCGGGCCGCGTCCACCAGCAGATCCAGCACCGCCTCGCCCGACAGTGAGTCGAGCGACCCGGTGGGCTCGTCGGCGAAGATCACCCGGGGCCGGGCCACCAGCGCACGGGCCACCGCGACGCGCTGCGCCTGTCCGCCGGACAGCTCGCCGGGGCGGCGGGCGGCCAGCCCGGCCAAGCCGAGGCGATCCAGCAGGCCTGCCGCCGACCGGTACGCGTCCCGGCGGCGTTCACCGGCGAGCAGCAGCGGCAACGCCACATTGGCGGCCGCGGGCAGCTCCGGCACGAGCTGGCCGAACTGGAAGACGAAGCCGAACTCACGCCGCCGCAGGCGGGTGCGGTCCCGTTCCGAGAGGCGGTCGAGCCGTTGATCGGCGAACCAGACCTCGCCCGAGTCCGGTCGCAGGATCCCGGCCAGGCAGTGCAGCAGGGTCGACTTGCCGGATCCGCTCGGACCCATGACCGCGAGCACCTCGCCGGCGTCCACTCGAAGGTCGGCGCCGCGCAGCGCCGGGGTCGGGCCGAAGGACCTGGTCACTTTGGCCGCGCGCAGAATCGGGGTGCTCATCGGCCGTACTCCTCTGCCAGTTGGTCGAGCCGGGCGGCGGTCAGGTCGATCCAGCGCAGATCGGCCTCCAGGTGGAACAGCTCGTAGTCGGCCAGCACGATCCGGGACAGCGGCCCGGCCTTGCGGATCGCGGTGAGCTCGCGCATCCGCTGGAGGTGGGCGGCCCGCTGGACGTCGAGGAACGCGGCGGCGGACCGCCCGGAGAGCAAGGCCAGCATCACCTTGACGAACAGCACGGTCTGCAGGTGCGGGTGGGGCGGCTCCGGCTCGCGCAGCCACTCCTCCAGCCGTCGCACCCCTGCGTCGGTGATGGCATAGCGCTTGCGCTCCGGGCCTGCGCCGGGCTCCGCGCCCTCCACCACGACCTGCCCGTCGCGCTCCAGACGCCCGAGCGTCGAATACACCTGCCCGAACGGCAACGGCCGGTCCTGACCGAACAGCGTGTCGTATTCGCGTTTCAGCTCATAGCCGTGGCTCGGCTGGGGCTCGAGCAGGCCCAGCAGCGCGGTCGGCACGTTCGCCATGATCTCTCCTTCAGCCTGCGTATACATCGAGCGTATACACTCGAGGAATAGTTGGCGTCAGGGATCTCCCCTAGGGGTGTCGGAAGGAGCGTGAGTTCCTCAGGTCACGGGGAGGAACAGTGGGTGACCGGGACAACGGATCGTGACGCCAAGACCAGGGCCAGGCTGGTGGAGCACTGGGAGGCATCCGAGCGCGGAGACATCGACACCGAGCACGCGATCTATGCTGCGGACGCGATCCTCGACTACCCCCAGTCGGGGGAGCGATTTCGGAGCCGGTCGAGCATCCAGGCGCAGCGCGGCGGTCACCCGGCCGAACGCCACTTCACCGTCCTCCGGATCCTGGGCGGCGGCGACCTCTGGGTGAGCGAGTGCGTGATCACCTATGACGGTGTGCCCACCTATTCGGTGAGCGTCATGGAGTTCGGCGATGGCCTCGTGACGCACGAGACCCAATACTTCGCCGACCCCTTCCAAGCGCCTTCCTCGCGGGCCGCGCTGGCCGAGCCGATCCCCGGCCGGGCCCATTGACCCGCCCGCCTACCTGAGCGCGTCGAGCATCTCCTGGATCTTGGCACGCCATTCGGCCGCGCGATGGGGCGCCAGCCGGTCGAGCTCGTCGGCGACCCGCGCCACGCCCGCCTGATCGCCGAGGAAGGCCAGGCAGGCGGCCAGGCCGTAGAGGGCGCGGAACCAGTCGTCGCGATAGGCCTCCAGGCCGCTTTCCGTGACGAGGGCCTCATATTGCTCGACAGCCAGCGTGAATCCGCGGATCGCCGCGGCGTCGCGGCGGCTGTGCATCGAGGTCAGCCCGAGGCCGATGCCGATCTCGCCAAGGAGCGCGGAAACGTGCTCGCCCGGATGGGTGCGGCTCAGCCACAGCAAGGATCCGGCCAGCTCCTCCATGATCCTGGAGGCGTCCCTCGGCAATCCCGACCTGGTGAGCTGCCCGGCATGCGTCTTCCTTTCGCGGATGGTGGCGAGGAAGGCGGGCACGTCGCCGGCGCGTACGGCGAGCATTTCCTGGATCTCGGCGATCCGCCGGCCGATGATCTCCACGATCGCCTCAGGGCCGGCGGGGGCGGCCGCACCCGGCATGGCCCCGGCACGCTCCTGCGCCCGCCGCACGGTGTCCGGAGACGACATCATGCGGCGGACCCGCAGGTCGCCGGGGGCCAGCGCCTCCCAATGGCCGCGCGCGTCCTGGAAGGCACTGACCGCCTGCTCGGGACGGCCCAGCCTGAGCATGATCTCCCCGGCGAGCGACGCCGTCCGGGCGGCCTCGGTCCGGAGGTCGTCGCGCCCGGCGCGTACGAGCTCCTCGAAACCGGAGTAGGCGGCGGAGAGCGCCGTCCACGCCTCGTCGAGCAGCCCGGCGTCGAACCGCGCTCCGGCCAGCCGTTGACGGCTCTCCGGCAGCGAGGCCTGCGGCTGAAGACCCGCCGCGACGAGCGCCTCGACGTCGGCGACCGACCACTCCAGCATGGCGAGGCCGTCGTTGACGTGCCCGCTCTCGGCGAGGACCGCGCTGAGGGTTTCGAGGGCCAGCACCCGCATGGATATCTCGGCGGGATCCTCCGAATCCGCGAGGAGGGTGACGGCCGCCGCGCATTCCTGATGGGCGGCGGCCAGGTCGCCGGCCTTGCGATGGCTGACGCCGCGCTCGCGATGGATCGACGCCATGATCCGGCGCGTGGCGTGCGGCCGGGGCTCGCGCATCGCTTCGATCGCCCGCGCGGCTTCGTCGAGCAGCTCGAGGGCGGCCGGATCGCCGATTTCGCGGAGGCTGCCGGCGAGGCCGGTGAGCGCGCGGGCCAGCTGGCTGCCCCAGGCGTCCGCACCGTCGAGGCCGGTGAGGCGCCGCCAGGTCGCGATCGACCGGCGCTGGAGGTCGAGCGCCTGCTCAGGCCCTTCGAGCTCGAGCGTCAGCGTGGACTCGAACTCCGCGCATTCGCTCAGCGTGTTGGCGAGGTCGCTGCGGCCTTCCCGCAGGACGGCCTGCTCCAGCAGGATCCGGCCGTTGCAGTACGCCGCCAGGGACTCCCGCGGATGGGCCAGATGCTCATGGGCGTAGCCCAGATATAGATAGGCCTCACCCAGTTCGCCCGCGAGGTCGTAGTGGCCGTCGCGTTCGACGAGCGGGGTGTAGAGGTCGACGGCCGCGGCGGCGTGGGTGAGCCGATCGGGGAAGGCCTGGGCGAGCTTGGCGCGGCTGAGGGACAACATCGCGCGCAGGCTCGATTGTTCGGCCGAATCCCCGAGCATGGCGTCCAGCTCGGCCCAGAGCGCGCCGGCCTCGTCGGGGCGCTGAAGTCGCGTCAGGAGCGCCGCCCGCGTGCCCATGGCCTTGGCCGCGCCCTCGAGATTTCCGCTGTCGCGCAGGGCCGCGGCGGCCGTGCGGAGCAACTGCGACGCCTCTTCGGCGGACTCGCCGATTTTGATGAGCGTGTTGGCCTTGGCCAGCTGGGCCGACCCGCGGAGCTGTGCCGCCGAGACCGGATCCTCGATGTCCCATGAGCCGTCGATCGCGGCGTCGCTCGCCGCCAGCGCCTCGGGTGTCCGATCGGCCGCGCGGAGCACGATCCCGTACGGAAGCATCACCAACGCCCGGAACTCGCGGCACTCCGCCGAGGCCGCTCCATCCAGCGCGCGCACGGCGGCCTCGAAGTCGCCGCACGCTCCGGCCAGGTCGCGCAGCGTGCGCCTGATCTGCGCCTGATTGGTGATCACCCTGGCCAGGCCGTAGCGGCTCTCGTCGGTGGGTGGCGCCGATTCGAGCAGCCGGCGGGCGTCGTCGAAGGCCCGCAGATCTTCCAGCGCCCGGGCCATCCGCCCGCCGACCGGATCGGGCCGGCGCTCCACCGCCTCGACCGGGTCTCGGCCCGAGGTCGCGTACGCGTAGCCGAGATAGGCGCGCGGATCCTCCCACGTCGTGCCCTCGCCGGATTGGCGCGTGGCCAGGGCCGTGACGGCCGGCATCGACGCTCGTGGAGGGGGCGACAGGCCCGGGACGTCGGGCCGCAGATCCTCCGCGACCGCATGGAGCGAGCGCGGGCGGGCGGCCGGGTCGAGCGCGAAGCAGGCGCGCAGGATCTCCGCCGTTCGCGGTGGAATCGGCAGCCGGAGATCGATGTCGCCGCGGAGCGCCGCCTCCAGGACCGCGCCCGCGACCGTGCCCGACGGCCAGGTGCGCCTGCCCGCGAACATCTCCAGCACCGTGACGCCCCAGCTCCACGTGTCCGCGCCCCGTCCGACGGTGCGGCCCTCGGCCTGCTCGGGGGAGGCGTAGGCGTGGGTGAGGCCACCGGGCACGGCGGCGATGGACTCGTTCTCGCCCGGCATCGCGAGCTGCGCCCGGAAGGCGTCCTTGAGGCGTTCGCGCCTGTCCGGGTCGATGTCGATGTCCGTCAGGTAGTCGAGCAGGGCCTCCTCCTGCAGCAACGTCTGCGCCGACAACGCCCGCCGGGCCGCCAGGCCGAAGTCGGTCATCTTCGCCACACCGGCCTCGTCGAACAGGACATTGGCCGGTTTCGTGTCGAGATGGAGCATGCCGAGGCTGTGCGCGGCGTCGAGCCCCCACGCGATCTGCAGCGCGACCGTCAGCACGGCCCGCTCGCCTCCTTCGTAGAGGGCGCCGGAGGCGATGCGGTCGGCCAGCGAGCCGCCCGGAGCGTACTCGCTGAAGATCGCGGTCGCGTCCTCGATCGTCCGGACGAAGTGGCAGGTGGCGATGTGCGGATGCGCGGGCAGGCTCATCCACCGCTGCGCCTCCGTGAGCAGCCCTCCCTGCTCGACGGGGTCGGCGGCCGCGATGCGCTTGGCGGCGTACGACTCGCCCGAGCGCCGATTGCGGACGAGGACGACGTGGCCGAAGCCGCCGCTGCCCAGATCGCGCTCGACGACGAAGTCGCCGGCGATCACCGAGCCCGGCGACCAGTCAGGCATCCCACGCCCCCTGGATGGCCGTCTTCAGGCTGCCGGCCGAGCCGAACGTCAGCCGCGCCGTGTCGTCGAGGGCCTGGTCGATGACGGCGGCGAGCCCGGGCGGCACGGGTAAGCCCCGCGACGCGACGGGCGCAGGGAGGGTCGTGCTCACGATCAGCCACGGGTCGCGGCCGGGCGGGAAGTCGCGTGGCGTCCGGCCGGTCAGGACGTAGTAGAGGGTGGCCGCCACGGCCCACACGTCGACGCCGGGCATGACGTACTTGTAGTTGAGGATCTGCTCGCGCGGCATGAACGCGGGCGTGCCGGCCGCCATCCCCGTCGTCGTGAGGCCGCTCAACCCGGCCGTGTCATAGGCCTTGGCCAGGCCGAAGTCGGCGATCTTCGCGACATCGGCAGCGGAGAGCAGGATGTTGTGCGGCTTGATGTCGCGGTGCACGAATCCGGCGTCATGGGCGTACGCCAGGCCGTCGAGGATCGGCAGGAACAGGGGGACGGCCTCGGCGACGCTCATCGGACCCTGGCGGGAGGCCTGGTCGGCCAGGCTGCCGAGCGCGCAGTATTCCATCACGATGAAGCAGGTGCCGGCGGCCTCGCCGACGGTGTCCGTACGGACGATGTTGGGGTGGCGCAGCGACCGGCTCGCGAGCATCTCACGGCGGAACAGCGCGGCGGCCCGGGGATCGGTCGCGATCAGATCGGGCCGGACGACCTTGACGACCCTGGGCTCGCCGGTCGCGCGCTCGGTCGCCGCGTATACGGCGCCCATGCCACCCTCGCCCAGGGGCTCCCCGATCGACCACTCGCTCAGCTCCGGGGCGGATCGCAGGGCGTCCATGCCAGGGATGCTAGCTCGCCCGCCCCCGGCGAGCGGGCGTCACAGGTCGAGGACGAGATCGGTCTCCGGTTGGGAGCAGCAGACGAGGACCGTGCCGGGATCCGGGGGCTCGAGGGGATCCGGCTGGTAGCGGACGGAACCGGACAGGATGGGCGTCTGGCAGGTGTGGCAGACACCTGTGCGGCATGACCAGCGGGTCGGGACGTCGCAGGCGTCGGCCAGGTCGAGCACGTTCGTGTGCCGTTCGTCCCAGCGCACGGTGAGGCCGCTGCGGGCGAAGGTGATCTGAGGTCCCGTGCCTGCGGGTCCGGGGGGCGGGTGGGGTGGGCGGGCGGGAGTGACCACGACGCCGGGGTTGATGGCCGGAAGGGTGCCGAACAGCTCGGTGTGGATCCGGCCCGAGTCCAGGCCGATGGCCGGAAGGATCTCGAGCATGGCCGCCATGAACTTCTCGGGTCCGCAAAGGTAGGCCGTCGCCGTCGGTGGCAGGCCCAGGGAGGCGAGAGTGTCGTGGTTCAGGCGGCCGGGCCGGACCTCGGCGGGCAGGCCGGCGGCCGCGGTCACGCCCGTGTAGAAGATCTGCTCGTGGGCGTGGGGCAGGCCGGCCAGCAGTTGGTGGGTTTCGGTCGCGAAGGCGTGCTCGGCGGCCGTACGCACCGTGTGCAGCCACCAGACCTCGCGGCCGCTGCGCGCGGCGGCGAGCGCGTGCAGCATGGCGAGCACAGGCGTGGCGCCGATGCCGGCCGACAGCAGCAGCACGGGCCCGGTCTCGGCGTCGTCGGGCAGCACGAAGTCGCCGCGCGGGGCCGCGACCTCGATCGCGTCGCCGGCCTGCAGATGCGCGTGCAGATATGAGCTGACCAGGCCGTCCGTCTCGCGTTTGACGCTGATCCGATATTGGTCGGGGGCCGGGCAGGCCGACAGGGAGTAGCTCCGTACAGGCGGCGGCTCGGCGGCCCCGGCGACGCGGAGGGTGAGATATTGACCCGGCAGGGGCCGGGGGAGCGGCGCGCCGTCGCCACTGGCCAGGTAGATCGAGGTCACGGTCGAGCTCTCCGGCCTGACCTGGGCGACGCGCAGCGGCCGGAAGCCGGGCCAGGTGCGCGGATCCTTCGTGTGCTCGCTCGTCTGGAGCAGGTCGTGGAAGGAGCCCTGCCACCCGGGGCTGAGCGCGGGGATGTCGACCGCGTCGCGAAGCCGGGCGACGTCGCGATGGGGCAGATACAGCAGCGCGTCGATCTCGGCGACCGTCATCCGGTGAGGGCCCTCGCGCGTACGGACGATCTCGTCACCGGCTTGAACGCGGCCTTCCGTGATGACCCGGAGGTAGAAGCCGGGCCGGTGATGGGCGACCAGCAGGGCGGGCATCTGCGGCTCGCCCAGCCGCATGCCGACCCGGAAACAGGTCACACGCGGCTGGCTGACCTCGAACTCGGCCTCGCCGATCCGATAGCGATCGCCGATGTGCACCTCGTCGTCGGGCAGCCCCTCGACCGTGAAGTTCTCCCCGAAGTTGCCGTACTCCAGGTCGTCACGGCCGAGTTGGTCGCGCCAGTAGTCGTAGGAGGCGCGCTGGTAGACCAGGACCGCCCGCATCTCGCCGCCGTGGCCGTTGAGATCGCCCTGGCCGTCGCCGTCGATGTTGAGCCGGCGTGCCAGGCGCGGGCCGTCGACGGGGTACTTGAAGATCCCCGTGTGGACGGTCCTGCCCTGCCAGGGCACGTCCTTCGGCATCCCGACATTGAGCGAAAGCAGCCGCGCCACCGCGCTCACCCCCTGAAGCTGGACAGAGTTCCAGGTTACTGAGGGTGTCGGTACGCGCTGATGGCAGGCGGCGCTGGAGCGCGGGGAATTTGTCGCCGCTTTGTGGAATGCGCGTGCGGCTGCATTCCCATCGGAACGTGCGGGCGCAAGTGCATCCGCACGCGCACTAATTCGCTATTCGTCGTTGCGTTTAATAATGCGCGACGTCAATCGCGGCCGCGGCGGTCGTCGAGAAGTTGCGGGATCAAGCCCAATGCGGCCGCCCCGGCGGCGCCGCCGCTGAGCAGAGCGGCCGGCCAGGAACCACCGCCGGCGAGCACGAGCGCGGAGGTGACCGCCAGCGCCAGGACGCTGATCGAGAGGACTACGAGAGCCTGGAGAGAGAACATCGGCGGAGCTCAACCTTCCTGCAGAGTGATCGGCGCGCTGTTCGCGGTGGCGTCGGGAGTCACGGCCGCCCATGCGTCGTCGGCCCAGAACTCGATGAGCTCCTCGGCGCTGAGCTGGTCGGGCGGCCGTCGCGGCGGGATCCTGCCGGTCTGCAGCGCCCAGGTCGTCACCAGCATCGTGGCCAGCTGCGCGTCGTCCTGCGACCAGAACGTGCCGGGCGTACGGCCACAGCCGGGCACGACGTCGGCCGGGAGAGCCGCTGGGCATGCGACGGAGTACGACATGTGACCGTGTCCCTTGATCGGCGGGTGGGTGGATCAACGATGGGGCTCCGCGCCGCGCCTCTGCCACCGCTTCAAACACCTCCGGAAAACCCCGGAACGCCGCGTCACATCCAGCCATTTCCGGATTCATCCGGAATGCTGCTGAGTCGTCCTAGGCTGGTGTGACGGATGAGGAAGATTTCCCGGATGAGCCCGAATATGTCATTCACCCCGGCTTGGCCGCTAAGTGGTGGCACGATGACCCATTGCAAAGACAGGTAGATCAGCTATCTCTTCATGAAACAAGGGGCGATGGTCGAACAACAGTCTGTGACCGCGAACGCCGCTTTCATCGCACGCCTGAAGGATCTGCGGGCCACGGCGGGCTCTCCCACGCTGGGCGTCCTCCGCAGGCACGCGCGGCAGTTGGACGGCGCCAAACCGGCGGATCTTCCCGAAAGCACCACCCACGACATCCTGTCCGGGAAACGGACCCGGCTGCCCACGTGGCAGTGGGTCGCCACGTTCGTGCGCGCCTGCTGCGCCGCCGCCCGCGAAACAGGCCTACAGATGGGCGACTCCGGCGAGCTCGCCGAGTGGCTCGACCAGTGGCGCGCGGCGCACGGTCTCCCCGAGGCGAGTCCCGCCACCGCGGAAACCGCTCCCGAACCGGTTCCGCCGCCGGTTGCCGAGTGGGTCGCGGGCGCCCACGACCAGCCCATGGAGACGATGACCATGAGCCGCTACCTGAAGGCCTTCGGCCGTACGGGCGGAAGACTGCTGCGGCAGGCCGAGCGCGGCGACGGCGACGCCTGCTTCAAGCTGGGCGTCATCACCATGCTCAGCGGCTCGCCGAACGAGGCGCGCGAGTGGCTGCGCCGCGCCAACGCGGCCGGCCACCCCGACGCGCTGGAGCTCTACCATGACCCCTTCGCCGACGCCGCCGCCGCCAAGCTCTCCTTCGAGTACGGCAGGCAGTGCGAAACAGAGCACCCGGACAGGACGAGCATCGCGGTCCTCTACTACAAGCTCGCCGCCAACGACCATCCCGAGGCCGCGTACCGCCTCGGCCAGATCCATCAGGCGGCCGGGCAGCTGTGGGCCGCCGCGAGCTGGTTCAGCCGGGCCGCGCACATGAACCATCCGGCCGCCGCCGAACGCTTCGACGAGGTGTCCAAACAGATCAGCGAACCCACAGCCCCCGTCGGCGCGCCCTGCCTCTAAGTCAACGGGGTGCCGACCAGGACCACGGCGGCGAGGGGGCGCCGTCGGGTTCGCGGCCGTGCCGGTAGCGCTCGCGGTCCGTAGGAGTGCGGGTCTGGAGGAACCCCCAGAAAACGCCGGCGTCGGTGGCGCGGCGGATCAGGAGGTCCGCCGCATCACCGGCGTCGATCTTCCGGAGCTCCCCCACCAGCTGGTCCAGGTCCTCCGCTTCGCACTCGAGGGACCCCGCGAGGGAGACCTCGGCCGCGACGCGGCCGCCGTACAGGCGTGCCTGATCCAGCATCCGCATCTTGCGGAGACGGATCAGCAGGTAGTGAACGTGACGTAGTTGGTGAGCCGGAGCCTGCTCGGCCGCCCGGCGGGCCAGCTCCCGGGCCGCGCCCCGCGCCCCGACCCGCCGCAGCGCCAGCAGCATCAGGTCGACGTGGTACGGATCGTCGAGCGCGAGATTTCCGCCGGGGTCCCGGGCCAGGAGGTCACGCAGGTGGTCGTGGAGCTCCAGCTGGTGGAGGGAACGCAGCAGCCACGCGACACCGTGGTGTCCGATGGGCACCCCGTCGACGGCCCGCCGCGCGAGGACGGCCTGCTCGGCATGCCTTCCCATCCGGCCCAGGCTCTCCAGCCCACACGCGACCTCGAACGGATCGTCCAGCTTGAGATCCGCCACGATCCGCGAGGCGAGCGCGCCGGCCGCTGGGTGGGTCGCCACTTTGTGCAGGCATTCGAGGGCCGCGAACGCCTCGTCCGGGTCGCCCAGCGGCATGGCCACGGCCCGATCGGCCAGCACGGCCGTGGCCGCGTGGTCGCCGGCCGCATGAAGCTCCTCGAGCAGCCCGGCCACGCCATAGCGGTCGAGCCGCGCCGTACGCGCCGGATCACGAGCCAGCAGCCTCGCGGCGGCATCGTCCGCGCCGCAGTCGCGCAGGATCTGAAGCAGCCAGGCCACACCGCCCGGATCGTCCATCGCGACGTGACCGGCCGGGTCACGGGACAACAGCGCCGCCAACTGGGCGTGCTGCCGCGCCCGCCGCAAAGTGCCCAGCAACGCGGCCACCCCCCGTGGCTCCCCGAGATCGACATGGCGTGCCGGATCACGCCGGAGCAGCGCCGTGGCCGCCCCGTACGTCCTGACGTGCCGCAGCGTCCCGAGCACCGCCGCGACGTTCGAGGCGTCGTTCAACGCCAATCCCGCCGCGATCCGATCGGCCAACACGAACACCGCACCCGTGGCCTCGCCGTCCGCCTGATCCGGACCGTCCGGGATCTTCTCAGGGTCATGGACGACGCTGTAGGCGTCCGGCCAGCCGTCGTCCTCCCGGGTCTCCGTGGCCGCCATGGCCGGCAGCAGCGACATGACCTCTTCCATGTCGTCGAGCGGGACATGCGCGGCCACCCACTGAGCCGCCGGCGTGGAGTCTTGGCCGATGGCGGGCAGGAAGCCCAGCAGCTTGCACCCTGCCTCGGCACTCCCCGCGACGACCGCCCGAGTCCACAACCCGGCCGCCCGCCGATAGAGCCCGCGCACCATCGCACGCTCACCGAGCAGGCACAACTCCTCAGCGTCGGTCACTTTCTCAGCGGCGATGTCCCACAACCCGGTCTGGCCACGATCAGGCAGGCTCACACATGCATGATGAACCACCCACCCCGCCCCGAGCCCCCCATTTCCACACGATCCCCCCACCCACCCCTCCTCGCTCGCCCACCTGCGCGAGAACGTGGCCGCCGCCGGGACGCGTATATTCAGGTCGAGTGAGCGCCACACTCGTCGCCAAGGATCTCGCCGCGGGCCACGGCGACCGCGTCCTGTTCAGCGGGCTCGATCTGGTCGTCGGCCCCGGCGATGTGGTCGGCCTGGTCGGCGCCAACGGCGCCGGTAAATCCACGCTGCTGCGCATGCTCGCCGGCCTCGAGGCTCCCGAGCACGGTTCCGTACGGCTCTCGCCCTCCACCGCGACCGTCGGCTACCTGCCGCAGGAGCCCGACCGCCGGCCGGGGGAGACCGTGCGCGCCCTGCTGGCCAGGCGCACCGGCGTCGCCGCGGCACAGACGGCGCTCGACGCCGCCACCGAGGCGCTGGCCAGCGGCGATCCCACCGGTCCGCAGGGCGACGCTTACTCCGCGGCCCTCGAACGGTGGCTCGCCCTCGGCGGCGCCGACCTCGAGGACCGCGCCGAGGAGGTGGCCGCCGACCTCGGCCTGAAGGTCGACCTCGACCATCCCACCACGGCCCTTTCCGGCGGCCAGGCCGCGCGCGCCGGGCTCGCGTCCCTGCTCCTCAGCCGCTACGACGTGATCCTGCTCGACGAGCCGACCAACGATCTCGACCTCGACGGGCTCGACCGGCTCGAGCGCTTCGTCACCTCGCTCGCCTCGGGGGTCGTGCTGGTCAGCCACGACCGCGAGTTCCTGGCCCGCACCGTCACCCGGGTCGTCGAGCTCGACCTGGCCCAGCGCCAGATCCGCACGTACGGCGGTGGCTACGACTCCTACCTGCACGAACGCGAGGTCGCGCGGCAGCACGCACGGGCCGACTACGAGGAGTACGCCGACACCCTGGCCGGGCTCCAGCAGCGGGCCCGCACGCAGCGCGCCTGGATGGAGAAGGGCGTCAAGAACGCCCGCCGCAAGGCCACCGACAACGACAAGATCGGCCGCCGCTTCCGCGCCGAGAGCTCCGAGAAGCAGGCCGCCAAGGCCCGCCAGACCGAGCGGATGATCGAGCGTCTCGATGTCGTCGACGAGCCGCGCAAGGAGTGGGAGCTGCGGATGGAGATCGCCGCCGCGCCCCGGTCCGGCGCCGTCGTGGCCACGCTCCGCGAGGCCGTCGTACGCCGCGGCGGCTTCACCCTGGGCCCGGTCACCCTGGAGATCGGCTGGGCCGACCGGGTGGCGATCACCGGCCCCAACGGCGCGGGCAAGTCGACCCTGCTCGCGGCCCTGCTCGGCCGGGCCGAACTCACCGAGGGCTCGTCCGCGCTCGGCCCCGGCGTCGTCGTCGGCGAGATCGACCAGGCGCGCGGGCTGTTCCTCGGCGGCGACCCGCTGCTGGACGCCTTCACGCGGCTGGTCGACTGGGCCCCCGCCGAGGGGCGCACGCTGCTGGCCAAGTTCGGGCTGCGCGCCGATCACGTGCTGCGGCCCGCCGCCACGTTGTCGCCGGGCGAGCGTACGCGTGCGGCGCTCGCCCTGCTCCAGGCCCGCGGCGTCAACCTGCTCGTGCTCGACGAGCCCACCAACCACCTCGACCTGCCGGCCATCGAGCAGCTCGAAACCGCCCTCGCCGGCTTTCCCGGCACGCTGCTGCTGGTCACGCACGACCGGCGGATGCTCGCGGCCGTGCACACCACCCGCCGCCTACGCGTGGAGCACGGCCAGGTCGCCGAGGACTGACGCCTGTTCGGCCGGCCGGCCGTCGGGGCGTGCCAGCAGCGCGCCGTCCGCGTCGATGCCCAGCTTGCGGGCCGTCTCCTCGTCAAGCCGGTGTACGGCCACGGGCGCCCCGCTCCCGGCGTACGGCCGGGCGACGGCGTCCGGACCGAGGAACAGGGTGAGACCAGGACCGATCAGATCGAGGGTGCTGACGCCGGGGGAGACCCAGGCGTGGGGCAGCCGGCCGCCGAGATCTTCGACGAGCGCCTCGGCCGACGACCGCCGCCCGCCCTCGGGGTCGGCCGAGCGCGCCGTGTTGCGGATCCCGACCGGACGTCGTTCGGTCTCGTACGTGTCCAGCAGCCACGGCTCTGACCAGCCCCGCAGCACCCAGGCCAGCTTCCAGCCGAGGTCGTGCCCGTCGTGGATGGCCGTGTTCATGCCGGTTCCACCGCGTGGCGTGATCTTGTGGGCGGCGTCGCCGACGAGGAAGCAACGCCCCTCCCGATAGCGGTCGGCGACCTCGGCGCTGAAGGTGAACGCGCCGATGTGCTCGATCCGCGGGCGCAGGCCGGGCAGGCCGGTGGCGGCCGCGATCAGGCGGGTCAGCCGCGGCTCGTCGTACTGGTCGAGGGTTTCGGTGTCGGGGTTCCACTCCCGGGAGTACAGCCAGCGGTCGGCCGCTCCGGCCGGCAGCAGCACGCCCCCGGCCTCGGAGTGGGTGATCACGTACAGGCCGAAGGGCTCCTGCGGCAGCAGCGCCCGCAACGGAGCCGTGAACAGGGCGGACATGTGGTCGAGCAGGCGCTCCTGGCCGTACATCCCGATCCCCAGCGCGGTCCGGACGAAGCTGCGCGCGCCGTCGGCGCCGACCACGTACGCGGCGCCGACCTGGTGGCTCTCGCCGGACTCCCGGTCGAGAAGCGTCACCTCCACGCCGTCGTCGCCCTGCGTGAGTCCGGTCACCTCGGTGTTGAAGCGGACCTCGGCGTGGCCGTACTGGCGGAGGTGGGCGAGCAGGATCGGCTCCAGGTAGTCCTGCGGCACGGCGGCGGGTCCGGCCGGACTGTGCTCGGCCGCCTCCTCCGGCGTGGGGAATCCCAGCGAGAAGCTCATGCCGCCGGGAGATATGAGGGTCTCGGTGACCCTGCCGTGGACTTGGACGCCGAGTTCGCCCTGCCGTACCTGCTGCTCGAGACCCCACGAGCGCAGCAGCTCCATGGTGCGCGTGCTGATCGCGGTGGCGCGCGGAAGGGTCGACGTACCGGGGCGGCGCTCGACCAGCAGCGAGCCGACGCCCATGCGCGCCAGGGTGATCGCGGTGACCAGGCCCGCCGGGCCCGCTCCCGCGATGAGGACGGGATGCTTCATGACCGTGCTCCGATTTCGATGGACGTATCGTCTTTGACAAGACAAAGTGTCCGGCGAATCGTGGGCGGATGTCTGTGGACAAATACCGGCACTGGGGATTTCCCGGGGCCGTTCCCTGGGGCGCCGCCACGCCCGCAGGATCTACGGTCACGAGCATTCACGAGAAGCAGGCGACGCAACGAGAGGGGATAGATCATGGGCCAGAAATTCGCGCGACCAGGAAGCGGACGCGTCATCCACGTCACCATTCCGGCGGAGATCGCGGACGACCTCGACCGGTTCCAGGACCTCCAGCGGACGGTCCTCGACCGCCTGGGCTGCCGTGGCTGCACCTCGGGCTTCGACATCAGGTACGACATCGCCCGGCGCTTCGTCGTCACACCCGAGCTCGAGGTGCGCGAACTGGGATGAGCGGCCTTGGAGACCTGCTGGCCCTGCCGGAGCTCGGCGTCGGCGTCGTCTACTGGCCGGGCTGGGAAAGCCTGCTCGAGTGGGTCGACGTCGTCGAGGTGGAGCCGCAGGCCTTCTGGCTTCCCGCCGATTCGGACGGCGGTCCGCACCGGCTGGATGAGCGCGCCTTCGAGCGGCTCGGGCGGATCGCCAGGCCGAAGCTGGTCCACGGAGTGGGCTACCCGGTGGGCGGCACGGCGCCGGACCAACGGCACCTCGAGCCGTTCGTCGAGTCCGTCGGCCGCCTCGCGCCGGCCTGGGTCAGCGAGCATCTGAGCTTCAACCGGCTCCACGACACCGACCTCGGCTTCCTGCTCCCCCCGGTGCAGAGCGAAGAAGGGGTCATGCTCGCCGCCGCGAACATCGCGCGGCTCAAGGAGCGGCTGCCGGTGCCGTTCGCGTTCGAGACCGGGGTGAGCTACCTGCGGCCGACGCCGGGCGAGCTGACCGACGGCGCGTATTTCGCCGCGGTCGCGCGGGCCGCCGACTGCGGCATCCTCCTCGACATGCACAACCTGTGGGCCAACGAGCGCAACGGCCGCCAGGCCGTGGCCGACGTGCTGGCCGCGCTGCCGCTCGAGCGGATCGTGGAGGTGCATCTGGCCGGTGGCGCCGAATATGCCGGATATTGGCTGGACGCCCATTCGGGCCTCGTCCCCGCGGAGGTCATGGATCTCGCCCGGCAGATGATCCCGCGGCTGCCCAACCTCAAGGCCGTCGTTTACGAGGTGATGCCGGAGTCGGTCGCCGACCAGGGGCTGTCGGTGGAACGGCTCGGCGAGCAGTTGCTGCAGCTGCGCGATCTGTGGGACTCGCGGGGGAGCGCCGCGGCCCGCCCGCTGCCGTCGCCGGCCCGGTGGGAGGAGCGGCTCGGGGCCGCGCTCCTCGGCAGGGAGCGACCCCTGGAAGATCCCGGCGTGGGCGTGCTGCGCAAGCTGATCGGATCGGTACGCGCTGGAAACGTGGCGGGCACGCTGCCCCTCACCACGCGGCTCCTGCTGATGACGCTCGGCGGGCCGGCGGTCGAGGATCTGCTTGCCGATTTCTGGGCGACGGCGCCGCCGGAGCCGATGGCCGCCGACGAGGCGCGGTGCTTCGCCGCCCACCTCGCCCAGGCCGACCTGCCGGTGCGGCATCTGCGCGAGGTCGTCGGCTTCGAACTGGCGGCGCAGCGCGCCATCCTCACAGGGCTGCCGCAGCGGCTGACGTTTCCCGTGGATCCCCGGCCGCTCATCGGCGCCCTGCGGGAGGGCCGCCTGCCCGGCGAGGCCGCGCCGGGCACGATCGAGATCACTGTCACGCCTCCGGGGGTGTGACGGCGCCCGCCTGATAGCGCTCCTTGGCGATCGTGTTCAGCCGATCCCAGGCGGGGGAGTGATCGTCGACCGTCGAGATGACCAGCTGGACGACGAGCGGGTCCTGCATCGACGCGCTGGTCTCCTCCCGCCGGCCGACGTGCTCGGCCGTCCAGCGCGCGGCCCGGTCGGCCAGCTCGTGGAGCCGCGGATCGTCGGGCGACCAGTCGTAGGCGGCGTCGTAGTCGCGATAGATGGCGCGGAACTCCGGATCCTTGATCGCTTCGAGCTTGTCGGCGATCCAGACGGCCGCGTCCTTCGGCGAGACCGACTGCATGAGGATCCAGCCGTCGCGTTCGGTCTGTACGGAGCGTGGGCTCACGCCGAGCGCCAGCAACTGCTCGAGGTAGTCGGCGACCTCGGGCGAGACGAACAGCCGGTCGCCGGCGGTCAGCCTGGCGATCCGCTCGCGGGTGCGCAGCAGCTCCTCGGCCCGCTCCAGCAGGTTGCGGTCGATCTCCGCGATCGCGGCCGCGAACTGATCGGGGTCGGCCGCCAGCAGTTCCTTGATGCGGGCGAGCGGGACGCCCGCCTCGGCCAGCGTCTTGATCTTCACAAGGTGGATGGCGTGCTCGGCGCTGTAGCGCCGGTAGCCGGACGAGTCGCGCGGCGGCTCTTCGAGCAGGCCCCGCTGGTGGTAGTGGCGGACCGCCTTGATCGTCACGCCGGCGAAATCGGCGAGCCGGCCGATGGTGATCATGCTGCCTGGACCCCTTTCGACCTGCTCGCCGTACATCGTGGTCCTCATCATGTCATCGGGCGCCACGGTTGAACGCGACCCGAGCCCAGAGGTAGCCGGCCAGCGCGATCCCCGCCGACCAGGCCAGCGCCACGTAGACACTGTTGCCGACGGGAACGCCGGTCATCAGCCCGCGCAGCGACTCGGTCACCGGCGTGAACGGCTGGTTCGAGGTGAACCACCGGATGGCCGCCGGCATCGTGTCGGCCGGAACGAACGCGCTGGACAAGAACGGCAGCAGGAACTGCAGCGGCAGGGTCGCGCCGTTCGCGCCCGCCACGGTCTTGGCGTTCAGCCCCAAGGCCGCCGCCAGCCAGGACAGGGCGAACGCGAAGGCCAGCACGACGCCGAGGACGGCAAGCCCGCCGGCGGCCGAGGCCTGCGGCCGGAAGCCCGCCAGCACGGCCACCCCGGTGACGACGGCCGTGGTGAGGACCGTGCGCAGCACCCCGGCGCCGACGTGCCCGGCCAGGATCGCGCCGCGGGTCAGCGGCATCGTCCGGAAGCGGTCGATGATCCCGCCCGTCAGGTCGGTGTTCACGTTGATCGACGTGGTCGAGGCGCCGGACGCGACGGTCATCATGATGATCCCGGGCGCGAGGAAGTCGATGTACGCGACCCCGTGCGCCGCCGAGCCGAGCCCGTCGCCGATGGGCCCGCCGAGAATGTAGACGAACAGCAGCAGCATCACGACCGGGGTGATGATCGACGATATGAGCATCAGGGGGAAGCGGAAGGTGTGTTTGATCTCCCGCCCGAGCATCGTGACGGAGTCCTGGGCGGAGATGGTCAGAGCGGTCATCGGTTCTGCTCCTTGACGGTCGAAGTGAGAGCGAAGAAGACGTCGTCGAGATCGGGCGTGTGGATGGACAGGTCGTCCACGGAGACGTCGTCGCCGAGCCGGGCCAGCACGTCGCGCAGCGACCGGACGCCGCCCTCGTTCGGCACCCGCAGCGTCAGCTCCTCGTCGTCGCGGGTGCCCTCGGGCAGCGCCAGGGCCGCCGCGTCCAGGGCGCCGGCGTCGGCCAGCCGCAGCCGGATGTGCGCGCCGGGGATGCGCCGTTTGAGCTCCTCCGGTGTGCCCTCGGCGACGATGCGGCCGTGGTCGAGCACGGCCACGCGGTCGGCGAGCTGGTCGGCTTCCTCCAGATATTGCGTGGTCAGCAGGACGGTGACGCCGTCGGCGACCAGGTCGCGGATCAGCTGCCACATGATGTGCCGGCTGCGCGGGTCGAGGCCCGTGGTCGGTTCGTCCAGGAAGATCAGACGGGGCCGCCCCATCAGGGTCATGGCGATGTCGAGGCGGCGCCGCATGCCGCCCGAGTAGGTGGCCGGCGTCTGCTTGGCCGCCTCGACCAGGTCGAAGCGCTCCAGCAGCGAGGCGACCCTGGCCCGTCGTTCGGCCGGGGGCACGTGCAGCAGGCGGCCCATGAGGGTCAGGTTCTCCTCGGCCGTCAGCAGGTCGTCGACCGCGGAGAACTGGCCGGTCACCCCGATCAGCGCCCGTACGGCCGCCGCTTCGGCGGGCAGGTCGTGCCCGAGAACGGCGGCCGTGCCGCCGTCGGCGGGGATCGACGTGGACAGGATCTTGACGGTCGTGGTCTTGCCCGCGCCGTTCGGCCCGAGCAGGGCGAAGACCTCGCCTTCGCCGATGTGGAGATCGACGCCGTCGAGAACGACCTTCTCCCCGTACGCCTTGCGGAGCCCCCGCACCGAGACCGCCGCCCGTGTCGCTTGCCTGACTGATGTGTTCATGCCACTGATGGTCGAAGCCTGCCCCAGGGGCAAGGTCAACCCCTCGCGCCAAGATTTCCAGCGGGCGGCTTTCCGTGATCGGATGGTCGATGGTGGTGCGGCCTGCCGCACCGATCTCGAAAGGATTCCATGACCTGGTTCGGGCCGGAGGGGCGGCAGATCTACTACGAGGACGACGGCCGGGGCGACGCCGTCGTGATCCTGCCTGGCTGGGGTGGCAGCGTCACCGACCTCAATCGCCTGCGCGGCGTGCTCGTCGGCGGGTTTCGCGTCATCGCCGTCGACCTGCCGGGATCAGGCCGGTCGCAGCCCCAGCCACGGCACTACACATCGACGTACTACCTTGACGACGCCCGGATCCTGCTCGGCCTGCTCGACGAACTCCGAGTCGAGGTGGCCCATCTTGTCGGCTTCAGCGACGGCGGCGAGGAGGCGCTCCTCATGGCGGCGTTGCAGCCGGCCCGCGCGCTTTCGGTCCTCACCTGGGGCGCGGCCGGTCAGATCGTGGCGTCGCCGGGGATGCTCCGTGGGCTGGCGCACCTGCTGGACGATCCGATCGACGAGCTCAAACCGCTGGCCGCATACCTGGCCGAGCGCTACGGCCCGGCCGGAGCCCGGATCATGGCCGCCAGCTGGGCTCAGGCGATGAGCGCGGTAATCGACGCGGGCGGTGACATCAGCCGATCGAGGGCGGCCGGCATCAGCTGCCCGACGCTGATGATCACCGGGACCTACGACCCGTTCTGCCCGCCGAGCCTGGTCCAGGAGATGGCCGAAGCCATCCCGCGCGGAACGTATCTGGAGGCGCCAGGAGGGGGGCACGACATCCACCTGTCCCACAGCGGCTGGCTGGCGGTGACCGTCGTCGACTGGCTGAGTGACCACTAGCGCCCGCATCGTCGATATGTTCACCTGTCCGACATCTCCACTGGAGATGATGGCGTCATGCCAGCCGGCCGGTCGTCGACGCCGCTGTTCGGGCGGGAGCTGGAGGCGCGACGCCTCGGCGATCTCGTCGCGGGTGGCGGTGCACTGGTGGTGCGGGGCGAGCCCGGCATCGGGAAATCGGCACTGCTGTCGGAGGCAGGCCGGGTAGCGGTCGCCAGCGGCGTACGGGTCCTCACGACGACGGGCGTGGAGTCGGAGACGCGGCTGGCCTTCGCGGGTCTGCACCAGATGCTGCGTCCGCTCCTGGCCGATGTCGGTGAGCTGCCGGGGCCGCAGCGCGACGCCTTGCGAGCGGCCTTGGGCGTCTCTGACGCGGTGGTGCCCGAGCTGTTCCTGGTCGCCTTGGCGGTGCTGAATCTGCTCGGCGAGGCCGCCGGCCGTACGCCTGTGCTGCTGGTCGTCGAGGACGCCCACTGGCTGGACCACTCGAGCGCGGACGTGCTCGCCTTCGTGGCACGTCGGCTGGAGTCCGAGACGATCACGTTGCTGGCGGCGGTCCGCGATGGCGTCCCAAGTTCCTTTGATGCCGGTCTGCCGGAATTGGTCCTCGAGCCGCTGAGCGAAGTCGCCGCCATCGGGCTGCTCGACGCGCACGCTCCCGGCCTGGCGCCCACGGCGCGGGCTCGCATTCTGGCTGAGGCGGCGGGCAACCCTCTGGCGCTGGTCGAGCTGTCGTCGGCGTGGGGCAGGCTGCCCGATGACGGGGCGATGTTGCCGGCGTGGCTTCCGCTGACGACCCGGCTGGAACAGGCGTTCACCGCCCGGGTGTCCGGGCTGCCGCCGCTGACCCGCACATTGCTGCTGGTCGCCGCATTGAACGATGGTTTCGCCCTGGCTGAGACCCTGGCGGCGGCGGCGATCGTGGCCGGCGAGTCCGTGACGGTGCAGGATCTGCTGCCGGCGATGGAGGTCGGGCTGGTCGACCCGGATGGGCGCGAGCTGCGGTTCCGGCATCCGCTCATGCGCTCGGCCATCCACCAGAACGCCGGTTTGTCCCAGCGGCACGCGGCGCATGCGGCGCTGGCGCGCGTGCTGATCGGTGAGCCGGACCGTGGGGTGTGGCATCACGCGGCATCCACGTTCGAGCCGGACGAGACCATCGCCGGCGAGTTGGAGGCCGCGGCGTCGCGGGCGCAGCGCCGGGGCGCGGTCGTGGCGGCGATCGCCGCGCTGGAGCAGGCCGCCAGGCTCAGCGAGGATCCGGTTCGCCGTACGGAAAGACTTCTGCAGGCCGCGGAGGGCGGGGTCGAGCTGGGACGCGAGGATCTCGTCAGCCGGCTGCTGCGCGAGGTGGAGCGGCGTGAGCTCGGACCGGCGCAGCGAGCACGGGTCATGTGGATCCGGGAGAGCTTCGACGACGGCATCCGAGATGACACGGCCGGGGCGCTCAAGCTGGCGGAGATGGCCGAGCGCGCGGCGGCCGACGGGGATACCGACTTCGCGCTCAAGCTCCTGTGGGGCGCGGCCCGGCGGTGCTTTTGGGCCGAGCCCGCGCTTCAGGCGCGCCGGCGTGTGGTGACCGTGGCCGAGAGCCTGGCCGTCGACGAATTCGACGCGCGGCTGCTGGCGATCCTGGCCTACGCGGCCCCTGCCGATCGCGGCGCGGTCGTCATCGACCGCATGCGCCATCTGTCCGCCCAGATGCCCGGTGACGCGCATCAGACCCGGCTGCTCGGCACGGCGGCGCTGCTGGTGGGAGCGTTCGATCTGGCGGAGCGGTTCTCCGCGGCCTCCCTTGCCGACCTGCGGGCGCAGGGGCGGCTTGGCGTCCTGGCGCTTTCACTCGGAGCCCAGGCGTGGAGCGCGGTCCGGTTGGTCGACCTCGGCGTGGCCATTCCCGCCGTGGAGGAGGCCACCCGGCTGGCCCGCGAGACGGCGCAGCCGCTCATGCACGCCATCGCGCTGGCATCGGGAGCCATGCTGGCGGCACTGCGCGGGAATCATGATGGTGTGCGGAGCCTGGCGGAGCAGGCCGAGCGCGCCAGCGCGTCTGTCGGCGCGCGGCCCATCCTGGCCACGGTGCAGTACGCACGTGGGCTGGACGCACTCGGCCGTGGGCACTACGACGACGCCTTCGACCATCTGTGGCGGATGCACGTTGCCGCCGATCCGGCGTATCACTCCACATTGCGGTGCTACGCCGTCGGGGAGCTGGCGGACGCCGCCGTACACAGTGGGCGGGCCGCCGCGATCGGGGCGGTCGTGGCCGAGATGGAGGCGCTGGCGTTGATCACCCCCTCGCCGGCGCTGCACGCGGATCTTCGCTACATCCGGGCGGTGCTGGCCGACGACGGGAAGGCCGAGCCGTTGTTCGAGGCGGCGCTCGGCGCCGCGGACATGGGGCGCTGGCCGTTCGTCCGGGCGCGCGCTCAGCTGGCCTATGGTGAGTGGCTTCGGCGCCGCCGGCGCACGGCCGAATCGCGGGCGCCTCTGCGGGCGGCCCGCGACACCTTCGACGCGCTGGGCGCGATCCCATGGGGTGAACGGGCCCGCCAAGAGCTGCGCGCCTCCGGGGAGACCAGCCGTCGCCGGGACAGCGTGGCGCTCGACGTGCTGACCGCGCAGGAGCTTCAGATCGCCCAGCTGGCCGCTGACGGCCTGACGAACCGGGAGATCGGCCAGCGGCTCTATCTGTCGCACCGGACCGTCAGCTCACATCTGTATCGGCTGTTCCCCAAGCTGAGGGTGACCTCACGAGTCGAATTGGGCGCGGCACTCCGCACGCCGCCCGAGGGCGCCTGACGCGTCAAGGCACCGTCACATGACGCACGCGACGCGGCGTCACCGGTGCGTACGGTCAGGCCATGACCACCCGGCGAACATTCATCAACGGCAGCACCCCGACGGTGCTGCTGGTGCACGGGGCGTTCGCCGACGCGTCGAGCTGGACGGGCGTGGTCGGCGAACTCCTGGACGCCGGGATCGACGTCAGGGCTCCGGCGAACCCGCTGCGCGGGCTCATCGCCGACGCGGCCTACCTCGCCGGTCTGGCCCGCGCGATCGACGGCCCGGTGCTGCTGGCCGGCCACGCGTACGGCGGAGCAGTGATCACCCAGGCGGGATCCCAGGAGGGCAACGTCGTCGGGCTGGTCTTCGTCGCCGCCTTCGCCCCCGACCAGGGGGAGAACCTGCTGGACATCGCCGCCCGCCATCCCGACACCTTGCTGGCCCCGGCCCTACGGCCCGGCACGTTTCCCACCGGCGCCGAATTCGGCGTGGAACTGTCCCTGAGCGTCGACCGCTTCCCGGCGGTGTTCGCCGCCGACCTACCCGAGCGCGCCGCCGCGGCCGCGGCCGTCGCGCAGCGCCCGATCGCCTCGATCGCGTTCGAGGAACGCGTGGCGGCCGCGGCGTGGCGGACACTCCCGTCCTGGGCTGTCATCGCCACCGCTGACCGGGCCATCCATCCCGACGCCCAGCGCTTCATGGCCAGGCGGGCGGGCGCCGACACGATCGAGATCGACGCCTCACACGCCGTCGCCCTGACACGGCCGGCCGAGGTCGCCGCCCACATTCGCCGCGCGACCCGAGAGAGCCGCTCATGAGTACTCCCGTAAGACCTCCCATCAGCATCAACCCCTGAAAGGACTCGTCATGGAGTTGGGCCTGTCAGGCAGGACCGCGGTCGTGACCGGCGCCAGCCGCGGCATCGGCCTCGCCATCGCCCTTGCCCTCGCCGGCGAAGGCGTCCGCGTGGTGGCCGGCGCCCGGACGGCCACCGCCGAGCTGAAAGCGTTCTCCGGCAGCGGTGAGATCCTCCCCATCGAGGTGGATCTGGCCCATCCGGACGGGCCACCACTGCTCATCGAAGCGGCCGTCGCGGCCTTCGGCGGCCTCGACATCCTGGTCAACAACGTCGGCGCGGTCCGTCCGCGCGCCGAGGGCTTCCTGTCGGTCACCGACGACGACTGGACCACCACGCTGACCGTCAATTTCCTGGCCGCCGTGCGCACCACCCGCGCCGCCCTGCCGCATTTGACCGAACGCGGCGCCGGCAGCATCGTGACCATCAGCTCGGTCAACGCCCGCCTGCCCGACCCCCTGGTCATCGACTACTGCGCGGCCAAGGGCGCGCTGTCCAACTTCTGCAAGGCCCTGTCCAAGGAAGTGGCCGCCCAGGGCGTACGGGTCAACACGGTCAGCCCGGGTCCCGTCTCCACCGCATTGTGGCTGGGCGACGACGGGGTTGCTCAGACCGTCGCCCGGGCCACCGGCACGTCGCCGGACGACATCGCCGCGCACGCCGCCGCGGATTCCCCCACCGGGCGCTTCACCCGCCCGGAAGAGGTCGCCGACCTCGTCGTGTTCCTGACCTCCGACCGCGCCGCGAACATCACCGGCAGCGACTTCGCCATCGACGGCGGCCTCATCACCACCCTGTGAATTCCCGCCTGGATCCGTCCGGCGCTCATCGAGGGCGACTCGTACGGGCTCAACGTCACCTGCGCCACCCAAGCCAACAGAGAGAATCATCATGAGCAAGAACCTGCCGGCGTACGCCCGGAAACCGCGCGCGCTGCCGGCTGCGCTGATCGCTCTCGTCCTGCTGACCGCGACCAGTCCTGCGTCCGCGACCTCCTCCGCCGCCTGGTCCGCCGCAGCCCACCACACTGTCAAGCCGACCATCGTGCTCGTTCACGGGGCGTTCGCCGACTCCTCCGGCTGGAACGGCGTCATCGCCCGCCTCCAGAACGCCGGCTATCCCGTCATCGCCGCCGCCAACCCATTGCGCGATCTGACCGGCGACGCGGCCTACGTCTCCAGCGTCATCTCCACGATCTCAGGCCCGGTGGTCCTGGTCGGCCATTCCTACGGGGGCGAGGTCATCACCAACGCGGCCGTCGGCCACTCCAACGTCAAGGCCTTGGTGTACGTCGCCGCTTTCGCTCCGGACGAGGGCGAGTCCGGCCTTGCTTTGGCCGGCGCGTTCCCCGGCAGCCAGCTCGGCGCGGCCCTGATCACCCGATCCTTCCCCATGCCCGGTGGGGGAACAGGGACCGACGCGTACATCGACCCGGCCAAATTCCGCCAGGTCTTCGCCGCCGACCTGCCGCTCGCCGGCACGAGCCTCATGGCCGCCACCCAGCGACCGGTCAGTGTGGCCGCCCTGGCCACCCCCAGCGGCGTCCCGGCCTGGAAGACCATCGCGTCGTGGTATCTGGTCGCGGGATCCGACCAGGCCATCCCGCCGGCAGCCGAGCGGTTCATGGCCAAACGCGCGAACGCCCGGACCATCGAGATCAAGGGGGCCTCACACGCCGTCATGATCTCCCATCCCCGCAGCACCGCCGACCTCATCATCGCCGCGGCCGGCTGACCGCAAGCAAAGGAGCCCGGGTCGCGTGACCCGGGCTCCTTCTCATTTCCTTGTCGGGAACGAGCATCGGGCGTCGGCACGGGTGACCTTGAGCCGTTGATGCAGATGAGTGGGGGTTTCGGGGTCGTCTCCCGAGCCCTTTTTCGATCTTTGAAGTCGTGGGGAGCCAAACGGGGAGCCACCTCAGGCGGACTTTCGCGGTTTGGCATCGCCGAAGATTTTGTTCATGGTCTGGGCGCTCTTCGCGACCTCCGGACGGATCTCCTGCCGGTAGACCGTTTCCGTCGTGCGGGTGCCCGCGTGCCCAACGAGATCGGCGATGGTCTCGATGTGCACGTCATGCGCGCTCAGGATCGAAACGAAGGAGTGGCGTAGCTCGCGCGGCGGCGATCCAGTCGCCGATCGCCGTGACGACGATCGCCGCGTACAGGCGTTCGGGCAGCCGCAACCGGATCA
Source organism: Streptosporangiaceae bacterium NEAU-GS5 (assembly GCA_017592665.1). Classification (GTDB taxonomy): domain Bacteria; phylum Actinomycetota; class Actinomycetes; order Streptosporangiales; family Streptosporangiaceae; genus NEAU-GS5. The sequence goes on along the minus strand of JAGFNW010000041.1, from coordinate 37,789 downwards.
TCTGCCCGAACACGGCGACCAGACCGGCCGTCGCCGTTGCGAGGACGACGATCCAGGCCGCTCATGCGGGATGGGTGATGTGCAGGGCGACGGCAGCGATCTCGGCGAGCAGTGGTCCGCCCTGGCCGCTGAGGCCCAGCGCCGCGCCCTCGGGGTCGGGCGGTGCTCCATGCCCTGGCTGGCTGTGGTGGTCCCACTGGAGGAATGCCGGGCCCTCAAGCTCACCCACGACTGGCATCACAGCCCGGACCGGGTACGCACCAGCCCGGAAGACTTCCTGGCCGTGTCCGGGCTGACCGAGCAGGAGCAGCAGGTGCTGCGCGAGCGCTACGGGCTGACCGGCCCTGCTTGATGCCCATCCGCCTGATGATCGAGGGCATCCCCGGCGATGCCGAACCGGACGAGGACGGCTGCCGGACCTTCAAGGCCGGTGAGTATGCGCAGGTCTTCGTCGAGAGTGAGCTCGACATCTACCTCGCCACCATCGAACGCGCCTGGCCGCTCCTGTGGGATCTTCGAACATCGGAATCGAAAGTGCCGTCAGGCAGCCGCCTGCCGTAACGATTGGATCTTCGGCCTGATCTAGGAACGTGGATTCGCTCCACGTTCTCGGCCTACGCCAGTCGAATTCTTAAGCGACGCCGAGGCAGCCGCCTACAGCCAGTTCACCGGCACCCCGCCACAGCCGCAGTTGGAACGGTTGTTCGTCCTCGACGACGCCGACCGGGCGTCGATCTCCGACCGCCGCTGGTAGGCATCCCGCGCGCCGTCGAGTCATGGGTCCACAGCCAGGCGCGGGTCAGGTCGAGCACCGTCGACGTCGGCCGTCATGACCGCCACAGCTCAGCCAGCATGCGCGCCCCGTTGCGCATATCCAGTCCTGGAAGACGTCACGATCGGTGTCCTCGGGCGCGGTCGGCCATATCTGCCGACATTGCGGGCCGTCCGCCGAGATGATGACATGGTCGAGGTGCTCCTCGGCTCCCACGCTCGGCCGGGCCGGCCAGCACTCCAGCAGCACCAGGCGCGACCCGTACGCAGCGGCCGGCGCGCTCCAGACGTGCGTGGACGCGGTCTATCCGGTGATTTTCATCGACGCGATCCACGCCACGCCGGTGATGGGCAGATCGTCAACCGGCCCGTCGGCGCGGCGCTGGCAGTCGCGATCGACGGTGAACGCGCCACCCTCGGGGTGTGGGCCGGCGGCGGCGGTGAGGATGCCAAGTTCTGGGCTGCACGTGCTGACGGAGATCATGGCCGAGTGACGGACGCTCAGCCCTCCACGCCTTCCAGGCGGGCGACGACCTGGGCGAGCAGATCCCGGATCTCGATCTGCCCGGCCTTCAGCTCGGCCACGTCGTCACGTACGATGCCCGCGGTGCGCTCCAGGTTCCCGACCGAGCGTCCGATGACGCCGATCCGGTCCTTGATCTCCGCGATGTCGTGCTCGACGGTGTCGATGCGCTCTTCAATGAAGGCCATGGCGCAAGGATAGGGGCCGCCCACCGTAGTCGTGGAGATGTGCCGGATTCGCACGTTTCCGCAGCTGCCGGGGCTAGGCAGGCGGTTTGTCGACGACGAACACGCCGCGATCCTGGATCACGATGCCACCGACGATCCTGGGCGCGTTGGGGTTGCAGTGCACCAACGCGTCCTACCGGCCGGTGGCGGACGCCGTCGATGTGCCCGGCCGGTGGGCGGGCCGGGAGCACAAGGTCCGCTTCTATAAGCCGGGTGAGCCGACGGTGTCTTTCTTCACCGAGGCTTCGCATTCTAAAGATCGGCAGGTCTACCGCCTACGGCTCTTGCCGCAGACCCGGCCTGACCCCTCCCGCGATGTCTCCCGGTCTCGGTGTCAACCGGGCCGGGTCCTCACCACCGTTGGTATGGCTCCCGCCGAGGTCGACATGGTGGTGCCGGCCCGGCGCGCGGCGACTGTGCCGCGGCTGCCGGCGGCTGGCGACGATCGGCCAGGCCTGGTCACCCTCGTCGGCCATGAGGTGCCCGAAAACATGACCGCGCACGGCCTGACCGTCCGGATTGCTGCGGCCCACGAGCACCCGCTACGTTGCGGCGTACGACGTGGTCGTACGCCGCAACGTGGGGATCTGGCACCCTGCCGGTGGCATCATGGGCCTCGACGACGACGGGCTTTCGGCCGCCGACACCGTCGCGGCCTGCCGACGGCTACTCGAGGCGGAGCCGTACACCAGGGGCCACCACCGACACCACGACTTCGGCACCGATCCGCACGGGCCGGCGCGCCTGGCGCACACCCCGCCACCGGCCGGCCGGTCTCGCGAAGACGGCGTGAACCGCTGGCACCTCTACCACAGCTGCACTGGGCGGTGAACGGGCTCACCGTCCGCGACTGGGGCGTCCCCAAATTCTGGACCCAGGCCTCCCGGCATGATCCCACCCTCGTGGCGGCCCGTTTCGACTCGCCTACGACCCGCACGCGACCTCGGAGCTGACCCCGTGGCTGGACGGCGATCCCCCGAACCTCCCTTTCCGAGATCGACCGCAACGAGGCGGCGATCGAGGCCGCCGGGGTGCACTCGCACAGCCACACCGCATCCGGCGCCGACCATCAGATCTTCGAGCCCGACAAGTTCTACGAGATGGAGGTGAAAGGCGTCCGACTTTGTCGACTGGCTCCGCGCGCTGATCACCAGCAAACCACCCGGCGACGTCCACTGCGACCGCTGCGACCCGTAAACCGCCGGGATGCCGGCCAAATCAATCACCACGATCCATGCAGCCATTCTCGAAGCTGTAATTGGCCCACCGGCTCGCCTCGCCGTCCCAGTAAGTGGCCAGAGCTCTATAGAGGCCGGCCAACAGCCCGCCGCGACGAGCGAGCCGGGCCCAGAATTCCGTTGCGTCGTAGGCGATTTTGAAGTTCTTGCTCGCCTCGGCGCACGACACGCTGGGTCGTTGGCGCGACCCGGGCAGACTTTGGAGATCGAAGGACTGGGTGGCGTGGAAGGAGGTTCCCGTGGAGGTCGCCGCCGCCACCAGGGTGTCGGAGCCGCTGCCCGAAGATTTGGCCACCAGATCGTCTTTTTGGTCGTCGTTGACGTCGAAGACGGCGCAGACGGCATCATCGACGCATCCGCTGTCGGCGGCCCAGATCTGCGGCGCGGCGAACGATCCGAACACGTTGCGGGCCACCCACACGGTGCCTTTGAAATCGCCGGTGGTGACCGCGGTCACCGCGTCGGGCAGGTCGTCGCCGTCGACGTCGCCGAGCAGGCATTGCTGCCCAGCCGGACAGACCTGATCCGACCACTGCGCCGCCGCCGCGAAACTGCTCCCGTCCGACATCAGCACGGACACCTTGCCCGACCCCAAAGCGGTGTGGGAATCGCGGAAGAACGACACCACATCGGCCTTACCGTCATTGTTCATGTCGGCCAGGCGGCAGATGGACACATCGAAACAGGCGGCCGCCGACCACACGCCCGGGCTGGAGAACACGGTCCCGGCCGATACCGCCACGCGCGCCGTCCCGGTGCTGCGGTCGAAGGCCACGATGTCGTCGGCGTGATCGGCGCCGCCGCTGACGTCGCCCAGCTCACAATCGATCCCGGCGAAACACAACCCGGTGGCCCACCGCTGAGCCGGCGCGTAATCCCCGGCCGCGTGCGGATTGCCCAGCGACACCATCACATCACCCTGAGCCCGCACATAGGTCACCAGATCCGGCACGTGGTCGCCGTTGACATCGCCCCGCCGGCAGTCCGGATTGTCCAGGCACGCCACCGTCAGCGGGTGCGGCGCGACCCGACGGTCCAACGTCATCCAGTCGGTCCAGGTCGTAGTGCCGGGGTCGGTCTGGGCCCGGTGAACCAGGCGCAGTTTGCCGTCGAGGAAGGTCTGGCCGATGATCTCGATGCGGCCGTCGCTGTTGGTCTCGGCGGCCAGTGACCCACTCGAGGCGCCCGGCTCCTGGGTCCAGCCGGTCCAGGTGCTGCTGCCGGGGCTGGTCTGCGCCCGCTGGAACATCGTGCCGCCGCCGTTGGCGCCGATCAGCTCCAGCCGCCCGTCGCTGTCACGGGCGACCGCGATCGAGAACAGGGTGCCGTCCAGCGACTGCCACGCCGACCAGGCGGTGCTGTTGGGGGCGGTCTGCCAGCGGTGCCAGATCTGCCCGGCCTCGGTCAGGGCGAACAACTCGATCCGGCCGTCGGCGTTGGTGTCGGCCGCCACCTGACGCACGGTGCCGTCCAGCTGGGTCCAGCCGCCCATGCCGGTGCTGCCCGCACTGACCTGGGTGCGGTAGAACACCTGCCCGGCCGCGTTGCTGCCGAACAGCGACAGGCGGCCGTCGGCGTTACGCGCCGCCGCGATCGAGAACACGATCCCGTCCACCTGCTGCCACCCCGACCACGACTCAGATCCGGGGCTGGTCTGCCACTGGTGGAAGACCTGCCCGACGGTGTCGGTGCCGAACAATTCGACCCGGCCGTCGCTGTTGGTCTCGGCCGCCAGCGTATGCATCGAATCGGTGCCCAGGTTCAACGGGCCGAACCCGGCGCTGGGAGCGCTCTGCCCGCCGCGGGAGACGTGGTCGAGGTTGGCGCCGTCGGCGACGGCCAACTCCAGCCGCCCGTCGCTGGTGCGGGCGACGGCGTGCGCGGGCATCTGGCCGAACGGCTGCACCGTCACCGGGATCGGGGTGGTGAACATCGAGCCACCGCTGATGGCGATCTTGACCTGGTAGGACGCGGTGCCGGCCGTGGGTGGGGTGATGGTGGCCGATCCGCCGTTGCCGAACGTGGTGGCCGGAGCGCCCGGCCCGAGCAGCGTCGAGGTGCTGCCGGCGCAGCCGGTCGGGCGGTGCACAGTCCAGGTCGCGGTCACCGACTGGCCCAGATGGATGGTGGCCGGGGACACGGTGAACGATGTGGTCAGGCTCAGGCACGGGTCAGAACCACCCCCGCCTCCTCCGCCGCCCCCACCGCCGCCGCCGGGTGGCAGCGCGAACGCCGCCGATGGATCCGATAAGGCCACGAGCGCCCCGAGCAGCACGGTCAGTCCGGCACCGCGCCATCGGCGCATTGTCATATTCACGATCGTGAAGATGACAGCCTCGGCTAAAACGCGATCAAGATCTGACTGAAATCGCAGGCCAGGAGTGATCACCAACCGGGCGCCGCGGTCCAACGCCGACTGCGTGACGGGCATCGCCTCAACGCGCTACGCAGAGATATGTTGTGCGCGGCAACATTTTGCACAGCGTGGATGGCGGACCCGCCTGTCCGACCTGGACCTCGTCATTGGATGGGGTCGCAGGAGCGGCATCCGCCGTATCACCCCCTTGCCCGCCGCAGCGCCGCGCATCGACGGCCTTGCGGCGCCACCACCGGCATAAATACGCGGTCCGCTGACGTCCTCTGACGTCAACGTGCGGGACATCCCTGCCATCACTCAGCACCGATCCGTGTCGAGCTGACGCACGCCCGGAAGCGTCGCCGATTCTTCCGGCCTGCCTTCAGCGCGCCCGGATCCGTTGTCCCGGAAAGGACAGACGATGCACCGCAGCAGCACAGCGCGGCGAGAAGCACCTGGGCCTTCCCCCAAGGCCGGGTAGTCAAGGTTCTCGCGGTTCGATCGCCATCCCGCCGCCGCGTTGATCGGCGTCGCCGACATCGGCCGCGACAATCTGTCACACTGTGAAGGTCACAACTTACTCGGATGTGAACACTTGTGCGATCCTGATTACCGTTGTTGGTTCCACCGCGGCGATTAGCATGAGCAGTTCTGATGATCGGGTCTTGGTTAACGCCAATGCGATCAGTTGTCGAGAACATTCCGGATTGCTTCGTCCTGAATACGGTAGGCCCAACGGGCAGTGGCCGTGAACGATCAGAGCCCCCGTCATAGCTGATCGCGATGACGAGGGCTCGGGGCGTTCCCTAGGAAGTGGTACGTGCTGGCGTTGGCTGCACCGCTGTGGAGAGAGATGATCTGTTTCACCTTGCGCCGATCTATGCCGTGTTTGTCGGCCAGAAAGCGCTGCGATAGCGGTCGGCCTGGGCCGTTCAGGCTGGCGAGGTAGTCGGCGCGGATCGCGTCTTCCGGCGTTTGTGCCACATCGACACGCTTTGGTACCTCGGGCGCGAGTGGAGCGGGATCCGGTTCAGGTGCCAGCTGAACGGCGGCCGACGTTGTCGCGCTGCGGGTGAGCAGCATGAGTAGTTCGAACGAGCCCACCAGGGCGACGGCGGGCCAGGCGCTGACCACTGCTCCCACTGTTCCGTGGCTCATGCCGTGCGCCACGTTGGCGCCGATCGTTGCCACGATGCCCACGCTCAAGCTCCCCTTGGCCAGTGAGGGAACGGGTCGTTCGCGCCGGCTGGCATCCAGAATCACCATCGACGCGGCCCAGATGAGTCCGTCCACCGTGAACGGCACCAGCCGTGCGGTGATGCCAACTTCTCCGTGGGTGCTCACCAACTCGTACGCGTGCTGGTAAGAGATCACCGCGGCGACTGCCGCGACTGTCAGCACGGCGAGCGCTGTCGTGGCGCGGATAAGGCGGTCAGCCATGTGACAGCCCCTCCCACACGCGCTGCCACTCTTGGGCAGAGGCCCGCCGGACTCCAGTCGCGTCGCGGAAGCATGTGGGGTAGAGCAGATTCTCAGGAGCATCACCGTTCGGGATGCTCGGGTCCGGCTCGGCGAGTGCGGGTGCCTCGACCACCATGTGCCATTCGTCAGGTCCGCACTGGCCCAGGATCGAGCCGGGCAGCCAGGACCACGTGTCGCGGTCGTACGGGTCGGCGTCGGGCAGCGGGAACCACACGAGAACGGGGCTGCCCTCACGGAAAAGGTTCTGCTCGCCGGTTAAGGCGTTGCTGATCTCAAAAGTCATAGGGACTCCTCTCCCGCTCTGAGAGGAGTCGCGGGGAGCCAATTTGGGGAGCCAATGCCTTCCGGCTCCTTCAGACTCGCCGCGACTCCCTCAGGGCGTTCATGCAGGTGAGGGGAGCCCCGTTCGACTCAGTACGACGTAGATCTACTCATCGGATTTCCCTTGTCGGGAAGGAAAGTGTGTTAACGCGTTCGGCTCACACGCGCGCGAGCGCGTGGCGGAGGCGCTGGGACGCGCGTTCTACCTGCCGGCGTGCTTTCTGCACGCTCCTGATACGGCTGGCGAGACGGTCGTCGGCGGCCTCCTGGTGGAGCCTGCGTATTCGCTCTTCAACCAGTTCGTGATGAAGATCGAGAGCGGCGTAAGAGTGGAAGCTCATTTTGGATCGGCCTTTCGTGTACGCAGTTCGTGAGGTGGTTAGGCAGCGACCGGGTTCTTGCGGGGACGCCCGCGAGGCCGCTTCCGGGGGACGATCGTCCCCCGAAGGATGAGCTCGCCGCCCCAGACGCCCCAGGGCTCCTCGCGCTCGAGCGCGCGGGCCAGGCAGGCCTCCCGGATGGGGCAGCCCCCGCAGAGCGCCTTCGCGAACTCCACGTCGTCGGGGGACTCGGCGAACCACAGGTCGGGGTCGGTACGACAGGGGATCTCGGCTTCGATCAGGTCCATGATCGGGGCCGCCATCTGCGTCACCTTCTTCTGTCGGTTGATCGTGTTGGGCTGAGCGGCCTGGAAAAACACGAAGGCCGCGGATCCTGTGTGCGGATCCGCGGCCTGGAGACCTGAGGTCTGGTCAGGTTATGACCAGTTGTCTCCAGGGTTGCGGACCTCGCACGACGCCATTGGGGTCATCGATGGTCTGCAGTTCGACCGTCATGGTCTGGACCGTGGTGAACGGCCCATACACGGCGGTACGGAGGGCAGCAGCCTGCTCACTGCGCAGTTTCTGAGCATGCTTCGCCTGCGCGTGGGCGAGCGAGACGGCCGCCGGGCATGCGGAGGCGAGCCACGGCGTGGCGGTGATGGTGTTGATGTTCGTCACGGGGGCTCACCTCGTTTCGGCGTTCAGAAGATCGGACAGGAGCGTCCGAGTGACTTGACCATGACCCTAAACGGCAACCGCCAGAGTGGGCAACCTATTTTCTACCTGCAATTTCACGGATTCGATACACGATCTTGCGCTCCTGTATCACCTATCTCGCAAGCCCTCAGTTCCTGGGGAAGAACCGGGCGCGGGGCTCGCGACGCGGCGGCCCGTCGCCAGAGGGCGGGACGATCCTCCGGGCCCCGTCGGGCCGGATCTGCTCGGTGAACGTGCCACCGCGCAGCGCGTGCTCCACCGCGGCGATCGAGGCGGCCAGCGCGACCAGCCGAGGACCCTCGCGCCGCAGCACCTCTTGGATCTCGTCCCGGGTGTGCGGCTCGACGAACGCGTTCAGCGAGCCGGCCGTGCGGAAACCGACCCTGGCGGCCTCGATCTGCCCGTCGACGTGCAGACGGGCCAGGAAGGCGAGCGTCACCGGGTGGCGGCGCAGCACCGTGTAGGCCCGATAGTCGGGCGGGCACGCGTCCAGCAGCCATGTCGCGGCCGAGACCTCCCAATCCGGGACGTCTGGACGGCGCACCGCGGTCGGCCACTCGGGCGGGACGTACACGACTTTCAACATAGAACAAGATTTCGATTTTCCGCGAGTGTGAAACTCTCCGCGGGCGCGTGGCGTCTCAGGTGGTATGAGACCGGCCTTGATCATGATCGGAGCGAGCGTGGCGCTGGTCGCGATCGGCTGCGCGAGCACGCCGCATCCGCAGACCCGGGCTCACCGCGCCGCCAAGCAGACCCCTGCGCAGCATGCCAGGACGTGCTCGACCGCTCCGCCGCCGACGGGAGCCACGGGGAGCGGCTGGTCGCTGGCCCACTACGACTTCCACCACACCTACCTCGACATGGCGGCCACGCCGTCGGGATCGTTGTGGGTCGTCGGCCGCTACTGGCCCGAGGTGTGCGGCCGCACCACCGATCAGCCGCTCGTGTTGCGCGGCGACGGGAAGGGCGAATGGACGCGCGTGCCCGCGCCCGAGTTACCGGACTCGTTCGCCTCACGCATCGCGGCCGTGTCCGACGACGACGTCTGGCTGTTCGGCGACTCAGGCCAGGCCCACTGGAACGGCTCGACGTGGACGGTGACGTCGTCGGACGGCGCGCGGTTCGGCCGGCCCTACACCGACGCGAAGAACATATGGATCATCGAGGGCGCCAACATCCTGTCCGGCGCGGGCGGCGCGGAGTCAGGCCCGTGGCAGGCGATGGGCGTGCTGCGGCGCTGGAACGGCTCCACCTGGCGGAAGGAATGGACGCCCGTGACACCCGCGAGCGTCTCCGACGGATGGATCGCCGGCTCGTCGCATCGCAACGCCGCGCTGGCCCGGCGGTCGGGTGGCGTCTGGCGGGCGGTCCCGATCCCGGCCGTGCCCACCGTGCACAAGGGGCAGTTCTCGAGGCTGGAAGACGTGACCGTGGACGCCTCCGGCAGGGTCAGCGCGATCGGCTGGATCGCCTGGGTGTGCGGCGGTGAAGAGGAGGACGTCGACTACTGCGGTCGTGGCCTTTTCCTGCACGGCGTCCCCGGGCGCTGGTCGTACACGCTGCGGGACGATCCCTCGTTCGACGCGTACGGACCGATCGAGGCCGATCCGGCCGGGGGCGTGTGGATCTTGTACAGCAAGAATGACTTCGTGGAGAGCTACGTCCGCGTCATGGGGACGAAGTGGACCTTCGGTGACTTCCCGCGCGGGCCGCTCGGCAACACGAGGATCGGTCACCTGGTCTCCGTACGGGCGACGGGAGCCATGTGGGCGGCCGGATCCGATGCCACCGAGGCGGAGGAGCCGCCCTACAAAGGCGGCGCGATCTGGCGCTGGGCGCCCTGAGCCGATGGTGCCGGGTGCCGGGCGGTTGGCGGCAGGCGGTTGGCGGCAGGCGGTTGGCGGCGGGCCCGAACCGCTGGCTGGGCCGAAGCCCGCTGGGTGTCCTGAGGGTCCGGGTCACTCCGCGAAGCCGGGGACCCAGCGGATCACTTCGTCGCGGAAGCGGGCCGTGGCCCCCAGCTGGCACAGCACGCCGACGCCCGCCGCGTGGACGCGGTGGATCAGCACATACGAGGCCGGCAGGTTGAGCTGCCGGATCACGTTGGTCGGCCGGAGGTCGGTCGCGGTCGCCACCTGGTCGCGCAGCCATTCGCGGCTGAAGGAGAACTCCTCGACCTGCGTCGGCTCGACGTACGGCGCGAGGAAGGCGCCCAGCGCGTCGACGTCGACCGTCTTGATGTGCGGCCTGATGAAGCCTTCGGCGCGCAGGCCGTCGACCACCGCGCTCATGTCGCCCTGGTTGAAGATCCGGGTGAGCGTGCCGAACACACGCGGATATCCGTCCGGGAGCCGGTTGACGGCGCCGAAGTCGATCACGCCGAGCTTGCCGTCCGGCAGGACGCGGTAGTTGCCGGGATGCGGGTCGGCGTGCAGCATCCCCACGCGGGCCGGCGAGCAGAACAGGAACCTGACCAGCAGCAGCCCCGCGTGGTCGCGCTCCTCCTGGGTGCCGCCGCTGATGATCTTCGACAGCGGCGTGCCGTCCATCCACTCGGTGACCAGCACCTGCTCGTTGGCCGCGATCACGTCGGGCACGTGGAAGTCGGGGTCGTCCTTGAACTCTGTGGCGAACGCGTGCTGCGCCTCCGCCTCGCGCAGATAGTCGAGCTCCTCGACGACCCGCTCGCGAAGCTCGGACACGACCGACCTGACGTCGAGCCCGGGCAGCAGCACTCCGAACAGCTTGCTCAGCCGCGCGAGCTGGTTGAAGTCGCTGATCAGCGCTTTTCCGGCGCCCGGATATTGGACCTTGACGGCCACCGGGCGGCCGTCGTGCCAGACGGCGCGGTGCACCTGGCCGATCGAGGCGGCCGCGGCCGGAACGTCGTCGAAGGAAAGGAAATTCTCCCGCCAGTCGTCGCCGAGCTGCTCGGCCAGCACGCGGTGGACCCGGGCGCCGGGCATCGGCGGCGCGGCGTCCTGCAGCTTGGTCAGCGTGGCCCGATAAGGCCCGACGATCTCCGGCGGCAACGCCGCCTCGAAGATCGACAGCGTCTGGCCGAGCTTCATGGCCCCGCCCTTGAGCTCGCCGAGGATGCGGAACATCTGGTCGGCCGTGCGCTGCTGGATCTCCTGGACGACGAGCTCGGCCGGCTTGCCGCCGATCCGCTTGCCGAACCCGAGCGCCGTGCGCCCGGCGAACCCGAGCGGCAACGTCGCGAGCTTGGCAGATCGCGTCACCGCGTTGCGGGGTAGCGATGGTCCCTCGGTGCCCGTCCCGGTGTCCATGTGGCCCGCCATCCTGGTCATGCGCCCCCGGGCGCCCTCTACGCTTGCGCGCGCCCCCCGGCGCTGTCTACGCGACCATTGTTAACTTAGCCGTCGCATAGCGACTACAACGACATTCTGGATGAGACTCCCAAATGCGCAGTCTCCACCGCCAATCTGGCATTACATCCACTGTGTGGTTGCTCACAAGCCCGGCGTCGACGTACGCCAAGGCGAGGCCCGCCGCCTGAGCCGCGACCAGAGTGGAAAGCACCGTGTCGCAGGCGATTTCACCGGCCGGGAACCCGCCGAGCCGGGCCCGGACGGCCGGCCACGCCGGGTCGCGGTCGCGCCGGATCAGATCGAGACAGCCGAGGCACGGCGTGACGCCCGGCATCACGAACGGCCCTACCGACCCGCACCGCTCATACGCCGTGACCAGCAGATGCGGGATCCGCCGCGTGCCGAGATCGCGGACGAGGAGCGGATCGAGCGGCTCCACCGGAGCGAGCACGACGAGATCCGGCCGCACGCCGTCACCCAGCCGGGACGCGCTCTGCCCCGGCCAGGCGTTGACGCTCGGCGCCAGCCGCCTGGCCACGGCCACCGCGCCCGCTTCGCGGCTGCCGCCCACCTCGGTCCAGCCGAGCCCGCCCGGCACGACATCCTCACGGCGGGCCGTGCCCGGGTCGACCACGCACAGGTGACCCACGCCCGCGGCCGCGAGCAGCGCCACCACCTGCGCCCCCACCCGCCCCGCGCCGTGCACCCGCACCTGCGCCGATCTTCGCCGGCGCAACGCGCCGATCCCGCCGTCGGCGGAGGTGAGCGACAGCGCGTCGAGGTCGGGCCGCAGCCGCTCGCGCTCCGACGACGGCAACCCGGCCAGCAGACCTGGGTGGGCGCTCGCGTCATCGAGAAGGCCGTGCGCCATGAGCCGCTCCAGCAACTCGCGGACGACCGGCTCCGCCAGCTCGCTCGCGGCGATGACCTCGGGCAGCGTGCGGGTGCCGTCCAGACTGTCGATCACCCGGCGCATCGGCGGCTCGAGGTCGGCGAGCACGACCGCGCGCAGCGGATGGACGCCGATCTGCAGCGTGCGCGGGTCGCGCTCGACGCGGCGGAGCACGGGCTTCAGTCGTGGCCTCATGGACACGGGACGATGCCACGCCTGCCCGCCGCCGCGTCGCGCCGAGCCTGAGGCTGTGGATAACCCCCGGTGACGCCGATAAATCTGAACGTTCTGAAAACAGTGATTGACCAGCGAAAACGTGGGTGCCCCCCTGTGGAATTCCCCGCGTGTCGGCTACCGTGCATATGTGCCCCCCGAGACAGTCGAGGTTCGTCGGAGCACACGTCGGCGGCGAACCGTTTCCGCGTACCGCGATGGCGACAAGACCATCGTGCTGCTTCCTGCAGGTCTGAGCACGACCGACGAGGAGCAGTGGGTCCGCCGCATGCTCGACCGGCTTGCGGCCAAGGAGCAGCGAAGACGCCCCAGCGACGACGACCTTCTGGAGCGTGCCCGCGAGCTGTCCGACCGCTTCCTCGGCGGCGGCGCGGTCCCGACCAGCGTCAGGTGGGTGGAGAACCAGCAGCACCGCTGGGGGTCCTGCACCCCTGATCATGGCACGATCCGGCTCTCGGCGCGGCTGCGCGGCATGCCCGGGTGGGTGGTCGACTACGTGATCATCCATGAGCTGGTCCACCTGCTGGTGCCCAGCCACGGTCCCCGCTTCTGGGCGCTGGTCGAGCGCTATCCCAAGGCCGAGCGGGCGCGCGGCTTCCTCGAAGGCTTTTCGATGGCGGCCCATGGGAGCCCGGAAGAGTGTTGACCCGCGTCGCCGCGGTGCTCGTCACCCCGGCCATGGCGGCCGCCGCGCCGCCTGGAATCGATCCCGAGTCGTTCCTGTACGCCTCGGCCGAAGACACCTACGAGATCGTGGCCGGCCTGGAGCTGGTCTCGCCGGTGGTCCTGTCGCTCGGCGTCCCCGGGTTGGAGGAGATCGTATGGCCGGGCACGCCCGTCATCTCCATCGACGACGTGTCCCAGATGTTCGCCGCCCTGCCACCTGGGGATGCGGCGGTCGTGGTCAGCGGCGACGCGCCCGACCTGCCGCCGCTGCTGATCGGTAAGCTCTTCCGCGCGCTCGGCCGGGCCGAGCTCGCCGTCTGCCCGGCCGACGACGGCGGCGCGGTGGCGATCGCGTCCCGGCTGCCGCTTCCGGATTGGGCCACCCCGTCGTTCGACGAGCCCGACGTGGTGAAGGAGTTGCGGCGGCAGGCTCCGGGGCCGCGCCGGGTGGCGACCGGCCCCGGCTGGCACCGGCTGCGCGGGCCCGCCGACATCGGCCGGCTCGACCCCGGTCTCGAAGGATGGGAGTCCGTGCGCGACCTGCTCACCACGGGCGGCGAAAGCGGGATCTAGGGCAGTCGGAGCTCGGCGAACAGGGCTCTGTGGTCGGTGCGCGGCACGCTGTGGACGCCGGCCGAGACCACCGCGACGCGCGGATCCACCAGGACGTGGTCGATGGTGATCACGGGCGGGATGCTGCGTCCGGCGGGCCAGGTGGGCACGAGTCCGATGCCCGCCGCGTCGCCGACGTCGACGTAGCCCTTGGCGAGCACCCGGCGGAACTCGGCGTGATCCAGGGTCGCGTTGTAGTCGCCGGCCAGGATCCGGATCGTTCCAGCCTCAGGCTCGGGCAGCACGCGCATGGCCGCCGACCACACCGAGGCGTCCGGCCCGAGCGGGGCGACCGTGTGCACGTCGACTAGCTCGACCTGACGGCCTCCCGGCATGGTGAACCGCACGTGCGGCATGTGGTGGCCCTCGATCAGCCCCATGTCGGGCAGCGTCGTCAGCGGAACGCGGGCGAAGATCCCGCTGCCCGCCGCCGACCTCTCCGGCGCCAGGTCGTCGTACGGCATCAGCTCGCTGAGACCCGCCTCCTGCAGGTGCTGCACACCCCACGGACTGAGCTCTTGCGTGTTGAGGATGTCGGGATGAAGCGTCCGTACGAGATTGACGATGGTCGTCGCGTCGGCCCCGCCGAACCGCATGTTGATCGACAGGATCTTCAGCGTGGGACCGGACGCGGCCGGCTGCGCCGAGCCGAACGCCCGCGGCAGCACCACGGCGGCCAGCGCTACCGTGGAGGCCAGGCCCACGACGGCGGCGATCCGATTCCTCGCGAGCACCGCCAAGCCCGTCGCGATCAGCGCCGCCACCGTCGCGTACGGCGTGGCCGCCATCAGCTGGATCCCGATGCCGCCCGTCTCGAACCCGCCGAGCCGGACGACCGTCCACGCGGCCAAGGGAAGGACCACCAGCCACGCGAACCAGGGGGCGGGCCGGAACCGGCGGCGCTTGCCCGGGGCGATCACTCCGCCCACCGTAGCGGCCCGCTCCTCCGTCGTCATGGTGCGAACCTTAGCGACCGCCGCGCATAGGGAGCGTAAGAGCCGATCGGCGGGCCAGCCGGCGGGTCGCCTCATCGGTGGGCTCGGGAATGGCGTCCGGCGGGAACCAGCCCAGCTCGAGCGACTCCGCACTGATCACGGCCTCGGCTCCGGGAGGCGCCACGGCGCCGAATTCGACGTCGAGATGCCAGCTGTGAGGCTTGTGGCACCACACCTTGTGCCGGTCGAGCGCGAGCGGCCCGGGAAGGAGGGTGAGCCCGGAGATGCCGGACTCCTCGGTCGCCTCGCGCCACGCCGCTTCGCGAAGCGAGGTGTCGGACGGCTCGCAGTGGCCGCCCATGGGGAGCCACATGCCGGCCTTGGGATGCAGGGTGAGCAGCACCTTCGTGCCGTCGTGAGACAGCACGGCGGTCGTCGCGGTCAGATGACCGGCCGCGCAGGATCGCCACATCGCGTCGTCATGGGAGTAGAGATGCTCCAGGAACTCCTTTCGGAGCAGCTCTTCGCCGGGCGTCGGCGCCACCCACTCCTCGAGCACGGCGACGGCGTCGAGGCGCAGCGTCACTCCTCGCCGCCCTCGAGCTCCGACAGGTCGAAGTGGGCCTCGCCCTTGATGAAGCCCTCGGGATTTTCCAGGTCGTCGGCGGTCGGCATGAGATCCGGGTGGTTCCACACCGCGTCGCGGCCGTCGACGCCGCGGTCGTCGGTGAGCGCCTGCCAGAGGGCCGCCGCCTCGCGCAGCTTCCGCGGGCGCAACTCCAGGCCGACGAGCGTGGCGAACGTGCGCTCCGCGGGGCCGCCGGTGGCCCGGCGGCGGCGCACGGCCTCGGAAAGCGCGGCCGCGGAGGGCAGCTTGGCCGCGGCCGCGGCGTCGGCCACCGTGGCCACCCATCCCTCGACCAGGGCGAGCGCGGTCTCCAGCCGGGCCTTCGCCGCCTTCTGCCGGTCGGTCTCCTCGGGCTTGAGCAGCTCGCCGCCGCCCAGCATCTCCTGGAGTTGCTCGGGATTGTTGACGTCGAGGCCGCTGAGCTTCTCCTCCAGGGCGGACACGTCGACGTGGATGCCCTTGGCGTATTCGTCGACCGCGCCGAGCAGATGCGACCTCAGCCACGGGACGTGCTGGAACAGCCGGTGATGCGCGGCCTCGCGGAGCGCCAGATAGAGGCGGATCTCCTCGGCCGGATTCTCCAGGCCCTCGCTGAAGGCGGCCACCCCGCCGGGCAGCAGCGCCGCGGTGGTGGACAGCGGCAGCCCGATGTCGGTGGTGCCGACCACCTCACGGGCCAGCGTGCCGAGGGCCTGGCCGATCTGCTGGCCGACCATCATGCCGCCCATCTGCTGCAACATGCCCATCAGCGGACCGGCCATGGCCTGCGCCTCGGCCGGCAGCCCGGCCGCGCCCAGCGTGCCGCCCATGGTCTCGACCATCTTCGCCGCCACCGGATCGCACAACTGCTGCCACACCGGGATGGTCTTCTCGATCCACTCGGACCGGCTCCACGCCTCGGGGGACGACACGCCGCTGGGCAACGCCGTCACTTCGTTGAGCCACAGGTCGGCGAGATTGAGCGCGTCCACGATCTGGCGGCGCTCGCCTTCCATGACGCTCGGATCACCCTCGGCGACAACCGCGTGACGTGCGATGTTCTTCGCCATGTCCCAATTGACCGGGCCCGAGCCCGGTGGCGCTGAGAGCATGTCGGCGAACTGCCGCATGGCCGCGGCGATCTGCTCCGGGTCGCCGAACGCGGCAAACGGATTCTCGTTAGGGTCGTTTTCGCGACCTGGCAGGTCAGTCACCGCGTCACCTCGTGCAGGATGGAGGAGTCCACATCCGCCACGTTATCCGCCAGGGGGCGGATCAGCGCAAAGCGAGGACCCAGTGCCGACCACGAAACGCACCGCCAAGGGCCAGCGCCAGCCCGTCGTGGCCGTTACCGGCGCGGCCTCCGGCATAGGCAGGGCATTTGTCGCCAAGGCCGCCTCGTCAGGGGATTTCCGTCGTGTGGTGGCCATCGACGATCACCGCGGCGACGTGCCCAACGTCACCTGGCGGGTCCTCGACATCCGCGATCCGCTCTTGGCGAACCGGGTCTCCGATGTCGACGTCCTGGTCCATCTCGCCACCGATGTGGCGCTCGATTCGGATCCGGCCACGCGCAGGGCGTACAACCTTCGAGCCGCACAGACCGTCCTCACCGCGTGCGCCGCCGCCAGGGTCAGGCGCGCCATCCTGGTGACGAGCGCCATGGTGTACGGCGCGGCCCCCGACAACCCGGTGCCCCTCGCCGAGGATTCGCCGGTCGCGGCCGAGCCCGACACCGGCCTGGTCGGCGACCATCTGGAGATCGAGGCGCTGGCGCGGCGATCGCTGCGCTCCCATCCCGGGCTCGAGGTGACCGTGCTCCGACCGGCCGCGCTGGTCGGGCCGGGCATCGACACCGTCATCACCCGCCACTTCGAGGCGCCGCGGCTGCTGGTCGTGAAGGGCTGCCTGCCGCGCTGGCAGTTCTGCCACGTCGACGACCTGGTGTCGGCGCTGGAGTTCGCCGCGCTCGGCCAGGTGAGCGGCGTCGTCGCGGTCGGCTCCGACGGCTGGCTGGAGATGGAGCAGGTCGAAGAGGCGTCCGGGTTGCGGCGGTTCGAGCTGCCGGCCGGGATCACGTTCGGCACCGCCCAGCGGCTGCACCGATTGGGGGTCACGCCCGCGCCCGCGACCGACCTGCACTACGTGGTCTATCCATGGGTCGTCGAGGCCACGTCGCTGAAGACGGCCGGCTGGAAGCCCGCGTGGACCAACGAAGAGGCGCTCAAGGAGCTGCTGGAGCTCCGCGAGGGCCGGCACGCCGTGGTCGGACGCCGTCTGTCCGGCAAGGAGGCCACGCTCACCGCCGCCGGCGCCACCGTCGCCGTGATCGGCACTGCGGCCATCGTCAGGGCGGCGCGGCGCAAGCGTAAGCTGTGACGCGTGAACGTCATCCGGCTGCTGGGCATTCGGGAGACCCCGCTGTCCGTGGACGAGGTCATGCGGGCCGCGGAAGATCATGCGGCGGGTGGCACGACCGTTTTCGTGGGCACCGTGCGTGAGCAGGATCAGGGCAAGCCGGTGACGCGCCTGACCTATTCGGCGCATCCATCGGCCGAGGCCGAGCTACGCCGGGTCGCCGAGAAGGTGGCCGCCGACTTCCCCGTGACGGCCCTCGCCGCCGTCCACCGGGTGGGCGAGCTGGAGCTGGGCGACATCGCCGTGATCGTGGCCGTGGCCTGCCCGCATCGGGCCGAGGCCTTCGCGGCGTCCCGGCGGCTGATCGACGACCTCAAGCACGAAGTGCCCATCTGGAAGCACCAGATATTCACCGACGGATCGGACGAATGGGTCGGCGCCTGTGGATGAGGGCGGCGACGCCGGTCTCACGGCATAGAGTTCCATCATGTCCCGACGCGGTCTGACCTTGATGGTCGCGGGTTTCCTGACCTTGGCGCTGGCAGTGGCCGCCGCGCTGCTCCCGGTGCCCTACGTGGTGCTGAGCCCCGGTCCCACGGAGAACACGTTGGGAGACATCAAGGGCAAGCCGGTGATCACCATCGCGGGGCATCAGACCTATCCCACGAGCGGCAAGCTGAGCCTGGTCACCGTCGCCTACCAGGGCGGTCCCGACAGTCGCATCGACCTGCTGACCGCGCTCCGCGGCTGGCTCGACCCGAGCATCGCCGTGGTCCCCGAGGAGACGATCTTCCCGAGGACCTCGACCGTGAAGCAGGTCGAGCAGCAGAACTCGCAGGAGATGACCGACTCGCAGCAGTCGGCCACCGCGGCCGCGCTCAACGAGCTCGGGATCCCGGTCCAGCAGCAGGCCACGATCATCGTGGCCCAGACCGACAAGGGCACTCCGGCCGACGGCAAGCTCAAGGCCGGAGACCAGATCGTGGCCGTCGACGGCATCGTCTCCAACGGGATGGACGCTGTGGCCGACGAGGTGCGCAAACACGCGCCGCCCGACGCCGTCACCTTCACCGTGAAGCGCGGCGGCGCCGAGAGCAAGGTCACCGTCAAGACCGTCAAGGGCCAGGACGGCAAGGCCATCGTCGGGGTCCGGATGTCGTCGACAGTGACGTACAAGTTCCCGTTCACGGTCGACATCAACGTCGGCGACGTGGGCGGGCCGAGCGCCGGCCTCATGCTCTCGATCGGCATCTACGACAAGCTCACGCCGGGCGAGCTGACCGGCGGCCAGGCGATCGCCGGCACGGGCACCATCGACGACCCCTACAAGGGCACGGTCGGTCCGATCGGCGGCATCGAGCAGAAGATGGTCGGCGCGCGCAAGGCCGGGGCCACGACGTTCCTCGTGCCGAGGGCCAACTGCGCCGAAGCCATCAAGGCCGTCCCCGAAGGACTCCGCCTGGTCAGGGTCGACACCCTTGACGGCGCCATCAAGTCCGTCAAATCCGTCGTCACCGGCAAGGGCGAGATCCCCGCCTGCTCCAGCGCCGGCTGACGTTCACAGGACGACTTCGAGCCGGCCCCGCGTCCCGGGCCGCCGCCCGCGCAGGGTCAGGTGGCCGCGGTCGCATGCCGCGCCCTGCTCCGCCTGTCCTGCTCCGCCTGTCCTGCTCCGCCTGCGGACCGCTTGGCTGACCTCCAAGTTCTCAGGTTGTTCACAGCTCGTGGATCGAGGAGCACGGGGGGCTTACTCGCGGTGTAGGTTGCCAGGACAGAACCGTTGTTCTCCGGGCGTGGCGCCGCCCCGGCGCCACCTGGAGATGAGATGAGGAGTGGGCGTTGAGCTTCCGGAACCCCGGAACCGGGCGGGTGCGATTGCCCCGCAGGCCACGGCTGCTGATTCCCGTCGGGATCACGCTCATTGTGATCGTCATCCTGCTGTTCATCTTCGCCGGGATATATACCGATTTCTTGTGGTATCAGTCGGTCAACTTCACAAGCGTCTATTCGACCGTCCTGTTGACCCAGGTGCTGTTGTTCGTCGTCGGAGCCGTGCTGATGGTCGGCATCGTCGGCGGCAACGTGATGCTGGCGCACCGGCTGCGGCCCATGTTCGGGCCGGGGATGTTCGGCAACGCGCAGGGGGCCGATCGTTATCGGCTGGCCGTCGACCCCCATCGCCGGCTCATCTTCCTGATCATCATGGGCATTCTGGCGCTGTTCACCGGGTCGTCCATCTCGGGGCAGTGGCGGACGTGGCTGATGTTCTTCAACGCCACGCCGTTCAATGTGAAGGACCCGCAGTTCGGCATGGACGTGTCGTTCTTCATGTTCACCTATCCGTTCCTGCGGATGGTGGTGAACTTCCTTTTCACCGCGGTGATCCTGTCGGTCCTCGCGGCCACGGCGGTCCACTACCTCTACGGCGGATTCCGCATCCAGTCGCCGGGCGGCGTGCACGCCTCACGCGCGGCCAGAGGGCATCTGTCCGTGCTGCTTGGGGTGTTCGTGCTGCTCAAGGCGGTCGCCTACTGGCTTGACCGCTATGGCCTGGTCTTCTCCGACCGCGGCAAGGTGTTCGGCGCGTCCTATACCGACGTCCACGCCGTCCTGCCCGCCAAGAACATTCTCGCGATCATCGCGCTGATCTGCGCCGTGCTCTTCTTCGCCGGCGTGGTCCGGTCGGGCAGCATGCTGCCGGGCGTCGGTCTCGGCCTGCTCGTGCTGTCGGCCGTGCTGATCGGCGGCGTCTATCCGGTGCTGGTCGAGCAGTTCCAGGTCAAGCCCAACCAGCAGGCCAAGGAGCACGACTACATCCAGCGCAACATCGACGCCACGCGCAAGGCCTATGGGGTGTCCGCCGCCTCGGTGACCGACTACAGCGCGAAGACCGACGCCGATCCGTCGGTGCTGCAGACCGAGTCGCAGTCGATTCCCGGAATGCGTCTGCTCGACCCCAGCCTGCTCTCCCCGACGTTCCAGCAGAAGCAGCAGATCAGGGGCTACTACCAGTTCCCCGACCAGCTCGACATCGACCGTTACACGATCAACGGGAAGACCCGTGACACGGTCGTCGCGGTCCGCGACATCGGCCAGCCGCCGGAAGCCCAGCGAAACTGGATCAACGACCATCTGGTCTACACACACGGCTACGGCTTCGTGGCCGCGCCCGGCAACCAGGTGGACGCGAGCGGTCTCCCGATCTTCAACGAGCGGGACATTCCGCCGGTCGGCGACCTCGGCGACTACGAGCCCCGGGTGTACTTCGGGGAGAACTCGCCGGACTACTCGATCGTCGGCGGACCGAAGGGCACCAAGCCCGTCGAGCTCGACTTCCCCGAGCAGGGTGGCAACGGCCAGCAGAACAACACCTACGGCGGCAAGGGCGGCGTCCCGATCGGCAACTTCTTCACGCGCGCCCTCTACGCGCTGAAGTACGGCGAGACCAACCTGCTGCTCAACAGCAACATCAACAACGACTCCCGGATCCTCTACGACCGTGAGCCGCTCGACCGGGTCGAGAAGGTGGCGCCGTTCCTCACCCTCGACCGCGACCCCTATCCCGCGGTCGTCGGCGGCCGGGTCCTGTGGATCGTCGACGGCTACACGACCTCGGATGCGTACCCCTATTCCGAGCGTAAGAGCCTCGAATCGCTGACCACGGACATCTCCACCCCGCGGCTCGGCGTCCCGCAGATCCCGCGGGACGAGGTCAACTACATGCGCAACTCGGTCAAGGCCACCGTCGACGCCTACGACGGCACGGTCACGCTGTACGCGTGGGACGAGACCGACCCGCTGCTGCAGACCTGGCGGAAGGCGTTCGGCGGGATCGTCAAGCCGGCTTCGGCGATCAGCGCCGAGTTGCGTGTCCACCTGCGCTACCCCGCGGACCTGTTCAAGGCCCAGCGGGAGATCCTCACGCAGTATCACGTGACCGACGCCGACGCGTTCTTCGGCGGCCAGGACTTCTGGAAGGTCCCCGAGGACCCGGCGACCGGCAAGAGCAAGCAGCCGCCCTATTACGTCACGATGAAGATGCCCGGCGAAGTCCAGAAGTTCTCGCTGACCACGACCTTCGTGCCCAACCGCCGGCAGAACATGGCCGCCTTCATGGCCGTCGACGCCAGCTCCGCGGCCTCTGACGCCAAGCTGCAGATCCTTCAGTTGCCGAGCACCACGGCGATTCAGGGTCCGCCACAGGCGCAGAACCTCTTCGAGTCCAACACCACGGTCTCCACGCAGCTCAACCTGCTGCGCGGCCAGGGTGCCACCGAGGTTCTCTACGGCAACCTGCTGACCCTGCCCTTCGGCGGCGGCCTGCTCTATGTGGAGCCGGTCTACGTGCAGCCGCGTGCCGAGACCTCGGCCAAGTTCCCCAGCCTGCGCAAGGTGCTCGTGCTGTACGGCGAGAAGGTGGGCTTCGGCGACAACCTCAGCCAGGCTCTGCAGGAGGTCTTCGGCGGCCAGGCGCCACCGATCACCAACGAGAACAATCCGCCGCAGCAGGAGCAGCAGCCGAACACGAACGCGTCCATCAAGACCCTGCTCGAGAACGCCAACAAGGCATTCAAGGCCGGGCAGGACGCCCTGGCCAAGAACCCGCCCGACTGGGCCGCCTACGGCACCGCCCAGCGCGAGCTCCAGCAGGCCCTGGACAGCCTCAACGCCGCCCAGCAGAACGCGGCCCAGCCATCGGCCTCCCCGTCCGTCTCGCCTTCCCCACAGCCCTCCACGTCGGCTTCCCCAGCCTCCCCGGCCGCCACCCCCTCCGCCACGGCCTCACCCACCTGACCCATCTGATCCCATCTGACCCCACAGCCCTAGCTGAGCCAGCCCCGAGGTCCCGTCGCATCCCACATGCGGCGGGACCTCGGTGCATTCCGGCCCGCCACCCGCGTTCCGGCCCGGCCTGGTGCGTTCCGACCTGCCCCGTGCTTCCGGCCCGGCCTGGTGCGTTCTGGGCCACCAGCTGCGATCGCCGCCCCGGTGCGTTCTGGCCCGCCACGTGTGTCCGGCCCGCCGGTCGCGTTCTGGGCCGCCACATGCTTCTGAGCCGCCACGTGCATTCCGGGCCATCCGCTGCGTTCTGGGCCGCCACTAGCGTGCCAGCCGGCCGTGTTCTGGGCCGCCTGGTGCGATCGCAGCCCTGGTGGGACGGCCCGTCGTGGCGCGCTGGGCCGCGCGGATCCAGGCGGTTTCGATGAGATCCACATCGGGCCGGTTCGTCGATTTGCCACTGTCCCCAGAGGTGGGTAGTCTTTAGACACACCGACGCGGGGTGGAGCAGTTCGGTAGCTCGCTGGGCTCATAACCCAGAGGTCGCAGGTTCAAATCCTGTCCCCGCTACCAAAGAAATCCCTGGTCACCGGGTTCCGGAGACCAGGGATTTTCTGTTTTTCAGAGCCTGAGAGCGGTGACTCGCAAGCGGATCTGTAGACGGAATCTTCGATCACGTCGTTTCCTTGTCGAGCCGGACGACGTGATGACGGATTTACGCGGATTTACGACGATCAGGCGCCAGGCCATTGGGTCGGCGTCTTCCATTTCGTGCCGGTCGGCGGGGAGAAGCACCTCGCCGCCACCACCGCCCCGCCGACCGGACGGTGGCGGGCCTGTTGCTTCGCGGGCCACACGGAAGACCCGTCGGTCAGGTCGAGGGGCACGCGCATAGACACCGACTGGGACGGCGAGTGCTGGTCGCTGATCAGCCGGTGCCGGCGAAGATGGAAGCGTGGAACGCGCGGTCTTTGGCTCACGGTCGAACAGCGCGGTACGGGTGGCCCGCAGCGCGGCGGCGGGAACGGCTCGCAGCATCTGGGTCGCCGCTCGCGGCGGGGCGGCTCGTGACCGGCAGCGTTTGTCAGGCGCTTCGTAGAGATTCCAACTGTTCGTCCGCGCGGGGTGCGGCTGTTGGGATCGATGCGGCAGCGACCATGCGGGCGACGAGTTCCTCGTACGGCACTCCCGCGGCCGCGAACATTCTCGGCACTTGGGATTCGGCTGTCATGCCGGGCATCGTGTTGACCTCGTTGAGGACTGGACCGCTGTCGGTCAGGAAGAAGTCCACGCGTGCGACTCCGGCGCAGCCGAGTGCGTCGAACAGCGCCAGCGCCGCTTGTGTGAGCGCCGCCCGGTCGGTGCTGTCGAGGCGGGCCGGCACGGTGAACCGGGCCGTCCCGTTGTACTTCGTGGCCGTGTCGAACAGTCCGCTGGAATGGATCTCCAACGGCGGGGCCGCCCAGCGGCTGCCGTCCGCCTCGCGCAGGACGGCGACGTCGATCTCCCGGCCGTGGACGACGTGCTCGATGAGGATCCGATCGTCGTAGCGAGCGGCGGTGCGCAGCGCTTCGTCCAGTTGGACGGTGTCCCGGGCCAACGTGACGCCGTAGCTGGACCCGCCGGAGACCGGTTTGACGACGACATCGGCCTCGAAGGCAATGCCTTCCATGTCGGCCGCGCGTACCAGGCGTCCCGGGGCGGTGCGTATTCCGATGGATTCGGCGACGACCTTGGTCGCCCATTTGTCCATGCCGATCGCCCCGGCCAGCAGTCCGGAGCCTGCCACCGGCTTTTGGGTGAGAGCGCACAGCGCGGCGAGCGTCCCGTCCTCTCCAATGGGGCCGTGAATCGCGGGGAAGACCACATCCGCGCGTTCGAGGAGGGGCAATGCAGCGGCCAGCGAGGCGGCGGCGCTTCTTCCGAGCGGTCTTTGGCCGGCTGTCCATATTCCGTCGCGGCCGATGGTGACCGCGCTGACCTCGAACCCGCCGGAGCGCAGTGCCTCGCCGATGGCCGCGGCGCTTTTCACGGAGACGTCGTGTTCGGCGTTCTGGCCGCCGCCGATGACCAAAACGTGGTGCGTCATGTGATCGTCCTTTTCACGCGTGATCCGATGCCTGTGACGATGGTGTGGGGAATGGTTCCGGCCCAGCGGGCCCAGTCGTGGATGGTCGGAGTGACGCCGTCCTTCGGGCCGAACACGGTTGCCGTCGTGCCGGGTGGGACATGGTCGGCGCCGGTGTCGATGACGATCTGGTCCATCGAGACACGCCCGACCACCAGGTGGCGCCGCCCATGGATCTCCACGAACGCGGCCGGCGAAATCTCTCGCGGGATCCCGTCGGCGTATCCGAGGGGCAGAACGCTGAGGTTGGTGGACGTGTCGGTGACGTACGTGCCGCTGTAACCGACCGGCGTACCTGCCTTGACGATTGCGCTGTGCGCGACCGGCGCGGTCAGCCGAGACGCGGCGTGCAGTTCGGCCGTCTCGGATGGATCGATGCCGACAAGCCCGGCCCCGAAGCGGACCATTCCGAAGTGAGTGGCCGGGTCGGTCAGGGTTGCTGAAGTTGCGGCCAGATGGGTGAGCGGCTCATCGAATCCCGCCTCTATGACCGCTCTTCTGGCCTGCCGCATGCGCCACACCGCCGGCGCGTTCGCCTCGGGGTCGGCGTGGTCGGCCAATGGCAGATGACCCATGAGGCCCACAACGCGGACCTTCCCGCGCCGCTGCCCCTGTCGTGCGCGTGGGATGAGCGCGTCCCATTCATGTGCCGGGCAGCCTTCTCGGGCCATGCCGGTGTCCATGTGCAAGTGGATCCGTACGGGACTGGACGCGTTTTGCTTGAGTAGTGCTTCCAGTTCATCGAGAGATCCGACCGCGATGTCGATCCTGGCGATCGCGGCGGCCTCGGCGTCGACACCAGACGGATTCAGCCACGTCAGAATCGGTACGGTGAGCCCTGTCGCACGCAGGCTTATGGCTTCCGCGACGTCTGTTGTGCCGAGCCATTCCGCTCCGGCGGCCACCGCCGTGTGTGCGATTGCGCCGGCTCCGTGTCCGTAGCCATCTGCTTTGACCACTGCCATGATTCGCGAGCGGGTCCGAGCCCGCGCGATCGCGATGTTCGCCGTCACCGCTTCGGGAATTGTCCGCAACGTGGGCGGCACGAGCTCGACGGATCTGGGATGGGTCATGCCGAGCGTGCCGGTCACTGGCGCATCCTCGGATCCTGGGTGGGGTCGTCGTACATGGCTGGGCAGCCGTGGTCGATGGCGTCGGGGCGCAGTTCGTAGTGCCAGGATTCGTTGCCGTAGATCTGGCACAGGCCGTAGTCGGCGCCGTGCTTGGACAGCCACGCCGCGGCATCGACCGGCCCTATGTCGACCGCGTCCCCTTTCACGTGGGCGGAGGTCTCCGCGGTGGCCACCCACTTGGCGGCTTCCTCTTCGGATCCGTATTTGGAAACCGCCTCACGAAGAAGCTGATTCTGGTACGCCGGGGACCGCCAGCCACTGTTCACCTGGAATTCGACGCCGTCGGCCGCCGCATCCGTCGCAGCCTGGCGCAGGGCGCCGAGGAGAGCTGGATCCAGGTTCGCCACACCTGGAATCTCGTCATCAAAGACCGTCACGCCGTCGGGGACCGCTCCGTCCGCCTCGCCGAGCGCACCATGCTGCTCGCTGCGCTGCTCACTTCGAGGGAGGTCGATGGGTGACGCGGCGGTCGAGGACGAGGACGCCAGCAACTGGAAGCCGAGGGATGCGGCGATCGCCGCGATGACGACCAGCAGGCCGACGACAAGGAGCCGGAGAATCCGAAGGATCGATGTTCGTGCTGGTTCGCTGTCGTTCATGCCTCAAGGCAAGGGGATGTGGCGTTGCCAGCACGTATGTGGTTTCCGATACGCCGACGATATGCGCCGGCCCGCGTAGGGCAGGAAAGGCCGCGAACCGCAGGCACGCACGTCATTCCGGCAGGAGCGGCGTACGGCCGCGACGCCCGGCGTGTGCTGATGGCGGTTCGGGTGGAGGACCGGTTCAAAGGGCGGTCGGCGCAGGTCGTCTATGTCGAGCTGTATCAGGGCGGCGTGCTGGCCGGGGCGGGCGAGCCGGTTCGGACGGTCGCCGACTTCGGGCGCGCGGTTCCTGCCGGGACGCGGGCGTTGCTGTTTCTGACGAGGGTCTCTTCCAAGAAGGGCCGCACAGCCACCCCGGAAAGCGCCTCTGTCTATGCGGCGCATCTAGGAGGTGACCGAGGGCCGTTCGCGGATGCTCAGCGCCCTCGTCGACCTTCACCCGGGTTGGGCGGCCACGTGCGGAGTCGACGGGATCGCCGGCCGGCTACGGGCGCATGGGTTCACCGGCTGATCTCGGTTGGACCGATCAGCCGATGTAAGGCCGCGGCGGCCTGGGTCGCGGAAGGTGAAACATTCAATCGGCCGCGACGGGTTTCGGGCCGGCTGCTTTCGCGTTCACCATTCAAAGGGCACGGTCACACGTGATTTGCACCGGACCGGATCGCGCTCTCAGAAATGCGCGACTGGACCGCCCCGTCGCCTCCTCGTAACCTCCGGGACACCCCACGTTTCCTCACTTCGAGAAACCAGAGGTGTGAATTGAGCGCAGGTCTTCCGGCGCGTCGTCTGATGACGTCCGTCGCCATCGTCATCGCGGCCGTGGTCGCCGCCGTCCTACCCTTGGCCCCCGCGCAGGCGACGTACGGATCGGACCAGCCGGTCTCCGTCAACGTCATCGCGAACGACGGCTCGGGCCAGGAACTCGCCGCTCTGACCGGCACCCTGGCGTTCGACGACGGGAACACGAAATACCGCTACAACCTGCAGCTCTGCTGGAAGAACGCCTATCCCGCGCCGTACTTCCGGATCATCGTCAACGGGACGGCCGTGAACTACCCCGTCCAGACCGGTTACTCGTCCGCCACCGGCTGCCAGGCCGTGTACGTCTTCAACTCGGAGACCAACTTCGGGTCCACGGTCCGCAACATCCGCTTCGACGTGACCGCGGGCTGGTTCAACTTCCAGAACCAGTACTTCACGCGCACCAAGAGCAGCGGCACGTACGACAACCCGTACAACTGACGACCAGCACTTTCGGAAGGGCCGCCATCAATCGGCGGCCCTTTCGCGTTTCCCCAGGTCAGGGTGGAGAGTCTGGCGGTCGAGGTGGTCAGGGCCATGGGCCGCTGACCTATCCCGCAATCTGTGAGATGCGGGCGAACCGTTCCGTGATCGAAGCTGAGGAGGTCGGGG
Organism: Streptosporangiaceae bacterium NEAU-GS5; assembly: GCA_017592665.1. Lineage (GTDB taxonomy): Bacteria > Actinomycetota > Actinomycetes > Streptosporangiales > Streptosporangiaceae > NEAU-GS5. The sequence continues at coordinate 10,137 of JAGFNW010000041.1, read as the reverse complement.
AGATGCCATAAGGAGCCACATATGCCGCACATCACGCTTAACTCGGAGGAACCGGGAATACGAGGGCTTTTCCGGTATCGGCCAGAGATGGCGCTGCCGTTGAACGCGCTGGCGGACGCGCTTCTGTGCGGCGACAACACTCTGACCCGAGGTGAGCGCGAGCTGATCGCCACATATGTCTCGGGGGAGAACGACTGCCGCTTCTGCTACTCGACGCATGCCGCCATGGCCGCTGCCTGGCTGCCGGAGGGGATGCGGCTGGTCCAGCAGGTCCGGGAGGATCTGGATGGGACGCCCATATCGGCCAAGATGAAGGCCCTGCTGCGGATCGCGGGCTCGGTCGCCGTGAGCGGGCGGAAAGTGTCGGGGGAGCAGGTCGAGGCGGCCAGGGACGCCGGCGCGACGGACGTCGAAATTCACGACACGGTGCTGATCGCCGCCGCCTTTTGCATGTTCAATCGGTACGTCGACGGCTTGGACACGATCGCGCCGGACGATCCGGACGCCTACGCCGTACGGGCGAGAATGACGGACGGATATGTGGCCACGCTCCGGCTCGAACAGCGCGGTATTTAAAACGTCGGCCAATGGGTTGACCTTCGGATAGAGGGTCACGCACCCTGCGTGTGAGGTTTCGCCGATCACGTGGAGTGCACATGCCTGACACGCACATGCCCACCGTCGACCCCAGCGCGGTGGCAGCCTGATGCGGGCGCTTTCGGACGACCGCGCGTACCGCTATCTCATCGTCGGCTCCGGGCCGGCCGGCCTTCAACTCAGCTACTTCCTGCAGAAGCTTGAGGCCGACTACGTCACTCTGGAAAGGGGGTCGAGCCCGGGCGGGTTCTTCCAGCGCTATCCGCGCCACCGTCGGCTGATCTCGCTCAACAAGGTCCACACGGGCCAGGACGATCCCGAGATCACCCTGCGCTGGGACTGGAACTCGCTGCTCAACGACGACCCGCAATTACAGTTCCCCCGCTACACGAAGGAGTACTTCCCGCACGCCGACGAGATGGCGCGCTATCTCGACGACTTCCAGCGGGCGCACGATCTCAACGTCCACTACGACACCGCGGTGGAGCGCATCGCCAAGCAGGACGACGGCACCTTCACCGTCCACACCCGGGCAGGCACGCTCAAAGCCGAGTGCGTGATCGTCGCGGCCGGTTGGGGCGCGCCGTACATTCCTGAAATCCCGGGGATCGAGCTGGCCGTCGGCTACGAGGACGTGCCGACGACGGGGGAGGATTTCGCCGATCAGCGGGTGCTGGTCATCGGCAAGGGCAACTCGGCGTTCGAGACGGCCCAGGCGCTGCTCGGCCACGCGGCCGTCATTCACCTGGCGAGCCCCCATGGCGTACGACTGTCGTGGAACAGCAAGCACCCGGGAGACGTGCGCGGCATGTACGGCGCGTTCCTCGACAGCTACTGGTTCAAGACCCTCCACGGGGTCCTGGAATGCGACATCGACCGGATCTGGCGCGAGGGCGACCGGCTCAAGGCCGAGATCACTTACACCCTCGCCGAGGGCGAGAAGGCGATTCTCGACTACGACACGGTGATCCGGTGCACGGGTTTCCGCATCGACACATCCGTGTTCGACCGGTCGTGCATGCCGGAGCTCACGAGGAACGACCGGCTTCCCGCGCTCGGGCCTGACTGGCAGTCCGTCAACGTCGACGGCCTCTATTTCGCCGGCACGCTCATGCAGATCCGCGATCTGAAGCGGGCGTCGTCGGCCTTCATCGACGGTTTCCGCTACAACCTGCGGACGATGGCGCGACTGCTCACCGAACGGTACGACAAGGCCACGCTCGATCACGAAGTGGTCGCGGCCGACCCGGATGGGCTGACCGAAACCATGCTGGACCGAGCGAACTGGAGCTCGGCCCTGTGGACCCAATTCGAGTATTTATCGGATGTCTACGTGGTCGACCACGGGCAGATCCTGCGCTACACGGACCTGCCCGAGGACTACGCGAACGAACGGTTCGCCGATCAGGAGCACTACTTCACACTGACGCTCCGCTGGGGCAGGCAAGACTACGGCGACATTTTCGCCATCCAGCGTCACCCCCGCCCCGAGGTGGCCCAGGAAAGCGCATTCCTCCACCCGGTCATCCGCAAGTGGCGTTACCGCGATCTGGTCGCGGAACGCCACCTGCTCGAAGACCTGCTGGCCACCTGGCGGGATCAGGAACGGCACGTGGCGCCGCTGAAGGCATTCCTCATCGAGCACCTGCCATAAGCCTCGCCGAGCCCGCCATGACTCGTCGGGCACCTGCCGTAAGCCTCACCGAGCGCCTGCCATGACCTCGATGAGGTGATCCACGACGTCGGAGAGCCGCCCTCGCCTGTCCAGGACGGCTCTCTGGCGGTCGGCCCCCGTGCCGTCGGCGAGGAGCCGGTCCAGCCGCGCCGTCGCCAGTTCCAGATCGCCGGCGCCGGCCAGGCCGGGGGAGGCCTCGCGCAGCATCCGCTTCGCCAGATCGGCGGCGGGCACGAGGTCGCCCGTGAGCGGGTCGATGCCGTCTCCCGTGAGGCCGTCGCGTGCCGCCTGCCAGTACGCCGCCCGGAGCAGCGCAGGCGACAGCTGAGGCCCGGGATCGCCGTCCGAGACCTTGCCGAGGGCGACCACGACCAGAGCGCGCACCATGGCGGCCAGCAGCGCCGAGTCCTCGGCGGTGGCCGGCACGTCGCTGCCGCGCACTTCGAGCGTGGGCAGCCGGGCCGAGGGCCGTACGTCCCAGAAGATCGTGCCGGGGTCGACCAGCACCTTGGCCGCGGACAGGGCGGCCACAAGCGCGTCGTATTCGGCCCGGGAGGCGAAGTAGGGCGGCGGCCCGGCCACGGGCCACTTGCCCCAGGTCAGCGTGCGCCAGCTGGCGTAGCCGGTGTCGCGCCCGGCCCACATGGGCGAGTTGGCCGTCATCGCGATCAGCACGGGCAGCCACGGCCGCAGGTGGTTGCCGACCAGCACGGCCTTGTCGCGGTCGGGCAGGTGGACGTGGACGTGCGCGGCGCAGATGGCCTGTTCGTCATGGAGTGAGCGGTAGGTGGCGATGCCGATGCCGTAGCGGGGATGATCCTGGATGGGGGGCGGGACGACGTCGCCGAGGACGGGTGTGCCCGAGGCCACCACGGCCAGGCCTTCCTCGAGCGCGGCGGAGACGACGGCGGCGCGCATGCGACGGACGTGGCCTTCCAGGTCTTCGATGGATGTGCAGGGCGGTGTCCGGGCCTCGACCTGGAACTTGGTGATCTCGGTGCCCACGTGTTCGGCCCCGAGGGCCGCCGCGGCCCGCTCCACCACATCTGTGGCCCGGGGGACCACCTCTCTGGAGTCCGGGTCGACGACCAGGTACTCCTCCTCCATCCCGATCTGCGGGCAGGTGACGTCAAAAGGGGAGGTCATGGCGCACACGGTATCCAGCTCTTTCCCCGTATTTCGATAAATGCTAGAAACCTAGGATCGAAATGTGAAAGCGAAAGGAATCCCCCCAATGCGATGGCATATACGTCTGGTCGCGACGGGTGCCGTGGCCGCTGTGGCTTTGACCTCGGCGTGCTCGGGTGGCAAGGTACGCGGCGCCGCCTCACCCCAGGCGTCGTCGGGTAAAACTGTCGACAGTACGTTCGTTTACGTGCCTAATCTGGACGTGGTCACCGACTGGGACCCGGCCAGTTCGTACTCCAACGAAATCATCGCGATGGAGAACATCTACGAGTCGCTGACCCGCTACAACCCGCAGACCAAGCAGACGGAGCCGCGCCTGGCGACCGCGTGGACCAAGTCTTCCGACGGCAAGCAGTGGACCTTCACGTTACGTGGTGGCGTCACCTTCCACACGGGCAAGCCCGTCGACGCGGCCGCGGCCAAGGAGTCGATCGAGCGGACCATGAAGACCGGCGCCGGCGCCGCCTACATCTGGGGCGCGGTCGACAAGATCGAGGCTAAAGATCCGACGACTTTGGTCTTCACGCTCAAGTATCCGGTCCCGCTCGATCTGATCGCGTCCGCCGGATACGCCGCTTACATCTACGACGCGAGCGTCGACTTCAAGGCCGGCACGACCGACGGCGGCTCGGGGCCGTACACGATCGAATCATGGCGAAAGGGGCAGGAGACCGAGCTCACTCTCAAGGCGTACGACAAGTATTGGGGCGGGTGGGCGGGGCCTCACTACACGAAAATCGCCTATCGGGTCACTCCGGAGCTGACCACCGCATGGCAGCTGTTGCAGCGTGGTGAGGTGTCGTTCGTGGAACGGCTCAATCCGCAGTTGTTCGCGCAGGCGGCGTCCACTCCGAGCGTCCAGGCGTCGCAGTCGCCGTCGTTCCAGAACCTGCTCGTTCTGTTCAACACCGGCACCGTCGACGTGAAGGTGCGCAAGGCCATTCAGAAGGCCATCGACTACGACGGACTGGTCGCCGCGCTCAAGGGCGCCGGCGTCCCGGCCAGCGGACTGGTCCCTGAGGGCCTGCTCGGCTACACCCCCGAGCTCCGCCCGCGTCAGGACCTCGCCGGCGCCGAGTCGCTGCTGAAGGAGGCCGGCTACGGCCCCGACGGCAAGAAGCTCACCCTCAGCCTCACCTACGCCCAGGGCGACAGCGACCAGGAAGTCCTGGTCACGCTGCTGACCAGCGCGCTCGACAAGCTCAACGTGAAGCTCGAGGCCAAGCCCCTGCAGTGGACGACCCAGTGGGACCAGGGCAAGGGCAAGTCCGACAAGCGCCAGGACATCTTCATCATGTACTGGTATCCGGACTACGCCGACGCCTTCTCCTGGTTCGTCAACGTCTTCCGCAGCGCCGACCCGGTCTCGTTCAACCTGTCGTATCTGAAGGACGCCGCGATCGACAAGGAGATCGACGGCCTGCCCGAACTATCGGCAACCGACACCACGAAAGCGCAGGACGCGTACGGCACCCTGCAGCGCGAGATCATCGACGACCAGGCCGCGGTGGCCGTGCCGTACGTCCAGAACTACCAGCGCGCGCTGAGCAGCAAGGTGCAGGGGTACGTGGACAACCCGGCCTATCCGAACGTGGTCTTCGTCTACGACCTCAAACCCGCCGCCTAAAGCGCGCGCAGTCCGTTCAGCACCTCGTTGAGTACGGTCATCCGCTCCGCCGCCTCGGCGGGTGGCCGTACCTTCACCAGACCCTGCTCGTGCAGGTCGCCCACCAGGACCCGGACCACGCCCACGGGCAGGTCGATCCCGGCCGCGATGTCGGCCAGCGACGTCGCGCGCGTGCACAGGTTGAGGATGACCCACTGCTCAGGCGTCAGGTTGGACGGCGTGAGGCCCGCGGCGGCGACCACGATCGCCACCAGGTCGATCTCTTTGCTGTACGGATGGACCCGGCCCTGGGTCAGCGCGTACGCGGGGACGACCGGCCCCGCCTCTTCATCAAGCCATTCGGCGTCGCTCATTGCTCCGCCTCCAGCTTGGCCAGGAACTCCTCAGGAGTCAGCTGACTTTCGTCGACGACCACCTGCGTCCGCGGGACGAGAACGACGGCCGTGGTCCCACCGTACGCCGAAGGAAGCAATGTGACTCTGATTCCGCGACGCCGGGCCAAACGGCCCACAACGAACAGACCCATCCGGTCGCTGTCGGCCAGGTCGAACTCGGGCGGATCGGTGAGCATCTCGTTCAACTCGGCCAGCCGTTCGGCCGGCAGGCCGAGGCCGCGGTCCTCGATCTCGACCGCGAAGCCGTTCGCGACCAGCTCGCCCCGCACGTTGACCGTGGTGCGCGGCGGCGAGAACGTCGTCGCGTTCTCGATCAGCTCGGCGACCAGGTGGATCACGTCGGCCACGGCCGCGCCCTCGAGCGCGTGCTCGCCCATCGGGAAGACCGTCACCCGCGCGTAGTCCTCGACCTCGGCGGCCGCGCCGCGTACGACGTCGTGCAGCGGCACGGGCTTGCGCCAGCCGCGCCCGGGCGCCGCGCCGGACAGGATGATCAAACCTTCGGCGTGCCGCCGCATGCGGGTCGTCAGGTGGTCCAGCCGGAACAGGTCTTCGAGGCTGTCGGGGTCGGTGGTCCTGCGCTGCATGCCGTCCAGTTGCGTGCGCTGCCGGTGGAGCAGCGTCTGGCTGCGGCGGGCCAGGTTGACGAAGACCTTGTTGACGCCGCGCTGCAGCCGCGCCTGGCCGATGGCGGCCTCGAGCGCCGTCTTCTGCACGCTCGAGATGGCCCGGCCGACGTCCTGGATCTCGGTGGTCGGGGCGGCACGGCTCAGGATGAACGGCGCCTCGGCGTCCACGTCGACCTCTTCGCCGCTCCTGAGCCGCTCGACCAGCCGCGGTAGCCGTACGTTGGCCAGATCGAGCGCGGCCTCGCGGAGGCCGGCCAGTTCGCGGGCCAGGCGCCCGCCGAAGCGCAGTGAGATCAGGATCGAAATGCCGACGGCCAGCAGCCCGCCGAGGCCCGCCAGCACGGCGCGCAGCATGATCTTGTCGGCTATCGGCGCGGCCTGCGCGGACAGCACGGAACCCGACTGGGCCTGTGCCCGGTCGAACGACTCGGCGACCGTGTCGGCGGTCACCTCCCAGTTGCGTTCGAACGCCGGGGTGATGTGCCGGGCGTTGATGATCTTCTCTTCCTGGAACCTGAGGCGCTGGTAGATCGGGGTGGTGATGAGGTTCACGTGCAGTTGGCGCAGCGCCGGGTCGAGCTCGGGCAGCGCCTGGTCGATCAGGAATCGGCGGTTGCCGACCAGCTGCGTGAACAGCTTGCGTTCTTCGTCGGTCAGCTCGCCCGCACCCTGTGCCGCGGCCGCGATGGCCTCCTCGCGGCACAGCAGCTCCCTGGCATATCCCAGGGAGATCACGACGCGGGACTGCTGGTAGATGGGAATGTCGTCAATAAGGGCAAGACTGTAGTGCATCCGATATATGGCGTCGGATACCGAGTTGTATGTCTCAATTGCGCGCAAACGGGCGGAAAGTCCGGCATCGATTTCGGCGCGGAGATCGTCGAGATGCTCCACTCGATCGAGCATCTCGTCCACCTGCGAGCGCATGGCGTCGGTGGTCGCGGCGCGCGATGCGTCCGATGTGGCGAGCCGGCGCAGGTTCTCCCGGGCCGCGTCGGTCTTCAGCCGCTGCGAGCCGAGATCCGAACGGCTCGCGCCACGCATACCCCCGAGCAGCTTGGCCGAGGCGAGCCGCTCACGCTGGATTTCCGAGATGAGGACATCGGCTGGTTGACGTAGGGTCGACCAGAGCGTGTTGTACGTGCGCATCCGCATGCTGTCGCCGAGAGTCACGCCCGCGGTCACCGCCCACAGCGCGATGAGCGAGAAGAGGGGCACGAGCAGCAGACCGACGAGCTTCACCCGAATCGGGCGGTCTCGGTTGATCTGCTTCATGGCACCTCCGTGGCTGGGGCCAACGTTATGCAACAAAAGGGAGATCTGAGGCGGGATATCGCGAAATATCGGTAACAATACGGATCTTGCAGTACCGTTCGGTGGTTCGGGGTCAGGAAGGATCTGTGGGCATGCGTCGTATGACCAGCGCGGCTCGTGTCGTCCTCGCCGTCTTAACCGCCGCGATGCTGGCCGGATGTGGACACGGCGAGACGCGCCCGCCGGCCGTTCCGGCCGACTTAAAAGACGCGACGTTCGTGTACGTTTCAAACCTCGACATCGTCACCGACTGGGATCCCGCGACCTCGTACTCCAACGAGATCCTCGCGATGCAGAACATCTACGATTCCCTGACCGTCTACAACCCGGTGACGCGCAGAGCGAGCGCCCGCCTGGCCACCAGCTGGCAGGCCACGCCTGACGGCCGCCAGTGGACGTTCCAGCTCCGGCCGGGGATGCGCTTCCACACCGGGCGGCCCGTCGACGCCGAGGCGGTCAAAGCCTCGATCGAACGGACCAAGCGCCTCGGCGGCGGAGCCGCCTACATCTGGGACGCCGTCGAGTCGATCACCGTGCACGACCCGCTGACAGTCGTGTTCGCGCTGAAATACCCGGTCCCGCTTGATCTGGTGGCCTCCGCCTCGTACGCCGCGTATATCTACGACACGCACGCGGCCGGAGAGGGCGACCTCAAGGAATGGTTCGCGGACGGCCGCGACGCGGGCTCGGGGCCGTACACGGTGAGCAGCTGGCAGCGCGGCCGCGAGCTGGAGCTCACACTGCGCAGCTTCAACGACTATTGGGGCGGCTGGGACGGCCCGCACTATCAGGTCATCCAATACCGCACGACGCCCGAGCCGGACACGGCGTGGCAGCTGCTGCTGCGCGGCGAGGTGTCGTTCGTCGAGCGGCTCAATCCGGGCCTGTTCAGCCGCGCCAAGGGCTCGCCGGGCGTGCGCACGTCTCAGATGCCGTCGTTCCAGAACCTGCTCGTGCTGTTCAACAGCGCCTCCGGCCCTCTTCAGGACGTACGGCTCCGCCGTGCCGTACAGGCGGCCATCGACTACGACGGCGTGATCGACGCGCTGCGCGGGGCGGGCAGCAGGGCCAGCGGGCTCGTGCCCGAGGGCCTGCTCGGCCATGTCGCCGACGACGAACCGCACCAGAACCTCAAAGACGCCGAGCGCATGCTCGCCGCCGCCGGATACGGGCCCGACAAGCGCGAGCTGCGGCTCTCTCTTACCTACGCCCAGGGAGACAACGACGAGCGGCTGCTCGTGACGCTCCTGGTCAGCGCGCTCAGCAAGCTGAATGTGAAGGTCGACGCGCGGGCCATGCAGTGGACGGCCCAGTGGGATCAGGCCAAGGGCCAGAAGCGGCAGGACATCCTGGTCATGTATTGGTGGCCCGACTACGCCGACGCCGTGTCCTGGTTCCGCAACGTCTTCCACAGCGAGAACCCGGTCTCGTTCAACCTGGCGTACCTGAAGGATTCCCAGATAGACACGAGCATCGACGGCCTGCCGTCGCTGACCGCCACCAACCGCTCGGGCGCCCAGAAGGCGTACGCGGACCTGCAGACCATGCTCATCGACCGCAAGGCGGTCGTGGCAGTGCCATGGGTGACGAACTACCAGCGGGCCTATCTAGGAAACATCCAGGGCTACACCGACAACCCCGCCTACCCCAATGTCGTGTTCGTCCACGACCTGATGCCGACGGGCTGAGGTGTCAGGCGTTCTTGGGTTTGGGGACTCGGCTCAGGCCGGCGCACCTGATCACTCGGGCGCCAGGAGTGGACTTGCGCGCGTCGTCCACGTGGGGGATCAGGCTCTGCGCGGTCCGCGCGTCGGCCAGGATGCGATCCACCTCGGCGCCGGTCGGCATCTGGCCGCGGCGCGACAACTCGTGCTCCAGGAAGGTGAACGGGGCATGATGGCCGGCTTCATGTGCCGCGACGGTCGCGCGGGCCGCCGTGAGCAGGCTCAGGTAGTAGGAGCGGAGCGTGGCCTCCCGGACGCGGGCCTGCTCCAGGTCGTCGAGAAGGGCCGTGGCCAGCTCCAGCAACTCATGTGCCGGGCGGGCCTCCGCAGTGATGTGGGCACGGATGTCGTCGAACTCCGACCGCGTCGTCATGATGGCCACCTCCATCGCGGGATGGTCCGGGCCGCCCGGTCGGCGCCTTCGGAGACCACACCCGCTTCCTGTTCGTAACCCGAGCCGATTGCGGGCGGTTTGACGTCGGGTTGCCTCTCGGAACGTTCAGGCATCGCCACTCCCCCCAGGACTCGCAAAGCGTTGGGCGCTACTTAGATGCGTGAGCGTCCCATTCGGTTGTCCTGATCCCCGCGATCCGTACGACCCTCCGGAGGAGGGCCAGGGGCGGCGGCGGCGCGGGTGTGCGGGAATCGTGGTCGAAGTGGGCTGGGGGGCTGCTAATCTTGCAGAGCCGGGTTGGTCCGGCGCGAACCCCGATCTTCACCCTGGTGGGTGTGACGTGTGCTCGCGTACGGCCAGAGTCCGGCAAAACCCTACGAACGAACCTTTTCCAGGACGTTGGTTCGCATAGCGGACGAGGATCTGGTAAGTTAGAGGGGTTGCCCCGGAAAGCGTCGGGGTATGTACGTCCGTTTCTTGAGAACTCAACAGTGTGCTAAAAGCCAGTGCATGCAAATCTAGTATTTTGCATCATTTGGAATACCCCGTCATTTTTGACGGATTCCTTTGTGATGCTGGGACTAACGGTTCCAG
>JAGFNW010000040.1 GCA_017592665.1 Streptosporangiaceae bacterium NEAU-GS5 | reverse complement strand
TTCACCCTCATGGATCAAACCAAGAAGAATGTGCTCAGTCCCGATGTAGTTGTGGTTGAGCATCCGGGCTTCTTCCTGAGCCAGGACAACAACCCGCCGCGCACGGTCGGTAAACCTCTCGAACATGTCGTCGCTCCTCCACAGAACGGTCGGGCGAACCGGCGAATCCGGACCGTCGTCCCGCGTGCTGGCCCCGACCCCGGCGACCGCTCCTCTACCAGAAGAGACGTTCCCCAGGAGCAGGGCGTTCACGCTCCATCCAACTACCGTTCGGGGGTGCCATGTTCCCGATACGCCGCAAGCGAACGAGGTTTAACCGGGAGAAAACGCAATCATGCGGCCGCCGATCTTCCGACCGACGACCGCACGACGGAGCAGGTGTCTAGTGAGCGGCTTCGTACGCCTCGACGATGTTGGCGGCAATGCGGCCGCGCTCGCTCACGGGGTGGTTGTTGGCCTTGGCCCAAGCGCGGATCTCAGCACTGCGCTCACGGGTCATCTGACGCCGGTCACTGCCACCACGGCGGCTCGCTTTTCCACGGCCCGGACCCGACTCGGCGCGGCGGGCGCCCGACACGAACGGCTCAAGGGCCTCACGAAGCCTCTTGGCGTTCCCGTCGCTCAGGTCAATCTCATATGCGGAGCCGTCAATAGCGAAGGTGACCGTCTCATTGGCCTCGCCGCCATCGAGGTCGTCGATGAGAATCACCTGCGTGTGCTTGGCCATCCGGTAATCCTTTCGGAGCATTGTGTTTCGCCAGCCAAAGATATACCGTAATAGCTCGGATGACAATTCATGAGTTTGGCTGATTGTCAGGGCCCGGACTTGTCGTTCTCTCTGGCGGTTCCTCCGCCCGTTCGACCCGGGACCGCAGCCCGGCCTCGTCCGAACGTACCAACTTTACGACACCGTAGATCACCGCTGCCCCGACAACCACGACAGGGGTAAGTGCGGTGATTATGTCCATCATTCGGCTTGCTCCGGCTGGCGGGATATTGGGATGACACGTCCGGTCCGACCCTAGCGCCTTCGGGGGCCGGCCCTCGTTGCGGGGTAGGACGGCTTACCCGATCCTCGTGGGACGCCCACAACGGCTGGAAAATGGTACCCATGAATGGCAAGTGGGGCGGCCGTCGGACGGCCGCCCCACTTGTGATGCCGGATGTTCCCGTGTTGTCAGCGCGGGTCCTTCACCACCACGGTGCCCACGAACTTGTCGTGGAAGCCCTGGTGGAGCGGCTGGTCGGTGATGATGAGAATGCCGAGCACGAGGCCGTAGAGCCCGGCGATCCAGTTCAGGAACGGAATGCCGGTCAGCATCAGAACGGCGGGATAGGCGGCCGAGCGCTTCATCCACGCGGACGAATCGACGGGGGCGCCGCCCACGCCGACGGCGCGGATCTTCATGATCTTCTTACCGACCGTCTGGCCGTCCTTGGAGTGCATCACGTAGTCGTACGCGGTGTACGCGCCGAAAGCGATGATCGCGGCCAGGAAACCAGGCAGGAAGAGGGTCCCCGTCGGGTTGGACAGGATGTCCTCGATGCTCGGCTTGAAGATGGAGTAGAGGATGGCGGAGAGAATCCAGTAGACGACGCCGAAGATAATGCCGTCGATGATGCGGGCGACCCAGCGCTCCCACCATTCGGCTACCGGCGCGGGAGCGCCCGGCGGGACCGGGGCCTGCGGCGCGCCGTAACCCTGAGGAGCGCCGTAACCCTGCTGCGGGGCGCCGTAACCCTGAGGGGCGCCGTAACCCTGCTGCGGGGCGCCATAGCCTTGCGGCGCGCCGTATCCCTGCTGGGGGTTGCCATAGGGGCCTGCGGGGGGCGGAGGATAGCCACCGGGAGGCGGCGGGGCAGAGCCATATGGGTTCTGGCCGGGGGGTGGTTCCGCGGTCATTACGGATACCTCTCGTGAGTGCTGGTCGTGCGGTTCTTCACGCCGACCATCGCACATGGAGGGCATGCCGTTACCGTTTTTCCCCATTTGCTTCCGTTGACTGTACACAACCAACGAAATCGGAGTCGATGGCCCGTTCCACCGGCCCCGCTTTGTGTGGCTACTTGACCTTGACGACGACGGTCCGGGCCGCCTTGTCGTGCAGGGCCTGCTGCAGTGGCTTGTCCCAGAGCAGCCACAACACGTCGACGAGCGGGAAGAGGAAGCGGATCAACCACCCCACCACCGGGATCCAGGCCACGAGCTGCGCCCCGTAGAGGACGCCGGCCCGCTTGGCCGACGCGTCGACCGGAAGCCCGCCCTGGTCGAGGGTGCCGCCGACGGGCACCACCTTGATCCCCATGACGATCTTGCCGACCGTCTGGCCGCGCTGCTTGAGCATGAGGAACTCGTACGCGAACCACACGAGCGCGGCCACGACCGACAGGACGATCGTGTAGAGGAACACGCCGCTTTCGTACGTCGGACCGCTGATGGAGTTGAAGTCCGCCCGCGTGATGAGGATCGCGCTCAGCACCACGGAGAAAATCCCGTACGGAATACCGATGACCACGCCGTCGACGAGCCGGGCGACAAGACGCTGCCACGGTTCCGCCAGCGGAGCCGGCGCGCCCTCGGGGGCGGCGGCCGGTGCGCCGTAACCCGCGCCATAGGCGGGTTGCTGCTGGCCGTAACCCTGCTGGCCGTAGCCCTGCTGCGGATAGCCCTGCTGCTGGTCGTAACCCTGTTGCTGGGCATACCCCTGCTGGCCCGGCTGCTGCCGGCCATAGCCTTGCTGGCCATATCCGGGCTGCTGCGCGTAGCCCTGCTGCCCATAGCCGGGCTGTTGCTGCTGGTTGTAGCCCGGCTGCTGCCCATAACCGGGTTGGCCGTACGCCTGCTGGCCATAGGCCTGCTGACCGTATGCCTGCTGCCCATAACCGGGCTGTTGCTGCTGCTGGTTGTAGCCCTGCTGCTGGCCCTGGCCATAGCCGGGTTGCTGGCCGTAACCCTGCTGCTGTCCATAGCCGGGCTGTTGCTGCTGGTTGTAACCCTGCTGGCCATAGCCCTGCTGCTGACCGTACGCCTGCTGCTGGTCGTAGGCCTGCTGCTGGTCGTAACCCTGCTGCTGGGCATAGCCCTGCTGGCCCGGCTGCTGCTGGCCTGGCTGCTGGCCGTAGCCTTGCTGCTGCTCATAGCCCTGCTGCTGACCGTAACCGGGCTGCTGGCCATAACCCTGCTGTTCGTAGCCCGGCTGCTGCTGCGGATAGCCCTGCTGCTGGCCGTAGCCAGGCTGCTGGCCATAACCCTGCTGGCCATAGCCTTGCTGCTGCTGACCGTAGCCCTGCTGCTGCTCGTAGCCCTGCTGCTGGCCATAACCGTAGGACTGAGGGCCGGTCTGCCCGGCGGCGTGCTGGCCGGTGTGGCGGTAGCTGACCCTGGTCACATCGGGATCGAAGTCTTCTTCTGGCTGGTCGGCTTCATGCCCGCGATCCTGAGGCGGCGGAGCCGCGCCGTCCGGATTATCGTGCGGGTACGGCGGCTGTCCGGTGCTCACCGTGTCACCTCGTTTCGGAATCGCATGTGGCAAATCTCAGGTACACACATGCTCGACATAGGCCAAAGTATCGATAGCCGAATCAACAGTCACCTTTCCCCCAGGTCATTCCACTGGTCAAACCCGAGGCGTCAGGTGCATGAGCATGCGGGTGTTACCCAGCGTGTTCGGCTTGACGTGTTCCAGGTCCAGAAACTCGGCGACCCCTTCGTCGTACGAGGCGAGCAGTTCGGCGTACACCTCGGGCGCCACGGGCGTGCCCTGGATGGTCCGGAAGCCGTGCCTGGCGAAGAAGTCGACGGCGAAGGTGAGGCAGAACACCCGCGCGACGCCGAGCGACCGCGCCGTGTCGATGAGCTCCCCCACGATCTGATGACCGACACCGCGCCCGCGGCTGGCCGGGTCGACGGCGACCGTGCGGATCTCGGCGAGATCCTCCCAGAGCACGTGCAGGGCCCCGCAGCCGACGACCACACCGTCGAGTTCGGCCACCCAGAATTCCTGCACGTCTTCGTACAGCGTCACCGTGGACTTGCGGAGCAGCCGAGGGCCGTCGCCCGAGTAGGTGTCGACGAGGCGCCGGATGGCGCGCACGTCGGGCGTCCTGGCCCGGCGCACGGTCGCGCCCGGCGCTTGGACGCCGAAAGGGGACTGCTCGGCCACCTGTTCCATGGCTCGCAGACTAACCCGCGGGAGCCCCAGGTGAGGGGGACCTGCCGCTCAGGTGAGTTAACGGCCAGGCCCTAATCCAGCCCGTCTCACGTGCGGTAACCGTACGGACACGAGCCGCAAGTCAACTGACATATCTGATTTTGTATGGCGCTGGACCTGCGCATACGCTTCGGCGAAACTGCGCAAAGCCCCGTAGAAATCGGGTAATGCGGGTCTGCGGCCACCAACCGGCGTGATCGTCCCGTGATCGATCGGTTGTGGAAGCTAGATGGAATCTGAGGTTCCGGTTGAGCGTGAACCCAGCGTGGGCTAGTGTCACGCGACGATGCCGAATCCCCCAACGCCACGGCAAGGCCACGGTGCGACGGGGAGCCGGGGACCCAGTTACCTGGGGTGAATCCGAAAGGTAGGGCTATCCCGGCCCGAACCCGTCAGCTAACCCGGTAGGCGTACTAGGGGAGGAGCTTGGTTGCGAAATCCTGTTCGCAGGTTCGCTTTCACTGCGGTCGCACTCGGCGTCATCACCGTCGGCGCGCCGATGTTCTCGGCGACGGCCGATCCAAAGCCCAGCAACAAGGAGCTGGCCGCTCAGGTCGAGGATCTCTACAACGAGATCGAGACCCTGACCGAGCAGTACAACGGAGAGCAGGTCAAGCTCAAGGAGGCCACCAGGTCCGCCGACCTGGCCAAGAAGACGCTCACGAGAAGTGAGGGCGAGCTGGAGCTGCGGCGCCAGCGGGCCACCCTCTTCGCGCAGAACTCCTACATGACGGGCGGCGTCGGATCGCCGCTCATGCTCTTCGACAACGTCGACCCCAACACCTATCTCGACGCGGCGGCCACGACGTACGCCCTGCAGATGCAGGAGGGCGAGGAGGTCCTGCAGGTCGCCGAGGCCATGAAGGCCGCCGAGCGGGCCAAGGCCAGCGCCAAGGCGCGCCAGGACGAGGTGACCAAGCTCATCGCGGGCATCAACGACCGGACCGCCAAGATCCGCAAGCTCGTGAAGAAGACCGAGAGCAGCCTCTACCGCACGGTCGCGGCCAACGTGGCGACCGCCAAGCGGCTGGCGTTCCCCGTCATCGGCGACGGCAAGGCGGCCCAGGCCGCGCGCTGGGCGCTCACGCAGCAGCTCAAGCCGTACGTGTGGGGAGGCGCGGGGCCCAACTACTACGACTGCTCCGGCCTGATCATGGTGGCCTACCAGCACGTCGGCATCAGCCTGCCGCACTACACGGGTGACCTGTGGACGTCCGGCACCCATGTCTCACGTGACGACCTGCGCCCCGGCGACCTGGTCTTCTTCTACAGCGACCTGCATCACGTCGGCATGTACATCGGTGGCGGCTACATGATCCACGCGCCGCACACCGGCGACGTGGTCCGGATCGCACCGCTCGGCAACCGCCCCTTCGCCGGGGGCGTCCGGATCGCCGACTGAAAGTTTCTTTCTGAAACCGAGCCTGGGCCTAGCCGGCCCAGGCTTGCTCGTGCTCGAACATCTAGATGAGTCTGCGGCGAGCCGCCCAGGCGACCGCCTCGATCGCGGTCGCGACCCCGATGCGGTCGCATATTCCACGCAGTCTTCTACGCACCGTGCGCCCGCTGACGTCCAGGCTGCGTCCGACCCGATCGACGGTAACGCCCTTCGCCAGCTCCGCCAGCAGGAGCAGGTCGTCGTCGGTCAGTCTGGCGCGTGAAACATCGTCGCCTCTGGGCACGGTGTCCGGCATTGCCATCGAAGGCCCTCCCCCAACGACGATGATTGTCGGCCCACCTCTGCAGAGACGGTAAACGCGGCCATCAAAGGCGGTCAAGCGCCAGGCATTGACATAGCGAACGCTATGTGAACTACTCGCTATATGTCTCCGTCCACTCGGTTGACACGCGTGGAAGCAAAGGCGCGCACGCGCCGCAGGTTGCTGGACGCGGCGGCCGGGATCTTCGCCGAGCACGGCTTTTCCGGCGCGTCCGTAGATGAGATAGCGGCCCGTGCCGGATACACCATCGGCGCGCTGTACACACATTTCTCCGGTAAGGAGGAATTGTTCCTGAGCCTCCTGGAGGAACACGTCTCCCACCGGCTCCGTGACGCGGAGCGCATTGCCGGTGACGGGCCGGACTCGTTTGCCGCCTTCGGGGAGTTTCTCGCCGATGTCGCCGACGAGCACGTGCCGTGGAGCCTTCTGGAGTTGGAGTTTCTGCGTTACGCGCTGCCCCGGCCCGAAGTGCTGGCCCGCCTCGCCGAGCGCTGGCGGATTCCCCGGACGGCCATCGCCCGTCTGGCCGGCGGCTCCGAGGAGGTCGGCACGGTGATACTCGCCCTCTTCCACGGGCTGGTGCTGCAGCGCAGGATCGACCGGGCGGCCGTGCCCTCGACCCTTTTCGCCGACGCGCTCGACTGGCTGTCCAAGGGAATTGATGCGCCATGACCGATATCGCGTTCTCGCCACGCGAGATCCTCGGTTTCGACCCGTTCGATCCCGGCTTCATCCGGGATCCGTACGCCCACTATCGGGAGCTGCCCCGGCCGCTCTTCCGCACCGAAGCCGGAATGTGGGTCGCCACCGCGCATGAAACCTGCGCGGCGCTGCTCCGCGACAACAGGTTCGGCCATTCCGAGCCGCCGCCCGACACGCAGCGGTCGTTCCTCATGCTCGACCCGCCGGCCCACACGCGGCTTCGCGGGCTCGTCTCCCGGGCGTTCACCGCCCGCATGGTGGAACGGCTGCGCCCGCGGATCGAGCGGATCGTCGACGACCTGGTCGACGCGCTGCCGGCGACCGCCGATCTGATCTCGGGGCTGGCCTATCCGCTGCCCGTGCTGGTGATCTGCGAGCTGCTCGGGGTGCCGCCCGAGGATCACGACCGGCTCCACGGCTGGAGCGAGGCGCTGGCCCGCGGCCTCGACCCCGACTTCCTGCTCCCGGCCGACGTGCTGGCCCGCCGGGACGAGGCGCGGCGGCAGTTCAACGCCTACTTCGCCGAGCTGGCCGACCGCCGCGCCGCCGAGCCGGGCGACGATCTGCTGAGCGCGCTGACCAAGGTCGAGGAGCTGACCAGGGAAGAACTGCTGGCCACCTGCATCCTGCTGCTCGTGGCCGGCCACGAGACCACGGTCAACCTGATCGGCAACGGCACGCTGGCCCTGCTGCGCGCCGACGCGCTCGCTCGCTTCACCCCGCAGGCCGTGGAGGAGCTGCTCCGCTATGACCCGCCCGTTCAACTGACCATCCGCTTCGCGCACGAGAACGCGACGCTCGGCGGCGTCGACATCCGGCAGGGCGAGGCGGTGGTCGGGCTGATCGGGGCGGCCAACCGCGACCCGGCCGCCTTCGCCGACCCTGACACGCTCGACCTCGGCCGCGGGCCCACCCGCCACCTGGCCTTCGGTCTCGGCATCCACTTCTGCCTGGGCGCGCCCCTGGCCCGGATGGAAGGCGCGCTGGCGCTGTCGGCCCTGGCCCGCAGGCGGCCCGGGCTGCGGCTGCTCGACCCGGCCCCGCCGTACAAGCAGAATCTGGTGCTGCGGGGCCTTGCCGAACTACGCGTCGAGTAGCTTGCCGACCCGGTCGCGGCCGACGGCGAGCAGCAGCGTCGGCAGCCGCGGCCCCGTGTCGCGGCCCACGAGCAGCCGGTAGAGCAGCGCGAAGAAGGATCGCTGCGCGGCCTTCAGCTCCGCTGTGGGCTTGGCGTCGGGGTCGAGCCCGGCCAGGGCCTTGGGCACGCCATAAACGAGCGTGGTAAGGCCCTCAAGCGACCAGTGCTCGTCGAGGCCGTCGAGCAACATCCGGATCGACGCGCGCTCGTCCTCGCCCAGACTCTCGAGGAGCGCGTGGTCGGGCTCGCCGCGGACCTCGGTGCGCTCCTCAGCCGCCACGTACGTGGCGACCCAGTGGCCGGCCTTGTCGAGCCGCGGGCGGGCCTCCTCGAGCGTTCTGAGGCCCGGGTCGAACTCGCGCAGGATCCGCAGCGTCTGCTCCTCGTCGCCGGTCGTGATGTCGGCCACGGAGGCGAGCGTGCGGTAGGGCAGCACGCGCGGGGTCACCGGCAGCGGGCCGTAGGAGGTGGACGCGGCCCGGCGGTGGGCCGCCACGTCGAGCGGGAGCGCCGAGCCGTCGACGACCTTGCGGTCGAGGGAATCCCACTCGTCGTACATCCGCTGGATCTCCTGGTCGAAGGAGATCTTGAAGGACTGGTTGGGGCGGCGGCGCGCGTAGAGCCAGCGCAGCAGGGCCGGCTCCATGATGGACAGCGCGTCGGACGGGGTCGGCACGCCGCCCCGCGAGCTGCTCATCTTCGCCATGCCGCTGATGCCGACGAACGCATACATGGGCCCGATGGGCTGGACGCCGCCGAAGACCTCGCGCACGATCTGGCCGCCGACCACGAACGACGACCCGGGTGAGGAGTGGTCGACCCCGGACGGCTCGAAGATCACGCCTTCGTAGGCCCAGCGCATGGGCCAGTCGACCTTCCACACCAGCTTGCCGCGGGTGTGCTCGCTGAGCAACACGGTCTCGGAGTGGCCGCAGGCGCACACATATGACAGCGCCGTGGTGGCGTCGTCGTAAGAGGTGACCGTGGTCGTGTCGCGATCACAGACCGAGCAGTAAGGCTTGTAGGGGAAATATCCGGCCTGGCCCGAGCCGTCGTCCTCGCCAGCCGCTCCCGAGCCCTCGATCGCGGCCGCCTCGTCGGCGTCGGTGACCGCCTTCGCGGCCTTCTTCTTCGTGCGATATTGGCCGAGGATCGCGTCGATCTTGTGACGCTCCCGCATGGCCAGCAGGACCTGCTCCCGGTAGCTGCCCGAGGTGTACATCTCGGTCTGGCTGATGCCGTGGTATTCGACGCCGAGCTCCTTCAGCGCGGCCATCATGGGCGCCTTGAAGTGGTCGGCCCAGCTCGCGTAAGGGCTGCCGGGAGGCGGTGGGACGGCGGTGAGCGGCTTGCCCACGTGCTCGGCCCACGACGCGTCGACACCGGACGGGACCTTGCGGAACCGGTCGAAGTCATCCCAGGAGAGGACGTGCACGCACGCGTGGCCGCGCCGCCTGATCTCGTCGGCGACCAGATGCGGGGTCATGACCTCGCGCAGGTTGCCGAGGTGGATCGGGCCGGACGGGCTGAGGCCCGAGGCGCAGACGATGGGTTTGCCCGGCGCGCGCCGCTCGCTCTCGGCGATGACCTCGTCCGCGAATCGCGCCACCCAGTCGGCGTCCATCAGAACCGATCCCCTTCCCTGATCCGGGGATCCATTCTCCCGTACGTCAGGCAGTGTTCCTGCCGTATATCAGGCGGAGGCCGATGAGCGTCAGCCACGGCTCGTGGACGTCGATCGTGTGCGCCTCGCTCACGACAAGCGGCGCCGCCGTGCCGGTGGCGACCACGGTCACCTCGTCGGGGTCGTCGGCGAGCTCGGCGACCATGCGCTCCACGATGCCGTCGACCAGCCCGGCGAAGCCGTAGATGATGCCCGACTGCAGGGCCTCGACCGTGTTCTTGGCGATCACCGACCGGGGCCGGACCAGCTCGACCTTGTGCAACTGGGCGCCGGCCTGGGCGAGCGCGTCGACGGAGATCTCGATGCCGGGCGCGGTGACGCCGCCGATGTATTCGCCCTTGGCCGAAACCGCGTCGAACGACGTGGCCGTGCCGAAGTCGACGATCACGCACGGGCCGCCGTACAGCGTGGCGGCGGCCAGCGCGTTGACGATCCGGTCGCTGCCGACCTCCTTGGGGTTGTCCATCCGGACGGGCACGCCGGTGCGCACCCCCGGCTCGACGATCACGGCGGTCACGTCGCCGTAGTAGCGGCGCGACATCTCCCGCATCTCGTTGAGCACGGACGGCACGGTCGAGCAGATGGCAATGCCGTGGATGTCGGCGTCCTTGAGGATCGGCGACTGGCCGAGGAGGCCCTGCAGGACCACTGCCAGCTCGTCGGCCGTGCGACGGGCGTCGGTCGCGATCTTCCAATGCTCGATGACGTCCTCGCCCTCGAAAAGTCCTAGCACCGTATGGGTGTTGCTGACATCGATGGCGAGGAGCATTCACCGATTATGCATCAGCGAAGATCCAGGGCGATATCGAGCGCGGGAGAGGAATGGGTCAGCCCTCCCACCGACAGATAGTCGACCCCGGTCTCGGCGACCGCGCGGGCAACGGCCAGTGTGAGGCCGCCGCTGGCCTCCAGCCGGGCCCGGCCCGCCACCAGCCGGACGGCCTCGGCCAGCTCGGCCACCGAGAAGTTGTCGAGCAGGATCTCCTCGGCGCCCTCGGCGAGGACGGGCTCGATCTGGTCGATCCGGTCGACCTCGACCTCGATCGGGATGGCCGGGTAGGCGGCCCGGACCGCCCGGAACGCCTCGGCCACCCCGCCCGCGGCCACCACGTGGTTGTCCTTGATCAGGGCGGCGTCATAGAGGCCCATCCGGTGGTTGACCCCGCCGCCGCACCGCACCGCGTACTTCGCCAGGCTCCGCATCCCCGGCAGCGTCTTACGGCTGTCGCGGACGCGCGCCGAGGTCCCCTTGAGCGCCTCCACCCACCGGCTGGTCTGGGTCGCGATGCCCGACAGGTGGGTGAGGAAGTTGAGCGCCGTGCGCTCGGCCGTCAGCAGGCCCTGCGTGGGGCCGGTGACCGACATGAGGATGTCGCCCCGCTTGACGTGATCGCCGTCCGCGGCGCCGCGCCGCACGCGGACCTCGTCGCCGAGAACGGTACGGAAGACCAGTTCGGCGACCGGTAGCCCGGCAACCACACCATCGGCCCTGGCCACGATGTCCGCTGTGGACAGATGACCGGCGGGGATGGTCGCCGCCGAGGTGACGTCCTCGCCTTCGCGCAGATCCTCGTCCAGGGCGACGGCCACCAGGCGGGCCGCCTCAGCCAGGTCGAATCCGGGCGCTCCGTGGGACTCGTGGGTCATTGCCAGGCCTTCCTCGCCGAGGGCGATGTCGATGTGGGCGAGCCAGCGAGCGTCGTCGCGCTCGGGATGATCCTCGCGCCAGTGCGCCCCTCGTGTCTCCTCACGCGCCGCCGCGGCCGCGACCAGCGCGGAGGCGACCGTGAGCAGGTTGGTGGCCTCCCACGACTCGGTGCACGGCTCCACGGCGACCGGGGTCCAGCTGGCCTGGGCGAGCGCGCGGGCCACGTCGCCGAGCGAGCCGGCGCTGCGCAGCACCCCGGCCCCGCGGCTCATGTGCGCCTGGACCCGCCGGCGCGTACGGGGATCGACCAGGCCCATAGGACGGTCGTCCACGGCGTCGCCGGGAGCATGCCGTACGTGCACGAGTTGGGCGGCGATCCGCTCGGCGAAGACCAGGCCTTCCAGCAGCGAGTTGGAGGCCAGGCGGTTGGCGCCGTGGACGCCGGTGCAGGCCACCTCGCCGCAGGCGTACAGACCGGGGACGCTCGTGCGGCCCCGCAGGTCGGTGCGGACGCCGCCGCTGGCGTAGTGGGCGGCCGGAGCGACCGGGATGGGCTCGGTGACCGGGTCGATGCCGTGCTCGCGGCAGACCGCGAGGATCGTCGGGAACCGGGACTCCCACATGGCCGCGCCGAAGTGGCGGCCGTCGAGATAGACGTGGTCGGCGCCGGTCTCGGCCATCCTGCGCATGATCGTCTTGGCCACGACGTCACGGGGCGCGAGGTCGGCGAGCTCGTGCACGCCGAGCATGAACCGCTCCCCCGCGGCGTCGATCAGCACGGCGCCCTCGCCGCGCACGGCCTCGGAGATCAGCGGCAGCTGACCGGTGGCCTGCGGCCCCAGCCAGAGGACGGTCGGGTGGAACTGGACGAACTCGATGTCCCTGATCGCCGCCCCGGCGCGGAGCGCGAGCGCCACGCCGTCGCCGGTGGACACGACTGGGTTGGTGGTGGCCGCGAAGACCTGGCCCATGCCGCCGCTTGCCAGCACCACGGCGCCGGCCTTGGCCGCGCCGACACCGTCGCGCGAGCCGACGCCCATGACGTGCAGGGTGACGCCGGCCGCGCGCCCGTCGCGGTCCTTCATGAGGTCGAGGACGAGCGCGTGCTCGATGATCTCGATCCGCGGCTCCTGCCGGGCCGCCTCGATCAGCGCCCGCTGGACCTCGGCGCCGGTCGCGTCGCCGCCCGCGTGCACGATGCGGTTGCGGCGGTGGCCGCCCTCCCTGGTCAGCTGGAGGCCGCCGTCGGCGTCGCGGTCGAAGCGTGCGCCGTGCTCCATGAGCCGCTTCAGGGCGTCCGGGCCCTCGGTCACCAGCACGCGCACGGCGTCCTCGTCGCAGATGCCGACGCCAGCCAGCAGAGTGTCGCGGAGATGTTCGTCCGGGGTGTCCTCAGGGTCGAGCACGGCCGCGATGCCGCCCTGCGCCCACTGAGTGGACCCGGCGGAAAGGACGTCCTTGGTGACGACGAGGGCGCGCACGCCGGGGTCGAGCTCGGTCAGCCGCAGCGCGACGGTCAGCCCGGCGATGCCGGACCCCACCACCACGACATCGGATTCCACCGTCCAGCCGGGGGCGGGCGCGCTGAGCCTTCTCGGGAGTGCGGGCAGTTGCGGTCGTGGGATCGCCGGCATCGGGGGCCGCCTTTCGTCGCCTTGACGATAAGAACTCGTCAGTATGACGATAACCCCTCTGGCAAACCTCCGTTAAACCAGGGTCAGCACCACGTTGTCGATCAGGCGGGTGGTGCCGACCCGGGCCGCGACCGCGAGCACGGCCTCGCCCGCATAGCCGTCCTTGACCTCGGTGAACGTGGCCGGATCCACCAGCGCGAGATAGTCGACCTCGATCGGGACCTGGTCGAGCACGGCACGCGCGGCCCGTACGACGGCGCTCGGCGCGCGCTCCTCCGCGCCCGCGAACAGGGCGCGCGACAGCGCCAGCGCGTTCTGCCGATCTTCTGGCGACAGGTAGCGGTTGCGGCTGGACAGCGCCAGCCCATCGGCCTCGCGTACGGTCGGGCCGCCGACGATCTCGATCGGCAGGTCGAGGTCGGCCGCCATCCTCCGGATCAGCGCCAGCTGCTGGGCGTCCTTCTGCCCGAACACCGCCACATCCGGCTGGACCAGGTGGAGCAGCTTCAGCACGATGGTCAGCACGCCGTCGAAATGGCCGGGCCGGAAAGCGCCCTCGACGATCCTGCCCATCTGACCGGCGGAGACCGAGACCTGGCGATCCGGGCCATACATCTCGTCGGCCGCCGGGGCGAAGACCAGCTGCACGCCCTCCGCGCGGCACACCTCCAGGTCGGCGTCGAACGTCCGTGGATAGCGGGAGAAATCCTCGTTCGGGCCGAATTGCAGCGGGTTGACGAAGACGCTCACGACGACGTGGTCGGCCCGTTCGCGGGCCTGCCGGATGAGCGAGCGATGCCCCTCGTGCAGCGCGCCCATGGTCGGCACCAGCGCCACGGTGCCGTCGACGTGCTCTTCGGTAAGTCCCTCGCGATCCCGCGCGGTCAGGTGATCACGGCCCCGGGGGGTGAGCAGATCACGGCCCTTGGCCGTGATCGCTTCGCGGGCCTTGGCCAGCTCGGCCCGGTCGTGCGCGACGATCAAGTCCATATGTTTCCACCCAGCGCATCGAGCAGCCGCTCGGCCGCCTCCGGTTTGAGCAGTCCGGCCGCCAGCGCGCGATCGGCCGTGAGCCGGGCCAGCGCGACGTAGGCGTCGGCCGCCTCGGGCGCGGCGAGGATCAACGCGTCCACATGCCTGCGCACGGTCTCGGCGTCACCGCGCACGACCGGGCCGGTCAGCCCGGCGAGGCCGAGCCGTAGGACGTTGTCGAGAGCCGCGCCGAGGAGCGGGCCCAGCATCCGGCCCGGCTTTTCCACGCCGATCCCGGCCAGCAGCTCCTGCGCCTCGGCGATCAGCGTGACCATGTGATTGGCGGCGCCGGCGAGGGCCGCGTGATAGAGCGCCCGGTCGTGCTCGGCGATCCAGACCGGCTCCCCGCCCATCTCGATCACCAGCGCCTCGGCGACCGGGCGAAGCGCGTCCGGTGCCGTCACGCCGAACGACGACCCGGTCAGCCGCGTGAGGTCGTCGTCGCGGCCGGTGAACGTCATCACCGGGTGCAGCGCCAGCGGCAGCGCGCCCTCGCGGGTGGCCGGCTCCAGCACGGCCAGGCCGTAGGCGCCGCTCGTGTGGACCAGCAGCTTGCCGCCCACATCGGCCCCGGTGGCGGCGAGGCCGGAGACCAGGCCGGGCAGCACGTCGTCCGGCACGGTCAGCAAGATGAGCTGGGCGCGCCTGATGACCTCGTCGGGGCGGCCCACCTCGACGCCGAGCCGTTCCATGGCCCGCCGGTGTGAGGCGTCCGAGACGCCGCTCGCCGCCACCACTCGATGACCCGCCTGCGCCAGCGCGGCTCCCAGCACCGAGCCCACTCGCCCGGCCCCGAGCACGCCCACATTCAGCCGGGCGGGACGGTCGCTTGTGTCCATGGCGTCAGAGTAGCCGCGCCGCTCCGAGACGCGATGGGGAGGGATAACGTCGGCGTGTGTGGATGACGTGGCGCGCGGCGACGACCCTTGCCCTCTACGGCGAGCAAGGCTTCTACCTGCAGGAACGTCCGGATCGCCACTTCCGGACGTCCGTGCACGCTTCAGTGGTCTTCGCCGAGGCCGTGACGGATCTGCTCCGGCAGGTCGACGCGGCGCTCGGCCATCCCGGCACGCTCGACTTCGTGGACATGGGGGCCGGTGACGGCCTGCTGGCCGCGCGGGTGAGGGAGGCGGCCCCGCGCCGGGTCAGGGTCACCGCCGTCGACCTCGCCGCCCGGCCGGACGGGCTCGATCCCGCGGTCGCGTGGGCCTCGGTCATGCCGGACGGGGTCACCGGCCTCGTACTCGCCAACGAGTGGCTCGACAACGTGCCGCTCGACGTCATCGAACAGACGCCGGACGGGCCGCTGACGCTTCTTGTCGACGCGTCCACAGGCGAGGAGCGGGCCGGGCCGCGACCGTGCGCCGAGGATCTGGAGTGGGCGGCGCGCTGGTGGCCGCTGCGATCCTGCGGCGAGCGCGCCGAGATCGGCCGCCCCAGGGACGAGGCCTGGCAGTCCGTTCTCGTACGGCTCTCGCGCGGCCTCGCCGTCGCCGTCGACTACGCGCACTCGGCGGGCGATCGGCCCCAGGTGGGCACGCTGACCGGATATCGGGACGGCACGCGCGTGCCGGCCATCCCTGACGGCGGCTGCGACATCACCGCGCACGTGGCCCTCGACGCGTGCGCCGCGGCGGGCGAGCAGGCCGGAGCGGGCGAGACGGCGCTGAGCACGCAGCGGGAGGCCCTGCGGGCCCTTGGGGTGACAGGGGCCCGGCCGCCGCTCGACCTGGCGCGTGAGGATCCACCCGGCTACCTGCGCGCGCTCAGCCGCGCCTCACAGGAGGCCGAGCTGATCGACCCGGCCGGGCTCGGCGGATTCGGCTGGCTCACCCAATGGAAACGTTGAGCGACTCCAGGCCCCGAATGATGTAGCCGGGCTTCCACTTCGGCTCCTCGACGAGCGTGATCGGCAGGTCCAGCAGCGCGCCGAACGACTCGGCCAGCTCGACTCGGGCCAGGGGCGCGCCCAGGCAGAAATGGATCCCGGCGCCGAAGGAGATGTGCGGATTGTCCTGGCGGCCCACGTCGAGCCGGTCGGGGTCGGGAAAGACCGCCGGATCGCGGTTGGCCGACCCGAACAGCAGCGCCACCTCGACGCCACGCGGGATCCGCACGCCGCCGACCTCGATGTCCTCCAGCACCCACCGTTCGAACATCTGCAGCGGGGTGTCCCAGCGCATCAGCTCCTCGATGGCCGTGGGAATCAGCGAACGGTCGGCGCGCAGCCGTTCCAGCTGGTCCGGATTGCGGAACAGAGACCACCAGCCGTTGCCCGTGACATTGACGGTCGCCTCGTGGCCGGCGTTCAGGAGGAGAACGCAGGTGCCGACCAGCTCGTCCTCGGTCAGCCGGTCGCCGTCGTCGACCACGTCGGCCAGCGCCGCGATCAGGCTGCCCTCGGCCGGGCGCCGGGCCAGATCCTTGAGGTAGGCGGCGAAGTCCTCGGCCGCCCTGACCGCCGTGTGCTGGGCTTCGAGGCTCGGGTTCAGCTCGTACATGCCGCAGATGTCGGCCGACCACGGGCGCAGAAGGGGCCGGTCGGCCTCGGGGACGCCCAGCATCTCCGCGATCACGGTGACCGGGAGCGGCTCGGCCACCACCTTGAGCAGGTCGCCGCCCTGCTGCTCGGCCAGGTCACGGGCCAGGCCCTGGGCGATCTTCCGTACGCTCGGGCGGAGCGACTCCACCATCCGCGGCGTGAACGCCTTTGACACGAGGCGGCGCAGCCGGGTGTGCACGGGCGGCTCGACGTCGAGCATCCCGGCCCGGATCACCCGCCAGAAGGGCTCCTGGAACGGCGGCTCGGGCTCCCGCCCGAACGCCTCGTGGGTGGCCACGTGCATATAGGACCGGCCGAGACGGCGGTCGCGCAGCAGCGCGTTGACGTCGGCGTAGCGGGCCACCAGCCACTGCCCGGTCGGCTCGAAGAAGCTGACGGGACTGTCCTCGCGGAGCTTCGCGTAGACGTCGTACGGATGGGCGACGAATTCCGGATTCCAGGGATCAAACCGCACGAAGCTCATCGTATCTGCGCATCGGCCATCTCTTGGGAGGAGCGCCTGGCCACCACGCGATCCAGGGCGTACTGGCCGCCGCCGGTCGCCGCCAGGAGCAGGCTGGCCACGCCGAGCGCGGCCGGCAACTCCCAGCCGTTCTCAGTGGCGAACAGCCCGTGCTTCCCGGTCACGAAGACGATGGCGCCCAGCATGTCGAGGGCGAGCAGGACGCCGGCCACGGGCACGAGCAGTCCGGCGACCAGCATGATGCCGCCGATGAGCTCGACCCAGGTGGCGAACAGGCCGGACAGGCGCGGAAACGGCACCCCTGCCTTTGCCATAAGACGGGTGGTGACGTCGATCCCGTGCTGATACTTCTGCCAGCCGTGCGCGATGAAAATTACGCCGACCGTGACCCGCGTGACCAGCGTCGCGAGATCGAACAGCACCCGTTTCATGGGAGAGACCTTCCCGGATGTCCGGTGTCGTCCCGTTTCGCGGCAGACCTAGACGAAGCCTTTGTGCGACCATGGCGACATGACCGAAGAGCGGGTCGTCGGCGTCGGCGCGGGGGCTTTGGGCCTCGGCGCGAAGGAGCTGGCCACCGAGGACATGATCCTCAACATCGGGCCACAGCATCCGTCCACGCACGGCGTGCTCCGGCTGCGGCTCACCCTCGACGGGGAGCGCATCGCCACCGCCGAGCCGATCATCGGTTACATGCACCGCGGCGCCGAGAAGCTCTTCGAGGTGCGCGACTATCGGCAGATCATCGTGCTGGCCAACCGGCACGACTGGCTGTCGGCCTTCAGCAACGAGCTGGGCGTCGTCATCGCCGCCGAGCGCATGCTCGGCATGGAGGTGCCGCCCCGCGCCGTCTGGGCCCGCACGCTGCTCGCCGAGCTCAACCGGGTGCTCAACCACCTGATGTTCCTCGGCTCCTATCCGCTCGAGCTGGGCGCGATCACCCCGGTCTTCTACGCCTTCCGGGAGCGGGAAACCCTGCAGGCGATCATGGAAGAGATCTCCGGCGGGCGGATGCACTACATGTTCAACCGGGTCGGCGGCCTGAAGGAGGATCTGCCGCTCGGCTGGCTCGACCGCGCCGCCCAGGCCGTTGCCGAGGTGCGCCGCCGCCTTCCCGACATCGAGACCCTCATCTTCGGCAATGAGATCTTCCTCGCCCGGACGCGCGGCGTGGGCGTCGTCGACCGCGAGACCATCATGCAGTACGGCGTCAGCGGCCCCATCGCGCGAGCCTCCGGGGTCGACTTCGATCTACGCCGCGACGACCCCTACCTCGCGTATCCAGAGCTGCCGGTGAAGGTCGTGACACGGTCGGCGGGCGACTGCAACGCGCGGTTCGAGGTGCTGCTGGAGCAGGCCAAGGTCTCCCTCGACCTCGCCGACATCTGCATCGAGCGCCTCCGTGAGCTGCCCCAGGGCCCCATCAACCAGCGGCTCCCCAAGATTCTCAAAGTGCCCGAGGGCGACACCTACGCCTGGACCGAGAACCCGCTCGGCATCAACGGCTACTACCTCGTCTCCCGCGGCGAGAAGACCCCCTGGCGCCTCAAGCTGCGCAGCGCCTCCTACAACAACGTCCAGGTCCTACGCGAGATCCTCCCCGGCAACTTGATCGCCGACATGGTCGCCATCCTCGGCTCCATGTTCTTCGTAGTAGGCGACATCGACAAATAACCCCCATCAACCCCCGCTGACCGGCCGCGAGCAACCGGCCCCATCCCCACCGCACCAGTCGGGAAGCCCGCACCCGCGCAAACCAACCGCACCCACGCGACGCGCCCGCACCCGCGCAAGCCAACCGCACCCACGCGACGCGCCCGCACCCGTGCGCGGCGTCCGCACCCCGCGCAAGGCGACCCGACCCGCGCAGGCGACCGCACCCCGTGCGCGGCGTCTGCACCCGCGCATGGCGAGCGCACCCATGCGTGGCGGGCCGAGCGTGCAGGCCTGTGCGGCCGGGCTGTGCGGCCAGCCCGTGCGGCCGGGGCCGTGCGAGCGGAGCAGGTGCGTGCGTGCGGTCGTGGCGGGCCGGGTCTTGCATGCCGCCCCTTGACACACCGCGGCCGAGCCAGGCGGGGCCGGGGCTCGCATGCCGCCCCCTTGACGCACCGCCGCCAGGCCAGGCGGAGACGCAAACGCCGCCGAGATGCGGGGCCGCACGGAAGCCGGCTGCGACGCAAGGGCGGAGGTGCGGGTAACGGTGCGAGCGGATGGGGCGAAGAGACGCGGCGACAACGCGGTCGGATGAGGCGGGGAGACGCGCCGTGACAACGCGGTCCGATGGGGCGGGGAGGCGTGGGTAAGGGTGCGATCGGGATGGGGGCGGGGAGACGGGGTGACGATGCGACCGGATGGGGCGAGGGAGACACGACGACAACGCGGTCCGATGGGGCGGGGAGGTGCGGGGTAACGATGGGACCGGGATGGGGGCGGGGAGACGATCCGGGGGCGAGACGGGGAAGCTATTTGGGCTCGTCTTCGGGGCGGGAGGGGACGCGGCAGCAGTATTCGAGGAAGAGGGCGGCGCAGATCAGGACCACGCAGGACGCGAAGGAGCCGCCGGCCACGAGGGCGTCTTGGCGGGGCTTCGGCAGGTCGAGCAGGCTGAGGACGCGCAGCACGAAACCCGCGAATATTCCGGCGAAGACGGCGCCCGCGTAGGCCGTGGCCTTGGCCAGGGCCGTCAGCCGTGCCACGGCCAGCGGCTCCACGGGCTTGGTGCCCTCGCGGCGCAGGATGCGTGCTCTGGTCAAGGAGCCGGTGTAGGCCTCGCCGATGGCGAGGATGAGCACGGTCGGGATGGCCGTCCACGGCAGGGTCGGCAGCGTGGCATAGCTGGCCTGCAGCAGCCCCCACGTGATGAGGGCCGCCGCCACCACGATCCCGACCAGAACCGCTGGGTTGCTCGGCTTCACACGCGCACCTCAGTCAGGGGGTTCTAGGGAGAGGTCGGAGCAGAGCCGCACGCCGCTTTGGTCGAGGTCGGCGAGCAGGGCCGCCACGGAGCCGTGACCTGGCAACTCGGCGGCGGGGTCGGCCGCCGCCCACGGGACGAGGACGAACGCCCGCTCATGCGCACGCGGGTGCGGCAGCGTGAGCTCGCCGTCGTCACACCGCAGGTCGCCCACCATGATCAGGTCTACGTCGAGGGTGCGCGGACCCCAGCGCTCCTCGCGGGTGCGGCCGAACGCGTCTTCGATGCCGTGCACCCGGTCGAGCAGGGTGCGCGGATCGAGCATGGTCTCCCCGATCACGACGGCATTGAGATAGGGATCCTGCGCGGGACCGCCCACGGGATCGGTCTCATAGACCGGGGACACCGCCACGAACGTGAGCCCCGGCGCGTCGAACAGCGCGTCCACCGCGCTCTGCAAATAGTCGATCCGGCTGCCGAGATTGCCGCCGAGCCCGAGCACCGCTCTCATGCACGACTCCTTCTCACCGTGACCACCACGTCGTCGAATAGGAGCGGGATGGGTGCGGCCGGTTTGTGCACGCTGACCTCGGCCTCCTCGACCAGGTCATAGTCGAGGCAGATGGCGGCCAGCCGCCCGGCCAGCGTCTCGATCAGGTTGACCGGCTCTCCCTCGACCACCTCGACCAGCCGCAGCGCGAGCTCGCCATAGTCGACGGTCTTGGTCAGATCATCACCGGCGGCCGCAGGGCCGGTGTCGAAGAACAGGGTCACGTCGACCACGAACTCCTGACCCAGCTCCCGCTCACCAGGCAGGCAGCCGTGTCGCCCCCGAGCCCGCAACCCCTTGACGGTCACGCTATCCATCGGGCGCCTCCTCCTCATCGTCGCCCTGGAGCACCGGCGACCCGTGGTGATGCCACAGGCGCCAGCCGTCCGAGGTGCGGATGAAGGTGTTGGTCGCCACCACGCGGCCGGCCGCGAACGCCGGATTGCTCGCGTCGTCGGAGTCGGCCGCGGTGAGAATATTTTCCGCGCACGTGACGACGGCGACGTCGCCGACGACCGTGGTGCGCACATCAGTGAGGACGAACTGGATGTAGGGCGTGTTGGCCATGATCAGCGCCCAGGAGCGCAGGACCTCGGCCCGGCCGCAGAGCAACGGCCAGCCCGGGTGGACGCACATGGGCTTGCGGCCCGGCGTCTCGTCGGCCCAGATCTCGGACATCCGGTCGAGATCGGCGCTCTCGATCGCGGCATAGAAGGCCTGGTTGAGCTCCTCGACGTCGTTCATCCGGCCGACCTCCCCCGCTCCGGGCCGGTCGAGGTCTTGGGGGGCCGCTCAGTGGCCTTCCAAGCGGCGGCGACCCGGACGGCGTCGGCGTTGGGGCGGACCTGGTGGACGCGGACGCACCAGGCTCCCGCGCGGGCGGCGAGGGCCGTGATGGCGACCGTCGCGTCGTCGGACTCGCTGAACGGGCGCGGCTCGCCATCCGAATCGGCCAGCAACCGGCCGATGAAACGCTTGCGCGACGCGCCGATGATCAGCGGCCGGCCCAGCTCACGCAGCCGGTCGATGCCGGCCAGCAGGGCCCAGTTGTGCTCGGCGTGCTTGGAGAACCCCAGCCCCGGATCGAGGATGACCTGCTCCTCTCGGACGCCCTCGGCCAGCACCAGGTCGACCCGCTTGCGCAGCTCCTCGGCGACCTCGGTGACCACATCGGCATAGATGGCGCGGCTGTCCATGTCGCTGCTGTGGCCGCGCCAGTGCATCACCACATAGGGGACCCCGGTCGCCGCCACCACGCGCGGCATCACCGGATCGGCCAGGCCGCCGCTCACATCGTTGACCAGAATGGCTCCCGCCTCGACGGCCGCCTCGGCGACCTCGGCCCGCATGGTGTCGACGCTCACCGCGACGCCTTCGGCCGCCAGCCCTCGGATGACCGGCACCACGCGGCGCAACTCCTCCTCGAGCGACACCCTGGCCGCCCCCGGCCGCGTGGACTCCCCGCCGACATCGACCAGGTCAGCGCCCTCATCGACCAAGTCGAGACCATGCCGGATCGCGGTCTCCGCGTCGAACCACTGACCGCCATCGGAGAACGAGTCAGGCGTCACGTTGACCACACCCATGACCAGGCACCGCCCGGCATCGGCGTGAAGTGACAACGAAACGCTCATGCCCCCAAGCCTAGGTGTTGATCGCCCAACCCCCCGAATCGGGGCATCCCCCTGTGGATAACCCCGGCCCGGCCATGCCCTGTGGATAACGCGCGCCGGTTATCCGACCCGTGGACGATTGCCTGGTCAGCGGCCGAGGATGAGGGACATGGCTTCGGCGCGGGTCTTGTCGTCCTCGCGGAAGATGCCGCGGACGGCGGAGGTGATGGTCTTGGCGCCCGGCTTGCGGACGCCGCGCATGGTCATGCACATGTGCACGGCCTCCATCACCACGATCACCCCGCGCGGCTCGAGGTGCCGCATGATCGCGTCGGCGATCTGGGAGGTCATCCGCTCCTGCACCTGCGGACGCCGCGCGTAGACATCGACGAGCCTGGCCAGCTTCGACAGCCCCGTGATCTGGCCCTTTTCATTGGGGATGTAGCCGACGTGCGCCGCCCCGTGGAACGGGACGAGGTGGTGCTCGCAGGTCGAGTAGACCTCGATGTCCCTGACGAGCACCATTTCGTCGTGGTCGGCGTCGAAGACGGTGGTCAGGACGTCTTCGGGGGCCTGCCCGAGCCCGGCGAACTGCTCGGCGAAGGCCCGGGCCACCCGTGCGGGAGTGTCGCGCAGGCCGTCACGATCCGGATCCTCCCCGATCGCGAAGAGGATCTCGCGGACCGCTGCCTGGATCCGGGCGTGGTCGACCTTGAGGGGCTCAACTCCCACGAGAGTCAGACCCCGTCCTGCTGAGGAGCCGTGGTGCCGGCGGGAAGCGCCGCGGAGCCGTTGCCGTTGGCGAGCTCCTTGGGCGTGATGACCGGCGGCCGATCGGAGGGCAGCCGCTTGCCGTAACCGGCGTAGGACGGCCGCTTCTCCTTGACCACGACGGAGCTGAAGACCTGCGTCACCTGCTCGCGGGACAGGGTCTCCTTCTCCATCAGCTCGAGGACCAGGTTGTCGAGCACGTCGCGATATTCGACCAGGATCTCCCATGCCTGGTCGTGCGCGGACTCGATGAGCCGGCGGACCTCGTCGTCGATGCTCGAGGCGATCTGCTCGGAGTAGTCGCGCTCGTGGCCCATCTCGCGGCCGAGGAAGACCTCGCCGTTGCCCGAGCCGAACTTGCGGGCGCCGAGCTTCTCGCTCATGCCGTACTCAGTGATCATCCGGCGGGCGATGGCGGTCGCCTTCTCGATGTCGTTGGAGGCGCCGGTGGTGGGCTCGTGGAAGACGAGCTCCTCCGCGGTGCGCCCGCCGAGCAGCATGGCGAGCTGATCCATCATCTCGGACCTGGTGGCGAGGAACTTGTCCTCCATGGGCAGCGTCATCGTGTAGCCGAGGGCGCGGCCGCGGGACAGGATCGTGATCTTGTGGACCGGGTCGGAGTTGGGCAGCGCGTGGGCCACCAGGGCGTGGCCGCCCTCGTGGTACGCGATCATCTTCTTCTCCTGGTCGGACATGACCCGCGACTTGCGCTCGGGACCGGCCATCACGCGGTCGATGGACTCCTCGAGGGTGTTCATCGTGATGAGCTTCTGGTCCTGGCGGGCGGTCAGCAGGGCCGCCTCGTTGATCACGTTGGCCAGGTCGGCGCCGGTGAAGCCGGGGGTGCGCCGGGCGATCGTGTCGAGCTCGACGTCCTTGGCGAACGGCTTGCCGCGGCCGTGCACCCGCAGGATGCCCTTACGGCCTTCGAGGTCGGGCCGGTCGATGACGACCTGCCGGTCGAAGCGGCCGGGACGCAGCAGCGCCGGGTCGAGGATGTCGGGCCGGTTGGTGGCCGCGATGAGGATCACGCCGCCCTTGACGTCGAAGCCGTCCATCTCGACCAGCAGCTGGTTGAGCGTCTGCTCGCGCTCGTCGTGACCGCCGCCCAGGCCGGCGCCGCGGTGGCGGCCGACGGCGTCGATCTCGTCGATGAAGATGATCGCCGGAGCGTTCGCCTTGGCCTGCTCGAACAGGTCGCGGACCCGGGAGGCGCCGACACCGACGAACATCTCGACGAAGTCGGAGCCGGAGATCGAGTAGAACGGCACGCCGGCCTCGCCGGCGACGGCGCGGGCCAGCAGGGTCTTACCGGTGCCGGGCGGGCCGTAGAGCAGGACGCCCTTGGGGATCTTGGCGCCGATCGCCTGGAACTTGGCCGGGGCCTGCAGGAACTCCTTGATTTCCTGGAGCTCCTCGATGGCCTCGTCGGCGCCGGCGACGTCGGCGAACGTGGTCTTCGGCGTGTCCTTGGTTATCAGCTTGGCCCGGGACTTGCCGAAGTTCATCACCCGGGAGCCGCCGCCCTGCATCTGATTCATGATGAACAGGAAGATCAGCACGATGATGATGATCGGCAGGAAGCTGACCAGCAGGCTGACGAAGAAGTTCTCGCGGGGGACGTCGACGGTCCAGCCCTCGGGCGGGTCGGCCTTCGTCAGGGCGTCGGTGATCTGAGTGCCCTGGCCGGTGACCCATGGCGCCTGGATCCGGGTCGTGGTCTGACCCTTGATCGTGATCGGTTCCTTGAGGGTGAGCTCGGTCCGCTGGTCCTTGTCGACGACCTTCGCGCTCTTGACGTTGCCCGACTGGATCTGCTGGAGCACAGTCGAGGTGTCGGCGGTGGTGTAGTTGCCCTCGCCAGAGAAAAGCGTGGTGACGAGGAGCAGCAGTACGACGATGCCAAGGATCCACAGCAGTGGCCCGCGTGTAAATCGTTTGAGATCCATCCGTTGCGGAACCCCGGCGGGCCCGTACCCTTCCTGACCAAGGCCTGCCCCGGGCTTAGGGCCCGGGTCGCGGCGACCAATGCCGCTCTCTTCTGACTACCCGGGGGTGACCCCGAGTTATCCGAAGTTACACCGGACCGCCGCACTGGGTGACCAGAGAGACGGGCCCGGCTTTGCCTTTCCAACGTACGTCAGGCGCCGCCGTGTTCCCGGATCAGGGGGCGATTAACCCCGGATCCACCGCGAGATTCGCTCACGGCGTACTCATCACTACTCGCCACCGTAGACGTGGGGGGCGAGCGTTCCGATGAACGGGAGGTTTCTGTAACGCTCCGCGTAGTCCAGACCGTAACCGATGACGAACTCGTTGGGAATGTCGAAGCCGACATAACGGACTTCGATCGGCACCTTCACGGCGTCCGGCTTGCGCAGCAGCGTGCAGATCTCGACCGACGCGGGATCGCGTGAGCGCAGGTTGCCGAGCAGCCACGACAGCGTCAGCCCCGAGTCGATGATGTCCTCGACGACGAGCACGTGCCGCCCGGCGATGTCGGTGTCGAGGTCTTTCAGGACCCGCACGACGCCCGAGGACTTGGTGCCCGCTCCGTAGGAGGACACGGCCATCCAGTCCATCTCCGCGGAGATGTGCAGGGCCCTGGCCAGATCCGCCATGATCATCACGGCGCCCTTGAGGACTCCGACGATCAGCAGATCCTGGCCGGCGTAGTCGTCGTCGATCTTTCCTGCCAGCTCCCGGATCTTGGCCTGGAGTTCTTCCTCGGTGATGAGGACCTTCTCGAGATCACGACCCATGTCGGCAACGTCCACCTGGGATTTCCTAACGCGAGAGTCGGCTGGCGAATATCAGGGTGCCATATCGGCGAACCGCTCCGACCCCTCCTGGAAGATCCACGGCGCGCTGCCCGTGCCAGTCGGTGACCAGGCGATCCACCTCCTGGATGTGCACCGCCGCCAGAGCCGACGCGGGCGCTCCCGCGGCGATGGCGGCCCGCTGGATCACCCGCCGCCGCACGGCCGCCGGCAGCACCGAAAGGGCGCTCACCGGCAGGCTCAGCGTGTGCTCGGCATAGACCTCGTCCGCCCAGTCGTCGAGGGCGTCCGCGTCGTCGCGGCACAGCCGGGCCGTACGGGCCAGCGCCTCGGTCACGCCCGGACCGAGCGCGGCCTCGAGGACGGGCAGCACGTCGCGCCTGACCCTGACCCGGGTGTAGGCGTCGTCGGCGTTGTGCGGGTCGTTCCAGACGGGCAGGCCGAGCGCTGCGCACGCCTCCTCGGTGCGGGCCCGCGTGATGCCGAGGAACGGCCGCCGGTAGATGCCGAAGACCTCGGGCATGCCCGCGAGCGAGCGGGCGCCACTGCCTCGCGCCAGCCGCAGCAGCACGGTCTCGGCCTGGTCGTTGAGCGTGTGCCCGAGCAATACGGCGGCCGCGCCGAGATCGTGCGCCGCCTTCGACAACGCCTCATAGCGGGCCGCGCGGGCCGCCGCCTCCGGGCCGCCGTCCTTCCCCACCTGTATGGTCAGCGCCCGCGCCGGGTCGAGGCCGAGGCGGGGCGCGAGCCGTACGAGATCATGGGCGCGGGTGTCGGAACCGGCCTGAAGCCCGTGGTCGACGGTCAGCAGCCCGGCGCGGAGGCCGGCGCGCGGCGCGGCGAATCCCAGCGCGGCCGCGAGCGCGAGCGAGTCGGCCCCGCCACTGCACGCCACCAGCACCAGGCGGCCCGCTCCAAGATCCCGCACCGAATCCCGCACGGCCCGGCGGACGTCGGCGACGGCAGGATGCGGACCCACGCGGACCCGCTAGGCCGGATTGGGCAGCGCGGGGGTGTCGAGCACGCGGCGCATCCACGCGGCCGGGTCGGCGATCTCCTCTCGGGTGGGCAGCGTGTCGGGCGACGTCCACACCCTGTTGAAGCCCTCCATGCCCGCCTCTTCCACGACCGTGGTGACGAAGCGGGAACCCTCGGCGTACTGCCGCATCTTGATGTCGATGCCCAGCAGCCTGCGGATGATCTGGTCGATCCGGGAGCCGCCCTCGCGGCGCCGGGAGAACTTGGCGCGGATCTCGGCCACCGAAGGCACCACACCCGGGCCCACGGCGTCCATCACGTAGTCGCCGTGGCCTTCGACCAGCGTCATCACCGCGGTGACACGGTCGAGCACGGCCTTCTGCTCGGGCGTCTGGATGGCCTCGATGAGGCTGGTCTCGCCGCCGCGGAAGGCGTCGGTCACCGCGTCGGTGACGTCGCGCATCCGCGCCAGCAGCGTGCCCAGATCCATGTCGGTGGCCAGCAGGAAGTCGGTCATCTGCTGCTGGACATACCCGCGAAGCCAGGGGACGCCGGTGAACTGCACCCGGTGGGTCTCCTCGTGCAGGCACACCCACAGGCGGAAGTCGTGCGGGTCGACGCCGAGGTCGCGCTCGACCTGCACGATGTTGGGAGCGACCAGGGTCAGCCGGCCGGTCGCGTGTGCGCCGCTCGGATCGGGCGGCAGGAACAGCTCATACTGCCCGAGCACCCGCGAGGCGAGGAACGCCAGCACGGCGCCCACCTCGACGCCGGTGATGCGGGACCCGACCGCGCTCACGATGGCCGGCATGCCGTTGAGCTTCTGCGTGAGCGGCTCGAGCACGACCCTGAAGCCGTCGACGTTAGCGCGGATCCAGCCCGGCCGGTCGACGACCGTGGCGGCCTCCGGCGGGGCCGAGTCGATCCTCGTGAAGTCCTTGACGTGTCCTTCGGCCTCGCGCGACAGCCGTCTCAGCTCGGCGACGGCGGCTTTGGCCTCCTCCCGGCTCACCTGTGGCCCGGGCCGCACGAGGCGGACACCGGTAGCGACGGCCAGATCCCAGTCGATCACCTGCATACTCACCACCGTACGTTCCCGATTCAGAGGTCGCGTGGATAGGTCTAAGGCCGCGAGCAGCCGCACTGGCTGACGATCGTGGCCATGCGGTCGAGCGCGGTCACCGCCTTGCCTGGGTCTTTGACCTTGTCGGCCATGAAGGCGAAGGTCAGCAGCCGCCCGTCGGCGGTGTAGGCGATGCCGGCCAAGGTGTTCACGCCGTCGAGCGTGCCCGTTTTCGCGCGGACCAGTCCTGCGCCCGGTTTGGTGTCCGATTTGTCATAGCGGCTGCCGAGCGTCCCGGTGAATCCCGCCACCGGAAGGCCCCCGATGAGGGAGCGCAGCCGCTCGTTGGAGGCGGCCGCGGCCAGCAGCCGCGACAGGGCGCCCGGCGTGATCCGGTTGCGGGGCGACAGCCCGCTGCCGTCGTTGACGAGCACCCCCTGATCGACGCCGAGGCGGCCGAGCACCTCGTGCACGGCCTTGACCTCGCCGGCGAACGTGTGCGGCTGCCCCTCCTTGATCGCGACCTGCCGGGACAGCGCCTCCGCGAGATCGTTGTCGCTCAACGTGAGCATCCGCTCGACCAGCTCGTAGAGCGGCGGCGACTGGACGCGCGCCAGCTCCACTCCGGACGCGGTGGCCGGTTTGATGGTGGCGCCGACCTTGATGCCGTTCTTGCGGAGCAGGTCGGCGAAGGCCGCCGCCGTCATGCGCGGCGGGTCGGACATGCGCGACCCGCTGTCGGGGTTGAGCCGGCCCTCGTCCATGGCGAGGGCGGTCACGGGGGCGATGCTGCCCTCGGGAATGTAGGTGGGCTTCCAACCTGGCCCGGTCACCGGCCCGGTGAAGAGCGAGGCGTCGTACGACAGGGTCACCGACCGGACCCCGGCCGTCTTGAGGGCCGCGGCCGTGCGCGAGGCGAGGGACGTCAGCGACGCCGACCGCGGATAGACCGGCCCCTTGGCCGCACGCGGCCCGGCCAGCGTCGGATCTCCCCCGCCGACCAGCACGATCCGGTTGCCCGTACGGACGACGGTCGTGGCCAGCCGCGCGTCCGGCCCGAGCGAGGCGAGCGCGGCCACGGCGGTGACCACCTTGGTGGTCGAAGCCGGAGTGAGCCCGGTCTCCGCGCCCGAGTCGAACAGCGTCGCGCCGGTGGCACTGTCGATCACCGCTCCGGCCACGTTGCTGCCGAGGGACGGGTCACCCATGGCGCGTCCGAGGAGGCTGGTCAAAGTACCCTTGGCAGGGAGAGGCCCGTCCCCCGCCGACGCCAGCACCGGACCTGCGGTGGCGATCGGGGTCGGAGTCGGCTTCGGCGAGGCGAGAGAGATCGGGATCGGCAAGCGCCCCGCCAACCGCTCGGGATCTTGGGTGAGCACCCACGCGCCCGAAACGACGGCGAAGACCTGCAGCAGGGCGAGGGTGGCGATGACCACCCAGCGCTCTCTACGCACGTCTGCCGCCTCTCCTCGATGTACGCCTACGAGACATTAGCGAAGGAACCGCAGTGGAGTTCGACGTCACCGTTGAGATTCCCAAGGGACAACGGAACAAATACGAGGTGGATCACGCGACCGGGCGCATCCGCCTCGACCGGCTGCTGTTCACGTCCACGCAGTATCCCGCCGACTATGGCTTCATCGAGAACACTTTGGGCGAGGACGGAGATCCGCTGGACGCGCTCGTGCTGCTCCAGGAGCCGACCTTTCCCGGCTGCCTGATCAAGTGCAGGGCGGTCGGCATGTTCCGGATGACCGACGAGAAGGGCGGCGACGACAAGGTCCTCTGCGTCCCCGCCACCGACCCCCGCATGGAGCACATCCGCGACATACACCACGTCGCCGAGTTCGACCGGCTGGAAATCCAGCATTTCTTCGAGGTCTACAAAGACCTGGAGCCCGGCAAGTCGGTCGAAGGCGCCGACTGGGTCGGGCGGGTCGAGGCCGAAGCCGAGATCATCGCCTCCCAGAAGCGGGCGCGCGAACAGAGCCACTGAGATCATCCCGGCGATCATCCCGGCCGCGTCGCGCCCGCGAGGTCGCCACGGTGGATCGACGACACGCGGACCACGTCCCCCGTCTGGGGGGCGTGGACCATCAGCCCTTTCCCGACATACATCCCGACGTGGTGAATCGTGCTGGGATCGTCGGGGTGGTAGGCGAAGAACACGAGATCGCCGGGGCGCAGGCTGTCGACCGGGACATGCGGGCCCGAGGTCCACTGGGTGCCCGTCCAGTGGTCGAGCGGGACGCCCGCCTCGCCCCAGGCGCGCATGGTGAGCCCTGAGCAGTCGTAGCTCGCCGGGCCCGCCGCGGCCCACACGTAGGGCTTGCCCACCTGGGTGAGGGCCCACCGGGCCGCCTGGGCGCCCAAGCCGCTGCCTGTCACCGGGAGGCTCCGGCGGCGCAGCCCCGCCACGTAGGAAAGGGCGGCGGCCAGCTTCCTGGCCACGTGCTCCTTGTGGCGGCGCAGGTGCCTGGTCTGCCTGACCTGCCTGGCCACGGCCCGCTGCGCCTGGATCTTGGCGACGCGGGCGCGCGCGGCCGCCGCCTCCTGGTCGGCGAACGCCTGCGCGGCCGCCGTGCGGAGGATCGCCGCCACCTGCTCGGCGTCCTCCAGGCGCTTGAGCGTGGCCGCCTGGGTGGCGCCGAGGTGCTCGACCAGGCTGGCACGCTGGAGGGCGCTTTCGGGCGTGCCGGTGAGCGCCTCGACCTCGGGCGGCAGGGCGAGCGGCTGAACGCTGTCGAGCGCGAAGAGGGTCACCGCCTGACGGGCCAGGCCGACCTGGCGCTCGGCCTCCCGCAGCAGCGCCGCGGTCTGCGCCGCGCGGGTGCGGGCCGCCGCCAGCTTGACCGTCTCGCCGTTGTAGGCCTCGATCAGCCGCTCGGCCCGGTTGTTCAGATGCTCGAGCCGGCCGAGGGCCGTGTGGAGCCGCCGCTTGGCTCTGGCCAGCGCATGCGACCTGTGACGTACGCGCTGGCGAGCACCCGACATGCCCTTGGACCTGTGGCCTTGCTGCGTCTTGTGCACATAGGGCCGGGGATCCGCCCTGTGCGTGACGGCTTTGCGCACAGCCGGCCTGGGCTTGGCCGAAGCCGGGCAGACGCCCGCCAGAAGCCCGATCGTGATTCCACACACGATTCCTCGTAGCGAAGGTCGCAAGGGCATGATCCCGACATTCCCATGGGTCACACAGTGCACACCTGACGCACACGCAAAGTGATCAGTGCTGGTGGTCGCAGGGCCGGGAGCGCTCGGCCCCGGCATGGCGGCGTGGAACGCGGGGCTCGGGAGACACCGTGATCGTACTGGGGGAAGGCGTGGGCGGCTCGAAGGTCGGCGTCAACGTGGGCTCCTGCGACGGCGGCGCGCTGGGCGTGGGGCGCGGCCTGGACGTCACGGGAGGCTCGGGCCGGTGTGTGGGCGCCGGGCGGACTGGAGTGGGGGCGTGCGTGGGCGCGGGCGCGGTCACATGGATCGGCGGATCCGGCTGGACCGAGACCACCGGCGCGTGGGTGGGATGGGGCTTGGCCGTGTGGGACGGCGGATTGACGGTCATGGGGCTGTTGTCAGGCTGACTCGAAACCGGGCGCGAACCCGAAGGGGGCGTGCCGGCCGGGCCGCTATCGATCGGGTAGGCGCCCGAGGCGATCCCCACGGCGTGCTCCGGTGCCTGAGCGAGCTGGACGAACCCCAGGGCGATCGCGGCCGCCGCGGCCACGGCCGCGATCCCGCCCGCGATGGCCTGCGGCCACTGCCGCCTGCGGCGCTCGCGGGTCAGCGGGAAGCCCGCGGCGTCGAGCGCGCCCACCCGCCTGGCGACATAGCCTCGATAGGGCACGAGCTCGGGATCGAAGAAGCAGCTCATCACCCGGACCCGGAGCGTGTCGGGCATGACGGCGGCCGGCAACAGCCCGAAGACCCGGGCCGCCGAGGCCTGGCCGGCGCGATGGGATCGGCAGGTTTCGCACTTGGCCACATGCCGCGCCAACTGGTCACGCGTCTCCGGCGTGAGCTCGCCGGCGAAACCGGCCAGCAGGCGGGCGCGCCGCGGACAGTCGTGCGGACCCTTTCTGGCCAGCATCTCGACGGTGATCGTGTCGCGCAGCCGCTCGGTGGCCGCGGCCAGCCGCGCCTGCGTGTCGTGCGGGTCTCGGCCGACGATCCGCGCGATCTCGTCCGGCGCGAGCCCGTGTCGGGTGGCGAGGTCGAGCAGCTCGCGGTCGTCGGCGGACAGACCTCGCGCCGCATACCAGGCCACGACTCGGAGGTCGGCGTCGGCGGGGTCGTCGAGGGGCGGCACCGCGATCGTGACCGGCTCGGTGATCCCGTCGGCGATCACGTCAGGGGCCTCCGCCGCCCTGCGGCGGCCGCACTCTCCGCGGGCCAGCGCATACAGCCAGGGGCGCAGGCTCTCCGGATCGGCCAGCGCCCCGATGTGCGCCTCCGCGGCGATCATCGTGTCCCGCAGAGCCACCTGCGCCGCGTCGGCCGACCCCGCGAGGGCCAGGCAATAGCGGTAGAGGCGCTCGGCATAGGCGTCGTAGAGCGCGGCCAGGGCTCCCGATCGGCGGGCGCGCAGCGCCTCCACGAGGACACGGTCACTCATGTTGACCGAGAGTAATGACTCGGTAACGATAAGTTCTAGCGTTTTTCTAGATGGCGCAGGGAATGGCCGTCGAAATCCGCCGGCCGCGGTATCCCCAATTGGTCGAAAACGGTCGCGGCGACGTCAACCTGGCGCGCGTCGTATCGTCGTTCATGCGCAATTCCCTCGCCCGCCGCCAGCAGGAATATCTTGAGCTCGCCGGGCTTGCGGCCGCCGTGGCCGCCCTTGTCGAGATGGCCGTGGTCGGTGACGACGATCACGGTCCAGCTCTCGGCCGGATAACTCGGGCGGCGCCGGATCGCGGCGAACAGGCTGCCGAGATAGCCGTCCATGACCTCGATCGCGGCCGTGTATCGAGGCCCGAGCACGCCTGACTCGTGCGCGACCCGGTCGGTTTCGGCCAGGTGCATGAAGGCGACGTCGATCTCGCGGGTGCCGATGACGTCCACCATCCGCCGCACTATCACCGCGTCGGGAGCGCCCTCGTAGTGCTCGCCGGGGCGAATCGTGGCGTGCCAGTCGACCTTGCCGATGGCGCCGGCGTCGAAAACGGTGCTCCAGCCGGTGACCGCCGCCGTTCTCAGGCGTGGGCGGAGACGCTCAATTCGCGTGAGGAAATCTGGATATTTGGAGAACCGTTGTCCGGCGAAAGAGTTGTCCCGTACGCCGTGCTTCGCGGGTTCGACGCCGGTGAGAATGGTGGCCCAGCCGGGGCCGCTCACCGAGTGCACCTTGGGCGGCAGCCGCAGCGACCCGGTCGCGAAAACGCCCGCGTGCATCAGCGCGCGCATGTGCGGCGCGCGGGCCGCGAAGATGCGATCCCAGCGGAG
This sequence comes from Streptosporangiaceae bacterium NEAU-GS5, assembly GCA_017592665.1. Lineage (GTDB taxonomy): Bacteria > Actinomycetota > Actinomycetes > Streptosporangiales > Streptosporangiaceae > NEAU-GS5. The sequence continues at coordinate 39,183 of JAGFNW010000040.1, read as the reverse complement.
CCCGTCCAGACCCACGACCAGGACTTTCGGCGTGGGCCTCCACGAGGGGGCCGTCGGGGCGGCGGCCGTGGGCCCGGCCGATGGGCGTGGCGGGATCATCGTGATCTGATGCGCCCGCACGCAGCCGGCCATGCCGTACGGGCCGCAGAGGAGGGCGGCCAGGATGAGGAGCCTGGCCGCCGCCCGAAGGGTCAAGTGGACTCGTGCAGGCCCGCGGCGGCACACCCGGCCGTGAGGTCGGCAAGGCCGAACGCGTCGACCGGGCCGAGCGCGCCCGCGCCCGCGACTCCGTCGGTCAGCGCCGTGGTGCCGGCCCAGGCGAGGACCCGCGCCGTGAAGTCGTAGGGGTCGCCCCCGTCGAGCCGCACGGTCGACAGCAGTTCGCCGCCCGCGTCATACGCCTCCGCGATGATCTGCGAGGAGATGCCCGGATCGACGGACCCGCCGCCGCCCGTGCGGATGACCCGGTCGGCCATGGCCTCGGTCACCCGGCGCGCGCCGGGAAGGGCCGCGAGCACGGGCGTGGCCTTGGCCAGCATGCCGGCGGCGCGGGTCAGCCCGCCCAGCCAGCCGAGGTAGACGTTGATCTCACGAAGCCTCGGATAGGCGTGCGGCAGCGCGAAGTGCTCGGACGCCCCCAGGGACATGCCGTGCCGCCGCCGCCCGCCGACCGTGAACTGCCTGGTCCGCCCGTTCTCGCGGACGATGCGGCCGTCGCGGAAGCCGTACATGGGCTCGAGGACCATGCCGAGCGCGGACGCGCGCGTGCCGGCGGAGGCGCGCCGGGCGAGGTTGCCCCGGACGAAGTAGCCGATGTCAACCCGGATCGCCTCCGATCCGGCCTTGCGCAGAGCGAGCGCGGCGGCGAGGTTGCCCGGCACGTAGTCGTAGCCGAACGCGGTGATCAGCGCGGCGCCGCGGGTGGCCGCGACGGGACCGTAGCGCTGGAAGATCCGCTTGATGAACGAGGGCTCCCCGGTCGAGTCGAGGTAGACCGCCCCGGCCTCGGTGGCCGCGTGCACGGCCGGCTCCCCCCAGCGGGCGAACGGCCCGACCGTCGAGATCAGCACGTCGCCGTGGTCGACGGTGCGGCGCACGCTGTCCGGACGGGCGACGTCGGCCACGGCCGTGGGGAGCTCGGTGGGCAGGCTCGCCACGAGCGCGTCGAGCCGGGCCTGGTCGCGCCCGACGAGAAGCGGCTGCGCGCCGCGCGCGAGCAGGGCCTGCGCGGTCAGCCGGCCGGTGAAGCCGGTGGCTCCGAACAGGACGATCCGAGGGGAGGTCATGCCGCTACGGTAACGCGTGACCGGACGCGGCCTCGGGACGGCTACCAGGCCGTTCATGGCCGCCGATCGGATGCGACCTGATAACCACGGTCCTTGGCGAACGGCGGCGTCGCCGGACGCCCCCGATCGGCCGGCACCGCCCCGCCGAGAGCCAGATCCTCGTACGGCTTGGCGGTGGATCCCCAGGTCCGGGCCATGACGTCGGTCTTGACCGCCTTGCCGCCGCTCACGCTGTCGACCGTGATCACGAAGCGCCGCCGCAGCTTGGACGTCACGTCGTCGACGAAGGCGCTGCCGCCGCCGATCAGCTTGCCCTCGGCGTCGCGGAGCAGTGCCGTGACGACGAGACTGCCGGCCGCCTTGATGAACGGATCCCCCACGTAGCCGGTGACCAGGTAGGACTTGCGGTCGAGCGGCTCGGTGGCGACCTCGTAGAGCGGGAACGGCTTGAACGCCGACGGAATCCGCGCCGCCTGCCGCCACGCCGCGTCGCGGTAGCCGATCTTCACGTTGACCGGTTTGGCGTTCGCGACGGCCTCGCCCGAGAACGGCAGCGTGCCGCCCGGCGGGATCGCGTCGAGCGGCTGCTCCATGTGGACGACCTCCTGGCCGGCCGCGTCGACGGCGGTGACCGTGGCCACCGCGTTCTCGCCGAAGTGCCAGCGGTTGGCGTTGCGGAGGACGCCGGCCCAGTTGACGATGTAGCCGTTGCTCGACGAGGCGACGGAGGAGGTCTGCTCTTGCAGGGACAGCGGCTGGAGCGGCTGCTGCCGCGGCTTTTTCTGATCGCTTCCGCACCCGCCCACCGCCACCAAAGTGGCGAGGACGAGCACGGCACTGCGACTACGGTGCGTCACTTGGCTGTGATAACCCGGGACCATCCCATGGCCTGCCGGGACACGCCGCTTCTTTAACGCGGTTTTCTGCGCGCGATTTTCCGCGCGGTTTTCTGTGCGGCTTTCTGTGCGGTTTCTGCGGGCGGACTTCCCCCGCCGTTCGCGGCTAGCGCTTGCGCACTACCCGGCCCTCGTCCCACACAGGCTCCGGCGACTCGTAGACCCGGCCGTCGGCGCCGAAGACCAGATAGCGGTCGAAGTCGGCGGCGAACCAGCGGTCGTGGGTCACCGCGACGACCGTGCCGTCGAAGGCGTCCAAGCCCTCCTGCAGGGCCTCGGCGCTGGCCAGGTCGAGGTTGTCGGTCGGCTCGTCGAGCAGCAGCAGGGTCGCGCCCGACAGTTCGAGCAGCAGGATCTGCAGCCGCGCCTGCTGGCCGCCCGACAGCGTCTCGAACCGCTGGTCGGCGATCAGCCCGGCCAGCTCGTAGCGGGCCAGCGCCTTCATCGCCTCGTTCTTCAGCTTGGCGTGCTCGGACATGACGATCTCGCAGGGCGTGCGGCCGATCAGGTCGGGACGCGTGTGCGTCTGCGCGAAGTGACCGGGGATCACGCGCGCGCCGAGCCGGCACCCGCCCGTGTGCGCGACCTCCTCGCCGCCCACGAGCCGGAGGAAGTGCGACTTGCCCGAGCCGTTGGAGCCGAGGACGGCCACCCGCTCGCCGTACCAGATCTCCAGATCGAACGGCCGCATGAGGCCCGTGAGCTCGAGAGTCTCGCAGATCACGGCGCGCTTGCCGGTGCGCCCGCCGCGCAGCCGCATGTTGATCAGCTGATCCTTCGGCGCGAGCTCGGGCGGGCCAGCCTCGAGGAACTTGCGCAGCCGCGTCTGGGCCGCGTGGTAGGCCGGGGCCATGCCGGAGTTGTAGGTCGCCTTCTGCTTGAGCATGAGCACCAGGCGTTTGAGCTTGGCGTGCTCCTCGTCCCAGCGGCGGCGCAGCTCATCGAGGCGCTCGTTGCGGTCCTTCCTGGCCTGGGCGTACGTCGAGAAGCCGCCACCATGGATCCAGACATTTCCGGATTCGACGGTGACGATGCGGTCGGCCGTGTCGGCCAGGAGCTGCCGGTCGTGCGAGACGAGCAGCACGGTCTTCGGCGTCTCCCTGATCGCCTGCTCCAGCCAGAGCTTGCCGGGCACGTCGAGGTAGTTGTCGGGCTCGTCGAGCAGCAGCGTCTGATCGGGACCGCGCAGCAGGGCCTCCAGCACGAGCCGCTTCTGCTCGCCGCCGGAAAGGGTGTTGACCTCGCGATACTTGCAGCGCTCGTAAGGGACGCCGAGACCGGCCATGGTGCAGGTGTCCCACAGGACCTCGATGTCGTAGCCCCCGGCGTCCGAATAGTCGGTGATCGCCTGCGCGTACCTCATCTGGGTCTTCTGGTCGTCGCGCTCCATCATGAGCAGCTCGGCGGCGGCGAGCCGCTCGGCCGCCTCGCGCACGCGCGCCGGCGCCACGCCGAGCAGCAGGTCGTGGACCGTGCTGCTGTCGCGCAGGCTGCCGATGAACTGGCGCATCACGCCCAGGCCGCCCGAATGCGCGACCGAGCCCTCGACCGCCTGCACATCGCCCGCGACCAGGCGCATCAACGTCGTCTTGCCCGCTCCGTTGGGCCCGACCAGAGCCGCCTTGACGCCTTCGCCGATCCGGAACGACACGTCGTCGAGCAGCGGCCGTCCGTCAGGCAGCACGTACGTCAGGTGAGCGACCTCTACGTGACCCATGACACCAAACCTCCCGTCCGGAGGCTACGGGGCGGCCACGCCCCTGGTCATCTCAATTTCTCCTGAGGTAGCCGCGCCCCAATCTAAGGCCCCGCGGATCCATGAATAGGGCCCGCGTCCGAAGTGCCGGAGACGCCTTAGCGAATAGCGTCCGACTCAGCACTTCGACCACGCATTCTTCAGGAGACATAGCCATGATCAGCCACATTCGCGCCATGCTCGGGATCACCGCCACGACCGCCGCCGCGCTCGCCCTGTTCGCCACCCCGGCCGGCGCGACCGCCATCCCGCACTACAAGCTTCCCAAGGTGTACGGGACGACCTTCCAGGCCGACCCCAAGCACGACTTCACCAAGCACATCAGCCCCCGGCACAACGGAATCCTGCGCGGCTGGGTGGTCTTCTACCACGGCGGCGTCGCCGAATATCAGCCGGTCAAGTGGGTGCCCGGCAAGCCCGGCCAGGACGGGTTCTTCGCCGGCCCGCCGGAGGGCGACGTCACGGCGTACGCGTCGCGGGTCTCGGCCAAGGCCGTCCTCTACAGCGTGTCCAACTGCCACCCGGGCGGCGCGAAGGCGACCATCGACCGGCGAGGGCTGGGCACGAAGGCCTGCTCCCACAAGGCGCTGGTGGCCCATCTGAAGACCGGCCACGTGGCCGCCATGATCACCGTTTACCACGGCCAGATTGTCAAGATCCAGGAGATCAGCGTGTGAGCGACCGACCACGAAGGGCGATTGGGTAAATTCTGCTCACTCGCCACCCAGGGCCGTCTCGCAGAATCGAAATCGGGATCATGCCCCGAAATAGAGGAGCCTTTCGATGGCCAGACACGTCATATCCACGCCCGATGCGCCGCAATTTCCGAGCTACAGCCAGGCCGTGAAGGTGGACAAGACGATCTACGTCGCCGGCACGGTCGGAGTGGATGTCACGACCGGCGAGCCGGCCGGCCCCACGATCAAGGAGCAGACCCGCCGGTCGTTGCGGAACTGCGAGGCGATCCTGCGGGCCGGCGGCGCCGAGTTGAGCGACGCCGTCATGGTCCACACCCTGCTGCTGCGGCCCGAGGACGCCGACGCCGTCATCGAGGTCTTCGACGAGTTCTTCCCGGATGTGCGGCCGCCACGGTGCGTGAGCAGGCTCGGCGTCGACCGGCCGGGGATTCTCGTCTCGATCGCCATGGTGGCGGTCACCGACTGATCTGTTCGGGGGCTTTCGCTAGGGACCGACGGATGCGAGCGGCGTGACGCCGTACCCAACCTGACGACGACGGGTGCGTGACATACAGGCGCTCGCAGAAACGAAGGGGTTGTGTCATGACAACCGCGTCAGGTCAGTCCTTCAGCGGAATCGTCCTTGAGCCCGCGGCTCAGCAGCTAGCCGACGCCACGAGCAAGCCGCCTCTCCTCTACGAAATCGGCGTGGAGAAGGCCCGGAAGGTGCTCGACGACATCCAGGCCGCGCCGATCGAGAAGCTCCCGGTCGAATCGGAGTGGGTCACGGTCGTGGCCGCCGTCGGCGACGTGAAGGTCCGGATCGTCCGTCCACAGCACGCCGCGCATCCGCTGCCGACCGTGCTGTACATGCACGGCGGCGGCTGGATCCTCGGCAACGCCGACACCCACGACCGGCTCATCCGCGAGCTCGCGGTGGGGTCGCGCGCGGCGTTCGCGTTCGTCGAGTACAACCGCTCACCCGAGGCGCAGTATCCCGTCGCGATCGAGCAGGGATACGCCACGGCCCAGTGGATCAACCGCCACGGAGCGGAGTTCGGGCTCGACTCCACCCATCTCGCGGTCGCGGGCGACTCGGTCGGCGGAAACATGACGGCGGCGCTGGCCCTGCTGGCCAAGGAGCGGGGCGACGTCCGGTTCATCCAGCAGTGCATGTTCTATCCGGTCACCGACGCCAGCATGAGCACCGGCTCCTACCGCCAGTTCGCCAGCGGCTTCTACCTGTCCGCCAAGGCCATGGAATGGTTCTGGGACGCCTACCTGCCCGACCCCGCACGCCGTACGGCCATAACGGCCTCGCCCCTGCAGGCGACCCTGGAGCAGCTGCGCGGCCTGCCGCCGGCCCTCGTGATCGTGGACGAGGCCGACGTCCTCCGCGACGAGGGCGAGGCGTACGCCTCGAAGCTCCGCGCCGCGGGTGTGCCGGTGACCACGGTCCGTTACAACGGCATCATCCACGACTTCATGATGCTCAACCCGCTGAGCGAGACCCAGGCCACGAGAGGGGCGATTGCGCAGGCCATTCACGTGCTCCGCGGAGCACTCGGCACACACAAGGGAATAGGTCACGTAGAGTGACGAAAGGAGACCTGGAGCGACGGAGGGGCGGCGCGGAGACGGGGGTGGCATGCCGACGAGCCCGCGGCGTCCATCAGGGTCGCGGCCGCTCGGGCGACGGGCCGAATGCGACGCCCTCGATCAGCTGCTGGAGGTGGTGCGCGCAGGCGAGAGCCGGGTGCTGACGATCTATGGCGAGCCGGGGATAGGCAAGTCGGAATTGCTGGACTACCTGGTCCGGCAGGCCTCCGACTGTCACGTGGTGTCCATGGCGGGCGTCCAGTCGGAGATGGAGCTGCCCTTCGCGGCGCTGCACCAGGTGTGCGCGCCCATGCTCGACCGTCTCGGCAGCCTGCCGGAACCGCAGCGCGACGCGCTCGGCACGGCGTTCGCGCTGCGTGGCGGGCCGCCGCCGGACCGCTTCCGGCTGGGCCTCGCGGTGCTCGGCCTCTTCGCCGTCACGGCCGAGGATCGGCCGCTCGTGTGCGTGGTCGACGACGTGCAGTGGCTCGACGACGCCTCGGCCCAGGTGCTGTCCTTCGTCGCGCGGCGGCTTGTGGCCGAGTCGGTGGCCTGCGTGTTCGCCTCGCGTGAGCCTGGTGATTGGGGCCTGCCCGAAATGCAGGTGCGCGGGCTGGCCGACGCCGACGCCCGGGCCCTGCTTCTGACCGTGGTCCAGGGTCCGCTGGACGAGCCGGTGCTGGATCAGATCGTCGCCGAGGCCCGCGGCAACCCGCTGGCCCTGCTCGAACTGCCGCGCGGGCTGACTCCGGCCGAACTCGCGGGCGGGTTCGGAATCCCGGTCGCGGAAGCGCTTCCGCGGCTAATCGAGGAAAGCTTCCTGCGTCACCTCGCACTCTTGTCTTCGGACGCCCGGCGGCTGCTGTTGCTGGCGGCGGCGGATCGGCTCGGCGATCCCGTGCTGGTCTGGCGGGCCGCCGCGGCGCTCGGCATCACGGCGGGCGCCGCGGCCCCCGATCTGATCCAATTCGGCACGCGCATTCGTTTCCGGCACCCTCTTGTGCGTTCGGCCGTCTACAGGGCCGCGTCGCCGCAGGAGCGCATGCGCGCGCACGCGGCGCTGGCCGATGCGACCGACGCCGAGGCCTATCCGGAGCGGCGTGCCTGGCATCGCGCGTACGCCACGGCCGAGCCCGACGAGGACGTCGCCGCGGAGCTGGAGCGCTCGGCCGAGCGGGCCGAGGCGCGGGGTGGCCTGGCGGCCGCCGCGGCCTTCCTGCAGCGTGCCGTCGTGCTCACCCCCTCCCCCGCGCGGCGCGCCGAGCGCGCCCTGGCCGCCGCCCAGGCCGAGCAGGAGGCCGGCGCCGCCGAAGCGGCGCAGGAGCTGCTGGCGGCGGCCCTCGCCGGACCTCTCGACGAGCGGCAGCGAGCCCGGGCGGCCCTGCTGCGGGCCGAGATCGCGTTCACCGCGCAGCACGGCAACCTCGCTCCGCCGTTGCTGCTCGACGCGGCACGGCGGCTCGAGCCGTTCGATGCGCCGCTGGCCCGCGAGACGTACTTGCAGGCCCTGGCCGCCGCCATGTTCGCCGGCCGGCTCGCCGAGGGCGGCGGCCTGCCGGAAGCCGCCGCCGCGGCCCGCGCCGCCCCACCTCCCCTGGGCCGCCCTCGCGCCTGCGACCTGCTCCTGGACGCCTTGGGCCGCCTGTTCACCGACGGCGTCCGCCCGGCCGGGCCCATGCTGCGGCGGGCGCTGCGCGCCTTCACGTACGGCGACGCCACGGTCGAGGAGGAGCGCCGCTGGCTGTGGCTGGCCGTCGTCATCGCCATGGCACGCTGGGACGACGAGGCCTGGCGCACACTGGCCGATCGCCACGTCGACGTCGCCCGCCAGGCCGGCGCCCTCGCCGTGCTGCCCGTGGCCCTCATGGCGCGCATCCTCGCGTACCTCTTCGAAGGGGACGTGGCGGAGGCGAGCGCGCTGAGCGACGAAGTGGACGCGATCACCTCGGCGACCAGAATGCGCACAACGAACTACGGCGCGCTCGCGGTCGCCGCCTGGCGGGGGCGCGCCGCCGAGTTCGAACGGCTGCGTGGCGCGGCCTCGAAGGAGGCCGTCGCGCGAGGTGAGGGCAGCGGCCTGACCGTCAGCCAGTGGGCGAGCGCCGTGCTCTACAACGCCCTGGGGCGCTATGAGGACGCCCGCGCCGCCGCCGAGGCAGCCTTCAGCGATCCGCTCATGCCGGGCGCGTCGGCCCAGTGGGCGGCCGTCGAACTCGTCGAGGCCGCCGTACGCAGCGGCGCCCCGGAACTCGCGGCACGCGCGCTGCGCCGGCTCACGGACACGACCCAGGCGGCCCAGAGCGATTGGGCGCGCGGCATCGAAGCCCGCTGCCGCGCCCTCGTCGAAGAGAGCGAGCGTTTTCATCGAGAGGCGATCGATCGGCTGAGCCGCACGCCATTGCGCGCCGAAACCGCTCGCGCGCACCTGCTCTACGGCGAATGGCTGCGCCGCGAACGCCGCCGGTTGGAGGCCCGCGAACAACTGCGCCAGGCGCACGAAATGTTCGCGGAGACGGGCATGGAGGCGTTCGCCGAACGCGCGGCACGCGAACTCGGCGCGACCGGGGAAAGCGCCCGCAGGCGGACCGTCGAGGCAGGCGGCGACCTGACCGCGCGGGAGCTGCAGATCGCCCGGCTCGCCGGTGAGGGCCTGACCAACCCCGAGATCGGCAGCCGCCTGTTCATGAGCCCGCGCACGGTCGAATATCACCTGCACAAGGTCTTCACCAAACGCGGAATCGCCTCCCGCACCGAACTCGGATCCGTGCTGGGCGACGATCTCAATTCATGACGAACGCGAAGGCGCCCGCCCCGGTGTTGCGCGGGGCGGGCGCCTTCATAGCGGGTGTCACATGTCGACTACGGGATTGGTGGGCAGGCAGCGGGTGGGCAGCGGATCGACGTCGCAGCCGGTGAGGATGCGCATGATCTGCGGGTCGTGGTCGCTCGCCTGATCGGAGAATTCGGCGTTGATGTGCACCACGCCGTACGTGTAACCCTTGATGGCATTGCTGATCAGGATGTGGTCGAGGACCTGCGAGTTGCCGTCGAAGACGTAGCTGTAGCGCTCGTCGACGGGCAGCGTCTCGATCAGGGCCTTGAGCAGCGTGCCGTTGTTGGTCAGCGTCTGGACGGCGGGACTGAACTGGTAGTCGTTCAGGTCGCCGAGGACGACGACGCGGGCGCGGCCGGCGCTCTTGTCGTTCAGGTCCTGCACGAAGTCACGGACCTCCTGCGCCTGCTGCAGCCGCTGCACCTCGGAGGTGCGGTTCGGCGGCTGGACGGCCGCCGACAGCGGGGCGTCGCCGCCCTTGGAGTTGAAGTGGTTGGCGACGACGAACAGCTGCTTGTTGCCGTCGAACAGGAACTCGCCGACGAGCGGCTTGCGGCTGGTGGTCCACGCCGAACTGGTCGGGTCGATCCGGCCGGGCGACACCGACAGCGACACCTGGTTGCTGGTCGGGCGGGCGCGCACGACGGTGACCGCGGTGTTCGCGTCGCCGCCGGGACGGTCGACGAAGGTCACTCGCGCCGGGTTGAACAGGAACACCTGGCGGATGTTGCCGCCCGGCTCGCCGCCGTCGGTGTCGTTGTTCGGGTCGATCGACCGGGACGCGTACGCGGGGCCGCCCGCCGTCTGGATGGCGGCGACGAACTTGGCGACGGTCTGGTCGGAGGCGACCACGCCGTTGTCGACGGCGCCGTTGTTGTCCTGGATCTCCTCCAGGGCGACGATGTCCGGCGATCCGAGGTTGGTCACGATGCCCTGGGCCAGGCGCGCGAACTTGTCGTCCGGGTTGGTGAAGGCCAGGTTCTCCACGTTGTACGTGGCGACCGACAGGTCACCCTGCTTCTTCGGCGGCAGCACCTTCTGGCGCTTGAGCCCGCCCTCGGTGATCGCGCCGAGCTGGGTCGCCTGCAGCGTGTATCCGCCGAAGGACTGGTAGTCCATGACGCCGGTGGTGCCGGCGGCGAGCGTCGAACCGACGTTGGCGGCGGGCGCGCCGTTCAGCGACTGGATGAAGAAGCGGCCGCTGTTCGGCTCGTCGTAGCTCTTGTAGATGGTGCCGCCGCGCGGCGTCGGGTTCTGGTTCGGCTTGAACGTCACCCAGAGCTCACCGAAGTCGGTGTTCACCGGGCTGACCAGGCGGGTGTCCTGGGCGATCGTGAGCCGCATGCCCTCGTGCACCTCGAGCCAGTCGAGGACGTACGAGTCCGGCTCCAGCGGCTGGGCCTCGAGGGCGCCGCTCTTGGTGAACGCGTCGGGGAGAGCCACCGGGATGGCCGCGGGAAGCGCGTTTCCGCTGGTGAGCTTGATCGTGGTGGGCGTGCCGCCGATCTCGGTCAGCGACTGCGACCCGGTTGCGGGACGGAACTCCGAGATCCGGCCGGTCACCAGCACGGAGTCTCCCGAGACGGCCGTCGGCGAGGTCGAACCCATGAAGACGAAGATGCCCTCGCTGGTCAGCGGGTCGGCGTCGGCCGTCGGATCCTGCATCCAGAAGCCGCGCGAGCTGCCGGTCGTACGGGTGGCCGTCACGATGCCCAGCACGTTGGTGACGCTCTGCCCCACGATCGGGGACAGGCGGCCGGCGCCCTGGATGTCGTGAATGCGGACGGTGCCGGGCGTCGGGTCGGTAGGTCCGCCCGGCGTGTCGGTCGCGGTGACCGTGACGCCCGCCCTGTTCGTCGCCTTCGGGACACCGGCGGTGAAGTCCACGGAGTTGTTGTCGGTGTCGACCATCGCGCCGCTGCGGGCGTCGGCCGTGGTGTTGCTCAGGCCGGGGGCGGCGAGCGTTTCCACGTTGGCCGTCGCCCCGTACCCGATCAGGTCCTTGACGTTCGGCGCGGTCGAGCAGGAGATACCGCATCCCACGAGCGGGACCTGGTTCGTGACGAGGGCCACCACACCGGAGGTCCCCGACATCGGGATCGAGCCGGTGGCGTCGGGGGTGGGCAGCGAGAGATCGCCGCCCGAGCCCGCGGCCTCCTGGACCAGGAACCTGCCGTGCGCGGGGATGCTGCCGTTCAGGTTCGTGATCTGGAAGACGGCCCCGGCGGCGGAGGCATATTGGACGCTCCACGTCGACACGTCAACGGGGTTGTCGGTGAGGTTGGCGAGCTCGATGAAGTCGTTCTTGATGTGCGCGCCCGCGTTACCGCCACCACCGTAGACGGCGGAGATCACGACGTCGGTGGACAGTGCGGACGCCGGGCTGGACAGGATCGCCATGGTCGCCGTCATCACGAGCGGCAGACTCGCCGCCATGAGTAAGCGGCGTGCTCGGGGGATTGCCACAGAAGTGCGCTCCTAGATCGACAGTGTCTACTGAAGGAGCATGCAGGCCGTACAGATCGTATGGAAGATGGCGTTATCGACTATTTGCCTATTTGTCGGGACCGTTCCATCTGGCCGCAATCATTTCTGATTCCGCTTGACGCATTTCGTCACTTTTAGCTATATTCACGCGTTTGCTTCCCGGGGCAGGGACCACCCTCTCCTGCTTGATCCGCTGCTCGCATGAGCGGTGGAACGGCGTGGAACGACTCGGCACCTCCTGGAACGCCCTGTCGGATAAACGAGAGGAAGCCACCCACATGACCACGTCCGACCGCCGCTTACGGACCCGCCGCGGGCGATTCGCCGGCGCCGCCAGGAAACTGGCCGTCACCTCGGCCCTCGCCGCCGCGACCCTCACCCTGGCAAGCCCGGCCATGGCCGAGCCGGATCCCGCCTTCGAGTGCTCGAGCTCCAGCCTGCACGTCATCTGCTTCGGCCTCGACCGGCAGGACGACAACACCATCAACGTCCACCTGGGCATCGACATCCACATGAGCCGCAACGACGCCGAGGCCATCCTCAACGCGCCGGGCGACGAACTCCGCGCCAAGATCATCGGCGATGACCCGGTCTTCGACAACAGCCTGGTGTCGGTCCCGATCACCTGGGCCCTGCCGGGAGACAACGGCATCTCGGCCGAGTTCGACATCAACGTGCCCTGGAGCACCCTCAACGAGGACGACGGCTACTTCGACGGCTACATCGACGACCTCTTCGGCCGCATCACGCTGACGGACCCCCGCAACGGCAGCACGCGCACCTTCACCTCGCCGACCATCCACGGCTACTACTGATCCTCACCCGAACGCCGCGCGCGCGTCCCCCCGCGCGCGGCCCCGTCGAGCGCTCCCCTACGCTGCACGCCATGAAGCCTCTCGTACGGCTTGAGCGGGCCACGGAACAGGCCCGGACCGGCGCCGACTGGCTGCCGCACCTGGCGGACCTGGCCGCGTTGATCGAGGAGACCGAACATCGCGGATCCCACGGACAACGCGCCGCCGTCCTCGCCGCATATGCCTGCAAGGCTCTCATCGCGTACGGGAATGTGGACACGGCACGCGAACTTGCGGAGTCGGCGCTACGCCTGCGACGGGTGACCCGATGGACGAGCTTCCGGCTGCGCTACAACCGCGCGTGCGCGATCCTCCACCAAGGTGACATCGAAGGCGGCCGCGCCGAACTCGCTGACGTGGTCAAAGACTGCCAGGACAGGTTCGGCCCAGCCCACCAGCTGACGAACGCCATCCGGGCTGCCTTGTACGACTTCGGCGGCGCTCCCATCTTGGAAGAGCGCTTCTACCGGGCGGTGCTGGCCGAGCGACTGGCGGCACACGGACCCGAGCACGCCGACACATTCCGGGCCCGGTTAGGCCTGGCCGCCGCCATGAACCGCCTCGGCCACCATGGGGAAGCCGAGGCGGAATGCCGGGACATACTCGTCGGCCTGCAAAGGATCGGCGAGGACGCGGCTGCGACATCTCGCGTCAAGACCACGCTGGGGAATGTTCTCCACTTCGCGGGCCGATTCGCCGAAGCCGAGCGAGAACTGCGCGACGCCATCGACACCGCCGGCCGATGGCGACTGCCCTACACCCTGAACGCGCTGGGATGCGTATTGATCGATCTGCGCCAGCCCCATTTGGCCGAAGCGGCGCTACGGGGTGCGCTCGTCGGCAGCGAACACGTCTATGGCCCCACGGCCGATATGAGCTACGTGATCCGGATCTCCTTGGCATGGGCCGTCCTTGAGCAGGATCGCGCCGCCGAGGCCGTCGACGTACTGCGCGACGTCGTGCCGTCCATGGTCGCCAGGAACCCGAGCGACGTCCTGACCCTGTTCGCACGCCTGAGCCTGGCGCGAATGCGCGAGGACCTCGAAGAAATGCGCGACGTGGTGCGGACGTACGTGGAAGTGCTCGGCAAGGACGACGTCGCGACCTTGGACGCGCAATTCAAGTTCGGCCACGCGCTCGGCCACAGCGAGGAGGCGGCGGCGATTTTGGCGGCGGTGGTCGAAGCGCGGACGCGCATTCTTCCCCCAGGGCATCCGGATATCGACCGGGCCCGGGCCCGCCTGGAACACATCAGAACACCGTGAAGGGCCACCCGTTACGGCGCCGGCTACCCGGGAAGCACGACCGCTTCGGGCCGTCGCGAGCCACGCAGAAAAGCGATGGCATATACGGCCAGCGCGATCGCGAGGACGGACGCGGCCTTGCCCTCCAACTGAACGTAGCCGTTGATCAGCAGGGCCGCGCCGACGAAGACGGCCACCGCTTCGAACGCGATGGCGACCGGGCGTACCCCACGCCAATTACGCCGAATTCCAAGCGCGCACACGGCCAACCCCACCGCTGACACGAGGCCCGCATAGAACGGAATCGTGTACAGAATCGCCCACGACAGTGGATGCACTTGATCCACGTGGCCGACGTCGAGTCTCCATATCGTCGCCACGGCCGCCGCCCCCGCCATGACAATGCCGGCAACGCTCTGGAGCAGAAGGGCCGCAGTGATCTTGGTCTGGGGCTGAAGGGCGCGCACGCGACCCACACCTTTCCTGTCGCCGCTGTGCCTTCTGTCGCCGCTGAGCCGATAGCGCAGTCCGAGCCAGATCAGCCCCACGGCCTCCCGCGCGACCCCCCATCGGCCCGCCTCGTCGGCGGCCTCGCTCGCGGTGGAGACGATCTCCTCGCGGAGGCGGTCGCGCCGCGAGAACGGGATGGCATACGCGGCCAGGCGCAGCAACCCTAAGCGGCGGCTCACGCGAAGACCTCGCCCGCACGCGGGCGGCGCTCGCGCACCACCCGAGCGGCCTCGTGCAGCCGCTCCGCCTCCGCTTTGACCAGCTGAGCCCCGGACGGCGTGATCCGGTAGTAGCGGCGGACCCGGCCTTCGACGCGCTCTTCCCCGTCGGCCTGGACCATGCCCTCGGTGACCAGGCGATCCAGGGTCCCGTAGAGCGTGCCGGCGGTAAGCCGCACCCGCCCGCCGGAGTGCTCCTTGATGGCCTTGATGATCCCGTAGCCATGAAGCGGCCCGTCGAGCAGCACGGCCAAGGTGTAGTACGTCGGCTCCCGCAGCGGCAGTCGTGTCACAGACGACGACGATAGTACGTTCACCAATATATTGGCAACCTGACTATCGGCGCGGTCGCTCCCGTCCCTCGCCGCCGGGGTCCTCATTCCACGGGCGTACCCACGGTTCCACGCGGATTCCACACGCGCTGGTGAGGCTCGTGCGCGATGCACCGCGTCGATCCGCGAAAGGGCCGGCACAATTTTGAGGGTTACATCGCGCTTGAAGGTCATATCTCGTCGCGCATTACGCCGGGCGCCAGAGATAAGCGTCTTCGCTTTTGCGAGGCGTGCGCCGGGAATCATGCGATCCTCGGCGATCACGATCCCGGCCGTTCTGGCCTTACTGGGAGCAGCTCTGGCCTTACTGGGAGCAGCGATACCGGCGTCGGCGGCGACTCCTCAGGGCGACATCCGTGGGGCCGGGTCTCCGGCGGCCATCCCCGGCAGTTACATCGTGGTGCTGAAGGACACCGCCACGGTTCGCCGAATCGGCGTCTCCGCACACGCGCTCAACCTCGTCGGCCGGCATCGCGGCGGCCTTCGCCATGTCTTCGGACATGCCCTGCTGGGTTTCTCCGCCACGATGAGCGAAGCCGACGCCGCGCAGCTGGCGGCCGAACCCGACGTCTCCTACGTCGAGCAGAACCAGGTCGTACGTGCCGACGGGACGCAATCCCCCGCACCGTCCTGGGGTCTCGACCGCATCGACCAGCATGAATTGCCGCTGGACGGCAGCTACACCTACAACACGACCGCCGGAAACGTCACGGCGTACATCATCGACTCGGGCATTCGGATGACCCATGTCGACTTCGGCGCCTTCGCGTACAGCGGCTGGGACTTCGTCGACAATGACAATGACGCCACCGACTGCGACGGGCACGGCACTCATGTGGCGGGCACGGTCGGCGGTGGTCTGTTCGGTGTGGCCAAGGCCATAAAGCTCGTCGGGGTTCGCGTTCTCAACTGCGATGGCGTCGGCACAACGGACGGCGTCATCGCGGGAGTGGACTGGGTGACCAACAACGCGGTCAAACCGGCCGTGGCCAACGTGAGCCTCGGCGGTGGCCCCAGCGACGCCCTCGACGCCGCCATCACCAGGTCCGTCAATTCAGGGGTCACCTACGCGGTCGCGGCGGGGAACGACAATGCCGACGCGTGCACCGTGTCACCGGCGAGGGCGCCGGCAGCGATCACTGTCGGCGCCTCGACGAAGTCCGATGCCCGCGCGTGGTTCTCCAACTTCGGCTCGTGTGTGGACATCTTCGCTCCGGGCGAGGACATCACGTCAGATTGGGCACGTAGCGACGGCGCGACAGCCACGTTGAGCGGCACATCGATGGCGGCGCCGCACGTGGCCGGTGTCGCCGCGCTCTATCTGGCCGACCACCCGTCGGCATCGCCCGCGGAGGTCTACGAGTACCTCAAAGCCGGCGCACGCCTCGGACGCATCAGCGATCCTCATGGCTCCCCGAACCTGCTGCTGTACAGCCTTGGACCCACGCCCGTTTCCACCGTGCCGAACCTCCTGGGTAGAGACGAGGCCTCTGCCCTCACCGCCATCACCGGGTCCGGCCTGATCGTGGGCACGGTCTCGCACCACGCCGACTGCATGGACGCCGGCAACGTCGAGACGCAGAACCCCTCCGCCGGCATCACGGTCGCCCGCGGCAGCGCCGTCAACATCACCGTCTCGACCTGCCCCGGCGGCGGAGGCGGGGGCGGAGGAGGCGGCGGTGGCGGCGGCGGTGGGGGCGGCGGCGGGGGCGGCGGCGGCGGTGGAGGTCCGATTCTGCCCCGGTAGCCCTGACGCCGGCACCAATGTGATCGCTCCGCCGATCACCGCAGGCCCCCGCGCCGGACCCCCGGCGCGGAGGCCGACCCCATGGCGGCGGGATACCCGTCCGTTCCGGGCGACCGGGGGGAGTCAGGTGTCGATCACCTGATGGCGCACGTCCGGGGGGCGGTGTCGACATTGAAGTTCACGGTCGAGCCCGGCGGCCGTGGCGTGCCCGCCGAGGGGCTCTGGCCGTACACGTTGCCCGGGTCGACGCACACTTTGCCGTGCGACGCGCTCGGGATCAGGCCGGCGGCTGTGATCGCGCTGTTCGCCTGAGCCTCGGTCGCCCCCATCACGCCGGGCACGGCGACGCAGGTGTCCACGGTGAAGGCCACGGACGTGCCCGAGGCCTGTTGCGCGCCGGCCTCCGGGCTCTGGTTGACGACCTTGCCGGGATTGGTGCATACCGGGCTGCGCGTCACGCGGGGAGTCAGCCCGGCTGCCGTGATCGCGTCGCTCGCCTGGACCTCGGTCGCCCCGATCACACCGGGCACGGTGCGGACCTGCATGGCGGCGTACACGGTCGTCTCCTTGGCGTCGGCCCAGACGACGCCACGATCCATGCCCGGGGGGATGGTGGGGGTGGTGATCGGCGTGCGGCCGGCGGTGCCGTTGCCGGCTGCGCCGAACGCGTTGTCTCCCCAGTACCAAAGTTTGCCGCCACCGACCGCGACACTGCCACTGAGACCGGCGCTGACGTGGGTGATCCCGGACAGGCCCAGGTGCACGGGGGTGGCCCTCGGCGAGAAGGTGGTGCCGTCACCCACTGCGCCGGCACCGTTGTCGCCCCAGGACCAGACGGTGCTGTCGGTGGCGATCGCGAGGACATGACTGCCACCGACAGCGACCTGAGTGAAGTGCACGTGCGCAGGGCCTGACGCCTGGGGGCTTGGCTCCGCATCGGACGTGGTGCCGATGCCGAGTTGACCGACGCGGTTGTCGCCCCACCCGAACAACGCGCCGTCGGAGCGGACAGCGAAGGCAGTGCTGTGTCGGGCCGTGACATGGACGAACTGACCCGCCATGACGACCTGCCCCGGGGACGTGCGCGGGGTGGAACTGACCGTGCCGTCACCTATTTCGCCGCGCCTGCCATCGCCCCACGTCCAGACCTTGCCGTCGGAAGTCAGCGCGACGCTGAAGGAATCCCCTGCGGCGGCTTCGACGACTCCGGTGAGGGGGATCCGCACAAGTGCCGTGTCAGGGCGAATGATGGTGTCGGTCTGGCCGATGCCCAGCTGACCGTGTAGGTTCCGGCCCCATCCCCACAGCGTTCCGTCCTGGCCCACAATCAGCCCATGGTCGCCAAAGGAGCTGACGCTGACCTGCCGGACCGGGCCCGGCACCGTGACCTGGCTGGGAGTCGGTCCCCACTTCCACAAGGTGCCGTCGGCGTGCAGGGCATAAGTGACGATGATCACACCCGCGGCTTGGGAAGTCTGGATGACGTTCTGGCCGGCCGGGCTCGCGACCGGCACCGGCGTCAGCACACCGTACGGGGGGCTGGTCGTCTCAGTGCCGTTGCCGACCTCACCGTAAAGGTTTTCACCCCATGCCAGGAGGGCGGTGGATGGGTCGGCCGTGGCAGGCCCGGCCGGCAACCCCGCGACCGCCGCCGACACCACCAGGATCGATGCGGCGACCACCGCCGAGCGGAACCGTTGTCTCATCTCACTCCGAATCATGACCGGGACGCCCAGCACGCCCCTCAAACCTCAAACGTTCCTTTCCGTTCCACAGTGGGCTCGGCGACCAGGCCAGGAGGGTGTCACGACACGAGCGACATTGTCCGGACAAATGCAAATGGCCCCGACCTGGAACTCCCTGGTCAGGGCCTTTCAAGATGGAGCCGCCTTGGGGAATCGAACCCCAGACCTACGCATTACGAGTGCGTCGCTCTGTCCGACTGAGCTAAGGCGGCGGTGCCGTACACCGCTGTACAGCATGGAGAGTCTACAGGTTCCGGGACCGTTGTCGCGCCTGCGCCGGCTATTGGATCTTGGGGCAGAGCGTGTTGGCGGCCGGGGGCTTCAGCGAGATGAGGTAGGCGTCCACGGCCTTGTCGATGCAGGTGGAGCCGCTCTTGTACGCCGTGTGGCCGTCTCCGTCGTAGCTGAGCAGCACACCCGAGGACAGCTCGGAAGCCAGACCCTCGGCCCACGAATATGGCGTGGCGGGGTCGCGCTTGGTGCCCACGACCACGATCGGAGGCGCGCCGGCGGCCTTGAGGGCCACGTCCTTGCCGATCGGCGGCACCGGCCAGTAGGCGCACGGCAGGGAGCCCAGCATCACGAACGACCCGAAGTGGGGCGCCAGCTTCTCGGCCTCGTCGGCGGCCTTCGTGTAAGTGCTCACACCCTTGGGATATGGGTGATCAAGGCAGTTGACGGCCATGTTGGCCTCGGTCTGGTTGGTGTAAGACCCGTCGGGGCGGCGGCTGATCAGGACGTCGGCCATCCGCAGCAGGTCGCTGCCGTTGCCGTTGAACGCGTGCCCGAGGGCTTGGCGCAGCGCCGGCCACGATCCCCGGTCGTACAGCGGCGTCACGATGCCCAGCACCGCCCACGCCTCGTTGACCTTGCGGCCGTCGCCGAGGTCGTTGGTGAGCGGCTCGCGGTCGGCGCGGGCCAGCAGGTCGCTGACCTCCTTCATGGCGCCGTCCAGGTCGCGGCTGGCGAAGGGGCAGGCGGCGTCGTTGAAGCAGTCTTCGGCGAACGCCTTCAGCGCGACCTCGAAGCCCTCGGCCTGGACCAGGTTGGCCTTCAACGTCGGGACGGCCGGGTCGACGGCGCCGTCGAGCACAAGCGCGCGCACGTTCTTGGGGAACAGGTTCGCGTAAACCGCCCCGAGATAAGTCCCGTACGACTTGCCCAGATAGGTCATCTTGGGGTCGCCGAGAACGGCCCGCAGCACGTCCATGTCGCGCGCGGCGTCGACCGTGCTGACGTGTGGCAGCAGCTGCGCCGACTTGGCCCCGCAGGCCTCGGCGAAGGCCTTGGAGCCCTGCTGGAGCTCGGTGAGCTCGGCCTTCGTGTCGGGGTTGGCGTCGAGGGACACGTACGCGTCGAGTTGGGCGCCGGACATGCAGCTGACCGGGGTGGATTCACCCACTCCGCGCGGATCGAAGCCGATGGTGTCGAAATGTTCGAGCAGGTTGCCACTGAGCACGGCTCGTGCACTTCGCGCGTACTCGATCCCGGATCCTCCAGGGCCGCCGGGATTGATGAGAAGCGAGCCGATCCGATCGCCGGACGCCTGGAGCCGGATCACGCTGATCTTGATAGCGGCCCCGGACGGGTTGGCGTAGTCGAGGGGCACGTTCATCTTGGCGCAGTCGAAGCCGTCGCCGCAGTCGCTCCAGGACAGCTCCTGGCTGTAGAAGGGCTGCAGGCCCGACGTGGGCGCCTTCGGTGGCAGTTGGGACGCCTTGGTGCATCCGGCGGCCAACAGAACGGTTAACAACCCCACCGCGAATCGACGCATCACGCCTCGTAAATCCCCTCGCACGCCCGTGACCGCTATCGCGCCAGATCGCGGCGTCGCACCGGAGCACGGCGTCGGGTCCGCTGATTGGCTCGCCGATCGCATACCACCCGCATCCTATGCCCGGGCGGCCGATGGAGTGTCTGACAAATACCGGCTGCAGGGCAGCAGGCGTGATTTGTCAGACACAACCTCTAAGAGCCTGTTGGTGGACTCCCGTCCGTCGCGAGCGGCGGTCAGGTGCGTGCATCGCAAGGCGGACGAGGAGGCCATAGCGGAGCTATGGACGACGACATCTCCCGGGCTCCGCGGAAAGCGCGAGCTTGCGAGCGATTTTCGTGGGAGGGCGGCAACGCGGCGAGGCGCGTGCCTGGGCGACGCGCAGCAGGACAGCGGAGTCCGCCAACAGGCTCTAAGCGTTGTCGTCCTCAGCGGAGCCGTACATCGAATCGTGCTGCTTGCGCGGCGAGCACACCGACGCCGAGGGGCAGGCGCAGCGGCGCCCGCCGTCGTTGAGGCGCACGACGACGGTGTCGGACGGCACATTCCGCCCCACGACGATCCCCGCCCCTTCAGGAGTGTCCACAGGAACGCCCATGCGCGGCATGGTGCTGTGCGCCTTCACATACAGCGGGTGCTCATATTTGAGGCAGCACATCAGGCGCCCGCAGGCGCCGGCGATTCGCAGCGGGTTGACCGGGAGATCCTGGTCCTTGGCCATCCGGACGGAAACGGGCTCGAAGTCCTTGAGGAACGTCGCGCAGCACAGGTCGCGCCCGCACGGGCCGATGCCGCCCTGCAGCCGCGCCTCGTCGCGGGGGCCGATCTGCCGCAGCTCCACCCGAGCCCGCAGATTTCTGGCAAGGTCGCGCACAAGCGCACGGAAGTCGACACGATGCGGCGCGGAGAAGTAGACCGTGTAGACATTGTCGGAATCGACGTAATCGACCCCGACCACCTTCATCGGCAGCTCATGACGCTTGATGAGGCGTTTCGACACGCTACGTGCGTCGGCGCGGTGCTTGCGGTTGCTTTCGTCCCGGCCGAGGTGCTCGTCGGTGGCGATTCCCGCACAGACCGGGAGACCCTCGACATCCTCGCTCACCCACTGCGGCGCCCACACGCACTCGGCGACCTCGGGCCCGGCGTCGGTCGGCACCAGCACCTTGTCGCCCACCTTGGGGCTGAGGTCGCCGGGGTCGAGGTAATACAGCCGTCCGTAGCGTGTGAAGCTGACGGCCATGATCATGCCCACGACCCCGACCTCCCTCATCTCGTACGGCTAATGCCCACCTTACGCGTACGTGACCGTCATCCCAGCGCCGCGAGCAACACACCGGGAACCTCGCGGAGCGCCCGCACGACAGGAGTGCCGTCGGCGCCGAGCTTGAGCCTCACCCGGAACGACTCTGGCATGTCGCTGACCCGCACCACATCCCTGAGTTCGCCTTTCGCGTACCGAAGGAACATCCTGTACGCCTCCGCCTGGTCGATGAACCGGTAACCCGCCACCTGGGGAAACGTATCCAGCTTGGCCGCGATCCGCGCCCGGTCGCCCGCTGTGTGCCGGCATGCGGGAAGGGTGTCGGGCTTCCGGCAGAGGAAGACCCGGATCTCCCCCGGCTCGGGGGCGCTCATGCCCACGAATGTCATCGGCTGCTCCTGAGCCGGCAGAAGCCGTGCCGCGGCGAAAATCGCCACAGCGGCCACGAGCGCGGCCGGGATCGCCACATACCTCATCCGGTGACGGCGAGGCGCGGCCCTGAGCGGGCGGACAGTGGCCGGGTCGATGTCGGCGGCGGCGCCGAGGGCGTCGCGAAGGCGCTGCTCGATCATGATTCTGCTCCGAGTCGGCGTCCGAGCGCGGCCAGGCCGCGCGAGATGGTGGAACGCACCGAGCTACCGCTGATGCGCATGGCGTCGGCGATCTCGCCGACGGAAAGATCCAGGTAGTAGCGGAGGACGAGCGCCTCACGCTGCCGTCGCGGCAGGTCCCGCAGGCCGGCCAGCACCTCGCGGCGGTCCTCGCTGAGCATCACGGCGCTTTCGGCCGACCAGATGGGCGGCTCGTACGGCTCGGCCCGCCGGAACACGACCGACCTCCGGCGCAGCACGCTCCGACAGCCGTTGAGCACGGCCGACCGGATGTAGGCGAGCGCGCGATCCGGATCACGGAGACGACGGCGGCCGACGTGGGTGCGCGCGAAGGCCTCCTGGACGACATCCTCGGCTGTCGCCTGGTCGCCGACCATGAGCAGCGCGAGCCGTACGAGGCCGAGGTGATGTTCGGCGAACAATTTCGCCACATCCACCGGGTCGGCCGG
Source organism: Streptosporangiaceae bacterium NEAU-GS5 (assembly GCA_017592665.1). Classification (GTDB taxonomy): domain Bacteria; phylum Actinomycetota; class Actinomycetes; order Streptosporangiales; family Streptosporangiaceae; genus NEAU-GS5. The sequence continues at coordinate 16,901 of JAGFNW010000040.1, read as the reverse complement.
TAAGAGCACGTCGATTTCTGTCACATAACAGAGACGCGCGGCGGCTCACTCTGCTGCTTGCCGCAGCAAAGTGCGTGCCGCATCGAACGGAAACGCCGGTGGGCCCAGGCCACCGGCGTTTCCTTTCGGCAGGCGTTTACCAGCTGGATTCCGCTCCGATCAGGGCGACCGCCTTCTTGACCTGGTCGTTCGCGCTGATGGGTGCGGCGGTGATGGTGTGGTAGCCGGACGCGTCCACGACCCCGACCTCGTTCAGACGGGAAACCAGGGCGCTCTGTCCGCTTCCGTCCAGGTCGATCAGCATCAGGCCGCCTTTGCTGTCGTCCTTGTAGAGCGTCTCGATCGGCTTGCCGTCCGTCGCGTCGAACGCCACGAGAGCGGACGATCCGTCGTAGGTCACCTTGTCGTCGACCACGCGCACGCCGAACGTGCCGAGCGACCCGATCAGGCGGGTGCCGTCAGGGCTGAGCCGGACGCTCGCGACGCCGCCGGACACGCCGTCGTACGAGGTGGGCAGCGTGACCTTGGCGGCCTGGCCGAGTGCGCCGCCGGCCGCGTTCGTGTCGAGAATCCGCACGTCGGACACGTCCGCACAGCCCTTCCAGAACGGACCGACCCCGGCGATGGTCACCGACGACGTGTACGCCTCACCGGCGCCGGACGGCGCGGCCGAGGGTTCTGCCGACGCGTACGCGCTCGCCTCGCCGGACGGCAGCGGGGGAAGCACGTCCGACGGCACCGCGGCAGGCAGGTCGGAGGGCAGGTCCGACGGCACCGTGGCGGGCAGGTCCGACGGCAGCGGCGACGGCAGGTCGGACGGCTGGCCAGGCGGAATGTCCGAGGGCACCGGCACGGGGGCGTTCGGCTTCTCCTTGGAGAAGACCACACCGGGCTTCTCCCCCGAGATCGCCACACCCGCGTGGGCGCATCCCCCGGTGGCGATGTCCACCGGCGGCACGTCCTTGACCCCGGGCCCTTCGGAGGCCGCCGCCCGCTTCTTCTGCTCTTCGAGCTTATCGATCGTCGCCTTCGCCGCCGGATCAGGCTCGAGGGTGACGGTCTTGCTGACGATCGGAGACGGCACCTCGGCGGGCATGGGCGCCGGCGACGCCGCTGCTATCACCTTCCACAGCAGCGGAGCCAGCCGGAAGGCCGCCCGGCTACCGTCGGCGGTGAGCGTCAGATCAACGGGCACGCCGTGGTCGTCGGACGTCCAACTTCGGCTCTCTCCCGTGCCTGTGTCGGTTACGACCAGATTCGGGGGCGTCTTCTCTTCAGGCTTGCAGGGCACCGCCCCGTACGCGAGCTTCCTGCCGTCTCCGCTCACCGCCATTGACAGCGGCCGGAAGCCTTCCGCCGGGGCGAACGGGAGCACGCCGAAGCCGGTCACCTGGCCGTTCTCGTCAAGCGTGAACTGGTAGAAGCGTGGGTGGCAGTCATCGGTGTCAGATGCCGCATAGAAGAGTCGATTGTCCTGAGCGGCCTGAATGAAGGTGAAACGTTCCTGTGCGTTCGGCTGTGGCACGGTCGCCGTCGTCGCCGCGCCGCTGACGGCCTGCACGATGATGCCGGTCCGATCCACGCTCGCGAAGAACTTGGGCGGCGCGACCGGCCCGGCCGTGGAGGCCGCGACCTGGCTGATGCCGTTTCCACCCTTGGCGATCATCGTGCCGGCCGCGACGGCCACGGCGACCGACGCCGCCGCCGCGATCGGCACAAGCCAGACTCTTTTGGTACGCGTGCCGAGTTCGAGCGGCGGCACGTCGGTAATCGTCTCGCCCACCGCACGGGCGGCGTCCCGCAGTCGGTCAATGGTCATCGTGTTTCCTCAAGGAGACGGCCGAGCGCGTCCAAGGCTCGGGAGGTGGTGGACTTGACGGTGCCTCGGCTGATGCCCATGACCTGGGCGGTCTCCTCCTCGGAAAGCTCCGCGTAGTACCTGAGCACGAGGGCTTCGCGCTGCCGCTGCGGCAGCCGGTGCAGCGCCTCCATGACCTCACGCCGCTCGACGCCGAGCATGGCGGCCGATTCGGCCGACCAGACGGGCGGCTCGTACGCGCGGAACAGCGGCAGCCGGCGTCGCCGCAGCACGGTACGGGCATTGTTGATCACAGAGCTGCGCAGGTAAACGAGGGCTTTGCCCCGATCCTTGAGGGCGCCGAAGCGTCGATGGAGGCCGAGGAACGCCTCGTGGACGACGTCCTCGGCGGATTCCCGGTCGCCGACCATGATCACAGCGAGCCTGGTCAGGCCCAGGGCGTGCTCGGCGTACAGCCCTGAGACTGTCTCGTCACGTGCCGCGCCCAGATCCACGATTTCCGCCTGCATGCTCCAGAGACGCGGAAACCACCCGAGGGTTGCCTACCTGAGCGAGATTGTCATGGCTTCAATGGCAATCTGCGGATTCACGTTGGCTGCGAGCCTTTCCCGGCATTTCATGATGGCGTCGATCCGCCGCAATGTGACCTCGGGGGTCGACGCCCGCGCCACCGCCTCCACATCGGCCCGCTCGCTGGCCAGCTCGACCGCCGCGCCGAACTGTACGGCCAGCACGTCCCGGTAGTAGGAGACCAGGTCGAGCAGCGCCAGGTCGAGCGAGTCGCGCTTGATCCGCGTGGCCCGCGACCGCTGCATGGTCTCCAGCTCCTTGAGGGCTCCGGCGCCCCCTCTGACCAGGCCCTTGTTGAGGCCTTTACCGGTGGAGCCCTCGCCGTACATGCGGCGCAGATCGGCCGACTCCACCTCGTTGAGCGCGGTGGTCGCCGCGTCGGCGTCGTCGGAGGACGTCTTCACCAGCCGCTCCGCCGCCGTGATGCAGTCACCCACGCTGCTCAGCGAACGCGGAATGGCCAACACCTCGGCCCGTCGCTGCCGCGACTCCTGATCGAGGGCGAGCCGCTTGGCGCGCCCGATGTGCCCCATCGAGGCCCGGGCGGCGAAGTGCGCCAGCTCGGGGTCGACGCCGTCGCGTGTGACGAGCACGTTCGCCACGGCCTCCGTGGGTGGCGTGACCAGCGTGATCACCCGGCACCGGGAGCGGATCGTGATGATCATGTCGTCCGGTGCCGGCGCACAGAGCAGCCAGACCGTGCGGGGTGGAGGCTCTTCGACGGCTTTGAGCAGGGCGTTCGCCGCGGCTTCCGTGGCGCGGTCGGCGTCCTCGAACAGCACGATCCGCCAGCGCCCCTGCGTCGGGGCCCCGGCCGCCTTCAAGACCAGCTCCCGGGTCTGCTTGGCGCTGTACGAGAGACCTTCGGGGCGAATCCATGTCAGATCGGCATGGGAGCCCACATCGACCTGATGGCACGAGCCGCAGTGACCGCACCCCTGGTCGGGGCAGAGCAGCGAGGCCGCGAAGGCCTTCGCCGCATTCGACCGGCCCGAGCCGGGCGGCCCAGTGAACAGCCACGCGTGGGTCATCCCGGCGCCCCGGCCACCGGCGATCACCTCGGCCGCCGCCGAGGCCGCCTGCTTCAGCACAGCCGCCGCCTGCTCCTGGCCTACAAGATCGTCGAAGACGCCCACCCGGTCAGCCTAATGCCGCCCTAGGACAACCTGCCCCGATCCGCCGTAGCCGCAGACAGCGCCTTGACCGCAGAGAACTCTTGCCCGAACTCTTGCTCGCAGAGAACTCTTGCCCGCGGACGACTCAGTCGCGCACAGCACTTGGCCGCGGACAGCCCAATCGCAGACAGCCGCCCGACCGCCGAGAACCCTCGCTCGCAGAGAACTCTTGCCCGCGGACGGCTCAGTCGCGGATGGCGGGCATTGTGCCGGTGTTGGCCTCGGCGTCGCGGGGGACGGGATCCGGCAGGATTTCCCGTACGCGATCCTGGACCATGCGGGCGACCTCGCCCTGCGGAAGCGTGCCGTCTACGACCAGATAACGCTCGGGCTCAGCGGCGGCGAGCGACCGGAACTCGCGGCGGACGCGCTCGTGGAAATCATCGGGCTCGGACTCGATGCGGTCGGCGGCGCCGCCCAGCCGCGTCAGGCCGATCGACGGCGGCACGTCGATCAGAACGGTCAGATCGGGCGTCAGGTCGCCTGTGGCCCACGCGTTGACCCGGGCCACGTCCTCGGCGGCAAGCGCCCGCCCCGCCCCCTGATAGGCCAGGGAGGAGTCGACGTAGCGATCGGTGATGACGACGGAGCCCCGGTAGAGCGCCGGCCGGATGACCTTCTCGACATGCTCGGCCCGGTCGGCCGCGTATAGAAGGGTCTCGGCGCGAGCGGAAAGCCCTTGGTGCACAGAATCGAGCAGAATGGCGCGCAGCCGCATGCCGATCTTGGTGGAACCCGGCTCACGCGTCTGGACCACGTCGAACCCCTGATCGCGCAGGGAGATCGCGAGCAGCCGCGACTGAGTGGTCTTGCCCGAGCCCTCGCCGCCCTCGAACGCGATGAACAGGCCTCGGGGCGGCTCAGTGCCCGCGGGCACATAACGCTCACCGCGCAGCGCCGCCAGCAGATCGGCCGACATGGGGATGCCGCGCCGGTCGTCCATGAGCCGAAGCGCCACCACGCCCACGATGATCGCGAGGACCGCACCGATCACCAGGACCAGGTTGGAACCGTCGAACCGGTAGACCATGCCCGCGCCGAGCGGCAGGTCGTGCGAGCCGAACAGCCCGGCGAGCGTCGAGGCCAGCGCCACATCCAGCAGCAGGACGACCCGGGCCAGCGACTGGAGGAAGGAGAACGTGCGGCCGCGCAGCCGATCTTCGACCTCCAGGCCGATCATCGTGTAGCCGATGATCCAGGCGATGCCCGCGCACGCGCCGAGCACGACCGTGAGCAGCACGACGATCACCAGGTTGTGGATGAGCGAGATCGCGGCCAACGCGACGCCCGCGAACACGATCGACAACCCGAACAGGCGGCGCCGCGACAACTCGCGTAGCACCCGCGGCCCGAAGAACATGCCGATCGCCATGCCTACGAACACGGCCCCGAACAGCGTGCCGTAGGCGGCGTCGCCCCCCGCGAGAGCTCCCACGTACGCCTTGGCCACGCCGACCACCGCACCACCCGCCGCGAACGCCCCCAGCATGCCGATGACCAGGCCCCGCACGATGCGGCTGCCGCCGACGAACCGCCAGCCGTCCACGATCTGCCGCAGCACGGCCGGCTTCACGATCGGCGTATGGGTCTTGGGGATGTCGCGGAGCGTGAAGATCAGCAGAGCGGAAACGAGGTAGGCGAGAGCGTTGATGATCAGTGCCAGGTGGATGTTCTCACCCGAGAAGCCGGAGAACGCCCGATGCAGCATGTCGGCCGTCACCGACAGCAGCGCGAACAGCAGCGCCGCGATCGGAGCCGTGCCGTACGTCACGAGGAGGTTGAGCTGGTTGGCCTCTTCCAGCCGATCCTTCGGTACGAGATTGGGGACGGTGGCGTCCTTGGCCGGGACCCAGAAGAGATTGACGCACTCCACGAGCAGGGTCGCGATCACCACCCACTGATAGCTGTGCGACCCGAACAGCGGGATCGACAGCACCACGGCGAAGCGGGTGATGTCGGCGATGACCATGGTGATCCGCCGGTCGAACCGGTCGGCCACCGCCCCGGCCAGCGGCCCCAGCAGGATCGCCGGCAGCATCTTCGCCACGAAGACACCGCCGATGGCCAGACTCTGGGTCTGGTAGCCGGAACCCGCGGTCAGATTTCCGGCCAGGGCGGTCAGTGCGACGATATTGAGCCAGTCGCCGAGGCTGCACACCGACATGGCCGTCCACAACCTGCGGAACGACGTGTACGACAGCACGTGCGGCGGCTTGCGTCGCGCGGCGGCCCGGCCAGGGATGCTCATGGTTTCAGCGTATCCAGGTGGTCAGTGGGCTGATGAGGGTGCGAGCCAGCCGGAATTGCCCGCGTGCTCGTCGCCTGAGGGTAATACGTCCAGCTCTGTCCCGCAGGTAGGTCGCCCCGATAGACATCCTCACGTTCGTCCCATCGCGCTCCCAGGTCACGCGCTCGTGCATGAACATCCCGGGTGTCTGACGAAGCTAGGCGAGCAGCTCCATAAGGGTGATTTCGGGCGGAGCCCCAACGCGCACGGGCGGGCCCCAAAAGCCCGCGCCACGCGTGACATAGACCTGAGTGCCGTCGATCGTCGCAAGACCGGCGACGACAGGCTGCTGCAACTTGACCACCAGATTGAAGGGCGCCATCTGCCCACCGTGCGTATGCCCCGATAGCTGGAGGTCGACGCCGTGGGCGGCGGCCTCCTTGACGTAAACCGGCTGGTGCGCCAGCAAGACGACCGGACGCGACTGATCACGGCCGCCCAATGCGCGGCCGAGGTCGGGGCCGTCACCGGACGCCCCGCCAGAGATGTCGTTGACCCCGGCGAGATCCAGCACGGCACCGCCGCGACTGATCTCGACACGCTCATTGCGGAGGGAGCGGACGCCGAGGCCGTTCAGCTCCTGCTCCCACTCCAGCGGCCCGTTGGCCGTGTAGTACTCATGGTTGCCGGTGACGAAGTAGGAAGGGGCCTGTAGGTCGCCCAGCGGCCGGGCCAGCGGCCCCAGCTCAGCGACCGTGCCGTCGACCAGGTCGCCCACGATCGCGACCAGATCCGGGCGGAGCCCGTTGATCATGCGCACGATCCGCTCGGTGTGAGCGAGTCCATTCAGCGGGCCGAGATGGATGTCGGAGACGACGGCGATTTTGAGCCCGCTCATACGCGGATCCAGCTTGGCGAGGTGGATCGCCACCGGCTCGATCACCGGATCCCCCAGCGCCGTCCGGACGCCATAGCCGACCGTCGCCAGCGCCCCGACACCCGCGACGGCGGCAACCGTACGCGATATGAACAACCGCCGATCGATCGACGGCGACGAGTCGGCCTCCGCTGACGTGCCGTGAAGCGAAGGCCCCTGCGACGACAGGCCTTGGGACGGCGCCCCCTCCCATGACGGCCCATGGGAGAGCGCCCCCTCCCATGACGGCCCATGGGAGAGCTCCCCCTCGGATGACGGCCCGTGGGACGGCGCCCCCTCGGCTGACGGCCGCTGGGATGACGTCTCCTGAGATGGCGGCCGCTGAGATGAAGGCCGCTGAGATGACCTCGCGCCCTCGACCGACGCCTTTACGGAAGCCGCAGCCTCAAGCGATGCCGCGCCCTTCGACCCCACGCCCTTCGACCCCATGCCCTGCGACCCACCGCCCTGGGACGCGACGCCCTGGGACGCAACGGCCGTAGACGCAACGGCCGTAGACGCCACGACCTCGGGCGCGACGGCATCGGGCGCGACGGCATCGGACTTCACGGGCTGGGACTGAGCCCCAGCCCCAGCCCCAGCGCGGGAGCGGCGCCGGGCGACGAGCAGGGCCACCGCTCGAGGAATCTCCAGCACCACCAGGAAGACCAGCAAGTAGAACATCACGGCGAGCCATAGATAGGCAGGCCAGGCCAGAACGCGCTCCGCGGCCATGCCGAAGACCCGGCCGCCCATCACGCCCACGGCCATCAGCACGGCAAGCGCGACCAATGCCCAGGTCAGCGCCTGGCGGACCCGCCCAGGACGCGTGGTCGGACGGACCAGCCGCCGCCACAGATAGAAGTGCACCCCGCCGCCGACCAGCAGGATCACTCCCAGGAAGCCGATGACCTGCACCAACGCCCCACCCCTTCATGCCAGGGGCAATGCTACGGCCCGCCCCCGACAATTGTGAGATCGTCAGGTCTTGGCCGCGGACTTCCTGGTCGTGGTGCTCTTCCTCGTCGTCGTCGGCTTCTTGCGCGGCGCGGGAGCGCGCTCGCGCCGTTCGGCGAGCAGCTCGGCGGCCCGTTCGATCGTGATGTCTTCGACCGCGTCGCCCTTGCGGAGCGAGGCGTTCGTCTCGCCATCGGTGACGTACGGCCCGAACCGGCCTTCCTTCACCACCACCGGCTTCTTCGAGTTGGGGTCGACGCCCAGCTCACGCAGTGGCGGCGCGGCCGCGGCCCGGCCACGACCACGGGCCTTGGGCTGCGCGAACAGCTCCTTGGACTGCTCGAGCGTGACGGTGAACAGGTCATCCTCGGTCGCGAGCGAACGCGAGTCGGTGCCCTTCTTCACGTACGGCCCAAAGCGACCGTTCTGCGCGGTGACCTCCTCGCCGTCCAGCTCACCGAGCACACGCGGCAGGGACAGCAGCTTGAGCGCATCCTCAAGCGTGACCGTGTCGAGGCTCATCGACTTGAACAGCGAACTCGTCCGAGGCTTCGGCGCGGCCGCCTTCCTGGTGCGCTTGGCCCCATCGGCCGGGGCCGGCTCCTCCGGCAGGACCTCCGTGACATAAGGCCCGAAGCGGCCGTCCTTGGCCACGATCATGTGGCCGGAGGTGGGGTCATGCCCGAGCTCACGGTCGCCGCTGGGCCGCGTGAACAGCTCCTCGGCCTTCTCCGCTGTCAGCTCGTCAGGCGTCATGTCTTCGGGGATGTTGACCCGGGCGCCTTCGCGATCGAGATAGGGACCGTATCGCCCGACGCGGATCACGATGTCGCTGCCCCTGATCGGGAAAGAGCTGATCTCCTTGGCGTCGATCTCGCCGAGGTCGGTGACCATCTCCTTCAGGCCCTCCTCCCCGCCATCGCCGTCGCCGTAGTAGAAACGGCGCAGCTCAGGGACCCGCTCGGCCCGGTCGTTGGCGATGTCGTCGAGGACCTTCTCCATCTCCGCGGTGAAGTCGTAGTCAACCAGGTTGCCGAAATGCTGCTCCAGCAGGTTGACCACGGCGAACGCGAGGAACGACGGCACCAGAGCCGTGCCCTTCTTGAACACGTAGCCGCGGTCCAGGATCGTCCCGATGATCGACGCGTACGTCGACGGCCGTCCGATCTCGCGATCTTCCAGCTCCTTGACCAGGGACGCCTCGGTGTAGCGCGCCGGCGGCTTGGTGGCGTGAGCGAGCGCGTTGAGCTCCTCGGCCGTCAGCGCCTGGCCCTCCTCCAGGTTGGGCAACCGCTTCTCGGCGTCGTCACGGTCGGTCGCCGGGTCGTCGGCGCCTTCAACGTACGCCTTGAGGAAGCCGTAGAACGTGATGGTCCGGCCCGTCGCGCTGAACTCGGCATCCTCACGGTCGGCCAACACCTTGACGCTGACCGACTCGCCGACCGCGTCCTTCATCTGGGAGGCGACCGTACGCTGCCAGATCAGCTCGTACAGGCGGAACATGTCGCCGTTCAGGCCAGTTTCGCCAGGAGTGCGGAAATTCTCCCCAGAGGGGCGGATCGCCTCGTGCGCCTCCTGGGCGTTCTTCACCTTGCTGGTGTAAACACGGGGCTTGTCCGGCACGTAGGCCGCGCCGTACAGGTTGATGGCCTGGCTGCGCGCCGCGGCGACGGCCGTCTCCGACAGCGTGATGCTGTCGGTACGCATATAGGTGATGTAGCCGTTCTCATACAGGCGCTGAGCCACCTGCATCGTGTACTTCGCGGAGAAGCCCAGCTTGCGGCTGGCCTCCTGCTGCAGCGTGGTCGTCCGGAACGGCGCATACGGCTTCCGTGTGTACGGCTTGCGCTCGATCGACCGCACCGCGTACGAGGCGCCGTCGAGACGGCCGACGAGGGCCTGCGCGGCCGACTCGTTGAGATGCAGCACGTCGCTGTTCTTCAGCTGCCCGTTGGACGCGAAGTCGCGGCCTTGGGCGATGCGCCGGCCGCCGAGACCGGTCAGCGTGGCCGAGAAGCGCGACGGGTCATCGCCACCGCGACCGGTGTCGAAGAGGGCCTGAAGATCCCAGTAGGAGGCGGAGGTGAACGCCATCCGCTCCCGCTCGCGCTCGACCACCAGTCGCGTCGCGACCGACTGGACACGGCCGGCCGACAGCCGCGGCTTCACCTTCTTCCACAGGACAGGGCTGACCTCGTAGCCGTAGAGGCGGTCGAGGATGCGCCGGGTCTCCTGCGCGTCGACGAGCCGCAGGTTGAGGTCGCGCGGATTGGCCACCGCTTCCTGGATGGCGTGCGGGGTGATCTCGTGGAAGACCATCCGGTGCACCGGCACCTTCGGCTTGAGAACCTCGCGAAGATGCCACGCGATGGCCTCGCCCTCGCGGTCTTCGTCCGTCGCGAGATATAGCTCGTCGGCATCCTTGAGCAACTGCCGCAGCTTCGACACCTGGGACTTCTTGTCCGGGTTGACGATATAGAGCGGCTCGAACTCGTGGTCGACGTTGACTCCCAGCCGCGCCCAGGCCTCACCTTTGTACTTCTCGGGAATATCGTCGGCCTTCTCCGGCAGGTCACGGATGTGGCCGATGCTGGATTCCACGATGTAGCCGCGCCCGAGGTACCCCGCGATCGTCTTCGCCTTGGCCGGCGATTCCACGATCACCAGGCGGGTTCCGCCGGCGTTGCCGTTGTTGGCTGGCACGCTGCTTCCTACCTCGCTGTTCGCTCTCATTCCCCCTGACGGTCCCAGGCGGGAACCGTAGACGACGGTAACCCGTCGCCGGAAGTTCTTCCTCCACGGGTTACCCGGTCTGGCCCTCCGGTCCACCTGGACCCTGTATCCACGAGGACGCAGAATAGAGCCACCTGGGTTCCCCTATCCCCATTGGGAGACTAATAGCTGTGCTCAACTACTCCTATTTGGAGATCTTCCTGCCACGCGGGACCTCGAGGGAAGCCGCCCGGCAGTTGCTCACCGAGCACGCCGAGCACGGAAACTGGGAACTCGATCGGCTCCGGCTCTATTCCGACGGCAGCCGGAGGGTCCGGCTGCGACGCAGGATCATACGCGTGGTCCGCACAATGTAACCCAGCGAACACGGCAACGCTCACCCTGTCGACTCATATACGACCCTGGGCGTGCCTCCGGACGGCCTCCCGACCCTTGCCACCAGCGCGTCGGGCCTAGCCCTGGCAGCCGTCTCGCCAGCACTTTTGCCACGCCGCCCCCGCTCCGGGGCCTCGCACCGGCCTGTGGCCGAAACAGCGCCGCCTTTGCTGCAATCAACCACCATGAGTGCCCTGCCCGGGGCCTGTGAGCGGACATGAGCCGTGTTAGGCCGCCGCCGGACATGAACCCCGTGTAGGCCGCCGCCGGACATGGCTTTGCCCGCCCCGGGCCGCGCCCCCGGAACGGGCAAAGCTCTCCCCTCCCCTCACTGGCTGCGAGGAGAGTGCCTATATGTCACGTCCGAAACCGGTTAGGAGGTTTCTGACAATGCCGCCCATCGCGCGCGGCGATCCAGGTGGTGCGTCCATCGCGAGGCGGAGTAGAAGGGCCCACAGCGGAGCTATGGACGCCGACGACAACGCGGCGAGGCCGTGCCCGGGCGGCGCGCAGCAGGGCATGTTCTGTCAGGCACGACCTAGCGCCGGCCCAGCCGGAAGCGACGGGTCGTGCCGAACAGGACCGCGGAGGCGGCGCACAGGGCGCCGAGGGCCAGCGCGACCAGCGAACCCAGGTTCATCCCGCTGGCGCCGATCGACTCCTCGGAGCTCACCAGGCCCAAGCCCCCCGTGGGAAGCCCGTTGGTCAGCTGACCCGCGCTGCCGACCACCGGCAGCGAGCCTGCGAGGTTGGTCACCGGTGTCAGCGGGCTGGACGCCTGAGCGGGGGCCGCGGCGACCGACGCCGGGCCGTGCGCGCGCCCCGTGGGTGCCGACGTCCCAGGCGTCCCAGGCGTCCCAGGCAGCCCAGGAAGGCCGGGCAGGTGGGGAAGACCCAGCGAGCCGGTGACGTCGCCCACGACGGGCAGCGACGGCAGCCCGGAGGCGCTCATCTGCCGCGTGAGGTTGCCCACATCCTGGGCGCCCGACAGCGCCGGAACCATCGGCAGCGCCGGGAGCAGGCCTCCGCTCCGCGAGGCGTCGACCTTGCCCCAGCTGTGGGTCAGGTAGGTGTAGCCGGCCTCGTCCGGGGCCGGGTGACCGACGTGAGCGCCCCCGAGGCAGCCGGCGGCCGCGTCGCCCAGAACGGCGGCGGCGTTACCGCACGCGTTGACCGGAGCCGTGATCGGGGCGACGACCTGGTTGCCGGCCGCCACACCGTGCTCGCCGGAGGTGACGTTCCCCCCGCCACCAGGCCCGCCATCGACCATGGCCCCGCCCCGGCAGTGCGCCTCGGACTCGCCGAAAACCGCTGCCGCGTTGCCGCACGCGTTGATCGGAGCTGTGATCGGCGCGATGGCCTGGTTGCCCGACAGGACGCCGGAGCGGCCGGACGTGGTGTTGCCGCCCGCCCCCTCGCCGCCGTTGTGCACGGAGGCGCCGCCCAGACAGCCGGCGAACGCGTCTCCAGCGGCCGCGACCGCGTTGCCGCAGACGTTGACCGGAGCCGTGATCGGCGCGACGGCCTGATTGCCCGACAGGACCCCTGATCGCCCGTCGGTACGGTTGCCGCCCGCGCCCGAACCCGCCAGGGAGTTCTCGACCTCGGAACCACCCTTGCATCCGGCCGGGGCGTTGCCGACCGCGTTGCCGCACAGGTTGACCGGAAGCCCGACCGGGGCGATCACCTGGTTACCGCTGCCCGCGCCGAACCGGCCATCGGTGTCGTTGCCGCGCGAGCCGGAGCGCGCGTCCATGTAGCCATGGCCCGGCTTGCCCGACCTGCCGGGCTTGCCGCCGCCGGTCGTGTTGGCGACCGACGCGCCGCCCTTGCATCCGGCGAACGCCTCACCGAAGATCGCGACCGAGTTGCCACAGATGTTGATCGGCCCGCTGATCGGCGCGATCACCTGGTTGCCGCCAAGCAGCGAAGACCTTCCCGACGTACGGTTGCCACCCGGGCCGACACCGGTGTTCTGCACGATCGCTCCGCCCTTGCAGCCCGCCGTGGCGTCACCGAAGATCGCGAAAGCGTTGCCGCAGGCGTTGACCGGGGCGCTGATCGGCGCGGTGATCTGGTTGCCGCCGAGGAGGCTGTGGTCGCCGTTGGTGGTGTTGCCGCCCGCGCCCTGGCGGCCCGCGTTCTTGACCTGCGATCCGCCCTTACAGCCGGCCTCGGAGCTGCCGAACAGCGACACCGCGTTTCCGCAGGCGTTGACCGGCGCACTGATCGGCGCGTTCACCTGGTTGCCGCCAAGGACGCTGTTGTCGCCCGACGTGTGACCGGGGATGCCGCCGCCGGTGTTCTCCACAGACGCACCACCCTGGGAGGCGGCCGTGGAATCGCCCGCGACGCCGGCGGCATTGCCGCTGATGTCGATCGGTAGCGAGATCGGCAGGTTGACCTGATTGCCGCCGCCTACGGACCCGCTGCCGGAGGTGTCGGCGAAAGCCGTACCACCGGTGAAGGCCATGACTCCGACAGCCAGCAGGGCCGCGGGGGCAGAGCCCTTCGCCCACGTTCGCATAATGAATGCTCCTAGTTTCCTGGGGGGATACCTGACATCTCGCGACCTACGCCCACGTCGAAGCACAGCGGGACATGGAGGCGTCGCGAGGTTTGAAAGAGACAGCTGAACGTCATTGCAGTTGCGGCACACACCGAGCCCGCCACGTTCACGGCCGATCACCCCGTTCACGGCCGATCACCCCGTTCACGGCCGATCACCCCGTTCACGGCCGATCACCACGAACCCACCGCGGATCACCGCCGATCACCGTGACCGCGGGACGATCACGACAACCACCGCCGATCACGCGACCGCGGCGGATCACCGCGACCGCGAGAAGACACCGGCACCGCGAGAAGACACCGGCACTGCGAGAAGACACCGGGACCGCAGGAAGGCACCGGCACTCCGAGGAGGCAGCGGCATTCCGGGGAGGCAACGCTCCGGGGAGGCAGCGGGACTGCGACGAGCCGGAGGACCGCCCTGCCCTCACGAGCAGCGGCCTTAGCGCTGGCGATCCGCGGTCCACGACCGCGAAACTCGACAGGACCCTTCAATCAGTGAGCGCCAGATCCCTGAGATCTGAGATCCTTGTGAGCCCACCGAGGACAACCAGCCCACCGAGGGACCCCGGGCACCTCGGCAGGAGCCAGTCGCCCCGAGCCAGTCGCCTTAAGCCAGTAGCTTGAGCCGTGATCGACCTGAGCAGTCGCCTGAGCCAGTCGCCCTGAACAGTGATCGCCTCGAGCCGTGATCTCCGCGAGCCAGTCGCCCTGATCGCGTAGAGCCCCGGTGGTCTGCCGTCCTAGCGGCGGGATCAGCCACCTCGGCCGATCCCGGGCCGATCCCGGGCCGATGCCTGAGGTCCGCCCCTCAGGCCGACGCTCTGGCAAGCCGCCCGGATCAACCTTCTGGCAGGCCGCTCGGCCGGCTACGACGCGGCCCCGACACCCATTGCCTCGTGCGCCTTTTCGGCACGTACGCGCGCACCACAGGTCTTCCTCAGGCTGGATCGCGTGAGGTGGCGGCGCTGGCGGGGTCAGTCAGGGGAGAAAGATGGGTCGTCCGCCGCTGTGCGGACGACGGGAGGTGTTATCGCAGCCGTCGGCGCGGAGGCGACCAGCAGCCGCGGATCGAACACCGACCGCGCGATCTCTCCGAACAGGATGGAACCGACACCGCCCTGCGGGGTCAGCCCATTACTCCCTGCGGAGTGGTCCGCGGTGGACGGCGCGGGAAGGACAGGCTTCGACTGGCTGGTCAGCCCGTCGACATTGCGCCCCGCCATGGCCTGCGCCGTGACCTCGGCCGGGGAAAGGCTTCCCGCCTGAGCTTTGAGAAGGCCCCTGGCCAAGGGACTGTCACTCGCCGTGGGGAAACCATCGGACAGAGCCGACCCGGCAGCGACAGGAAAAGAAGAGGACAGCGTCTCGGCGTGGGCCGTAGAGGCCATTCCGAGAACACCGAAGATCATGCCCAACAGCCACCCGGCGGCGATCATGCCGCCAAGGACCAACAGGCGAGCCAGCCGGGAGTCGGCCGCGAACCGCGCCATCCGATCTCCCCGGCGCGCGTCGGGGACGGCCGCTGGCAGGCAGCGGTCAGCGCCGGGCGTCTCCGCCCATTGCTGAACATCCGGCATGCCTGCCACGTGACCTCCCCGAGCCTGGCTGTATCCACCTGCGCGGATCAACCCCTCAACGGAGCGTTACGTTATCACCACGCCGCGTCATCGCAACAGCCTTCTCAGCAGTAATCGAGGAAACGGTCAAGCACCCGCACCCCAAACCTGAGCGAATCAACCGGAACCCGCTCGTCCACACCATGAAACATCCCCGCGAAGTCCAAATCCGGGGGAAGGTTCAGCGGCGCGAAGCCGTAGCCGCGAATGCCGAGGCGACTGAATGCCTTCAGGTCAGTGCCGCCCGACAGCGTGTAGGGGACGACTCGGGCGCCCGGGTCCTCCTCGGTCAGCGCTCGGGTCATGGCTGCGACCAGCGATCCTTCGAAGGCCGCCTCGACGGCGACGTCGTGATAGACGAACTCCCTCGTCACGTTCGGCCCGAGCAGCTCGTCCACTGTCTGGAAGAACTCCTCCTCATAGCCCGGCAGGAATCGCCCGTCGACGTGGGCGGTGGCCGTCTGCGGGATGACGTTGGCCTTGTAGCCAGCGTCGAACATGGTCGGATTGGCCGTGTTGCGCAACGTCGCGCCGATCATCCGCGCAAGCGGACCCAGCTTCGCGACCGCCTCCTCCGCGTCCTCCGAGCGCAGGTCGATGTCGAACGCCTCGCGGAAGAAGGCGACGACCGTCGGCGTGAGCCGTACAGGCCATTGATAGCGCCCGAGCCGGCCGATGGCCTCAGCGAGCTCGGTGACCGCGTTGTCGCTGTTGAGCATGGACCCGTGACCGGCGCGGCCAGCGGCGGTGAGCTTCATCCAGGCGATGCCCTTCTCGGCGGCCTCGATCAAATAGAGCCGTTGGGTTTCGGACACGCTGATGCTGAACCCGCCGACCTCACCGATGGCCTCGGTGACTCCCTCGAAGAGCTCGCTATGCTGCTCGGCCAGCCACTGCGCACCGTAATGGCCGCCGGCCTCCTCGTCCGCAGTGAATACGAGCAGCAGATCCCTCTGGGGGCGGCGGCCCTGGCTGAGCCGCTGCCGTACGACGGCGAGGATCATGGCGTCCATGTCCTTCATGTCCACCGCGCCGCGCCCCCAGACACAACCGTCGGCGATCTCCCCGCTCAGGGGGTGATGCGCCCAATCCGGCGCGTGGAAGGGCACGACGTCGAGGTGCCCGTGCAAGAGCAGCGCGTCACGACCCGGGTCAGTGCCTTCAATGCGCGCCACAACACTGGCCCGCCGATCATCACTCTCCAGGATCCGCGACTCGAGCCCCACGGCGGAAAGCTGCTCCGCGACATACTCGGCGATGGTCCGCTCGCCAGGCCCGGCGTTGTCCCCGGCGTTGGTCGAATCGAGGCGGATGAGGTCCTGACACAGCTCGACGACCTCGTCCTCGGCACTGAGAGGGGTCACCTGAGGCTCCTTAACGTCCGGTACGGCTCGCGCCTACCCTGTGTTGAGCGGCGCTCGCCTGGCTATCGGTTTACCGCGCTCTTACCAGTGGGTATTGCGCTGCTCCCCATCCTGCCCCCGTCGCGCCACGGCCCGCACCCCACCCTGTTCCGGTATGACGCACTCCATAGGCGGTGCTAGTCTGTATCCGCCGACGCGCGATGACGATCGTGTGTGCAGGCACCACGTCCGGGTGGCGGAATAGGCAGACGCGCTAGCTTGAGGTGCTAGTGCCCAGTGATGGGCATGGGGGTTCAAGTCCCCCCTCGGACACAGACCAATCTCCGATAAGTGCGGGTCGAGTGGGATTTCGGCTCGCACTTTGTGCTCTTGTGGCCGATAGGTGAGTTTCAGGCCGAGCTGCTGGTATGCCTCGGCCTAGAGCCTGTCTCGAAGTGTGCGGTGGGGCGTGTCGTAGCCGGTAATGCAGCGAGGTCTCCGGTAAAGGGTTCAACGACCAAGAAGAACCAGACCCGGAGACCTCGTGGCCACCTTAGCGGTGACGCGGCGGTTTGATCTGTCCGATGCGCAGTGGG
>JAGFNW010000004.1 GCA_017592665.1 Streptosporangiaceae bacterium NEAU-GS5 | reverse complement strand
AAGCGCGGTAACGTGTGGAGCTGACCGGTACTAATCGGCCGAGGACTTGACCATAAACGTTTGAAGCGTTTGATCGTTTCTGTGTGTTTGCGTCCACTATGTGATTCTGAGACAACAAGCAATCCGCTGGCGGCGGTGCGGTTGGGTCGGTGCGTGTTTGCGCATGGGTCTGGCTGTGTGGCTGCTGGTTGTGGGTGTGTTGTTTCGTGGGGTTACGGCGGTTTTAGCGGTAGGGAAACACCCGGTCTCATTCCGAACCCGGTAGTTAAGCTTGCCAGCGCCGATGGTACTGCCACCGTGGGGTGGTGGGAGAGTAGGACGCCGCCGGACATCTTCGTTGGAGGGTCATCCCGTAGGGGGTGGCCCTTCACGCATTTCCGGACCCTTTTCCCGCACGGCTCGCCGGCGTTAGGGCCTGGTGGCGTGTTCGAGGGCGGTTTGGGCTTTGGTGGTGGCCGGATGGCCTGGCGGGAGAAGACGGATTCGGGCCTCGAATACCGAGCGGAGGATCGAGCCGGCTTCCTCGCTGTGCCCCAGGGCGAGGCCCAGCTCGTAGTGGGCGTCCAAGGTCTCCCGGTCGTCGGGGCCGAAGATCTGAACGTAGGCTTCGGCGATCGATCGCATTTCCGCGACGTCGTTCGTGGATTTGGCGAGGCCGAGGCGCGCCAGAAGGGCCCAGTGGCCCCGCGGGCTGTAAGCGGTCAGGATCCGCACCAGTTCGCGTAACTCTTCGACTACCTCGTCTCCGCGCCCCTGTTCGATGAGCGCCCAGGCCAGCGTCACGCGAATCTCATACGTGTCCGGCGCTTTGCGGCCGGAAAGGCGTTCGCTGCTCGGAAGGGCGCCCCGCAGTGCCGCTTCGGCCGACTTGGGGCGGTCGAGGTCCAGGAAGAGCAGCGCGAGCGCGTGCAGCGCGGAAGGCAGGAGCCGGGGATCGGCGTGATCGGTCGCGGCGCGTAGCTCCCGCTCGGCCTCGTCGTATCGGCCGGCGCGGTGGAGCACGGTGCCGAGCACGCCGCGAGCCTGGGCCGCCGCGGGATCGCTGCCGCCCAGCCGGTGATGGTCGGCGAGGATGGCGCGGCATTCCTCCTCGGCTTCGGCGTGGCGGTTGAGCGAGTTCAACGCGTTGATCAGGCCGAAGCGGGTCTCGAGCGTCCGGCTGTCGTCGGAGCCGTGCGCGGCCAGCCGCTCGGCGAGCACGATCCGGTAGAACCGCTCCTCCAGTGCCGGATCGCCGTCGAACGCGAATCGCGCCGACTCGACGGCCGTCGTCAGGTGGTGCCCGGTGCCGAGGTCGCTTCGGCACTCATCGAGCACCGCGGCGAGCTCCGCGCGAGCGGCCTCGATCTCGCCCTGTTCCAGCATGGCCCGGGCACGGTGGTAGCGCAGCGGGAGCCTGCTCCATCGTGACACCCGGCGCAGGCGCAGCGCCGACTCCGCGAGCTCGCGCGCCGTGCCGATCTCGCCGTACGGAATGAGGGCCTTGCAGGCCCGGGCGGCGAGCTGGGCGACGCGGTCTCCGCCGGCGCTCCTGCGCTCGGTCTCCGCGATCAATTCGGTGAGTTCCCGCAGGTGAGGCAGCCAGTCGGCGCCGCTCCACGCCTGCTTCACCGCTGCCTCGAGGTGCCTTACCGCGCTCATGCTCGGCAGCGTATGGCGATCTTTCGGTGTGGGCGAGGGTGCTGGCACGCCAGGTTGGACCACCGGCGTTACGGGTGTGACGCAAGCGACACGACGCTAGAATCGTCTGATTCGGGGGTGAACCCCGAGAGGTGGCTGCAATGTGAGCGGACGACACCGTAACAACGAACCTGTTGAGATTCCCCGCCGCCAACCGCGACGGGGGCGGATCGCGGCGGCCGTCGGCTCGGGGGTTCTGCTGCTCGGGGTCGGAGTCGGCGCCTGGGCCGTGATGGAGCCGGGCAACTGTACGGAATTGCCGCTGAACGTCGTCGCGACACCCGAGATCGCGCCCGTGCTCACGAATCTGGCCAAGGACGCCGGCACATGCCCGGCCATCGCCGTACAGGTGAAGAATTCGGCGGACGAGGCGGACGCGCTGGCGGGCGGGCAGACGGCGCCGGACGTGTGGGTGCCGGAAGCGTCGATCTGGGTGGATCTGGCCCGGGCTCAGGGCGCGCAGCGATTAGGCGACCCGGAGACCCCGTCGATCGCCAGGTCTCCGGTCATCATGGCATTGCCGCAGGCCCTGGCCACGAAGGTGGCGGTCGGCGGAGGCACCCCCACGTGGAGTGTCCTCATCCCGAGCGATCGTGTGACCAGCGGCAACGAGCTCACGGTCATGCTTCCGGATCCGCGGCGGCATGCGGCCGGCATCGCGGTGGTCAACCTGTTCAACGCGGCCATGCAGGACCGCGGCGACCTGATGACGGTGATGGCGCAGATTCTGCCCGACTTGAAGCGGTCGCTGCTGCCCACCCAGGACGCCCTGTTCGCCATCCTCGACAATCCGCCGGCCAAGACCCGGCCCATGATCGTGGCAACGGAGCAGTCCGTCTGGGCGCACAACCGCGAACATCCGAGCAGCCTCGCGGTCGGCGTCTACCCGCCTGAGGGGGCGGCCAGCCTCGATTTTCCGTACACGGTGACGACCAAGGACCCGGAGCGGAAGCGGCGGGCGCTGGAATTCCGGAACGCCGTCACCTCCGCTAACGGGGTGAACCTGCTCAAAGCCGCCGGCTTCCGCGGCCCGGACGGCCGGGGCGGGCCGAATTTCTCCGATCAGTACGGCGTCCGCCTCGACGAGCCGAAACGCATCCCCGCGCCGCCGACCGAGACGACCACTCGCGTCCTGCTGGCCCTCCGGCTGCTGCTGGCCGACACGCGGGCGCTGCTGCTGATCGACGTGTCGGGGTCGATGAAGGAGATCGTCCCCGGAACGCATCAGACGCGCATGGCCGCGACGGCCCGGCTGGCCGAAGAGGGCGTCGACAAGCTGCCTACGGGCAGCGACGTCGGGTTGTGGATCTTCTCGACCCACCTCGGCGACGGCAAGGACTACAAGCAGCTCGTGCCCATGGGTCCGCTCGAGGAGCGCAAGGACGACGTGGTGGCGCAGCTGCGCGGGCTCTCCAAGCGGGTGCAGGGTGACACGGGCCTTTACGACTCGGTCCTGGCCGCCTTCGACGAGGCCTCGAAGCTACACAATCCGGACAAGGTCAGTACGGTCGTCGTCTTCACCGACGGCAAGAACGACGACCCGGACGGCGGGATCGGCCTGGACGAGCTGCTGGACCACATCAAGGCGAAGTTCCGGCCCGATCACCCCGTCGTGATCGCCCCGATCGGGTTCGGTGACGGCGTCGACGCCTCCGAACTGCGGAAGATCGCCGCCGCTACCAATGGCAAGGCGTATGTGACGAGCGACCTCTCAGCCGCTCGTCAGATCTTCCTCGACGTCATCGCGCGACGCGTGTGCATGATCAGGTGTCCGGGGTGACCAGGCGGTAGCCCACTCCTCGCACGGTCTGGATCAGCGTGTCGTCCTCGTCGCCCAGCCGGGCGCGCAGCCGCTTCACGTGGACCGCGATCGTGTTGGTCGACATGGCGTCGGCCGAGTGCCACACGTGACGCATGATCTGCTCCCGTGTGACCGTGCGGTCGGCGTTGCGCATGAGGTAGTGCAGCAGCTCGAACTCGCGAAGCGGCAGGTGCACGATGCGCCCGTGCACTTTCACCTGATAGGCGCTGACGTCGAGCTCCACGGTGCCGACCGTCAGCACGGCCCGCTCCACGCCGTTCCTCCGGAACGCGGCCTGAACCAGCGGTAGCAGTTCGGGCACGCGATACGGCCTGGCGACGCACGCGGTGGCGCCGGCGGCCAGGGCTTGCATGGCCATTTCGGCGTTTTCCTCGCTGACGCCGAGCAGCACCGGTATGGCGCGCGCGAGCCGTACGGCCCGGACGAACTCGACCGGGCCGATGATCGGCAGTGATGCGCTGATCAGTACTGCGTCAGGGCGGAGCGCGCCCGCCTGGAGCAGCGCCTGGGCTCCGTCGGCGACGGCGGCCACGTCGACGCCCTCAGACTCGAGCCCGGCCGCCAACTCCTTGATCAAAGAGCTGTCGGGGTCAGCCACCAACAGCATCGGTGCGGATCGAGTGTCCCCGTCCACCACCCGGGTCCTCCAATGCGGTCAGCCGAAGCGCCCGGTGATGTAGTCCTCGGTCGCCTTCTCGGTGGGGTTGGTGAAGATCTTCGAGGTCTCGGCCATCTCGATGAGCTTGCCTGGCTGACCTTGGGCCGCGAGGTTGAAGAACGCGGTGCGGTCGCTGACGCGCGCCGCCTGCTGCATGTTGTGGGTCACGATGACGATCGTGTACTCGGTCTTCAGCTTGGAGATCAGGTCTTCGATCGCCAGCGTGGAGATCGGGTCCAGGGCCGAGCAGGGCTCGTCCATGAGCAGGACCTGGGGGCGTACGGCGATGGCCCGGGCGATGCAGAGCCGCTGCTGCTGCCCGCCGGAGAGGCCGGAGCCGGGCTTGTGCAGCCGGTCCTTGACCTCGTTCCACAGGTTGGCGCCCTTGAGGGACTCCTCGACGACGCCGTTCAGCTCCGACTTGGAGAAGCGGCCGTTGAGCCGGAGCCCGGCGGCCACGTTGTCGAAGATGGACATCGTCGGGAACGGGTTCGGCCGCTGGAACACCATGCCGATGGTCCGGCGGACCGACACGGGGTCGACGTCGGGCCCGTAAAGGTCCTGGTCTTCCAGCCGTACCTTGCCCTGGACGGTCGCGCCGGGGATGACCTCGTGCATGCGGTTCAGCGTGCGGAGGAAGGTGGACTTGCCACATCCCGACGGGCCGATGAAGGCGGTGACGGAGCGCGGCTCGACGGTCATCGTGATGCCTTCGATGGCTTTGTGCGAACCGTAGTAGGCGTCGAGTTCGGCGACCTCGATCTGCTTGGCCACGATTAACCCTTCCTTACCGGGGAGCGCCACCAGCTGATCAGGCGGGCGAGCAGGTTGAGCAACATGACGATCAGGATCAGCGTGAGGGCGCCGGCCCATGCGCGGTCGATGGCCGTCTGATTCGGCAGCTGCATCTGCGAGAAGATGAACAGGGGCAGGTCCATCTGAGGCCCGTGGAACGGGTCGGTGTTGATGGAGTCGGTGAAGAAGACCGTCAGCAGCACGGGCGCCGTCTCGCCGGCCACGCGGGCGACGGCCAGCATGACGCCGGTGACGATGCCGGTGAGCGCCGTGGGCAGCACGACCTTGACGATGGTCCGCCACTTGGGCACGCCCAGCGCGAACGCGGCCTCCCGCAGGTCCATGGGGACCAGGCGGAGCATCTCCTCGGTCGCGCGGACCACGGTCGGCATCATCAGGATCGACAGCGCCATCGCGCCGGCGAATCCGGAGAACTCGAAGCCCAGCACGAGGATCCAGAAGGCCAGGATGAACAGGCCCGCGACCACGGACGGGATGCCGGTCATGACGTCGACGAAGAAGCTGATGGCGCGCGCGAGCCGCCCGCCCCGGCTGTATTCGACCAGATAGACAGCGGTGAGCAGGCCGATGGGAACGGCGATGAGGGACGCCAGGAGCACCTGCTCCAAGGTGCCGACGATCGCGTGGTAGGCGCCGCCGCCGGCGTCGTTGGGGCCGATGTTCCGCATCGAGTGAGTGAGGAACTCCATGTCGAAGCGGGCCAGGCCGTTCTTGATGACCAGGTACAGCACCGACACGAGCGGCACGACGGCGACCAGGAACGCCAGGTAGACCAGGACTTGGACGACCCGGTCCTTGACCCGCCGTCCGGTGGAGATCGGCTGGATTCCCGTCTTCAGGGTTGCGGTCGTCACGCGGCGGCCCTCGCGTATTCCTTGCGCCTGGCGATGATCAGCCGGGCCATCGAGTTCACCAGAAGGGTGATCAGGAAGAGCACCAGACCCGAGGCGATCAGCGCGCCCCGGCCGATCGCGTTGGCCTCGCCGAACCCGTTGGCGATGTTGGCGGCGATGCTGTTGCCGTTGGGGCTGAGGATCTGGAACGAGATGTTGAAGGTGATCGGGAAGATCAGGGCGACCGCGATCGTCTCGCCCATGGCCCGGCCGAGGCCGAGCATCGCGGCGCTGATGACGCCGGGGCGGCCGAACGGCAGCACCGCCATCCTGATCATTTCCCAGCGGGTCGCGCCCAGCGCGTACGCCGCCTCTTCCAGCGTCTTGGGAGCCTGCAGGAAGACCTCACGCGAGATGGCCGCGATGATCGGCAGGATCATGATGGCCAGCACGAGCGACGCCGTCAGCATCGACCTGCCCACCACCGAGTCACCGCCGAACAGCGGAATCCAGCCGAAATAGGTGTTGAGGAACTTCGACGGCGGCACCATCAACGGGACCAGGAAGGTGAACCCCCACAGGCCGTAGACCACGCTGGGCACCGCGGCGAGCAGGTCGACCACGTAACCGAGCGTGGACGCCAGTCGCCGGGGCGCGTAGTGCGAGATGAACAGCGCGACCCCGATCGCGATCGGCGTGGCGATGACGAGCGCGATGAACGAGCTGACCACCGTGCCGAACGCCAGCACGGCGATGCCGAACATCGGGACCGTGGCGTTGGGCGTCCAGTCGAAGTAGGTCAGGAAGTTCGCCTTGTTCGCCTGCAGGGCCGGAACGGCTTTGGCGATCAGGAAGACGGCGATGGCCGCCATGATCGCCAGCAGGACGATGCCGGCTCCTGTCGACACGAACCGGAATGGCGTGTCACCGCGACTGCGCCGGAAGGCGGACCGGCGCATGGCCGGCCCGCCCTCTGGTTTCTTGAGGTCCTGGGCCATCAGGGTCAGGCCGCCGGGGTGATCGCCTGAACCGCGGTCTGGACCTTGGTCAGCAGGCTGTCCGGGATCGGCGCGTAGCCGATCGAGGTCAGCGCCGCCTGGCCCTGGGAGCTGGAGGTGTAGGTGAGGAAGTCCTTGACCAGGGTGGCCTGGTCGCTGGGCAGGCCCTTCTCACAGGTGATCTCGTAGGTCACCAGGACGATCGGGTAGGCGCCCGCCGCGCTGGTGGCGTAGTCGATCTTGAGCTTGAGGTCGTTGCCGGTGCCGACGACCTGGGCGGCCTCGACCGTCTTGGACGCGCTCTCGGGGGACAGGGCGACGAACTCGCCGGAGCCGTTGGCGACCTTGGCGGTCTGCAGCTGCGAGTTGGTGGCGAACGAGAGCTCGACGTAGCCGATCCCGTATTCGGTGCTCTTCACCGATGCGGCGACCTGGTCAGAGCCCTTGGAGCCCTGGCCGCCGGCCTCGGCCGGCCACGCCTTGGCGGGCTCGTACGGCCAGCCACCCGTCGCCTGGAGGAACTTGGTGAAGTTGGCGCTGGTGCCCGACTCGTCGGAGCGGTGGAACGCCTGGATCGCGTCGGAAGGCAGCTTCGCGTTGGGGTTGTCCGCCTTGATGGCCGGGTCGTCCCACTTAGTGATCTTGCTGCTGAAGATCCCGGCGATGGTCGCCGGCTTGAGCTGCAAGTCCTGGACCTCGGGCAGGTTGTAAACCACGGCGACCGGGCCGACGACCATCGGCAGGTTGATCGCGTTGCCGGTCTTGCACCGGGCGTTGGCCTGCGCGGGCTCGCCCTTGGCGTCGTCGAGGGCGGAGTCGGAGCCGGCAAAGGAGACAGTGCCGGCGATGAAGGCCTGGACGCCCGCGCCCGAACCGGACGGCTGGTAGTTGATCGTGACGTCCGAGTGCGCGGACTGGTAACCCTTCTTCCACTCCGCGATCGCGTTGGCCTGTGCTGAGGAGCCGGCCGCGTTGATGGTCTTGGCGCCGCCCGCAGCCGAGCCGGACGATGAGGCGGTCGAGCCGCCGTTGTTGTCCGTACCGCACGCGGCGAGCGAGAGCACGCCGGCGATGGCGGCTACGGCGAGCCGGCCTGCAAACTTCACGGTTGATTCCTCCCACTTGTTCCTTCGACAGTCATGGACAGTAGGGAGGCAAGATGACCTAATTCCCTGCTAAAGGTGAACGCGCAGTGAACGGCCCCGGTCGCGTCTGTGGCCATCCGAACAAATAACGAGCAGGTCACGGGCCTGATGGTGGATCATAGCGTTCATGAAGCGGGTCACCCTCGTCTGCATGGGCAACATCTGCCGGTCACCGATAGCTGAAGTGGTGCTGCGGCAGAAGCTGACCGAGCGTGGTGTCGAGGACGTCGAGGTCGACAGCGCCGGCACCGGCGGCTGGCATGTCGGTGAGTCCATGGACGACCGCGCGCTCGACATTCTGCGCCGGCACGGCTATGACGGTTCGGCGCATCGTGCCAGGCAGTTCGACCAATCGTGGTTCGCCGGGCGCGACCTGATCCTGGTGATGGATCATGACAATCTGCGGGCCGTGCGCAGGATCGCGCCCGACGACGCCGACGTGCGGCTGTTGCGCAGCTTCGATCCGGACGCTCCAGACGACGCCGAGGTGCCCGATCCCTACTACAACGGCAGGTTCGAGCCCGTCCTGACCATGGTCGAGGCGGCCGCTGACGGCGTGGTCGAATACCTTGAAGATCACTGAAGATCTCGGGTCCAGCCACGCCTGGACGTTGCACCGGGGTGAACTCGATGGACACCCGGTGTTCATCAAACGGGGGGCCGAGTTCGGCTCCGAGGCCGCGGGGCTGCGCTGGCTGGCCGAGGCCGGGGCGGTCGCGGTGCCCGAGGTGCTGGCGGTCGACTCCCGCACGCTGGTGCTCACCTGGGTGCCGACGACGCACGCGTCGGCACCGGTGGCCGAGCGATTCGGGCGGGAGCTGGCCCGGCTGCACGCCTCCGGCGCGTCCGGCTTCGGCGCGCCCTGGCCGGGATTCATCGCCGAGCTGCCCATGGACAACCGCGCCGGTGACGACTGGCCGAGTTTCTACGTGGCGCGCCGCGTCCTTCCCTTCGTACGGCTCGCGCGCGACAACCGGCAACTCTCGCCGGCCGACGTGGAGCTGATCGAGGAAGCCTGCGCCTACATTCCTGAAATTTCAGGACCGGGGGAGCCGCCGAGCCGTATCCACGGCGACCTGTGGAGCGGAAACCTGCTCTGGTCCGGTGACCGGGTCACGCTGATCGACCCGGCCGCGCACGGCGGCCACCGGGAGACCGACCTCGCCATGCTGGCCCTGTTCGGCGCACCGCACTTGAACACGATCCTCGCGGCCTACCACGAGGAGAGGCCCCTCGCCGAGGGCTGGCGTGAGCGCGTGCCGATGCATCAGCTGCATCCTCTGCTGGTGCACGTCTGCCTCTACGGCGAGGCCTACCGTGGCAGCCTCATGTCGGCCGTGGCGCACACACTGGCCCTCTAGAAAGGCTCTAGGAGAGCTTCTTCAGCACTTCGCCGTGGAGCAGGCCGTTGCTGCACACGAGACTGCCTGCGTCGAGTGGAGCGGTCCCGTTGGCGGCGGTGCACGAGCCGCCCGCCTCCTCGACGATGATGGTCAGAGCCGCCATGTCCCATGGAGACAGCTCGGGCTCGGCGGAGACGTCGACCGACCCGTCGGCGACCATCATGTGCGACCAGAAGTCGCCATAGCCTCTGGTGCGCCACACGGCGCGGGTCAGGTCGAGGAAGTTGTCGAGCTTGCCGGCCTTCTCCCACTCCTCCAGGTCGGAGAACGCGAACGAGGCGTCCTCCAGCCGGCCGACCGAGGAGACCTGGCAGCGGGTGGCCTTGGTCAGGCTGCGCCCGGTCCAGGAGCCGCCGTCCTTGGCGGCCCACCAGCGGCGCTGGAGCGCGGGCGCGGACACGACGCCCACCACGACCTTGCCCTCCTCCATCAGGGAGATGAGCGTGGCCCAGATGGGCACCCCGCGCACGTAGTTCTTCGTGCCGTCGATGGGGTCGATCACCCATGAGCGCATGCCGTAGCCGGTCTTGCCGAACTCCTCGCCCACGACGGCGTCACGCGGCCTGGCCCGGCGCAGCGTGCCGCGGATGGCCTCCTCGACCGCGCGGTCGGCATCACTCACCGGCGTAAGGTCAGGCTTCGTGTCGACCTTGAGGTCGACCGCCTTGAACCGGCGCATGGTGATGTCGTCCGCGGCGTCGGCCATCACGTGCGCGAGGCGCAGATCGTCGCTGTAACCCGTCACATTGGCACGCTACCGTCTCAAGGCCGCACAACATCAGACCCGACTTGGGTCGTCACCTTTCCGGCGTGTCCACTCAACGGTCGCTTTCAGGGCTGCTGCGAGGTCTGTGCGGGGCTCCCACCCCAGGCCTTCGTACGCGGGCCGAGGGTCGACGGCCATGGCCGGCAGGTCGCCCAGCCGGGCCGGCGCGAGACCCGGCTCGTCCGGCGCGTCGGCCGCCGCCGCCACGAGCGAGTGCAGCTCACGGTCGGTGGTCTGGACGCCCGTGCCCAGGTTGAACCGGCCGCCGTCGCCCCGGGTGCACGCCCGGGCGAAGCCGTCGACCACGTCGTCGACGTAGACGTAGTCGCGGGTCTGTGCGCCGTCGCCGTAGAGGACCGTGGGCTTTCCGGACAGCAGCGCGTCGGTGAAAATGGCGACCACGCCGGCCTCGCCGGCGGGGGACTGGCGCGGGCCGAAGACGTTGGACAGCACGAGCGTGGTGTATTCGACGCCGTAGAGGGCGCGGAAAGTGGTGAGGTAGAGCTCGCCGCTCAGTTTCGAGGCGGCATACGGCGAGCGCGGGTCCGTGGCCGCGTCTCCCGGCACCGGGATGGTCGCGGGACGCCCGTAGACGGCGACCGACGAGGCGTAGACGACCTTTCGGACCCCGGCGAGCCGTGCGGACTCCAGCACGTTGACCGTGCCCTCAACGTTGATCCTGGCGTCGCGCCTCGGGTCGGCCACGCTGCCGCGGACGCTGATCTGCGCCGCCAGGTGGCATACGGCCTCGGGCCTGAACACCGTGAACAGGTCGGCCAGCTCGGGGTCGCGCACGTCCATCACGTGCGTCTCGGCATCGCGATTGCGGGTGGCCCCGGTGGACAGGTCGTCGACGACCACCACCTCATGCCCGTCGCCCAGCAGCCGATCGACCAGATGTGATCCGATGAAGCCGGCCCCGCCCGTCACCGCGATACGCATACGGCGAGCTTAGAGGTTACCGGCCAGCCCTTCGGCGCGTACTTCGGCGATTCTCGCCAGCACTTTGGAGCGCAGATCATCGGGGACCGGGTCGCACCCGCAGTGCTTGGCCACCAGCTGTTTCACGACCTGGTCGAGGCCGAACTCCTCGAGACAGGGGTGGCACTCGTCCAGGTGCTGGCGGATGTCGGCGCGTCGGTCCTCGTCGAGCTCGCCGTCGAGATAGGCGTAGACCTGGTCGAGGACCTCGCTACAGTCGGTGTCGTGGTGGTTTCCGCAACTCATGACCGGGACTCCTCCGCAGGCACCAGGCCGCGCTCCCGCGCGTAATCCTCGAGTTGGGCGCGCAGCTGCCTGCGGCCTCGGTGCAGCCGCGACATCACGGTCCCGATCGGGGTGCCCATGATGTCGGCGATCTCCTTATACGGGAAGCCCTCCACATCGGCCAGGTAGACCGCGATGCGGAACTCCTCGGGGAGCGCCTGCAGAGCGCTTTTCACGTCGCTGTCCGGCAGATGCTCGAGCGCCTCGGCCTCGGCCGACTTCAGGCCGCTCGAGGTGTGCGACTCGGCGCGCGCAAGCTGCCAGTCTTCGATCTCCTCAGTGCCCGCCTGCTTGGGCTCACGCTGCTTCTTGCGATAGCTGTTGATGAAGGTGTTGGTGAGGATCCGATAGAGCCAGGCTTTGAGATTCGTGCCTTCCTGGAACTGGTGGAAGGACGCGAACGCCTTGGCGAACGTCTCCTGGACCAGGTCTTCGGCATCCGCCGCGTTGCGGGTCATCCGGAGCGCGGCGGAGTAGAGCTGGTCGAGATACGGCATGACATCGCGCTCGAACCGCTCACCGCGCTGCTCCAGCGTCTCCTCAGCTGTCCTGGAGACCGGACCCACCCCCTGTGCCTGCATTCGCTTCGTGGTAACCCCGTACCTACCCGAGAATACCGGCCCTGCGACCCCAGGACTCTCGGGGGCTCGCTGGAGCAGCAACGTGTTCATGCCCATCCTGAACATGGCAGGCGTAGAGTCTGTTCCCGGTGCAGTCTGAAGGTGACGAAAACGCTGGTGTGGGGAAGAAATACCGTGCCGGCCGAGTCCGGAAACCCGACGTCCAGGAGCCGCTGTGCTGCCTATTCCAGCCAACGAACTTAATGGCTCGGGCTCTCTCGGGCCTTACTGGACCTTCTACCGCGCCGTGGTCGCCGAGCAGCTGCGGCAATGGCTGCCGCGGCGGCCCGCTGTCCTGCTCGATCTGTCGGGCGGTCGCGGTCGCTGGCCCTCCCAGGCGGCGCGCGCCGGCCATCGCGTGGTCGAGGTGGTCGACTTCCGCCGGCCCGCGCCGGCCCTCGCCGAGGCCGGGCTCGTCCAGCGCGTACGCGCCGACGATCTCGCCTTCCTGCCCGACGAGAGCGTCGACGGCGTGATCGCCGAAGAGCGGGCCATGTCCATCGAGATCATGGCCGAGTCGGCCGTCGCCGACGTGGCGCGCGTGCTGAAGCCCGGCGGCCGGGCCCTGATCTGCGTCGACTCGCTCGTGCTCGGCATGGCGATCCTCGCCGAGCAGAACAAGTGGGAGCACCTGTGCCAGACGGGCGAGGTCATGCTCGTGCCGTGGCCGGACGGGAGCATCACCCGCTGCTTCACCAGCGCGCAGCTTCGCGAGGTGCTGTCGGGCGCGGGGCTGAAGGTCGACTGGCTCCGGCCACGGACCGTCCTGTCCCCCTCCACCGTCGACCACGTGCTCGGCGCCGATGGCCGTTCCCTGGCCTGGCTCGTACGCACCGAGCTCGACGCCCACCCCGCCGACGAAGACACCGTCGGCATCCACCTGGTAGCAAGCGTCCACAAGCCCTAACAGCCGCCCTCGCCCTGGGTTGCGCCTCGGCATGGCCACTGCATGTGAGGGCGGGGGAGGACCGCGCGCCTCAAGCGGACCGCCCAGGAACCGAGCCACCCGGGGAACCGAGCCACCCGAAGGATGGGCAGCCTGGGGGAGGGCACCTGAGGGATTGGCCCCCTGAGAGGTCAGCCGTCTGAGGGAGTGGCCGGGGGATTGCCTCCGGCGGGGGCGCTCCGACTCCGAGAAGGGATCCACCCCCTTCCCGCCCACCCTCGACCCCGGGCAAGCTCAGCAGACCGTCTCCTTCGCTCAAGCCCGGCCGTGCGGGTTGGCGTCCGCGTGCTGTGGAAGGTGCCCGGGTTGATGGACAAGCGAGGCCGGGCTTGCCCCTTCGTCACCGGCCCGCTTCTGCTTCGCCTCGGGTCGACGGCGGACGGGAAGGGGCCAGCTCAGGGGCGACGCACGCGCGTCGCGCGTTGGCCGCGAAGGGTTGGCGCCCACTTCAACGGCGCGCCCCTGCAGCGCTGGGTAAACCCACCCCGCGAGCGGCGTCGTGCTCTCCGCCCGCCGCGTCCCTCCCCGGGCGGCGTGTTTCCGCTCGCCGCATCCCTCCCGCGCGGCATGCTCCTCCCGCGCGGCGCCCTCTTCCCCGTGCGCGCGGTGCGTCCCTCTGTCACCGCATGCTCGTCGCGTGCGGCGCGTCCCTCTCGCGCGGCAGCATGCTCTTCTCGCGCGGCATGCTCTTCTGCCGTGACGTGGCCCTCTCCGTGGCGTGCTCTTCCCGCGGCGCGAGTGCCGCTACGGGTCTGGGATGCCGGGCTTGGCTCTGCTTATCGCCCGGCCTGGCTGGCCCCGAGCCCGCGCCCAGGTCGGGTTTGATCGTCTTTGCCCGTGTTCGGACAGGTCGGCTCCGGACCGGGTGCGGCCCCGGCGGGGTTTCGGTCCTCGCGGCCGACAGCCCGGCGCAGCGCAGCGGCAACCCGGTGGCGGGCCGTCGGCTGTCCGGTGGCAGCCCAGGTCACGTCCGGGAGCGGGCGATCTCACTTGTCGTCCCTATGGCACAAAGCGAGCGTTTTCCGATCTCCGGAAATGTGCCACAGGGACGACAAGAAAGATCCGCAGGCCCGCGCGTGTCTGCGCAGGCCCGCCCGGCTGGCACCCGGCGGCAGGCGCGGGTGTCGGCGGAACCGGGAGCGGCGTGAACCAGCTCGAAACGGACCTGCCCGCACGGGACCGGAGCCGGGATTATGGTCTGCCCCGAAATCCAGATCTCGCGAAGGTGCAAGACCCTGCGGAAGGGTGTCAGCGGCCAATGCTCGTCGCGCGTGCGTCGCCCCTGAGCTGGCCCCTTCCCGTCCGCCGTCGACCCGAGGCGAAGCAGAAGCGGGCCGGTGACGAAGGGGCAAGCCCGGCCTCGCGTGTCCATCAGCGCGGGCACCTTCCACAGCACGCGGACGCCAACCCGCACGGCCGGGCTTGAGCCGAAGGAGACGGTCTGCTGAGCTTGCCCGGGTCGAGGGTGGGCGAGAAGGGGGCGACACCATCCCGGAGTCGGAGCGCCCCCGCCGGAGGCACCACCACTGGCCGCTCGCCGGAGGTAACCCCCTCGGCTGGAGAAATCCGGGTTGGAGATAACTCCTGCTAGTGGCCCGGTTCGGGGGCTGCCCTGTCGGTCGGGGGGATCGCCGCTGAGGGCGGCTTCGGGTGGCTTGGGGGGGCGGCTCCGGGCTTCGGGGCTCCGGTGGGCGCGCGTTTGGGTGGGCTTTGGGGGGTGGTGCGTTGGGGTTGGGGAGCGCTGTTAGCGGCGGCGTTCTGCTTTGGCTTGGCAGTTGACGCAGCGGGCGGCGTCGGGGCGGGCTTCCAGCCGGCCCTCCGGCACGGGCTTGCCGCAGTCCACGCAGCGCCCGTAGACGCCCTCGTCGAGCCGCTTGAGCGCGGCGAGGACGGCGGATTTCTGGCCGGTGGTCACGTCCAGGAGCGCGCGCGTGCGGTCGGCGTCGGTGAGGTCGGCGCCCGCGTCGGATAACGACCTGTCGCGTACGGGAGCGGGCTCCCCAAGGAGCATGCCGATGGATCGATCCAGCTCTTCGAGCATCGCCAGCAAGCGCTTACGCGCGGTCGCGTCGTCCACGAATCCGCACCTCCGGGACGGTGGGGAGTCGGCCTGCCGTGCATCCCCGGTCTACCGGCAGGACATCTTCAGGTTACTTTCCTCACCGGATGCCCACTTGGCGGGATCTTTACACTCAGAAGAGAAGGTTGTCCTCCTCGCCGCCCTCCAGAGGGGCTATGAGCTCGGATCCGTTGTTCTTCACGTTGTTGACATCGGTTGACACGGGATAGGCGGTAAGGCGTCCCGCGCTGGCGGGGACAAGGAGTGTCGACGCGTCAGAGACATTCGGGTCGAGCCACTCGGGCCACTTGTCCTGCGGGATCATCATGGGCATCCGGTCGTGGATGTGGCCCAGGTGATCCTCCGCGCTCGTCGTGATCACCGTGCAGGTGACGAGCCAGTTCTCCTCGGCGTCCTTCCAGAACTCGTACAGTCCGGCCATGGCCAGCACGCCGCCGTCGGCCGGATGGATGTAGAAGGGCTGCTTCTTCTTCTCCGCCTGCGGCAGCCACTCGTAGTAACCGTCGGCGGGCAGCAGGCAGCGGCGCGAGGCGAACGCGCGGCGGAACGCCGGCTTCTCCGTCAGCGTCTCCATCCGGGCGTTGATCAGCCGCGACCCGATCGACGGATCCTTGGCCCAGCTCGGCACGAGACCCCAGCGGACCACACGCAGCTGCCGCACGGGCCGCTCGGCGCCCTCGACCCGGGGCACCCGGCTCATCACCGCGTAGACGTCCTTGGTGGGGGCCACGTTGTAGTCGGGCTCGAGCTCCTCTTCGGAGTCCAGCTCGATCTCGAACTCCTCGAGCAGCTCATGGCGCTTGCGCGCCGAGGCGTAGCGTCCGCACATAAGGACAGCCTGCCTCACCTACTAGGATTCATGCATGTCGCTGTGGCCAGCCCCGGTGGCCTCCGGGCCCGTCAACGCCGTCGTGCGCGTCCCCGGCTCGAAGTCGGCCACCAACCGCGCGCTGCTGCTGGCCGCCCTCGCCGACGGCCCCGGCACGGTGCGCCGCGCGCTGCGCAGCCGCGACGCCGACCTCATGGCACGCGCGCTCGCCGCGCTCGGCGCTGGAATGACAGCGTCCGGCGAGAGCGTCTCGGCCGCCGACTGGGCCGTCACCCCCGGCCCCATCAGGGGCGGCGGGGCCGTCGACGTGGGCCTGGCCGGCACCGTCATGCGCTTCGTGCCACCGGTCGCGGCGCTCGCCGCCGAGCCGGTGGCCTTCGACGGCGATCCGCACGCGCGTAAGCGGCCCATGGGCGCCATCCTCGGCGCGCTGCGCGTCCTCGGCGCCCGGGTCGACGGCGACGCCCTGCCGTTCACGATCAGCGGCCCGCTGTCCGGCGGCGAGATCGTCCTCGACGCCTCGGGCTCGTCCCAGTTCGTCTCCGGCCTGCTGCTCGCCGCCGCCCGCTTCGAAAAAGGCGTGACCGTACGGCACAGCGGCCCGCCCGTCCCCTCCATGCCGCACATCGCGATGACCGTCCAGATGCTCCGCGAGCGCGGGGTCACGGTCGACGACTCGGAAAGGGACGTCTGGCGGGTGGAGCCCGGCCCGATCCGCGCCACGGACGTGACCGTCGAGCCCGACCTGTCCAACGCCGCGCCGTTCTTCGCGGCCGCGATGGTCAGCGGCGGCGAGGTCACGGTGCCCGACTGGCCGCAGGAGACCACCCAGCCCGGCGACCAGCTGCGCGAGCTCCTCACCGCCATGGGCGCCTCGGTCACGCGTACGGAGGAAGGACTGCGGGTGAGCGGCGGCTCGATCACCGGCGTCGACGCCGACCTCCGCGACGTCTCCGAGCTGACCCCGACCATCGCCGCGCTGGGCGCGCTCGCCGACGGCCCGACCCGCATCCGCGGCGTGGCCCACATCCGCGGCCACGAGACCGACCGCCTCGCGGCCCTGGTCACGGAGATCAACCGGCTGGGCGGCGACGCGAGCGAGACCGACGACGGGCTGGAGATCCGCCCCCGGCCGCTGACCGGCGGGGTCTTCCACACCTACGAGGACCACCGGATGGCCACCGCGGGCGCGGTGATCGGCCTGGCGGTGCCCGGCGTCCAGGTGGAGAACATCGCCACGACGGGTAAGACCCTCCCCGAATTCGACCGGATGTGGGCGCGAATGCTCTCGGGGGAAGCCAGCTGAGAAAACGCGAATACGACGAGGACGACGTCAGGGTCAGACCGGGCAAAGGCACCCGGCCGCGGACCCGGCTCCGCCCTGCGCACGAGCAGGCGGTGGAGGGCTTCGTCGTCGCGGTCGACCGCGGCCGCTACACCTGCCTGATCGGCCCCGGCATCCCGCAGCCCGGCGACAACCCGTCCGAGGATCCGCTCGAGATGGGCCACGGCCCGACCACCGAGGTCGTCGCGATGAAGGCGCGCGAGCTCGGCCGCAAGGGCGTCGTGGTGGGCGACCGGGTGGCGATCGTGGGCGACGTGTCCGGCCGGCCGGACAGCCTGGCGAGGGTCGTCCGCCGCGAGGAGCGCGCGTCCATGCTGCGGCGCAGCGCCGACGACTCCGACGAGGTCGAGCGGCCCGTGGTCGCCAACGCCGACCAGCTGGTCATCGTCGTCGCGCTGGACAACCCGCCGCCCCGGCCCCGGATGATCGACCGGTTGTGGGTGGCCGCCTTCGACCAGGACATCGACCCCCTGCTCTGCCTGACCAAGCCCGACCTCGCCGCCGCCGACACGCTCGTGGCCCTCTACGAGCCGCTCGGCGTGCCGTACGTGGTGGTCAGGAAGGGCGGCGACCTGGGCGAGGTCGAGTCGCGGCTGCGCGATCGGGTGAGCGTCCTCGTCGGCCATTCGGGCGTGGGGAAGTCGACCTTGGTCAACGCGCTGGTGCCGGGGGCGGAGCGGGCCGTGTCGCACGTCAACGCCGTGACCGGGCGCGGGCGGCACACCTCGTCCTCCGCGGTCGCGCTGGCGCTGCCGGGCGGCGGATGGATCATCGACACGCCGGGCGTGCGCAGCTTCGGCCTCGGCCACGTCGAGGTGGAGACGGTCCTCGCGGCCTTCCCCGACCTCAACGAGGAGGCCGTCAACTGCCCCAAGGGCTGCACCCACCTCGGCAACGGCTGCGCGCTCGACGTCGCGGTGGCCGAGGGCCGCGTCGACGCGGCCCGGCTCGACTCCCTGCGCCGTCTCTTGATCAGCAGAGAGGCCCCCGACGACGACGCTCAGTAGCAGTTTGGTTACGATGGCTCGATCGTCCCGAGCGGGGATGTGGCGGTTCTGTAACCTGAGTCGCGGAAGTCGAGTGGAGGCAGCGCATGCTCACGTACGCACCGGTCAAAGCCGGGATTTCCTGGATCTGAGCAGGCGCCTTTTGGCGAGGGGGCCGCATTGCGCGACATGCCGTGGCCTGCCAGGGTCTTTTTCGTCCTGCTCATGGGCGGGGCCTCGTTCGTCGTGTGGCGCAGCGTCACTTCGGGCCGGCTGGAGCAGTTCGACAATCCGACCTCGACCGTGCTCGTGCTCGCCCTGCTGTTCCTCGTGTGCGAGTCGGTGCCGACGCAGCTCAGCGTGCGGCAGGCGGCCATCTCGGTCAGCTTCTCCGCGGCGCTCGCGGCCGTCGTGCTGGTCGGCCCGGAAGGCGCGACCCTCGTCACGCTGACCGCCGTGCTGAGCGTGCGGCCCGGCCTGTCGCTGGTGAAACGCCTGTTCAACACGGCCCAGTTCGCGATCTGCGCCTATGCGGCGGGCGAGGCGTTCCTGGCGGCCGCCCGGGCCATGCCGCACCAGCCGAAGCCGGAAGACTTCCCCGAGATCATCGTGCCGTTCGCGGTGTCGGCCGGGGTCTATGTGGTCATCAACTTCCTGTTCACCGCGACCATCCTGCGGCTGGCCGAGGGGGTGGGCCGGGGGGTCGTCCCGCTGCGCGGGATGGCGCAGTTCCTCGTGTCCTATCTCGGCTACGCCACGTTCGGGCTGCTCATCGCCAGCCTGTGGACGACCGTCCAGTCGATCTCCGCGGTCCTCGTGCTGCTGCCGTTGTTCGTCGCGCGCTGGGCGCTCGGGCAGTATCACGCCCAGCAGCGCTCGTACGACGCGACCATCGCGGCCCTGTGCCAGGCCGTCGAGACCAAGGACTACTACACCCGCGGCCACTGCACCCGGGTCTCCGACGCCTCCTCCCGGATCGCCGAGGAGATCGGCATGGGCACCGAGCGGCTGAGCGCCATCCGCTACGCCGGGATGCTGCACGACGTGGGCAAGCTCGGCGTGCCCACCAAGGTGCTGCAGAAGGACGGCGACCTGACCGAGGAGGAGTTCGCCGCGGTCCAGCTCCATCCGATGCGCGGGCTGGAGATCGTGCGCGGCATCGACTTCCTGGACGAGGCGTTCGCCGGGATCATGCACCACCACGAGAAGTACGACGGCACCGGCTATCCCATGGGCCTGGCCGCCGGTGAGATCCCCGAGTTCGCGCGGATCATCTCGGTGGCCGACGCGTGGGATTCGATGACCTCCGACCGCGCCTACCGCAAGGCCAAGTCGAAGGACGAGGCGCTGGCCGAGCTCCGCAGAGGCTCGGGCACCCAGTTCGACCCGGTCATGGTCACCGCCTTCCTGCGGGCGCTCGACCGGCACCCGTGGGAGCCGCCGCCGAGCGTGCCGCCCATGCCGTTCGACGCGGTCGTCGAGCAGGTGGTCAAGGACCACGACGATCCGACCTCGCCCATCCAGGTGGTGTCGGAGCGATGACGGCCTCGCGCCGGGACCGCTCGCGGTCCCAGGGGATGTCGCTCGACTCCGGGCAATGGCTGCTGATCTGCGCGGCCGGGATGCTGACGGTGGCCGGCATCGCGCACACGGCCGCGACCGAGCTGATCCACTCGAATGTGGCCATCGGCTTCGGCGCGCTGATCGCGGCCGGTGAGCTGGCCCGCCTGACCATGCCGGGAAACCGGGAGGTGGCGCCGGTCTCCACGGCCGCCGCGCTCGGCTACGCCGTGCTGCTCGACGTGGGCAACAAACCGGCCACGCACGACGCGCTGCAGGTCGTGGCCGTGGTGTCGGCCGGCATGATCGCGGGCGCGCTGCCGCATCTGGCCGTGGGGCGCCCACCCCGGCTGGACGCGATCGCCCGGCGGCTGATCTCGAGCTCGCTGCTGGCCTTCGCGTTCCGCCCGCTGGCCGAGCGCCTGTCGCCGACGACCGCCGGGTCCAACTGGTGGATCGCCCTGCTGGTGATGGCCGTGCTGATAACCGCGGTGCTGCTGGTCGACGTGGGGATCGCGGCCATGCTGCGGGCCGAGGTGGTCCGCACGGCGTTCCCGGTGGCCGTGCGGGACGAGGTGCGGATGGTGGCCCGGCTCGACGCCGCAGTGGGCGCATCGGCCGCGCTCCTGGCGCTGTCCGCGCACAGCATGGGCCTCACGGCGCTGCTCATGTTCGCCGCGCCGCTGCTGGTCACGCAGGTGGCCTTCCGCAAGTACGCCGGGATCAGGGCCACCTATCTGCAGACGGTCCGCGCGCTCAGCCGGGTCACCGAGGTCGGCGGCTACGTCGAGCCCGGTCACTCGCGCCGGGTCAGCCACCTTTCGGTGGCGATCGGGCGCGAGCTCGGCATGCCCGAGGCCGAGCTGCTGGAGCTGGAGTACGCGGCGCTCATGCACGACATCGGGCAGCTGTCGCTGAGCGACCCGATCCCGGGAGGCGCCACCGTGCTGACCGACCCCGGCCAGGCGCGGCGGATCGCCGAGCTGGGCGCCGAGGTCATCCGTAAGACGGGCGTGCTCAACCAGGTCGCCGAGATCGTCCGCCACCAGTGCGACCCGGTGGCGCTCACCCCGCCCACCGCGAGCCGGATCATCAAGGTCGCCAACGCGTACGACGACCTGGTGGGCGGGTCGACCGATCGCGATCGGGCGGCGGCGGCGCTGGAGCGGCTCCGGCTCGACGGTGGCGACGCCTACGACCCCCGCATCGTGGAGGCCATGGCCCGCGTGGTCGACCGGCTCGCGCCGGTAAGCGTTTTGTAGATTTCCTACAGATCGGATGGCTGGGATCGGTCGTCGCGGAAGCACGGCGCGGCCGTGGCCCAGGCTTAGTGTTGGCTGCGTGTTCGAGTCAGTTCTGGTCGCCAACCGCGGCGAAATCGCACGCCGGATCATCCGCACCGTCAAGACGATGGGCATCCGTGCCATCGCCGTGCACTCGGAGGCCGACGCCGACCTGCCGTTCGTCCTTGAGGCCGACGAGGTGATCCTCCTCGGTCCGGCCAATCCCGCGCAGAGTTATCTCGACATGGAAAAGGTCCTTGGCGCGGCCGAGAAGACGGGCGCCGCGGCCGTCCACCCGGGCTACGGCTTCTTCAGCGAGAACGCCGAGTTCGCCCGGCGCGTGACCGAGGCGGGCCTGGTCTGGATCGGGCCTGCCCCTGAGGCCATCGTCCAGATGGGCGACAAGATCAACGCGCGTAACCTCATGGAAGCGGCCGGCGTCCCGGTCGCCGCGGGCACCCGCGAGCCGGTGACCAGCCTTCCCGAGGCCCTGATCGCCGCTGAGAAAATCGGCTACCCGGTGATGGTCAAGACGGCCGGCGGCGGCGGTGGCATCGGCATGGGCGTGGCCGTCGACGAGGCGTCGCTGGAGAAGGCCTTCGACCAGGCCTCGCGCGCCGCCTCGCGATTCGGCGGAGAGCCCGCGATTTTGCTGGAGCGCTACATCGAGCGGGCCAGGCACGTCGAGGTGCAGATCCTCGGCCTGGCCGACGGCACGGTCGTGGCGCTCGGCGAGCGCGACTGCTCCGTGCAGCGCCGCCACCAGAAGGTCGTCGAGGAGTCCCCGTCGCCGGGGATCACGCCCGAGCTGCGCGAGCGGATGCTGGCCGCCGCGGTGCGCGCGGGGGAGGCGGTCGGCTACCGCGGCGCCGGCACGGTCGAGTGCCTGGTCGACGCCGACAAGCAGGACTTCGTGTTCCTCGAGATGAACACCAGGCTCCAGGTCGAGCATCCGGTCACCGAGCTGGTCACCGGCATGGATCTGGTCGAGGCCCAGCTGCGGATCGCGGCCGGGCTGCCGGTCGAGATCCCGCGGGGCACGCGCGGCCACGCGATCGAGTTCCGGGTGTACGCCGAGGACCCGAAGCGGTTCTTCCCCGGCCCCGGCGCGATCGACGTCTGGGTGGAGCCGTCGGGCGAGGGCGTGCGGGTCGACTCCGGATACGCGCCGGGGACCACGGTGACCCCGTTCTACGACCCGCTGATGGCCAAGCTGTGCGTCCACGGCACGACCCGGGCCGAGGCGATCGAGCGGGGCCGCGCCGCCGTGGCGGCCTTCCAGATCCAGGGGCCGAAGAACAACCTGCCGTTCTGCGCCGAACTGCTGGACAACGCCGAGTTCGTCACGGGCGACTACGACACCGGACTGGTATCGCGGATGCGGCCGTGACCAGGCCTGGTCTGGCACAGTTGGATCGTTGACTGAGGGGAGTGCCCGGTGGCTGAGGTACGCGCCGAAATGGTGGCGAATGTCTGGAAGGTCCTCGTGGCCAACGGTGACGAGGTCACCGACGGCGACACGCTCGTCATCCTCGAATCCATGAAAATGGAGATCCCCGTGATCGCGGAGGACGACGGCGTGGTCACGATCAAGGTCGCCGAGGGCGACGTCGTCCAGGAGGGCGATCTCATCGCGACGATCGACTGAGCCGCGCGAGAAACCGCTCCCGGTCGACCACCATGCGCTCGATGGTCGCGGTGAACAGCACCGTGCCGTCCCACGAGGCGCTCGCCTCGAACACCAGGCGCCGCCCGTCGACCTCGGTCAGCTCGGCGTCGAGCCGGACGTGCGCGCCGACGGGGCTGGCCGCGCGATGCTCGAGGGAGATCCTGGTGCCGACCGAGGTCTCGCCGTCGTCCAGTCCTTCGCGCGCCAGTTGCATGGTCAGGCCCTCGGCGAAGGCCAGCAGCCGTGGTGTGGCGAGCACGGGCACGTCGCCGCTGCCCATTTTGACGGCGGTGTCGCTGCGCTCGACCATGATGACGCGGGACGCGCGGGGGCCCGGGGCAAGGTTCATGGAGCTAGCGTATGACCGTGGATTCGTACTGCGATCACTGCGGCGGGCCCGCTGACGAGGGCGATCACGCGGCCTGTGCGGCCGCCCGCGTGATGGAGCCGCCGCGCTTCTGCGCGCGGTGCCGCCGCCGGATGATGGTGCAGGTGACACTGCGCGGCTGGTCCGCCAAGTGCGTGGAGCATGGCATTACCACCAGTTGAGGCCTTTTGACGCTCACAGATTAGGTATGGTTCCCCCGAAGGAGTTGCGAATCGGGGTCTTAGGGGGTTACGGGGCACCATGGTGGCCCAAGGGACGCTGCTCGCTGGACGTTACAGGTTGGACGTCCGGCTGGGGGCGGGCGGCATGGGAGAGGTGTGGCGAGGCGAGGACACGGTCCTCGCCCGGACCGTCGCGGTCAAAGTGCTGCTCCCCGGCCGTTTCAACGACCCTGGATTCGCCGTGCGCTTCCAGGGCGAGGCGCGCGCCATGGCCACCGTCAACCACCCCGGCGTGGTCGACGTTTACGACTACGGCGTCACCGACGTGCCGGGCGACGGGCCCACCGCGTTCCTGGTGATGGAGTTCGTCGACGGCGAGCCGCTCGACCGGTTGCTGATGCGGCTGGGCCGGATCGCGCCGGAGCCGGCGATGGAGCTGATCGCCCAGGCCGCTGGAGCGCTGCAGGCCGTGCACGAGCGGGGCATCGTGCACCGCGACGTCAAGCCGGGCAACCTGCTCGTCCGGCCGGACGGCACGCTCGTGCTCACCGACTTCGGCATCGCGCGCGCCGACGCCGCGAGCCGTCTCACCGACGCCGGCATGGTCCTCGGCACGGCCGCCTACTGCGCTCCCGAGCAGGCCGAGGGTCAGCCCGTGACGCCCTCTGTGGACGTCTACGCGCTCGGCATCGTCGCCTACGAGTGTCTGGCCGGGCATCGGCCGTTCGACGGCGACACACCCGTGACGATCGCGCTCAAGCACATCCGTGAAGAACCGCCGCCGTTGCCGCCCGACGTGCCGGCGCCGGTGCGCGCCGTGGTCGAGGGCGCGCTGCGCAAGGACCCGGCCGTCCGCTGGCACAGCGCAGGGGCGCTCAGCCAGGCCGCGCGTCAGTCGGTCTCGGGCGCCGGCTCCGGCACCATGTCCGCGACCATGTCGGGCGCCATGACGGGCACGATGTCCGGCGCCACGACCGGCGCGATGGCGGGCATGCCGGGCGGCATGTCAGGCCCGGCGTCCGGCGCCATGTCCAGTGCCGTGCCCGCCGGCGTGGGCGCCTCGTCCGGAGCCCCGTCCCGGGAGACCGAAGCCGAGCCCACCTACCGCGTCACCCGCGAGGTGTGGCAGGACGAGGGCGCGCCCTCCACCGGCTACATGCTGACGTCCCCCTCGACCACGCAGGGCCTGCTGCCCCCGCCGGGCGACCCGCCAGGACGCCGGGGACGGCGGCGCAGCCGCAAGGTCCCGGTCATCGCCGGCGTGGTCGGCTCCGTGGTGTTCCTGGGGCTGGCCGCGTTCGCCATGAACGCCGCCCTCGGCGACGGAGGCGGCGAGTCGAGCCCGAGCGCGTCCCAGTCGCTGGCGATCGTGCAGCCGAGCGTGCAGCCCAGCAAGTCGCGCGCGCACGCTTCGGTGTCGCCGAGCGCCTCGCCGTCGCCCCCGCGGAGATCCGCCAGCCCGTCGGCGACCCCCAGCCTCTCGCCGAGCCCGGTCCGCAGCAGCCCCAAGCCGTCGAAGTCGCCCACCCCGACACCGGTCAACTCCGACAACTGGGTGGCGGTCTCCAACGTCATGTGGCTGACCGAGGCCAAGGCCAAGGCCCTGCTG
Organism: Streptosporangiaceae bacterium NEAU-GS5; assembly: GCA_017592665.1. Classification (GTDB taxonomy): domain Bacteria; phylum Actinomycetota; class Actinomycetes; order Streptosporangiales; family Streptosporangiaceae; genus NEAU-GS5. The sequence goes on along the minus strand of JAGFNW010000004.1, from coordinate 348,387 downwards.
CTGGACGACGGATTCACGCCCAAGGTCGACTCGGTCTGGGGCGACGGCGGCTGTCCCAAGGTCAGCAAGCAGACGCCCAAGGCCGGCGCGCTGGCGCCGCCCAAATCCGTCGTGAAGATCGTGATCTGGAAGGCGCCCTGCGCGTCTCCTTCTCCCAGCCCCTCGCCGAGCCCGTCCAGCAGCTCGTAGGCCGGGTCGGGCGGCCGTCAGACGCCCGTGGTGTGCCGGGGGTAGGCGATCGTGGGGTCGGTGGCGACGTTCACCATGTACGGCACGCCGGAGTCGAACGCGCGGCCGAGCGCGGGGCCGATCTCCGCGGGGTCGGTGACGAGTTCGCCGCCGCCGCCGAGCGCGGTGACCACCTGGTCGTAACGGCACTGCGGCTGCAGGTCGGCGGCCACGTCGTAGCCGTACAGCGCCTGCATGGGGTGCTTCTCCAGCCCCCAGATGCCGTTGTTGCCGCAGATCATCACGACCGGGAGCCGGTGCCGTACGAGGGTGTCCACGTCCATGAGCGAGAAGCCGGCGGCGCCGTCTCCGAGCAGCAGCACGACCTGCGAGGACGGGCGGGCGAGCCGGGCCGCGATGGAGTAGCCGAGGCCCGTGCCGAGGCATCCGTAAGGTCCGGGGTCGAGCCAGCCGCCGGGGCGGCGCGGCTCGATGTACTTCCCGGCATAGGACACGAAGTCGCCGCCGTCGCCGATCACCACGGCGTCGTCGGCCAGCCGGCGGTTCAGCTCGCCGTAGATCCGCATGGGGTGGATCGGGTCGGCGTTCGACGCCAGCAGCTCGGCGTCCTCCGCGACGGCCGCGGCGCAGGCCTCGGACAGCCGCGTCAGCCACTCCTTGCGCGGCGTCACGCCGGCCGTCGAGCAGGCCGAAGCGAGCCCCCAGAGGATCAGCGACAGGTCGCCGGCGGCGGTCGCGGCCGTGCCCGTGTGGGTGGCCAGCTGCGAGGGCGAGTCGGCGATGTGCACGACCCTGGCGAGCGGGGAGCCCTCCTTCCCGCCGAACCAGCCGTAGCCGAGCCGGAAGTCGAGCGGCGCCCCGACCACGACGACCAGGTCGGCCTGGCCGAACGCGAGCCAGCGCGCCCGGCTGACCAGCAGGTCGTGCCCCGTGGGCAGGATGCCGCGGCCCTGGCCGTTGGGGATGACCGGCAGGCGGAACTCCTCGGCGAAGTCGCGCGCGGCCTCCTCGGCACGCTCCATCCACACGTCGGAGCCGAGGACCAGCACCGGGCGCTCGGCCTCGGCCAGCAGCCGGGCGATGGCCGCCAGGTCGTCCGCGTCGGGCTCGAGCGGGGACGGGGTGAGCGTCTCGGTCGCGTGCTCCTCGGCCGGGGCGAACAGGTGGTCCATGGGGAAGTCGACGAACACCGGACCGCGGTGCGGGGCGAGGGCCTGGCGGAACGCCGTCTCCACGTCCTGGCCCACCTCGGTCGAGGTGAACGAGAGCTTGGTGATCGGCTCAAGCAGCGGCGGGTGGTCGAGCTCCTGCAGGGCGCCCGACCCCCAGCGCGATTCGGGGGCGCGGCCGCCCATGATGACCACGGGCGAGCCGTTGAAGTGGGCCGTGGCGACGCCGGACATGCCGTTGGTGATGCCGGGTCCTGCGGTCAGCACCGCGAGCCCCGGCTGCCTGGTCAGCCGTGCGGTCGCCTCGGCGGCGAAGACGGCGCTCTGCTCGTGCCGCACATCGAGGATGCGCATGTTCTCGTGGACGGCGCCGTCGTACAGCGGGAAGACGTGCCCGCCCGACAGGGTGAACATGGTCTCGACGCCGTACGCCTGGGAGACGGCGACCGCGATGTCGCCCGCGTGCTTGGTCATGCCGGAGAACTTACCAGCGTGTCACATGCGTAACCTGATCGCGGAGGTCGGCTGTTACGGAACCGACCAGCCTTTGGCCGCCCACAGGGGCGCGTGCTCCGAATTGACGTAGAGCCGGTCCTCCGGGTTGGGGATGCGGAAGTAGCTCTGCGGGTGCATCAACTCGTGCGCGTCATCGGACAGGTCGAGCACATAGCGGTCGGGCGCCCGCCGCTGCGCGAGGTAGCGCAGCTCGAACGCGTGCAGCTTGAGCGGGTCGTTCGGCCGCCAGAGGCCGAGGCCGCCCTCGCGCGCCAGCCGCACGCTGCGCCGCGCGAACCCCAGGGCGCCCTTCCCGGCCAGCTCACGGGCCGTCCCGGGCGCGGGCACGGCGTCGGCGAGGCGGGCCTCCTGGCGCACGAAGGGGTCCACGTTGGGCCAGATGAAGTACGGCATGGCGTTGCCGGAGGCCAGCAGCCGCTCCTGGTAGGGCGCCGGGCGAGGCGCCTCCTTCTGATCCCGGTTCACGTACGCCAGCAGGCGCCCGTAACGGTCGAGGATCTCCGACCCGAACGCCAGCCGGAGCTTGAACGTCTCGAGCGTGAGCCCCTGCTCGGCGATGTCGGCGGTCACGAGGTCGCGGAAGGCCTGGGTGGCGATGACGCCGAGCTCGGCGTGGTTGGGGCCGGTGGTCTTGTCGAGCCTGGTCAGCAGGTAGTCGTGCAGGGCCGTGCGGAGCAGCAGCGGCGGCAGGCCGGGCGCGAACGGGTCGGCGAGGAAGTCCGTCCACCGTGGGTCGGTGATCTTCACGAAGGCCGTGCCGCCGGGCAGCTGGAAGCTCACCTCGGGCGCGTCGATGCCGAGCATGCGCACGCCGAAGTTGCCGTCCGCGGCGATGTTGAGTGTGTCGCCGTCGTGCACGACCTTGTCGACGGACTCCGCCGCGCCGCGTGAGCGGGCGAGGAGGGCGTGCCCGATGGTGATGCCCGGGACGGGCTGTTCGATCGCCTTGGCCATGCCCCAATCATGGGGGTGCCCGTCCCGCTATTCCACGATTTATAGGGTTTTTCTACCGCGCCTTTATAGGGTCTGGGACAGCGCTTTGATCGGCATCTTCAGGTCGGTCAGCAGGTCGAGGTCCTTGTCGGGCGAGCGGCCGAGCGTGGTGAGGTAGTTGCCGACGATCATGGCGTTGATCCCGCCCAGCATGCCGTCACGGGTGCCGAGGTCGCCGAGGGTCAGCTCCCGGCCGCCGGCGTAGCGGAGGATGGTGCGCGGCAGCGCCAGCCGGAACGTGGCGATGGTCTTCAGCGCCTCGCTCCCGGCGACCAGCGGATAGTCGCCGAACGGGGTGCCCGGGCGCGGGTTGAGGAAGTTGAGCGGCACCTCGTCCGGCTCCAGCTCGCCGAGCTGGGCCGCGAACTCGGCGCGCTGCTCCAGCGTCTCGCCCATGCCGACGATGCCGCCGCAGCACAGCTCCATGCCGGCCGCGCGCACCATCTCGCAGGTGTCCCAGCGCTCCTCCCAGGTGTGCGTGGTCACCACGCTCGCGAAGTGGGAGCGCGCCGTCTCCAGGTTGTGGTTGTAGCGGTGCACGCCCATCTCGGCCAGCTCGTCGACCTGCTCCTGCGTGAGCATGCCGAGCGAGCAGGCCACGTTGATGTCGACGGCCTCGTGGATGGCCTTCACGCCTTCCCTGACCTGATCCATCAGCCGGCGGTCCGGCCCGCGCACGGCGGCGACGATGCAGAACTCGGTGGCGCCCGTCTCCGCGGTTTCCACCGCCGCCTTCACCAGCGACGGGATGTCCAGCCACGCGGCGCGCACGGGCGAGGAGAACTGCCCGGACTGGGAGCAGAAGTGGCAGTCCTCGGGGCAGCCTCCGGTCTTCAGGGAGATGATCCCCTCGACCTCGACCTCCGGCCCGCACCACTTCATCCGCACTTCGTGCGCGAGCGCAAGCAGTTCGGGCAGGCGCTCGTCGGGCAGCGTCAGGCACTGCAGTGCCTGATCCTTCGAGAGCCCGCGGCCCTCGTCGAGAACCTGGGCGCGGGCGATCTGGAGAATGTCGGTGCTCTCGGTCACAGGCAAAGCCTAGGTCACTCCTGTACGGCGGCTACGCGGTGTCCAACTGTGTCAGCGCGTGTCAGCCGTCCAGGGCCGCGGCCCGGAATCGGGCGGGGTCGAACGTGCCGCCCAGACTGGGGGCCAGGCTCCGCGCCGCGGTCGCCGCGAACGCGGCCGGATCGAGCGCCCCCGAGCCCTCCGGGATCGCGCCCGCCAGCGGCCGGGCCGCGAGCATCTCCAGATCGGGCACGTTGCACCGCTCGGCCAGGCCGGGCTTGTCGGGCCACGACCCGATCACCACGCCGGCCGGGGCGATGCCGCGCCCGGCCATCGCCTCCAGCGTGAGCGCCGTGTGGTTGAGCGTGCCGAGCGCCGCCCTGGCCACCAGGAGCACCGGGGCGCGCAGGGCGTGGGCCAGGTCGGCGAGGGTCCAGCCGTCTTCGTCGAAGCGGACCAGCAGGCCGCCCGCGCCTTCGACGACGACCAGCCGGTGCCGGTCGGCGAGGGCGGAGATCCGTTCGGCCACGCCGTCGAGCGAGACCGTGGGCAGGCCTGACACGCGCGCCGCGGCGGCGGGGGACAGCGGGTCGGGATAGCGGGCGTACTCGACCGTCGCCAGCGTCTCGGGATGGCCCGTCAGGCGTACGACGTCGTGGAGATCGCCGGGCTCGCCGGGCAGCACTCCGGTCTGGGCCGGCTTGACCACCGCGACCGAGGCGCCGCGCCCGGCGGCGAGCGCGGCCACGGCGGCCGTGACGACGGTCTTGCCCACCCCGGTGTCGGTGCCGCTCACCACAAGGATGCTCATGGGCGCCTCAGGCGTGTGACGAACTTGTAGCGGTCGCCCCGGTAGAGGGACTGGGCGTATTCGACCGGGTTGCCGTCGGCGTCGAAGGCGTGCCGGGTGAGCTGCAGCATGGGCAGCCCGACGTCCACGCCGAGCACCTGGGCGTCGTACGGCGTGGCGAGGACGGTCTCGATGACCTCCTCGGCGTCGGTCAGCCGGACGTTGTAGGCGTTGTGCAGGGTCTCGTACAGGGACGAGTGGCCCTCCATCTCACGCCGCAGCCGGGGGAAGCGCCGCGCCGACAGATGAGTGGTGTCGATCGACATGGGCTCGCCGTTGGCCAGCCGGAGCCGGTGGATGCGCAGCACCCGGCCGCCCGGGTTGATGGCCAGGCGGCGCCCCAGCTGCTCGTCGGCCGTGACGTAGCTGATGTCGAGGATCTTGGTGTCCGGCTCGAGGCCCACCGTGCGCAGGTCGCCCGTGTAGGAGGTCAGCTGGAGGACCTGGGCCACCTTGGGCTGCGCGACGAACGTGCCCTTGCCCTGGATCCGCAGCAACCGGCCCTCGACGACCAGCTCCGACAGGGCCTGCCGGACCGTGGTGCGCGAGGTCTCGAAACGCACGGCCAGCGTGCGCTCGGGCGGCAGCGCCGTGCCCGCCGCCAGGCTCTTGGTGAGCTCCAGCAGGCTCTTCTTCACGTCGTAGTACTTCGGAACCCGTGGTGATTCTTCTGTCACGTAGGCTCCCTTGCCTCGGCCACCGCGGTGAGCGCCCGCCCGATCACCGCGAGATCATGGGACCCCAGATTGGCCCGTGCGGTCAACCTCAGACAAGAGCGCCCAGAAGGTACGGAAGGCGGTCGGAAGCACCCAACGCGTACGCCATGGTCCGCGCAACGGGCCGCGGCGTCCAGCGCGGCCTGCGGCGGGCCCAGGAAGACCGGCACGACCGCGGCGGCCGGAGCGCCGGTCTCGAGGCCCAGACCGGCCGCCGTCTGGGCCAGGTGAACGGCGTGGGCGCGGGCGCGTTCCGGCAGGCCGGCCTCGGTTTCGAGGATGTCGAGCGCGGCCAGCGCGGCCCCCGCGGGCGCGGGCGCGAGGCCCGTGTCGAAGATGAAGGAGCGGCCGGTGTCGATCAGCGTCTGCACGACCTCGGGGACGCCGAGCACCGCGCCGCCCTGGGCCCCCAGGGACTTCGACAGCGTCACCGTACGCACAATGTCGGCATTCCCCGCCAACCCCGCCTCGTAGACAGCGCCGCGGCCCGCGGATCCCACGACGCCGAGCGAGTGGGCCTCGTCGACGACCAGCAGCGCGCCGTGCCGCCGGGCCACCTCGTGCAGTTCGGCGAGCGGGGCCTGGTCGCCGTCGACGGAGAAGACGGCGTCGGTGACCACGAGGGCGCGCTCCTCGTCCCGCTCGCGCAGGATCTTGTCCACGGCCGACACGTCGCCGTGCGGGGTCACCGAGACCCGGGCGCGGGCCAGGCGGCAGGCGTCCACCAGCGAGGCGTGGTTGGTCTCGTCCGACACGATCAGGCCGTGCCGGCCGAGCGTGGCCACCGCGCCGAGGTTGGCGAGGTAGCCGGAGGAGAAGACCAGGGCCTTGTCCGCCCCCGTGAAGGCCGCCAGCCGGGCCTCGAGCTCCGCGTGGAGCAGCGTGCTGCCGGTGACCAGCCGCGAGCCGGTCGACCCGGCCCCCCACTCCTGGGTGGCGCGCACGGCCGCGGCGATCAGGCGGGGATCGCGGGACAGGCCGAGATAGTCGTTGGACGCCAGATCGATGAGCCCGTCGTGATCAGGGCTTCGATGGCGCAGGACGCGGCGCAGCCCAGCCGCCTCACGCTCGGCGGCAGCCGCCCGCAGGATGTCGATCGGGCTCATCATGAAGGACATCTTTCCAGGTGAGGCGCTGCGATTCGCATTGAGACCAACTGAGGACGCATCATGCACAGGTGCCGACTCTCAGCGACCTGGTCTCCCGCCACGCCGATCTCGACGCGGCGGACCTCGAGTGGATGCACTCGCTCGTCTCCGACTGGCAGTTGCTCGCCGACCTGTCCTTCGCCGACCTGATCTTGTGGATCCCGCGCAAGGACGGCTCGGGCTGGGTGGCGGTCGCTCAGATGAGGCCGACGACGGGCCCGACCGTCTACCACGACGACGTGGTCGGCTCGGTCGTGGCGACGGGCGAGCGGCCGCTCATCGAGACGGCGTGGAACGAGCGCCGGATCTGCCGCGAGGGCGACCCCGACTGGTCGACCGGCGTTCCGGTGCGCGAGGAGACCATCCCCGTCAAGCGGTCGGAGCGCCACGCGGAAGACGAGCAGCACGGGCATTTCATCGGGGTCATCCAGCGGTCGACCAACCTGTCGTCGGCGCGCACGCCGTCCCGGCTGGAGCTCACCTATCTTCAGAGCGCGTCCGACCTGGCCCAGATGGTGGCCGAGGGCCGTTTCCCCTTCCCCGAGGAGGAGCCGATCCTCGTACGGTCGCCCCGGGTCGGCGACGGGCTGCTCCGCCTCGACCGGGCCGGCCGGGTGACCTACGCCTCGCCCAACGCCCTGTCCGCCTACCGGCGGCTCGGCCTGCACGCCGACCTCGTCGGCGCGGAGCTGGGCCGCACCACGGCCGACCTCTGCTACTCCGACGAGCCCATCAACGAAGATCTGATGCTGGTGGCCAGCGGCAAGGCCCCGCGCGAGACCGAGGTCGAGCGCGGCGGGACCGTCGTTCAACTGCGCGCCATCCCGCTGATCGTCGGTGGCGGCCGGATCGGCGCGCTGGTCCTGATCCGCGACGTGACCGAGCTGCGCCGCCGCGAGCGCGAGCTGATGACCAAGGACGCCACGATCCGTGAGATCCACCACCGCGTGAAGAACAACCTGCAGACGGTCGCCGCCCTGCTCCGGCTGCAGGCACGCCGGATCAAGGCCCCTGAGGGGCAGGAGGCGCTGCACGAGGCCGTGCGCAGGGTCGGCTCGATCGCGATCGTGCACGAGATCCTGGCCCAGATGCCGGAGGAGATGGTCGAGTTCGACGACATCGCCGACCGGGTGATCGCCATGACGGCCGAAGTGGCGGTCGCGCAGGTCAAGCCGAAGCGCGTGGGCTCGTTCGGGGTGCTGCCGGCCGCGGTGGCCACGCCGATCGCCATGGTCATCACCGAGCTCCTGCAGAACGCGGTCGAGCACGGCTTCGCGCATCAGTCGGGCTGCGTCGAGGTGATCGTCACGCGCGCCGCCGAGCGGCTGGAGATCACCGTGGCCGACGACGGCATGGGCCTGCCGCCCGATTTCGACCTCGACACGAGCACCAGTCTGGGATTGCAGATCGTCCGCACACTCGTCGTGGGGGAACTGTCGGGCCGGCTGGTGATCGAGCCGCGGGACGGCGGCGGCACGGCCGTCACATTGAGCATTCCCATCGCATAGGACGTCTTTATAAAGTGCCACAAACACAAAATCCGGTGAATGTGCGCTTTCGGCACATCCACCGGATTCGGGTGGATTGTCAGTTGTCTGTAGGTCGCCTCAGACGCTCATTCGGGCGCGGGCGCGAGCATTGCGGCGCTTGAGCGCGCGGCGCTCGTCCTCGCTCAGTCCACCCCATACGCCGGCGTCCTGGCCGGACTCGAGGGCCCACTTCAGACACGCCTCAGAGACCGAGCACTGGCGGCAGACCAGTTTGGCCTCGTCGATCTGCATCAGGGCGGGGCCGGTGTTGCCGATCGGGAAGAACAGCTCGGGATCCACGTCACGGCAGGCAGCGCGGTGGCGCCAGTCCATGCGTTCCACTCCTTCGTCAGTGGAGCCTGGGGCTCCGCGGCCGTCAACTTTGTGAAGTCTTTCACTAACTGGTGCGGACGCTTGCCCGGAACTTCGGGTCGGTTCCAGGAGCCACCCATGATCGCCGGGGGCCTGCGGGCCGGGGGTCCCCGCAAAGGTCCTACGTTCCGACGTCAGGCTCAGCTTTTCAGCACTACAACCTGTAGACAAGGGGTTTGGGGGAACGTTTTGCCGCTTATGGATGTCGGATGCGTCACACTATGACGGCATGTAACGGACTAGACCATAACTTGTAACGCGTTCGGGATCGCCCGGAATGTCACGGTTTCGCGTTCGCCCAGGTAGTCGCCATCCAGCTGGAATGCGACCGGGCGGGACGCCGAAAGGGTGAACTCGGGCTCGTCATGCAGCTGTACCAAGTGTTTACCTGTCGGCAACCCAGAATGCGCGCCGATGATCTGCCGGACCAGGCTCAGCAATGTCGGCAGCCCCATCCGGCGCATTCCGATCATGTCGAGGCCCGTCTCGAAACTGGCCCACGGCGTCGGGTTGATCGGCCGTTTCCCCGCGTACGTCCACGGCGCCACGTTGGACACGATGGACATGAAGATGCCGTCCCTGACCACGGGGCCGGACAGGGCGAGGGCCGGGCGGCGCTTGTCGGTCATGAAGTAGTGCCGGACGGCCGTATTGACGTAGAGGGCCGGTGAGGCGCGGTATCCGGCGGCGCGCTGGCCCTCGACGGCGCGGACCACCTCGGCGTCCCAGCCGAGACCGGCGCAGAAGGTGAAGTAACGCGACGACTCAGGAGAGATCGCCCGGCCGAGGCCGATGGTCCGGCTGCGGCCGTCGCGCAGCGCCTCGAGGACCGCTCCCGTGGCCTCCACCGGGTTGTTGGGCAGCCCGAGGGCCCGGGCGAACACGTTGGCGCTGCCGCCCGGTATGACGATCAGCGCGGGCCGCGATGGGCCCGCCATGAGCCCGTTGACGGCCTCGTTGATGGTGCCGTCGCCGCCGAGCACGGCCACCGCGTCGAAGCCCTTCGCGTGCGCCCCGCCGGCCAGTTCCGCGGCGTGCCCGCGGAACTGGGTCTCCTCCACCCAAAGGTCGACCGCCGCCCCCAGCGCGCGGATCAGAACGTCCCTTGTGCGCTGATTTGTGGACGTGGCCATCGGATTGACCAACAGGAGAGCCCGCATGCCGCCAGCGTACTGGCCGGTCGAGTAAGGTCAGCGGGTGTGTCCGATGACAAGCCCGGCAGCCCCGCCGGCGGGCCCACCGATAGGCGCCGCCCCCTGACGCTGGCCGTCGCCGCGACCATGCTCGCCCTCGAAGGGCTCGCCGCGCTCGGGCTCGGCGGCTACGTGGCGGTCGAGACCATCGTGGGCTCGCCGTCGGATCGGGCCGGCTCGATCGGGGTCGCCGCGTTCGGCGTCCTCGTCGGGGCCGGCCTCCTCTGGGTCGCCTACGGCGTGCTGCGAGCGCTGCGCTGGAGCCGCGGGCCCGGCGTGGTCACCCAGATCTTCGCCCTGCCGCTCGGCTGGACGCTCCTGCCCAACCAGCAGGCCATCGGCATCGTGGTGATCGCCGCGGCGGCCGTGGTCCTGCTGGCCCTGCTCGCGCCGCAGACCACAGAAGCCCTGATGGGCGACCGATGAGCGGCCTGCTCAGTCGTCGGCCGTCAGGCCCTCGCGCAGCTGGGTGAGCGTGCGCGCGAGCAGCCGGGACACGTGCATCTGTGAGATGCCGAGCTCGGTCGCGATCTGCGACTGCGTCATGTTGCCGAAGAAGCGCAGCAGAAGGATCCTTTTCTCGCGCGGCGGGAGCCGTTCGAGCAGAGGCTTGAGCGACTCGCGATATTCGACGCCTTCGAGCGACTCGTCCACGATGCCGAGCGAGTCGGAGACCGCGGGCGCGTCGTCGTCGCCCGAGTCGGGGGCGTCGAGGGAGACCGTGGAATAGGCGTTGGCCGACTCCAGGCCCTCCAGCACCTCTTCCTCGGTCATCTGCAGGTGCGCGGCCAGCTCGGCGACGGTCGGCGCGCGGCCCTCGCGCTGCGACAGCTCGCTGATCGCCTTGGTCAGCGACAGCTTGAGCTCCTGCAGCCGGCGGGGCACGCGCACGGCCCAGCCCTTGTCACGGAAGTGCCGCTTGATCTCGCCGACGATCGTGGGCGTCGCGTACGTGGAGAACTCGACCCCGCGGGCGAGGTCGAACCGGTCGATCGACTTGATCAGGCCGATCGTGGCCACCTGGGTGAGGTCGTCGAGCCACTCGCCGCGGTTGCGGAAACGGCGGGCCAGGTATTCCACCAGCGGCAGGTGGAGCTCGACCAGCTCGTCGCGGATGCGCTGGCGGCGCGGGTCGTCTGAGGGCAACTCCGCCAGCTCACCGAAGAGCGTGCGCGCACGCACGCGGTCGGGCACCGCGGAGTCGCTGGTGGCCATCGCACGAGTCCTTTCCGTCACGCCGGCCTCGCCGCGCCTCTGCGCTTACGCAGCACGATCGCCATGTGATCGGGGGAGTCGGACACGGCGTCGACGTCGTCGGCGAGTGCGGTCAGCACCATCCAGGCGAAGTCATCCCGCTTTGGAACGGTAACACCGACCGTGGCGACCTCCACCCGGACCGACATTTCCTGTCCGGTGAGCTCGAATTCGGCGGTGAGATCAGTGCCGGGCACGGCATGCCGAAGCAGCATGGCGCATGCCTCGTCAACCGCGATCCGGAGATCCTCGATCTGGTCGAGGGTGAAGTCGAGCCGTGCCGCGAGGCCCGCGGTGGCTGTGCGCAGCACCGACAGGTAGGCGCTGACAGCGGGCAGGCGGACGCTCACCGCGTCGCGGATCCCGGCCACATCGCCCGGGACAGCTCCGCTGACCTCCTCGGTGGGCGTCACCGTCTCGTCGGTCACAGTCCTCCTCATTGGTTCGTCTGCCGCTGGTTGCAACCTACCGCCAGTCCACCCGGGTTGGTGGGCTGGGACGCGCCGAGCTGGGTGATCTTGTCGGAAGTTCCGCGCAATTGGCACGTCATGCGCCCGGAAATCGCCGGGGCCCCGCGTGTCGTCCACGCGGGGCCTACGGAAAGCGCAAGCCTCAGGCGGCCTTGGTCTCCCAGAAGATCTTCGCGATTTCGTCGATCTTTCCGAGCAGGTCCTCGGCCTTGTTCACGTCGACCGTGCCCTTGGCCCCGGCCGCGCCGGCCAGCTTGGTCGCGTCCCAGAACAGCTGGTGCAGCTGCGGATACTGCTCGAGGTGCGGCGGCTTGAAGTAGTCGGTCCACAGCACCCACAGGTGGTGCTTGACCAGCTCCGCGCGCTCCTCCTTGATGGTGAGCGCCCGGGACCGGAACACCGGGTCCTCGTTGGCCGCGTACTTTTCCATGATCGCCTTGACGGACTCGGCCTCGATCCGCGCCTGAGCCGGGTCGTAGACCCCGCACGGCAGATCGCAGTGGGCCGAGGCTACATACTGTGCGAGCATCGGAATCCTTTCTCAGACTGACTGATCCTCAGACTGACTACGGTTACCGACCCTACTGCCCACAGGATTGCCGATGTTCATCACCGTCCGCGTCTCGGGCGAATCGATGCTGCCGGGCCTGCGGCCAGGAGACTGCTTCGTGGTACGGCGTGGCGCGGCAGTCCGCGCAGGCGACGTCGTGATCGCGCGCCGGGGCGACCTGCTGATCATCAAACGCGCGTTCCGCCGTACCGACGAAGGATGGTGGCTGGAAAGCGACAATCAGGCCGCGTCCGGGCGGCAGGACAGCTGGGATTTCGGCGCGATGCCGGACGAGGACATCGTCGGACGGGTGCTGTTCCGCTACTGGCCGCCGCGGTGGACGCCGAGCCGGGGCTACGCGCCGCGCTGGCGGGCGCGGTAGGCGGCCACGTTGGCCCGGCTGGCGCAGCGCTCGGAGCAGTAGCGGCGCGACCGGTTGGTCGAGGTGTCGAGGTAGGCGTTGCGGCACGGCGCGGCCTGGCAGACGCCGAGACGGTCGACGCCGAGGCTGGTTACCACGCTCGCCAGGCCCATGACCGAGCCGACCGCGACCGTGTCGGCCACCCGGCCGCCCTCGGTCAGGTGCATGTGCCAGGGCTGGCCGTCATGGCCGGAGATCTGCGGATGCACGGGGTGCCGGACGAGCAGGCCGTTGAGCCGCTCCACGACATCGGATTCGTCGTCGGCGTCGGCGGCGTCGAACACGCCGCGCAACTCCTCCCGCAGCTCGCAGATCGAATCCAGGTCACGGCGGGTGATCCGGCCGGCCGCTTCACCGCGGCCGGTGCCGGCCAATAGGTCACGTGCCTCGTCGAGGTTCTTCAGCTCGCTGTTGACGAGCAGGACCGCGAGCTCGGCGTAAGAGGCGAGGTCCACCGGTCTCCTGTAAGAGATGCTTGGCTACTTCGAGTATTACACGAATTCCCGCTCCGATAAATCGGCAGGGCTTTCTGAACAGGGGGTCCGGAACCGGCCGTCTCATCCTGTGGCACAATCGAGAAACGGGTGACCCCCGAAACCCTTCAAGAGAGACGACCGTCAACGACGACGGCCGCCGGCGGCTACCGAAGCCTGCGCCTTCGTTCTCTTGGCGGTGCCATGCCTTCGAAAGACTTGGGGTCCCCAAATGACCGCTTCCCTCGAAACGCTCGATCTGGATCCGGCATTCGCGCTGCACCGCGGTGGCAAGCTGGAGATTCGATCGACTATTCCGGTCCGCGACGCCGACGACCTCTCTTTGGCCTACACCCCGGGCGTCGCCCGCGTCTGCACGGCCATCGCCGACGCCCCCGAACTCGTCCACGACTACACATGGGTGTCCAACGTGGTGGCCGTGGTCTCCGACGGCACGGCCGTGCTCGGCCTCGGCGACATCGGCCCGGCCGCGGCCATGCCCGTCATGGAGGGCAAGGCGCTGCTGTTCAAGGAGTTCGGCAACGTCGACTCGGTGCCGATCTGCCTGGCCTGCACCGACGTCGACGAGCTGGTGGAGACGGTGATCCGGCTGGCGCCCTCGTTCGGCGGGATCAACCTCGAGGACATCAGCGCGCCGCGGTGCTTCGAGGTCGAGGCCCGGCTGCGCGAAGCGCTCGACATCCCGGTCTTCCACGACGACCAGCACGGCACGGCCATCGTCGCGCTCGCCGCGCTGAAGAACGCGGCCCAGGTCGTCGGCCGTCCGCTCGGCGACCTCCGCGTGGTCGTCGCCGGCGCGGGCGCCTCCGGCGTGGCCGTCACCCGCATCCTGCTCAACGCCGGGGTCGGCGACATCGCGGTCTCCGACAGCAAGGGCCTGATCGACGAGGAGCGCGGCGGCGTCAAGGGCGCCCTGGCCCGCGAGACCAACAAGGCCGGCCTGAGGGGCTCCACGGAGAGCGCGCTCGCCGGCGCCGACGTGTTCATCGGTCTGTCCGGGTCGACCGTGTCCGAGCAGGCCATCGCCTCGATGGCGGCCGGCTCGATCGTGTTCGCCCTGTCCAACCCGACGCCGGAGATCGACCCCGCGATCGCGCGCCGGCACGCCCAGGTGGTGGCCACCGGCCGCTCCGACTTCCCCAACCAGATCAACAACGTGCTGGCCTTCCCCGGGGTTTTCCGCGGCGCGCTCGACGTGCGGGCCCGCGAGATCACCGAGAACATGAAGGTGGCCGCCGCCGACGCGCTGGCCGCCGTGATCGAGGCGCCGACCGCGGATCACGTGATCCCGTCGCCGTTCGACCCGCGGGTCGCGCCGACCGTGGCCGACGCCGTGGCCGCCCAGGCCCGCCTCGACGGCGTCGCCAGGATCTGACCCTTCCGCGAAAAGCGACGGGGCCCGGCCGTTGGAAAGCCGGGCCCCGCCTTTGTTGCTACCTCATCCGCGTCCAGGCACCTTGGCGCGGCCCGAGGGTGGACCTGACTAGTGCTGCACGAGGTGCGTCTGGTTGTCGCTGTACTTCGGCAGAATGCTGCCGGACCAGCTGCTGGCCGCGGCCTTGTACACGGCGGCGGTCTCGCCGTCGAAGTACGCGGACGTGACCAGGTCGATCCGGCCGTTCTTGTCAGCGTCGCCGAAGGCGCTGGTGACGCCGTTCAGGAAACCCAGACGCGTGGCGCTCTTGTACTTGAGCAGCCACGGACCGCCGTCAGCGCCCGCGGTGAACGCGCACTTCAGGGCGATCTGCTCCTCGATCTTCAGCTTGGCGTCGGTGACCGTACGGCTCGGCTTGCCATAGCACCACTTCGGCGTCACACCGCTGTACGGCTTGTTGCCGTCAGGGTGCTCGGCCGCCGGGTAGCCGAACACGTACACCGCGCCCGCGCCCACCTTCTGGTTCCACGCGAAGCCCTGGCCGCCGACGTTGTCGCCGAGGCGGCCGACGTCCTTGAGGATCAGGATGCGGTACTTCGTGATCTTGTACGCCTGCTGGTGGTACCACTGGCGAAGGGCGTAGTGGACGATGAAGTACTTCGTCGCGTCGCCTTCGCCTTCAGACGTCTTCGTGCCGGGGCCGGTGTAGTGGTCCCACTTGTCCTTGGAGACCTCTTCCTTGCCCTTCACCGGACCACTCACATCGCCGACCCGCTCCACGTCAGGAGCGGCTTCGTAGTCCGGCTGGCTCACCTCGTACCACTCGACCTTGCCGTACTTCTTGCCGACGAAGGTCTTCTCCGGGTCCTTCCAGGTGGTCTTGGTGATGGGACCATCGAGGAAGTACTGCTTGCTCCAGCCGTGCGCCCGGTATTCGGCCGCGGACACCTTGACGGCGTCCTCGACCTTCTTCTCGCCGGTGAAGCGGCGGCCGTACTCGTAGGGCACGACCTGCCAGCCGTAGCCGCCCACGCCGTTGTACACGGTGACGAAGGCGTAGTCGCGGTCGTAGTCCTCGTACACGTCGAAGTCGTAGTGCACGAAGGCCTGCTTGCCCACGTAGATGCCCCACGGTGCCTTGCCCTGGTAGTAACCGGGCACGAACACCCACCTGTCCAGGACGTGACGGTCCCGGTCGGTGTTGTAGGCACAGTGGCCGGCCGTGGCCACCACGTTGTGGTACTGCGACTGCACGGAGGACGCCGTGCACCAGTACGGCTGGTTGCCGATGAGGAAGAAGACCTTGCCGACGGTCTTCGGCAGGTTCACGTTCTTCACCGTGGCGGACGACTTGCCTTCCTCGCCGATGGCGGGGATGATGCCGGCCTTGCCGTCAGAGGACGGGCCACCGGTCGAAACGAGCCGGTCCGTGTGCTTGACGACCTTGTAGTCGGGGTGATACTCGATCGCGTCACGCAGGGCGCGACCGCTCGACCACAGCCAGAACCGCACTGCGGCGTCGGCGTCGGAGGCCGGGACCGTGGCCCCGACAACCGTGCCGCCACCGGGAGCAGCGGCCTGGGCCGGGCTCACCAGGGCTCCGCCCAGCAGACCGGCAGCCGTCACCGCGCCGCCCACAGGAAGCAGGAGGCGCTTAACTCGGGTGTTCAATTTGGGCTCCTCGCGCTGTCGTGGGACGCCTCTTGCGTCCCATGCGTCAGTAAAGGGATGGTCAAAAGCTACAGCGCTGATCTTGTGAGCGTGAAGTCGAGGGATGAGGCTTCTGGGGGGTGGCCGGGCCGATACCTTCCCGTGACCGAAAAGGCCCCAGGAGGCTCTCAGAGTCCTGAGATGAAACGGTGATATTTCCGCAGATGGCCAGGTAGATGGCCGGTTTCAGAGCGGGGCCTCGCAGGTGGGGCCGGAAAAGTTGCACCTCGGCTGTGTGACATATATCACATTCGTCCTGCGGCACCGATGCACGCGCCGAGCGCGTCTAAAACCCCTCTGGAAGGGGCGCGAGGCCCCTTCCAGAGAGAGTCGCCCACTACAGGGGCAGCTTGCCGGACCAGACGGCGGCCGCGGCCTTGTAGACGGCGGCCGTCTCACCGTCGAAGTACGGCGAGGTGTTGGCGTCGATCCGGTCGTTGCCGTCGAAGTCGGCCACCAGGCTGGTCACGCCGCTGATGTAGCCGAGCCGGCTCGCGCTCTTGTACTTGAGCAGCCAGGGACCGCCGGAGGCGCCCTGCGTCATCGAGCACTTGATGGCGATCTGCTCCGAGACCTTGAACTCCTTGGCCACCACGCGGCCCGAGGTCGTGCCGTAGCACCACTTGGGACGCCAGCCGGAGAACGGCCGGTCCCCGTCGGGGTGCGGGCCACCGGGATAGCCGATGGAAAGGACCTTCTGGCCGAGCGGGAGGTTGTAGGCGAAGCCCTGCCCGCCCACGTTGTCCCCGAGCCGGCCGACGTCGACGGCCCTGTCCTTCGACCAGTCCCACTTCAGGCCGTTGTAGACCGTCACGAAGGCGTAGTCGCGGTCGTAGTCCTCGTACACGTTGAAGTCGTAGTGCACGAAGGCCTGCTTGCCGACGTACACGCCCCAGGGGGCCTTGCCGTCGTAGAAGCCGGGCACGAACACCCAGGCGTCGAGGTTGTTGCTGTCGTGGTCGGTGTCGTAGGCGCAGTGACCCGCGGTCGCCACCACGTTGTGGTACTTGGACTGGATGGACGTGCCGGAGCAGAAGTACTCCTGACCGTCACGGCCGACGAAGAAGATGACGCCGGTCGTCTTGGGCAGGTTGAGGTTCTTCGACTTGCCCGCGGCCTTCTTCTCGGCGCCGATGGCCGGGATGACGGTGGGCCGGCCGTCGGCCGAAGGGCCGCCGGTGGACACGATCTTGGGGACGTGCTTCCAGTCCACCGAGGCCGACTTGGCCGCCTTGAAGTGCGCGCCGCCGTCGGCCGTCCAGAATTTGACGATGTCCTTGGCGCCCGAGGCCTTCGCCATCTTCGCGCCGATGGCGAACTTGGGTTTGGCGGCCTGGGCGGGGGCTGCCATTCCGGCGGCCAGTAAACCGGTCGCCGCGATCGCGCTGCCGAGGGGAAGCAGTGCTCGGATTTTCACGGGGGAGCTCCTCGCGCTGTCGTGGGGCGTCACTTGCGCCCCATGCGTCAGTAAAGGGATGACAAGCACCATATCGTGATCCCCGCTCACGAAAGGAGTCCGAAACTGAGGGAAAACTGGGAGAAAATGAAAATGAGACCCGGCCGAAGCCGAGCCTCATTTTCAGGTGTGGACTAGCTCGTCAGCGTCCTAGTCCCAATTCGGTCCTTAGGCAGCCGGCGGCGGCCACTGGACGTTCTTGGGCAGGATGCTGCCGGACCAGACGTTGGCGGCGGTCGCGTAGACACCGTAGGTCTCACCGTCGAAGAACGGCGAGCCGATGTAGTCGTAGCGGTTGTTGCCGTCAGCGTCGATGAAGGTCGAGGTGACACCGTTCACGTAACCGGTGCGCTTGTTGTTGCTGTAGCGGTACAGCCACGGCGCGCCGTCGTAACCGTAGGTGACAGAGCACTTGAGCGCGATCTGCTCCTCGATCTTCAGGGCCGAGTTGACAACGTTCTTCGCGGTCTTGCCGTAGCACCACTTCGGCGTGATGCCGGAGTACGGCTTGTCGCCGTCGGGGTGCTCGCCGGCCGGGTAGCCGAACGTGAAGACGGCCTTGCCCGGAGCGATGTTGTAAGCGAAGCCCTGCCCGCCCACGTTGTCGCCGAGACGGCCGACGTCCTCGAGAACGACGTACCACCACTTGTTGTTGTACGTCCACTTCGGCCCGAGGTAGGCGTCCCACTGACGCTTGTGCTCCGCGTCGACCCAGTAGACCTGACGGACCTTGAGGCCGTTGTAGACCGAGACGAAACCGTAGTCGCGGTCGAAGTCCTCGTAGACGTCGAAGTCGTAGTGGGTGTAAGCGGCCTTGGCGGCGTAGATGCCCCAAGGAGCCTTGCCCTGGTAGTAACCGGGCACGAACACCCAGTGGTCGAGCACGTGGTTGTCGTCGTCCGTGTTGTAGACGCAGTGACCAGCGGTCGCGACCAGGTTGTGGTAGTGGGACTGCACCGAGGTGGCCGAGCACCAGTAGGGGTGCCCGTCCCGCCAGAAGAACACCTTGCCGGTGGTCTTCGGCAGGTTGATGTTCTTGACCTTGGCCGAAGGCTTGCCCTCTTCACCGATCGGGGCAACAACGCCAGGCTTGCTGTCGGCGGACGGGCCACCGGTCGACTTGAGGCGAGCGGTGTGCGAGCTCACCTTGTAGTCGGGGTGGTACTCCGTCGCGTCCTTCAGGGCCTTGAAGTTGTTGATGGTCCAGAAGAAGACCTCCCCCCAAGCACTCTTGGCGGAGAACGTCGAGCCGGACACAGTGGCGCCACCAGGCGCGGCCTGCGCCGGAGCCGACAGGGCCGAGGCCAGGAGGCCAGCGGTGGCGACGAGGCCACCAATGGCGATGGTGCGCTTCATACTTGGAGCTCCTTGGTCTGTCGTGGAACGCCTCTTGCGTCCCATGCGTCAGTAAAGGGATCGGGTGGAACATACATCCCGAACGTTCTTGCTCGCATGCCAACGAAGACCTATTTCTGAGCGAACCATGAGAGATCACCCGCATCAGGGTGATCATCGGGCATCCCGCCGGGGCGTGCCGCGGATCCGCCTCCCAGCAAACGCGCAGATCATCATGGGGGCGCCCCATGGGATGTCGAGGAGTTTCGACACCGTTTGACAGCATGTGTCAAACATGTGTGTGACATAAATCACACAGACGGGGAGGCACCGGATCCGGAGATCGTCACGTCTAACGCGCCCGAGGGCCTGGCGGGAGGCGGCAAAAAGGGCCCGGCCGAAACGGCCGGGCCCTTCCTTGCTACCTACTTGCTACGGAACCGTCAGGAACGTCAGGCGATGCTGCCGGACCAGACGTTGGCCGCGGCGGCGTAGACGCCGTAGGTCTCACCGTCGAAGAACGGCGAGCCCACGTAGTCGTAACGGCCGTTGCCGTCGTTGTCGATGAAGGTCGACACGACGCCGTTGACGTAGCCCGTCCGCTTGGTGTTGCTGTAGCGGTACAGCCACGGGCCACCGTCGGCGCCGTAGGTCAGAGCGCCCTTGACGGCGATCTGCTCCTCGATCTTCAGCGAGGAGTCGACGACCGTCTTCGCGGTCTTGCCGTACACCCACTTCGGCGTGATGCCCGAGTACGGCTTGTCGCCGTCGGGGTGCTCGCCCGCGGGGTAGGAGAACACGAAGACGTTCTGGCCGGCCTTGATGTTGTAGGCGAAGCCCTGGCCGCCCACGTTGTCGCCGAGGCGACCGGCGTCGGCCCAGGTGAACCTCCACCACTTGCCGCCGAAGTTCCAGCCGCGGACGCCCGCCGCGGTGGCGTCGGCCTGCGAGCACTCCACGACACCGGTGACCTTGAGGCCGTTGTACACGGTCACGAACGCGTAGTCGCGGTCGTAGTCCTCGTACACGTCGAAGTCGTAGTGCGTGAAGGCCTGCTTGGCGGCGTAGATGCCCCACGGCGCCTTGCCCTGGTAGTAGCCGGGCACGAAGACCCACTTGTCCAGGACGTGGTCGTTGTCGTCGGTGTTGTAAACGCAGTGACCGGCGGTCGCGACCAGGTTGTGGTAGTGGGACTGCACCGAGGTGGCCGAGCACCAGTAGGTGTGGCCGTCGCGGACGAAGAACACCTTGCCGATGGTCTTCGGCAGGTTGATGTTCTTGATCTTCGCCGCGGCCTTGCCCTCTTCGCCGATGGGGGCGACGATGCCGGCCTTGCCGTCGGCAGCCGGCGCACCCGTGGACTTGAGGCGGGCGGTGTGGGTCTTGACCACGTAGTCCGGGTGGTACTGCTTGGCGTCGCGGAGAGCCTTGCCGTTCGACCAGGACCAGAACTTGATGACCGACTGAGCGTCCTTGGCCGGGACCGTGGGGCCGACCTTGGTGCTGCCGGCCGGAGCCGCCTGAGCCGGAGCGGCGAGGCCCGCGGCCAGGAGGCCGGCGGTGGCGATGAGACCACCGATGGCGAGAGTGCGCTTCATGGGAACTCCTTGGTCTGTCGTGGAACGCCTCTTGCGTCCCATGCGTCAGTAAAGGGATGGCCAAAAACATACAGCCTGCGTAAGCGCACTAGAAAGTCGTTCGGAGAGTGGTTTCGTGGTGTTGTTCGCCCTTAAACCGTTCTGTTAACTATCGGATGATCTGACCGTTTCCTGAACGGAGCCTGTGAGGAGGGCAAAGCCGCAGCTCAGGGGCCGGAGTGACGGGTGTGATCAGAGGGGTTTCGACCCCTCCGTAACACATGGTGATCTTCGGCGTGTGACGCACCTCACACGCCGAAGGGGCCCGGTTGACACCGGGCCCCTTCGGGTGGAACTGAGGGTGTTGCGACAGATGGTCTAGCGGATGCTGCCCGACCAGACGTTGGCCGCGGCCTTGTAGACGCCGTAGGTCTCACCGTCGAAGAACGGGGAGCCGACGTAGTCGTAACGGCCGTTGCCGTCCGCGTCGATGAAGGTCGACACGACGCCGTTGACGTAGCCGGTGCGCCGCGTGTTGCTGTAGCGGTACAGCCACGGGCCACCGTCGGCGCCGTAGGTCAGAGCGCCCTTGACGGCGATCTGCTCCTCGATCTTCAGGGCCGGGTTGACCACGTTCTTGGCGGTCTTGCCGTACAGCCACTTCGGCGTGATGCCGGAGTACGGCTTGTCGCCGTCGGGGTGCTCGCCCGCCGGGTAGGCGAAGACGAACACGTTCTTACCCGGGGCGATGTTGTAGGCGAAGCCCTGGCCGCCCACGTTGTCGCCGAGGCGACCGGCGTCGACGACGGTCACCAGGATGTACTTGACGATCCTGCCGTTCTTGTCCTTGACCGGGTAGACGAAGCCGCCGGCCTTCTCGAAGTCGGCCGCCGCCTTGGCGTCGGTCGTGCTGGACACCGAGCTGACCTTGAGGCCGTTGTAGACCGAGACGAAGGCGTAGTCGCGGTCGAAGTCCTCGTAGACGTCGAAGTCGTAGTGGGTGAAGGCCTGCTTGGCCGCGTAGATGCCCCACGGGGTCTTGCCCTGGTAGTACCCGGGCACGAACACCCAGTTGTCGAGCACGTTGTCGTCGTCGTCGGTGTTGTAGGCGCAGTGGCCGGCCGTCGCGACGAGGTTGTGGTACTTCGACTGCACGGAGGTGCCCGAGCACCAGTAGGAGTGGCCGCCACGGGTGAAGAACACCTTGCCGATGGTCTTCGGCAGGTTGACGTTCTTGACCTTGCCCGAGGCCTTGCCTTCCTCGCCGATGGGGGCGACGATGCCGGCCTTGCTGTCGGGCGCGGGGCCACCGGACGACTTCAGCCGGGCCGTGTGGGTGCTGACCTTGTAGTCGGGGTGGTACTGCTTGGCGTCGCGCAGGGCGTCGAAGTTGTTCTGCGCCCAGTACTCGACCACCTGCTTGGCGTCCTTGGCCGGGACGGTCGCGCCAGATGCGGTGGCGCCACCGGGCGCCGCCTGGGCCGGAGCGGCAAGGCTGGCGGCGAGGAGGCCAGTGGTGGCCACGAGGCCACCGAAAGCGAGGGTGCGCTTCAAGGGGGAACTCCTTGGTCTGTACGTGGAACGCCTCATGCGTCCCATGCGTCAGTAAAGGGATAGTCAGGACCTTACAGGCGCGATCTTGGCAGGTGGGAGTCGTTGTGGCCGGTTTCCGGGGCCTCGCGCCCCCGTGACCTCCCCGTTACTTCCACAAGAGCCGTCAACTCCGTGATCGATCCGAGACGTTCTTCCTGGTGGAATCGGTCCAACCGTTTCCGGCGAGGAAGATCGCGCCGAAACCTTTTGGGACGGCAGTGTGACCTAAATCACACCGATCGAATGGCACGGAATCGGGATCCACTCCGTCTAAGAACGCCGAAAGGGGCCCGGCCGACGGCCGGACCCCTTTCGGTTAGATACGCGCTACGCGGCGATGTCGCTCACTTGGCGATGTTGCCGGACCAGCGGGACGCGGCCGACTTGTAGACGCCGTAGGTCTCGCCGTCGAAGTAGGCGGACGCGCTCGTGTCGTACCGGTCGTTGCCGTTGGTGTCGTACACGTCGCTCGTGACGCCGTTCAGGTAGCCGAGACGGCGGGTGTTCTTGTACTGCAGCAGCCACGCCGAGCCCGACGCGCCCTCGGGGCCGGTGAAGCCCGACTTCACGGCCTGCAGCTCCTCGGCCTTCTTGGACAGGTCGGTGGCCTTGAAGGTCTTCCCGTACGACCACTTGAGCGTGTTGCCGGAGAAGACGCGGTTGCCGTCCGGGTGCTGGCCGGCCGGGTAGCCGAACAGGAAGACGTACTTGCCGATCTTCTGGTTGAAGGCGAAGCCCTGGCCGCCCACGTTGTCGCCGAGGCGGCCCACGTTCACGACGTCCCTGACCTCGTAGACCGTCTTGCCGTCGGCGGTCGAGGTGCGCCTGAACTCGGCCGTGGAGGCCTTGTAGGCGGTCTCGTCCGCGACGGGGGCCCAGTCGCCGACCTTGACCCCGTTGTAGACGTTGACGAACGCGTAGTCGCGGTCGAAGTCCTCGTAGACGTCGAAGTCGTAGTGGGTGAAGGCCTGCTTGCCCACGTAGAGGCCCCACGGCAGCTTGCCCTGGTAGTAGCCCGGGATGAAGGCCCAGTTGTCGAGCACGTTGTCCTGGGTGACCGTGTCGTACACGCAGTGGCCGGCGGTGGCGACGAGGTTGCGGTACTGCGACTGCAGCGAGGTGGCGCTGCACCAGTGCTTCTGGCCGTCGCGGGAGGTGAAGAAGACCTTGCCGATGGTCTTGGGCAGGTTCACGTTCTTCGCGCTGCCCGCCGGCGACTTCTCGTCGCCGATGGCCGGGACGATGCCGGGCTTGCCGTCCGCGGCCGGCGCGCCCTTGGACACGAGCTTCGACACGGGCTTGAGGTCGGCGCCGTACGGCGTCGCGGCCAGCAGGTTCTTGCCGTGGTTGTCGGTCCAGTACGCGGCCACCGCCAGGGCGGCGGTGTTGGTGGTCTCGAGGTTGTCGCTGGAGACCACGCCGTCGGCGGTGGCGGGGGTCACCAGCGCGGCGCTGGCGATGGCGGTGGCGGCCACGGCGCCGCCGAGGGTGAGCAGAACTCGGGTGTTCAAAGCGAAAGCTCCTCGCGCTGTACGTGGAGCGCATCCTGCGCCCCATGCGTCAGTAAAGGGATGGTTAGGACCATACAGCGCAGTGTGTGGGTCTTTAAGAGCCAATGTCCGGTTTGATGGCAAATGTGATGCGGATCACAGGAACCGGATTGAATGTCCGATACGTCTAATACCGGGTCAGCCGGCGGCCTGGGCGTACACCCGGCGCGTGGCGCCGTTGAACCAGGGCGTGGAGACCGCGTCGAGCTTGCCGTCGGCGTTGAGGTTCCAGGTGAGGCTGACCACGCCGTTGAGGTAGCCCGTCTTCCTGGCCGCGTTGTAGCCCAGCACCCACGGGCCGCCGCTGGCGCCCGCCGTGTAGGGGCAGCCCTCGAGACGGATCCCGCGCTCCAGCGCCCACGTCGGCGAGGCGACCCAGCGCTTGTCGGTGACGCCGTCGCAGTGCACGACCGACTGACCGGAATAGGGCGAGCTGCCGTCGGGATGCGGCCCGGCCGGATAGGCGAAGATCGACACCTTGCGCCCGATCGCGATGGCGGAGCTGAACACGAACGCCCCGACCCGGTCCTCCAGCCGCCCGGCGGCGACCTGACGGCCGTTGTTCCAGGTGTAGCCCGGATAGACGGTCACGAACGCGTAGTCGCGGTCGAAGTCGCCGGCGCGGAAGTCTTCGTGGAGGTAGAGGGTCTGGCCCACGTAGATGCCGGCATCGGACCTGCCGTCCACGTACGAGGGGATGAAGATCCAGTCTTCGACGGCGCGGTTGGAGGTCAGCGAGTAGGCGCAGTGGCCGGCCGTGGCGACCAGGTTGTGGTTCTTGGAGTGCACCACGGAGCCGGAGCACCAGTATTCGCGCCCGCCGAGCTTGAAGAACACCTTGCCGACCATGGGCGGGCCCGCCTGGCCGCGCGCCGCCTTCTTGACCTTCGTCTTCGGCGCGGCCTTCGTCTTCGGCGGCGCGACCTCGGCCGCCGAGGTGCCGGGCGACGACGACGGCTTGGCGGTCGGGCCCAGCGTGCTGGCCCGCCGGATCTTGTCAGGCGTCCAGTAGGCCGCGACTTTCTGCATGTCGGACGAGCTGCCGGCCAGCGGGGTCGAGAAGACGCCGTTGGCGGCGGTCGTGGCCGTGACGGTCGCGGACGTGGGGGCGGAGGCGGTCGCCGGCGTCCCGGCCCCGAGCGCGGCGACAGCGCTCAGCGCGGCCATGCCGCCGAGTGTGAGCACGAGTCGCCTGGTCACGAGGGCCTTCCGGGTTCCGATTCGATGGTAGAGGGTGATTTTTCCAGATCGTTAGAGGTCTCGCCCACCTTCTTGGCAAGCTCGTTATGAAACCAGTGGAACCGATGCGGCGTGGGCGACGTCAGATTTGCCCTCGAGCTCGGAGTGGACGCTTGATCGTCGGGCCCTCGGGAGGAAAGCTGACAATCGGGGGGATCCGATGAAACGTCTGTACACACTTGCCGCCTGCGCCACCATCGTCGCAGGTCCGACCGCCTCTACCGCGACAGCCACCTCCGGCGTCGAGCCGGTGACCACCACCGGCGCGGCCGCCCTCGCCACGGCCACGCCGCCACCCCCTGAGTGGGAACCCGATCCCGATGTCGACGTTCCTGTCACGCGCGTTCCCCGCGACGCCTCCCGCGGCAGCGCGCTCGTGCTGACCGTCTCGGGCGGCGGCCCGGGGACGAGCTTCGAGCGGTTCTCCAAGCTCGCCTGCGATCCGCCGCGCGGCACGCACCCGAGGCGGGTCAGAGCGTGTGCGGTGCTCGACCAGGCGAATGGGGACCCCGGCAACCTCGACCCGGATCCGGACACGACCTGCCCCAAGGTGTTCGATCCGGTCACGGTCACCGCCAACGGCATCTGGAGGGGCAGATATGTCTGGTTCGAGCGTACGTACAGCAACACGTGCGCAGCACATGCCATGACGGACGTTCTGTTTGATATCTAACTGGTATCTGCTTTATAACGAAAGGGCCGGACGGAGACCATAAAAGCCGATCTCCGTACGGCCCTCACTCATGGGTCAGGCGGTCCACCTGTTGGCGGCCACCTTGTACACGTCGTACGTCTCGCTGTTGAAGTACGGCGAGGAGATGTGGTCGTACCGGTCGTTCTTGTCGGTGTCCCAGGCGATGCTGTTGACGCCGTTGAGGTAACCGGTGCGGCTCTTGCTCTTGTAGTTCAGCAGCCACGGGCCGCCGCTCGCGCCGGCGGTCATGCCGCACTTGATGCCGATGTGCTCCTGCACGTTGTACTTGGGAGCCGGCGGCATCGCCGCGGAGGTGCCGTAGCACCACTTCATGGTCCGGCCGGTGAACGGACGGTCGCCGTCCGGGTGCGGGCCGGCCGGGTAGCCGAACGAGAAGACCGTCACCTTGGTGCTGCGGTTCCAGGTGAAGCCCTGTCCGCCCACGTTGTCGCCGAGACGTCCCACGGGGGTCTTGACGAACTTCCAGGTGCTGCCGACCTTCTCCCACTTGATCTTGAAGCCGGACGAGACGTTGACGAACGCGTAGTCGTAGTCGTAGTCCTCCTTCACCACGAAGTCGTCGTGGGCCTGGTACCACTTGGCCGGGTAGATCCCGTACGGGGCCTTGCCCTCCCACGCCTGGTTGCCGTCCCAGTACGACGGGATGAACACCCAGTTGTCGTAGAACTGGTTGGTGACCGGGTCGTAGATGCAGTGCGCCGAGGTCGCCACGACGTTGTGGTACTTGCTCTGCAGCGAGCTACCGGAGCAGTACTTCCAGTTCCTGGGGTCGAGCGGGTTCTTGTGCGGGAGCGTGAAGAAGACCCGTCCGACCGTGTTCGGCAGGTTGACCTGCTTGGACTTCGACGAGGTCTTGGCCTCCTCGCCGATCGGCGGAACGATTCCGGCCTTGCCGTCAGGACCGGTGGAAACGGCCTTGCCGGAACCCGTGACCGAGTTGCCGAGTTCCTCGGTGTAGTCCTTGGCCCCACGAAGCCGAGTGGGGGTCCAGAATGCGACCGCTTCGGCGGGGGAGGTGGACGCTGCGACAGTGGTGACGTCGCCAGGCGCCGCAGACGCGCTGCTCTGCGATGCCGCCGCGAAGCCGAAGGCCAGCATGGCCCCGGCGAGCGGGAGGGACAGGTGCTTGGCTCGGGCGATCAATGGAACTCCTTTCCCATGCGGGGCGAGATGTTGGTGCGCCCCAGTGCCCGGGTGAAACGCATCGCACGTTAATCGCGAAATCGGGTCGTTATCCGCGGTTATAACCAGCGGCTAATCCTTCGTCGTCGATCTGTTATTCATAACTGCTGGTTATTAATGCGTTCTCGCAGGTGGCGTGGGATCGGAGTGGCATTTGTTAAATGAGCGCACTGGCGCGTTCAATGTCGCGATCTCGTGACAACCGTTGCGTTCGGCCCGGCCTTCCGGTCAACTTGTCGCGGAAGGGAACGGGAACGGCGATGGCTGGATACGACGTCATCGACCACGGGCCGCGGCGGCGCCGCTGGGTCGCGCTGGCGGTGCTGTCCGGGTTGGTCGTGGTGCCCCTCGCGGGCATCATCCTCAGCCGTGGGCGGGGGCTGCCGCCCACGCCGCCTTCCGCCTCCGCGTCTCCATCGTCGGCGCTCGCGGCCAGGCCGACGCTGTCGCCCGCCCAGGAGAACAAGCTCTTCCCCAAGGAGACGGGTGGCGCGGTCAAATCCGTCAAGGTGACCTTCCCCGACGGTTTCGCCGCCACGGTCACCTATCCGTCCGATGTCGGGTTGGCGCGCCTCGGCGTCCGGCCGTACATGCTGGCGACCATCGGCACCCGGCTGCGCGTCTTCTACGCGCCCGCGGGCGGCGAGGCCGAGGTGGCGACCGGCGGCCCGAGGATCCGCGATCTCACGCCCAACGTCTCGCTCTGGCCGGGCCTGCCGCGCGCGGTCGGAACCCTTCAGGATCCGCTGCTGTTGTTCGCGTTCAAGCACTGGCGGATCGCCATGCCCGACGGCGAGCTTCAGATGAACTTCGAGGAGCGGCTGGCCGTGGCCCGCGCCCTGCACGGCAAGGTCACTTCCGACGGCTACCTCGTGCTGACGGCCGACCCGCCCATCCAGCTCGGCAGCCCCGGTGCCGTCATGGGCGGCCTCATGCTCTCGCCGCAGCTGTGGTTCGGCGGCGCCGGCGATCCGATCGTGGTCCTCGTGCACACCGTCGACTGCCGCAAGGACATGCCGCTTCCCGACGTCGTGGTGCAGCAGCCGGAGGACTTCGCCGGCGGTTGCGCGAGCAAGGACGTCTACATCGCCGTCGGCGGCCCCTCCGACCTGGTCCACCACGTCCTGGACACGGTCCGCGTCCAGTCCTGAAAGCGGCCCGAAGTAATGTGCGGGGCATGTTCGCAGTGACTGCCACGCAGACCGACGCCGACAATCCGCTGAAGGGCCTGACGCTCGGGGAGCGCCCCGATCCGGTCGCGCCCGACGGGTGGGCCGTGGTCGACGTACGGGCCGCCGCGCTCAACCACCACGACCTGTGGACGCTCAAAGGCGTCGGGATCAGCCAGGATCGGCTGCCCATCGTGCTCGGCTGCGACGCCGCCGGAGTCGACGCGGACGGCAACGAGGTGATCGTCCACTCGGTCATCGGCACGCCGACACACGGCGACGAGACGCTCGACCCGCGTCGGTCGCTGCTGTCCGAAGTGCACGACGGGACGTTCGCCGACCAGGTCGCGGTCCCCGCGCGCAACCTCGTGCCCAAGCCCGCCGCGCTCACCTTCGAAGAGGCGGCCTGCCTGCCGACGTCCTGGCTCACCGCCTATCGCATGCTGTTCGACAAGGCCGGTCTCGAGCCCGGCTCGACCGTGCTCGTGCAGGGCGCCGGCGGCGGCGTGTCCACCGCGCTGGTACGGCTCGGCCACGCGGCCGGATACCGGATATGGGTCACCAGCCGGTCGGAGGCCAAGCGGGCCAAGGCCCTGGAGATGGGCGCCGACCGCGCGTTCGAGCCGGGAGCACGGCTGCCCGAGCGCGTGGACGCGGTGATGGAGAGCGTCGGCGCGGCCACCTGGGATCATTCGATCAGCGCGCTCCGGCCCGGCGGCCGGGTCGTGATCTGCGGCGCGACCAGCGGGATGGTCGCGCCCACCCAGCTCGCCCAGGTGTTCTTCCTGCAGAAGCAGATCATCGGCTCGACCATGGGCACGCGCGATCAGCTGGCCCGGCTGGCCGTCTTCCTTGAGCAGACCGGCGTCCGTCCCGCGATCGACCGCGTCCTGCCGCTGTCGCGGGCCGAGGAGGGCTTCGCCGCGCTGCACGAAGGCGACATTTTCGGAAAAATCGTCTTCACCCGGGATAAGTAACGACTTACTTAGTGTGCTACAACTGAAGTATGGAGCCTGAGCCTTTGGGACCGGGATCGATGCTGTGGGATGGCATGGGCGACTGCCGCCTGCTGTTCGTCCTCGGCGGCGCCCTGGTCATGCAGGTCATGCACCCCCAGATCGGCGCGGCCGTCGGGCAGCAGTCCATCTACAGGTCCGACCCGTGGGGCCGCCTCACCCGCTCGCTCAACTCCCTCCAGCTCTGGGTGTACGGGGGGGCCGAGGCCGTCGAGGAGGGGCGGCGCCTTCGCGAGCTGCACAAGGACATCCAGGGCGTCGACGACCAGGGCCGCCGCTATCACGCCCTGAGCGCCGAGCCGTACGCCTGGGTGTTCCTATCGGCGTTCGAGCGCGGCGTCACGATGTCGCGCTACTTCGGCACGCCGCTCAGCGACGCCGAGGAAAGCCGGATGTACGGCGAGATGCACCAGCTCGGTGGTGTCCTCCAAGTCCCAGCCCGCATGATCCCGCCCACCGTCGACGACTACTGGCGCTACTTCGACCAGATGGTCGCGGACAAACTGGAGAACCACTCCACTGCGCACGACGTGCTCGAAACGGCGCGGATCACGGGCGCCCCGCCGCAGCTGCCCGCGCCGCTTCGGCGGCTGTGGGGCACCCACGCGCTCGGCGCCAACCGGCTGAACTGGTTCGTGACCGTGGGCACGCTGCCCCCGGCCGTACGCGATCGGCTGGAGCTGGAGTGGACCGACCGGGACGAGCGCCGGCTGCGGCGGTTCGGGCGCGCGGTCGCGGCCCTCGTCCCGCGCCTGCCCGAGCGGCTGCGCTACCTGCCCGTCGCATACCAGGCCAGGCGCGCCGCCCGGGCCGCCTGACCAGCCTCCCGCCAGGAAGGGGTTGCGCAGGCCGTACACGGCGGATCAGGGGCGGCCGAGACGGTCGCGGATCTGGGCCGCGGTCTCGTCGAGGATGGTCCGGCAGTCGGCGATCGCCGCCTCGGTGATGCGCGACCGCGTCACGTCGTCGCGGATCTCGGAGACGAAGTCGGCCAAGACGCGGCCGAGCTCGGCCGCGTTGGCCACCGACGTGCGCTCGGGCCCGCCGGGGAGGCCGGTCAGCGACCAGGTCTCCTCCCAGATCCGGCGCCACTCGCGCTTCCAGCGCTCGGCGTCCTCACGCAGCTGCTGCTTGTGGCGGCGCCACTCCTGCTTCTGCTCCCGCCACTCCTCGTTGGCCTGGTGCTTCTGGCGGCGCCACTCGTCCTTCTGCTCGCGCCAGGTCTCGCGGCCGTCCTGACGGGCTTCGCGGCCTTCCTGGCGTGCCTCCCGGTTGACCGTACGGGCCATCTGGGTGAGCTCCTGGCGCAGCGAGCGGACCGTCTGGCGGACGTCCTCCTTGACCTCGCGCGCGATGTCCTGCACCGACGCGGTGATCTCCTGCTCCAGCTCGGCCAGCTCGTCGACCCGGGCCGTCAGCTCCTCGCGGCCGCGGTCGGTCAGGGAGAAGACCTTCTTGCCCTCCACCACCTCGTGCGTGACCAGACCCTCTTCCTCGAGCCTGGCCAGGCGCGGGTAGATCGTGCCGGGCGAGGGTGAATACACGCCGAGGAAGCGATCCTGTAGCAGCCGGATCACCTCATAGCCGTGGCGCGGACTCTCTTCGAGCAGCCGCAGCAGGTAGAGCCGGAGCCGCCCATGCCCGAATACCGCCATCATCAGATTTCCTTCTTGAGCACAGTGACATCCCCGGACACCGAAGTGGCGGAGACGGACGCCATCCCGCCGCCGAGGCGGCCGGACACGGTCTTCGATCCAGGGGAGCCGTTCTTGGTCAGCTCGGGGAACGCCGAGTCGAGCGACCCGGCCGTCGAGCGGAGCGTGACGTCCGCGTCGGCCGAGTGCGGCAGCCGCACCACGATCGATCCCGACACGCTGTTCAGCGTGACATGCGCGGTCGGCGCGAGGGAGAGGTCGGCGGTGATCCGCCCGGACACGGTGTTGCCGCGGAGCCGGTGGGGCACGCCGTCGGCCACCGTCAGCTCGCCGGAGACGCTCTTGAACGCAAGGTCGCCGGTCAGCCCGCGGCTCTCGACCGAGCCTGAGACGGTGTCGGCGTGGATGTCGCCGCTCACGCCGTCGAGCACGATCTCGCCGGAGACGCTGCGGACGTTCGTCCGGTTCTCGAATCCGGCCACCACCGCGTCCGCCGAGATCACCCCGGCCTGGACCGGGCAATCCTTCGGCACGGTCAACGTGAGCGTCGTCGAACGGCTCCCGGGGCGCAGCCAGCCGAGAATCCCGTCCCACGTCAAGTCTTGGTAGGCGACGGTGAGCGTGCCGTCCTCGTCATGATCCACGATCAGCGGCGTGGGGCCGATTTCGGTCACCTCGAGCGTCGGCGGCCCCTCGCTCGCCAGCACGGCGAGCCGGCCGGCCACGATGCGCACGCTCAACGCGGTCACCTTGCCGAACTTCAGCTGGTCAGGTCTGTCGATAGTCCAACGCGGCATGATGCTCCTCCTTTGAGAAACACGATATGTCGCGTTGGGGAAAAGTCAAGATGTATCGCGTCTTGTTCGCTTACTCATCTTCATCGTCGAGCCGCGCCAGCCAGGTCGCCAGCCGCTCCACGGGAGTCTCGAACTCAGGATTGAGATCCACGAACTCCCGCAACCGCGCCCCCAGCCACCCGATCGAGACCTCCTCCTCCCCCCTGCGCTCGACCAACTCCTCAATCCCACGATCCGTGAAATACATCCCTCTCCCCACCCCGGCGTGATCTTGCAGATTTTCTCGTTGTGCTGGTGAGCGGGTTCGTGATCTTGCACTCGGCGCGAGTGCATGATCACGAACGCGCTGGGCTGGGGGTTGGGAATCCCTGCAAGATCACGCCCCCCGGGGGTGGGGGTTAGGTGAGGATTCCGTGTTGGATGGTTTCCAGCTCGGAGTCGTGGGTGGAGTGGGAGCCGGTGGCGGGGGATGAGTTGGCGGAGCGGGAGACCCGGCGGAGGCGGCGGCCGTCGAGGACTTCGGGGCGCTCGGTCAGCTTGAGCGCCAGGAACGGCCACGGGCCCATGTTGGCCGGCTCGTCCTGCGCCCAGACCAGCTCGGCGTCCGGAGCGTAACGGGCCAGTTCGGCCTTGATCTGGGCCTCAGGGAACGGGTAGAGCCGCTCCACACGGACGATGGCGACGTCCTTGCGGCCCGACTTCTCCCGCGCCGCGAGCAGGTCGTAGTAGACCTTGCCCGAGCACATGGCGACCGTGCGCACGGTGGCCGGGTCGGCCGTCGTGTCACCGATCACCGGCTGGAAGTGGCCCTCGGTGAAATCGGCCGCGGCCGAAGCCGCCGCCTTGTGCCGCAGCAGCGACTTCGGCGTGAACACCACCAGCGGCTTGCGCCGGTTGGACAGCGTCTGCCAGCGCAGCAGGTGGAAATAGTTCGCGGGCGTCGTCGGCTGGGCCACGGTCATGTTGTCGAGCGCGCACATCTGCAGGTAGCGCTCGATCCGGGCGGAGGAGTGGTCGGGCCCCTGGCCCTCGTAGCCGTGCGGCAGCAGCAGCACGAGCGAGGAGCGCTGGCCCCACTTCTGCTCGCCCGACGAGATGAACTCGTCGATGATCGACTGGGCGCCGTTGGCGAAGTCGCCGAACTGCGCCTCCCAGAGCACCAGCGCCTCCGGCCGCACCACGCTGTAGCCGTATTCGAAGCCCATCGCGGCGAACTCGCTGAGCAGCGAGTCGTAGACGTAGAACTTCGTGGTGCCCTCGTTGAAGGCGCGCAGCGGGGTGTAATCCTCGCCGGTCACGCGGTCGACCAGCACGGCGTGGCGCTGGCCGAACGTGCCGCGGCGCGAGTCCTGCCCGACCAGCCGCACCGGGTGGCCGTCGATCAGCAGCGACCCGAAGGCCAGCAGCTCGCCGGTGGCCCAGTCGATGGCGTCCTCGGTCACCATCGTGCCGCGCCGCTGCAGCATGGGCGCGAGACGCGGGTGGACCGTGAAGCCCTCGGGCATGTTGAGCTGGGTGTCGATGACCCGCTTGACGGTCTCGTCGGAGATCGCGGTCGGCACGTCCTCGTGCGACCACGGAATGAGGTCGTCGGTCGCGGGCTTGACCACGGCGCCCGGCTCAAGCGGCTTCTTGGCCGCCTCGCGGGTCTCGGTGAAGGCCCGCTCCAGCTGCTCCTGGTAGTCGCGCAGCGCCTGCTCGGCCTCTTCGACCGAGATGTCGCCGCGGCCGATCAGGGCCTCGGTGTAGAGCTTGCGGGTGGACCGCTTGGCGTCGATCAGGTCGTACATCAGCGGCTGGGTGAAGCTCGGGTTGTCGGCCTCGTTGTGGCCGCGCCGCCGGTAGCAGACCAGGTCGATGACCACGTCCTTGCGGAACGCCTGCCGGTATTCGTACGCGAGCTTGCCGACCCGGACCACGGCCTCGGGGTCGTCGCCGTTCACGTGGAAGATCGGCGCCTGGATCATGCGGGCCACGTCCGTGGCGTACACGCTGGACCGCGACGACGCCGGGGAGGTGGTGAAGCCGACCTGGTTGTTGACCACGACGTGGACGGTGCCGCCGGTGCGGTAGCCGCGAAGCTGCGACAGGTGCAGGGTCTCGGCCACCACGCCCTGGCCGGCGAAGGCGGCGTCGCCGTGCACCAGGATCGGCAGGACGGTGAACCCTTCCTCGCCGCGCTCCAGCAGGTCTTGCTTGGCCCGTACGACGCCTTCGAGGACCGGGTCGACGGCCTCGAGGTGCGACGGGTTGGCGACCACGGACGCGGTGATCCGGCAGCCGTCCGGTGACACGAAGTCGCCGGCCGCGCCGAGGTGATACTTCACGTCGCCGGAGCCGTGCGCCGACCGCGGGTCGAGGTTGCCCTCGAACTCGCCGAAGACCTGGGCGTACGACTTGCCGACGATGTTGGCGAGCACGTTGAGCCGGCCGCGGTGGGCCATGCCGATGACGACCTCGTCGAGGCCCTCGCCGGCGGCCATGCAGATCACCGAGTCGAGCAGCGGGATCAGCGATTCGCCGCCCTCGAGCGAGAACCGCTTCTGCCCCACGTACTTGGTCTGCAGGAACGTCTCGAACGCCTCGGCCGTGTTGAGCCGGCGCAGGATGTAGAGCTGCTCGTCGCGGTCGGGCTTCTTGTGGCCCTTCTCCACCCGCGCCTGGATCCAGGCCCGCTCCTCGGGGTTCTGGATGTGCATGTACTCGATGCCGACCGTGCGGCAGTAGGAGTCGCGCAGCACGCCGAGGATGTCGCGCACCTTCATCAGCGCGCGGCCGCCGAAGCCGCCGGTGGCGAACTCGCGCTCAAGATCCCACAGGGTGAGCCCGTGCGACTTGATGTCGAGGTCGGGGTGGCGGCGCTGGCGGTACTCCAGGGGGTCGGTGTCGGCCATCAGGTGGCCGCGGACCCGGTAGGCGTGGATCAGCTCGAGCACGCGCGCGGACTTGGCCACGTCGTCGTCGTGCGTGGCGGAGATGTCCCGGACCCAGCGGACCGGCTCGTAGGGGATCCGCAACGACTCGAAGATGTCGTCGTAGAAGCCGTCGCCGCCGAGCAGCAGCTCGTGGATCAGGCGCAGGAAGTCGCCCGACTGGGCGCCCTGGATGATCCGGTGGTCGTACGTCGAGGTGATCGTCATCACCTTGCTGATGGCCAGCCGGGAGAGCGTCTCCTCCGAGGCGCCCTGGTATTCGGCCGGGTATTCCAGCGCGCCCACGCCGATGATCGTGCCCTGGCCGGACATGAGGCGGGGGACCGAGTGGACGGTGCCGATCGTGCCGGGGTTGGTCAGCGAGATCGTCGTGCCGGCGAAGTCGTCCACGCCGAGCTTGCCGCTGCGCGCCTTGCGCACGATGTCCTCGTACGCCACCCAGAACTGGCGGAAGTCGAGCGTCTCGGCGGCCTTGATCGAGGGCACCAGGAGCTGGCGGCTGCCGTCGCTCTTCTGCACGTCGATCGCCAGGCCGAGGCCCACGTGCTCGGGCTTGACCAGGATGGGCTTGCCCTCGACCTCGGAGAACGAGTAGTTCATCTCCGGCATGGCCGCGAGCGCGCGGACGATGGCGTAGCCGATCAGATGCGTGAAGGAGATCTTGCCGCCCCGCCCACGGGAGAGGTGGTTGTTGATCACGATGCGGTTGTCGATGAGCAGCTTTGCCGGGACCGCGCGCACGCTGGTCGCGGTCGGGACCGCCAGCGAGGCCTCCATGTTGAGCGCCGTGCGCGCGGCCGCGCCGCGGAGCTTCTCCTCGATCGCGCCGGGAGGTGTGGCGGCACGTGGCTTGGCGGGCTGCTCGGCCTTGGGCGTCGGAGTGGCTTCACGAGCCGGCGCGGGCGCCTGCTCTTTCGGCTTGTCCTGAGTCGGTGGAGGCGCGGTGCCATTGGCAACGGCGCCGCTCGGCGTCTTGCTCCCTCCGGCGTAGTCGGCGAAGAAGTGCCACCAGGCCTTGTCCACAGACTCCGGATCTTGAAGGTACTTCTGGTACAACTCGTCGACAAGCCATTCGTTTTGACCAAAGGCTGCCAGCGGGTTTGACCGCGACGACTCAGACGACACGGCGGAAATCGCCCTCTTCCGCAGATCGGCGTTGATAGAGAACCTGTCCAAGGCTACTCGCCAGAAACAGTAGGGTGTGCCCGCCAGCGAGTGGGTCCATGCCTGATCCTTCCAGGTCAGTAGGAACTGGTCACGTCACCTAGTCCTACCGGGGGGTCAGGTGACTATGACCCGTCGGTGAGCTGTCAGATCTGGGCTGGTGCTCGCGAGTAGTTCGATGAGATCGTCACCGGCCGCCGTGAGCTCCGTCATTTCCAGCGGTTCCAGGCGTTCGAGGAGGAACAGGGCATCTGTCGTCTCCTCAGTGATGCGGGTCCGGACGACCTGACGCCAGTTCCATCGGCGGCAGGTCACACCGAGATCGTCACGCCACACCACCTCGCCCGGCTCCGGCGTGCCGAGCGCCTCTTCGGAGGCCTCGTCGCCGTCCGCGCGGACCAGCCGGGCCGTGCCCTGATATCGGGTCAGATCCTCGCCGCCGATCGGCAGGCCGTGCCGTACGGAGACGGCGTTGTAGGCGTCGACGACGAGATTGATCTCGGGCAGCGGCATACGGCGGACCAGCGCGTCGACCGACGGCCGGGTCCGCTGCGGCTTGGCGCCGAACTCGCGGTAGGCCTGCCGCCAGGCGTCGACCTTGGGATCGTCGACCGCCACGGCCTTGATCGCGGCGTCGGCCAGCCACTCGCGTGAGCGGTCGTCCGACGGCCCGTTGCGCAGCCCGCGCGCCTCGATGACCAGAACCGCGAAGTCCGGCCGCAACGTCGTCACGGCCGGACTCACGTATATCTCTTCGATCACACCCTCAGCTTAGGACCTACGCACAGGCCAGGCCGTTCAGGGTGAACAGGTCGGGCACGGGGTTGGCCCCGGGGGCGTTCTTGCCGATGAAGGCGATCGTCACCGACTTGCCGGGGTTGATCCGCTTGTTGAATGACATGTTCTTGGCGGTCACGGTCGCGCCCGACTGGGACAGCGCCGCGT
This sequence comes from Streptosporangiaceae bacterium NEAU-GS5, assembly GCA_017592665.1. Classification (GTDB taxonomy): domain Bacteria; phylum Actinomycetota; class Actinomycetes; order Streptosporangiales; family Streptosporangiaceae; genus NEAU-GS5. Next base: position 312,104 of record JAGFNW010000004.1, on the reverse strand, counting down.
TGGAGATCTGCGTGACCTTCTGGCCGCCGAGGAACGACCAGGTCAGCGCCCAGCCGTCGATGGCCTTCGACCCGGTGTTCTTGATCGTGGCGACACCGGCGAAGCCCTGCGGGACCGAGACCGGGACCGCGTACGTGACCTTGCAGTTGCCCGGCTTCGGCGCCGTGCCGTCACCCTGGCCGGCGATGAAGCCCGTGGTCCACGACAGCGCCGAGTTCCAGTTGATGGCCTCCTCGTTGGTGGCGTAGGAGCCGACGTCGTCGATGTAGCAGAACTGGGGCTTGCAGCCCATCAGGTTGGCCTGCGCCACCGGGTCCTGGATGCCGGAGTTCGGGCCGCCGGACAAGGTGCCGTGCGGCGGGTTGGGCAGGGCGGCGTCGAGCGAGTGCGCGTACCAGCGGCTGTGCTCGTTGTGCGCGTTCGCCTCGCCGTAGCCGGTGATGTACGACATGTTGAGCGCGTTCCGGCCGAGCAGGTAGTCGACCCCCTGGAGGGCCGCGTTGCGATACTTCAGGTCGCCCGAGACGTCGTACGCCGCGCCGATCACGTTGATGTTGTTGGCCACCTGGCTGTCGGAGCCCCAGTCATAGGAGTCCGGGTCGTACGGCGAGCCGTAGGCGTTGCCGTTGGCGATGGCCAGGTACTTGTCGGCGCCCGCGACCACCGACTGGCGGACGGCGGCCCGCCCGGGCAGGTTGTTGGGCACGGTCGCGAGGTCGATCCGGCCGAGCGGGGCCACGGACTGCCAGCTGAACCCGTGGTCGGTGAAGATGTCGGCCGTGTTCAGCGGCGAGGAGGTCACGAAGTCCTTGAACTCCTTCTCGCCGGTGGTGATGTACAACTCGGCCGCCGCCCAGTAGAACTCGTCGGTCACGTTGGTGTCGTCGTACGTGCCGCCGCCGTTGCCGTCGGTCACCGAGGCGTAGATGGCGGGGTTGGCCTTGGCCGCGGCCCACGCCTTGCGCGCGGCGGCCAGGTTCTTGGCCGCGAAGGCCGCGTCGTACGGGGCGTACACGCGGGCCGCCTGAGCGGCGGCGGCGGCGAGGTTCAGCGTCGCGGCCGTCGAGACCGGGTGCAGCTCACGCGGCTGCGGGTCGATGTTGGGCAGCAGCGGCAGGCCGGTCCAGTTCTGGTCGTGGATCTTGTGGTGGACCATGCCGTCCGGGCGCTGCATCTTGAGCAGGAACTCCTGCTCAAAGCGGGCCTCGTCGAGGATGTCCGGCACGGCGTTGCCGCTCTCCGGGATGACGAGGTTGGGCGTGGCGGCCGAGGTGACCGCGTTCTTCGTGCGCTCGAACGTGCCCATGACCTGGGCCACCGAGATGCCGCCGTTCACCACGTACTTGCCGTGGTCGCCGGCGTCGTACCAGCCGCCTGACACGTCGAGCCGGTAGTCGCAGACGCCGGCCTGGCAGGGGACGCTGGTGTCGCCCTGGTTGGGGGCGACGCCGATGTGGCCGGCCGGGCGGGCGTAGCCGGGGCGCAGCGCGTCGGAGATCGCGATGCCGCTGCGCTGCGTGTAGAAGAACTTCAGCGCGTCCGCGGCGAGCGTCTGGTAGGCGGCGGCGTCGATGTCGAACGGCCGGCTGGTCTCACCGTCGGCGACCAGCGTGTAACCCTGCCCGGCCGTGGTGAACGAGCTGAAGTCGATGGAGTGGACGTTCTGCCCGGAGGTCGCGTTCACGCCACGCGGGGTGGTCGTGCCGGACTTGGCGACCGTGCCGTTGGCGCGCTTGAGCTGCCAGGGGAGCGGGCTGGTCGCGTCGGTGACCAGGGTCGCGCCCTTCGGGCCCTTCGGCAGGTACGCGACCTGGTTGACGCGCACGCGCGGCCCGGTGTCCGGCTTGTAGACGACGGGCTCGGCGCCGCCCTTGAGCGAGACGTTGTCGACGCAGAACCGCCACGGCGTGGCGCTGCCGCCGATCTGGAAGGCCACCTGGCCGGTGGGCAGGTCGACCGGGGAGGTAAAGGTGTAGTTGTAGGTGTTGCCCGAGACGCTGAGGTCGGGGTGGGCCGACAGATACTGGGTGAAGGGGTCGATCGGCAGCTGGACCAGCGCCGTGATCACCCGTCCCGGCGTGGCCGTGGCGAAGAAGCTGTAGGCGTACGTCTCGCCGTTGAGCAGCGGCACGTTGTCGTACCCGATGATCGCGTCCCACGGGTTGACCGTGCCGCCGGGGACGTCGGCGCACAGCTGCCCGTTGTCGATGGTGACGGTCAGGTTGCCGGTGTGCCACCAGGGGGCGTCGGTGGTGTCGAAGGTGCCGTTGCCGATCTGTTCCGGCCCTTCCGCGCCGGCCGCTGTGGGGGCCAGGCAGGCCATCACCAGTGCGGTGGCGGCGAGAATGCTGAATGGTCGTCGTCTCACGGGAGTCCTTTGCACGGGGCAGTGGAGCTGGGTGCGAGGCAGGGGTGGGAGCGCTCCCAAGCAGGGCTAGGTCTCGATGTTTCTCGCAGGTTTCGAAAGCCGTCAACGATGCGGGGTCGCGACAATCCCCTGACCAGCCGTCTGCCTGAAATGTCCGATGAAATTTTCAGATTGCCAAGGAAGCTTTGCAAATGAAAGTTTGCAAAGTTATCTTTGGAGTATGGCTGATGTCTATCGGATCTCGGATCCAGCGGTCTTGAAAGCGGTCGCCCACCCCGTCCGGGTGCGGCTGCTCGGCGCGCTGCGCACCGACGGCCCGGCCACCGCGACCGAGCTCGCGGCCAGATTCGGGGAGAGCTCCGGATCGACCAGCTACCACCTGCGTCAGCTGGCCCGGTTCGGCTTCGTCGAGGAGGTCCCCGAGCCGCGCGACCGGCGCGAGCGCCGCTGGCGCTCGGTCCACCGCTACACCTCGTGGAGCAACTCCGAGCTCGCCGCCACGCCAGAGGGCCGCGAGGCGACGCTGTTCATGCGCCAGCGGCAGATCGACGTGCTGGTCGGCCACTGGCGCGACTTCGAGTCCGCGGAGTGGCCGGTGGAATGGCTCGACGCGGCCGGCATGAGCGACGACAGCGTACGGCTGCGCCCCTCGACGCTCGCGGAGCTCCACGACCGCTTCGCCGAACTCGTCCGCGAAATGGCCGAACACGACGCCGACGCCCCCGGCGCCGAGGTCGTCGCGGTCTCCATGGCCGCCTTCCCAGTCCGGCGGCCGACATGAACAACAGCCTCACCGCGATGTCCGGCATGAACATCCGCCGGAGGTACGCCCTCGTCGAATTCCTGTCGTGGCTTCCGATCGGTCTGATGATCGCGCCGCAGGTCCTGCTGATGGCCCACCGCGGCCTCAGCGTCGCCGAGATCGGGGTCACGACGGCCGTCTTCTCGGTCACCGTGGTCGCGCTCGAACTGCCCACGGGCGGCCTGGCCGACGTGATCGGGCGGCGCACGGTCCTCGCGGCCTCGGCCGCGTTCACCGCCGCCGGTATGGCCCTGATGTCGGTGGCCACCACGCTGGGGGCGTTCCTGGCGGCTGCGGCGCTCAAGGGTGTGGCCCGGGCCCTCTCCAGCGGCCCCGCCCAGGCCTGGTATGTCGACATGCTGCACGAGGCCGAAGGCCCCGGCGCCGATCTCAAGCCCGGATTGGCCCGCGGCGGGTTCGCCGGCGCGGCCGCCCTGGCCGTCGGCACCCTGCTTGGCGGCGCGATCCCGCAGGTCACCGGCTCGCTCACGCTCCCCGCCCAACTCGGCGCCGGCGCGGCCGCGGTCCTGCTCGGCACCGTCCTGTTCGCCATGCCCTCGCCGCGCCGGCCGCGCGTCCCGGCCCGCGCGGTCCTGGCCGGAGTGCCGTCGACCGTCCTCGCCGGCGCCCGCCTGGGCCTGCGCGACCGGGGGCTGGGCCGCCTGCTGCTCATCGCGGTGGCCACCGGCGTGATGCTCAACCTCATCGAGATGCTCACCCCGCTCCGCCTCGGCTCCGCGGGCGCCTACTCCCTGGTGGCGGCCCTCGGCTTCGGCGCCAACGCGGCCGGCTCCGCGCTCGCGCCGCTCATCGCCCGCCGGCTGCGCTCCTCCGTCGCCACCGCCATCGCCGGCACCGTCGTCACCTCGGCCGCCGTCGCGGCCCTGGCGGCCACGGCGGCCCTCACGGGGACGGCCGCGATCGTCTGCGCCGCCCTGGCGTACGTGCTGATCTTCACGGGCCTGGCCGTCAGCGAGCTGATCCACACCGAGCTCATGCACCTTCGCGTCGGCTCCGCCCACCGCGCCACCGTCATGTCGGTCGAATCCCTGCTGCTGCGATTCGGCGGCATGGCGTCCGCCCTGGCCCTCGGCCCGCTGACCGCCCTCCTCGGCCTGTCCGGCACCTGGACCCTCGCCGCCGTCCTCGTCCTCGCCTCCGCCCTCCTCTACCTGCGCCTTCCCGCGCCTGCCGGAGCCGACCACGGGACCCCGAGTAGAACAAGATTCGGGCAGGGGGCAGAATCGGGGGCATGCGGGTGACAGCGGCGAGTGAAGACCAGCGGGCGGCGTGGGTGGGCGGGACGATTCCCGATGTCGAACTGGTCAGGCCGGGGCTCTGGTCGATCCCTGTGCCGATCCCGGTCAACCCGCTGCGATACGTCTTGGTGTACGCGCTCGAGCTGCCGGACGGGGTGGCGATCATCGACGCCGGGTGGAACACCGACGAGGCGTACAACGCGCTGGTGGCGGGGCTGGCGGTCGCGGGTTACGCCATCACGGACGTCAAGGGCGCGCTCATCACGCACATCCACATCGACCACTACGGCCTGGCCGGCCGCATCCGCGAGATGTCCGGGGCCTGGATCGGGCTGCATCCGGCCGACGCCGCGCTGCTGCACGGCCGCTACGACGACGAGGCCATCGACGCCCTGGTGGCCAAGGAGAAGGCGCTGCTGGAGCGGTGCGGGGTGCCGGCGGGGGCCGCGGAGGAGCTGGCCGCGGCGTCCATGATGATCCGGCACATGGTGACCATGGCCAAGCCCGACCGCCTGATCGAGGACGGAGAGAGGCTCGACCTCCCCGGCTGGGATCTGCGGGCCATCTGGACGCCTGGCCATTCACCCGGGCATCTGTGTTTCGTGGAGCCGGATCGGCGGGTGCTGTTCTCCGGGGACCACGTGCTCGCCAAGATCACGCCGATCGTGGCGGTGCACCCGCAGTCGGCGCCGAACCCGCTCGCCGACTACCTCGACGGGCTCCGCGCGGTCGGCAAGCTGGACGTCGACGAGGTGCTGCCGGCCCACGAGTATCGCTTCCTCGAGCTGGCCGACCGGGTGGACTACGTGATCGCGCACCACGAGGCGCGGCTGAAGGAGATCGAGGCGGTCGCCGACGGGCTCACCTGCTGGCAGATCGCGACCCGGCTGACGTGGTCGCGGCCGTGGGAGACGATTCCGCCGTTCATGCGGCGGGCCGCCAACAACGAGACGCTCGCCCATCTGCACTGGCTGGAGGCCCGCGGCCGGCTCAGGCGCGAGCCGGGCGTCCCGGAGATCTGGCATTTTATGTAAAACAGGTAGGAAATATTGACTTTATCCTCGGGCGTGCCTAGCGTCTGGGGTCATGAACCGTTTCTCCGTCGTTCTCGCCCTCGTCGTCACCGTCACCGCCGGCGCCGGGTGTTCGGGCCGCGCGGCGTCCGAGGGCGGGGGCGAGGTCACCGAGCTCCGGTATCAGGGGAACGCGGGCGCGGTCACCCCGGCTGAACTGGCGGAAGGCCTCGGCTACCTCGGTCGCGTACGGCTGAGGTGGGTGGGCGACACCATCAGCGGCCCGCAGGACATCCAGTCGGCCGCGACCGGCCAGACCGACTTCGGCGGCGCCTTCAACGGCGCGATCGTCAAGCTCCGCGCCAGCGGCGCGCCCATCACGGCCGTCGTCAGCTACTACGGCTCGAACGACGTGGTGGGCAGCCACTTCTACGTCCTGTCCGGCAGCCCGATCAAAGGCCCGCGCGACCTGATCGGCAAGAAGATCGGCGTCAACACGCTCGGCGCGCACGCCGAAGCGGTGACCAAGGAGTACCTCAAGCGCGGCGGCCTCACGCCCGCCGAGATCGACCAGGTGGAGCTGATCGTGGTGCCGCCGGTCAACACCGAGCAGGCCATGCGGCAGAACCAGGTCGACGTGGGCGCCCTCGGCGGGGTCCTCGAGGACGCGGCCAACGCGCACGGCGGGGTGCGGCAGTTGTTCGCCGACACCGACCTGTTCGGGTCGTTCAGCGGCGGCTCGTACGTGCTCCGCGACGACTTCATCGCCCGCAATCCGAACACCGCGAAGACGTTCGTCGCGGGCGTGGCCAAGGCCATCGAATGGACGCACACCCACTCGAAGGAGGAAGTCATCGCGAAGTTCAAGGAGATCATCGCCAAGCGGCACCGCCAGGAGAACGCCTCTACGGTCGGCTACTGGAAGAGCTACGGCGTGGACGCCAAGGGGGGCGCCATCGCCGACCAGGACTTCCAGCGCTGGATCGACTGGCTGACCACCGAAGGCGAGATCAAGCCCGGCCAGGTCGCGGTCAAGGACCTCTACACCAACCGGTTCAATCCGTACGCCGAAGGGGCCGTCTCGTGACCGCCATCGAGATCCGGAACGTCCGCAAGGCCTTCGAGGTCAGAGGTGTGGGCCGGCCGTTCGTCGCGGTCGAGGACGTCACGCTCGACGTGGCCGCGGGCGAGTTCCTCACCCTGGTCGGGCCGAGCGGCTGCGGCAAGTCCACGCTGCTCGACCTGATCGCCGGGCTGACCTCGCCGACCTCGGGCGCGATCCTCGTCGGAGGGACGCCGATCAGCGGGCCGGGGCTCGACCGGGGGATAGTGTTCCAGCAGTACGCCCTGTTCCCGTGGCGTACGGCGCTGGCCAACATCGCCTTCGGGCTGGAGGCGAAAGCCGTACCGAAAAGAGAGCGGCTGGAGCGGGCGCGGCACTTTCTCGCGCTGGTGGGGCTGGACGGGTTCGGCGACCGCTACCCGCACGAGCTGTCCGGCGGGATGCGGCAGCGGGTGGCGATCGCGCGGAGCCTGGCCTTCGACCCGGACGTGCTGCTGATGGACGAGCCGTTCGCCGCCCTGGACGCGCAGACCCGGGAGACGCTGCAGGAGGAGCTGCTGCGGATCTGGGAGAAGACCGGCAAGACGATCGTCTTCATCACGCACGGCATCGACGAGGCCGTCGTGCTGGGTCAGCGGGTCGCGGTGATGACCTCGCGGCCCGGGCGGATCAAGGCGGTCGTGGACGTGGCGCTCGACAGCCGCTCGGAGGATCTGCGCGCGGATCCGGAGTTCGGGGCCTACCGGCACCACATCTGGAACCTGCTGCGCGAGGAGGTCGCGGCGGCGCGGCAGGAGGAGGCGGTCCCCGTTGCGTGACCTCGTGTCGAGACGGCCTGATCGGGCGTCGCGGCGGCCTGAGCGCGTGCTGCGGCGGCCTGAGCGCGTGCTGCGGCGCTCGGTGGCCATCGTGGCGCTGCTGGCGATATGGGAGGCGCTGCCCCGGCTCGGGCTGGTCGACCGGGTGTTCCTGCCGCCGGTCTCGGAGGACCTCGCGGCCCTGTGGAACCTGGCCGGCGACGGCATGCTGGCCGAAAACCTGCAGGCCAGCCTGGTGCGGTCGCTGGCCGGCTTCGGGCTCGCGATCGTGGTGGCGATCCCACTCGGGCTGCTCATCGGCTGGTATCGTCCGGTCGCCGAATTCCTGACCCCGGTGCTCGAACTGTTCCGCAACACCTCGGCCGTGGCGCTGCTGCCGGTCTTCATCCTGATCCTCGGCATCGGGGAGAGCTCGAAGATCGCCTTCGTGATGTACGCGTGCGCGTGGCCCATCCTGCTGAACACGGTGAGCGGGGTGAAGACGGTCGACCCGCTGCTGATCAAGTCGGCCCGGTCGATGGGATTGTCGCCGATCCGGCTGTTCCAGAAGGTGCTGCTCCCGGCGGCCGTGCCGGCCATCTTCACGGGGATCAGGCTGGCGGGCGCGTACGCCATCCTCGTCCTGCTGTTCGCCGAGATGGTGGGGGCCAAGGCAGGGCTCGGCCACCTGATCAACGAGGCCCAGTCCAGTTTCCGGATCACCGACATGTACGCCGGGATCATCACGATCTCCGTGCTGGGACTGCTGTTCAACGCCCTTCTCGTACAGCTCGAACGGCGCTTTTCGACCTGGAGAATGACATGACACGAAAGCTGCGGCTGAACGCCTTCTTGATGGGGGTGGGCCATCATGAGGCCGCTTGGCGGCATCCCCGGACGAATCCCGAGAAGGTCACCGATGTCCGGCATTATCAGAATCTGGCCAGGATCGCCGAGCGCGGCCGGCTCGACTCCGTCTTTCTCGCCGATGGCCTGGCCTTGTGGGGGAACGTACGGCACAACGCCCTCGGCGGGCTCGAACCGCTGACCCTGCTGTCGGCGCTGGCCGCGGCCACCGACCACGTCGGGTTGATCGCCACCGCCTCGACGACGTACAACGAGCCGTTCCATCTGGCGCGGGCGTTCGCGTCGCTGGACCACATCAGCCGGGGGAGGGCCGGCTGGAACATCGTGACCTCGGCGAGCGAGGCCGAGGCCGGCAACTTCGGCATCGAGCGGCCGGCCCATCAGGAGCGGTACGCGCGGGCCGCCGAGTTCGTGGACGTGGCGCTCAAGCTTTGGCACAGCTGGGACGACGACGCCGTCCTCAGCGACCGACGGAACGGGATTTATGCGGATCCCGACAAGATTCACCCGCTTGATCATGATGGCGCCCACTTCAAGGTCAAGGGCCCGCTGAACACGCAGCGCTCGCCGCAGGGCCGCCCGCTGCTGGTCCAGGCCGGGTCCTCGGAGGACGGCAAGGACTTCGCGGCGCGCTACGCCGAGGCCGTGTTCACGGCCCAGCAGACGCTCGCCGACGGCAAGGCCTTCTACGCCGACCTCAAGGCGCGGGCCGCCGCGCATGGCCGGGACCCGCTCATCCTGCCGGGCATCTCGCCGATCATCGGCGCCACCGAGCGCGAGGCGTTGCGGCTGGAGAAGGAGCTCGAAGATCTGCTCATCCCCGCGTACGGCCTGGCCCAGCTGTCGGGGATCATCGGCCTGCCGCTGACCGAGGACGACCTCGATCGCCCGCTGCCCGACGTGGCGCTTGAGACGGAGGGCCACCAGAGCCGGGTCCAGCTGATCGTCGATCTGGCCCGCCGCGAGCGGCTCACCGTCCGCGACCTGACCAAGCGCCTGGCCGGCGGACGCGGCCACCGCGTGGTCGCGGGCACGCCCGAGCAGGTGGCCGACCAGATCGAGGAGTGGTTCACGCAGGGAGCGGCCGACGGATTCAACATCATGCCGCCGACCCTTCCGGCTGGATTGGAGGACTTCGTGGACCACGTCGTGCCCGTGCTTCAGGAGCGCGGCCTGTTCCGGCACGAGTACGAAGGCCGGACGTTGCGCGAGAACTACGGCCTGGAAAGAGTGCCCGCATGAGCGTTCTGACGGTGGTGGGAAATCCGCGGTCCGGGTCGCGGACGCTGGGCGTGGCCGTACGCGCCGCCGAGCTGGTGGCCGAGCGGACCGGCGGGCCGCGCGGCGACGTGGTCGACCTGGCCGGGATCGCGCCGCACCTGTTCGGTCCTTCGGCCGCCGTCGAGGCGGCCCTGGATCTGGTCCTGGACGCGTCGGTGCTGGTGGTGGCCAGTCCGACGTACAAGGGGACCTACACGGGACTGCTGAAGGCGTTCCTCGACCGGCTGCCGCCCCAGGCGCTGGCCGGGAAGACGGCGCTGCCGGTGCTCGTCATGGGCGATCCCAAGCACGCGCTGGCAGTGGAGGTGCACCTGCGGCCGCTGCTGGTCGAACTGGGCGCGACCGTGCCGACGCCGGGCCTGGCGCTGCTGGAGTCTCAGCTGCCCGACCTGGACGAGGTGCTGGGGCGATGGCTGGATCGCGTGATCCCGCAGGATGTTCTGACATGACGGTCGGGGTCGATGAGTTCCGCCGGGCGCTGGCCACGCACGCTGCGGGCGTCGTGGTGGTCACCGCGGCGCCCGGCGGCACGCCGGTGGGGCTGACCGCGACCTCGTTCTCGTCGGTCAGCCTCCAGCCGCCGCTCGTGTCGTTTTATGTGGCGCAGTCGTCGACCACCTGGCCGGCGCTGCGCGAGGCCCCGACCTTCGGGGTGAACGTGCTGGCCAGCCACCAGAAGGAGGTCGCCGCGCGATTCGCGCGCAAGGGGATCGACCGGTTCGCGGAGACCGGGTGGACGGCCGGGCCCGAAGGCGTGCCCGTCCTCGACGAGGTGGCCGCGCACCTGCTGTGCCGCCTGCGGCACACGGCCGAGGTGGGCGACCACATCCTCGTCGTGGGGCTCGTGGTCGCCGCCGACGTGCGCACGGGCCGACCGCTTCTTTATCACCAGGGACGCTTCGGGCGCTTCGTCCCCCACGTCTAAGACTCAAGCCTTCTTCAGGCGAGCTTCACGGTGCCCCGCCCGGTGGCCAGCGGCAGGTCGAGAGCCGTACGGATGCCGGGCGGGGCCGACACGACAGCGGCGATCGAGTTGACGGCGTGGGCCGCGGCGCCGGCGAGGCCGTGCGACATCTCGTCGATGGCGACCGAGATCGACGGCTGGCCCTCCAGGTGGATGGCGAACCCGGGGGCGGCCCAGCGGTCGACCTTGCTCGAATCGGCCTTGTAGATGCATTCGACCGTCATGAACGGCCGCCCGCGCACGAGCCCGGCGAACGTCCATCGCGACGCGCACACCGTGCCCGGCCGCACGACGCCCGCCGCGATCTCGAACTCCTCCGTCGCCAGCTCGAATTCGTCGCTCTCCTCGATCTCGTCGAGCGCCACGCCGAGGGCGGAGGAGACCAGCTGGACGCTCTCGGCGAACAGCGACCGCTGGAAGGCCCGGAAGGGCCGGATCGCGGTCGCGTAGTCCTTCGGCGTACGCGTGAATCCGATCAGGTCGGCCACGATCTGACGCGACGGATGGCCCCGATAGTCGGAGGACTCGCGCACGAAGATGTGGTCGAGCCGGGACGAAAGGCCCGACAGGGCGAGCGGGAGGATGTCGCTGATGAATCCGGGGTTGATGCCCGTGCCGTGCAGGGAGGTGCCGCCCGTCGCGCAGGCGTCCTGGAGCCGGTCGACCACGGCGAGGCCGTACATCCAGGGGTAGACGAAGCCGGTCGTGGTGATCACGTTCTTGCCCGAGGCGAGCAGGGCGCAGATGGTCTCGACGTCGGTCGAATTGTCGCCGCCGTAGTAGGAGGCGGGCAGCGGCATGTGCAGCACGCAGTCGGCGGGCGTGGCGATGATCTCATCGACGTCGTCGGTGCAGACGACCTCTGTGGGCGGCAGGCCGACCAGCGTGCCCGCGTCAAGGCCGACCTTGTCGGGGTCGTAGACCAGGACCCCGGCGAGCTCGAACTCGGGACGGGAGAGGATGCCGCGCAACGCATACCCTCCGACTGCGCCGGTGGCCCATTGGACAACCCGCAGCGGCGGGGTGAACGTCATGTGCATGGCCTCCGTGTGGGCGAAATCCCCTACCGGGGCCCATGAGTGTAGCAGGAATTTATCCGCCCGATCACTATCCGTTGAGGATGGACGCCGCTGATAGTGTTATCGACCAGAATGTTGTTCTCTTCTGGGAGGCTGCGATGGCGGAGCTCAGGTTCGACGGCAAGGTCGCGATCGTCACCGGCGCGGGACACGGGCTAGGACGCTCACATGCCCTGCTGCTCGCCGAACGCGGCGCCCAGGTCGTCGTCAACGACCTCGGCGGGGCGCTCGACGGCACGGGTGCGTCGACCGGTCCGGCCGCCGACGTCGCCGCGCTCATCGAGAAGAACGGCGGGGCCGCCATCGCCAACGCCGACAACGTCGCCACCCCCGAGGGCGCGCAGGCCATCGTCCAGGCCGCGCTCGACACCTACGGGCGGATCGACATCCTGGTCAACAATGCCGGCATCCTGCGCGACAAGTCGTTCGGCAAGATGAGCGTCGAGGAGTTCGACGGGGTGCTCGCCGTCCATGTGCGCGGCTCTTTCCTGGTGTCGCGGATGGCCTTCGGCCACATGAAGGAACAGGGGTACGGCCGGATCGTCAACACCTCGTCCCCGGCGGGGCTGTTCGGCAACTTCGGCCAGGCCAACTATTCGACCGCGAAGATGGGCCTGGTCGGCCTCACCAAGACCCTCGGCATCGAAGGCGCCCGGGCCAACATCAAGGCCAACGCCATCGCCCCCATCGCCTGGACGCGGATGACCTCGTCCCTGCTTCCGGCCGAGTTCGAGGCGAAGTTCACCCCCGAGCAGATCAGCCCTCTCGTCGCCTACATGTGCCACGAGACCTGCGAGACCTCGGGCGAAGTCTTCACCGTCGGCGCCGGCCGGGTCGCCCGCGTATTCGTGGCCGAAGGCCCCGGCTGGCGTACGGACGACATCTCCATCGAGTCCATCGCCGAAAACTGGGACGCCATCATGGCCGAACAGCCATACCTCCACCCCACCACCCTCGGCCAACAAGCCTCCGCCTCCATGCAAGCCATGCTCTGACCCGAGCTCCAGGGCGTTGTGGATCATGCCTATACGATTACAATAGGTGGTATGCGGCAGACGGCTGTTTACCTGAGAGATCAACAGAGCAGGGCGCTCAAGGAGGCGGCCGCGCGGCTGGAGCGAAGCGAGGCCGAGCTCATCCGCGAGGGGGTCGACCTGGTCCTCGCTCGCTACGGTCCGCCCCTCGGCCGGTGCGACATGCCGACCGCCCGAGGGGGCGGCCTGGCTTCGCGCGCCGACGAACTGCTGGCCGACGGCTTCGGGGAGCCTGAGTGATCGTTATCGCCGACACGTCGGGTCTGCTGGCGTCGATCGACGAGGACGAACCTGACCATGACGCCTGCCGCACGTCCATCGCGCAGGCGTCACAGCTGGTGATCTCTCCTATGGTCCTGGCAGACCTGGACTATCTCATTGCGAAACACCTGGGCGACCGGATGGCGATGGCGATCTCCGCCCACATCGTGGAGAAGGCCGGAGCGGGCCTCTATGAGATCGCCCATACGCCGTCCGAGGTCATCGCGGCGGCCCACGCCGTGCGAGTGAAATACCGCGCCATGCCCATTGGGCTGACGGACGCGATCAACGTCGTGCTTGCGGCCCGATACAGCACCGACGCGCTGCTGACACTGGACCGCAAGCACTTCCGCACGCTGGCGCCGCTGGCGGGGCCGAGTTGCTTCCGCCTTCTTCCCGACGACCTTTGAGCTGTCAGTCGAGGAGGACGATTTGGCGGAGGACTTCGCCGGATTTGAGGGCGGTGACGGCGTCGTTGAGGTCGGCGAGTTTGATTCTGGCGCTGATCATGCTGTCGAGGTCGAGTTGGCCGGAGGCGTAGAGCCGGGCGAACTTGGGGAAGTCGCGGCGGACGTCGGAGCCGCCGTAGAGGGACGACAGCAGGTTCTTGCCTTCGAACAGGAGGCTGAAGGCGTTGAAGGGGACCTGGTCGTCCATGGCGCCGGCGCCTACGACGATGACGTCGCCGCCGCGGCGGGTGGCCTGCCAGGCCGTCATGATGGCCTGTGACTTGCCGACGACCTCGAAGCCGTAGTCGAAGCCCTGCCCGGCGGTGAGCTCGCCCAGGGCGTCCATGAGCTGGTCCGGGGTGCAGGCGTGGGTGGCGCCGACCTTCTTGGCCAGGGCGTGCTTGGACTCCAGCGGGTCGATGGCGAGGATCGTGGTGGCGCCGGAGATGCGCGCGCCCTGGATGACGGAGAGGCCCACGCCGCCGCAGCCGACCACGGCGACCGTGGAGCCGGGGCGCACCTTGGCGGTGTTGAGGGCGGCGCCGACGCCGGTGGTGATGCCGCAGCCGATCAGGGCGGCCGCCTCGTAGGGGATCGAGGCGTCGACCTTGATGGCGCCCTGCCAGGGGACCACGATCTCCTCGGCCCAGGTGCCGCAGCCGGCCATGCCGAACGCCGTCGACTCGCCGCCGTAGACGAAACGGGACTCCATGAAGCCCCGCATCACGTACGTCATGCAGAGGAACGGCTGCCCGACGATGCAGTTGGGGCAGTCGCCGCAGGCGGGCGTCCAGTTGATGATGACGTGGTCGCCCGGCTGCACGCTGCTGACGTTGTCGCCGACCTCGACGACCTCGCCGGCGCCCTCGTGGCCGGGGATCAGCGGCAACGGCTGGGGGAGCATCCCGCTCATCGCCGACAGGTCGGAGTGGCATACGCCGGTCGCCCTGATCTTCACCCGGACGTCGCCGGGGCCGACGGGCGTCAGCGAGAGGTCGTCGCGGATGTCGAGTTTGTCGTCGCCGACCGCGTGCAGCAGCGCACCGCGCATAGGTCACTCCTCGAGGGTTAGTGCGGCTTTGGGACAGGACCGCACGGCGTGCCGTACGCGGTCCAGCATCTCGGCGGGCGGCTCCTCCAGCAGGACGTGCAGCTGGTCGTCGTCGTCAACCTCGAAAACCTCAGGGGCGAGGCCCGCGCACACCGCGTTGGCCTCGCACACCAGGTAGTCCACCTTGATCTTCATCGCAGCCTCCTATGGTCCCAGGAGACCATCTTCGTGGGCTCGACGAGGAAGGCAAGTCGCTTGCGTGCGGTCTGCTCGACGTACTGGCGCATCGGCTCGGGGTCCTCGAGGCCCGTCATCCTGAGCGTGATGCCGGTGCCGATCCGCAGGATCTCGGCCGGGTCGTCGACCAGGCGGGCCTTGCCGTAGACCATGGCGCCGCGCAGCTCGAAGTAGTCGTCTCCGGCTTCGATCAGGCAGGTCACACGGGGGTCGCGGATGATGTTGCGGGTCTTCTGCGCCTTGCCGTACGTCCAGAAGGAGATGAGGCCGTCGGTCAGCCCGTAGAACATGGTCACGAGGTGGGGCGTGCCGTCCGGGTTGATCGTGGCCAGCTGGAGTTTGCGCGCCTCCCGCAGGAACCCGGCCACCTCGTCGTCGGTCATCGCGATCTGGGCTCGCTGGTTCACGCTGCAAAGTAGAACACGTTCCAGCGGGCCGTACAAGAGTAATGTTCTGCAGGTGACGCTACCGGAGGAGTTGCGCGCGGCCGCCGAGCGCGCCAAGGGGTTCATGCCGCCACGCGAGGGGCTGGCCCTGTACGAGACGGGCCTGTCCTACGGCGCGAACGGGCCTTTGTGTGAGATCGGCACCTACTGCGGCAAGTCGGCCATATACCTGGGCACGGCGGCTCGGCAGGCAGGCACGGTGCTGTTCACGGTCGACCATCACCGGGGCTCGGAGGAGATCCAGCCGGGGTGGGAGCACCATGATCCGGAGCTCATGGATCCGCGTTCCGGGCGGATGGATTCGCTGCCCTTCTTCCGCGCCACGATCGCCGAGGCCGGCCTGGAGGACGCGGTCATCGCCGTCGTCGGCGCGTCCGCGACCGTGGCGGCGCACTGGAACACCCCGCTCGGCATGCTGTTCATCGACGGCGGCCACTCGGAGGAGCCGGTCACGCGCGACTACGAGGGCTGGGCGCCGCACGTGACCCTCGGCGGCGCCCTGGTGTTCCACGACATCTATCCCGATCCCGCCGACGGCGGCCAGGCCCCCTATCGCGTCTATCGGCGGGCGCTCGGGTCGGGCGCGTTCAAGGAGGTACGCGTGACGGGCTCGTTGCGCGTCCTGGAACGCACAGGCCCGGGGATTTAGGCGCGGGACAGTTCGCAGCCGCAGTACGCCGTCGATCTGGTGGCGCCGGCGACCTCGCGGAAGATCGCGCCACCGGGGGTCGCGCCCGACAGGGCGTCGGCGGCCAGCACGACCGCGGCGGCCGTGTAGGCGGACCGCTCGTGCGGGAAGTGCTTCTCGTTCATGAACTGCCAGCCGGTCCAGTAGGAGCCGTCGTCGTGGCGCAGGTGCTGCATGTCGGCGTACACCTTCCGGGCCCGCTCGTGGTCGCCCAGCGCGTCGAGGGCCATGACCAGCTCGCACGACTCGGCGCCGGTCACCCACGGCTGGTCGGCCACGCACCGCACCCCGAGGCCCGGCACCACGAACGTGTCCCATTCGCGGTCGAGCGCCCCTTTGGACCGTACGGCCCCGCCGAGGACGGGGTAGTACCAATCCATCGAGAAGCGGCTCTTGTCGGCGAACGCCTCCGGGTGCTCCTGCAGCACGTGCCCCAACCGGTCGGCGGCCAGCTCCCAGTGCGGCTGCGGCTCGCCGAGCCGGTCGGCCAGCCGCACGCCGCAGCGCAGCCCCTGGTAGATCGAGGCGCACCCGGTCAGCAGCGCGTACGGCGCGGGCCTTCCCGACGCGTCGCGCTCCCAGACGATCTCGCCGCGCCGGGTCTGCAGCCCGACCACGAAGTCCAACGCCCCGGCCACGACCGGCCACATCTCCCGGGCCAGGCCGTCGTCGCCGGTGACGAGCAGGTCGTGCCAGACGCCGACGGCGACATAGGCGGCGTGGTTGGACTCGCCGCCGCGCTCCGTGGCCACTCCGTCGACCAGTTTCATGGGCCACGAGCCGTCGGCGCGCTGGTGGTCGGCCAGCCACTGCCAGCCCTTCAGGGCGGCGTCGCGCTCGCCGCCGACGGTCAGCGCCATCAGGCATTCGACGTGGTTCCAGGCGTCGACGTGGCCTTCGGGCCACGGCACGCCGCCGTGGTCGTCCTGCACCGCGGCGATGCTGGCCGCGGTCTGCCGCACCTGTTCGGCTGTGATGACGCCGTCTACCTGCGGAGTCGTGATCACGTGCGCTTCCGGGCGTAGACCACCACGCTCTTGCCGATCAGCGGGTTGAGCACCGCCTCCGCCAGCCTGGTGGCCGGCGGGCGCTTCATGATGTCCCAGACCAGGAGCTCGTGGTACGCCTTGACCACCGGGTGCTGATCGTCGTTCACGCCGACCGCGCATTTGATCCACCAATATGGCGAATGCAGCCCGTGCGCGTGGTGATGCGGCCCCACATCCAGCCCGACCGACTTCAGCTTGGCTTTAAGCTCCGCCAGGGTATAAATCCGGATATGTCCGCCGGGGGCGGTGTGGTAGGCCTCCGACAGCGCCCAGCAGACCCGCTCCGGCAGGAAGCTCGGCACCGTGACCGCGACCATCCCGCCCGGCTCCAGCACCCGCACGAGCTCGCGCATGGCCGCCAGATCGTCCGGGATGTGCTCGAGCACCTCGGAGGCGATCACCCGGTCGAAGTGGCCGTCAGGAAAGGGCATGGCGAGCGCGTCCCCCACGACGGCCTCGCCGGACGTCCCCGCCGGGACCTCACCCTCCTTGGCCATCGCGGCGAACATGCCGGCGACGGACTCCATCTCCTTGGGGTCCATGTCGAAGGCCACGACGTCGGCGCCGCGCCGCAGCACCTCGAACGCATGACGCCCACCGCCCGCCCCGAGATCGAGCACACGGTTGCCCGGGCCGACCGGCAGCCGGGCGAAGTCAACGGTCAGCACGGAATCTCCTGATCGCTTCCTGATAGGCCTCGACCGTCTTGCGCGCCACGACGGGCCACGCGTAGCGCTCCATGACCCGGTCGTAGCCCTGCCGGCCGACCTCGGCGCGCTCCTGCGGCGAATCGAGCAGGCGGCGCAGCACGGCCGCGAGTTCCTCGGCGTCGCCCGGCGCCACCTGCACCGCCGCGTCGCCCACCACTTCCGGCAGAGCGCCGGTCCGGGACGCCACGAGCGGCGTGCCGCAGGCCATGTGCTCGACGGCGGGCAGCGAGAATCCTTCGTAGAGGGAGGGCACGACCGACACCTCCGACGTGGCGATCAACGTGGCCAGCTCGGTGTCGGAGATCCCGTGCGTGAAGGTGACCTTGTCGTGCAGCGACAGCTCGGCGACCAGCTTCTCGGTCGGGCCGCCGGGCGTCGGGCGGCTGACCACGGTCACGTTCACCTCGCGCTCGGTGGCCAGCTTGGCGACCGCGCGTAGCAGCGTCGCGACCCCCTTCATGGGCGAGTCGGCGCTGGCCACGGCCACGATGGAGCCGGGGCGCTTGGGCAGCTCGGGCCGCGGGTGGAAGAAGCGGGTGTCCACGCCGAGCGGGACCAGCCGCATGTTGGCCTCGGGCACGTGGAAGTCGCGGTGGATGTCGGCGAGAGACGACTCGCTGACCGTAAGGATCGGGTTGAGCCGGGGTGCCACGTACGCCTGCATGCGGACGAATCCGTACCAGCGGCGCATCGACAGCTTCTTCCAGCCCTTGGCCGCCTCCAGCTCGATCCGCCGGTCGACGCTGATCGGGTGGTGGATGGTGCCGACGACGGGGAAGTGCTTGGCGATGCCGAGCACGCCGTATCCAAGCGTCTGGTTGTCCTGGACGACGTCGAAGTCGCCCACGCGTTTACGCAGCTCACGGCGGGCGCGGAGGCTGAAGGTGAGCGGCTCGGGAAACCCGGCCGTCCACATGGTGGCCACCTCGAGCGCGTCGATCCAGTCGCGGTATTCGCCGGGCTTCGGCGTACGGAACGGATCCTCGTCGCGGTAGAGGTCGAGACTCGGCACCTTGTTGAGGACGACGCCCTCGTCCAGCTCGGGATAGGGCTGTCCGGAGAAGACCTCGACGTGGTGGCCGAGCGCGATCAGCTCGCGACTGATGTGGCGGAGGTACACCCCCTGGCCGCCGCAGGTGGGCTTGCTGCGATAAGACAGCAGCGCGACTCGCAGCCTGTCTGCCAAAGGGGTCTCCTTTCGCGGGGGGCTCCCAGCCTGCGAAACCCTACCATTGGACGTCCGGGAAGATCCGCTTAGGTGATATTCGTCTCTGCTAACGCCTTCACGCGTTCCGAAGTGCAAAGTTAGCGTAGTCGAACGTCATTCTGTAGAACGCGTTCTAGATGTTTGTGTGAGCACGTTACCTCGTGGGAGGATCCGTACGTCATGCGCGCGCTGATCACCGGCATCACCGGACAGGATGGGTCCTACCTCGCCGAGCACCTGCTGAGCCTCGGCTATGAGGTTTGGGGGCTGGTCCGGGGGCAGGCCAATCCGCGCGTCTCGCGCCTGCGGCGGCTCCTGAAGGACGTCCAGCTCGTCCGCGGCGACCTGCTCGACCAGACGTCGCTGATGTCGGCCGTGGAGAAGGTCCAGCCCGACGAGGTCTACAACCTCGGCGCCATCTCGTTCGTGCCGATGTCGTGGGAGCAGGCCGAGCTCACCGCCGAGGTCACCGGCATGGGCGTGCTGCGGATGCTCGAGGCGGTGCGCCGCCGGCCCGGCACGAGGTTCTACCAGGCGTCGTCGTCAGAGATGTTCGGCCAGGTCAGGGAGACCCCGCAGAACGAGCGCACGCCCTTCCACCCCCGCTCTCCGTACGGCGTGGCCAAGGCCTATGGGCACTTCCTGACGCAGAACTACCGCGAGTCCTACGGGATGCACGCGGTCTCCGGGATCCTGTTCAACCACGAGTCCCCGCGCCGGGGAGCCGAGTTCGTCACCCGCAAGGTGACCCTCGGCGTGGCCCGCATCAAGCTGGGCCTCGCCTCCGAGCTGCGCCTGGGCAACCTGTCGGCGCGGCGCGACTGGGGCTTCGCCGGAGACTACGTGCGCGCCATGCACCTCATGCTGCAGTCTCCCGAGCCCGAGGACTACGTGATCGGCACGGGCCGCACCCAATCCGTGCGCGAGCTGGTCGAGGCCGCGTTCACGGCCGCGGGCCTCTCTTATGAAGACCACGTGGTCAGCGACGAGACGCTCTACCGCCCGGCCGAGGTCGACCTGCTCTGCGCCGACCCCAAGAAGGCGCGCGTGCAGCTCGGCTGGGAGCCCACGGTCCCGTTCGAGGAGCTCGTGGCCATGATGGTCGAGGCCGACATCCGCCTGCTCACAGACGGACGCGACCCCGAGCAGGACGCCTCCTGGGGCTAGAGGCTCACCGGCAGCGACTTGATGCCGTTGATGAAGTTGGAGCGAAGGCGTGTCGCCTCGCCCGTCTGCTGGATCTTCGGCAGGCGCTCGGCCAGGACCTCGTAGAGCACCCGCAGCTCCAGCTTGGCCAGGTGGTTGCCGAGGCAGAAGTGCGCGCCTCCGCCGCCGAAGCCGATGTGCGGGTTGGGGTCGCGCGCGATGTCGAAGGTGTGCGGGTCGGCGAAGACGTCCTCGTCCCGGTTGGCGGAGGAGTAGAACACCACGACCTTGTCGCCCTCGGCGATCTCCTGTCCGTGGAGGGAGGTGTCGGCGGTGGCCGTACGGCGGAAGAGGTTGACGGGGGAGACCCAGCGGACGATCTCGTCGGCGGCGAGGGCGGCCAGGCCGGGGTCGGCGACCAGGCGCTCCCACTGGTCGGGGTGCTCGAAGAGGGTCAGCATGCCGCCGGAGGCGGCGTTGCGCGTGGTCTCGTTGCCCGCGACCAGCAGCAGGAGGATGAACAGGTCGAACTCGTGCTCGTCGAGGACTTCCCCGTTCTCGTCGGGCTGCAGCAGCTTGGTGACGATGTCGTTGCGCGGCTCGGCCTTGCGTTGCATGGCGAGCTCGTTGGCGTACGCGTAGACCTCCATCGCGGCCGCCCCGCCCTCCTCGGGTGAGGAGGCGTAGTCGGGGTCCTCCGAGCCGATCATCCGGTTGGACCACTCGAAGATCTTGTGCCGGTCTTCGGCCGGCGCGCCCAGCAGCTCGCAGATCACATACAGCGGGAGCGGGGCCGAGATGTCGCGCACGAAGTCGACGGGCCCCTCCAGCGAGTCGATGAGCTGGTGGCAGATGTCCCTGATGTGCGATTCGAGCTGGGAGATCTGACGTGGCGTGAATCCGCGGTTCACGAGCGATCGACGCCGGGTGTGCTCGGGAGGATCCTGGTTGAGCATCATCATGCGCTGCATCTCACGTTGCTCTTCGGGCATCTCGTTGAAGAGCGCGAGTCTGCGGGCGGAGGAGAAGAGGTCGGAGTGCCGGGAAACCCGCACGACGTCCTCGTGGCGGGTGACGGCCCAGAAGCCGGGCCAGCCGCGGACGTCGTCGCCGTCATGCCAGTAGACCGGGGCGTTCGCGCGCAACCAGGCCATCTGGTCGTGCGGCACCCCTTTCTGCGCGTAGTGATCCTGATCGACAAGATTGATGCGCATATAAGCCGCCCAAGCGCTTGGTTGCTACTGAAACGTGTTCTATTACGGCACCCTGGCACAGTCAAGGCCTGTGTGACGAGCGTCACCCCAGGTCATCGGATGTATGCGCCTTTGTGGTCTTGACATTCCGGGCGGGCCCGACCAACCTTTCTTTGAGAAAACATCCGATGTATAGGGGGCCTTGTGAAACTGCTCAGGGTGGGGGCGACAGGCGCGGAGCGGCCCGCGGTCCTGGACGAGGGCGGGCGCCTGCGCGACCTGGGCGACGCCCTCGAGGGTGCGGACTTCACCGGCGATTTCTTCGCCGACCATGGTATCGAACGGATCCGTGCGGCGCTGGCCGGTGGCGGGCTCCCCGAGCTCGACGGGGCCGCGCTGCGCGTCGGGCCGCCCGTCGCGCGGCCGGGAAAGGTCGTCTGTATCGGCCTCAACTATCGCGACCACGCCGCGGAATCCGGCGCCGAAATCCCTGCCGAGCCCGTGGTCTTCATGAAAGCCCCTAACACAGTCGTCGGACCTTTCGACGAGGTTCTCATCCCCAGGAACAGCGTCAAGACCGACTGGGAAGTCGAACTGGCTGTCGTGATCGGCAGGACGGCCCGCTATCTGGAGTCCCGCGAGGCGGCCCTGGATGTGGTCGCGGGATACGCGATCTCCAACGACGTCTCTGAGCGGGAGTTCCAGCTGGAGCGCGGGGGACAGTGGGACAAGGGCAAGTCGTGCGAGACGTTCAATCCGCTCGGCCCCTGGCTGGTCACACCGGACGAGATCGCCGACCCGCAGAACCTCGGCCTCCGGCTGTGGGTCAACGGCGTGCTGCGGCAGGACGGCGACACCAAGAACATGATCTTCGATGTGGCCGAGATCATCCGCTACCTCAGCTGGTTCATGGTGCTGGAGCCGGGCGACGTGGTGAACACGGGCACGCCGGCCGGGGTGGCCCTCGGTGGCTTCCCCTATCTGAAGGAAGGCGACGTCCTCGAGCTCGAGATCGACGGGCTGGGCCGCCAGCGCCAGTCGATGGGGCAGGCATGAGGGAAGAGGTCCTGACCGGGGTCGTCGTGACCTCGATGGAAACCTATGACATCCGGTTCCCCACCTCGCTGGAGCTCGACGGCTCCGACGCCATGAATCCCGATCCGGACTATTCCGCCGCCTACGTGGTGCTCCGCACCAACGGCGAGCACGAAGGACACGGATTCGCCTTCACCATCGGACGCGGCAACGACGTGCAGGCCATCGCGATCCGCGCGCTCGAGCCGTACGTGATCGGGCGCGCGGCCGACGACCTCGCCGCCATCTACCAGGACATGATCAACGACTCGCAGCTGCGCTGGCTTGGACCCGAGAAGGGCGTCATGCACATGGCGATCTCCGCGGTCGTCAACGCCCTGTGGGATCTCGCGGCCAAGCGGGCCGGCAAGCCGCTCTGGCTGCTCCTGTCCGAGATGACCCCGGATGAGCTGGTCGACCTGGTCGACTTCCGCTACCTCACCGACGCGGTCACCCGTGACGAGGCGCTCGCGATCCTGCGCAGGGCCGAGCCCGGGCGGAGCGAGCGGATCGCCCGGCTGCTCGAGCAGGGCTATCCGGCGTATACGACCTCGCCGGGCTGGCTTGGATACAGCGACGAGAAGCTGGCGCTGCTGTGCCGCGAGGCCATCGACGACGGGTTCACCCAGATCAAGCTCAAGGTCGGCGCCGATCTCGACGACGACGTGCGCCGGATGCGGATCGCCCGCGCCGTGTGCGGCCCCGAGTTCAAGATCGCCATCGACGCCAACCAGCGCTGGGACGTCGGCTCGGCGATCGAATGGGTCACCGCGCTCGCCCCGTACGACCCGTGGTGGGTGGAGGAGCCGACCAGCCCCGACGACGTGCTCGGCCACGCCGCCATCGCCCGTGCCGTCGCGCCGATCAAGGTGGTGACCGGCGAGCACGTGCAGAATCGGGTGATGTTCAAGCAGTTGCTGCAGGCCGAAGCGGTCTCGTACGTGCAACTCGACGCGGCGCGGGTCGCCGGAGTGAACGAGAACATCGCGATCCTGCTGCTGGCCGCCAAATTCGGCGTGCCGGTGTGCCCGCACGCCGGCGGGGTCGGGCTGTGCGAGCTCGTGCAGCACCTGTCGATGTTCGACTACGTGGCCGTGAGCGGGTCCATGGAGGACCGGGTCATCGAATACGTCGACCACCTCCACGAGCACTTCGTCACGCCCGTCGTCATCAGGAATGGGTCCTACCAGGCTCCCGTCGCGCCGGGCTTCGGCGCGACCATGCACCCAGAGTCGATCACGGCCTACTCCTATCCGGACGGGCCGATCTGGAGGTCCGCATGACCGCTGAGTTCGAAGGTCTTTCGGCAATCGTGACGGGAGGCGGCTCGGGCATCGGGCTGGCCGTCGCGACGCTGCTCGACGAGCGGGGGGCGCGGGTCGCCTGCCTCGACGTCAACCCGCCCGGCGAGCCGTTCCTCGGATTGAAGGCCGACGTGACCGACGACGCCTCGGTGCGCGCCGCCGTCACGGCCGCCGCCGAGGCCTTCGGAGGCATCGACATCGTCGTCAACAACGCCGGGATCGGCGCCGCGGGGACCGTTGCCGACAATTCCGACGAGGAATGGCACCGCGTGCTCGACGTCAACGTGGTCGGGATGATGCGGGTGACCCGGGCCGCCCTGCCGTACCTGCGGCTGTCCCAGCACGCGGCGATCGTCAACACCTGCTCGATCGCGGCCACCGCCGGGCTGCCGCAGCGGGCGCTCTACAGCACGACCAAGGGCGCGGTCCTGTCGCTGACGCTGGCCATGGCCGCCGACCACATCCACGAGGGCATCCGCGTCAACTGCGTCAACCCGGGCACGGCCGACACGCCGTGGGTGGGCCGGCTGCTCGACGCCGCCCCCGATCCGGAGGCCGAACGGCGGGCCCTGGAGGCGCGTCAACCCATGGGGCGGCTGGTCAGCGCACAGGAGATCGCGCATGCCGTCGCCTACCTGGCCAGTCCGCTGGCGTCGGCCACCACGGGCACCTCGCTCGCGGTCGACGGCGGGATGCAAGGACTTCGCCTGCGTCCCAGGAGCTGACGGCCATGCAGCGGATAGCGTTACGGACCAGGCTCAAGCCGGGCACCGAGGAGACTTACGACAAGGAGCACGCGGCCATCCCCGCCGAGCTGGAGGCCGAGATGCGCGCCTGCGGGGTACGCTCCTGGCAGATCTGGCGGGACGGGCTCGATCTGTTCCACTATGTCGAGGTCGACGACTACGCCGCCATGCAGGAGAAGCTGCGCGACAGCGCCGCCAACCAGGCATGGCAGCGGCAGATGAACCGCCTGCTCGACGGCGACTTCGACGCCGGGGCCGGCGGCCTTTTCAAGGTCTGGGAGATGTAGTTGGATCACCCGGTGAACGTCACGCGATACGGCTTCGGCGCCGCTCCCATCGGAAACCTGTATTCGGCGCTGACGGAGGAAGAGGCGGCCGAGGCCATCACGGCCGCCTGGGATGCCGGGATTCACTACTTCGACACGGCGCCTCATTACGGGCTCGGCCTGTCCGAGCGGCGGCTGGGCGAAGCGCTGCGCGACCGGCCGCGGGACGAGTATGTGATCTCGACGAAGGTCGGTCGTCGGTTGGAGCCGGCTTCGGGTGGGGGGCGGGACACCGACGGGTTCGACGTGCCCGCCGACTGGCGCCGCGTGTGGGACTTCTCCCGCGACGGAGTCCTGCGCACCCTGGAGGATTCTCTCGTACGGCTCGGCCTCGACTCGGTCGACATCGTGCTCCTCCACGACCCCGACCACCACTGGAAGGAGGCCGTGTCGGGGGCTTATCCGGCGCTCGCCGAGCTCCGCGACCAGGGCGTCATCAAAGCCATCGGCGTCGGCATGAACCAGTGGCCGATGCTGTCCGACTTCGTGCATGAGACCGACATCGACGTGGTCCTGCTGGCCGGGCGCTACACACTGCTCGACCAGTCCGGGCGGTCGCTGCTCGACTTGTGCCTGGCCCGCGGGGTGGGGGTGTTCCTGGGCGGGGTGTTCAACAGCGGTGTGCTGGCTCGCCACAGCGTGGGCGACACGTACAACTACGGTCCCGCCCCTGCCGACCTCGTCGCCCGTGCGCGCGCCATGGCCGAGGTCTGCGAACGCCACGGCGTGACGCTCCCGCAAGCGGCCATGGCGTTCCCCTTCCGGCACCCGGGCGTCGTGTCGGCCATCCTCGGCATGCGTACCGCTGAGGAAGTGCGCGAGAACATGTCTCTCGCGGGCCGCCCCATCCCCGAAGAACTCTGGGCGGACCTGGAGACGCTCGAATGACCTTCGGGAAGATCGACGCGCACCACCATCTGTGGGATCCGGGCCGACGCGACTACCCGTGGATGGCCGGCGACGCCCTGGCCCCCATCCGCAAGCCGTACGACCTGGCCGACCTGACCCGCCACACCGCCGCAGCGGGAGTCGACCGGACCGTCCTCGTCCAAACGATCTCCTCCCATGCGGAGACGCTGGAGTTCCTCACCACGGCCTCGGCATCGGGCGGCCTCATCGCGGGCGTGGTCGGCTGGCTGGACCTGACCGCCCCCGACGTCGCCGACCGTCTGGCCGAGTTGCGCGCCGGGCCCGGTGGCGACCTCCTCGTCGGTGTACGACACCAAGTGCAGGACGAGTCCGACCCCGAGTGGCTGTCGCGCCCCGACGTACGCGCCGGCCTGCGCGCCATCGCGGACGCCGGCCTGGTCTACGACCTGCTGGTCCTGGTGCACCAGCTCCCGATGGCCATCCAGACCGTACGCGACCTGCCCGAACTCCGCTTCGTGCTGGACCACGCCGCCAAGCCGTCCATCGCCGCCGGGATGATCGAACCGTGGGCGACCCACCTCAAGACCTTGTCCGACGAGCCCAACGTGAGCTGCAAGCTCTCTGGGCTGGTCACCGAGGCGAGCTGGACGTCCTGGAGACCCGGCGACATCGCTCCCTACTCCGCCCGAGTGCTGGAGTGCTTCGGCCCGTCGCGGGTCATGTTCGGCTCCGACTGGCCCGTGTGCGAACTGGCCGCGACTTATCCACAGGTCGTCGAACTGGCGGCCACCGTCACGGCCCACCTCGCCCCCGAAGAACGTGCGCGTATCTTCACCGGCACCGCCATCGACTGGTACGGCCTGGCATAGACGCTACGGGCGGTTATCCACAGAACGGCATTCGCCCCTCATAGGCGGCACGGATTCCTCG
The DNA here is from genome assembly GCA_017592665.1 of Streptosporangiaceae bacterium NEAU-GS5. Classification (GTDB taxonomy): domain Bacteria; phylum Actinomycetota; class Actinomycetes; order Streptosporangiales; family Streptosporangiaceae; genus NEAU-GS5. Next base: position 285,890 of record JAGFNW010000004.1, on the reverse strand, counting down.
GAGTCTGGGCCTCGATTTACCCATCGAGTCCCAGGAGGAGCCCATGCTCGCCCTACTCCCCATGGCCGCCATCGCCGCCGCCCTCACCTTCACCCCCAACCCACCCCCCACGTTCACCCCCACCCCACCCCCCACGCTCACCCCCACCCCGCCCCTCACCCCATCGCCCACCCTCACCGTAGCCCCGACCCCCGCACCCGCCCCGGCCCCCGCCCCGACGGTCCCAGCCAAGCCGGTCACCACGTCGACCACCACGTCGACCACCACGTCGACCACCACGGCGAACAAGACGTCCACCACCGCGGCGCCCGCCGGCGAACTCGCGGTCCGAGCCGCCGAGAAATGGCTGGGCACGCCCTACACCTGGGGCGGCGGAACAGCGACGGGCCCCAGCCGCGGCATCGGCCGAGGCGCCATACGCGTGGGTTTCGACTGCTCCGGGCTGACCCTGGCCGCCTGGGCGAAAGCAGGCGTCAGGCTAGGCCACTACACCGGCACCCAAATCAGTCAGGGGCGCCGTATACCACTCAGCGATCTCAAGCCGGGCGACCTGATGTTCTTCGGGGGCGCCTGGCACCACCCATCTCACGTCGGCATCTACGCCGGCCACGGCATGATGATCCACGCCCCCCACACAGGAGACGTCGTTCGCAAAATCCCCGTCCTCACCTCCGCCCACTACATGCGCATCTACCGCGGCGCCATCCGCCCCGCCTAACCACCCACAGCCCCACCCCAAGGCCGCACCCACGGTGCCACCGCGCCCGCAGCCTCAGCGCGCCGCAGCCCCACCCGCAGCCCGACCTCACCCCGCACCCCCACCGCTTTATCGCCACACGCTCGACCGCGGCGATCGCACAGCCACAAAGGCGGCAACTGAGCAGGCCACCAACAAGGCCGTGACCAGCCACAGCGGGCCAGAGATAGCCAGGCGGCGCACAAGCAGGCCGCCGATCAGGGCGCCGAGCATCACAGCAAGCACAGACAGAAGCCGGCGGACCCGAGTGCGCGGAGGCGAGGCGTCCGCAATGAGGCCCGTGAACGTCCGGGTCATAACAGTCGTCGTCAGATCCGGCACACCGAGGCGGCGCACGACCGCGTTCTGTCCGCCCATCGCGGCCGCAAGGAGCGCGATCAGCACCAGCCGGATGATCGGGCGCACATGCCCTTCGACGACCATCAGAACCGCCGCCGCGAGCACGGGGACCGCCTGAATCAGACAGGCGGTGCCGAGCAACCGACCACGATGCGGCCGCCGTTTCTGGGCAACCCGTCCACCAATCGCCGCGCCTACCGTGAAGGCACTGAGCGCACAGAGGGTGCCGACTACCGACACCTCGCCGACCCCCGCCAAGGCGAAGCCGAAGAACACCACATTGCCGGTCATATTGGCGACGAACACGTGCCCAAGAAGCAGATAGCTGAAAGAGTCGACCAGTCCCGAGACGACCGTGAGCACGATCAGCAGCCGGGGCAGCGGCCCATGTTCCGACGCGACGGCCACCGCCTCATCCTGTCAGACCACCCCTCCACCACCCCCGCATCCCAAGCCCCCCGCCTTCCTCGTGTCCCCGCCTTCCTCGTGTCCCCGCCTTCCTCGTGTCCCCGCCTTCCTCGTGTCCCCGCCTTCCTCGTGTCCCCGCCCTCCTCGTGTCCCGACCTCCCGTGGTCCCCCGACAACCCCGTGTCCCTTGCCCCCGTGCGCATGGCCTCTCGTGACCCTGGCCCCAAGCCCCGCCCGCGCTCGCCGTATCCCGCGCCGTCCGCGTCCCGCGCCGTCCGCGTCCCGCGTCGTCCGCGTCCCGCGTCGTCCGCGTCCCGCGTCGTCCGCGTCCAGCGGCGTCCGCCTCCCGCCCGTTTCCCGCGCCGTCCGCGTCCCGCGTCGTCCGCGTCCAGCGGCGTCCGCCTCCCGCCCGTTTCCCGCGCCGTCCGCATCTTCGCGCTGTCCGCATCTTCGCGCTGTCCGCATCTCGCGTCGCCCGTATCTCGCGTCGCCCGCATCTTCGCGTCCACTTGTGCCGCTCCTATCGTTTGCGCGCGCTCGCAGCCGTTTCTTCGACGTCCCTGAGGCTCGGTGTCCCCTTGCTGGTCCGCATCCCGGGGCCTGCATCTCGTGTCCCGCGGATTCTTGCGTCCGCGCGTGCTTGGGTCTCGTCAGGCGAGCAGGGCGCTGAGCGGGACGGTGGGGAGCGCGATCCACTCCTCCGTCCTGGCCGCCTGAGCGAGTTCGGGCTCGGCCGCGCCAGGGTGGGCCGCGGGGCGGTCGGGCGGAGCGGGCTCGGCGGAGGTGATGTTGGCGCGGCTGTCAGCCTCGTCGCAAGGAAGGTCGTCGGGGCGGGCGGCCGCGGGAGCGATGGCGGGGTGGTCGGTGGGGGTTGTGGCGTGGCCGAGGGAGGCGGCGCGGGCGGTGAGGGCGGCCAGGACGGCGTCGATGGCGTCGTGATGGCGGCGGCAGAGCGACTCGTAGACGCCGAGGTCCAGCCAGGGGGCGGCCGCCTGGATCGCGTCGACGAGGCGGTCCAGCTCCACCACATTGCGGGGGCGTTTGTAGCCACGATGGGGGAGGCCCCACCGTTTGAGGGAGGCGGCTGGATAGACCTCGACCACGACGCCACTGCCGCAGCGGTCCACGGGGCGGCCCGCACGGGCGAGCTGGGCCAACAGGGCGGCGCATCTCATAGCCGCGTGCCCGATGCGGTCGGCCGAGACGCTGAGCGGGGTAAGACCTGTCTGCTCGTAGACAAGCTGGTCGGTCAGCCGCAGCGCCAGGTCTCTGCGCCAGGTCCGTCCAACGACATCCGTAGGGACCTCTACATGCCCGGCCTGGTGCGCTGTCACGAAGGCGACGAAGGCGACCGGCCATCCGAGTGGGCAGTCGATCCCTGCTTTGCCGGCGGCCAGGAGCGCTTCGATGATGAGCTCATCGTCGGCGCCCATCTCCAGCCGCTGGACTACGCACTTGTCGGGCTGCCAGTCCAGCCATGCCACTGCCGTGTTGACCGCCTCGGCCGCCAGGTCGACCCCTACCGTGAGCATTGGCCCACCGTAGGGCCGATCGTCATCACCTGTCCCGTCGCGAGCGGCGTCCCCCCGTGAATAGGGAGGGCGGGGGTGGTGGGCGGCGGCGACGCGGGGCGGGGGCGGATGTCAGAGGGCTTGGCGGAGCCATTCCTCGACGCCGGCGACGTGGACGGTGGCCCAGGAACGGGCCACTTCGGGCTGGCGGGCGGCGATGGCCTCGTAGATGGCGACGTGCTGTTCGCGCGTCTTGCTGAGCGCGCCTTCCTGGGTGAGGCCGCGCCAGACCCGGGCCCGCGTGGTCGGCCCGGACAGGCTCTCGATCAGCGACGACAGGACGGCGTTGCCCGATCCGCTGGCGATCCGCTGGTGAAACTCCAGGTCGTTGGCGACGAGCTGCTCCACGCTCGGCTCGGCCGGGAGCGAGTCGAGGATCTTGCGCAGGTCTTCGATGTCGGTCTCGCTCATCGAGGTGGCGGCCATGGCGGTCGCGGCCGGCTCAAGGATCCGGCGGACCTCGAAGAACTGCAGCACGGTGTCATCGCGGTGGAAGTCGACGACGAACGACATGGCGTCCAGCAGCAGATGCGGCTCGAGGCTCGTGACGTAGGTGCCGTCGCCCTGCCGTACGTCAAGAACGTTGATCAGCGCCAGCGCGCGGACGGCTTCGCGCAGCGAATTGCGCGACAGGCCGAGGCGCTCGGCCAGGTCGGCCTCTTTGGGGAGCCGGTCGCCCGGCGCCAGCTCGCCCGAGATGATCATGCCTTTGATTCTGTCTATCGCCGCGTCGGTGACCGCCACGCCGCTCCCACCCCACCTAGACCCACCTAAGACATCCGATGTCTAACAGGAGTGTACGGCGAAGCGCACCGGATCATCGGCTGTGCGCTTGATCACACCTCTGGCCTCGAGAGCCCGCAGGTGAGCGGCGGCTTCGCCGGCGGCCATGCCGCGCAGCATGGGGGAGAGTTGATCCCACGGCTTGTTCCAGGTCATCCGGCCGGCGATCTCCCAGATCGTGAGCGGCTCGTCGAGCGCGCTCATCAGGGTGTGCAGGCCCGCGAGCTTGACGTCGTGATGGTCCACGATCTCGGCGGCCCGGGCGGCCACGTCCGGGAACGTGAACTCGTGCGCCGGCAGCCCCTCCATCGGCCCGAGTTCGGCCACCCGCTCCAGCGACGCCAGGAAGTCGCCCAGCGGATCGACATCACTCCTGTCGTACGGATAAATCCCGATATGGGGTGTGATCGCAGGGAGGACGTGGTCGCCCGTGAAGACGCGGTCGGCGTCTTCGAGGTGCAGGCAGATGTGGCCGGGGCTGTGGCCGGGCGTCCAGATGGTCCGCATCTTCCGGCCGGGCACGTCGATCAGATCCCCGTCACGCAGCGGCAGGTCAGGGAGGGCGGGGGGATCGGGCCGTTGCGCGACCGCGTCGTCGGCCTCCTCGACGTCGGCGCCCGCGCGGCGCATCATGTCGGCCTGCAGGCTGCGGTGGGTGCCGTCGCGCACGACATCGCGGAACATCCGGATGATCGCGATGTCGTCCTCGTGCATGGCGATCCAGCCGCCCGACTCCTCGCGCACCCGCCCGGCGAGGCCCGAATGATCCGGGTGGTAGTGGGTGACCACGACCCCGCGTACGTCGGACACCGCGACCCCGATCGAGGCGAGCCCATCGCGGAGCGCCGCCCACGCCTCCGGGGCGCTCCAGCCGGCGTCGACAAGGACCGGGCCGCCGGACGACTCGACCGCGTACACCAACGTGTAGCCGAGAGGATTGCCCGGAATGGGGACCGGCACGCTCCACACGCCTCCGCCGAGATCCTCGGGACGCTGCTCGCTGTACGGCCGTCGCCGAGTCTGCACTTTCCCCCCGACCTTCCCTTATCAAGCGCTTGCTCGTAACAGTCTAGACGCGTTCGAGAATGGTGGCCGTCGCCAGGGCGCCTCCGGCGCACATGGTGACCAGGGCGGTGCCCAGGTCAGCGCGTTCCAGTTCGTGGAGGGCCGTGGTGATCAGGCGGGCGCCGGTGGCCCCCACGGGGTGGCCGATGGCGATGGCGCCGCCGTTCATGTTGACCCGATCCAGGTCTGGCCGGTGCACCGACGCCCAGGAGAGCACGACCGAGGCGAACGCCTCGTTGACCTCGAACAGATCCAGATCGTCAGTGGTCATGCCGGTCTGCGCCAGGACTTTGGCGGTCGCGTCCACCGGGCCGTCGAGGTGGAAGTACGGCTCCGAGCCGACCAGGGCCTGCCCCAGGATCCGCGCCCGGGGGCGCAGCCCGTTGGCCGTGGCGGCCTCCTCGCTCATCAGCAGCACGGCGGCCGCGCCGTCGGAGATCTGCGACGAAGTGCCGGCCGTGTGGAACCCGTTCTCGCCGAGCACCGGCTTGAGCTTGGCGAGCCCTTCGGCCGTGGTCTCGCGCAGGCCTTGGTCGCGGGTGACGGTCATGCCGTCCGGCGCCTGGATCGGCACGATCTCGCGCTCGAAGCGCCCGTCGGCCCATGCCTTGGCGGCCAGCTGCTGCGAGCGCGCGCCGAACGCGTCCAGCCGCTCCCGCGTCAGGCCGCGTTTGGCCGCGATCCGCTCGGCGGCCGTGAACTGGTCGGGCAGGTCGATGGTCCAGTCGTCCGGCCGGGCGGTCGCGGGCAGCACGTTGCTGCCGAGCGGCGCGCGGCTCATCACCTCGACGCCGCAGGCCACGCCGACGTCGATGACCCCGGCCTGGATGAGGGCCGCGACCAGGTGCACCGCCTGCTGCGACGACCCGCACTGCGCGTCGACCGTGGTCACGCCCGTCTGATACGGCAGGCCCGCGTACAGCCAGGCGTGCCGTCCCACGTGCCCGCCCTGCTCGCCGGCCTGGGTCACGCAGCCGGCGAAAACCTGGCCGACGATCCCGGGGTCGATGCCGGCGCGGTCGATCAGGCCGTTCAGCGCGTACGCGAGGAGCGCCTGCGGCTTGATGCCCGAGAGCCAGCCGTTGCGCTTCCCGATCGGAGTGCGTACCGCTTCGACGATGACCGGCGTGCCCATAAGCCCTCCAGAACGTTGCTCTGGACAGACTGTAACGCGTTCTAATTTCGGCGGCTACCGGGAAGGCGGCATCGTGAGGTCAGAAGTCGACAAGGAGCCGGCCGGCGGCGAATTCGATGCGGCGCTGGATCTGATCGTACGTGCGGCGGTTGCGCAGCATCTCCAGGAGCTCGTGGACCCAGACACTGGCCAGCGACCCGGCGAGGGCATATTGCTCCTCGCTCGCCTGCTCGACAGGCAGGCCGTCGGCGGCCACGCGCAGCAGGAGACCGGCCATCCGGTCACCGAAGGGCGTGTCGACCTCGGCCATGATCAGCGAGCGGATGAGGGCGTCGGCGAGCTCGGGCTCGCGCATGAGGCCGCGGGTGGCGCGCATGAGAACGTCGACCGCGCGGCCGGCCGCGGTGGGCGCGCCCGGCGGGCGGCGCTCGATACTCGACTCGAGGAGGTCGATCTCTTCGCCGACGACGGCGACGACCAGATCCATCTTGGAGGGGAAGTAGCGATAGAGCGTGCCGAGCGCGACGCCGGCGCGCTCGGCGACCGTGCGCATCTGCATGGCCTCGACCCCGCCCCGCGAGGCGAGCGCCGCAGCGGCCTGGACGATGCGCTTACGCCGCTGATGCTGGCTGCGGGTGCGCACGCCGTGGGCGGCGGCCCCGTCAGCGGGAGGTGGGGCGGACACTGCGTCCACTTCTATGGCCCCCTCGACGACATGCGGAACGCGCATAAGAACACGTTATCTGATTTCCCGCCGATCGGACTGGTTACTCATCAGTCACAAAGAACCTCGTACACGCATGACATTCGTGTTTCCCGGCGATGTCGGGCGGGTGCCGCAGGCCCGAGCGCTGGACAGGTATTAGAATGTGTTCTAGTTTGCTGGCGACGACCGTGACGGAGGCGCCGTGAGCGACCAATCGGGGACGCTGGCCGGACTGCTGGCCGCGCGCGCCGACGACGCAGGGCCGGGGCTGCTGTACGAGGACAAGGCATGGACCTGGCGGGAGTACGTGGCGGAGTCGCGCGCTCGCGCGGCGTGGCTGGCCACGCTCGCCCACGAACGGAGCTCCAACAAGAACAGACTCCATCTAGGTGTCCTCTACGACAATGTCCCGGAGCTCGTGTTCCTGCTCGGCGGGGCCGCCCTCGCGGGCCACGTGGTGGTCGCGCTCAACCCGACCAGGGGGCCTGACGAACTCGCGCGGGACGCGCAGGCGACCGACGTCGACTTCCTGGCCTTCGACCCCGCCTATGCGGGACTGGCCGACGCTCTCGGGGTGGCCAAGGCGCCGCCGTTAGCGGCCGCGCCGTACGAGGAGACGGAGGTCGACCCGGACACGTTAGCCATGCTGATCTTCACCTCCGGCACGTCCGGCCGCCCCCGCGCGGTCCGGATCACGCAACGCAAGATCGCGATCCCGGGGGTGGGGCTGGGCGCCATGCTCACACCCGCCGACCGCATCTACTGCTCCATGCCGTTGTTCCACTCGGGGGCGATCATGGCGGCGTACGCCCCCGCGGTGGCGTCGGGCGCGGCCCTGGTCCTTCGGCGGCGCTTCTCGGCGAGCGGCCTGATCGGCGACGTCCGCCGCTACGGCTGCACCTACCTGCACTATGTCGGCAAGGCCCTGTCGTACGTCCTCGCCACGCCGCCCCAGCCGGACGACCGCGACAACCCACTCAAGATCGCCTTCGGCAACGAGGGCAGCACGATCGCCACCAAACGCTTCGGCGAGCGCTTCGGGTGCTACGTGATCGACGCCTTCGGCTCGACCGAGACCGCGATCAGCGTCACCCCGGATCCCACGGGTCCGCCCGGCAGCCTCGGACGGCTGCCCGAAGGGGTGGAGATCCGCGATCCGATCACCGGCAAGCAGTGCCCGCCCGCGCTGATCGAGCAGGGCCGCCTGCTCAACGCGGACGAGGCGATCGGTGAGCTGGTCAACACCGCGGGGCTCGGCCTGTTCGACGGCTATTACAACGACCCCGAGGCCGATGCCGAGCGCATCCGGCAGGGGACGTATTGGAGCGGCGATTTCGCCTACGCCGACGCCGGCGGCTATGTCTACTTCGCCGGGCGCGGCACCGAGCGGCTCCGCGTCGATGGGGAGAACATGGCGGTGGCGCCCATCGAGGCGGCCATCCGCGAGTTCCCCGGCGTGGTCGAGGCCGCGGTCTATCCCGTGCCGGACGCCGCCGCGGGCGACCAGATCATGGCCGCCATGGTCCTCAGTGGTGGCTTCGACGCCGGGGCGTTCGCGGCGTTCCTGGCCGGGCGCGCCGATCTCGGCGCCAAGGCCATCCCTCGATATGTACGGATCACCGACGCGTTCCCCATGACCCCGTCCAGCAAGGTGATCAAGCGTCTGCTGGTGCGCGAGGGCTGGCGGACCGCCGATCCCGTCTGGTGGCGGCCGCCGCACGACGAGAACTTCCGTCCGATCACGCCGGCGGACGTCGGGAACATCGAAGAAGAGTTCCGCCGATACGGGCGTGCGCATCTGCTGAATCCCATGAATCGTGCTGAATCCCGTGAATGAGGGGTGAGATGGACTTCAATCTCGATGAGACACAGGGGGAGCTGCGCGACCTCGCGCGAGACGTGTTGTCGCGCGACGACGACGCGGGCTCGTGGAAGGCGTTCGCGCAGGCCGGCCTCCTGGGCGCGGCCCTTCCCGAAGAGGCGGGCGGCGCCGGGCTCGGGGCCGTCGAGATGGCCGTCCTGCTGCGTGAGACGGGCCAGCGCGTGACCGCCATGCCCGCGCTCGCCTGCCTGGTCGCCGGCCAGGTCATCGGCCGCTACGGCACGGCGGCGCAGAAGGCCGCGCTCGCTCCCGTGGCCGAGGGGAGCGAGATCGTCACGTTCGGCTGGCGGGACGTCGGAGCGCCCACCCGCGAAGAGGGCGGTCGGCTGACGGGCCGCAAGACCATGGTCCCGTACGCTTCGCAGGCCTCCCGGATCCTCGTGTCGGCGGACACCGGGTTGTTCCTTGTCGACGTGGAGGCGACAGCCGTACAGGAAATGCCTTTCTCGACGGGAGAGCCGGGCGCGGTGGTGACCCTCGACGGGACGCCGGGAGAGCGGGTGGACGGGCCCGCGGTGGCGCTCGGCGAGCACGCGACGGCGGGGATCACCGCCACGGCGTCCGGCGTGCTGGCCGGTGCGCTCGCGCTGACCACCGACTACATCAAGACCCGCAAGCAGTTCGGCCGGGCGCTGGCCGAGTTCCAGGCCGTGACCGTGCAGATCGCGGACGTCTACATCGCCGCGAGGGCGCTGGACGTGGCCATGTGGTCGGCCGTGTGGCGGCTGGCCGAGGGCCTGCCCGCGGCCGAAGACCTGGCCCTGGCCGCCTACAACATGACCGACGGCGCGCTGAAGGCCCTCTACACGTGCCAGCACCTGCACGGCGGCATCGGCCTCGACGTGACCTATCCGCTGCACCGCTACTTCGCGTGGGGCTCCCACGCCGCGCACCAACTCGGCGGCGTGGAGGCCCAGCTCGACCAGATCGGAGCGCTGTGTTCATCGAACTGACGGAAGAGCAGCGCGGTCTCCGCGACGAGCTGCGCGCCTACTTCGAGGCCTGCCTGACCGACGAGGACCGCCGCAAGATCGCCGGGGATCCGTTCGGCCAGGCGTACATGGCGCACTGCCGCAAGCTCGGGCGGGACGGCATGCTCGGCATGGGATGGCCCAAGGAGTACGGCGGGCGCGGTTACGGGCCGCTGGAGCAGCAGATCTTCGCCAACGAGATCGCCCGGGCCGAGGTGCCCTACCCGATCATCACGTTGCAGACGGTGGGCCCGACCCTGATGCAGTACGGCACGGCGGCGCAGAAGGAGAAGTTCCTCCCGGCGATCCTCGCGGGGGAGTGCCACTTCGCGATCGGCTACAGCGAGCCGGAGGCCGGCACCGACCTCGCCTCGCTCCGGACGACGGCGGTTCGCGACGGCGACCACTACGTCGTCAACGGCCAGAAGATCTTCACGAGCGGCGCGCACTACGCCCAGTACATCTGGCTCGCGGCCCGCACCGATCCGGACGCGAAGAAGCACCGCGGCATCACCATGATGATCGTCGACACGAGCGACCCCGGCTTCTCCTGGACGCCGATCGTCACGATGGACGGCCGGCATCACACCAACGCCAGCTACTACTCCGACGTGCGGGTGCCGGTCGACATGGTCGTCGGCGAGGAGAACCGCGGCTGGGATCTGATCGTCAACCAGCTCAACCACGAGCGGGTGACGCTCGGGCCGGCCGGCAACATCGCCCACACCTACCTGCGCTTCAAGCGGTGGGCCGAGAATTCGGGCGCCATCGTCCACCCGGAGGTCACCCGGGCGCTGGGCCGGCTGTTCGCCTTCTTCCGTACGAACGAGCTGCTCAACTGGCAGGTCGCGGCCAACATGGACCTCGGCTGGCTGGGCGCGCCCGACGCGTCCGCCACCAAGATCTACGGCTCGGAGCGGATGCAGGAGGTCGGCCGGATCGTGGGCGACGTGCTGGCCCGCTACGGCGACCCGGCCGACGAGGAGACCCGCGACCTGATCGAGCGGATCGATCGCGGCGCGAAGGGCGCGCTCGTGCTGACCTTCGGCGGCGGCGTCAACGAGGTGCAGCGGGAGCTGATCGCCATGCTCGGGCTGAGCCTGCCGAGGCCGCCCCGATGACCGATCTCGAGACGCTCGCCAAGCAGGTGGTCGGGGCGGGGGAGAGCCCGCGGATGCGGGCGTCGGAAGCGGTCAGCGGGCCCCTGATCCGGCAGTGGACGCAAGCCATGGGCGACAAGAACCCGAAATATCAGGATCTGGCGCCTCCGGCGATGATCCAGGTCTGGAGCATGCCGGGGGCCGATCGCACGGCCTTCCAACGCGACCGGATCCCGCTCGACGACCTGCTCGACGCGCTGACCGAGTCCGGATACACGGGCGTGGTCGCCACCAACTGCGAGCACACCTACCATCGCTACCTGCGCCCGGGCGAGGAGCTGACCTCCACCACCCGCCTCACCGAGATGTCCGGCCTGAAGCGGACCGCGCTCGGCGAGGGCTACTTCGTCACGTGGGCCGTCACCTGGTACGCCGAGGACGAGCCGGTCGCCGAGATGGAGTTCCGGTTGCTGAAGTTCCGTCCTCGGGAGGACAAACCTCAGCCCGAGAAGCGCAAGCCCTATCCCCTGAAGCCGGCCGTCAACCAGGACACCGAATTCTTCTGGGATGGTGTACGGGCCGGCGAGCTGAGGATCCAGAAATGCGGTGACTGCGGTGAGTTGCGGCATCCACCGGGCCCGATCTGCCCGGCATGCCGGTCCGCCAACCGCACCCATGTCGTGGCCAGCGGGCTGGGCGAGGTCTACAGCTTCGTCGTGCACCACAACCCGCCGGTGCCGGGACGCGAGACGCCTTTTGTGGTGGCCGTGGTCGAACTGCCGGAAGGAGTGCGGATCGTGGGCAACGTGGTGGACTGTCCGCCCTCGGAAGTGGGTATCGGTATGCCGTTGCGCGTGATCTATCGCCCGATGGACGACGAGCTGACCCTCCCTGTGTGGGTCCCCCTGGAGCCGTGATGGAGACTTTGATGGAAGCTCAGGTCACGGTCGGGGATCAGCTCCCCGAGCTGCGGGTCGCGCTCACCCCCACGTTCGTCATCTCGTCGGCCCTCGCCACGCGCGACTACACGCCGGTGCACCACGATGTCGCGATCGCCCAGGCGCAGGGCTCGAAGGACATCTTCCTCAACATCCTGACCACGATGGGCCTGCTGGAGCGCTTCGTGACCGACTGGGCGGGCCCCGGCGCGCTCATCCACGGCATGAAGGTCAAGCTCGGCGTCCCGGCGTACGCGGGCGACACCCTGACCCTCACGGGCGCCGTGTCGGCCGTCGAGGACGCCCGGTTCACCGTCGACATCGTCGGTTCCGTCAGCCTGGGCGCGCACGCCCAGGGCTCGGTCCGGCTCTCCCTCCCAAGGTGAGCGGCGTGCCTGCGGCCATCGCGGGGATCGGGGCGACCGAGTTCTCCAAGGAGTCGGGGCGGTCGGAGCTGCGGCTGGCAGCCGAGTCGGTGTTCGCCGCGCTCGACGACGCCGGCCTCGCCCCGTCCGACGTCGACGGCCTGGTCACCTACACCCAGGACGCCAACCAGGAGATCGCCGTCGCCCGCGAGGTGGGCATCGGCGACCTCACCTTCTTCTCCCGCGTGCACTACGGCGGCGGCGCGGCCTGCGGCACCGTGATGCACGCCGCGATGGCCGTCGAGACCGGGGCGGCCTCGACCGTCGTGTGTTATCGGGCGTTCAACGAGCGGTCCGGGCGGCGCTTCGGCATCCCGGACGCGCGGCTCGGCGGCGACCCGTCGTCGCAGGGCCTGGAGATGAGCTGGCACGTGCCGTACGGGCTGATGACCCCGGCCGCGTGGGTGGCCATGTTCGCCCGTCGCTACATGCACGTGTACGGCGCGACCTCGGAGGACTTCGGGCGCGTGGCGGTCGCCATGCGGCGGCACGCCGCGACCAACCCGGCCGCGTGGTTCCACGGTCGGCCCATCACGCTCGACGACCATCAGGCCTCGAAGTGGATCGTGGAGCCGCTGCACCTGCTCGACTGCTGCCAGGAGAGCGACGGCGCGGTCGCGCTGGTCGTCACCTCCGCCGAGCGCGCCCGCGACCTGCGCAGATCCCCGGCCGTCATCGCCGCGGCCGCCCAGGGATCCGGGTCCGGGCAGATGATGATGACCAGCTACTACCGCGACGACATGACCGGGCTGCCGGAGATGGGCGTGGTCGGCAGGCGGCTCTGGGAGCGCTCGGGTCTCACCCCGGCCGACATACAGACGGCCATCCTCTATGACCACTTCACCCCGTTCGTCCTCACGCAGCTGGAGGAGCTGGGGTTCTGCGGGCGCGGTGAGGCCAAGGATTTCATCGCCGGAGGCGGCATCGAGCTCGGCGGCCGGCTGCCGGTCAACCCGCACGGCGGCCAGCTCGGCGAGGCCTACATCCACGGGATGAACGGCATCGCCGAGGCGGTCAGGCAGATCCGCGGCACGTCGGTCAATCAGGTGGCCGACGTCGCCAATGTCCTGGTCACGGCCGGCACCGGCGTGCCGACCAGCGGACTGATCCTGACGACCTAAGGAGTGACGATCGTCGGGACCGTGAAGAACACCGCCAGGGCGATCGCCAGGCAGATCAGGAAGCCGACCAGCTCCCACAGCCAGTCGTAGTGGTGCTCGCCCATCCGGACCCGCTTGATCTTCTCGGCCTTCTCCGGCGTCTCCTCTGCGGCCGCCGGTTTGAAGGCGTCGAAGTCCTCGGCAGGCTCGGGTGCCTCGATCTTCTCTATGGGTCCCGTCGTTTCGGCGGGCGCGTGGGGAGGCGGCGTGAAGTAGTCGAACGCCGGCTCTTCCTGCGTAGGCGGCGGCTCGGGCGCGGGGGCCGGCTTCGGCTTGCGCCTGATCAGCGACACGTCGGCCAGCGAACTGGGAATCAGCCCGCGCAGCCGTGGCATGGGCTGGGTCGTGGCCTCGTGTTTGGCTCGCCGTACGGAATCGGGGCGGAGGGCGACGGGATCGGGCGCCACCGGCGGCGGAGCGTCGAAGACGGGCGGCGGCGCCGGAAGCGAACCGGTGGGCACCACGACGGCGTTGCTCACCTGGTCTGGGCTGGAAAGCGGCAGCGGCCAGCTGGGGGTGGTCGGCCACAGCCGCCGCACCGGCAGTTTGATCGCGCGGCCGACCTCGTCAAAAGGGAGAGAGACGAGCACCCGGGCACGTACCGCGTGCGCCGGACGCCGCCAGGGAAGGCGGGCGAGCACGTCCTCGATCGGGGCCACGCCGATGGCGTCGAAGATCTCGGTCACGGCGGGCGCCACGAAGGGCGCGGTCCGCGCGGCCGCGACGGCCGTGGACAGCGTCTGATGGAACCGGTGCCGGGCGCTTTCGACCAGTTCGGTGGCCGTGTCGGGGGCCACGTCGAGCACCCAGGAAAGCTCGTCCTCGGTCAGCCCGCAGACGGCCGAAAGCAGCAGCACCTCGCGCTGATGCGGCCGGATGTCGCGGAACACGCGCTCGATCAGGGCGGTGACCGGGTCGGCCGCCGAGTCGACCGAAGGCATGGCGTAGCTGACGTCACGCCGGTAGATCTCGCGGCGGGCGAGCGCGTAGAGCGCGGCACGCGGAGGCTCGGCGTTGGGCACGCTGGTGAGAACCGCCACCAGTGCGTCCGCCGCGGAACCTGACTCGCCGAGCTGGTCGTGGCAGTACGCGAACAGCCCGGCGGCGTGGCGCTCGTAGAGCTCGGCGATCAGCTCGCTCCGTGAGCGCTGACCGATGAGCGGGTGAGTCACGGCCGGTTCCTCTTGGATTCGTATGGGATACGTGGGATTGATGAGCCGGGCGAGTGTGACATCAATCATGCCGGGTGATGGGGCTCTGATGCACTACGAGATGTGGTTTTGGTAGATATTTGGGCCCGGCAGTCGGGTCTGAGCCCCTTAGGCTGGGACGGCGAGATCACGGGAGTCTCCGGAGACGAGGTCGCGAGTGATCACATTTGAAGGTGTCACCAAGCGGTACGACGACGGCACGGTCGCCGTGGACGGCCTCAGCCTCGAGGTTCCCGACGGCGCGATCACGGTTTTCGTCGGCCCGTCCGGGTGCGGCAAGACGACCTCGCTCCGGATGATCAACAGGATGATCGACCCGACCGAGGGCCGGATCCTGCTGGACGGGACCGATGTTCAGACGATCGACCCGCCCACCCTCCGCCGCGGCATCGGATACGTGATCCAGCAAGCCGGCCTCTTCCCGCACCGCAAGATCGTCGACAACATCGCCACCGTTCCCTACCTGCTCGGGTGGGACAAGAAGCGGGCCCGTGCCCGGGCCATGGAGCTGCTGGAGCGGGTGGGCCTCGACCCCAAGCTGGCCGGGCGCTATCCCTATCAGCTGTCCGGCGGGCAGCAGCAGCGGGTCGGGGTGGCCCGCGCGCTGGCCGCCGATCCGCCCGTGCTGCTCATGGACGAGCCGTTCAGCGCCGTCGACCCGATCGTGCGCGCCAGCCTGCAGGAGGAGCTGCTGCGCCTGCAGTCCGACCTGCGCAAGACGATCGTGTTCGTCACGCACGACATCGATGAGGCCATCAAACTCGGCAACACCATCTGCCTGCTCAGGGTGGGCGGCAAGCTGGCCCAGCTGGGCAGTCCCGCGTCGCTGCTGGGCGATCCCTCCGACGATTTCGTGCGCGAGTTCCTCGGGCGCGACCGGGGGATCCGGCGGCTGTCGTTCGTACCGGCCAAGCGGTTGTCGCTCGGGCCCGCCCCCTCGGCCGTCGACGGCGAGTACGGCACCTTCAACCCCGAGCGCGACTCTTTGCGGGCCGCCCTCGACGCCGCGCTGCTGTCCCCGGACGGCCTCGCGGTCGCGGTGGACGACAGCGGGCATCCGATCGGCACGGCCACGCACGAGGCGATCATGGCGGCCGCCCATGGGTGACGAACCTCTTGTCAGGTGGGACTGGATCTGGCGCAACTGGGCCAACGACAGTCCGTCGGCCATCAGCACGCTGCTGCTGGCCCACATCGTGATGGCCTTCGTGCCGGTGCTGCTGGGGCTGGTGGTCGCGCTGCCGCTCGGCGTGGTCAGCGCCCGGTGGCGGTGGCTCTACCAGCCGACCGTCGGCCTGATGAACGTGGTCTACTCGCTGCCGTCGCTCGTGCTCTTCTCGATCTTCCTGTCGATCACCGGGCTCACCCAGTGGACGGTGATCATCCCGCTCACGTTCTTCACGCTGGCGGTGCTGATCCCGGCCGTGGTCGACGGCATGACGTCGGTGCCCGACCATGTGCGGCAGTCGGCCGTGGCGGTGGGCTACCGGCCGCTGCGCCGCCTGATCGGGGTCGAGCTGCCGGTGGCCGTGCCGGTCGTGCTCGCGGGCCTCCGGGTGGCCACGGTCTCCAGCATCAGCCTGGTCAGCGTGGGCGCCCTGATCGGGCAGGGCGGCCTCGGCAACCTGTTCATCGACGGCTGGCAGCGCCAGTTCTACACCCCGATCGTGGTCGGCATCGTGCTCATCGTGGTGCTCGCGGTGGCCGCCGACTGGCTGATCGTCGCCGTGCAACGTCTCCTCACCCCGTGGTCGCGATGAACTGGCTCATTGACTTCTTCGGCAGCGCCGACAACTGGTCCGGGTCCGGGGGCATCCCCAACCGGCTGATCGAGCATCTGGGCTTCTCGCTGGCGGCCTTCGTGCTCTCCGCCGTGATCGCGATCCCGCTCGGGCTCTGGATCGGGCACACGGGCCGCGGCGCGCTGCTCGTCGTGATCTCCGCCAACGCCGCACGCGCGCTGCCGACGCTCGGCCTGCTGGTCCTGGTCGTGCTGCTGATCGGGGTCGGCACGATCTGGCCCGTGCTCATCCCGCTGGTGGCGCTCGCCGTCCCGCCGATCCTGGTCAACACGTACGAGGGCGTGCGGGGCGTGGACCCCGACCTGCGCGACGCCGCGTACGGGATGGGGTTGCGCGGCCGGCAGGTGCTGTTCCAGGTCCAGGTCCCGGTCGCGCTGCCGCTCATCCTGCTGGGCCTGCGGCTTGCCGCGATCCAGGTGGTCGCCACGGCGACCGTCGCCGCCTTCGTTGGACTCGGCGGCCTCGGCAGGTTCATCATCGACGGTCTGGCCACCAAGGACTACCCGAGCGTCATCGGGGGAGCCGTTCTGGTCGCGGCGCTGGCGCTCGCGGTCCAGTTCGGGTTCACCCTGGTCAACCGGGTAGCCGTGTCGCCGGGGGTGCGACAGGCCCGCTAATCTACACATTGCCCCCCGATTTTGAAGGGAAATATGGAAATGAGGAGAATCATCCTCACCGCGGCCCTCGGCGCGGTGTTCACCCTTTCCGCCTGCGGTGGCGGCGGATCCAACCCACTGAGCGACACCTCGGCGAGCGGCGGCGGCGCGGCCAGTTCCGCCGGCGGCGGCAAGACCGTCATCATCGGCTCGTTCAACTTCCCGGAGAGCGTGCTGCTCGGGTCGATCTACGCCCAGGCCCTCAAGGCCAAGGGGGTCGGCGTCGAGGAGAAGCCCAACATCGGCAGCCGCGAAGTCGTCTACGACCAGATCAAGTCCGGTGGCCTGACCGTCGTCCCCGAGTACATCGGGTCCCTCGACGCGTTCGTGAACAAGGACACCACGGCCAAGACCAAGGACGCGATCCTTGCCGACCTGTCCGCCAAGCTCCCGGCCGAGCTGCAGGTGCTCGACCCGTCGGCGGCCGAGGACAACAACTCGCTGTCGGTCACCCGTGAGACCGCGAACAAGGACAACCTGAAGACCATCGAAGACCTGGCCAAGGTGTCGAAGAACTACGTCGTGGGCGGGCCGCCGGAGTTCAAGGAGCGGCAGGAGGCCAACTTCAAGACCGTGTACGGCATGGAGTTCAAGGAGTGGAAGCCCACGGGCGACACCACCGCGGACGCCATCAAGAGCGGCACGATCCAGGTGGGCAACGTCTTCACCACCGACCCCAAGATCGTGCTGAACGACCTGGTCCCCCTGCAGGACACCAAGAACGCCTTCGGCTCCGAGAACGTCACCCCGCTCGTCTTCAAGGCCGGCGTGAGCGACACCGTCACCCAGACCCTCAACGCCGTCTCCGCCAAGCTCGACACCAACATCCTGGTCGGCCTGATGAAGCGGATCGCCATCGACAAGGAAGACCCGCCCGCAGTAGCCAAAGACTGGCTCACCGAAGCCGGCCTCCTCTAACACACCCCACCCCCAGGCGCGTGATCTTGCAGGACTTCCCACGGCACAGGTCACGAGGTTCGTGATCTTGCAAGTTCTCCCTTTCCGCTGGTCGCGGGTTCGGTGATCATGCAATGCACGTGCATTGCATGATCACCGAAGCGCTGACCTGCGAAGTGGGAATCAATGCATGATCACGAAGGCGTCTGCCAGGGCTTTGGGAGAATCTGCAAGATCACGCCGGGGAGGGGGTGGCGAGTGGGGGGGTTTGTGGAGGCGATGGGGCAGTTGGCCGGGGGGGTGGCCGTGGTCACTGTTCGGGAGGATCGCGATGATGTGGGGAATACCGTGTCGTCGTTGGTGTCGGTTTCGGCCGATCCGGCGACGGTGTTGGTGAGCCTCGCGTCGGAGGGATATCTGGCCGAGGTCCTCCTGCGCACCGATCGGTGGGCGGCGTCGTTGCTGGCCGACGGGCAGGCTGTGATCGCGTCGCGGTTCGCGACGCCGGGCAGGCCGAGCGCGCGGTTGCTGCTCGATGCCACGCCGCATCATCGCGGGCCGCAGTCGGGCGCGCTGATCGTCGAAGGCGGCGTCGCGGCCCTCGAAGCGGAGACCGTACAGGTGATCCCGGTCGCGGATCACACGTTGTTCGTGGCCCGCGTCCTGAGTGTTGATTATGTGGATGCCGGACGGTCGCCGCTGGTGCGGCTGCGCGGGCGCTACAGGGCTGTCAGCTGATCTTCCACACTCCCGGCAGGACGAGCGGGCCGTACATCGGCAACCCCAGTTCGCCGGCCAGGCGGGCCATCGGGCCCCAGGCCTCCAGCCGGAGCCTGGCCATCGCGGCCGTTTTGTCCTCGCTGGATTCGGCCGGCCGGAGCCGTTCGATCGGGTTGAGCCGCGGATAGACCCGCACCGAGGTCTCGGCGGACAGCCCGGCCCTCCTGCGGGCCAGCGCGAGCGCGTCCTCCAGGCCGCCGAGTTCGTCGACCAGCCCGCGCGAGAACGCGTCGGCGCCCGTCCAGACCCGGCCCTTGGCCAGCTCGTGGGCGCGCTCCCGTTCGATGCCGCGGCCTTCGGCCACCTTGCCCACGAAGTCGTCATAAATCCGGTCGAGCCAGGCGTTGACCCGCCCCCACTGGGCGTCGGAGAAGGCGCGCGTGGTGGAGAAGATCCCGGCGTTGGCGCCCTCGTCGACCGGCTCCGTGGTGATCCCGATGCGGTCGAGCAGGCCGCCGACCACGGCCTTGCCGCCGAACACGCCGATCGAGCCGGTCAGGGTGCCGGGCTGGGCCACGATCACGTCGGCCGGCATCGCCACGAAGTAGCCGCCGGAGGCGGCCACGTCGCCCATGGACACGATCACGGGTTTGCCGGCCCGGCGGGCCAGCACGACCTCGCGCCAGATGGCATCGGAGGCCACATACGACCCGCCGGGGCTGTCGACCCGGAAGACGATGGCCTTGACCTTGTCGTCGTTGCGGGCCGAGCGCAGCGCCGCGGTGATCGTGTCGGAGCCCATGGCGCCCCCGCCGCCGAGCGGAGCCGGAGAGCGGCCGCTGCGGCCGAGGCGGATCATGCCGTTGCCGTGGATCAGGGCGATCACGTTCTCGCCCGGGTGCGGCAGCTTGCGCGGGCTCTTGGCGTAGCGCGAGACGTACTGCAGGCGCGCGTCGCCGACCGTCTCCTCATACACCTCGTCGCGATATTTCAGGGCGTCGACCAGCCCGGCCTCGACGGCCTCGGCGCCGATGAACGGGCCCTGGTCGATCAGCTCGCGGACCCGCTTCTGCTCCAGGGACCGCGACTCGGCGATCCCGGCGACGATCTGCTCGGTGACCGACTCGACGATGCGCCGCGCCGACTCGCGGTGCGCCTCGGTCATGTGATCCTGGGTGAACATGTTGGCCGCGGTCTTGTATTCGTGCCGCTGCCCGACCTGATATTCGACGCCGAGCTTGGCCAGCGCGTCCTTGACGAACGTCTGGTTCAGCGAGACCCCGGTGAGCCCGACGTCTCCGGACGGCTGCAGGTAGACCTTCTCGAACGCGCTGGCGAGGTAGTAGGGCACCGTGCCGGTGCCGAACTCGCCGAAGGTCTCCGCGTACGCGACCGTGAACTTGCCGGCGGCGCGCAGCTTGACGACGGCCGCCCGCAGCTCCTGGACCATGCCGAGGCCGAGCCCGCCGCTGATCTTGACGATGAGCCCGCGGACGCGCGGATCCCGCCTGGCCCGGCGCAGGCCGCCAAGGATGTCGGCCAGCCGCGACTTGCGCATGGCCAGCAGCGCGCTCAGCGGATCGGCGGGCGGCCCCTCGGCCAGCCCCTCCGTCAGGTCGAGCTCCAGGACCAGCGGCGCCGTGCGGCGCTGGCGCATCCGGTCGAGCGTGTCACCGATGGCTTTGGTCGCGTCCATATCGACACCATACGGAATTCGCCGCCGGACCGGCTTGGACGTGTGTGGGCAATTCGGACGGCGTATTCCGGCTAGCGTGCCGTTCGTCCCTTTCCTGACATCTGGGTATGCGCTTTTGAGAGCGTGCGAACGATCCTCCCCGCGGCCGCGGTCGCGCTGTTCGGATCCCTCTTCTTCGCTCTCGGGGCCGCCCTCCAGCAGTACGAGGCGGTCCGCGGGCTCTCCATCCGGTCGTTGGGCCGCAACTCACGCTGGTTGCTCGGCGGCCTGTCCATCGCCGCCGGCAGCGTGCTCCACGTCTTCGCGCTCAGCATCTGTGCTGCCTCGCCCTCGCCACGCGGGCGGGCGCGGCGGCGCGCGCGGCGCTGTTCGCGGTCGCGGCCGGCGTCATGTACGGCTCGGCCAGCACACTCGTCCGCGTGCTCGTGCACGGGAGGTGGGATTGGTGGTTCGCGGCCGCGCTCCCGCTTCCGGCCCTGCTCGCGCTGATCCTGCTCCAGCGCGCGTACGCCAGCGGCCGCTTCGCGGTGGCCTACGCGGCGCTCCAGGTGACCGACCCGATCACGGCCGTGACCTTGGGCGCGCTGCTGCTCGGCGAGCCCCTTCCGGACAACCAGCCGCTAGCCGTCGCCGCCGTCGCTCTCGCCGCCGCGGGCACCGTCGCCCTCTCCCGCACGTCCCCCCTCGGCCTCGCTCCGCGCGGAACGTCGCAGCCAGACCGTGCCTAGCGGCGGCACGCGGAGCGTCACCGAGTAGGGCTGGCCGTGATACGGCTCGGGCTGGGCCTCGACCGCGCCGAGGTTGCCGACGCCGCTTCCCCAGTAGGGGTAGGCGTCGGTGTTGATGACCTCGTCCCACGTGCCGCTCTCCGGCAGGCCGAGCCGGTAGTTCTCGTGCGGGCCGCCGGAGAAGTTGGCCACGCAGGCCAGGATCGAGCCGTCCGAGCCGTAGCGGAGGAAGGAGAACACGTTGCCGGGCGCGTCGTCGGCGTCGATCCAGCGGAACCCGTCGGGGACGTGATCCTGGGAGAACAGCGCCGGCGTCTCGCGGTAGACCTGGTTGAGGTCGCGGACCAGCTTCTGCACTCCCTTGTGCCCGTCGAAGTCGAGCACCCACCAGTCGAGGCCCTTCGACTCCGACCACTCCGAGCCCTGGCCGAACTCGCCGCCCATGAACAGCAGCTGCTTGCCCGGGTGGGCCCACATGTAGGCCAGCAGGGCGCGGAGGTTGGCGAAGCGCTGCCACTCGTCGCCCGGCATCTTGCCGAGCAGCGACCCCTTCAGATGGACGACCTCGTCGTGGCTGAGCGGCAGGACGAAGTTCTCGCTGTAGGCGTACATCAGCGAGAAGGTCATCTGGTGATGGTGATACTGCCGGAAGACCGGCTCGTGCTGCAGGTAGGCGAGGGTGTCGTGCATCCAGCCCATGTTCCATTTGAAACCGAAGCCGAGCCCGCCGAGGTAGACGGGGCGTGAGACGCCGGGCCATGCGGTCGACTCCTCGGCGATCGTGACGATGCCGGGGGCCTCGCGGTAGGCGACCGTGTTCATCTCCTTGAGGAACTCGATGGCGTCCAGATTCTCCCGGCCGCCGTAGATGTTGGGGGTCCACTCGCCCTCGCGGCGCGAGTAGTCGAGGTAGAGCATCGAGGCCACCGCGTCGACCCGGAGCCCGTCGATGTGGTACTCCCGCAGCCAGTAGACGGCGTTGGCGACCAGGAAGTTGCGCACCTCGTTGCGGCCGAAGTCGAAGACGTACGTGCCCCAGTCGGGGTGCTCGCCGCGTCGCGGGTCGGCGTGCTCGTAGAGCGGGGTGCCGTCGAAGCGGGCCAGCGCCCACTCGTCGGTCGGGAAATGCGCCGGGACCCAGTCGACGATCACGCCGACGCCCGCCTGGTGGAGCGTGTCGACGAGCGTCCTGAAATCGTCGGGGGAGCCGAAGCGCGAGGTCGGCGCATAGTAGGAGGTCACCTGGTAGCCCCACGATCCGCCGAACGGATGCTCGGCCACCGGCAGGAACTCCACGTGGGTGAACCCCATCTCCGTGACGTACGCGACGAGTTGCTCGGCGAGCTCCAGATAGGACAGACCCGGGCGCCACGACCCCAGGTGGACCTCGTAGGTGCTCATGGGCTCGACCAGGGCGTTCTTACCGGCCCTGGCGGTCATCCACTCGGCGTCGTTCCAGGCGTAGCTGGATTTGTCGACGATCGAGGCGGTCTTGGGGGGAATCTCCGTACGGCGGGCCAGCGGGTCGGCCTTCTCGCGCCACACGCCGTCCATGCCGAGGATCGCGAACTTGTAGTGCGTGCCCTCGCCGATGTCGGGCACGAACAGCTCCCACACGCCGGAGCGGCCGAGCGAGCGCATGGGGTGCGTCACGCCGTTCCACGCGTTGAAATCCCCGGCGACCCGTACGCCTTGGGCGTTCGGCGCCCACACGGCGAAGGCCACGCCGTCTTCCTCGTTGTGGCGCATCACGCGCGCGCCCAGCACCTCCCAGAGGCGCTCGTGCCGCCCCTCGCCGATCAGGTGCAGGTCGACCTCGCCCAGCGTCGGCCAGTGCCGATAAGAGTCGCCCACCTCGTACGCCGGGGCGCCCGGATAGGTGACGCGGAACCGATAGGACGGGATTTTGTCCAGATCGGGGAGGGTCACTTCGAAGATGCCGTATTGAACGTGGCTGAGTTCGTGGGCCGTGCCGTCGACGATCGCCTCGATCCGTTCGGCGAACGGCCGCAACGCCCGGATGGTGACCCCGTCACGCCCCAGGTGGGCGCCGAGGATCGAGTGAGGGTCGTGGTGCGCGCCGCCGGCCAGCCGGTTCAAATCCGCCATGCTCCAACACTGCCCCAACGACCCCCGATCTATGAAAGATCTCCACGAAAGATCTGCGTGACGATACGGTCACCGTCCTTCATGATCTATGCGCCCGTTGCGTACGCTTTGCGACATGCATCCCCCCGCAAATCCGAACCCTGCGCCGCCGAGCGTCATCCGGCCGATCCAAGGGCTCGGGGTCGCGGCCTATGTGACGCTGGCGGTCGCCACCATCGTCAACGTCGCCGCCGCGCTGGTCAGCGCCGTCCGGATCACCCTGCTCGAACGGTATCTGGCCGGGGACCCCGAACTGACCCAGGACCAGCTCACCAACAGCGACAACCTCACCACCGCCACCGGCGTGGGCCAGATCGTCGCGCTGGTGGCCGCTGGCGTGGTCTTCACCGTCTGGCTGTGGCGGGCCCGGGTCAACTCCGAGGCCATCTCCCCGCAGATGTTCCACCGCCACGGGCGGTCGTGGGTGATCCTCGGCTGGATCGTGCCGATCGGCAACCTGGTGATCCCGCCGCGGCTCATCAGGGACGTCTGGCGGGCCTCCGGCGGCGGCCCCGGCGTGGGGCTGATCGCCGCATGGTGGCTGTTCTGGCTGGCCGACCTGGTGCTCGGCCGCGTCGTCTCCTACGGCTACAGCAGCTGGGACACCGCGCAGGGGCTCCGGACGGCCTCCCTCATCGACGTCTACGGCCTGGCGCCCGCGGTGATCGCCGCCGGATGCGCGGCGGCCATCGTGCTGCGCATCACCGAGTTCCAGGAGAACGCCCGGTTCATGCGGATGTTCCCCCCGCTGCAGCGCCCGGAGATGGCCGCTCAGCGGTAGGGGTTGGTCGAGGTCACATCGCGTGGCGTGATGTGGAAGCCCTGCCAGTGCGTGGGCATCGGATCGTGGTCCTCGTCGCGCACGACGTGGTGGAAGTCGACGTTGACCCAGACCACGGGATCGCGCACGACCTCGCCGTTCACGTACTTGTCCACGCTGTCGGCGCACCGCGGCGTCGGGTTCTCGCTGGCCAGGCGCTCGCACGCGCGGTAGTTCGTCACATAGAGGTCGGCGTGGGTGAACCGCTCGCTCGCCGGGCCCCGGTATTGGGCGCTGCCGGAATTGTCGATCTCCCAGGACACGGCGTGCCCGTCGGCGTTGCGCACGCCGTAGTCGACCACGCGCCACCAGCGCATGGGCCGGTAGACGGCGGCCGTCTCCCGGGTGAGGGCCGTGCGGCGCATGGTCCGCCTGGTCGTGCCGGATCCGCTGAAGTCGTACTGCTCGACGCGGTCGCCCGATCGGCCGTCGATGTCGAAGTCGAGCCGCCAGAAGATGTTGTGGCTGTGGCTCTCTTCGAAGTGATGCCGGCCGACGCCGATCGGCCAGCCGTACGCGGGGGTGGTGGTGAAATCGGCCAGCGAGCCGGTGGCGCCGACGCGCGGCGTGATCGTGCCGGTGTCGCCGAACGCCCACTCCGCGAGGTAGGTGTACCAGCCGACCTGGAAGGCCGAGAACACCACGAGGTCGTCGCCCTGGGCCGAGGCGTAGGGCTCGTCCTTGAAGTAGGCGTGGCCGCGCGGCCGGGTGGTCACGCAGACGTACTGGTCGGGCCGCTCGCCGCCGGGGCAGTCCTGCGCGCGCAGCGGGATGGCCGCGGCGCCCAGCGCCCCGATGTCCTCATAGCGGGGCTCGCCGCTGTCGTACGGGACCTGTATCTGCGCGAGCGACGCGCTCCGCAGCACCCCGACGGCCCGCCCGTTCTTCGGGGTGTACGCGACCTGGGTGAGCGTCAGGCCTTCGATGTTGCGCATCTCCCAGCACATCGTCCAGCGTGCGCCGTCCGGCAGCGTCCGGTCGATCCGATAGGGCTCGCCGCACGTGGGCGTGGTCGCGGCCGCGGCGGCCGGGACGGGGGAAAGGGCGAGCAGCGCGACTAACGCGAGCAGGGGACGCACTACCACTCCAGGGATCGGATCTTCTTGGCGGACAGGTCGGCGACGATCCGGCTCGTGTCGAGCCACCGGCCGCCGGGCAGCCGGACGAACATCTGCAGGCAGCGATGCGCCTCGCACGGCGTGCGCGGATAGATCAGGCTCTGCAGGTGCAGGTCGGCGGCCGAACCCAGCCGATGGCCCGCGGCCGTCGCGTACGCCTGCCTGACCTTGGGGCCGAGCTTCGGGTCGGCCAGCAGCAGCACGGCGGCGCGCGCCTCCTCGCGCTGCGACGGCGGCGCCTGCCGCCCGGACGCGGCCCGCTCGGCGACGATCCGGGACGTGCCGAGATCGACGGTCCGCACGATCAGCCGGTCGTGGGCGTAGTCGTAGAGGTAGGCCTCGGCCCGCCTGGAGGTGGCCGCCTTGTCGTCGTCGCGCTCCACGTAGAGCAGGTCGAGGCTGCCGGCGGCCATGTGCTCGGTGAATCCCGAGGTCGCGGCCGCACTCGCGGCCGCGATCTCCTGCGGGGTCAGCGGATCGCCCGGCTCGGGCGCCCGCTGGGCGCGCTGCGCGGCCTCGGGACCGCTCCGCTGCCACAGGCCGTGCCCCCACAGCAGGGCGCCCGTGGTCGCCCCCACGGCCATCAGGCCGGTCCATCGACGCCATCGACGCTGCATCCGACTTTACCCTTCGTTTACGATCGACCACGAAAGGTAGCGGACACGTCCACGCGGTGTGAGCGGAAGCCGCGAATCACCTCGTCAGAGGCCGTCGCAAAATCTCATAACCGCGTCTCAAATGTGGCGGTAGAGGGTCGCGCGTGAGACGCCGAGCGTGGCGGCTATCTCGGCCATGGTGTGCGCGCCCGATTCGTGCATGCGCCGGGCCGTGGCGATCATCTCGGGGCTCATGGAGAGCGGCCGGCCGCCGCGCGGGTGGACGCGCGGCCGGGGCAGGCGCCGGCCGGCGGGCTCGCCCGATGGCGGCGTCGTGCGTGGGGGAGGGTCGGGCATGCTCACGCCGAGCAGGCGGCGCAGGCCGTCGAGGATGAGGTGGCGCAGCTCCTCGTCCGGCGCGTCGCCGATGACGATGACGGGGTCGCTCAGCAGCGCCATGGCCTGGGTGGCGCGCACCCGCTCGGCCAGTGTCGAGGCATCGCCGGTGACCAGGTCGTTCGCCCGGAACATGGCGGCCATCCAGCGCTCGTAGACCGGTGCCTGGGCGAGCACGGACAGGTTCTGCACCGGCAGCCCGAGGACCCGGCGGTGGGCCATGTAGACGTCGAGCATGGCCACCGCGACGTGCCACTCGCGGTCGCGCTCCAGAGCCGCCCGCTCGACGGCGTCGAGCGTGGCCTCCATGTCTTCGAGCATCGGGGTCAGCAGCGTGGCCAGGATCTCGGCCTTGGTCGTGAAGTGATACAGCACAGCGGTTTTTGTCACGCCCACGGCCGCCGCGATCTCACGGATGGAGGTGTTCTGCGCGCCCTTCTGGGCGAACAGGTCGGCCGCCGCGGCCAGGATGCGCTCCCGCGTGCTCACGTCTCGAATTCTAGCCTTGCCTGACCGTCGGTCAGGGAGTTATGGTGAGTCTACTGACCGAGGGTCAGGGAGATTTTGAGAGGACGGGGCGCACATGGACATCTTGATCTCCGGATCCGGCATCGCCGGTCCGACCTTGGCGTACTGGCTGGCACGGCACGGATTCCGGCCGACAGTGGTGGAGCGCGCGGCGGGGCTGCGCTCCAGCGGCAGCCCCATCGACGTCCGCGGCCCGGCCGTCGACATCGCCGAGGCCATGGGCGCCATGGACCTCATCCGCGCGGCCGGCACGGGCACCACGGCCATGAGCTTCGTCAACGGGTCCGGCCGCCGCGCCGGCCGGGTCAACATGCGCGCCCTGGAGCGGGCGTCCGGCAGCCGCGACGTCGAGATCGCCCGCAGCGCGCTCGCCGAGATCCTGTACGCCACGGCCAAGGACCACGCCGAATTCGTCTGGGGCGACTCGATCGCGTCCATGGAGCAGGACGCGCACGGCGTGGACGTCACCTTCGACAAGGGCGCCCCGCGCCGGTTCGACCTGGTCATCGGGGCCGACGGCCTGCACTCCAACGTCCGCCGGCTCGCCTTCGGCCCGGAGTCCCGCTTCGTGCGCCACATGGGCATGTACGTGGCGACCACGCCCTTCGACGGCTCGATCCCGGACAAGGGGGAGCTCGTCATGTACAACGCGCCCGGCCGCGCGGTCGCCATCCACCCCTCTCCGGGCGGCCCGCTGGCGTTCTTCGCCTTCCGCAGCCCGGAGGTGGCCGGCTTCGACCACCGCGACACGCTCCAGCACAAGCGGATGCTGTCGGACGCCTTCGGGAAGGACGGATGGCGGGTGCCCGAACTGCTCGATCGCGTCCGCGCCGCCGACGACCTCTACTTCGACTCGGTCAGCAAGGTGACCCTCGACAGCTGGTCGGACGGCAGGATCGCGCTGCTCGGCGACGCCGCGTCATCGGTTTCGCTGTTCGGAGGGGGCTCGACCCTCGCCATGGCCGGGGCGCACACCCTGGCAGGAGAGCTGGCCGCGACACCGGTCGACGTCTTCGGCGCGCTGCGGCGCTACGAGGCCAAGCACCGGATCATGGTCGAGCCGAAGCAGAACGCGGTCGAGCAGGCCTCCCTGCTGATCGTCCCCGCCACACAGCGTGCCATCGCGCTGCGCAACCTCGCGACCCGCCTGTGGCCGGTCGTGGCGGCCGGCGCCTACGTGCGGAAGGCGGCCAAGGGGATGGGCAGCCAGCTGGGCCGGTTGCGGGCCTCGTAGGTGACCTCGTAGACGGCCTTGCACAGCTCGAGAGCGCGCAACAGGACCGCGTCCGCGCCGCTGATGCGGCCCCCTCCTTCGGCGTACCCGTCGAGGAAGGCGCGCCGGTTGCGGGCCGCCCACTCCTCCGAGCAGCGCTCGAGCGCCGCGGGATCGGCGTGGTCGGCCAGCAGGTGCCGGGCCGCGTACTCGAACGAGCGCAGCATCCCCGCCACGTCCCGAAGCGGCGAGTCCAGCGCGCGCCGCTGGGCCAGCGGCTGGCCGGGCTCGCCCTCGAAGTCGAGCACGATCCAGTCGTGGGTGGCCCGCACGACCTGGCCAAGGTGGTAGTCGCCGTGCACGCGCTGCACCGGGACCGTGCGGTCGGTGTCGGCCAGCCGGTCGTACGCCTCGTGCGCGATGTCGGCGTGCGCGGCCAGCTCGGGCACCTCCTCCACGGCCCGCTCCAGCCGCCGCCGGAAGCGCTCGGCCATCCGCTTCACCTCGGGCGGCTCGACCACCCCGGTCGGGAACGCGGTGGCCAGCTCCTTGTGCACGTGGGCGGTGGCGACGCCCAGCCGGAAGGACTCGGCCGCGAAGTCGCCGCCCGCGTCCTCGGCCCGCATGCCGGGCTCGCACGCGTATAGGTCGCGGACGCTCGCCAGCGCCATGGACCAGCCTTCGCTGGCGTTGCTGAGGAACTCCTGCATGATCGCGAGCGTGGTCGGCACCCCGTCCACGGGCATCTCGATCCATCCGAACGGCCTGGCCACATGCGACGACTGCGCGGCGGCCAGCGCCGTGACGACCTCGAGCTCTGGATTGAGCCCCGGAATGAGCGCCCGGAACACCTTGAGGATGTAGCGGTCGCCGAACACGATCGACGTGTTCGACTGTTCGGCGGTCATGACCAGACTGCGGAGCGTCGGGTCGATGTCCGCCCCCGGCACCCGCCGGAACGCCAGCTCGCCGGACATGGCGTCGGCGTTCATGTGTTCGAGCAGGCGCGGGGTGAGATCGGAGTCGTGTGCCGCGTCGTAAACGAAGCGCCCGTCCAGTTGCCCGATCATCACGTGCTGCAGCCGGTGCGGCAGCTCGTAGCGTTCTCCGAGGAGCAACTGATAGCGCGTGCGGCGGTCGCCCTGCCGTACGGAGACGACCGCGTGCACGAGTTTCGGATCGCCGGACTCCAGCTCGGCGAAGGTGTCGACCGTTAGGTCGTCGATCGGGCGCCCCTTACCCGCGAACCAGCGTTGACCTGCGATCCAACTGGTAAGGAGCTGTGTGAGCACGTCCTATTCCTCCCGGGCGACTGGCGGAATGGTGAACCAGTAGAAACCATGCCCAGGTAGCGTCAAAAGATACGGGAGCTCCCCAATTGCCGGGAACGGCACGCCACCCGTGCACTCGATCGGGCTCGCGCCCTCGAAGCGGCGTAGGTCCAGCTCGACGGGTTGCGGGAAGCGCGACAGATTGTTCACGCAGAGCACTCGGTCGTCGCCGAGCTCGCGGACGAATGCCAGCACGCTCGGGTTGGAGGAGTTGAGCTCGGTGAAGTCGCCCAACCCGAAGACCGGGTGCCGCTTGCGAATCTCGATCATCTTCTTCGTGAAGTGCAGCAGCGAGCTGGACGACTTCTGCTGCGCCTCGACGTTGATCGCCTGGTAGCCGTAGATCGGGTCCATGATCACCGGCAGGTAGAGCCGGCCCGGGTCGCAGTTGCTGAACCCGGCGTTGCGGTCGGGCGTCCACTGCATCGGCGTGCGCACGCCGTCGCGGTCGCCCAGCCAGATGTTGTCCCCCATCCCGATCTCATCCCCGTAATAGAGCACGGGGGAACCGGGCAGGCTCATCAGCAGGGCCGTGAACAGCTCGATCTGGTTGCGGTCGTTGTCGAGCAGGGGGGCCAGCCGCCGCCGGATCCCGACGTTGGCGCGCATCCGGGGATCCTTGGCGTACTCGGAGTACATGTAGTCGCGCTCTTCGTCGGTGACCATCTCGAGGGTGAGCTCGTCGTGGTTCCGCAGGAAGATCCCCCACTGACAGTTGTCCGGAATTTTGGGGGTTTGGGCCAAAATTTCGGAAATGGGGTACCGCGACTCGCGGCGCACGGCCATGAAGATGCGGGGCATGAGCGGGAAGTGGAACGCCATGTGGCACTCGTCGCCCCCCGTCATCGGGTCGCCGAAGTACTCCACGACATCGGACGGCCACTGGTTGGCCTCGGCGAGCAGGACCCGGTCGGGGTAGAGCCGGTCGACCTCGGCCCGGACACGCTTGAGGTAGGCGTGTGTGGGCGGCAGGTTCTCGCAGTTGGTGCCCTGCTGTTCGAACAGGTAGGGAATGGCGTCCATGCGGAAGCCGTCGATGCCGAGGTCCAGCCAGAAGCGCAGCACCTCCAGCATGGCCTGCT
Source organism: Streptosporangiaceae bacterium NEAU-GS5 (assembly GCA_017592665.1). Classification (GTDB taxonomy): domain Bacteria; phylum Actinomycetota; class Actinomycetes; order Streptosporangiales; family Streptosporangiaceae; genus NEAU-GS5. The sequence goes on along the minus strand of JAGFNW010000004.1, from coordinate 255,708 downwards.
GCACGTCGGGGTTCTCGTAGTTGAGGTCCGGCTGGTGGTGGAAGAAGCGGTGCCAGTAGTACTGCTGCCGCACGGGGTCGAAAGACCAGTTGGACGACTCGGTGTCGATGAAGATGATCCGGGCGTCCTTGTACATCTCGTCGGAGTCGGACCACACGTAGAAGTCGCCGAACGGGCCGTTGGGGTCGCGGCGCGAGGCCTGGAACCACGGGTGCTGGTCGCTCGTGTGGTTCATGACGAGGTCGGCGATCACGCGGATGCCGCGCTTGTGCGCTTCCTCGACGAGCTTGACGAAGTCCCCCAGATCACCGAAATCGGGGAGGATCTTCATGAAGTCGGCGATGTCGTATCCGCCGTCTTTGAGCGGGGACTCGTACAAGGGGAGCAGCCACAGACAGTCGACGCCCAGCCACTGGAGGTAGTCCAGTCGCTCGATCAGGCCTTTGATGTCGCCGGTGCCGTCGCCGTTGGAGTCGGCGAATCCGCGGATGAGCACCTCATAGAAAACGGCCCGTTTGTACCAATACTGGTCTCTGGGCTTCTCATGGCTGAAGGTGTCAGGAATCGGCTGCGGCTTGTCTGTGGTCACTTCTGTGACTCCCCGGTGGTTCTTGGCGCTTAGGGGCGGTGCGCTGACCCGTGGCGCAACGTGAAGATGTGGGCAGGGTTGATGTGCGGATCGAGCCGCACGTAGTTGGCCTGTCTCCAGCGGTAGGACTCGCCCGACAGCTCGTCGTCGACGACGACTTCGGCCTGTGGGTCGAGACCGAGCGCGGGCATGTCAAGCCAGACGGTGGCCTCATGGGTGTGGTGCGGATCCAGATTGACGACGGCCAGGATCGCGTCGCCTAGGCCGTGCCGTCGTGTGGCCGTGTCGTAGGCGCCGGACAGACGCTTTGAGAAGCAGATCACGTCCGGCTGGTCGACGTTGTGAAACCGTAGATTACGCAACTCCTGGAGCGCCGGGTGGGCTCTTCGCAACAAATTGAGGTGTGTTATAAACGGGGCCAAGCTCTGCCCGCTACGCTCCGCGCCCGCCCAGTCGCGCGGTTTGTACTGGTACTTCTCCGAATCCAGGTACTCCTCACTGCCCGGGCGGACAGGGGTGTTTTCGGCCAACTCATACCCCGAGTAGACCCCCCATGACGGAGACGTCAGCGCCGCGATGATCGCCCGGATCTTGAACCCCGGCACCCCGCCCTGCTGCAGGAACTCGTGCAGGATGTCGGGCGTGTTGACGAACAGGTTCGGCCGCAGGAAGTGCGACGTCTCCTCGCTCAGCTCCGTCAGGTATTCCTCGAGCTCCGGCTTGGTGTTCCGCCAGGTGAAGTACGTGTAGGACTGGTGGAAGCCGACCTTGGCGAGGGCCTGCAGCATGGGCGGGCGGGTGAAGGCCTCGGCCAGGAACAGCACATCCGGATCGGTGCCGTTGATGTCGGCCAGCAGCCGCTCCCAGAACGCCACCGGCTTGGTGTGCGGGTTGTCCACCCGGAAGATCCGTACGCCGTGGTCCATCCAGTGCCGCACGACGCGGCGCACCTCGACGTAGATCCCCTCGGGATCCTTGTCGAAGTTGAGCGGATAGATGTCCTGGTATTTCTTCGGCGGGTTCTCGGCGTACGCGATCGACCCGTCGGCCCGGATGTTGAACCACTCGGGGTGATCCTTGACCCAGGGATGGTCGGGGGCGCACTGGAGCGCGAGGTCCAGTGCGACCTCCATGCCCAGCTCTTTGGTCTTCGTCACGAAGGCGTCGAAATCGTCAATCGTGCCGAGATCGGGGTGGATCGCGTCGTGCCCGCCCTCGACCGAGCCGATGGCCCACGGCGAGCCGGGGTCATGCGGGCCGGGGGTCAGGGTGTTGTTGCGTCCCTTGCGGAACTCGCGTCCGATCGGGTGGATGGGCGGAAGATAGACCACGTCGAAGCCCATCTGGGCGACGGCGGGAAGTCGTTTGGCCGCACTCCGGAAGTCTCCCGACTTGGGGGCCGCTTGGGGGTCTTCCGGAATGATCGCCCCTTCGGAGCGGGGAAACAGCTCGTACCACGAGCCGAACAGCGCCCTGCGGCGGTCGACCATGACCCGGTAGCGCGGTGATCGGGTCACGAAGTCGCGCAGCGGGTGCGCCCGCAGCGCGGCCGTCACCTCCGGGATCTGCGCCGCGGCGAAGCGGGCGCGCGGATCGACGCCCTCGTCGCGGAGCCGGGCGACCATCGACTGCAGGGTGGCCCGGTGTTCACAGATGACCCCGGTCACGGCGCCGCAGCCGTTCACGCGGAGGCTACGGGCCGCCCGGTCGAACAGCCGCGCCCCCTCCTCGCACATGAGGTCGGCGTCGATGCCGCGCGGGATCTTGATCCCGGCGTCGTGATACCACGTCGCGAAGGGGTCGCTCCACGCCTCGACGCGGAACTGCCACAGCCCTTCCGCGGGCAGCGTGACGTCCACGCTCCAGCGGTCCGTGCCGGGGACCAGCTCGCGCATCAGGAGGAGACGGCCAGGTCTCTCTTTGGGGTCCATGAGGACCACCCCAGCGGCCACCGCGTCGTGCCCTTCTCGGAACACGATGGCGCTGATCTCGAAGGTTTCGCCGGCGGCCGACTTGGCGGGGCGCTTCCCGCAGTCGACCGAGGGCCTGATGTCCTGTATTGGGATTCTTCCGATCATCGTTCTCAACGTAGCGACGGAACACCCGGTACCGCCGGAGTTGGCAGGGCAAGGCTCGATGTTCGCTTGTTCTTCGCTCAGTAGTGACTTGGTCGTAGTTGGGTCAGGGATGTGGGCAGGGCGAAGCAAGACCAGGTAGGTCCCGCGTAATTAGGGTTGCCCCAATGGTCTACGTTTATCCCGCCGGATGAAAGACCGGGGGGCCGATCTTCAGTAGGGGGATGTTTGATCCGGTTTGCCAGCGGTGAGAGCGATAGGCAGAACACCGCAGTCCACAGCCGGCGCTGTTATCCACAGGCCTCGGCATCCTGCACACATTCCGCCCCTCCGATCCCCTAGGGTCTGGCCACGTGAGAGCGATTCGCAGGTTCACCGTCCGCACCGTCCTTCCGCCGGAGCTCGCGGCGCTTGGCGAGCTCGTCCACAATCTCCGCTGGTCATGGCACCCGGAGACGACGGATCTGTTCGCCGAGGTCGACCCGGTGACGTGGGAGTGGGTCGGCCACGACCCGGTCGCACTGCTCGGGGCCGTCGAGGCAAGCCGGCTGACCGCCCTTGCCCGTGACCGCCGCTTTCTGCGCAGGCTCGCCGACGCCGCCGACGACCTCAGGGAGTACATGACGGCTCCCCGCTGGTATCAGACGATCGAGGGCGCGCCACGCGCCGTCGGCTACTTCTCTCCTGAGTACGGCATCGCCGCCGCCCTCCCGCAGTATTCGGGCGGCCTCGGCATCCTCGCCGGCGACCACCTCAAGGCCGCCAGCGACCTCGGCGTGCCGATCCTCGCCGTCGGCCTGCTCTATCGCCACGGCTACTTCACGCAGTCCCTCTCGCCGGAGGGGTGGCAGCAGGAGCACTATCCGTCGCTCGACCCGGGCGGCCTGCCGCTGACCCTGCTCAAGCACGAAGACGGCGCGCCCGCCAGGATCAGGATCGGGCTGCCCGGCGCCCGCACTCTGCACGCGCAGATCTGGGTCGCCCAGGTCGGCCGCGTGCCGCTGCTGCTGCTCGACTCCGACGTCGCGGAGAACGACACGCTAGCCCGCGACGTGACCGACCGCCTCTACGGCGGCGGCACCGACCACAGGCTCCTGCAGGAGCTGCTTCTCGGCATCGGCGGGGTGCGCGCCCTGCGGGCCTACTGCGCGGTCACGGGGCATCCCGAGCCCGAGGTGTTCCACACCAACGAGGGTCACGCGGGCTTCCTCGGGCTCGAGCGCATCCGCGAGCTCACCGAGGCCCGGCTGTCGTTCGAAGAGGCGCTCGAGGCCGTACGGGCAGGCACGGTCTTCACCACGCACACGCCCGTCCCGGCCGGCATCGACCGGTTCCCGGCCGACATGATCGCGCGCCAGTTCGGCGGCGACAACACCTGGCCGACCGTCGACGTGGAGCAGATCCTGCGGCTGGGCGCCGAGCCCGAGTCACCCGAGGAGGAGCCGCTCGGCGCCGACCCCGGCAAGGTCTTCAACATGGCCGTCATGGGCATGCGCCTGGCCCAGCGGGTCAACGGCGTGTCCGAGCTGCACGGCGCGGTGAGCCGCGAGATGTTCCAGGGGCTCTGGCCGGGCTTCGACATCGACGAGGTCCCGATCGGGTCGATCACCAACGGCGTGCACGCCCCCACGTGGGTCGGGCGCGAGGTGATGGAGCTGGCCGGGCGCGAGCTGCCGACCATGATCGACAGCGCGCAGGGCTGGGAGAGCGTGCAGAAGCTGTCCGACGGCGACATCTGGGAGATCCGCGGCCGGATGCGCGGCCGGCTGGTGGCCGAGGCGCGCAAGCGGCTGCGCGCGTCCTGGCGCAAGCGTGGGGCGTCCGACGCCGAGCTCGTGTGGACCGACGACGCCCTCGACCCTGACGTGCTCACCATCGGCTTCGCGCGGCGCGTCCCGTCGTACAAGAGGCTCACGCTCATGCTGAGCGACCCCGAGCGCCTCACCGAGCTGCTGCTCGACCCCGAGCGGCCGGTGCAGATCGTGATCGCCGGCAAGGCGCACCCGGCCGACGAGGGCGGCAAGAAGCTGATCCAGCAGATCGTGAAGTTCGCCGACCACGAGAAGGTCCGGCACCGGATCGTCTTCCTGCCCGACTATGACATGGCGCTAGGCCAGCTGCTGGTGACGGGTTGCGACGTCTGGATGAACAACCCGCTGCGGCCCCTTGAGGCCTGTGGCACGTCCGGGATGAAGGCCGCGCTCAACGGCGGCCTCAACCTGTCGATCCGCGACGGCTGGTGGGACGAGTGGTATGACGGCAACAACGGCTGGGCCATCCCCAGCGCCGACGGCGTAGAGGACCAGGTGCGCCGCGACGAGCTCGAGGCGGGCGGTCTCTACGATCTGATCGAGCGCGAGGTGGCCGACCGCTTCTACGACCGCGCCGCCGACGGCTTGCCGCGCCGCTGGCTGGAGATGGTCAAGCACACGCTCAGCTCGCTCGGCCCCAAGGTCCTGGCCGGCCGCATGCTCCATGACTATGTCGTCGGGCTGTACGCTCCGGCCGCCGCCTCGGCGCGCACGCTGTCGGCCGACGGCTACCAGAACGCCAAGACCTTCGCGGCGTGGAAGATGCGCGTCAACGCCGCGTGGCCGGGTGTGCACGTGGAGCACGTGGAGGCCTCGGGCGTCGGTGACACGCCGGAGCTCGGCGCCACGCTCGATCTGCGGGCCACGATCGCCCTTGGCGAGCTCGACCCGACGGACGTCTGCGTCGAAGCGGCCTACGGCCGCGTAGGGCCGCACGACGAGCTCGTCGCGCCCACCTACGTGCGGCTGACCGTCGACGCCCTCGCCGACGACGGCCGGGCCGCCTACATGGGCACCCTGCCCCTCGATCGCACGGGCGCCTTCGGCTACACGGTCCGCGTCGTCCCCAACCACCCGCTGATGGCCTCTCCCGCCGAGCTCGGCCTCATCGCCCTCCCCGAAGAGCCCGTAGGCATGACCAACGGCACCCTCCGCTAACCCACCCCCCACAACCTCCCCCCTTCTACCCCCCACCCCACCCACGCCGAGCCCACACCCCACCCCGAGCCCACGCCGCGCCCCCCGGCCACGCGCCCCGCCCCGGCCCCGCGCCTGGCCGCGGGGTCGTCGGCGTCCATGGCACCGTTATGGCCGCCACCTCTGCCTTGCGATGCAGGTACCTGGCCCGACGTGGCGCGCCGCCCCATGCCGGTAGGAGAGATCACATCCCAAGAGGTGGGTTTGTTCACGCACCGCGTGCTAGCGAGTGCGGTGCGTGAAACGGTGGGTTAGGGTTGGTCTCGAACATGTCAGCGAATGGAACGGGCTCTCACAGGGCGGGCACGATACGGCGCCGCACCAAAGTGAGCTGAGCTCCCCGCATCGGGTCTCGCTGGTCAGTAATGATCAACGAACGAGAGGGACGAGCGGTGATGAACGATGCAGTGGTCCAGGAGATCCTCGGCCTGGAGCGTCAGAAGCTGGCGATCCAGTTCGCGAGGACGGAGGCGATGATGGACGACAGGATCGAGTCCTCCCACAAGCGGATCGCCGCCGCCATGGCCGATGTCGTGGCCGCCGCGGCGGCAGACGTCGTGGGCGACGTCGTCAGCAAGGCAGTCGCCAAGCTTCAGCAGGACATCCTTTCGACCCAGATCCTCCTCAGGACCGACATCAAGGTCATTGGCCTGGAGCTCAAGTCCGACATCGCCCGCCTCGACGACCGCATCACCCGCGTCGAGGAGCGAGTCATCCATGTCGAGGGCAGGGTCACGGAGATAGAGGAGCGGCTCGCCGCCGATATCAACCGGCTAGAGCGGAAGCTCGGCGACGACATCGCCCGGGCAGAGCGCAAGCTGAGCGGCGACATCGCGCGGGTGGAGCAGAAACCGAGCAGCGACATCGCTTGCGTCGACGGCATCCTCGACCGTCACATTCTCGACCGTCACACCGAGGAGTGCGGCAATTAGCCACCACTGACCACGATCCGTTCCCTGGCTACGGCAGTCGGCGGGGTGGATGCCGGGCCCATCATGAGTCGGATCCAACGTAGGCCGGGAGCGGTAGGTCCCGGCCTACGCGTCCACTGTCCGCGCGTCCACTGTCCGCGCGTTCCACAGCGCCTGTCGGCGAGGTGATGAGAGCGGCCCCCACGGGCGCGGTCCAGGCCGGTCACGGAGCGGGGCCCGGGATGGTCACGGGCGCGGGGCGTGGGCCGGTGTCACGGCAGCCAGGCGTGGGGCGATCTGGCGGGCGGGAGACGACAGACACCTGGGCATCCTTCGCCGCGAGTCCCGGCGTCTGGACGGCGGGAGTGCGAGTGCCCGGGGGAACGCCGAGCAGCGGCCTGGCGGAGGGCCGGGATGGCGGGGGCACGAGGCGGATCGCACGAGGCGGATCGCACGAGGCGGATCGCACGAGGCGGGAAGTCCGAGGCGCGGGACAGGAGGCGGGAGGTGGGCCGCTAGGTCGGAGCGCGGGGTGGGGTGGGGGATGGTGCGAGGCGGGGGTGCGAGGTGGGGCGGCGTGAGGTGGGGGATGCGGGAGGGGGAGAGGCAGGGGCAGGGGGGAGGTGGGGTCATTGGGAGGTGGGGGGGATTAGTGGGAGGTGAAGGTGGGTGGGCGTTTGGTGGTGAAGGCGGTCATGCCTTCGTGGGCGTCGGTGGTGGCGAAGAGGGCGGAGAAGTGGAGGCGTTCGAGTTCGAGGCCGGTGGGGAGGTCGACGTCGAGGCCGGAGTCGATGGCTTGTTTGGCGGCGCGGAGGGCGAGTGAGGGACCGCCGACGAAGGAGGCGGCCCAGGTTTGGGCGGCTGTGTAGACGTCGGCGTCGGGGACCACGCGGTCTACCAATCCCATGGCCAGGGCCTCGGTGGCGTCGATGTGCCGGCCGCTGTAGATGAGGTCTTTGGCTCGGGCGGGGCCGATCAGGCGGGGCAGCCGCTGGGTGCCGCCCGCCCCGGGGATGATGCCGAGGGTGATCTCGGGCTGGCCGAGTTTGGCGCCCTCTCCGGCGACCCGGAAGTCGGCGCAGAGGGCCAGCTCACAGCCGCCGCCCAGGGCGTAGCCGGTGATGGCGGCGATGACGGGCTTGCCGATCCTGGCGACGGCCGTGAAGCAGTCTTGGAGGACGCGGGAGTGCGCGGCCATGTCCGCGTAGGACATGCCGGCCATCTCCTTGATGTCGGCGCCGGCGGCGAAGACGCGCTCCCCGCCGTAGAGGATGACCGCGTAGACGGCCGGGTCGGTGTCGACCTGCCGGGCGCAGGCGGCGATCTCTTCTTGGACCTGCCGATTGAGCGCGTTCATCTTGGGGCGGTCGAGCCGGATGGTGGCGATCCCGTCAGCGGTCTCCACGCGTACGAACTCCGTCATGCCGTCACACTAGACCGCTCCAATCCCAGGAGCGCGCTTAGGCCACCCCTTTGGCACGGTCCCGCGACGGGCTGATAACGCTGGAACTATGGCTCACCTTTTGCCGCTAATGTTCCTGCTCATGGTACGGGTCCTGATGCGCATGGTGGTTCCCTCGCGGATACGGAGAGCGGCACGAGCGCGTTTGGACGCACGATATGCGTCGAGGGCCGACCATAGGGACGCCCTGTTCGAGCTCAAGATGCTCCGTCGAGAGGTCGTGGCTCTCCGGAGAGAGGTGGACCGCTTGCGGGAGGGCGCCGCGAGGTCCCAGGGCGGGGCTTCTCAGGCGGGGTCTTCCGCGGCACAGTCGTCCTCCCAGGCGTCCTCCAAAGCGTCCCCGGCGTCCTCTCAACCGGGGGCGAAGGCGACGTCCAAGGGCGGAGTGGTGGTTTCCCCGGCGCAGGTGGCGCGGGGCGAAGAGGCTTACCGACTGGCCATCGAGACCGCGGAGTCGCTCGACCAGGTGTTGCAGAACGAGGTACGCCTCTGGCAGGCGATCGATGCCCTGCGCAGCACGCTGCGCCAGGGCCAGTACACCGACGCGAGCAGGTAAATGCGCGTTCTCTGGGCCCGGGACGACCTGACCTGGCGGCTGCAGTTCCTGCTCGACCCCGAAGACTCGGACACCGGGACGTGCGCCGACGGCCAGCGGATCGAGCTGCGCACCAACTCCTGCGGCGTACGGCTCGCGGAATCCATCCCAGACCCGCACAACGACCTGCTCGCGGTCGCCGCCTGGACCATCGTGGCGCCCTGGACCAAGAGCCGGGTGACCTTCGACCGGCCTATCTCGGCTCGCCTCGCCGAGGCGCTCTGCTCGGGCTGGGGCGTCGACGCGGGCCCCGTCTCCGGAGACGCCCGCACGGGATCACGACTGGCCGTTTCCTACAGCAGCGGCGCCGACTCGGTCGCCGTGGCGGCCATGTTCCCCGAGGCCCCGCTGGCGCACCTGCAGCGGGTCAGCCACCGGCGCGTGCCGAACCGCTGGACGCACTACCGGTCGGACGTGCTGGCCGGCCTGGCCGGGCTCGCGGCCAAGACCGGGCGAGAGGTGTCGGTCGTCCAGTCGGATCTGGAGTTCGTGCTGTCCTTTCCGCGGCCCGGCTATCCGGAGCATCAGGCGGTGGCGGTGGGGGCATTGCTCCAGGCCGACGCGCTCGATCTCGGCGGCATCGCGTTCGGCTACGAGCTGGGGTCGCGCTGGCTCGGCGGGGGCCGCTACCTGCTCCGCTACACCCCGGAAAACCCCATGTGGGCGCAGGACGGCGCCTGGGGCCGCCTGTTCGCGGCGGCCGGCACGCCCATCGTGCTCCCCGTGGGCGGCGTCAGCGAGGCGACCACGATGCGGCTCTCGCTCGAATCCGAGCTCCGCGACCAGGTCCGATGGTGCCTCCGCGGCACGACCACGCCGTGCGGCACGTGCGGCAAGTGCCTGTACAAAGAGCTGATCCAGGCCGCCGTCGAACGCCGCCCTATGCGCACGTCCGTCACCGCGGCCGCCCCGGTCGCCAAGAAGTGGCAGGAGCCGCCGCCGTACGGGGGCCAGGAGATGATCGAGTACGGCTGCGCCCGCGTCCCCGGTATAGAGGAGACGCCGTTCGCGCGGGCCGCCGAGTTCCTTCAGGCGACCGTCGCGTCGACGGCCTGGCTCGACCGCTGCTATCCGCCCGCGATCGACGAGATCCCCGAGCCGTGGCGGGACCAGGTCAGGGCGTACATGGTGGACTCCATCGGCCTGATGACCCCGGACGAGGCGCGCCAGGTCGAGACCTGGGGGGCGGACCGATGAACGCCGACCGAACAAACGCCGATAAAAAGCTCACGCGGCGTGCGCTGCTCGTGGGGGTCGGCGTGGCCGGCGGCGCGGGCGCCATGTACGCGGCCATGGGCGCGCTCGGCCTCGCCCCTTCCCAGCAGCAGAAGGATTTCGCGCCGCCGCAGCGTTCGGACTTCGCGCTGACCGGGCGGGCCGCCGCCAAGGTCGTGATCCTCGGCGCCGGGGTCGCCGGTCTCGCCAGCGCGTACGAGCTGGGCAAAGCCGGCTATGACTGCACGGTCCTCGAGGCGTCGGACCACGTCGGCGGGCGCAACCGGACGCTTCGCGCCGGAGACCGCCTGACCGAGCTGGACGGCGAGACGCAGGTGGCCACGTTCTCCGAGGGCACCTATTTCAACGCGGGCCCGGCCCGGATCGCCCAGTGGATGGTCACCCTCGACTACTGCCGGGAGTTGCGCGTCCCGGTTGAATTGTTCGTTAACAACAACTCCAACGCGTACGTCTTCAACAGCGGCATGCTGGCCCCCGTCCGCTTCCGTACGGCCCGGGCCGACATGTATGGGTACGTCGCGGAGCTGCTGGCCAAGGCGACCGCGAGCGGAGCCCTCGACAAGCGGTTGACCAGCGGCGACAAGGCCAATCTGCTCGACTTCCTCGGCCAGTTCGGCGCGATCGGCAGCGACGGCAGCTACACCGGCTCTCCGCGCCGCGGCTTCCAGGTTTACCCCGCGACCGGCCCCGGCACGCCGCTGTCCGGCCCGCCGCCGATGAGTGACGTCCTCGGCTACGGCCTCGGCCGCGCGCTCAGTTTCGACCTCGACTACGAGCAGGCCATGCCGATGTTCCAGCCGGTCGGCGGCATGGACAAGATCGTCGAGGCGTTGGCGCGGGAGGTCGGTGACGACCGGATCCGCATGGGCGCGAAGGTCACGAAGATCACGAATCTGCCGGACGGTGTCGAGGTCGCCTACACCGGTGGTTCGATCAAGGCCGACTACTGCGTGGCCGCGCTGCCGCCGCACCTGCTTGTGAAGATCCCCTGCAACCTGGACCCGAAGGTCCGGGCCGCGCTCGCCATCCCGGTGCCGGCGTCGGCCGGGAAGCTCGGCCTGGAGTATCGGCGGCGCTGGTGGGAACTGGAGGACCGGATCTACGGCGGCATCACCGAGACCGACCTCGACCTGCAGCGACTCTGGTATCCCTCGTACGGTTTCCACGGCACGCACGGCCTCATGCTCGGCTACTACAACATCGGTTCCGACGCCGACACCTACGCGAAACTGACCCACGGCCGGCGGCTGGCCCGCGCGCTGGAGCAGGGGGAGCGGATCCACGGGCCCAAGTACCGCCAGGATCTGACGGCGAGCGTGTCGGTGGCTTGGCGGCGGCAGCCGCACATCGAGGGCGCCTGGGCCGGCTGGCGGAACTACGACGCGAACTTCGAGTTGCTGCGCCACCCCGCGGGCCGGGTCTACTTCGCGGGAGACTGGATGTCGTATCTGGTCGCCTGGCAGGCCGGGGCGTTCGAGTCGGCACGGGCGGCGGTCACGCAATTGCACCAAAGGGTGCTGAAGGGGACATGATGCTCGACTGGATCCCTGTGCAGGAACGGCTCGACCTCGTCGCCGACCCGGTCGCGCGCGCCGTGGGCGAGGTGGACGGCGTACGCGTGGCCGAGATCGACCCCACGCTGGCCGACACCGCGGCCTTCTGCGAGAAGTACGGCGTGGCCCTGGCCGACTCGGCGAACTGCGTCGTCGTGGCCGGGAAGCGGGGCGGCGAGACGCGGTATGCGGCGGTGATGGTGCTCGCCACGGGCCGGGCCGACGTGAACGGCGTGATCCGGCGGCATCTGGACGTCCGCAAGATCTCCTTCGCGCCGCACGACGAGGCGGTTTCGCTGACGGGGATGGAGTACGGCGGGATCACTCCGATCGGCCTGCCGGGCGACTGGCCGGTGCTTGTTGATGAAACTGTGACCCAGCGGGACTTTGTAGTGATCGGAAGTGGTTTTCGCCGGTCCAAGCTGGCACTTTCTGGCCAAGCACTTGCTTCGATCAAGAACACGGAGCTACTGGCGCTGACACTGTGAACTACCGTGGGAAACCGTAGGGCCCATCCTGACGTTGTGCTTACCAGGAATGTGGCGACATGGTTTCCTCATGGGCGGGGTTGCAGCCGGTATGGTGCTTAAGCCATGAATCAGGACGACCGACTAGGGCCTTACCGGCTGCTGAGGCGGCTGGGCGAGGGCGGCATGGGCGTTGTCCATCTCGCCCTGGATCCGCATGGTCGGCAGGTGGCGGTGAAGGTTCTCCGCCCCGAGGTCGCGGGGGACGACGTCGCGCGGCGCAGGCTCGCGCGCGAGGTGGAGACCATGCGGCGAGTGCGCAGCGCGCACATCGCCGAGGTCGTCGACGCCGACGTGACGGGCCATCGGCCCTACATCGTCACCCGATATGTGCCCGGGCGTCCACTTGACGAGATCGTCAAGCAGGACGGTCCGCTGGGCCTCGACGCGCTGCTCCGCATCGGCGGCGGCGTGGCCGAGGCGCTGGCCGCCGTCCACGCGGCCGGGGTGATCCACCGGGATCTCAAGCCCGGCAACGTGCTCATGCTCGACGGCGAGCCGGTGCTGATCGACTTCGGCATCGCACAGGCCGTTGACGCGACCCGGCTCACCCAGACCGGCATGTTCATCGGCACGCCCGGCTATCTCGCGCCCGAGATCATCGAGGGTCACGAGGCCGGTCCCGAGGTCGACGTGCACGCCTGGGCCGGCACGCTGCTGTTCGCGGCGACCGGTCAGCCGCCGTTCGGCAAGGGCACGCTGGAGATGATCTTCTTCAACATCACCTCCGGCAAGGCCAACGTCGACGGGGCCCCGCAGTCGCTGCGCCCCGTGCTCCGCGCCGCGCTGCAGCGCGAGCCGGCCAAGCGCCCGACCGCGGCCGAGCTCAGCGCGCAGATCGGCCGGCTGCAGCCGCAGTCCAACCGCCCGCGCGTGCCTGACGAGATCACCACGGTTCCCAACATCGATGAGAGGACCGGCCAGCCGATCCCGATCCAGCTGGTGTCCGGTGCCCTTGAAACGCCGCCGGTGACGGGGCAGCGGCTGCCCCTGCCCACGGCCAGGCCGTCGACCGGCTCCGGCAGTCAGCCCGTCGTCTCGTCCCCGGTCCCGCCCGTGACCGGCCCCGGCGCGGCACCGCCCACCGGCCCGCGCCAGCAACCTGGAACTCCCACCGCGTCCCCGACCGGCCCGCGCCAGCAGCCGGTCGCGCCGGCGGCCTCGACTGGTCCCTCGGGTCCGGCCGGTGGTTCAGGTGGGTCCAGCGATCAGTTCGTGTCGCTGCTGGGCGAGGCGCCGTCGGGCGGCCAGCCAGGCGACCCCTTCCCGACCGTCCGGGTCACCGGCGAAGACCTGCGTAAGGCGGGCCTCACGGCGGGCGTCCAGCCGGAGCAGCAGACGCCGCTCCGCTATGAGCCTCCGACGAGCCCGCGGCGGACGCCGCCCACGGGGCCGCAGCCCACAGGGCCGCAGGAGGGTGACATCCCGACGCGGATGGGCCCGCCCCAGCGCGGCACGTGGCCGCCGCAGAGCGCTCCCCAGACCAGTCCTCATGCCCCGGCGTCTCCGGGGCAGGGCAGGCCGGCCGAGGGCGACGTGCCCACGCGCCGCGTGCGGCCCGAGGAGCTGCGTGAGGCCCAGACCAGGGCCTCCGCACAGGCCGCGCAGGGCGGTCCGGGTCAGGGCGGTCAGGGCGGCGCGCACAGCGGTCAGGGCGGTCGCGGCGCGGCCAATGTGATCAATCACGGCAACCAGATGTTCTTCGAGCAGGCGCCGGAGATCTTCGACCAGACGCCGCAGGTGCATCAGCCGCATCCGGCGCCGTTCCTGCCGACCATGCGCGTCCCGCCGCCCGTGCCGGCGCCGCCTCTCGAGCGTCCCACTTTGCAGCGCTCCAAGGCGTACAGCGTGGCCGGCACGCTGCTGCTCATCGCGATGACCGGAGCGGCCGTGCTCGCGCCGCTGCTGGTCCTGGTGCTGGCGCTGCCGGTGGTCCTGTTGCTGCGGGCCGCCGACATCGCGCAGCCGCAGCTCAACTCCCGGCGCCCGCTCAGCGTCGCGGCCACCGACGTGATCCGGGTGCTGAGCCAGCCCGCGGCCGTGTTCAAGTCACTCGGGGTGACCCTCGCACTGGTGCCGTACGCCCTGATTCTGGGGCTCCCGGTGACGTTGTTGCTCGCGGTGCTGGTGAAGTCGATGAGCACGGCGAGCGCGCTGGCCTGGGGTGTGGCGGTCGCGCTGTGGACCATTTGCGCTGGTCCTGGAGTCGAGGGACCGAGCCGCCAGATGCGCCGTATGCTGGCTTCTTTGTTCCCCTCACGGAGCGCCGCGACAGGTTTGGCCTGGAGTGTTGGCGTGATAGCCGTCATCCTGGGGGGTGTGGCACTGCTGACGGTAAACGACTACGGCAACCCAGTTGGGGGGCATTTCTGGGGTCCGGTCGACACGGGATCGATCACGCTGCGGCTGGCCGATCTGCGTGATAACGCGGGTAATTAATGGGGGATGGACGACGTGTCAGCGACTGAGGCGACGGAGCGGATCGGCCCCTATCGACTGGTCCGCCAGCTGGGCGAGGGCGGCATGGGGGTCGTCCATCTCGGGCTCGACGCGGAGGGCCGCGAGGTCGCGATCAAGGTATTGCATCCGCATGTGGCCTCCGACCTGAAGGCGCGTGATCGGCTCACGCGCGAGGTGGAGACCATGCGGCGGGTGCGCAGCCCGCGTGTGGCGGGCGTCCTCGACGCCCAGCTGGCCGGCCCGACGCCCTACATCGTGACCCGGTTCGCTCCCGGCCGCACCCTGGAGCAGACGGTCATCGACGACGGCCCGCTTCCGGCCCGCGATCTCGTACGGCTCGCGCGCGGCCTCTGCGAGGCGCTGGTCGCCATCCACGCGGCCGACGTCATCCACCGCGACCTCAAGCCGGCCAACGTGATGCTGGTCTCGAACGACGCCGGCGTCCTCGAGCCGCTGGTGATCGACTTCGGCATCGCGCACCTGGTCAACGCGACCCGGCTGACGCAGACCGGCATGTTCGTCGGCACGCCCGGCTATCTGGCCCCGGAGATCATCCGGGATTCCGAGATCACCCAGGCGGCCGACGTGCACGCGCTCGCCGCGACCGTGTTCTTCGCCTCGACCGGCAAGCCGCCGTTCGGGTCGGGCACGTTCGAGGCCGTCTGCTACAACATCCTCGAGGGTAAGGCCCAGACCGATCTCGCGCCGGCGTGGCTGCGCGGCTGGCTGCGGCTGGCCCTGACGCGTGAGGCCGATTCGCGTCCGACCGCCGGCTCGTTGCTGCGCCTTTCCCGGGCGCTCGACCCGTCGGTCACCGTCTTCCGCGAGCAGTCGGCGCCGCCCGGCACGACCGTCCTCAACGGCTCGGCCGCCACCAACGGCACGCGGGTGCTCGCCGACGGCACCCAAATCCTCGCCGACGGCACGAAGGTTCTCGCCGACGGCACCAGGATCTTCGCCGACGGCACCAAGCTGCTCACCGACGGCACCTCGTTGCTGGCCGACGGCACTCGCGTGCTGGACGACGGCACCCGAATACTTTCCGACGGCACGCGTGTCCTCGCCGACGGCACCAGGGTGCCGAGGAACGGCACGCGCGTGCTTCCCAACGGAGACAACTTCTCCGACCTGCTGCCTCCCGTGAACTACGCGCCGGTCGAGCGCCGGCGGCAGGAGACCAAGCCCAGCCGGAAGAGCGTGCCGCCTCCGCCCGGCTTCTATCCGCCGGCGCAGCCGGGCATGATGCCCCCGCCGGGCACGATGCCGCCGCCGCATCCCAACCAGCGGGTGGCGGGCGGCTATCCCCCCGCGGCTTATCCGCCGCAGGCGCCACCGCCCGCGCAGGCCAGGCCGGGTGGCCAGGCCCAGCCGTATGGACCGGAAGCCCAGGCCAAGCCGCGCTATCGGACGGCGCATCCGTTCCTCGGCGCGGGGTTGCTGGCGGTGCTGGTCGCGGCGGCCGTCATGTTGCCCATCACGGTCTCGCTGCTGGCCGTCGTGATCGCGCTGTGCCTGCGGGTCGGGCACTACCTCATGAGCGGCGTCTCCGACCGCCGTTCGATGCGCGGCAGCAGCGCGGCCGATCCGCTGATCGTCCTGGCCGGCACGCCGTGGGCCCTGGTCAAGGCCGTGCTGGCGACCGTCGTTCAGGTGCCGCTCGCGGCGATGTTCGGCGTCTGCGTGTGGGGCGCGCTCGTTTACGGCGCCAAGATCGATACCGACCCGGCCGCGGCGTACGCGTCGGGCGCGTTCGTCGCGGGCCTGTTCGTGCTGCCCGGCGGCGGCGCGCCGCGCAAGGCCGTGTCGCGCGCGCTGAGCGCGGCGATCCGGAGCCCCGGGGTCGGCATGGTGGCGGCGATCGCGGTCGGCACCGTGGCATTCTTCACGATCATGACGGCGATCTCGGCCGTGCCCTCGTGGGAGCCGTGGCGGCCGCCGTCCACAGTGATCCACGGCCTCATCCAAGACGGCAAGCGGAGCGTCATGGGCCTGCTGGGCGGCCTGATCGGCGATTTCCTCGACCGGCTCGGCCTCGGGTTCCTGACCTTCTGGACCAATTGATCATCTGGACGTATCCGCGCGCGGGGCCTGACTGAGCTGGGAGGGAGCGAATGGCCGATCGTCTCGGCCCCTACCAGTTGCTGTCACGCCTCGGCGCCGGTGGTTTCGGCGAGGTCCACCTGGCGCTCGACAAGGACGGCCGGACGGTCGCGGTCAAGGTGCTGCACCCGCACGTCGCGTCCGACGCGCTGGCGCTCACCCGGCTGGCCCGCGAGTTCGAGACCATGCGCCGGGTCCGCGGCCCGCACATCGCCGAGGTCCTCGATGCTTCCCTGACCGGCGAGCAGCCCTACATCGTGACCCGCTACGTGCAGGGCCGTGCGCTCAGCACGGTGGCGCCGGTCGACAACGACGATCTCGTACGGCTCGCGCGCGGCCTGGCCGAGGCCCTCGCCTCGATCCACGCGGCCGGGATCGTCCACCGCGACCTCAAGCCGGCCAACGTGATCCTCGCCGAGGGCGAGCCCTATGTGATCGACTTCGGCATCGCCGTCGCGCTGGACGCGGCGTCGGTGACCGCGTCGGGCGCCGTGGTCGGCACGCCCGGCTACCTGGCTCCCGAGGTGCTGGAGGGCCGCGACGCGGGGCCGGAGTCCGACGTGTTCGCGTGGGCGGCCACGTTGGCGTACGCGGTCACGGGGCGGCAGCCGTACGGCACGGGGCCCGCTCCGGCGGTCGCCTACCGCGTGGTGCACGGCGAGCCCGACCTGTCGGACGTGCCGTCGTGGCTCGGGCCGCTGCTGCGCGACTGCATGCATCCCGATCCCGCCGCCCGCCCGACCGCGCCGCAGCTCGTGGCGCGCCTCGGCGGCATCGTTCCGGCGCCCGCGCCTGCCGCCGTGCGGAACGGCGTCCCGCGCGCCCCCGAACCGGTCACGATGAGCGGTGGGTCGCTCCATGAGGCGCTGACGCGCGAGTGGGTTCCGGGCGACAAGCGCACGCCCACGTCCACGGTCGAGGAGGCGAGGCGGCGCCGGCGCGAACGGCTCCACCAGCGGTGGATCGTCGGATCCGGCGTGGTCACGGCACTGGCGGCGGCGGCCGCCCGCGCATATCTGCCGCAGGTGTCGCTGCTGCTCCTGGTGACGTACGGCGTGGCCTTGGTGATCGACGCCGGCTTCGGGCTGCTGGGCGGGTCGCGTCGGCGTGTGGTCGTCGACGTGGTGAGCGGGCTCGGCGCGGTCGGACTGTGGGGGCTGCTGTCGGCCCTGTTCAGCACGGCCGTCCTCGTGCTGGCCGTCGGCACCGTGGTATTCCTGCTTCTCGTGCTGATCGTCTCAAGCTGATCCGTGGTGCTTTAAGGTGGCTACTGGTGGGTAACATATGTCCCGTGCCACCCGCTGTCACGGGCCGGTGTCCCACCTGGCAGTCTTGGCAGCACGTCCGAGAACCGTACGGAACACGGGAGGTCGGCCACCGACCATGAACATCGTCGTCTGCGTGAAGCAGGTCCCCGACACGGCGACCGAGCGCAAGCTGAGGTCCGATGACAAGACGCTCGACCGCGACGCCGTAGACGGCGTCATCAACGAGCTGGACGAGTATGCGGTCGAGGAGGCCCTGCGGCTCAAGGAGGCGCACGGCGGAGAGGTGACCGTCCTCACCATGGGACCGGCCAAGGCCGCCGACACCATCCGCAAGGCCCTCGCCATGGGCGCCGACAAGGCCGTCCACCTCGTCGACGACGCGCTCGCCGGCTCCGACGCCCTCTCCACCTCCTACGCGCTGGCCCAGGCGCTGGGCAGGGTCGGCTTCGACGTCGTCGTGCTCGGCTCGGAGTCCACCGACGCGCGCACCGGCGTGCTGGCCGCCATGCTGGCCGAGCGCCTCGGCGTGCCGCAGCTGTCGCAGGCCAGGAAGGTCGAGGTGAACGGCTCGGCGGTGACGATCGAGCGGGTCACCGACTACGGCTACGACCGGGTCGAGGCGAGCCTCCCCGCCGTCGTATCGGTGGTCGAGAAGATCAACGAGCCGCGTTACCCGTCCTTCAAGGGGATCATGGCGGCCAAGAAGAAGCCGGTCGAGACGCTCGGCGCGGCCGACCTCGAGGCCGACGCGGGCCAGCTGGGTCTCGCCGGGGCGTGGAGCGAGGTCGTCGACTTCGCCGTCGCGCCGCCGCGCGCCGCGGGCACGGTCGTGAAGGACGAGGGCGACGGTGGCGCGAAGGCCGCCGAGTTCCTCGCGTCGAAGAAGTTCATCTGAGGGGGCCTGCATGAGTGAGATCCTGGTTCTCGTCGAGCATGTCGACGGGGACGTCAAGAAGGTCACCCTGGAGCTGCTGACCCTGGCGCGCTCGCTCGGCGAGCCGTCGGCCGTATGGGCCGGTCCTGGGTATTCCGACGCGGCCAAGGCCAAGCTGACCGAATACGGCGCCGACAAGATCTATGTGGCCGGCTCTGCCGACCTGGCCGACTATGTGGTCGCCCCCAAGGCCGAGCTGCTCGCCTCGCTGGTCGGGTCGGCGTCTCCGGCCGCCGTGCTGGTCGCCGCCACCGCCGAGGGCAAGGAGATCGCCGGCCGGCTGGCCATCAAGACCGACTCCGGCGTGATCACCGACGCCGTGGGCCTGGTCGAAGGCTTCGTGGCCGACCAGTCCATCTTCGGCGGCGGTGTCAACGTGCATTCGCGCGTGACCAAGGGCACCCCCATTGTTGCCGTGCGGCCCAACTCCACCGCCCCCGTGGCCTCCGCCGGCGCCGGCGCCGAGGAGACGGTCGACGTGGAGCTGTCCGACCTCGCCAAGACCGCCCACGTGGTGGAGCGGGTCAAGCAGGAGAAGGGCGCCCGCCCCGAGCTGACCGAGGCCGCCATCGTGGTCTCCGGCGGCCGCGGCGTCGGCTCCGGAGACAACTTCGCCCTCATCGAGAAGCTGGCCGACTCCCTCGGCGCCGCCGTCGGCGCCTCCCGCGCCGCGACCGACGCCGGCTGGTATCCCCACCAGTTCCAGGTCGGTCAGACGGGCAAGACGGTCTCCCCGCAGCTGTATGTCGCGGTCGGCATCTCCGGCGCCATCCAGCACCGGGCCGGCATGCAGACCTCGAAGACCATCGTGGTCGTCAACAAGGACGCCGAGGCCCCGCTCTTCGAGATCGCCGACTTCGGCGTGGTGGGCGACCTCTTCCAGGTCGTTCCCCAGCTCACCGAAGAGATCGCCAAGCGTAAGTGAGCCGCCCCGCCATGATCTTGTACGGGATCCCCGGCGAGCTCGTGGCGGGCTCAACCCCTTAAGATGTGGCGCCATGCGACTGTTCGGGCGCAAGAGCGAGCCGGCCAAGCCGGAGGAGCTCATCGCCGACTTCTGGGCGTGGTGGGACGACACGCGTCCCCAAGTGGACGCGCTGGTCGAAGCGGGTGACGCGGCCGGTCTCGCCGACCTCGTCGGCCCCGCCGTGTCCGCGCTCGACCCTTCGCTGTTGTGGGAGGTCGAGCCGGGCCGGCTGGCACAGCACTCGCTCGTGGTGAGCGCGTCGGGAAACCCTGAGCTCCGGTCGTTCGCGCACCGCTGGGCGCTGGCCGCGCCCGAGGGCGACGAGAGCTGGGAGTTCCACCCGTCCCGGCAGCCGCTTCCCCCGGGCACGGAGATCTCGGTCGACGTCAACGGGCACGACTTCGGTCTCGACGGCCTCGTGTTCGGGTTGCGGGTCCCGCCCGGCACACCCCGCGTCGACATCGCTGCCTACCACCCGATATTTCAAGACATCGATGACGACACGCGGCTGGAGACCACGCTCCTCGCGCTCGACTGGCTGCTCGGCGAAGACGAGGTGGCCCGCTGGGTCGGCGACATCGTCGCGGCCGAGTTCGAGCCGATCGACGCGGTTCCCGCGATCCACCTGCCGGCCGTCGTCGCCGACGTGGCCGACGGCTTCCAGGACGAGCAGTGGGCCTTCCTCGAAGGCCAGACGGCGGCTGGGAAGCCTCTGACGGCCACCGCCCGCTACCCGCTCCGCCCGGTCGACCACCCGCTCCTCGACCAGCACGTGGCCGTCACGCTGCCGTACGGCCACGCCGACGCCGACGGGCAGCCCACGGAGGCGTCGGTCGAGGCCCTGCGCGACTTCGAAGAACGGCTGACGGCCCACCTGGCCAAGAGCCCGACGGCCGTGCTGGTCGCCCAGATCAGCGCCGAAGGCGCCCGCGTCATCCATGTGTACGCCGATCCGGGCGGCGAGACCGTGGCCGAGCTGAAGGAGCTCGCCGCGACCTGGCAGGAAGGCAAGGCGCGCGTCGACGCCGAACTCGACCCGTCGTGGTCGGCGGTAGCGCCGTTCTTGTCGTAAGACTCCTGAGGATGGTCAGGTCAGACCGGCGCGCCGGGCGCGGATGACGACGCCCGCGATGACCTCGGCGAGCCGGTCGACGTCCTCCTCGGCCGAGGTGTGGCCGAGGGAGAAGCGCAGCGAGCCGCGGGCCTGGTCGGCCGACTGGCCCATGGCCAGCAGGACGTGCGAGGGCTGGGCGACGCCCGCCGAGCAGGCCGAGCCGGTCGAGCACTCCACGCCCTTGGCGTCGAGCAGCATGAGCAGCGCGTCGCCCTCGCACCCGGGAAACGAGAAGTGCGCGTTGCCGGGGAGCCGGTCGGCCGGGTCTCCGTTGAGGATGACGTCGGGCACCGCTTGCCGTACGCGGTCGATGAGGGTGTCGCGCAGGGCGGCGAGCCGCTGCGCGCTCTCGGCCTGCCGCTCGACCGAGGCGGCCACGGCCGCGGCGAAGCCGGCGATGGCGGGCGCGTCGAGCGTGCCGGATCGGACGTCACGCTCCTGGCCGCCGCCGTGCAGCACGGGCACCGGATCGACGCCGCGGGCCAGCAGCAGCGCGCCCACGCCGATGGGGCCGCCCACCTTGTGGCCCGAGATGGTCATGGCGTCCACTCCGGACCCGGCGAACGAGATCGGCAGCTGCCCGACCGCCTGGACGGCGTCGGTGTGGAACGGGATGCCGTGGTCGTGCGCGATGGCCGTCAGCACCTTGACCGGCTGAACCGTGCCCACCTCGTTGTTCGCCCACATGACGCTGACCAGCGCCACGTCGGACGGGTCGCGCTCGATGGCGGCCCGGAGCGTGTCGGGGTGGACGCGGCCGTGCTCGTCGACGGGGAGCGGCTCGACGCGCGCGCCCGCGTGGTCGGCGAGCCAGTGCGCCGAGTCGAGCGTGGCGTGGTGCTCGACCGCGCTGATCAGGACCCGGGGGCGGCGGCGCGCCCAGAAGAGGCCCTTGATCGCCAGGTTGTCGGCCTCGGTGCCGCCGGAGGTGAACACCACCTCGCTCGGCCGGGCGCCGAGCGCGCAGGCGATCGTCTCCCGGGACTCCTCGACCACCCGGCGCGTACGCCTGCCGGAGGCGTGCAGCGAGGACGCGTTGCCGACCTGGGCGAGTTGCGCGGTCATCGCCTCGATCGCCTCGGGGAGCATGGGCGTGGTCGCGGCATGATCCAGGTAGGCAGTGGCCACGGCTCCTCCAGTCGATGCACATACAACTATCCAAGAGTAGCCTGGCTGGCCACTTAACCGTCCGGCCGGTATAGTCGCGTTCATGAGGCGGGAAGCGCTGCTCGACGCGGCTGAAGAGCTGCTCGACGAGCAGGGCGCCCAGGGGCTGACGCTGGCCGCGGTCGCCGAGCGCGCCGGAGTCAGCAAAGGCGGCCTCCTCTATCACTTCGCGAGCAAGCAATCCCTGATCAGCGGCATGATCGAGCGGTTGATCGCGGAATTCGACGCGCTCGTCGAGGCCCAGCGGCAGGACACCTACACCAAGGCCTATCTCGACGCCACGATCGCGGCCATCACCGCCGGGCGGCTGAAACGGTGGGCCGTGGTGACCGGCGCGTCGGGCGACCCCCACCTGCTCGCCCCGCTCCGGGAGGCGATGGAGCGCTGGCACAGCCAGGGGATCGGGGCCGAGCTCGACCCCGAGGCCTCACGCGTCGTGCGGCTCGCCTGTGGGGGACTGTGGGAGATCGCGGCGCACTGCCCGGGCGTCTCAACCGACCACGACGCGCTCAGGCGGCGCCTGCTCGCCCTGCTCTGACCTGCCCTTATGTGAGTCAAGCGCTGGTGGTCGCCCCCGCCGGGCCTTGTTCCCACAAGGGCGACCGGCAGATGTCTGCCCAGCCGCGTACGGCCGAAACACACCGGCCCGGCGCTCGCGGCGTGGCAGGTAACCTGGAGGAACTATGGGATTGCGTGTGCTGGCCGCCATGTCCGGCGGCGTCGACTCCGCCGTGGCCGCCGCCCGGATCGCCGAGGCCGGGCACGAGGTGACCGGCGTCCATCTCGCCCTGTCCGCCAACCCCCAGTCCTATCGGACGGGCGCCAGGGGCTGCTGCACCATTGAAGACTCGCGGGACGCGCGCCGCGCCGCCGACGTGATCGGCATCCCGTTCTACGTGTGGGACATGGCCGAGCGCTTCCACCGCGACGTGGTCGAGGATTTCGTCGGCGAGTACGCGGCCGGCCGCACGCCCAATCCGTGCCTGCGCTGCAACGAGAAGATCAAGTTCACGGCCGTGCTCGACCGGGCCCTGGCGCTCGGCTTCGACGCGGTCGCCACCGGCCATCACGCCCGGCTCGACGGCGGCGTGCTGAGCCGGTCGGTCGACGCCGGCAAGGACCAGTCCTACGTGCTCGGCGTGCTCACCCGTGAGCAGCTCGGCCACGCGATCTTCCCGCTGGGCGACTCGACCAAGACCGAGGTCAGGGCCGAGGCCGCCCGGCGCGGGCTCACGGTCGCCGACAAGCCCGACAGCCACGACATCTGCTTCATCGCCGACGGCGACACCCGCGCCTTCCTCGCCGACCGGCTCGGCGCCGCCGACGGGCCGATCGTCGACGCGCTGTCCGGCGAGGTCGTCGGCGCCCACCAGGGCGCCTACGGATTCACCGTAGGCCAGCGCAAGGGCCTCCGGATCGACCGACCGGCCGCCGACGGCCGCCCGAGGTATGTGCTGTCCATCGAGCCGGTCTCCAACACGGTCACGGTCGGCCCGCGCGAGGCGCTCGCGGTGCGTT
Source organism: Streptosporangiaceae bacterium NEAU-GS5 (assembly GCA_017592665.1). Lineage (GTDB taxonomy): Bacteria > Actinomycetota > Actinomycetes > Streptosporangiales > Streptosporangiaceae > NEAU-GS5. The sequence continues at coordinate 232,224 of JAGFNW010000004.1, read as the reverse complement.
CGATCGTCGGCGTGCGCCCCGTGTGGAACGGCCCCGCCGACCCGCCGGTCGAGCCACTGGCCTGCCTGGTCCAGCTGCGCGCCCACGGCGAGGTGTACGCGTGCCGGGCCCAGGTGTCCGGCGACGAGCTGCACATCGAGCTCGACACCCCGGCAAGCGGCGTGGCCGCCGGCCAGGGCGCCGTGCTGTACTTGGGCGACACCGTGATCGGCTCCGCCACGATCGCCTAGATCTCCACCGATCCGCCGGGGGCGATCCGCCGGAATTCGCCGTTCTGCTTCTTCGACTCCATGTCGAGCCATGTGTCGATGAGACCGAGCCCGATCTCGTTTGCCAGGCCGTCGTGCGTGGAGTAGGCCCGTGTGGGACGCACGGCACGCAGATACTCGATCATCTCCATCCCCTTCAACCACGGTGCGTTGGTCGGGACCAGGAGCGTCGGCACGTCCGCACCAGGCGGGGTCAGCGCGTCTCCGGGATAGAACACCTCGTCGTCCAGAAGGAATCCGACGTTCTCGATGATGGGAATGTCGGGATGGACCCGGGCGTGCCACTCGCCGACGACCTTCACCCCGAACCCGGCCGTCGTGAACCCGTCCCCGTGGCGTACGGCCTGGACCTTGGCCTGGGCGTCGCCCAGCTTCGCCGCCACGGGCGGGCAGGCCCAGATCTCCACACCGGCGCCGGCCGCCTTGAGCAGCTCTTCGTTGAAGTGGTCGAAGTGCTCGTGGGTGACGAGCACGGCGTCGGCGCCGTCGATGAGCGAGTCACCGGAGAACGAGCCCGGGTCGATCACCAGCGTCCGGCCGTCCTTCTCGACGCGCCAGCACGCGTGCCCGAATTTCGTGAGCTTCATAGGCCAACACTAGGCTTCGGCCCATGAGCGACTTCCCGTGGGCCGAGGCCGCGGCGACCGGCGTGGGATCCCATCCAGGAGATGACCACCTGGAGGCGTTGCGGGTCGTCTTCGGCGAGGCGCCGGCCCTGCCGTACTTGCCGGAGCTTCCGGGCAGGGGCGTCGGCGCCGACCTGGTGGGGCGGACCGCGGCGCTCCTCGTCGAGCTGCCGGTCGAGGTCCAGCCGTCGGGCTGGCGTTTCGCCGACCGGCCGGGGCGCGACTTCAAACGGGCTCGCGACCATCTCGTGCGTGATCTGGACGGGCTCGAGGAGGTCGCTCAGACGTACGAGGGACCGCTGAAGATCCAGGCCTGCGGGCCGTGGACGTTCGCGGGCGCGGTCGAGCTGCGGTACGGCGACAAGGCGCTCGCCGATGCGGGAGCCGTACGCGACCTGACCGAGTCGCTGGCCGAAGGGCTCCGCCAGCACGTCGCGGACGTGCGGCGGCGAGTGCCGGGGGCGACCGAGATCGTGCTGCAGCTGGACGAGCCCGGCCTGCCGGGAGCGCTGACCGGCACCGTTCCCACGGCGTCCGGGTTCGGGCGGCTGGCCCCGGTCGATCCGCAGGTGGCGTTCGAGCGGCTGGGAGAGGTCCTGGCCGGGCATTTCGGGATCGTGCACTGCTGCGCGTCCGGGGTGCCGTTCGAGGTGATCCGCACGGCCGGCGCGCGTGGCGTCTCGGTCGACGGGTCGCGGTTGCGCCGCCGTGACGAGGACCAGATCGGCGAGACGATCGAGGCCGGGATGGGGTTGTTCCTCGGGGTCGTGCCGGGCGTCGACACGCGGCTGCCGGACAAGGGCAAGGTCGCGCGGCCGGCGATCGAGCTGTGGCGGCGGCTCGGGTTCCCGGTCGGGAGGCTGGCCGCGCAGGTGGTGCTGACCCCGGCGTGCGGCCTGGCCGGCGCGTCCCCCGCGTACGCCAGGGCCGCCCTGGCCAGATGCCGCGAGGCCGCGCACGTCCTCCGTGAAGACCCGGAGATGGGCGGCCAGGAAATGGAGCCTTAAGCGGTTTGCAACCGGGATCTTCTATCTCTTAGTGCAGCACCTTCCAGGTGCGGGCGCCTCAGATCTATCGGGGTGCGGCACTTCAGATCAGGAGACAGTGAAATGCCACGTAAGCCGCTCTTCGCCGGGTTCGCCGCCGCGGCCATCCTCGGGCTCGCAGCCCCGGCCGCAGCGTACGCTCAAAGCCCCGGCGACACGTGGAACTGGGGGACGATCTTCTCGACCGACCACAAGGCCAAGGCCCTGGGCAAGGTCAAGGAGATCGAGGGCGGCCAGATCGACCTCACCGGCAAGCTGTACGACGTGCCCGGCCACGCGGGCTGCTCGTGGATCCGCTTCCGGCTCACCGATATCGGCACGGCTCACCGCGTCTACCGGACCTTCCACACGTGCTCCAACACGTCGAAGAAGCTCAGCCTGCACGGGCTCGAGGGCTTCTCGGTGGAGGCAAAGGTCTGTCGCGGGACCAGCCACAAGATCTCCGGCAAGTGCTCGGCCTACGACGGCGTTTGGGCGCCCGGGGGCTGACACTTACGGAAATGTTCGACGGGAGCCGTGCCGAGTCCTCGGGCACGGCTCCTGCGAATGTCGGTCGTCGGTTGTACGGTTTCCCCAGAGTTAACGAGGGTCAACGAGGGTCGTTGAGGGTCGTTTGACGAGGGGAGACGCCCATGACCGCGCCTGTGGACGCCCTGAAGCGGCACGCCGAGCTGGCCGAGTTCATCGAAGACGCCAACTGGCGCTATCACGTCCTCGACTCGCCCACGGTCAGCGACGCTCAATACGACGCCTGGATGCGCGAGATCAAGGCGATCGAGGAAGCGCACCCCGAGCTGCGCACCCCCGACTCGCCGACCCAGAAGGTCGGCGCGCCCATCTCCTCCGACTTCGCCGCCGTCCAGCACCTGCAGCGGATGGAGAGCCTCGACAACGCCTTCAGCGAGGCCGACCTCGCCGCCTGGCAGGCGCGGGCCGAGCGGCTGGCCGAGACCGACCCCGGGCCCTACCTGTGCGAGCTCAAGATCGACGGCCTGGCCATCGCGCTCATCTACGAGAAGGGGCGCCTGGTCAGGGCGGCCACCCGGGGCGACGGCCGCACCGGCGAAGACGTCACGAGCAACGTCCGCACCATCCGCAACGTGCCCCATCGGCTCACCGGCGACGTCCCCGACCTGATCGAGGTGCGCGGCGAGGTCTTCCTGACGGTCGAGGGCTTCGAGCGGCTCAACGAGCAGTTGCTCGACGCCGGGCGCGCCGCGTTCGCCAACCCGCGTAATTCGGCCGCGGGGTCGCTGCGGCAGAAGGATCCGCGGATCACCGCGCAGCGCGCGCTCCAGGTGATCGTGCACGGCTTCGGGAAGTGGGAGGGCACGCACCCGCCGCGCGCCCAGTCGGAGGTCTATCAGAAGCTCAGCGAGTTCGGTCTGCCGACCAGCGACCGCTACAAGGTCGTCCCGACCCTGACCGAAGTCGTCGAGTTCGTGAACTACTACGCCGACCACCGGCACGACACGTCCTATGAGATCGACGGCGTGGTCGTCAAACTCGACCGGATCGACGTCCAGGGCGTGCTCGGCTCCACCAGCAAGGCCCCCCGGTGGGCCATCGCGTACAAATACCCGCCGGAAGAGGTCACCACCAAGCTGCGCGACATCCTCGTCGGTGTCGGCCGCACGGGCCGGGTCACCCCGTTCGGAGTGATGGATCCCGTGGTCGTGGCCGGGTCCACGGTCGAGCGGGCCACCCTGCACAACGCGTCCGAGGTGACGCGCAAGGGCGTGCTGATCGGCGACACCATCGTGCTGCGCAAGGCGGGCGACGTGATCCCCGAGATCGTCAAGCCGGTCGAGGAGCTGCGCGACGGGTCCGAGCGGCCGTTCGTGATGCCGACGCACTGCCCCGAATGCGGCACCGAGCTTCGCCCCATGAAAGAGGGCGACGTCGACATCCGCTGCCCCAACGCCAAGTCGTGCCCGGCCCAGCTGCGCGAGCGCCTCTACTTCGCCGCCGGCCGGGGCGCGTTCGACATCGAGGCCCTCGGCTATGTCGCGGCGACCGCGCTGACCGCGCCGCTGCCGCCGCAGGAGCCGGCCGTCCGCACCGAGGCCGACCTGTTCGACCTCGACGTCGAAAAGCTGCTCCCGATTCGTTCGGTCGTCATGGACCGCGAGACTGGCCTGGCCAAGCTCGACCCTTCCGGGGAGCCCAAGGTCGTCACGTTCTTCGCCAACATGAACGGCGAGCCCAGCGTCAATGCCATGAAAATGCTGGATGAGCTGGAGAAGGCCAAGAGCCAGCCGCTGTGGCGGGTCCTGGTGGCCCTGTCGATCCGGCACGTCGGTCCCACAGCCGCCCAGGCCCTGGCCGCCGAGTTCCGCTCCCTCGACCGGATCTTCACGGCCACCGAGGAAGAGCTGGCCGCCGCCGAGGGCGTCGGCTCGATCATCGCCGGGGCCATCCACGACTGGTATTCCGAGGAGTGGCACCGCGACATCGTCGAGCACTGGCGGCGGGCCGGGGTCCGCATGGAAGACGACGCGCCGGTCGATCAGGGCCCCAAGACCTTGGCCGGCATGACGTTCGTCGTCACCGGCACGCTGTCCGGCTTCACCCGCGACGAGGCCGGCGAGGCCATCGCGGTCCGCGGCGGCAAGGTGACCAGCTCGGTCTCCAAGAAGACCAGCTTCGTCATCGTCGGCGACAACCCCGGCTCCAAACACGACAAAGCCGTCCAGCTGGGCGTCTCCATCCTCGACGAGCCCGGCTTCCAAACCCTCCTAACCGAAGGCCCCGAAGCCGCCACCGCCGCCGCCCTCCCCCCCGAACCCACCCTCGAAGCCCCCGCCCCCGACGCATCGCCGCCATCCCCCGAATCCGCCGCACCCCCCGCCGACGCCTAGCCCGCCGCCCCAAGCCCCGCCCGCCCCCGGAGCCGGCGGCGTCCCGGAGCCCGCCGCGTCCGGGCACCCGCGACGTCCGCCGACCCCGCCGATTCCTAGGCACCCGCACCCGCACTCGCCCCCGAGTCGCTGCGTCGGCTGGTCATCGTGGCCCGCTCGGCCGCCGCCCGCGCGCTGTGCAGTCGCGCATTTGGCCTCTGTGCCAGTCTGGGCCGGCCTCGCTCTGGCGCCACCGACCCATTGCCTCGACAGCGCCGTCGGTCTGCGTTCTAGGAATTGGCAAGCCAGGCGCTTGGCCGGGCCCCAGCTTTGGGCAAGGCCCGAAGCTGGGGGCGGCCGGCCTGCGAGGGTGGCGGGGGCGGCCGGCCTACGAGGTGGTGGGGTCGGCTGACGGCGAGGTGGCGGGGGCGTTCGCCGGGGAATCGATCCCGACGACTCGAGATCCCCGGACCCGGAGGCTCGGTAGCGGGCGGCCCTAAGAACCAGAGTGGAGTCGGGTGATGAGAACCAGAGTGGAGTCGGGTGATGAGAACCAGAGTGGAGTCGGGTGATGAGAACCAAAGTGGAGTCGGGCGATGAGAACCAGAGTGGAGTCGGGCGATGCGCCGGGCCCAGGCGGCGGCGGTTAGTGGCGGCGGCGGTTAGTGGCGGCGGATGCCGACTGCTTCTAGGTATTCGCTGGGAGCGACGAGGGTGTCGTCGGCGCGGTTGAAGCGGTCGGCGACGTCAGCCAGTTCGGAGGCGAAGCGGTCGGCGTCGTCCCCGGACAGGGTGCCCGCGAGTCGGGTGATGGGGCCGTAGAACTGGCGGAACCAGTGGGAGAAGTGTTCCGGTGAGTGATAGCGGAACACGTACTCCTTCTTGTCGAGCTGGATCCATTCGACGCGGTCGCCGAAGAGCTCGGTCAGGTGCTCGGGCGTGCCCCACAACGTGGGCGAGCGGACACCCGCGGGCGGTGGCGCCCATCCCGACACGGTCTTGAACATGTGGCCGATCATTCCGGCCGGGGTCCAGCTGGCCAGGGCGACCTTCCCGCCGACGCGCGTCACACGTACGAGCTGGTCCGCGGCGCGCTGGTGGTTCGGCGCGAACATGACGCCCACGGTGCTCGCGACGAGATCGAAGGTTTCGTCGTCGAACGGCAGGTTCTCGGCGTCGCCCTCCGAGAAGATCACATCGAGGTTCTCGGCGGCCGCGCGCTCCCAGCCACGGGCCAGCAGGTTGTTGGCATAGTCGATGCCGGAGGCCACGGCGAAACGGCGCGCCGCGGCGAGCGCCACGTTGCCCTGGCCGCAGGCCACGTCCAGGACGCGCTCGCCGGCCCGCACGTCCGCGGCCTCGACCAACAGCTCGGCCATGATCTGAAGAGTGGTGCCGACGCGCGTATAGTCACCGGTTTCCCAGCCAGCACGCTGCGATCGCTTGATCGTGTCGAAATCTACTGTCATACCTTTTTGGGCGTTCCCGGCCGTTCCTTCCAGTTCCATGCCGGGACACATCCCCGCCCGAAAGACGTATAGAACTCCAGCTCATCCCACGAGATCGTGATCGGGAGCGCGGGTGGGTCGGGTCGCGGGCCCGCCCGGCCGTGGGTCTGGCCGGGCGGGCGTCGGGGACCCGCCGGAGGGGCGGGGTGGGGCGAGGACCTGCGATATCGGGCCCGGACGCGCTGGGCGGCGGTGAGTCGGGATGCCGGGCGGCGCGTCCGGTGGGGCTAGCCGGCGCGTCGCCTGGAGGTTCGGTGGCGCGTCCGGTGGGGGTGGGTGGCCAGTTCGCGGGTTAGGCGGCGGTGCAGGTGACGGGGGCGGGGACGGCGTTGGTGTTGGACCAGCTGGCGTTGAAGCCGAAGGTGGCTGTGGCGTTGGGGGCCAGGCTGCCGTTGTAGTTCATGTTGGTGGCGGTCACGTTCGCGCCGGTCTGGGTGTAGGCGGCCTGCCAGAGCGAGGTGATGACCTGGCCGTTGCCGAAGGCCCACTTGACGGTCCAGCCGGCCGTCGCGACCGTGCCGGTGCTCTTGACGGTGACCTCGCCGCCGAAGCCGCCCGGCCACTGACTGGTGACCTTGTAGGTGGCCGTGCACGCCTTGCCTGCCGTACCCGTGGGTGTGGGCGTCGGGGTCGGCGTGGGGGTAGGAGTCGGGGTCGGCGTGGGCGTCGGGGTCGGAGTAGGCGTGGGGGTCGGCGTGGGGGTGTTGGTGGGCGGCGGGGCCGCGATGGCCAGGTCGTACGCGCGCTGAGGCACGAACTGGCCCGCGCTGGCGATGCAGCCGTCCGCCTCACCGGGCGGCTTGACCCAGAGGTACGCGGCGATGGCCGCGTCGCCGGTGTTGGTGGTGCTCCACGTGCCGGTGGCGCGGCCCGACGGGTCGCACCACTCGCTGCCGAGCGGGCCGTTGCCGTTGCGGCTGGTGTCGATGACGGCCTTCAGCCGCGAGATCCCGGTGGCCGAGATGATGCTCTTGGCGTACGAGACGAGGCCGGGCGTCGCCCGGTAGTTGGACACGTTGACGGAGAAGCCGTCGGCGCTGTTGGCGATGTCGGCGCCGTTGAGCCGGGAGGCGGCCTCCGAGGCGGAGAGCCAGGCGTCGTGCCCGATGTCGAAATACACCTTTACCTGGGATGACGTGGCACGGAACTTCTTGCCGGCGTACGCCAGGGACGCCTTCACGTCGGACTGCTGCGCGGCGCTCATGCAGTTCGTCATGATCGCGAGTGCGTCCGGCTCGAGGATGATGGTCGCCGGACGCCCGCCGAGGCCGAGCGCGACCTGGTCGATCCAAGCCCGATAGGCGGTGTGGTCGGGGGCGCCTCCGGCGCTGGCCCCGCCGCAGTCACGGTTCGGCATTTCGTACACGACCAGGATCGGGATCTTCCCGGCTGCGGCGGCGGCCGTGCTGTACGAGCTGACCTCGCTCTGCACGCTGGAGGGGTTGTAGCTGGCGAGCCAGTGCCCCGAGGGGACGGCTGCGATCCGGTCCCGGATCACCGCGGTACGGCTGTCGCCGGGGTTGGCGGCGACCCAGCGGGCGGCCGCCGAGTTGGGGTCGGTGTAGAACGCGGAGTCGACGGCTTGCGCGTTGGTGGCCGTGATGGCGGCGACGCCCAGTCCGACGACGGCCGCTAACAGGGCGGTCGTGAGTTTCGACGACATTGGTACTCCGTCCGAGGGGGCAGTGGGAGCGCTCCCACTGGAGTTCTTGTGATCGTAGGCATCAGCCGATCTCAAAATGAAGGGCCGTCCGGGGTTTGTTGGGGCTCCCAACATGAAACCGCCAGGCAATCCGCCTCACAGTCCACGGGCTGAGCTGAAAGTTTCACGACATGAAAGGGCAACTCGGGAAATATGCAGTAACGGACCGTGCCCAACTGGTTTCGCGAAGTGGCCCAGAGGCCGTACCCTCCCATAGTGACCTCTTGGGGGGTTTCTTACTAATGACGGATCCGACTGACACGCGCGACACCGGGCCCCGGCCCGGCACGCCCCTGTGGGCCTATTTGACCTCGACCAGCGTCCTGGGCGTGATCGCCCTGACCGTGTGCGAGGTCAGGCTGGGCCTCGACTCGCTGGGCGAGGCCGTCACGAGCGTGCTGTTCTGGATGATCCTGCTGCTCGTCGTGCTCGGCGAGCTCCGGCCCGTCATGGTCAGTTCGTCCACGCTGGTGGGCGGCACCCCCACGTCGACCATGTTCACCTTCGCCGTGCTCATGCATTCGGGTCTCTCGGTCGCCGTGCTCGTGCAGGCGACCGCGGTCGTGATCAGCGGGCTGGCGCACCGGAGGTCGCTGCATCGCGTCACGTTCAATGTGGCGCAGGTGACGATCGCGTGCCTGGCCTCGGCGCTGGTCCTGGCCGCGTTCAGGATCATGCCGACGCCCGACGACAGCTGGACGCCCGGCGGCCCACAGGACATTCCGGCCATTCTGCTGGCCGGAGGCGCCTACTTCGCGGTCCGCGGCCTGCTCGTCTGCTGGGCTGTGGCGCTGCACGAACGGCGTCCGCTGCTCCGCGTGGTCCGCGCGTCGATCGGCCCGCAGGCCCTCGTCTACGGCGCGCTGCTCGGCCTCGCCCCGCTCGTCGTGGTCGTCCTGGAGAACGCTCCCGGCCTCGTGCCGCTGTTCGTGGCCCCGCTGGCGGCCGTCTACTTCACCGCCACCCTCTCGATGCGCCGCGACCATCAGGCCACCCACGACGGGCTGACCAACCTGCCCAACCGCAAGATGCTGATCGTCAAGACCGAGGAGGCCCTGGACGAGGCCCGCGAGGACGAGCGCGTCGGGCTGCTCCTGCTCGACCTCGACCGCTTCAAAGAGGTCAACGACACGCTCGGGCATCCCGTCGGCGACCGGCTGCTGCAGATCATGGCCCATCGGCTGACCCACAGCGTACGTCCCAAGGATGTGGTCGCCCGCCTCGGCGGCGACGAGTTCGCGGTGCTGCTGCCGCAGATCCGCGACGCGCACGCGGCGCGCGAGGTCGCCTCCCGCCTGCGGGTCGCGCTCACCGAGCCGGTACGCCTCGAGGGCATGATCTTCGACCTCGACGCCTCCATCGGGATCGCGCTCTTCCCGGACGACGCGCCCGACTTCGAGCTGCTGCTGCAACGCGCCGACGTCGCCATGTACATGGCCAAGGAAGGGCGCACCGGCGTCGAGTTCTACATCGCGGCCAAAGACCGGAACTCGCCCGAACGGCTCGGCCTGCTGGGCGACCTGCGCCGCGCCATCGACAAAAACGAGCTCGAACTGCACTACCAGCCGAAGGTCTGCCTGGAGGACGGGCAGGTCGAAGGCGTCGAGGCGCTGCTGCGCTGGTTCCACCCGGTGCGCGGGCCGGTGCTGCCGGTCGAGTTCGTGCCGCTGGCCGAGCAGTCCTACCTCATGCGTGAGCTGACCCAGCATGTCATCAACCTCGCCCTCGACCAGGCGGCGCGCTGGTGGCACGCGGGCATCGAGGTGCCGATCTCGGTCAACATCTCGGCCCGCGACCTGCTCGACTCCGGCCTGCCCGACCAACTGGAATCCGGGCTCGCCCGGCTCGGCCTGCCGGCCGACGCCATTCACCTCGAGGTCACCGAACGCATCCTGATGACCGACCAGGCTTACACGGCCGACACGATCCGCACCCTGTCCCGCCTCGGCATCGTCCTGGCCCTCGACGACTTCGGCACGGGCTACTCCTCTCTCGTACGGCTGCAGCGCCTCCCGGTCTCCGAAGTCAAGATCGACGCGTCGTTCGTCCGGCGGCTCGGCGAGTCGGAGGACGACGAACGGATCGTGCGCTCCATCGTCGACCTGGTCCGATCCCTCGGCCTGACCTCTGTTGCCGAGGGCGTCGAGTCCGGCGAGATCGCCGCCCTGCTCAGGGAGATGGGCTGCCACGCGGGACAGGGCTGGTGGCTGGCCCAGCCGATGACCCCCGCGGAGGCCACGACCTGGCTGCGCGCCCGGCTCCGCCTCCCGGCGGTAATACAGGAGGCCCAGGTCATCTGAGCCCCTAGGATGGACAGGTCCATCTCCATATATGAAACGGGTTCGACGACTCATGTCCGCCATAACCCGCGATGAGGTCGCCCATCTCGCCCGGCTGTCCCGGTTGGCGCTGGCCGAGGAGGAGCTTGACCACTTCGCCGCCCAGCTCGATCAGATCGTCGGCGCGGTAGCCCGCGTCGCCGAGGTCGCGGCAGACGACATTCCGCCCTCATCGCACGCGTTGCCACTGACCAACGTGTTCCGCCCCGACGAGGTGCGGCCGTGCCTCACGCCGGAGCAGGCCCTTTCCGGGGCCCCGGCCGTGGAGGACGGCCGCTTCCGCGTGCCGCGGATCCTGGGGGAGGAGGCATGACCGAGCTGTTCAGGAAGACGGCGGCCGAGCTCGGCGCGCTGCTGGCCGCGGGCGAGGTCAGCGCCGTCGAGGTGGCCCAGGCGCATCTCGACCGGATCGCCGCGGTCGACTCCAAGGTCAAGGCGTTCCTGCACCTGAGCGCCGACACGACGCTCGCCCAGGCGCGCGCCGTCGACGAGCGCCGGGCGCAGGGCGAGAAGCTCGGCCCGCTCGCCGGTGTGCCGATCGCGCACAAGGACATCTTCACCACCGCCGACATGCCGACCACGGCCGCTTCGAAGATCCTCGAGGGCTGGCGTCCGCCGTACGACGCGACCGTCACCAGCCGCCTCCGCGCGGCCGGGCTGGTCATCCTCGGCAAGACCAACCTCGACGAGTTCGCCATGGGTTCGTCGACCGAGAACTCGGCGTATGGCACCACCCACAACCCGTGGGACCTCGGCCGCATCCCCGGTGGGTCGTCGGGCGGCTCGAGCGCCGCCGTCGCCTCGTACGAGGCGCCTCTGTCGACCGGCACCGACACCGGCGGGTCGATCCGGCAGCCGGCCGCGGTGACCGGGATCGTGGGCATGAAGCCGACGTATGGCGGTTCGTCCCGCTACGGGCTGATCGCGTTCGCCAGCTCGCTCGACACGCCCGGGCCGTTCGGGCGGACCGTGCTCGACGCGGCGCTGCTGCACGAGGCGTTCTCCGGGCACGACCCGTGCGACTCGACCTCGATCGACGCGCCCGTCCCGCCCGTCGTCGAGGCCGCCAAGAACCCCGATGTCGCGGGCATGCGGATCGGCGTGGTCAAGGAGTTCGGCGGCGAGGGCTATCAGCCGGGCGTGCTCGCCCGCTTCCGCGAGGCCGTCGAACTGCTGGAGTCGCTCGGCGCGAAGGTCGTCGAGGTCTCCTGCCCGTCCTTCGCGTACGCCCTGCCGGCCTACTACCTGATCGCGCCCTCCGAGTGCTCGTCCAACCTGGCGAGGTTCGACGCCATGCGCTATGGCCTGCGCGTCGGCGACGACGGCACGCGAAGCGCCGAGGAGGTCATGGCGCTGACCCGGGCGGCCGGCTTCGGTCCCGAGGTCAAGCGTCGCATCATGCTCGGCACGTACGCGTTGAGCAGCGGCTACTACGACGCCTACTACGGGCAGGCGCAGAAGGTCCGCACGCTCATCGCGCGCGACTTCGACGCGGCGTTCCACCAGGTGGACGTTCTCGTCTCGCCGACGACGCCGACCACGGCGTTTCCGATCGGTGAGCGCGCCGACGACCCGATGGCCATGTATCTCGCCGACCTCTGCACGATCCCGGCCAACCTCGCGGGCAACGCGGCGATGTCGGTGCCGTGCGGCCTGGCCGACGAGGACGACATGCCGGTCGGCCTGCAGATCATGGCGCCGGTCCTCGGCGACGACCGCTGCTACCGCGTCGGCGCGGCCGTCGAGCGCGCCCTCGAGTCCCGCTGGGGCGGCCCGCTGCTCGCCAAGGCCCCCGCACTGTAGAAGGGAGGCGGCGGCATGATCACCCGTATCGAGATCGATGGCTTCAAGTCCTTCGAGAACTTCGGCCTTGACCTGCCGCCGTTCCTCGTCCTCATCGGCACCAACGCCAGCGGCAAGTCCAACCTCGTCGACGCCCTGACGTTCATCTCGGCGGCGGGCACCAACAGCGTGGACTACGCGTTGCGGCAGGTCCGGGGCGATGCCTACGGCCTGTTCCGGCGCCGTGGCGACGGCGTGAGCGTTCCGCGCATGCGGTTCGCCCTGGAGTTCGCACTGACGGCCCGGCTGGGTCGCTGGCGCTATGAGGTCGAGCTGGTCTGGGGCGAGCGCGGAGACGGGCTGGAAGGCATCGTCCTCGACCACCAACGGCTCCACTCGGTCGACGGCTCCATCGAGATCGACCTCGGCTCGGCTCAGGCGCTTCGCCGCGGTGCGGATGAGCTTCTGCTGTTTCCTTATCGGCGCTCGGGGCGCGATGAAGAACAGGTCCAGTTGGAGATCCTCACGGATCTGTCCAGGGTTCGTTCCTTCCATCTGGAGGCGGGAGCGCTCCGCGCCGCCGATCGAATCGGTGGATCGTCCACGTTGGAGGCCACGGGGCGATCTCTGCCCAACTACTTCCGCAGTTTGATCAGGAGGACCCAGTCGGACATGCGGCCGCTGGGGGTCGTCGGGGACATAAAGATGCACCTGGTCGGACTCGTGCGCGAGTTCAACGACTTCGAGGTGATCGAAGACGACCAGCGCAGAGACGTCCGGATCGAGTTCGCCTCGCCGTACGGCGAACGGATCGGGGCCGAGTTCGCGTCCGACGGGACGCTGCGCCTGCTCGCACTGCTCGCCGTGCTGCACGACGACGGCCTGGCGCTGATCGAGGAGCCGGAGAACGGCGTGTTCCCCGAGAGACTCCGGCAGCTGCTCGCGATCGCCCGGGGCCGGACGACCGAGCAGCCCGGCTCGGACGGCCTGCAGGTCATCATGACCAGTCACTCCCCTGTGGTCCTCGACGTGGTGCCTTCGGAGAACATCGTCTATTTCGACATGACGACGGTCATCGAAGGCGATGTCGCCAGCCGGGTCACGCGTGCCCGGCGGCTCCGCGAGCCGGGCGGCCCCGCAAAGGTCGAAAGCGAGCGCTGGTCGCGCGTCACCGACTCCGAGCTGAGCCGCTTCCGGGCGGGCGTCGAGGAGCCGGTCGGGTGAGGAGCGTCAGCTGTGTCCTGATCCGGGAGGGGCCGTCGGACGACTGGTTCCTGCCGATCATCCTGCGCAGGGCCTTGGAAGTCCTCGTCATCGAGAGGTTTCCGGCCTGTCGTGAGGTGCAGGAGATCAGAAGCCTGCCGGCGGCGGGCAACCAGCATCCGGACACCGTTCATCAGGCACTGGTGTGCGAGCGCGGCACGTTCGACATCGTGCTCTACCACCACGACGGCGCGCCGGCCGCGAAGTCCGATCCGATCATCGACCGGATGCGTGAATGGGCGGCAGACGGGTTGGGCGAGCCGATGGTCGCCGTGGTGCCGATGCGGGAGACCGAGGCGTGGCTGCTGGCCGACGCCGAGGCGCTGACGCGGGTGCTCAGTGTGCGGAAGCTGAGGCGGCCGCCCGCTCCGGGCGCCGCCGTTGAGACATGCCTCGACCCCAAGGCGGCGGTCAACGAGCTGCTCAAGTGCGAGGCCGGGCTGAATCCGGCCAAGCCGGGAGTTTTGCGCAACTTCTATGTGGCGGTCGCCGAGACCGCCGACATCGCCCAGCTGCGAAAGGTGCCGGCCTTCCAGCGGTGGTGGAATGACATGATCGATGCTCTGGAAGGGCTGGGTTATCACTATGGCTGACCCCATGACGCTCATGCCGTATGAGGAGGCGCTGGCGCGGTTTGAGCCGGTGCTGGGGCTGGAGACGCACGTCGAGCTGGGCACGGCGTCGAAGATGTTCTGCGGCTGCCAGACGGCGTTCGGCGCCCCGCCGAACACCCAGGTCTGCCCCGTCTGCCTGGCGTTCCCCGGCGCGCTGCCGGTGGCCAACCAGAAGGCGATCGAGTCGACCATCCGGATCGGGCTGGCGTTGAACTGCACGATCGCCGAATGGTGCAGGTTCGCCCGGAAGAACTACTTCTATCCGGACATGCCGAAGAACTACCAGATCAGCCAGTACGACGAGCCGCTGTGCTCGAACGGCTATCTCGACGTCGAGGTGGGCGGACGGACCGTGCGGATCGAGATCGAGCGGGTGCACCTGGAGGAGGACACCGGCAAGTCGACCCACGTGGGCGGCGCGACCGGGCGGATCCACGGGGCCGACTACTCGATCGTCGACTACAACCGGGCCGGGATCCCGCTGGTCGAGATCGTGACCAAGCCCATCCCCGGCACGGACGCCATGGCCCCCGAGGTCGCCCGCGCGTACGGGATCGAGCTCCGCGAGCTGATGCGGACGCTCGGGGTTTCGGATGTCCGTATGGACCAGGGGTCGATGCGCTTTGACGTCAACGTCTCGCTGATGCCGCGCGGCTCGTCCGAGTGGGGCACGCGCACCGAGACCAAGAACGTCAACTCGTTCCGCAGCGTCGAGCGGTCGGTGCGCGGGGAGATCGAGCGGCAGGCCGCGGTCCTGGCCGGGGGCGGCCGGGTGATCCAGGAGACCAGGCACTTCCACGAGGACACGGGTCAGACCACGTCCGGCCGGTCCAAGGAGGAGGCGCAGGACTACCGCTACTTCCCCGAGCCCGACCTGGTGCCGATCGAGCCCGACCCGGCGTGGGTGGAGGAGCTGCGCGCGGCCCTTCCCGAGCTGCCGTCGGCGCGCCGGCGCCGGTTGCAGTCCGAGTGGGGCGTGTCCGATCTCGACATGCAGGCCATGCACAACGCCGACGCGTTCGACCTGGTGGAGGCGACCATCGCGGCGGGCGCCCCGGCGGCCGACGCGCGGAAGTGGTGGATGGGCGAGCTGGCCCGGCGGGCCAACGAGTCGGCGACCACACTCACCGACCTGCCCATCACCCCGGCGCAGGTGGCGCGGGTCACCGTGCTTGTCGCCTCGGGCGCGCTCAACGACAAGCTGGCCCGGTCGGTCCTCGAGGGCGTGCTGGCCGGTGAGGGCGGTCCGGACGAGGTGGTCGCCTCCCGGGGGCTCCAGATCGTCAACGACGAGGGCGAGCTGTCAGCGATCATCGACCAAGTCCTGGCGGACAACGCCGACGCGGCCGACAAGGTCCGCGCCGGGAAGATCGCCGCGGTGGGCGCTCTGGTCGGCGGTGTGATGAAGGCCAGCCGCGGCAAGGCCGACGCGGCCCGCGCGCGGCAGCTGATCCTCGAGAAGCTCGGGGTGACCGAGTAGGCAGGCGCGGCACAGTCCTGCCACGTCCCGCCCCGTCCCCCAAGTCCCCTGAGTCCTCGGTGTCCCGGGAGTCGGGGGATGGGGCGAACGTCCGCTAGCGGCGGTGAAAGGAAGATCGGCCCCTCCAATCGGCCCGATCTTCCTTTCTTCGTTTACCAGCACATTTACCAAACAGGTCGGCGATCTTTCCCAAACACGGCGAAGATCGGCCTAATTCGTGTTACGTACATACCGGATGGGTGTCGTTTGCGCTTAACTGAGATGCGATACCCCTGAGCCGGAGGAGACCGAGGCGTGCTTAACGCCGGAGCATCCATCGACCCGCCGACGGATCCGTTCGCGGCGGCTTCCACCGTGTCTCCGGCGTCCTCCCCGACCTCGCACCGGCATCCCGTCCGGCCGATCTCCGGCACACTGCCCCCGGGCGTGGTGGCCGACATCTACGGCGACGCCGATCCGCCGCGCGTCCCCGTCGGCCCTCTGCCGCCCGCGTCCCCGGCCAAGCCGTGGCCCAAGCAGATCCGTCCCGTCCGCGAGGAACCGCCTCCGCCCGAGTTATCGAGCCTGGAGCCTCCTTCGGGCGACGGTTTCGGCCGCCGCTACATCATCATCGCGGGCGTCCTGCTGCTCTTCTTGGGCTATGTGGCGCCCGCGACGTACATGTCCGGCAAGATCCTTCCTGGTACGAGCGTCCTCGGGGTCGGCATCGGCGGAAAGAACGCGGCCGAGGCCGCCATACAGCTCAGAGCCGCGCTGTCGGTGCAGATCAGGACCGCGGTCATCGTGAAGTACGGCGCCGTGCGCCGTACCCTCGACCCGGCTCTGGCCGGCCTCGACCTCAACGAGCGCGCCACGGTGGCGCGGGCGGTGACCGGCTTCCCCAGCCCGATCGAGGTGTGGCAGTCGATCCTCGGCACCCGCGAGATCGCCCCCGTCGTCTCGGTCGACGACACCAAGCTGTCGGCGGCCATCAGGAGCGAGCTCGGCCCGGCCTTCGACCAGCCGAAGCAGGAGGGCGGCATCCGCTTCCGCGGTACGGTCCCCGAGCGGATCAAGCCGAAGGACGGCCTGGTCATCGACACGCCGAGGATGGCCGACCGGATCCGGCAGGCCTACCTCAGCTCGGACGTCATGGTGGACGTCGTACTCAAGCCGGACGTGGCCGAGGTCCCGATCGACGAGGTCAACGACAAGGTCCGGTGGGCCAAGCGGGCCGTGTCCGAGCCGCTGACGCTGGTGTCGGGCTCGCGGACGGCGCAGCTGACCCCGCGCATGATCGCCTCCAGTCTCAGCTTCGAGTCGGACGGCGGCGTGCTGCGCCCCGTCTTCGACGCCGAGCGCGCCATCGCGTTCGTGGGCCGCCAGCTGCTCGACCCCGACAAGGCCGCGCGTGACGCCAGCTTCGCCATCCTCCAGGGCAGGCCCGTGCTGATCCCCGGCCAGAGCGGGCAGGCCGTCGACACCCGCAGCCTGGCCACCGACGTGGTGAAGGCGCTGGACTCCGGCGAGCGTACGGTCCCGGTGACCCTCACCAACGGGCCGCCGCGCATCTCCGAGACCGAGGCCAGGGGGATGGGCATCAAGGAGGAGATCGGCTCCTACTCGGTGGCGTTCCCCTGCTGTCAGGCGACCGGCGACAACATCGAGCGCATCGCCGCCGACGTCGACGGCTACCTGATCCGGCCCGGTGAGACGTTCTCGCTCAACGAGTTCACGGGGCGGCGCGACTCCTCACGCGGCTACGCGGGGCCGGTCAACACGACGTCCGTGCGCGGCAAGGCGGGTTCGGACGTGCCGGGCATCTCGGTGTTCGCGACGGCCATGTTCAACGCGGTGCTGCTGGCCGGGATGCCGCAGCCCGAGCACGCCTCGCACGACACGCGCCTTCCCGTGTATCCGGCCGGCCGGGAGGTCGCGGTCAGCTTCCCCCAGCCCGACCTGCGGTGGGAGAACGACAGCGCCAACGGCGTGCTGATCCACGCCACGGCCACCGACACCTCCGTGACCGTCTCGCTGTGGGGCACCAAGCGGTTCGACGAGGTCACGATGGGGGAGGTCGAACTGACCCAGCAGGTCGCGCCGCCCGAGCAGAAGCAGAAGGGCGCCGACTGCGTGCCCGACGCCGGCGCGCCCGGCGTCACCGCGCGCGTCAACCGGATCATCCGGCACAACGGCAAGAGCGTGACGACCCCCGTCATCACCGTCTACGCGCCACGTGCGGCGGTCGTCTGCGATGACCAGACGTCGTCCGCCAACCCGGATCCCTTCAGCGTGAACCAATGACGAGGATGCGGTCGTCGCCCTGACGCGGCGAGCCGCGCCCGTCCCTGTTGCTGGTGCTCACCCAGAGCGTCCCGTCAGGCGCGGTGGCGACGGCCCGCAGCCGTCCGTATGTGCCCTCGTAGAGCGCGATGGGGCGACCGGCCGTGCCGTCGTCGTTGAGCGGGATCCGCCACAGCCGCTCGCCGCGCAGCGCCGCCGCCCACAGCGAGCCGTCGGCGTACGCGAGGCCGGACGGGGAGGCCTCATCCGTCGACCAGGTGAGCAGCGGGTCGGTGAACCCGTCGTCGGCGCCGCCCTTGCCCTCGACTATGGGCCAGCCGTAATTCTTGCCGACCTCGATGCGGTTGACCTCGTCGTAGGTGTTCTGGCCGAACTCGGTGGCGTACATGCGGCCCTTGGTGTCCCAGGCCATGCCCTGCACGTTGCGGTGGCCGTAGGTGTAGATGAGCGTGCCGAACGGGTTGCCGGGGGCGGGGGCGCCGTCGGTCGTCATGCGCAGGATCTTGCCGCCGAGCGAGCCGCGGTCCTGGGCCAGGCCGCGCTGGCCCGTCTCGCCGGTCGAGGCGTACAGGTAGCCGTCGGGGCCGAACGCCAGCCGGCCGCCGTTGTGTATGCCGCCGCTGGGAATGCCCTGGACCAGCACCTTCGGGTCGGACAGCGCGCCGTCGTAGTGGTAGCGGACGATCCGGTTGTCGGAGTCGGACGTGTAGTAGACGAAGACCTGCGACGGGTCCTTGGGGGAGACGGCGACGCCGAGCAGGCCGCCTTCGCCGCTCTGCACGGCCCCGTCGACGGTGCCCACCTCGGTGGTCTTGCCGGACGGCGTGACCCGCACGATCCGGGCCGAGTCGCGCTCGGTCACCAGGGCGTCGCCATCGGGGAGGAAGGCGATGGCCCACGGCACCTCGAGGTCGTCCACCAGCGTGCGGGGCTGCGCCGAGATCGAGGGCGGCGGGCTGGCCGGAGGTGGGGGCGTCACCGGCGCGCCGATCTCCGCCGGAGCCGCCGAACATCCGGCGGCCAGGATCATCACTGTGAGCACCAGCCTCAGGCGCATGCGCCACCTCCTCGTCGATTCCATACTGGCCCCATGTGGATAAGGTTCCAGTTGTGCAGATCTGGGCCGCTTCCGTAGTCGCCGACGCGCTTTCCGACCTACCCGGAGTCGAAGTCTTCACCTACGACGGGCGTGGCCCCTGGCCTGGGGATCCGGCGGACGTGGTCGTGTGGGTGCCGCCGTTGCAGGGCGTGCCGGACATTCCGGGCCTGATGTCCCGCATGGTCAAGCTGCGGCTGGTCCAGACCGTCACCGCCGGGGTCGAACCGTACAAGCCGTATGTGCCGGATGGCGCGCTGCTGTGCAACGCGCGCGGCGCGCACGACGCCGGCACCGCCGAATGGGCGGTGGGCGCGCTGATCGCGATCCTGCGCGACTTCCCCGACTTCGGCGCGGCCCAGGCGCGTGGCGAGTGGACGTATCACCACACGGGCGCCCTCGCCGACTCCACGGTCCTCATCGTCGGCTACGGATCGATCGGCGCGGCCGTGGAGCGCCGCCTGGCCCCCTTCGAGGTCGAGATCGTACGGGTCGCCAGCACGCCGCGTGACGGGATCCACGGCCCGGACGACCTGCCGGACCTGCTGCCGAAGGCCGACGCGGTGATCCTGCTGGTCCCCGCCACTTCGGCCACGGCCGGGCTGGCCGACGCCGGATTCCTGGCGCGGATGAAGGACGGCGCGGTCCTCGTCAACGCGGCCAGGGGGTCCGTGGTCGACACGGACGCGCTCGTCGCGGAGCTGGCCTCGGGCCGCCTGCGGGCCGCGCTCGACGTCACCACGCCCGAGCCGCTGCCGCCTGACCACCCCCTCTGGAAGGTGCCGGGACTGCTGCTCACCCCACACGTCGCGGGCAGCACACCCGCATCGGTCCGGCGTCAGCGTAACCTCGTCCGATCTCAGATAGTGAGATTCTTGTCCGGTGAGCGAATGCGGAATGTGATCACGGGCAGCTACTGACCGACCGCGTAAGGATCCCTGAACGTGGCTACCCCGTGACCTCCACTGCGTACCTTTTCCTCAGTTAGTCCCTCAATCGGGGACGCGATCGCGAAGGCCTGGTTATCAGATCGGTGACGACTGGCACGTTGCCGCAATCTTCACGGCCCGGCCCAAGCAAACTGGCGATGTGACCGGAAGTAAAGGGCGACAGAGCGTGAACCAGAGGCGTGACCCGCGGGTCTCGCTTGCCGTCGCGGCCGGAGTCGGCGCGGCGGGGATCGCGGCCGCCCTTCTGTCAGGTGGATCCTCCTCTGCCGTGGCTGCCGTCGGCGGGGTGATCAGCGCCCTGCTCGCGGCGATATCCCTGCTGGTGGCCAACCGGCGGGAGTCGGTCGCCTGGCGCTGGCTGGCGGCCGGGTCGATCACCTGGCTGGCCGCCGTGGCGGTCCGCCCGGTGGCCGAGGGCACCCCGTTCGTGCTGACCTTCGCCGACCTCATGCTGCTCGCGGGCACGGTGTTACTGGCCATCGGATGCGGGCTGACCGCCGATCCGCCGCCCCAGCACAGGGGCGTGTTCCGGCAGGTGTCCGACGCCTACCTCACCGCGGCCTCGATCTTCGCGATCATCTGGGTGACGACGCTCGGCGACATGTTCCGCAGCGCCGAGGAGCCGGGTGTCTTCCTGCTGACCCTCGCTCTGCCCGTGGTCTGCCTGCTCGCGACGTCCGCGGTCGCGCCCATGGTGGCCGCGTCCCGATCCAGCGGGCGGGCGGTGGGCCTGGCCGGCGTGATCCTGCTGGCCACGATCACCCTGGCCGAGTTCGAGACGGCCGTGTCCCGCCTGGATGGACACCCGGCGCAACTGGTGGCCGGGCTCATACCGCCCGGCGCGTTCCTGCTGCTCGCCGTGAGCCCGTGGATCCCGCGCCGGCCGCGCTGGTCGCTGCCCGGCCCGCTGGTCACCGCGATCCCGCTCGCGCTGGTCGGCGCCGCCACGGTCGTCGTGGCCGTTTACGCCTCGGGCCAGCTGCGCGCGGCGACCCTGCCCGCCGTCGGCGGCACGATCGTCGCCCTCCTGCTGGTGCGGCTGTTCGTGGTCCTGGTCGACACCGCGCGGATGCGCCGCCTGGTCGACGTGAGCGAGCGCCAGCTCCGCCAGCTTGCCGAGAGCACGGGCGACATCGTGCTCGTGGTCGACCACGAGGGCGTGGTGCACGAGATCGACCCCGGGGTGGAGCACACGTACGGCTATCGCGCCGAAGACCTGGTCGGTCACTCGATCCTCGACTACGTGCACCCGGAGGATGTGCCCGGCATCCAGCTTCTGCTGGCACGGCTCAACAACGAGGAGACGGTCCAGGCCGCGTGCCGGATCGCCTGCCGCGTACGCGCCGCCGACGGCACCTGGCGGCCCACCGAGTCGGTGGCCACCCCGCACGTCCACCAGGAAGACCTGATCCTCGTCACCACCCGCGACGTCACCGACCAGGTGGCGCTGCGCGAGCAGGTGACCCACCTGACCTTCCACGACGGCGTGACCGGCCTGCCCAACCGCGCCTACTTCGAGGAGCGCACCCGCGAGGTGCTGGCCCGGCGCGGCGCCTCACGGACGGCCGTGATCTTCCTCGACCTCGACGGGTTCACCGGCGTCAACGACTCGGTCGGCCATGCGAGCGGCGACTACCTGCTGGGTCAGGCGGCGCGCAAGCTCAGGGCGACCGTACGGCCCGACGACACGCTCGCCCGCTGGGGCGGCGACGAGTTCGCCGTCGTCCTCGAGGGCGGCGCGGCCGGCGAGGCGGTCGACCTCGCCGAGCGGCTGCTCCACGTGGTCTCCGACGAGCCCTTCCGGGTGGCCGACCGCGACATCGCGCTCACCGCGAGCGTCGGGGTGGCCTTCACCGAGGAGGGGCAGTCGCCGGGCGAGCTGCTGCGCAACGCCGACGTCGCCATGTCCCGCGCCAAGGAGCTGGGCGGGCGGCGGGTCGAGGTGTTCGCCGCGCACATGCACGCCGACGTCGTACGCCGCCTGGAGCTCGCGGCCGACCTGCAGCGGGCGCTGCTGGAAAACCAGTTCGCGGTCGAATACCAGCCGGTGGTCGACCTCGCCACCTCCCGCGTGACCGCGGTCGAGGCCCTGGTCCGCTGGTGGCGGGGGAGCACGTTCGTGCCGCCCGAGCAGTTCCTCGGGCCGGCCGAGGACACCGGCCTGATCGTGCCGCTGAGCGAGTGGATCCTCAGGGAGGCCTGCCGCGAGGTGGCGTCCTGGCGGGCGTCCTCCTGGGACATCGGGCTGTCGCTCAACCTGTCGAAGCGGCAGATCACCGCGCCCGACTTCGTCGCCACGGTTTCCGCCGCCCTGTCGGAGAGCGGGCTGCCGCCGAGCGCGCTGACCCTCGAGGTCATCGAGGAGATGCTGGTCGAGGACGCCGAAGACACCATCAGCAAGCTGTCGGAGCTGCGCGCCCTCGGGGTGCGGCTGGCCATCGACGACTTCGGCACGGGCTACGCGTCGCTGGCGTTCCTGCGTCAGCTCCCGGTCGACATGATCAAGATCGACCCGTCGTTCGTGTCAGGGCTGGGCCGCGACGAGACGCTGACCCTGCTCACACGCACCATCGTACGGCTCGGCCACGATCTCGGCCTCATCGTGGTGGCCGAGGGCATCGAGCGGCCCGAGCAGTTGGAGCTGCTGCGCGAAATGGGCTGCACACGCGGCCAGGGTTACCTCGTGGCGCGCCCGATGGCGGCCCGAGGCGTGGACTCGCTTATGCGGACCACCCTGCATGGTCTCGTATCGTGAGACGCTGTCCCAATGATTTGACGCGACCCGCCCCGATCCGCCAAGGTGGAGCCATGTATCGCAGCGGGATTCTCGTACTCGTACTTCGCCGGCGCGCAGCCTGACGAAGTAACAGGTCCTGCGCGCCCGCCCCAGCTCCGCTCCGCGGACGGGGCGTTTTTTATGCTCAGACACTTCTCAAAACAGCTCCCAGCCTCACAAGGAACGAGCCGATGACCGAAGAGATGACAGGTGCCCAGGCCCTCGTGCGGGCACTGGAACAGGTCGGGGTCGACACGGTGTTCGGGATCCCGGGCGGCGCCATCCTCCCCGCGTACGACCCCCTCTACGACTCGACCAAGGTTCGGCACGTGCTCGTCCGTCACGAGCAGGGCGCAGGCCACGCGGCAGAGGGATACGCCCAGGCCACCGGCCGGGTCGGGGTGTGCATGGCCACCAGCGGACCGGGCGCGACCAACCTGGTGACCGCGATCGCCGACGCCTATATGGACTCCGTTCCGATCGTCGCCATCACGGGCCAGGTCGCCAGCCCGATGATCGGCACCGACGCCTTCCAAGAAGCCGACATTTCCGGCATCACCATGCCGATCACCAAGCACAACTTCCTCGTGACCAGCGCCGACGACATCGCGCGGACCATCGCCGAGGCGTTCCACATCGCCGGCACGGGCCGTCCGGGGCCGGTCCTTGTCGACATCGCCAAGGACGCCCTGCAGTCCAAGACCCACTTCTCCTGGCCGCCGACGATGCAGCTGCCCGGCTACCGGCCGGTGACGCGGCCGCACAGCAAGCAGATCCGCGAGGCCGCCAAGCTGATCGTGGAGGCCCGGCGCCCCGTGCTGTACGTGGGCGGCGGCGTGCACAAGGCGCACGCCGCGGCCGAGCTGCTCGAGCTGGCCGAGCTGACCGGCATCCCGGTGATCACCACGTTGATGGCGCGCGGCACGTTCCCCGACAGCCACACCCTCCACTTGGGGATGCCTGGCATGCACGGCAGCGTGGCCGCGGTGGGCTCGCTGCAGAAGAGCGACCTGTTGATCGCCCTCGGCACCCGCTTCGACGACCGGGTCACGGGCCGGCTGGCGAGCTTCGCTCCGTACGCGAAGATCATCCATGCCGACATCGACCCGGCCGAGATCTCCAAGAACCGGCACGCCGACGTGCCGATCGTGGGCGACGCGCGCGAGGTGATCACCGACCTGATCGGCGCGCTCCGCAACGAGCACAACGAAGGCCGCAAGGGCGACTACGCCGAGTGGTGGCGGATGCTCGAGGCGCTCCGCTCGACCTATCCCCTCGGCTACGAGAAGTTCGAGGACGGCTCGGTCGCCCCGCAGTACGTCATGGAGCGGCTGAGCACCCTCGTCGGGCCCGACGCGCTCTACGTGGCCGGGGTGGGCCAGCACCAGATGTGGGCCTCCCAGTTCATCGGCTACGAACACCCTGGTTCGTTCATCAACTCGGGCGGCGCCGGCACCATGGGCTTCGCCGTGCCGGCCGCGATGGGCGCCAAGATGGGCCGCCCGGACATGACCGTGTGGTGCATCGACGGCGACGGCTGCTTCCAGATGACCAACCAGGAGCTGGCCACCTGCGCCCTCGAAGGCGTGCCGATCAAGGTCGCCATCATCAACAACGGAAACCTCGGCATGGTCAGGCAGTGGCAGACGCTGTTCTACAACGAGCGCTACTCCCACACCAACCTGCAGAGCGTTCGCCGCATCCCCGACTTCGTGAAGCTCGCCGAGGCGTACGGATGCGTGGGTCTACGCTGTGAGCGGCCCGAAGACGTGGACGCCACGATCGAGAAGGCGATGGAGATCAACGACCTGCCGGTCGTGGTCGACTTCGTGGTCCACCAGGACGCCATGGTCTGGCCCATGGTCGCGGCCGGGACCAGCAACGACGACATCAAGTACGCCCGCGACATGGCGCCCAAGTGGGAGAACGAAGAATGAGCGAGCGAAGCGAGCGAATCAATAGGCACAGCGCATTCGGCGAATGCTTCCCCGAGCCGCAAGGCGAGGGGGAGTCATGAGTCGCCACACGCTCTCGGTTCTCGTGGAGAACAAGCCGGGCGTCCTCGCCCGGGTGGCGGCGCTGTTCAGCCGCCGCGGCTTCAACATCGACTCGCTGGCGGTCGGGCCGACCGAGCACAGCGACATCTCGCGCATGACGATAGTGGTCAACGTGGAGGATCTGCCGCTCGAGCAGGTCACCAAGCAGCTCAACAAGCTCGTCAACGTGCTGAAGATCGTTGAACTGGACATGACCCAGTCGGTGCAGCGCGAGCTGATGCTGATCAAGGTAAGGGCCGACGCCGACTCCCGCAGCCACGTGCTCGAACTGGTCAACCTGTTCCGCGCCCGGTGTGTCGACGTCGCGCCCGACGCCGTCACCATCGAGGTCACGGGTACGGTCGACAAGCTCGAAGCGTTCGTGCGGGTGCTGGAGCCGTTCGGCATCAAAGAACTCGTGCAATCGGGCATGGTGGCCATCGGCCGCGGAGCCCGCTCCATCACCGACCGCTCGCTGCGGGCGCTCGACCGGACCGCCTGAAAGGGTAAGCAACGAAGTGACTGAGATCTTCTACGACGACGACGCCGATCTGTCGATCATCCAGGACCGCCACGTCGCCGTCCTCGGCTATGGCAGCCAGGGTCACGCGCACGCGCTCAGCCTGCGCGACTCCGGCGTCGACGTCCGGGTGGGCCTGCCCGAGGGCTCCAAGAGCCGGGAGAAGGCCGAGGCCGACGGGCTCCGCGTGACCACACCGGGCGAGGCGGTCGAGGAGGCCGACCTCACGATGATCCTCGCCCCCGACCACATCCAGCGCCACCTGTACGCCGAGCACGTCCGCCCCAACCTCGTCGAGGGCGACGCGCTGTTCTTCGGCCACGGGCTCAACATCCGCTATGGCCTGATCGAGGCGCCCGAGGGCGTCGACGTCGCCATGGTCGCCCCGAAGGGCCCCGGCCACCTGGTCCGCCGCCAGTTCACCGCCGGGCGCGGCGTGCCGGTCCTGGTCGCCGTCGAGAAGGACGCCACGGGCCGGGCCTGGGATCTGGTTCTGTCGTACGCCAAGGGCATCGGCGGCACCCGCGCCGGCGCGCTCAAGACCACCTTCACCGAGGAGACCGAGACCGACCTGTTCGGCGAGCAGTCCGTGCTGTGCGGCGGCGTCTCCGAGCTGATCAAGGCCGGGTTCGAGACCCTGATCGAGGCCGGCTACCAGCCCGAGGTGGCCTACTTCGAGTGCCTCCACGAGATGAAGCTGATCGTCGACCTGATGTACGAGGGCGGCATCTCCAAGATGTACTGGTCGGTTTCGGACACGGCCGAATACGGCGGCTACAGCCGCGGCCCGCGCCTGGTCAACGCCGAGACCAAGAAGGAGATGCGGCGCATCCTCGACGAGATCCAGTCCGGCGACTTCGCCCGCGAACTGGTCGACGAGTTCGACGGCGGCCAGAAGAAGTTCACCGCCTACCGCGAAGAACTCGCCCAGCACCCCATCGAGCAGACCGGCGCCAAACTCCGCCCCATGATGTCCTGGCTCAACACCCCCACCCCCTGACCCCCACCCCGGGCGTGATCTTGCACGTTCTCCCGACGCGCAGGTCACGACGTTCGTGATCATGCACGAATTCCCTTTCGCCTGGTCAGAGCGTTGGTGATCATGCACTCGCCGAGTGCGTGATCACCAACGCCCGGAGCTGCGGCGAGGGAGGACGTGCAAGATCACCTAAGCGCTGACCTGCGCTTCGGGAGTTACTGCAAGATCACAGCCGCGCGGACCAGCGGATTGGGAATTACTGCAAGATCACGCTGGGGGGGCGAGGAGGAAGGCGCAGTCGCCGAAGGCGATTTCGTCGCCGGGGCGGACGCGGGCGGGGCCAAGGAGGCGCCAGCCGTTGAGGCGGGTGCCGTTCATGGAGCCCATGTCGACGAGGAGCCATGATTCGGCGTCGCGGCGGAGCTCGGCGTGGATGCGCGAGACCGTGAGATCCGACAGCACGAGGTCACACCCTGACCCGCGACCGACGACATAGCGGTCGCGGGTCTCTGGCGGAAGGGACAGTCGTGGCAACCGGGGCCGCCGCCAGGCCGACTCCAGCCGCGTGCTGAAGTCGGAGATCGACGACACGACCTCGGTGATCCGTCGCCGCCAGCGGCCGTGATGGGGCAGGTCGGCGACCAGTTCGTCGAGCTCGTTGCGGCTTTGGGCGCGCAACGCCATGTCGACGCGCCCGACGAATGTGTCCATGGACAGCCGCCCCTCGGCGGCGCGCTCGCGTAACTCGCCGAGCGCGCGCTCGCGGTCGCCGTCAGACGCCCGAACCGGTGGCTGCGGACTCATGCTTTGGAGTATCCGCCGCACGCGCATCCGCTGTCCAGGGATCAGCTACTACGGCCGAAGTCCTGTGTCCAGTAGGGGCCGCCGGCCGCCACGTAACCCACGCCGATGTCCTTGTAGGTGCAGTTGAGGATGTTGGCGCGGTGTCCGGGACTGTTCATCCAGCCGGTCACCACGTCGGCCGCCGTGCGGTAGCCCTTGGCGATGTTCTCACCCGCCGCGGTGAAGCGATATCCCGTCGCCTTGATCCGATCGGCGAACGAACGGCCGTCCTTCGAGGTGTGGTCGAAGTAGTTCTGCGCCGACATGTCGGCCGAGTGCCCGAGGGCGGCCTTGCGCAGCCGGGCGTCGTGTGTAAGCGGTCCGCAGCCGGCCTTGGCCCGCTCGGCGTTGGTGAGCCGTACGACCTCGTTCTCGACGCTGGTGCCGACCGCGCCGCCGTCGGTGGGGGCCTGCTGTGGCGGCTGCCCGGACCCGCCGCACTTGATCCGGATCTTGTGCGAGATGGCGAGGTGGCCCTTGGTGTCGGTCACCGTGGCGTAGAAGGTTCCGCTGGCGCAGCGGCTGGTGAGCACAAGCCTGCCGTTGACGATGGCCCGCGAGCCGCTCTTGGCCACCCGGTCGGGCCCGATCCGGACCTTCTTCAGCCTGATGCGCGTGCGGGACATGTCGCCGCAGCCGGCGCGCGCGCCGACGACCCGGATCATGCCGCTGGGCGTGACCTTGGGCTGTCCGGCGACCACGCGGCAGCGGGCGGCTCGGTCGGCCGCGTCGGCGTCCGCCTTCGCGGCTGTGACCGGTATGACGACGGCGGCGATGCCGACGAGGCAGAGAAGTGCGCGTTTCACGATCGTCCTTCCAGGGGGGTCTGGAGGGCAGCATTATGGTCCGTCTC
This sequence comes from Streptosporangiaceae bacterium NEAU-GS5, assembly GCA_017592665.1. Lineage (GTDB taxonomy): Bacteria > Actinomycetota > Actinomycetes > Streptosporangiales > Streptosporangiaceae > NEAU-GS5. The sequence goes on along the minus strand of JAGFNW010000004.1, from coordinate 204,419 downwards.
GAATGGATAAATCCCGGAAATCACTTTGTTATCAACTGTCACAGCAGGTCGGCGTCTTGCAATGAGCATACTCAGTATGCATACTCAGTATTCATGAGCGTACGACACGGCCTGCTCGCCCTGCTGGGACGCGGGCCACGGCACGGCTACCAGCTTCGATCCGAGTTCGAGGCGTCGACGGGGGCGACCTGGCCGCTGAACATCGGCCAGGTCTACACGACGTTGTCCCGGATGGAGCGCGACGGACTGGTCCGGCAGGAGGGGCAGGACGAGCAGGGCCGGGTCGGCTACGCCATCACCGAAAAGGGCCGATACGAGCTGGACCGATGGTTCGCGAGCCCGGTCGCCCAGGCCGACCGTCCCAGGGACGAGCTGGTCATCAAGATTGCCATGGCGGTGACCGCCGGAGCCGACGTCACCGGCGTCGTGCAGACCCAGCGGTCCGCCACCATGCGCACCCTTCAGGAGCTCACCAGGGCCAAGCGGGGGCTGCCCAACGCGCAGCGCCTGGTGCTCGACTCCATGATCTTTCAAGCCGAAGCCGAGCAGCGCTGGCTGGACCACTGCGAGGCCGTTCTCAAGGAGCGTCCATGAACCACGTAGTAGGCGTGACGGGGGTGACCCGCGTGCACGGCGCGGGCCAGGCCGCGGTGCACGCGCTGAGAGGCGTCACCTTAGGTGTCGCCGCCGGAGAGTTGGTGGCGGTGATGGGCCCGTCGGGGTCCGGCAAGTCCACGCTGCTCAACATCGTGGGCGGGCTCGACCGCCCCACCTCGGGCCAGGTCTTCATCGAGGGCGCCAACCTGGCGATGCTGTCCACGCCCCAGGTCGCGGCCTTGCGGCGGCGGGCCGTCGGCTACGTCTTCCAGGACTTCAACCTCATCCCGTCCCTCACCGCCGCCGAGAACGTCATGCTCCCGCGTGAGCTCGACGGTCTCCGTACGGCCCTGGCCAGGAAAGAGGCGCTCGCCGAGCTCGCCAGCGTCGGCCTGGCGCCGGACGTGGCCGGCCGCTTCCCGGACGAGCTGTCCGGCGGTCAGCGGCAGCGCGTGGCCATCGCCCGCGCCCTGGTCGGACGGCGTCGCCTGCTGCTGGCCGACGAGCCCACGGGCGCGCTCGACTCCTCGACCGGCGACGACGTCATGCAGGTGCTCCGCGAGCGCGCCGACGCGGGCGCGGCCGTCCTGCTGGTCACGCACGAGCCGCGCTACGCGGCCTACGCCGACCGGGTGGTCTTCCTCCGCGACGGCGAGATCGCCGACGGCGCGGACGAGCCGCTGGAGCAGGCCCGATGACCGCCCGCGTCGCGTTGCGCCTGGTCCGCAGGGGCGCTGGCCGCTCGAAGGCCAGGACGGCACTCATCCTCGCCATGATCACCATTCCCGTGGCGCTGCTGACCTGGATTTTCACCATGTACGCGCAGCCCAACGTCAGCAGGGGCACAGAGCGTCCGCTGGGGAGGGCGGACGGGATCATCTGGGGTGGCCCCGACTGGGACGTGGACGCCCAGGAGGGCGGCTCGGTCAGCTACTCGGGCAGGGGCAACCCCTTCACCGCGGCCCAGGTCGCCGATCTGCTCGGCGCCGGCTCCAGAGTCATTCCGTACGGCGAGGGCAGCGTCCGCTACCTCACTCCGTACGGCTACCACGATGGCGAGGCGGTCGAGGTCGACCTCAACGACTCGATGGCCCAGAACATCGTCGAGCTCAGGTCCGGCCGGCTGCCGGCGCGCGCGGGGGAGGCCGTCGCGACCGAGATCGCCGGCGATCAGGGCATCAGGGTCGGCACGACCGTCTATCAGATGCCGGGACGGGTCCCCGTCAAGATCGTCGGCCTGGCCCGCAACGTGGGCGGTGGTCCAATGGCCGAGCTGGTGGCGTACCCGGGCAGCATGCCGGTGCTCGGCCCACAGGCCGAGACCACATATTGGATGGTCGACGCGCCCGCGCCGATCACCCTGGCCAAGGCGCACGAGCTCAACGCCGAGGGCGCCATCGTCGACAGCCCGGCGGTCGCGGCGTCCATGGACACCGTCGCGATCGTCGTCGACTCGGTCGCGGAGCCGGCGCCCTGGATCGTCCTGCTGTTCCTGCTGGTGGTTCTCGCGGCCGGACCCGCGTTCGCGGTCGGCCGGCGGCGCAGGGCGGCTCAGTTCGCGCTGATGGCCGTGCAGGGCGCGACGCCGCGCCAGCTGTGGCGGATCGCGATGGCCGACGGGCTCGTATTCGGGTTGATCGCGAGCCTGGCGGGCGCCGTCGCCGGGATCGCCGCCGCGGCCGCGCTGAGGCACCAGGCCCGTGCCTGGTTCGGAACGGTCAGCGCCGACTTCACGATCCCGTGGGCGTTCGTGGTGGCCGTCGTGGTGTTCGGCGTGGGCGCCGGCCTGGTGGCCGCGCTCGCCCCGGCGGCGCGGGCGGCCCGCACCGATCCGATCGCCGTGCTCGGCGGACACCGCGCCGCGGCCACGCCCACCCGGCGCTGGACGGTGGCCGGCGCGGTTCTCGTGATCCTCGGCGGGACGCTCGCGGTGGTGCTGGTGCGGCATTCCGCCGTCCTCACCATGGTCGCCGCCCTGATCGCGCTGCTCGGGCTGATCGCGCTCGTGCCCGCCGTCGTGGCCGGTGTGGCCGCGGCCGGCAGCCGGTTGCCGTTGCCGCTGCGTTTCGCCGTACGGGACGCCGCGAGGAATCCCGGGCGCAGCACACCGGCGGTGGCCGCGGTCATGACGGTGGTGACGGTGGTGACGGCGGTCGGTGTGCTGGCGAGCACCAACCTCCGCGACTGGCGATCGGACACCGAGGCGAGCCCGCAGGGTCCGCCGGGGGCGCTGGTGATACGCGGCGGCGACCTCACCCCTGAGCTGTGGGGCCGGATCCGGCAGATGGTCGCGTCGGCGCTGCCGGCCGGGGTTCCGCTGATCGAGGCCGGCGCGCCGGCCACCGGGGACAACCTCCCCCTGGAGGCGGCGATCTCGAAAAGCGAGGGCGAACTCGCCTTCGGAGGCGGCGTCGACCCGGGTCGGCGAGGCGGTCTGCTGGTCGGTGACGAACGGCTGCTGCGATACGTGCTCCGCAGGGACGACCCCGCGGCGGCCGCGGCGCTGCGCGAAGGCCGGGCGGTCGTGCTCGATCCCTCGATGGTCCGCGGCGGCGGCTTCCAGGTCATCCTTTCGGCGAACAGCGCCGAGGTGGATCCCGTCACGTTGAAACTCCCGGCTCTGGCCACGCACGCGACCGGCCCGGGCTGGGCCCGTGCCGTCGTGTCGCCGTCGACGCTGGTGAAGACGGGCCTGAAGGCGGACACGGTGCTGCTGCTGGTCGACCCCGCGGACTATCGCGTGCCCGATGCCACCCTGCGGGTCATCGCCGACCGGCTCGCGCAGATCACGCCCAAGGCCGAGGTGGTGATCCCGACGCCGGACGACCGGGCGCTGGTGCTGTTCCTCGTTCTGATCGCGGCCGCGCTCGTGCTGTCCATGACCTTCCTCGCCACCGCGCTCGCGGCCGTCGAGGCGAGGCCCGACCTCGCGATCATGTCGGCGATGGGCGCCGGGCCCTTCACCAAGCGCGCGGTGGTCGCCGCGCAGGCACTGACGGTCGCGCTGGTCGGATCGGCGCTCGGCGCGGTGGCCGGGTTGGGGATAGGCGTGGCGACCATGCTGGCCTCCGACCGCGGCGCCAAGGCCATGGTGGAGGCCGACGGGGTGAGCAGGGCCGTCGGCGCACCGCCGATCGAGGTGCCGTGGACCTTGGCCGGGCTCCTCGTGGTCGGGTTGCCGCTGGCCGCGGCCCTGCTGGCGGGCGCCGTCAGCCGCTCGCGGTTGCCCCTTCCCCTCCGAGCAGCGGCGTAGCCGAGGCCAGCTTGCGCGCGTCGAGGTCGTACTTGAGGGTCATGTAGACGCCGGACAGCGCGATCACCGCCGGGACGATCGTCAGCCCGATGATCACCGCGGTGTTCGCGCTGTCCGGCTGGCTGACCGGATGGGCGGGATCGGAGGAGATGAACCCGCCCGCCGCGATCGTCGAGCCGTAGATGAGCGCGCCGAAGGCGGCCACCGCCGACTCGGCCGCGGTCCAGAGGCCCGTGAACACCCCGCCGCGGCGCTTGCCCGACGTGGTCCCGTCGTGCGCGATCACGTCGGCCAGCATCGAGAACTGCAGCAGGGTCAGGCCCGCGTATCCGACGCCGACCACGACCACGCAGAGGTGCGCGTACAGCGACCCGAACACAGGGGTGCCGACGGCCAGCAGCGCCCCGGACGCGAACAGGGAGCCGGACAGCACCATCGCGCCCTTCTTGTCCAGCTTCTTGGCCAGCCACACCCACAGCGGCATGGTGACGAGCATGGGGCCCACGAGCGCGGCGAACAGGGTGCTGGAGGCGCCGGTGTCCTTCAGGGTGTACGCGGCGAAATAGGGCGCGCCGGCCAGCATCACTCCGGCGGCGAGCGTCTGCGCGCAGCTCAGCCCGAGCAGCCACAGGAACGGCTTGCTCGTCCTGGCCGCGGCGATCTGCGCCTTGAGCGACCCCTCGGGCTCCACCTGGCCGACCACGGGCGCGCGGGCCGTGCCGAAGAAGGACGCGAGCATCGACGCCAGCAGGATCAGCGCGAAGATGATCCCCATGCTCCGGTATCCGGCCAGGCTGTCGCCCGCGATGATGGGCGCGAGCACGCCGCTCAGCCCGATCGCCGCCGCGATGAAGATCATGCGCCACTGGAGCAGGGTGGTCCGCTCGTGATAGTCGGTGGTCATCTCGGCCGGCATGGCCTTGTACGGCACCTCGTAGAAGGCGAAGCCCGTCGCGGCCAGCAGGAACGCCAGCCCCACGAACAGCGCCGCCGGCACGCCGGTCAGCGGCGGGCCGCTGAAGGTCAGCGCGTACGCCAAGGGCAGCACGGCCGCCCCCGCGAGCAGCCACGGGCGGCGCGGTCCCCACTTCGACCTGGTCTTGTCCGACCACTGGCCGACCAGCGTGTTGATGACCAGATCCCAGGCCTTGGGCAGGAACACCACCACGCCGGCGAGGAAGGCCGGCACGGCCAGCACGTTGGTCATGTAGATGAGCAGCAGCAGGCCGGGGATCGTGTTGAAGGTGGCCGTGCAGAAGGATCCGACCCCGTACCAGATGCGCACTCCGAGGGGGACGCCGCTGACTGGCTGGGCGGGTGTTGCGGGCGACGACATGCCGTTATTCAAGCCGAGCAAGCGCCCGGCCGGTAGACCTCAGTCGGTAACGTCCGCGCAGACCACGTGCGCGCCGATCTCGATCATGCGGCGTTCGGTGTGCGCGTCGGCGACCCTTGCCATCAGCACGGGGGCCTCGCTGGCCGCCAGCTGCGGCAGCCGGGCGCGCACGCCGCGGTGCAGATCGCGCACGATGTCCTCGGCCGTCGCGGTGTGCACCTTGACGTGCAGCATGATGCCGGTCGAGCCGGAGACCGTACGCGCCTCGGAGATCCACACGTGGTGGACCAGCGGAAAGTCGCGCAGCAGCTCGCCGATGGCGACCCGGAGCGCGGGCAGGATCGGGTGCCCGGTGCGCCGGTAACCGGGGTCCACGACCGTCATCGCGCCCGACAGATGCTGACGGGGCGAGGGAACCCACGGCGTGGGCGCCGGCACCGGCGCGCTCGGCGCCTGATGCGTCCTCGTCACGGTGGCCATCGCCCCGGTGGCGTACGCGGACATGACCGGCATGACGCCGGACATGGCGGGGGTCGGGCCGCTGCGGGTGACCTCGAGATAACGCTGAAGGTCTTCGATGGGCACCGCGGCCGCAGCCGGTCCGGCCGCGTCCACCACGACCTCCCTGACTCCGGTCACCCGCTGAATGTCGAGGATCGTATCGGCGTCGCATACGGAGAGCGAGTGGCCGCCGCGATGCCGGGCGTACGTGGCGGGGCTGGTGTATCCCAGCAACACCCGTTCGCCGCTCTGGGTCGTGCCGAGCACGACCGAACGGTCCGGCCGCACGGCCACCAGGACGCCCCATTCGGCCAGCGCCGCGAGGAGGCGATGCGGGCTGCCGTGCTGCGCGAGCACTTCGCCGAGAGCAGGGTTCCCGATGCTCATAGGCTGAACGATAGGTTCTGAACCATGGCTTAACAGGCTAATCACGAAGATTCGGTGCGATCAATACCAAGTTGACAGGCGTGCGAATTGGAACGGTCAAACAAGGGTATGCCCCCAGCTTGTGTGCATATGCGAGTAAACCTCATAATTCCCCGTCGTCACAAGGGTCTCGCATCGTGGAGAGCTCGTGAAGGCGTTCACGAGCTCCCGATAGACTTCGGGCGACCGAGCCGAACTTCCTAAGGACCGCCCGTGAACAAGCCCGTCGTTCTGGTCGCCGAAGAACTGTCCGAGGCCGGTCTGGCCGTCCTCGGCGCGGATTTCGAGGTACGGCACGCCGACGGCTCCGACCGTTCCCAGCTGCTGCCCGCCCTCGCCGACGTCGACGCGCTGATCGTGCGCAGCGCCACGCAGGTCGACGCCGAGGCCGTAGCGGCCGCGCCGAAGCTGCGCGTGGTCGCCAGGGCCGGTGTCGGGCTCGACAACGTCGACGTCGAAGCGGCGACCAAGGCGGGCGTCATGGTCGTCAACGCGCCGACCTCCAACATCACCAGCGCCGCCGAGCACACGGTCGCCCTCATCCTCGCAAGCGCGCGCAACGTCGCACAGGCGCACACGTCGCTCAAGGGCGGCGAGTGGAAACGTTCCAAGTACACCGGGGTCGAGCTGGACGAGAAGGTCGTCGGCATCCTCGGCTTCGGCAAGATCGGCCAGCTGGTGGCCCAGCGGCTGCAGCCGTTCGGCGTCGAGCTGCTCGCGTACGACCCCTACCTGCAGCCGGCCAGGGCCGCGCAGCTGGGCGTCAAGCTCGTCTCCCTCGAAGAGGTGCTGGCGCAGGCCGACTTCATCACGGTCCACCTGCCCAAGTCCAAGGAGACCACGGGAATCATCGGCGACCGCGAGCTCCACCAGGTCAAGCCGACGGTCCGCCTGATCAACGTGGCCCGCGGCGGCATCATCGACGAGAACGCCCTGTACGCGGCGATCAAGGAGGGCCGGGTCGCCGGAGCCGGGATCGACGTGTTCTCCCGGGAGCCGATGACCGACAGCCCGCTGTTCGAGCTGGACCAGGTCGTGGTCACCCCGCACCTCGGCGCCTCCACCCACGAGGCACAGGAGAAGGCCGGCACCCAGGTCGCGCGGAGCGTCAAGCTTGCGCTCGCCGGTGAGTTCGTGCCAGACGCGGTCAACGTCCAGGGCGGCGCGGTCGCCGAGGACGTCAAGCCGGGCCTGCCGCTGACCGAGAAGCTCGGCCGCATCTTCACGGCCCTCGCGGGCGAGGTGGCCACCCGCATCGACGTCGAGGTGCGCGGCGAGATCGCGGCCCATGACGTGCGAGTGCTGGAGCTGGCCGCGCTCAAGGGCGTGTTCGCCGACGTCGTGGAGGACGCGGTGACCTACGTCAACGCGCCGCTGCTGGCCAAGGACCGGGGCACCGTCGTCGAGCTGGTGACCAGCTCGGAGAGCCCTGATTGGCGCAACGTCGTCACCGTGCGCGGCGTCCTCGCCGACGGCCGTACGGTCTCGGTGTCGGGCACGCTGTCCGGTCCGCGGCAGGTCACCAAGATCGTCGAGGTGAACGGCTTCGCGATGGAGATCGAGCCGACCGACCACCTCGCGTTCTTCACCTACACCGACCGTCCTGGCATCGTCGGCATCGTGGGCCGCCTGCTCGGCGAGCACAGCGTCAACATCGCCTCGATGCAGGTGTCCCGTACGGTCGAGGGTGGCAAGGCGTTGATCGCGCTGACGGTCGACACGGTCATCCCGGCCGAGATCCTCGACCAGATCACCTCCGAAATCGGCGCCGACAGCGGCCGCGCCGTAGACCTCGCCGACTAACCCACGCCCAAGGCCGGGGGGTGTCTCGGATGGTGAGATACTAGGTCATCCTACGAGATTTTCCGGTAGCCTCGGAGAGCATGTATGAGATGTATCCGTGGAACCGTCCTGAGGACGCCGAGGACGAAGCCGCCGCCGCTCTGCAGATCGCGCTCGATCGCAGGGACAACGGCGGCTCGCCTGAGCAGCGTTAAACCCCCTTGGCGCTCCCGTCGCCGAGCGCCAGGGCCAGCGCACCGTACAGCGGCGCGTCGTCCACGAACCTCGCCGGCACCACCTCCGGTGGATACGGCACCGCCTGACGCAGGCATTCACGCAGGTGCGGCACGATGAACGCGGCCGCGCCCATCATCCCGCCACCGATCACCACCCGGGACGGGTCCAGCGCCACACACAGGTTGGCCAGCGCGAGCGCCAGCGCGTCGAGCGCCTCCTCGATGAGCAGCCGCACGCGTGGGTCGTGCCGGAACGCGAACAACTCGGCCGCGGTGACCCGGCGGCCGAGCAGCTCCGAGCCGCGCTCGGCCAGCGCGATCCCGGACACGAACTCCTCGAGCGGCGCTCTGTCCACGGCCGGGCCGAGCCCGTCCAGCGAGGACGCCCGGGCCGCGGGGGACAAGGCTCGCAGCTCGCCGGCGTGGCGGGCCACGTAGGCGATCTCCCCGGCCGCGCCGTGCGCGCCGGTGACCACGTGGCCGTCGACCACGAATCCGGCGGCGAGGCCCGTGCCAAGGTTGAGGTAGATCCCGTCCTTGATCCCCGACAGCCGACCCCAGCGCAGTTCGGCCGCGGTGGCGGCCTTCACGTCGTTGGAGACGCTGACCGGGATCGTGCCGAACTCCTCCGCGAGCAGCGCGGGCAGCGGCAGGCCGTCCCATCCAGGGACGTTGGGCGCGAGCCGTACCACGCCATCGCGGACTATCCCGAACGTGGAGACCCCGACGGCGCCGAGCGCTCCGCGGCCTTCCATGAGCGCCCGGCACGCGTCCACGGTGCGCCGCACGACGGCGGCCGCCCCTTCGACGGCGCGCGTCTCCAGCCGCGTGACGGACAGCGGCATGGCCGGCGCCGTGCCCAGCGGGGCGGTGGCCAGCGCCACCTTGGTCCCCCCGAAGTCGATCCCCAGCGCGTACGTCACGAAGCGCTCCCGCGGCGGGCGAGGGAGTCGATGCCGACGGCGAGCGCGAGCACGGCCGCGGTCACCATGTAGCGGACCGAGGAGTCGACGCTGAGCAGGAACATCCCGTTGGAGATGGACTGGATCACCAGCACGCCGAGCAGCGCGTGGTAGGCGCGGCCCCGCCCGCCGAACAACGAGGTGCCGCCGATGACGGCCGCCGCGATCGCCATGAGCAGGGTGTCGCTGCCGCCGGAGCCCTGGTTGACGGCGGCCAGGCGGCTGGCCGCCAGGATCCCGCCGGTCGCCGCGAGCGTGGACGACAGCGCGAAGGCCGCGATCCTGATCCGGGTGACGTTGATGCCGGCCCGGCGGGCCGCCTCGACGTTGCCGCCCACGGCGTACATCCACCGGCCGAACACCGTGTGCCGCAGCACCAGGTCGAACAGGACGACCAGCGCCCCGAAGATGACCAGCAGCAGGGGCACACCACGGTCGGCCGACATGACGGCCACCGCGGCGCCCAGCACGACGGCGAAGCCGCCGGCCTTGACCATCGGCCACCAGGCGGGCGTCACCGGAAGGTCGGCGGCCAGCCGCTGACGGCGCTGCGCCAGCCCGGATCCGCCGACCGCGGCGACCAGCACCACGACGATCAGCCAGGCCAGCCAGGGCGGCAGCCAGGTGTCGCTGAGGCCCGCGATGAACCCGTTGAACGGCAGGTTGATGATGCCGCCCTGGCCGAGCAGGTAGAGCAGCAGGCCCAGCCAGCCCAGCAACCCGGCCAGGGTGACCACGAACGACGGCATGCGCAACTGGGTGAACATGACGCCGTGTAGGACCCCTATCAGGGCGCCGGCGAGCATCGCCACCACGATCGCGAGGATCGGGTTCCAGCCGTCGCGTACCGCGAGGATGGCCATGACGACCGCGCACACGCCGCTCACCGAGCCGGCCGACAGGTCGATCTCGCCGAGCAGCAGCACCATGATGATGCCGAGCGAGATGGTCCCGGTGGCAGCCATCTGGAGGACCAGGTTGGTGAGGTTCTCGGGGGACAGGAAGCGGTCGTTGAGGGTCTGGAAGACGATCGCGATCGCGATCAGCCCGCCGACCACCGGCCAGGCGCCGAGGTCGCCGTGGCGCAGCCGCTCCACGGCCTCCTTCGGCGTGTACGGCTTGCGCGTTTCGGTGAGAGTCATGCGGCCGCTCCCGTGATCGCGGCCACGACCGCCTCCTGGGAGGTTTCGGCCGTGACGAACTCGCCGGCGTTGCGCCCGAGGCGGAGCACCACGATGCGGTCGCTGACCGCGCGAACGTCCGCGAGGTTGTGCGAGATGAGCAGCACCATGAGCCCCCGGTCGCGCAGCCGCCGGATCAGGTCGAGGACCTGGGCCGTCTGCTCCACGCCGAGGGCCGCCGTGGGCTCGTCGAGGATCACCAGGCGCGGCTCGCCCACGAGGGCGCGCGCGATGGCGACCGACTGGCGCTGTCCGCCCGACAGCATCGACACCGGCACCGCGATGTCCCGGATCCGCACATCGAGCGAGGTCAGAAGCTCGCGGGCGGATCGTTCCATGGATATGTGGCGCATCAGCGTCCACCGCCGCCGCTCCGCGCCGAGGAACAGGTTGGCGACCACGTCGAGGTTCTCGCACAGCGCGAGGTCCTGGTAGACGGTCGAGATGCCGAGCGCCTGCGCGTCGTGCGGGTTGGCCACCCGCGCCTCGGATCCGTCGACCAGGATCGTCCCGCTGTCCGGGGAGATGACCCCGGCGATGGCTTTGACGAGTGTTGACTTGCCCGCCCCGTTGTCGCCGACGAGCGCGACGACCTCACCGGGACGAAGGTCCAGGCTCACCTCCTGGAGAGCCTGGACCGCGCCGTATCGCTTGGATACGTTTTTTACCGAGATCATTTACTGGATCCCCGCCTGGCCGCAGGCGTCCTTGTATTCGGCCGTGCAGATCTGGTCGACCTTGTAGAAGCCGTCCTTGACGATGGTCCCCTCGATCTTGTCCTTGGTGACCGCGATCGGGTCGAGCAGGAACGACGGGATGTCGGCGGTGCCGTTGTTGACCGTCGTGGGCGCGGCCGGCTTCTCGCCCTTGGCCAGGGAGACGGCCAGCTCGGCCGACTTCTCGGCCTCAGACCTGATGTCGAGATAAATGGTCATGTACTGCTCGCCGGTGAGGATCCGCTGGACCGCGGCCAGCTCGGAGTCCTGCCCGGTGATCGGCGGGATGGCCTTGTAGCCGGCCCGCTTCATGGCCGCGATGGCGCCGCTCGCCATGCCGTCGTTGGCCGACAGCACGCCGACGATGTTGTCGCGGCCGAGCGCGGTGATGGCCTGCTCCATCTCCTGCTGCGCCTTGTCGGGGCTCCAGTCGGGGGTGTCGAACTCGCGGCCGATCTTGACCTTGCCGTCGAGCACGTTGTGCGCGCCCTTCTTGTAGTCGGCCGAGCTGGGGTCGGTCGGGGCGCCGTGGATCATCACGATCTCGCCCTTGCCGGCCTTGCCGTCCGCGTTCAGCGCGTCCAGCAGCGCCTGGCCCTGCATCTCGCCGACCCGCACGTTGTTGAACGAGACGTAGTAGGCGTAGTCGATTCCGCTGATCAGCCGGTCGTACGCGATGACCGGGATGTTCTTCTGCTTGGCCTGGTTGACCAGGGGGGCCACGGCCGCGGCGTCGACCGCGTCCAGCACGATCACGTTCGCGCCCTGGGTGAGCGCGGCCTCGACCTGCTGTTGCTGCTTGGCCGCGTCCTGGTCGGCGTTGGAGTACAGCAGCTTGCAGTCGGCGCACAGGGCCTTGACCTTGGCCTCGAACAAGGGGCGGTCGAACGCCTCGTATCGGGTGGTCTTGGACTCCGGAAGGAAGAGCGCGATGGTCTTCCCCCCGCCCTGGGCGGCCGCCGTGGTGCCCCCTGAGCTTGAGGGGGTGTTGTTGCTGTTGCCGCAGGCGGCGCTGAGCAGGAGCCCGGCGATGGCAACGGCCGACAATCCTCGCCGCATGGCACCGATCCTTTCCTAACGTACACAGTTGATAAGAAAGGTAATTTACTATCAACTGGTTGGCTAGACCCGCGAGATCACAACTGGGGAACATGGAGGGCTCGGCATGGTGCAGGGGGATCCGCTGGAGATCAACTGGCCCGCCTTCCGCGGCGGTTATGCCAATCTTGGGAGCATGGTGGGTATCGGCGGTGGGACCGCCAACACGACGAGCCTGCTGCGTGTGATGAACGAGCGAGCCGTGTTCGCGGAGATCTTCCGCTTGGGCAAGGTGTCAAGGCCGGAGCTGGCGCAGGCGACCGGGCTGTCGAAACCAACGATTTCCGTGGCCCTGGCCGACTTGGAGCGCGCCAGACTGGTGCGCCCTGTGGGGTTGCGCACCGGCAACGCCGGCCGGGCCGCGCTGCTGTACGAGATCCGGCCCCAGGCCGGGTGGGTCCTCGCGGTCGACATCGGCCGCGCGTACGTCCGGCTCGCCCTGGCCGACCTGGTCGGCGAGATCGTGGCGCGGCGCGACGAGCCGTCCCGCGCCGACAGCTACGACGACGCGCTGGCGCAGCTGACCGAGATCACCGCGGAGCTCACCGCGGAGGCCGGGCTCGGCGGCCCCACCGAGATCACGCTGGCCGTTTTCGGCACGCCCGGCATCCACGACAAGGACACGGGCGCCCTGCGCCTGGCTCCCAACCTGCCCGGATGGGAGCAGCCGGGCGCCGTCGAGCGGCTGGCCGAGGTGACCGGATCCCCGTACGTCCTGGAGAACGACGTCGACCTGGCCGCCGTCGGCGAGGGCGCCTATGGCCTCGGCCAGGGCGTGTCCCACTTCGCGTTCGTCTCCATCGGCACCGGCATCGGCATGGGCGTGGTGATCGACGGCAAGCTCTACCGCGGCTCGCAGGGCGCGGCGGGAGAGATCTCCTACCTCCCGGTAGGCGAGGGTGACCCGATCGTCAACCCGGGGCGGGGCATGTTCGAGTCGGTGGCCTCGGCCGACGGCGTGGTGGCCGGCGCCGAACGGCTCGGCCTGACCGCGTCCTCCGCCAAGGAGGTGTTCGACGCCGCGCGCGCCGGAAACCCGGCCGCGCTCAAGGTCGTCGCGGCCGAGGTGGACCACATCGCGCACGCCCTGGCCGGGGTGACCGCGGTGCTCGACCCCGAGCTCGTCGTGCTCGGCGGCGGCATCGGCGCGTCCGCGGCCGACCTGCTGATCGGCCCGGTCGCCGACCGGCTGGAGACGCTGGTCGCGCTCCGGCCGCCCCGGATCGAGCCCTCCTCCCTCGGCGCCGACTCGGTCTTGCTCGGCGCGCTCGCCGTCGGCCTCAACACGGCCCGCGACCTGGTCTTCGAGCGGACCGTCACGCTAGGCTGACCGGTCATGGAGTCGAGCAGCATCCGCCTGGCGGTGATCCCCGGCGACGGCATCGGCACCGAGGTCGTCGCCGAAGGTCTCAAGGTCCTCGACGCCGTGGGCGTCAAGGTCGAGGCCACGACGTACGACCTCGGCGCGAAGCGCTATCACGCGACCGGAGAGACCCTTCCCGACGCAGTCCTCGAGGAGCTGCGCGGTTACGACGCGATCCTGCTCGGCGCCGTCGGCGACCCGAGCGTCCCGCCCGGCGTGCTGGAGCGAGACCTGCTGCTCCGGCTGCGCTTCGAGCTCGACCACTACGTCAACCTGCGTCCGGTCAAGCTGTTCCCCGGCGTGGCCACCCCGCTCGGCGAGGCCCGCCCCGAAGACATCGACATGATCGTCGTCCGCGAGGGCACCGAGGGGCCGTATGCGGGGGCCGGCGGTGTCCTGCGCCGCGGGACGCCGCAGGAGATCGCCACGCAGGATTCGGTGAACACCGCGTACGGCGTCGAGCGCGTGGTCCGCTACGCGTTCGAGAAGGCCGCGGGCCGACCGCGCAAGAAGCTGACCCTGGTCCACAAGACCAACGTGCTGACGTACGCCGGAGATCTCTGGCAGCGCACCACCAACCGGATCGCCGCCGAGTTCCCCGAGGTCGAGGCCGACTACTGCCACGTCGACGCGGCCTCGATGTTCTTCGTGACCCAGCCCGGGCGGTTCGACGTGATCGTCACCGACAACCTGTTCGGCGACATCATCACCGACATCGGCGCGGCCATCGCGGGCGGCATCGGCCTCGCCGCGAGCGGCAACGTCAACCCGGCCAAGACCACCCCGTCCATGTTCGAGCCGGTGCACGGCTCGGCGCCGGACATCGCCGGCCGCGGCAAGGCCGATCCCACCGCGACCGTGCTGTCGGTCGCCATGCTCCTCGACCACCTCGGCTTCACGGCCGGCGCGCAGCGCGTCGAGCAGGCCGTCGCCGACGACCTGGTCGAGCGGCAGGGCGCCTGGGTGGCGCGCAAGACCCGCGAGATCGGCGACGACATCGCCGCACGAGTAGCCGGATAGCCGGCCACTCAACAGCGCGAAGCGCACGGTGGCCCCCCGGCCGCCGTGCGCTTTTTCGTTACCCCGTTCATGCCGTAGTTTCTAGTCATAACTTACGAGAAGGAATCAATGGCCATGACCAGCCAGCTCAGCTTCGACGTGCAGCTCAACCCGCATGCCCGCACCGCGGCCGAGCGCCAGGCGGTATTGGCCGACCCAGGGTTCGGCCAACATTTCACCGACCACATGGTCTCCATCGACTTCACCGAAGGGGTCGGCTGGCACGACGCGCGGCTCGAGCCCTATGGGCCGCTCGTGCTCGACCCGGCGACCTCGGTCTTCCACTACGCCCAGGAGCTGTTCGAGGGCCTGAAAGCCTATCGGCAGGTCGGCGGCGCCATCGCGGCCTTCCGGCCGTACGCCAACGCCGCGCGGTTCAACCGTTCGGCCCTTCGGATGGCCATGCCCGAGCTGCCGGAAGACGTCTTCGTCGAGTCGCTCGAGCGGCTCGTGCAGACCGACCGCGAATGGGTGCCCACCACGGAGGGGCACAGCCTCTACCTGCGGCCCTTCATGATCGCCACGCAGGTCGGGCTGGGCGTCAACTACCCGTCCAAGACCTTCCGCTACATCGTCTTCGCCTCGCCCGCCGCGTCGTACTTCGCGGGCGGCGTCAAGCCGGTGTCGGTCTGGCTGAGCACCGAATACACCCGCGCCGCCCCCGGTGGCACGGGCTTCGCCAAGTGCGGCGGCAACTACGCGGCCGCGTTCGTGGCCCAGCGGCAGGCCGTCGAGCACGGCTGCGACCAGGTGGTCTGGCTCGACGCGGTCGAGCACCGCTACGTCGAGGAGATGGGCGGGATGAACCTGTTCTTCGTCTTCGGCGACCGCCTGCTCACCCCGGCGCTCACCGGCACGCTGCTGCCCGGCGTCACCCGCGACTCGATCATCACCTTCGCCGAGGACCTCGGTCTCACGGCCGAGGAAGGGCGCCTCTCGATCGAGGAGTGGCAGGCCGGGTGCGAGTCCGGCGAGCTCACCGAGGTCTTCGCGTGCGGCACGGCCGCGGTGGTGACCCCGGTGGGCTCGGTCAAGGGCGCCGATCGGGAGTGGACCGTGGGCGACGGCGGGCCGGGCGCGGTCACCATGCGGATCCGCGACGAGCTCCTCGGCATCCAATATGGCACCCGCCCCGACCCCCACCACTGGGTCCACAAGATCTGCTAGTTCTTGTAGATCAGCGTCACCCCGTCGGCGAAGGGGAGCAGCACGGTCGTGGCGCGCTTGTCGGCGGCCACCAGGTCGTTGAAGGCGCGCATGCCGGGCACGGTGCCACCGGCCTCGGCGTCGACGATGCGGCCGTGCTGCAGGGTGTTGTCGACGGCGATCAGGCCGCCGGGGCGCAGCCGGGTCATGATCTCCTCGTAGTAGACGGGGTATCCCTCCTTGTCGGCGTCGATGAACGCGAAGTCGATGGTCTCGTCCACGGGCATCGCGCGGAGCGTGGCGGCCGCGTCACCCAGGCGCAACTCGATGCGGTCGGCCACGCCCGCGCGCTCCCAGTAGCGCCGGGCGACCGACGTCCACTCCTCGCTCACGTCGCACGCGATCAGCCGGCCGCCCTCGGGCAGGGCGCGGGCCACGCAGATCGACGAGTAGCCGGTGAACGTGCCGACCTCCACCGCGAGCCTCGGCTGGATGATCGAGGCCAGGATGTACAGGAGAGTGCCCTGGTCCGAGGGGATCTGCATGCCGGCCGCGCCGCCCAGCCGCTCGTGGGTCTCGGCCGCGAGGTCGCGCAGCACGTCGTCGGGCCGGGTCGTGTGGGTGATGGCGTACGCCGCGATGTCGGACCGGAGGAAGTCATCTGATTTCATGACCGCCACCCTACCGGCGTCTCGCATAGTGAGATGAGTGTGCCGGATGGTGGTGCGTGTGGCAGACTGCAGACACTATGCGCGGTCTGCTCATTATCAGCAGGCGCGCCGGCTGAAATCAGGACCTGGCCGGCGCGCAGACCTCTCACGTCCGTGAGGGGTCTTTTTGTTTTCCTCGCGAGTGTCTTTCCTTCCAAGGAGAATCCGATGGCCGACGACGGCTTCCACGTGTACGACACGACGCTCCGTGACGGAGCGCAGCAAGAGGGACTCACCCTCTCCGTGGCCGACAAACTGGCCATCGCTCGCCACCTGGACGGCCTTGGCGTCGGCTTCATCGAGGGCGGCTGGCCGGGCGCCATCCCCAAGGACACCGAATTCTTCCGGCGGGCTCAGACCGAGCTCGACCTGAAGCACGCGCAGCTCGCCGCGTTCGGCGCGACCCGCCGGGCAGGCGTGAAGGCGGCCGACGACCCCCTGGTCGCCGCACTGCGCGATTCCGGCGCGCCGGTCGTGACTCTTGTGGCAAAGAGTCACGACCGGCACGTCGAGCTGGCCCTCCGCACGACGCTCGACGAGAACCTCGCGATGATCCGCGACACGGTCGAGCATCTCCGCGCGGGAGGGCAGAGGGTGTTCCTGGACGCCGAGCACTTCTTCGACGGTTACCGCTCCAACCCGGCGTACGCGCTCGAAGTGGTCAGGGTCGCGGCGGAGGCCGGCGCGTCGGTGATCGCGCTCTGCGACACCAACGGCGGCATGCTCCCCGACGAGCTGGCCGAGATCGTGCACACCGCGGTGGGGACGGGCGCGCGGGTCGGCATCCACTGCCACGACGACACGGGCTGCGCCGTCGCCAACACGCTCGCCGCGGTCGCCGCGGGCGCCGACCACGTGCAGGGCTGCGCCAACGGCTACGGCGAGCGGTCCGGCAACGCCAACCTGTTCACGGTCGTCGCCAACCTCCAGCTCAAGCGGGGATATGAGCTGGTGCCCCCGCAGTCGCTGCGGGACATGACCCGGATCGCGCACGCGATCACCGAGGTCACCAACGTCACCCCCAACTCGCACCAGCCGTACGTCGGGATGTCGGCGTTCGCGCACAAGGCCGGCATCCACGCCAGCGCCGTCAAGGTCGACCCCAACCTCTACCAGCACATCGATCCGGAGGAGGTGGGCAACGACATGCGGATGCTCGTCTCCGACATGGCCGGCCGCGCCTCGGTCGAGCTGAAGGGCCGTGAGCTGGGATACAGCCTGTCCGCCGACCAGTCGCGCGAGCTGGTCGACCGGGTCAAGGACATGGAGGCGCGCGGCTACACCTTCGAGGCCGCCGACGCCTCCTTCGAGCTGCTGCTCCGCGACACGGTCAACGGCGTCAAGGAACGGCACTTCGAGGTCGAGTCGTGGCGCGTCATCGTCGAGCGGCGCACCACCGGCGACGTGGTCTCCGAGGCCACCGTCAAGCTGCACGCCAAGGGCGAGCGGATCGTCGCCACCGGCGAGGGCGTCGGCCCCGTCAACGCGCTCGACAAGGCCGTGCGGCTGGCCCTGGAGAAGCTCTATCCCGAGCTGGCCGCGGTCGAGCTGATCGACTTCAAGGTACGCATACTCGAGGGCACCCACGGCACCGACGCCGTCACCCGCGTGCTGGTCACCTCCAGCGACGCCGACGCCGAGTGGGCCACCGTGGGCGTCGACGAGAACATCATCGAGGCCTCCTGGCAGGCCCTCGAGCAGGCCGTCACGTACGGACTCCTCCGCGCCGGGCGCTAAATCAGGTCATATCCGGAAATTCGGAAGCGGACCGGGCCGGTCGGGGTGTGCGCGATCACGCTCCGGCCGGAGCAGGTGACCTCGGGGCGGTCGGTTCCCGGCACCACGACCGTCAGCAGGGCCGGCGCCGCGGGGGACAGCACCGCCGGCGCCGGGGTCTTCTGCTCGTACGCCAGGGAGATCCAGCCCTGGTACGGCCGGGTCGCCCCCGTGACGATCTTCTGACCCGCGATCGGCGCGCACGTCGACGCGTTGAACTGGACCAGTGAGGCCCGCCAGGCGCCGTTGCCGACGACGACCGTGCCGCCCTTGTTGGAGAAGACCTTCAAAGCCGAATCAAAGTGCCACAGATTCCGGATTTTCCCGGATCCGGGGCGATCGAGCACGGCCATGACGTCCTGATCGTGGTTGACCAGGATCGCCCTGGTCCGGCGGACGCCGTACGCGGTGTCCGTAATGGTGAACGACTGCCTGTTCTTGTCGATCGACCGGCGGGTGAGCTTTGACGGGGTCCGTCCATGGAAGGCCTTGCCGACCACGATCGGCACGTTGTGCGCCTCCGGGGTGATCGTCCAACGGCGATACGGCGTGCCCTCGTACGAGACGAACCCGGCCTCGGTGAGCAGGTTGCGGCCCTGCGCGTAGTACGTGACGCCGAGGTGGTCCTCATGGCCGTGGAACTTCAGCCCCGGCCCGAAGCGGATCGAGTAGTAGGCCGACTGCGGGTCGCCCCACTTCGTCCGGCCGAAGACGTAGCCGGCGCTGAACACCTGGACCTTGGCGTCCGGGTGCGGGAACGCCACAGGCTGCACGTCGGCCGCCCCATCGCCCAGCGGCACGAGGTAGCCGTTCGGCATGGTCGCCGCGGCGATGTGTTTGGGCAGTTTCTCCCAGCGCCGGTCCAGCTCGGCCGGGACCTTGACGTGGCAGTCGTGGATCGAGTCGATCGCCACCTTGAGCTTGTCGTACACGTAGATGGCGTAGCGGGGGGCCTGCTCGCGAAGCGCGCCCTCCGAGTCGATGTCCAGCTTCATCGACTTGACCATCCGCGACAGCGCGAGGTCGCGGTAGCCCTTGTTGCCGTAGCGGCACGCGATCCGCAGCAGGCCGATGTCCTGGTCGAGGCCGTGGTTGTGGCCGAGCTCGTAGTGGCGGGGGTCGGAAAGGGCCTTGGCGTGCGCCTTGAGGGTGTTGGTGAGCCATGCGCCGGAGGTGTGCATGCTGAGGCATACGAGCGCGGGCGCCCGGAGCGCGATCGGATGCTCCGCCCATGCGTATTTGGCGCCCCCGCCCGGCGGGTTGGCGGCCACCCACTGCTTGGCGATGTCGATGGCCCGGTTGAGATAGTTCTGGGTGCCGGTCGACTCGTAGTCGGCGACCAGCCGTCCCATCCACCGCAACGACTGGAAGACCATCTGCCAGGACCGGTTGTGGTAGGGGTCCATCTTCCAGTTGATCTTGTCGCCCACTTTGACCGAGGGCAGATCCAGGAAGGACAGCTCGCCCTTGATGATGTCCGACGAGGTCGGGGTGCCCGGCAACCAGTCGCCCTGGCATTCGGCGGTCCGCCGGCCGCTCGGCGCCGCCACGGCAGGTGTGGTGACCGTGCAAACAGTGACAAGCAGCGCCGTGAGCAGGGCGAGGGTGCGGCCGGGCACGCGTGTTCCTTCCGACCTTGCGTGGGAGGGGGTGGATCATGCTGTCCGAAATCAGGGGATAACGGCAAGCACCCTGGCAACATCGTTATCAGGAAAATCCGGCAAGGGATGTCGAGGATCGGTGGCCGGCTCCGACCCCACCACGCAACCCCTACGGAGGAGGACACCATGACCGACACGCTGCAGGCGCCCGGGGCCACGCTCTACTACGAGGTCCGCGGCTCAGGGCCGGCGCTGCTGCTGATCTGCGGCGGGGTGTACGACGCGGACGGATTCACCGCCCTGGCCGACCGGCTCGCGGATCGGCGCACCGTCATCACGTACGACCGGAGAGGCAACTCGCGCAGCCCGCTGGACGGGCCGCCCCAGCCGCAGGAGATCGAGGTCCACGCCGACGACGCCGCGCGCGTGCTGTCGGCGGTGGCCGGCGACGGCCCGGCGGACGTCTTCGGCAACAGCTCGGGCGCGATGATCGGGCTCGCGCTGGCCACCCGCCACCCCCAGCGCGTACGAACCCTGGTCGCCCACGAGCCGCCGCTGTTCACCCTGCTGCCCGACTATGAGCGCCACTGGCACGACGTGCTCCAGAACATCGAGGACACCTTCCACAAGGAGGGCTGGGCGGCCGCCTCGGCCGTGCTGACCGCGGCCTTCGGACCGGAGGAGCCGCAGGGTCTTGGGCCGCAGGAGGAGCCGGCGCCCGAGGTCATGCGGCGGATGATGGGCAACATGGAGTTCTTCATCGGATACGAGGTGCCGCCGTTCGGGCGGTATGTCCCCGACCTGGCCGCGCTCGCCGCCGCCCCGGTCATCGCCGGCATCGGGGCCGACTCCGCCGGGGAGGTGCAGCACACGACCACGTTGGCGCTGGCCGAGCGGCTCGGCCTGGATCCCCTGGTGTTCCCCGGCGCCCACGGCGGTTTCGGCACCCACGTCGACGCCTTCGCGGCCACGCTCGAAAAGGCCCTCTAGGAGGCTTCTCGGCCGCGCAGGAGGGACAACTTGAACGGGCGCAGCTCGCCGGTGGCCATGCCTTCGACGATGGTCGGATCCTCGTTCATGAGCTTTCGCGCGGCCTGCTCGTCGGGGGCTTCGAAGACGCAGATCCCCGTGTTGATCGGGCCGAGCGTGGGGCCGACCAGAATGATGACGCCCTCGGCGTGCAGCCGTGTGAGCCGTTCGAAGTGGCGGGCCCACACCTCACGCTCGCGATCGGTCATGGTGGCCGCGAAGTTCTCGCGGGGCGGGTGCAGGAAGGTGATCCACTCAGCCATTCTTCTCTCCTCGCTAACGTAAGTCGTCACTAACATACAGGCCGCACCGCTAACCTGGTAGCCGTGCGTATAGCGAGGTTCGCCACCGGCGACGGGATCGCCTTCGGCGTGGTGGAAGAGGACGGCCAGGTCATCTCCAAGGTCGCGGGGCATCCGTTCGGCGGCGTCGAGTTCACCGGCGAGCGCTATCCGGTGTCGGAGATCCGGCTGGTGGCGCCCATGTTGCCGACCAAGGTGGTCGCCATCGGGCGCAACTACGCCGATCACGCGGCCGAGATGGGCAACGACGTCCCCGACGAGCCGATCATGTTCATCAAGCCGTCGACCACGGTGATCGGGCCGGGCGAGGCGATCGCCTATCCCGAGAAGCTGTCGTCCCGCGTCGACTACGAGGGCGAGCTGGCCATCGTGATCGGGCGGCTGTGCCGCGAGGTGCCGCGGGAGCGCGCCGCCGACGTCATCTTCGGCTACACCTGCGCCAACGACGTCACCGCGCGCGACCTGCAGAAGAAGGACGTGCAGTTCACCCGGGCCAAGGGCTTCGACACGTTCTGCCCGCTCGGGCCGTGGATCGAGACCTCGCTCGACCCGGGCGACCTCGCGCTGACCACGAGCGTCAACGGCGACCTGCGGCAGAGCGGGCGCACCTCCCAGCTCGTGCACGACATCCCGACGCTGATCGCGCACGTGACCAACGTCATGACCATGCTTCCCGGCGACGTCATCCTCACCGGCACGCCCGCCGGTGTCGGCCCGCTGCAGGTCGGCGACGAGGTCAGCGTCGGCATCGAAGGCATCGGAACTCTCACGAACAGGGTGGTTTCCCGTGATTAGGGTGCGCTTCGCGCCGTCCCCGACCGGCATGTTCCACGTGGGCGGCGCCCGCTCGGCGCTGTTCAACTGGGCGCTGGCCGAGCGCGCGGGCGGCCGGTTCGTGCTGCGCATCGAAGACACCGACGCCGCGCGCAACCGGCCCGAGTGGACCGAGGGCATCATCGCGGCCCTCCACTGGATCGGCATCGGCGGCGAGCACCCCGCCTTCGAAGGGCCCTACTTCCAGTCCGCCTTCGAGCCGCAGCACCGCGAGGCGGTGGCCAAACTGCTGGCCGACGGCAAGGCCTACTACTGCGACTGCACCCGCGAGACCCTCGTCGCACGGACCGGCTCTGAGCACAAGGGCTACGACGGCTTCTGCCGCGACCGCGGCCTCACCTCGGGCGCCGTCCGTTTCCGCACGCCCGACGACGGCGTCACCGTGGTCGACGACGTCATCCGCGGCCGAGTCGAGTTCCCCAACGACGCCCAGGAAGACTTCGTCATCGCCCGGAGCGACGGCTCCCCCCTCTACGTGCTCGCCAACGCCGTCGACGACATCACCCAGGGCATCACCCACGTGATCCGCGGCGAGGAGCACCTGGGCAACGCGCAGCGCCAGATGCTGCTGTGGCCGGCCCTCGGCGCCACCCCGCCCGTGTGGGCGCACCTGCCCGTCATCGTCAACGAGCAGCGCAAGAAGCTGTCCAAGCGGCGTGACAAGGTCGCCCTGGAGTCCTACCGCGACGAGGGCTACCTGGCCGAGGCCATGGTCAACTACCTGATGCTGCTCGGCTGGGCGCCGCGCGACGGCCGCGAGATCGTCCCCTGGTCCGAGATGGTCCCCGAGTTCCGGCTGGAGGACGTCAACTCCTCCAACGCGTTCTTCGACGAGAAGAAGCTGCGCGCCTTCAACGGGGAGTACATTCGCGCGCTCCCGCTGGAGACCTTCGTCGAGCGCTGCGCGCCGTTCCTCGACCCCGACTGGGATCTCGACGTCTTCACCCAGGTCGCCGAGCTGGCCCAGACGCGTGTCACCGTCCTTTCCGAGATCCGGGCCAACGTCGAGTTCCTGTTCCAGGACGTCTTCGACGAGGCCTCGTGGGAGCGGGCCATGCGTGGCCCGGCCCGCGAGATCCTCAGTGCGTACGCGGCACGCCTGGAGGCCGTCAGCTGGGATCCCGAGTCGCTGAAGACGGCGCTCGAAGAGGTCGGCGCCGAGCACGGGCTGAAGCTGGGCAAGGCCCAGGCCCCCGTCCGGGTCGCCGTCACCGGCCGGACCGTGGGCCTGCCCCTCTTCGAGTCCATCGAGGTCCTCGGCCGCGAGCGCTCTCTCGACCGAGTCCGTACGGCTCTCGCCCGCCTGGGGTAGCCGGCCGGATCACGACGTCAGCAGGGCCACGATGTCGTCGTGCCCGTGGTAGCGCGCGGCGCCGGCCGCGGTGCCGTGAAACATCGGCTCGGTTACGCCGAGGTCGGGATTCTTGGTGAGCAGGAATTCCACGACCTCGCGCCGCGCATGGGCACTGGCGTAGATCAGCGCATATTCGACCATGTGGTCCGGGTCGAAGACAGGGCCGCGAGCGCCGATCCTGATCGCGTCGCCGGCCGCCCGGAGCCGTCCGTCGGCGTCGAAACAGGCCCGCACCGCGGGCAGATCGCCCAGCGCCGCGGCGAAGACCAGGTTGTCCACCCGGGCTCCGGCCTGCGCCAGCGCGCTCGCCGCGGCGGTGTATCCGAAGGTGATGGCGGTCCAGAGCGGCAGCCCGTCGCCGTCGAGGCCGTCCGGCGTCGCGCCGCCGCGTACGAGCTCGGTGACGAGATCGGCCTGCACGCCCGCCTCCGCCGGATGGCATGAGGAGACCAGCAGGCACATGGGCGTCTGAGCCGACCCGCCGTTGTAGGTGTCGCACAGTTCATCCGGATTGGCGCCGCGGTCGAGCAGCAGACGCAGGATCTCCACGGCGTTCGACGGCGACTGCCACTGCCGGGTCGACTCGACCCCGTTGGCCGCGACGTAGTGGATCAGGGCGGCGCGGTGCCCGAACGCCGAACGAGCCCGGACCAGCGCCGGATCCTCGTCCAGCGAGGCGCGTAGGACATCGAGCTCGCCGGACGTGATGGCGTCGGCCGCGGCCTCGAACCGCGGATCCACCGGCCTGTCCCACCGGTCCGTCACGGCGGCCCAGTCGGCGAAGCCGTACTCTCTGGCGATCACGGCCCGGAAATCCGCCGCGCTCAGCCCTGGCCGATCTTCGGGCCGGCGGCCTCTGAGCAGCGCCTCAGCCGCTTCCAGCCCGCGCTCGTGCGCCTCCGAAAGGATCTCGGCGTGCCGCGTGAGGACCTCACCAAGCGTCACGGGCTGCCCGGGAGGCGGCAGCGCCGCCTGGAACATGCGGCTCAGCGAATGAAGGGCCTGCGATCGGGGTGACAGCGGCACGCCAACAGCGTAAATCCGGCCGGGCCTGGAGGCTAATCCAGGCCGCGGCGGGCGAGCAGCGGGGCGATCTCGGGGTCGCGGCCGCGGAAGGCACGGAACGCGGTCATGGCGTCCAGACTGCCGCCCTTCGACAGCAGGTCGCGGCGGAAGCGGTCGCCGTTCGCGCGGGACAGCCCGCCGTTCTCGGCGAACCACTCGACCGTGTCCGCGTCGAGCACCTCGCTCCAGATATAGGAGTAGTAGCCCGCCGCGTAGCCACTCGACCAGATATGAGCGAAGTAGGTGCTGCGGTAGCGCGGCGGTACGGCCTTCAGGGCCACGCCCGCCTCGGTCAGCGCCCGCTCCTCGAAGGCGTACGCGTCACCGCCGTCGTAGGAGGTGTGCCACGCCCAGTCGAGCAGGGTCGCCGCCAGATATTCGACGGTCGCGAAGCCCTGGTTGAACTTCTGCGCCGCGATCATCCGGTCGACCAGCTCCTGCGGCATGGGCTCGCCGGTCTCGTGATGGCGGGCGTAGTTGGCCACGATCTCGGGATCGGTCGCCCACATCTCGTTGACCTGGGACGGATACTCCACGAAGTCGCGCGGCACGGACGTGCCCGAGAAGCGGGGGAAGCGCACGTCGGAGAACAGCGCGTGCAGAGCGTGCCCGAACTCGTGGAACAGCGTGTTGACCTCGTCGAACGTCATCAGCGTCGGCTCGCCCTTGACCAGGTTGAGGTTGTTGACCACGACCGGCTTGAGGCCTTCCAGGTGGGACTGCTTCACCAGGCTGTTCATCCACGCCCCGCCGCGCTTGGAGGCGCGGGCGAAGTAGTCGCCCAGGTAGAGCCCGAGCGGCGAGCCGTCCTCGTTGAACACCTCGAAAACCCGGACGTCCGGCTGATAGCCCACCAGGTCGGGACGCTCGGTGAAGGTGATCCCGTACAGCCTCGTCGCCGCATAGAAGACGCCGTCGCGGAGGACCCGGTCGAGCTCGAAGAAAGGCCGCATGGCCGCCGCGTCGATGGCGTAGCGGGCCTTGCGCACCTTCTCCGCGTAGAACGCCCAATCCCAGGCCTCGATCTCGAAGCCGGCCATCTCCGACAGGTCGGCCTGCTCCCGGCGCGCGTTGGCGACGGCGGGCGCGACCAGCTTGTCGAGCATCTCCGTGACGGCGCCCGGCGTGCCCGCCGTCTGGTCGGCCAGGACGTATTCGGCGTGGTCGCCGTATCCGAGCAGGCGCGCCCGCTCGGCCCGCAGGACGGCGATCCGAGTGATCAGCTCGGCGTTCTGCCCGCCTCGGCCCGCTGACGCCTCGTGAACACGCCGTCGCAGCTCACGGTCGGTGAGAGAGGCGAGCACCGGCTGACCGGTCGGCAGGCCCAGGGTGATCAGATACTTCCCCTCGAGCCCGCGCTCGGCCGCCGTGTCACGCAGGCCACGGACGGCGTCCTCCGACAGCCCGGCGAGCTCCGCCGCGTCGCCGACCTCCACCGCGCGATCGTTGGTGTCCTTCAGCAGGTTCTGCTGGAAGCGTGTGCCCAGCGTCGACAGCTCCTCGTTGATCTGCCGCAGCCGCTCCTGATCGGCCGTCGCCAGACCGGCCCCCGCCCGCCGGAAGTCGGTGCGGTAGCGCTCCAGCAGCCAGCTCTCGTCGGGATCGTCGGTGCGTACGGCCTCGATCCGGGCGAACAGCGCCGCGTCGAGGTGGATGGCATCGGCGTGCTTGGCCAGCCGCGGCGTGATCTCCTTCTGGATCTCCTGCACACCCTCGGTCGAATGCGACGACACCATGGTGAAGAACACCGTGGCCACCCGGTCGAGCAACTGCCCGGCCAGCTCCAGCGCCTCGATCGTGTTGGCGAACGTCGCCGGCTCCGGGCCGTCGGCGATGTTCCTGACCTCGGCCAGGTGCTCGGCCATGCCCTGCTCGAAGGCCGGCAGGTAGTGCTCCTCGCGGATGTCCGCGAAAGGCGGCAGCCCGTACGGCAGGGCGCTGGGGATCAGAAACGGGTTGGCGGCCGGCTGCATCGGCGACAGCTCCTCACACTCGTGCGTCGCCCCAGCCTAAGACGCGCGGGTCATCGGCAATCGTTTTGGTAGTGCGCCGCAAGCTGGGCTATCCTTTCGGAGTCGTCGAGAGCCCGCAGGATGGGGCTCGAGTGACAGTGGGGTATGGTGTAATTGGCAACACAGCTGATTCTGGTTCAGCCATTCTAGGTTCGAGTCCTGGTACCCCAGCGTGCGTCTCCCCGGAGCATGCACAAGCAGGAACGCGGTCCCGTCGTCTAGTGGCCCAGGACGCCGCCCTCTCAAGGCGGTAGCGGCGGTTCGAATCCGCTCGGGACTACGCGAATAGCGACCCCGTGGTCGGAGCCCTTCGGGCTCCTTCCCCGGGGTCGCTTCGTCGTTTACACGGGGGGACGACCCCCCGAACCCCCCGCGCCGCTGGCGCCTTCGTCTCCCGCCGCTCATGGTGGGTCCCTGGGTCCCTGAGTCCCTGTGTCGCTGGCGCTTCCGTTTCCCGCCGCCCATGGTGGGTCCCTGTGTCGCTGGCGCTTCCGTTCCCCGCCGCTCGTGTTGGTCCTCGGTGTCGCTGGTGCGTCCGTTTCCCCTCCGCGTGATCTTGCAGGTTTTCCCAATGTGCAGGTCAGCGGTTCGGTGATCTTGCATTGGTTCCCAAGCCGCAGGTGGAGCGGTTCGTGATCATGCAGGTCCCTTTTGTTTCTGGTGCATGATCACCGACGTCTGGACCTGCGGGGGAGTGACTTGTTGCATGATCACGAATGCGCTGACCTGGGGTGTGGGAAATGGTGCAAGATCACGCGCCGGGGGGGTGTCGAAAAGGGGTGGGTGGGTTCGACATGGGGGTGGAAGGGTGTTGGAAGGACGGTGGGAGGGGTGGCGTGAAGTATCTGATCTTGATTTATCACAATCCGGAGTCGAGGGCGGTTTGGGAGGGGTTCTCGGATGGGCAGCGGGCTGAGGGGTTGCGGTATTACGCGGCGCTGACGGAGGAGCTGGTGGCGTCGGGGGAGATGATCGTGACGGAGGCGCTGGCGGATCCGGCTCTGGGGCGGCGGCTGCCGGCGGCGGAGGGGCGGTCGATGGTCAGTGATGGGCCGTTCGCCGAGGCCAAGGAGTTCCTGGCCGGGTTCTTCCTGGTCGACTGCGAGAGCATGGAGCGGGCCGCCGAGATTGCTCAACGGGTGCCGGAGGCGGGGCTCGGGTTGGTCGAGGTCCGGCCCGTGCTGCACATGGGCGGCGGCGGGCTCGAGGTGTGAGCGAGATCGAAGGGCTGCTGCGGGAGCTCGCGCCGCAGGTCCTGGGCGTCCTCGTACGCCGCCATGGCGGCTTCGACACGTGCGAGGACGCCGTACAGGAAGCTCTGCTCGCAGCGGCCGTCCAGTGGCCGCAGGAGGGCCTCCCGGCCAACCCGGCCGGCTGGCTGGTGACCGTGGCCGGGCGGCGCTGGACGGAGGCGCGGCGCAGCGAGTCGGCGCGGCGGCGGCGTGAGCAGAGCGCGGCGCTGATGGAGCCGCCGGAGGCGGATGTCGTGTCGGGGGTGGATGACACGCTCGCGTTGTTGCTGCTCTGTTGTCACCCGGTGCTGACCCCGGTCTCGCAGGTGGCGCTGACGCTGCGGGCGGTGGGCGGGCTGACGACCGCTGAGATCGCGCGGGCGCTGTTGGTGCCCGAGACGACGGTGGGCCAGCGGATCAGCCGGGCCAAGCAGAAGATCAAGACCGCCGGGGCGCGATTCGAGCTGCCGCCGGAGGGGGAGCGGGCCGAGCGGGTCGCCGCTGTTCTGCGGGTGCTCTATCTCATTTTCAACGAGGGATATACGGCGAGCTCGGGGCCGGCGCTCAATCGGGTGGAGCTGACGGCGGAGGCGATCAGGCTCACGCGGCAGCTGTACGAGCGGCTGCCGGGTGAGGGCGAGGTGGCGGGGCTGCTGGCGCTGATGCTGCTCACGGACGCGAGACGGCCGGCGCGTACGGCGGCGGACGGGGCGCTGGTGCCGCTGGCGGAGCAGGATCGGAGCCTGTGGGATGCGGCGGCCATCACGGAGGGGGTGGCGTTGGTGACCGAGGCGCTGACCACGGCGCCGGTCGGGCCCTATCAGCTGCAGGCGGCCATCGCGGCGGTGCATGACGAGGCGGCGCGGTTCGAGGACACCGACTGGTTCGAGATTCTCGGCCTCTATGAGTTGCTGACCGTGCTCGAGCCGAGCCCCATGGTGGCGTTGAACCGGATCGTGGCCGTGGCCATGGTGGACGGGGCGCACATCGCTCTCGCCGCCCTCGACGCCGAGGCGGAGCTGGCGGGGCATCATCGGGGGCTTGCCGTACGGGCTCATCTGCTGGAGTTGGCGGGGGATCACCAGGCGGCGCGTGAGTGTTATGAGCGGGCGGCGCGGCTGACGCTGAGCGTGCCTGAGCAGCGCTATCTGAGGAACAGGGCGGCTCGATTTGCGTAATGGCCCACCTGAGTTTGAAAATTAGACTCATGACGATGACGCGTACCCGCACCCATAGCTGGACGCAACCGACCCTGCCGAAGGATCTGGCTCAGCTGAGCGGGCTGGAGTTCCTTCAGGCCATGCTCGACGGCGAGATCCCCCCTCCAGCGATCGCGGGGACGCTCGGGTTCACTCTGGTGAGCGTGGCCCCGGGCGAGGCGGTCTTCGAGGGCGAGCCCGGCGAGCACCTGTACAACCCGATGGGCACGGTGCACGGCGGCTACTTCGCGACGCTTCTGGACAGCGCGCTCGGCTGCGCCGTCATGACCCGGCTGCCGGCCGGCGTGGGTTACACCACCACGCAGCTCAACGTCCACATGCTTCGCCCGGCGTTCGCGCACACGGGGCGGTTGCGGTGCGAGGCGACGGCCGTACATGTCGGGCGGCAGGTCGCCACCGCGGAGGCGCGGCTGATATGTGCTGAGAACGGGAAGCTGTACGCGCACGGAACCACCACGTGCGCCGTCTTTCCGGCTGTCGTGGGCTAATTACGGCTGGAGCGGGCCTTGAAGAGGGCCCGGCGGGCGGCTTTGCCGACCTGGCGGTCGGGGTGGGCCTTCTCGATCTCTTCGAGGAGCTCGACCAGGTGGGGGTGGTCGACCTTCCAGATCGTGTCGAGCAGGCCGATCAGCATGGCCGTGTCGCCGATGTCGTGGAGGCTGCTGACGAACTCGGCCTTGCCGAGCCCCGCGGAGATCGTCCACATGTCGAGGATGAGCCAGTGCGTGTCGGCCTGGGTGGGCTCAGGCGCCTCGGCGACCTCCAGCTGGGCCAGGTGGGTGGTGGCGTAGGGCCGGAGCGACGGCTCCTTCAGGGCCTCCATCCACGCCGGCACGGCCACCTCGCCGAGCGAGCCGACCAGGCTCGCGGCCTGGACCCGGACCAGCGCGTCGGCCTCGTCTTCGGCGGCGGCGTCGAGCAGCTCGGTGGCGGCTCGGGCCGGGTCGCGCAGCTCCATCCACGCGGCGAACTCGGCGTC
This sequence comes from Streptosporangiaceae bacterium NEAU-GS5, assembly GCA_017592665.1. Lineage (GTDB taxonomy): Bacteria > Actinomycetota > Actinomycetes > Streptosporangiales > Streptosporangiaceae > NEAU-GS5. The sequence continues at coordinate 174,649 of JAGFNW010000004.1, read as the reverse complement.
GGCCTCTTCCTCGGACATGTCGGCGCTGAACGACAGCAGGTCGAGCGCGGTCATCGCCTCGATGGCCGGCCGGGCGTCGATCTCGATGTCCTCTTCGTCGAGGAGGTGGACCAGGCCCTCGGCGCCGAGCGGGGTGAGGGCGACCACGCCGTCGCCGTCGCCGGAGACCTCGATCATGCCGTAGCCGGTGAGCCAGGTGAGCACGGACGCCAGCGGGTCGTCGCCGGCCGCCGCCCAGGCGTCGCCGCCCAGGTCGTCGTAGTCGGCGACGGCCTCGGCGAGCTCGTCGCGCAGCTCGCCCAGCGGCCGGGAGCCGCCCGCCACCAGGACGCGGACGAGCAGCGCCCGGGTCAGGCCGGCCAGCGCCAGGGTGAGGTCGTCGTCCTCTAGCTCGGGATCGCCGTAGTCGAGCGAGTGGAGGCCCATCATCCAGACCTCGAGCACGTCTTCGTCGTCGTCGAACGGCCAGGCCGCGGTGTCGGAGTCGACGCTGACCGTGTCCTCACCGTCGGGGGTGAGGAACTCGAGGTCGATCGCGAGATTCCACAGATTCCACAGCTTGGCCTGGCCGTCGAGGTCGAGCGCGGCGAGCGCCTGGTCGATCTCGTCTTCGCCGAGCAGCGTCTCGGTGCCGACCTTGCGCTCGTGGCCCACCCACAGGGCCAGGTCGCGGGCCTGGGCGATCAGCGGCGTCTGGCGGGCCGCGGCGGCCAGCTCCGCGTCGGGGCGCAGCCGGATGGTCGGCAGGTCGGCGATCTCGTCGGAGAACGGCTCGAAGTCGCCCAGCCCTTCTTCGACGTCGTCGAACTCGTCTTCGTCCTCGTCGAACGAACGCTCGGCGATCACGTCCTCCATCGCGTCGACGAAGTCGTCCTCCAGGTCGTCGAGCTCGGCAAGCAGGTCGTCGATCGGGTCGGAGCCCTCGGCCAGGCGGCCGGTCTCGGAAAGGAACGTCAGGTAGCTCCGCAGGGCCTGGACCATGCCGTCGGCGGCGGCGTCGGGGTCCTCGACCACGGTCGGCATGCGTTCGAGCAGGACGGTGCGCAGATCGCCGCGTCGCCAGACGGCCACGTCGCGGCTGGCCACCAGGCGATGCCACAGCGCCGGGGGGCCCACCAGGTCGGGATCGCTGTCCGGGGCGTGGGCGGGAGCCCAGAGAATGAACTCCTGCAGCAGCGGACGCAGTTCAGCGGCGGCTGCCTCGATGCGATCTGTCACCCCGCCAGCCTAGGGCTAACCGACCCCGCCTTCTAATCGGTTAGTGCAGCAGGGTCAGTTGACCCCCACGCCGGCGCGGCGCATGGCGTCGGTGATGCGCTCGGCGGCGGCGACGACGGGAGCGGCGTGAAGGCGCCCAGGAGTACGGGTGAGGCGCTCGATCGGTCCTGAGACCGAGATGGCCGCGATGACCTTGCCGTTCGAGCCGCGGATGGCGGCCGAGACGCTGGCGACGCCCTGCTCGCGCTCGCCGACGCTGTGGGCCCAGCCGCGACGCCGTACGCTGGCGAGGGTGGCGGCGGTGAACTTGGCCCCACGCAGGCCGCGGTGCAGCCGGTCGGGCTCCTCCCAGGCGAGCAGGATCTGGGCGGCCGAGCCGGCCGTCATCGGCAGCGCCGAGCCGACGGGCACCGTGTCGCGGAGGCCGCTGGCGCGCTCGGCCGCGGCCACGCAGACGCGCTCGTCGCCCTGGCGGCGATACAGTTGCGCGCTTTCACCCGTGAGATCGCGCAGTTGGATCAGCACGGGCCCCGCGACGGCAAGCAGCCGGTCTTCGCCCGCCGCGGTGGACAACTCGGAAAGACGCGGGCCGAGGATGAAGCGGCCCTGCGTGTCGCGGGTGACGATGCGGTGGTGCTCCAGGGCCACCGCGAGGCGGTGCGCCGTGGGCCTGGCCAGCCCGGTCGCCTGGACCAGTTGTGCCAGGGATGCGGGGCCGGCCTCGAGGGCGTTTAGCACGAGAACAGCCTTGTCGAGTACTCCGACTCCGCTAGAGTTGTCCATACCCCGATACTGCCGTCTCGATATCCGAGATGCAAACGCGCGGGAAGGTCCGGCAAGGGGTAAGCTGTCCATATCTCGATATTTCCGTCTCAATATTAGAGACGTTGGAGGAGTCATGGGTCGCACACTGGCCGAAAAAGTGTGGGAGCGGCATGTCGTACGACGTGCCGAGGGGGAGCCCGACCTGCTCTACATCGACCTGCATCTCGTCCACGAGGTGACGAGCCCGCAGGCCTTCGACGGCCTCCGGCTCACCGGCCGGACCGTACGGCGCCCCGAGCTCACGATCGCCACCGAGGACCACAACGTACCGACCATCCGCGGCCCGATCGAGGATCCGGTCTCCCGCACCCAGGTCGAGACCATCCGCAAGAACGCCGCGGAGTTCGGCATCCGGCTGCATCCGATGGGCGACGCCGGCCAGGGTGTGGTGCACATCATCGGCCCGCAGTTCGGCCTCACGCAGCCCGGCATGACGATCGTCTGCGGCGACTCGCACACCTCGACGCACGGCGCCTTCGGCGCCATCGCGTTCGGCATCGGCACCTCCGAGGTCGAGCACGTGCTCGCCACCCAGACGCTGCCCTCCTACCGGCCGAAGACGATGGCGATCGAGGTCAACGGCACGCTGCCGCCCGGCGTCACGGCCAAAGACCTGATCCTGGCCGTCATCGCCAAGATCGGCACCGGGGGCGGCCAGGGCCACATCGTGGAATACCGCGGCGAGGCCATCCGCGCCCTGTCGATGGAAGGCCGCATGACGGTCTGCAACATGTCGATCGAGGCGGGCGCCCGGGCCGGCATGATCGCCCCGGACGAGACCACGTTCGCCTACCTCGAGGGCCGCGCGCACGCGCCCACGGGTGCGGCCTGGGACGAGGCGGTCGAATACTGGAAGACGCTCACGACCGACGACGACGCCGTCTTCGACAAGGTCGTCGAGATCGACGCGAGCACGCTCACGCCGTACGTCACGTGGGGCACCAACCCGGGCCAGGGCCTGCCGCTCGACGGGATCGTGCCGTCGCCGGACGAGTTCGCCGACCCGGTCGAGCGGTCCGCGGCCGAGCGCGCCCTGCAATATATGGGCCTGTCCGCGGGCACTCCGCTGCGCGAGATCACGGTCGACACGGTCTTCGTCGGTTCGTGCACGAACGGCCGGATCGAGGATCTGCGCGCCGCCGCCGACGTGCTGCGCGGCCGCACGGTCATCACCCGCACGCTGATCGTCCCCGGCTCGATGCAGGTCAAGCAGCTGGCCGAGGCCGAGGGCCTGCACGAGGTCTTCAAGGCCGCGGGCGCCGAGTGGCGCGAGGCCGGCTGCTCCATGTGCCTCGGCATGAACCCCGACACGCTCAAGCCAGGCGAGCGCAGCGCCTCGACCTCCAACCGCAACTTCGAGGGGCGCCAGGGCAAGGGTGGGCGCACCCATCTGGTCTCCCCGGCCGTGGCCGCCGCCACCGCCGTGACCGGCCGCCTCACCGCGCCCGCCGACCTCTAAGGAAACGACCATGGAAGCGTTCACCACTCACACCGGTACGGCGGTGCCGCTGCGCCGCAGCAATGTCGACACCGACCAGATCATCCCGGCCGTCTGGCTGAAGCAGGTCAGCCGGACGGGCTTCGAGAAGGGCCTGTTCGAGGCCTGGCGCGAGGACCCGTCCTTCGTGTTCAACAACCCCGCTTACGAGGGCGCCTCGATCCTGCTGGCCGGCCCCGACTTCGGCACCGGCTCCTCGCGCGAGCACGCCGTCTGGGCCCTTCAGCAGTACGGCTTCCGCGCCGTGATCGCGGCCCGCTTCGGCGACATCTTCCGCAACAACTCCACCAAGATGGGCCTGCTCCCGGTCGTGCTGGAAAGCAAGATCGTGGAAGAGCTGCAGCGCGCCGTGGAAGACGACCCGGCCACCGAGATCACCGTCGACCTGGTCGAGCGGCAGGTCCGGATGGGCGAGTCGGCCTGGTCGTTCGACCTCGACGACTACACGCGCTGGCGGCTCCTGGAAGGCCTCGACGACATCGGGCTGACCCTGCGGCACGGCGAGGCCATCACGGAGTACGAGAATGGTCGGCAGCCATGGCTGCCGACGACGGTCTGAATCAGGAGACGGAGCTTGCCCGGCGACTGCGCGAGGCGCATCGCCGGGTCAGATCGTGCGCCGTGCCCAACGAGGAGCGGGTCCGGCTCGCCCGGCGGCTGATCGCCATCTCAGATGCCGCCAAACATGACATTTCCTCTGCGAGCGCACGCCTCGACGCCTTCCTCATCGCCCTTGACGACACGCCGACCAGCTGAAACATGCCCGTTGTGATTGTGTCCCACGGCTCTGTCCCCTACTTTCAAGCGCGTAAGGGGGAGGAACCAATGAATAAGAAGGAACTCGTCGACGCGATCGCTGGTCGGGTCGGGGACAAGAAGACGGCCACGGAGGCGGTCAACGCCATCCTCGAGGCCATCCAGCAGGCGGTCGCCGGTGGAGACAAGGTTTCGATCACCGGCTTCGGCGCCTTTGAGATGGTGCACAAGCCCGCCCGCACGGCTCGCAACCCTTCGACGGGCGACCCGATCAAGGTGGCGGAGAGCTGGGCGCCCAAGTTCCGCCCGGGCGCCGACTTCAGGGAGCTCGTCAACGCCGGCGGCAAGAAGGTCGCGAGGAAAAAGTAACCACAGATCTGCCGAGACGGCGTCCCCGTGAAATCGGGGGCGCCGTCTTCGTGTCTCCAGCCGTCTCGTGTTCCCAGCCGGCTTCGTGCCTTCGCGTCTCTAGGGGACGGGGAAGGTCGACAGCGTGATGTAGGTGATCCGGTCGCCGTCGAGCACGATGGTGACCCGCTGGCCCAGGCGGAGCAGGCGCAGCGGCCCGGCGTCGAAGGCCGGCGAGCCGAAGGGGATCTCCGTGCCGTCGTCGAGGTAGACCGACCCTGACCGGCTCGTTTCGTCGAAGGCTTTCACCGTGGCCTGCACGCCCCCAAGCGTAACCCCGGGAAATTCTTTTGACCCGAAATGTCGCATCCGATCAGGATGGGGCGTGTCATGACGACCGACGCGCGACCCGGGCTCTGGCGGATCCGCGACTTTCGGCGGTTCGCCGCCGCGGACGCCATCAGCAAGCTCGGCTCCCAGGTCACGTTCGTCGCACTGCCCCTCACAGCCGCGTTGACCCTGGAAGCGACCCCCTTCGAGGTCGGGCTGCTGACCGCCGCGGAAACGGTCGCCTTCCTCCTGGTCGGCCTCCCGGCGGGCGCCTGGGTCGACCGGATCAGGCGCCGCCCCGTCCTGATCACCGCCGACCTCGTACGCGCCGTCGCCCTGCTGTCCATCCCCGTGGCCGCCTGGGCGGGCACGCTCTCCCTTCCCCACCTGTACGGCGTGGCCCTGGTCGCCGGCCTCGGCACGGTCTTCTTCGACGTGGCGCAGCAGAGCATCCTGCCGTCCATCGTGGACACCGAGGACCTGACCCGCGCGAACGGCGTCGTCGCGGCGAGCTTCTCGATCGCCCAGCTGACCGGTCCCGGGCTCGGCGGCTGGCTGGTCCAGCTGTTCACCGCGCCGATCGCGATGCTGGCCGACGGGGTCAGCTACCTGGTCTCCGCCGTCCTCCTCATGGGCGCCCGCGTCCGCGAGGAGAGGCCGCCCTCCGGGCCGCGTCAGCTGCGGCGGGAGATCGCGGAGGGCATCCGGTTCGTCGCCGGGCAGCCCGTGATCCGGGTGATCGCGATCGTCGGCGCGATGAGCATGTTCGCGTTCGGGATGTGGACGGCCGCGCTGCCGCTGTTCCTGATCCGCGAGATCGGGGTCGGCCCCGGGGCGTACGGCCTGGTGCTCTCGCTGAGCGCGGTCGGCGGGATCGTGGGAGCGGCGCTCGCGCACCGTGTGGCCGCGCGCTTCGTGATGTGGGGCGGCGCGCCACGCGGCGGCCTGGTGGGGGGCGCGCTCGGCCAGACCGCGGGGGTGCGCGTGGCGTTCGCGGCGGCGTGCGGCGCGTTCGCGGCGGCGCAGTTGCCGGCGGTCGTCAGTCGGTCGGTCCGGCGCCTTCGCTGAGGTAGGAGGACAGGCCGCGAACGATGATCTCCAGGCCGAGCTCGAAGCGGTGGTTCTCATCCTCGTTCAGCATGAAGTGGGACAGCTCGACGAGGTTGGGAAAGCGGTCGGCCGGCAGCGACTCGAAGTAGTCGAGGAACTGCTGCCGCTGGACCCGCCAGGCGTCCCGGCTTTCGATCTTGTTCCGCTCCTTCCAGAGGCTCTCCTCCAGGACGGAGTTCTCCACGTACGAGGAGACGAGGTCGCCGACGAACGCGGCCACCTCGTCGGGAAGCCCGATGGCGCGGAACGCGCCGAGGCCCTTGTCGATGAAGCCCAGCACGTCGCCGCTGAACGGCACGTGCATCATCGAGATGCGGGCCAGGTCTCGGTGGGCGCTCAGCCGGGCCCGCGAGGCCCTGGCGTATTCCTTGAGCTGCTCCCGCCACCGCGGCGGGTCGAGCTCGGGCAGCTCGACCTGCTCGAACAGCCGCTGATACATCAGCTCGAGCAGCTCGTCCTTGTTGGCGACGTGGACGTAGAGCGCGGAGACCGCGACGCCCAGCTCGGCCGCGACCATGCGCATGCTGAATCGGTCGAGGCCCTCGCGGTCGAGCACTTCATAGGCGGCGTCAACGATCCGCTCCCTGTTCAGGGGCACGCGCGCGGGGGCCGGACGCTTGCGGGGCCGCTCCCAGGGCGGGACCGGCACGTCCTGCTCACTCACGCCCGTCATGGTAGTGAACATTGCTCAGAAGTGCGAACACCGCTCTCATACGAGATATATCTTGTGCCTGGCAAAGAAGAGATATATCGTGATGAACACTGCACTTGTCGATGAACGCCGTTCTGTGTTAGAACAGTGCTCATCTAAGAATGAACAGTGTTCAGGAGATCGAGATGACCACCCCCCTCACCACCCCGGAAGCCGTAGAGGAGTCCGCGCCCTATCGCTGGCGCTGGGCCGCCCTCTTCGTGATTCTCGCCGCCGAGGTCATGGACCTCCTCGACGCCATGGTGACCAACATCGCCGCCCCGTCCATGCGGGCCGACCTCGGCGGCGGCGCCAGCACCATCCAGTGGCTCGCCGCGGCCTACACGCTGGCGATGACCGGAGGCCTGCTCACGGGCGGGCGGCTCGGCGACATTTTCGGCAAGAAGCGGATGTTCGTCGTCGGAGCCATCGGCTTCACGATCGGCTCGCTGCTCTGCGCCGTCGCCATGTCGCCGGAGATGCTGATCGGCGCCCGGGTGATCCAGGGCCTGTTCGGGGCCGTGATGCTTCCCCAGGGCCTCGGCATGATCAAGGAGATCTTCCCGCCCAAGGAGATGCAGAGCGCGTTCGCCCTGTTCGGGCCCGTCATGGGGCTCTCCGCGGTAGGCGGCCCCATCCTCGCGGGATGGCTGGTCGACGCCGACTTCTTCGGCACCGGCTGGCGCATGATCTTCATCATCAACCTGCCGCTCGGCGTCGCCGCGCTGCTCGGCGCGCTGCGGTTCCTGCCGGAGATCCGCTCCCCGCACCCGCTCAAACTCGACATCCCCGGTGTCATCCTGGCCTCGACCGGCGCCCTGCTGATCATCTATCCGCTGGTCCAGGGCCGGGAGAACGACTGGCCCGCCTGGTCGTTCGTGATGCTCGGCGCATCGGTCGTGGTGTTCGCCGTCTTCGGCTGGTACGAGGCGCGCAAGAAGGGCGACCCCCTGATCGTGCCCAGCCTGTTCCGCAAGCGGGCCTTCACCGGCGGCCTCATCGTAGGCGTCGTGTTCTTCTCCGGGATGGCCGGGTTCATGCTGGTCTTCAACGTCTACACGCAGGTCGGCCTGGGCTACTCGGCGATCAAGGCCGGTCTCGCCGGCGTGCCGTGGTCGGCCGGCATGATCGTCGGGATGGGCATCATGCAGGCGCTCAAGCGGTTCGGCCGCAAGGTCCTGCACGGCGGCGCGCTGCTCATGGCGGCCGGCGTCGGCGGCGTCCTGATCACGCTCAACATCGCCGGGATCGGCGTCACGCCCTGGCAGCTGGCCCCCGCCCTGATCGTCACCGGCATCGGGATGGGCCTGCTCATGGGCCCGTTCTTCGACATCGTCCTGGCGGGCGTCGAGTCGCACGAGACCGGCTCGGCCTCCGGCGCGCTGACCGCCACCCAGCAGCTGGGCAACGCGTTCGGCGTCGCCCTGCTCGGCACCCTCTTCTTCGGGATGCTCGGCAGCGGCGTCACCACCGGAGCGTCCGACGCGGCGCCGAAGCTCCGCGCGGAGCTGGCCGCCGTTCAGGTGACCGGCGCGCAGCAGGATCGGCTGGTCGAGGGCGTGCGAGCGTGCGGCCACGACCGTGCCGTCGCCAAGGACGTCATGGTCGCCCCCGCCTCCTGCACGGCCCTGGAACGCGAGGTCGGCGCCACCCCCAACCCGCAGGCCGTCGGCGCGGCGCTGGCGGGCTCGGGCGAGACGGCCTTCAAGAGCGGCTTCAGCCTCGCCATGAAGAACGTCCTCTGGGTCGTCATCGGAATGCTGCTGCTCACCTTCGTCGCGGGCTTCCTGCTCCCCAAGTACGCCCGTGAGGAGGACGCGCCCGCGCACTGATCACAGGTTCATCAGCGTGGCCACCTCGGCGGTCCGGATCCCGGCGCCGAGGTGGAGCGCTTGTCTGAGGTCTTCGACCGTGTCGACGTCGCGGCGGACCGAGGCGATGCCCGGCAGGTCGAGCTCCTTCGCGCCGCCCGCCAGGTGACGGGCCCTCGACTCGCCGCCGAATCGCGGCTGGAAGGCCACCCCTGGGCGTACGCCATAGAAGGTGGTGCCCACGTCGGCGGCGTCGGGGACGAAGGCCTGGTCGAACTCGGCGGCGGCGGCAAGGGCTTCGGCCAGCTCGGCGGGGCGGAGCGCGGGGAGGTCGGCCTGCAGGGCTCCGACGGGATCGCCGGGCGCGAGCCGTACGGCCTCGGCGGCGCCCCTCCTGAGCGCGGCGTTGAGCCCTTGGAGCGGGTCGTCGACCACGACGGCGCCGAGATCGCCGAGCACCCGCGCGGGCACCGGATCCGCGGTCACCACGACGACGCGGGCCACAAGCGGGCAGGCCAGCGCCGCGGCGACCGTGTCGGCGGCGACGGCCACGGCCAGATCCGACCGGTGCGGCCCCGCCGCACCCGCAAGTCTCGTCTTCGCCTTGAGCAACACCTTCACCGGGACGACGATGGACCACTGGGCAGCCTGCATACCCTTAAGCATCTCGCCTCGACATCGCACCCGGCGAACCGGGAGGATGAAGCGGGTCGCTCACTTGGAGGGTTGATGTCTCGTCCTGCGCGTCCGTCCCGTTTCTGGGAAGCGCTGGCCGTCGTGATCGTGAAGCCGTTGTCCCGGTTGCTGGTCAAGCGGGATTGGCGGGGCGGCGACCAGGTGCCGCGCACGGGCGGGGTGATCATCGCCGCCAACCACCTGTCGTGGACCGATCCGGTCCTGCTGTCGCACTATCTGTACAACACCGGCCGATGGCCGGTGATCCTCGCCAAGTCCGGCATTTTCAAGGTGCCGGTCCTGGGGCGTGTCGTGCGCAGCCTGCTGGCCATCCCCGTCCACCGGGGCAGCACCGAGGCGACCCAGTCGCTCAAGGAGGCCGAGGATCGGCTGCGCAACGGCTCGGCCATCCTGTTCTATCCCGAGGGCACGGTCACCCGCGACCCAGAGCTGTGGCCCATGGTCAGCAAGACGGGCGCGGCCCGGCTGGCGCTGGCCACCGGCGTGCCGGTGATCCCGATCGCTCACTGGGGGGCCCAGGAGTTGCTGCCGTACGGGGAGAAGAAGCCGCGGCTGTTCCCGCGCAAGACCTTCCACGTGCTGGCCGGCCCGGCGGTCGACCTGTCGAAGTATCAGGGCCTGCCCATGCGGGGCACGGTGCTCCGCGAGGCGACGGCCGACATCATGGCCGCCATCACCGAGTTGCTGGCCGAGATCCGCAACGAGAAGGCGCCCGACACCCCCTACGATCCGAAGAACGCGCAATGACCGGTAAGGCGGCCGTGTTCGGCAGCGGATCGTGGGGCACCATGTTCGCCCTGATCCTGGCCGAGGCCGGGACCCAGGTGACGCTGTGGGGCCGTCGGGCGGACGCCGTCGACACGATCAACAAGACCCACGAGAACCCTGACTATCTGCCCGGATTGCGGCTGCCGGACACCATCCGCGCGACCACCGACCCGGCCGCCGCCATGGACGGCGCCGACATCGTGGCGCTGGCCGTGCCGTCGCAGACGCTGCGCGGCAACCTGGTCGAGTGGCGCCGGCACCTGCCGCCGGACGCGGCGCTGGTGAGTCTGATGAAGGGCGTCGAGCTCGGCACGACCAAGCGGATGAGCGAGGTCATCTGCGAAGTGGCCGAGGTTGCGCCTGAGCGGGTCGCGGTCGTCTCCGGCCCCAACCTGGTGCCCGAGCTGGCCCAGCGCCAGCCGGCCGCGGCCGTCGTCGCCTGCGCCGACCTCGACCTGGCCGAGCGCATTCAGGACGCCTGCCACCTGCCGTGGTTCCGCACCTACACCAACAATGACGTGGTCGGCGTCGAGCTCGGCGGCGCCGTCAAGAACGTGATCGCGCTGGCCGTGGGCGTCGCGGCCGGCATGGGCCTCGGCGACAACCTGCAGGCGACCATGATGACGCGCGGGCTCGCCGAGATCTCGCGGCTGGGGGCGGCGCTCGGCGCCGATCCGCACACCTTCGCCGGTCTGGCCGGCATGGGCGACCTGGTGGCGACGTGCACGTCGCCGCTGTCGCGCAACCGCACGTTCGGCGTGAACCTCGGCCGCGGGATGACCTTCGAGGAGGTCGTCGCCGCCACCAAGCAGACGGCCGAGGGGGTCAAGTCCTGCGAGTCCGTGCTCGACCTTGCCAGGAAGCACGACGTCGAGATGCCGATCACCGAGGTCGTGGTGGGCGTCGTGCACGACGGCATGAGCCCCGGCGAGGCCGCCATGCTGCTCATGTCCCGCACCCCCAAACCGGAGAGATGGTGAAGAGGAAGACTCTGGGGGAGAACTCGCGGGCGGTTCATCTGCCCTCACCGGCCACTCCGCAGCAGACGCCGATGGGCCTGCCCGTCTGGCGCACCGCGGCCTGGCAGTTCGAGAGCTCGGCCGAGCAGTCCGACCTGCTGGCCGACCGCGCGTCCGGGTTCGCCTACAGCCGCATCGACAATCCGACGGTCGCCGCGTTCGCCGACGCCGTGGCCGCGCTCGAAGGCGCCGCGGCGCCCAAGGACGTCGCCGGGCAGGCCTTCGGGTCGGGCCAGGCCGCGATCACCGGGGTGTTCCTGGCGTTCCTGCGTTCGGGCGCGCACGTGGTCGCCCCGGCCCCCGTGGGCGGCGGCGTCTACTCCCTGCTCGCCAACGTCCTTACGCGCTTCGGCGTGGCCGCCGACTTCGTCGACTACTCGGACGTGCGCCGGGTGCACGCGGCCGTCCGCAGCAACACCCGGATCATCTACGCCGAGACCATCGCCAATCCGACGATGGCCGTGGCCGACATCCGCGGGCTCTACCGGATCGCGCGGGACGCGGGCGCGCTGCTGGTCGTCGACTCCACGTTCGCCACGCCCGTGCTGTGCCGGCCCCTGGAGCACGGCGCCGACCTGGTCGTCCACTCGGCGACCAAATACATCGGCGGCCACGACGACTGCACCGGCGGCGTCGTGGTCGGCCGCCCCGACCTGATCGGGCAGGTCCGCTCGGCGCGGGTCGACACCGGCGGGTCGCTCTCCCCGGACGAGGCGTTCCTGCTCCGGCGCGGGCTCGAGACGCTGCCACTGCGGGTCCGGCGGATGTGCTCGACCGCGATGGTGTTCGCCGCGGCCGTGGCCAAGCATCCCGCCGTACGCCGGGTCGACTATCCGGGCCTGACCACCCACCCGAGCCATCAGCTGGCTCGTCACCTGTTCGACTCCGGCCCGGAGGGCACCCGCTTCGGCGCGTGCGTGACGATCACGCCCCACGGTGGCTATGAGGCGGGCGTGCGGCTTGCCGACGGCGTGCGCCTTTCCACGCTCGCCACGTCGTCGGGTGGCACGCACACCAAAGTCACCCACATCGCCTCATTGCGGCGTTCGGATGAGGCACTGTCGGGGGTCGACGCGGGGGCCGTACGGTTCTCCATCGGGCTCGAGGACGCCGAAGACCTGATCCGCGACGTCACGCAGGCACTCGACGCGTTGCGTACGGTGAATCAGACTCGAGGCTAAGACGGGTAGATTCGGGCGTCATGAGCAAGATTCGCGTCGCGGTCGTGTTCGGTGGCCGCAACTCCGAGCACGCTGTTTCCCTGATGGGAGCGGGCAGCGTGCTGGAGGTGATCGACCGAGAACGGTACGAGATCATCCCGATCGGGATCGCCACGGACGGCCGCTGGGTGCTGGGCGCGCCCGATCAGTCCTATGCGATCGAAGACGGGGCGCTCCCCGCCGTCGTCGACAGCGGCGCCGCGCTTGCGCTGCCCTCCGAAGGCGGACTCGTGGCCCTGGATCCCGGCCGGATCCCGCGGTCGCTGGGCGAGGTGGACGTGGTCTTCCCCGTCCTCCATGGGCCGTTCGGCGAGGACGGGACCATCCAGGGCCTGCTGGAGATGGCCGGTGTGCGGTATGTGGGCTCCGGGGTTCTGGCCAGCGCCGTCGGCATGGACAAGGCGTACATGAAGCTCCTGCTCAAGGGGGCCGGGCTGCCCGTCGGCCCGTACGTCGTGGTCACCGACCGCGCCTGGCGGACCGACCGCCCGCGCGTGCTGAAGGAGATCGAGGAGCTCGGCTGGCCGGTGTTCGTCAAGCCGTCACGGGCCGGTTCGTCGCAGGGCATCTCCAAGGCGAGCACGCCGGAGGAGCTGGAGGACGCGATCGACCTGGCCCGCGAGCACGACCCGAAGGTGCTGGTCGAGGCCGCGATCGAGGGACGCGAGGTGGAATGCGCCGTGCTCGAGTCGCTCGGCGACGGGCCGGCCGAGGCGAGCGTGCCGGGCGAGGTCCTGGTCAAGGGCGACCACGAGTTCTACGACTTCGAGGCCAAGTACTACCCCGACCAGATGTCCCTGGAAGTGCCGGCCGACGTGCCGGAGGAGACGGCCGAGCAACTGCGGGCCATGGCCGTACGCGCCTTCGAGGCGCTCGGCTGCGAAGGGCTGGCCCGGGTCGACTTCTTTTACCAGCCAGATGGGCGGCTGATCGTCAACGAGATCAACACCATGCCCGGGTTCACCGCGCAGTCGGCCGCGCCGCAGCTGTGGGCCGCCACCGGGGTGCCTTATCGGGAGTTGGTGGATCGGATGATCCAGCTCGCGCTGCGCAGGTCACCGGGTCTGCGTTAGCGTCTTCTTGATCGGGTCGGCGAGCTGGACGAGGACGCCGCCGGCCGGGTGGTCGCCGGGCACCGTCACCTCGACGTACGCGTCGAGGTCGATCGCGGTGAACAGGGCCGGTCGCTTGGGATCGGGATACCAGCCGACGCCGTTGACGTCCGACACCTGGTCGGTCGGCGACATCGAGACCGGGCGCGGCACGCCGCAGCGCAGCGCGATCCCTCCCCAGACCGCCACGTACGGCGAGGCGGGCTCGGACGGCTCCCGGGCCGCGCCGTCGAGCGTCGTGGGCAGCGCCGCCGCGAGCCGCTCGCACGCGGCGGCCGCCTCCGGGCTCGGCGTCGGCGGGTCGACCCGCACGGTGCCCGAGCACGCGGAAGCCATCAGGACAAGGGGGAGCGCCCAGCGGGATCGCATCAGATATGGACTATGGGACACGTCAATGTGCGGGTGATGCCCTCTACGGCCTGAATCTGGGCCACGACCAGCTTGCCCAGTTCGTCGACGTTGTGCGCTTCGGCTCGGACGATCACGTCATAGGGACCGGTCACGTCCTCTGCCTGAGTGACCCCGGCGATCGCGGAGATCTCCCGCGCCACCGTGGCCGCCCTGCCGACCTCGGTCTGGATAAGGATGTAGGCCTGCACCATCGCGTCCTCCAGCCTGGATAGATCAGTAACCGTACCTTGAAGCACAGGAGGTGTGACATCACAGTCGGAGATCTAGGTGAATTCGGGGTCATTAAGCGGATTTCCCGGCGGTTGCCGCAAGGAGCCTCGGTCTTGCTCGGTCCTGGCGACGACGCCGCCGTGCTGGGCGCCCCGGATGGGCGGGTAGTGGTGACTACCGATCTTCTGATTGAGCGTATGCATTTCCGCCGTGATTGGTCCAGTGGGTATGACATAGGCCGAAAAGCCGCAGCACAGAATCTTTCCGATGTCGTGGCCATGGGGGCCAGACCCACAGGTCTGTTCGTGGGCCTCGGCATGCCCGCAGACACCTCCATCGAGTGGCTCGACGCCCTCACCGACGGCCTGCGCGACGAATGCGCCGAGGTGGGCGCCAGCCTGGCCGGGGGTGATATCACCAGGTCAGAGCAGATAGTGCTGGGCGTGACCGCCATCGGCGACCTCGAGGGCCGCCCGCCCGTGACCCGCTCAGGCGCCCGCGTGGGCGACGTCGTAGCCATAGCCGGCCGCCTCGGCTGGGCCGCCGCCGGCCTCGCCATCCTGCACGCCACCTCCGCCCCCTCCGCCCCTGCCTCCGCCCCCTCCACCTCCGCCCCCGACTCCGACTCCGCCTCCACCGGCTCCGCCACGTCCGCCGCCGGCTCCACCTCCGCCACCTCCGCCAGCTCCGCCTTCGACGGCGCCGGTGAGGCCGCTGGGACCGCTGGAGCCGCGCCGGCACCAGCCCTACCCCAGTCCGAGAAGCCTGCCGACTCTTTCGCACCCTTTGCAGAGGCCATGGTCGAGGCGCATCGGCGGCCACGTCCTCCATACGCCGAAGGACCGCGAGCCGCCATGCTTGGAGCGACCGCGATGCTGGACGTCAGCGATGGCCTCGTCCAGGACCTCGGCCACCTGGCCGCCGCGAGCCGGCTACGGGTCGTGGTGGACCCCGCGAAGGTGCCCGTGCCCGACACGTTGGTCCAGGCGGCTGCCGCGCTCGGCGCGGACGTCCTCGACTGGGTCCTGAGCGGCGGTGAAGACCACGCGCTCGCCGCGACCTTCCCTCCTGATGTACGGCTGTCGCATCCATGGCAGGTAATCGGTTACACGACGGAGGGTGACGGCGTGCAGGTCATGGGACGCGAAGAGGCCTCAGAGGGCTGGGATCACTTCCGGGTATGAAGTGAAATTTGTGACAAACGCGTATCGGATCTGTTATGAAGGTGGGCGGTCGTCACGTCACCGACGGAAGGACAGGGATGGGCCGCCACACGCCGGGCCAGAACGAGCTGACCTATCGGTGGCCCGAGGATGAGGGACCAAAGTCCCCGCGACGGTCTTCCGAGCCTCCTCGGCCGGTGGACCTGACCCCTCAGGCTGCGGATGAGGCCGGCTTCGACGCCTGGCTGTCCGCCCTCACCGAGCAGGGCGACGACGCCGCCATCTTCCCGGGAGCAGGCCAGAAACGCCCCGAACCCGGCGCCTTCATGGCCCCCACCGCCCTCCCCGAGCCCACCCCCGTCCGTGAGCCCGCGGCCATCCCGCAGCCCACGCCCGTCCGTGAGCCCATTCTCACTCGGGAGCCCACGGCCATCCCGCAGCGCGCAGCTACCCAAGAGCCCACGGCCGTCTCGGAGCCCGCACCCTTCTCCACGGGACCCGCATCCCTCTCCGCCAGGCCCGCACCCATTTCCGCCGGGCCCGCATCCCTCTCCGCCAGGCCCGCACCCCGCTCCGCGGCACCCGCGCCCTCTTCCGCAGGCCCTGCGCCATTTTCCGCCGGGCCCGCATATTCAGCGGGACCCGCGCCATATTCCATGGGATCCGCACCCGTTTCAGCAGGGCCAGCGGCTTTCGCGGGCCCGCCCCAGAAGCACGCGCAACCTACCGATGCCTCGCGCCCCGCGCCTTCGAGCGCACCTGGCCCTGCGCAGATGCTGGGCGGCCATCGTTCTGAGGCTTTGAGTGGACCGGGTCCGGCGGCTGGGCTGGCTCGGAGCAGTGACCCGGCGAGGGCGCAGCGTCCGGAGCCGATGGGAACCGAGCGAGTGGAGCCCACGCTCGCTCAGCCTTCAGCGCTCGTGGCCGCGACCCAGCACATGGCCGCGACCCAGAAGATGGCAGCTCCGTCTGCAGGCCGCGCAGGCCCGCCGCCGGGAGAGCCCGATGAACTGGATTGGAAGTATGAGGACTCGCCGCCTAAGTGGCGGCGCGGCGCGTGGCTCTCGGGGGTGTCCGTGCTGGTAGCTGTCGGAATCACGTTCGCAGGGGTGAAATTCGTGGCGGCCCATCCGGCGGCCCTGAAACTCGAACCTCCCGCCAAAGCGTGTTCGTCCGACTGTGGGAATGGGGTCGGCCGCCCTGGGCCCGCCACTGATTCGGCGGAAGCGGTCGACCCCACCCAGAGCGTTCCCGAGGTCCTGCCGTCGGCAAAGCAGGACCCGTCTCCGACGGCGACGTCGCAGCCCACGTCGCCCGCGGTCTTGCCGGTCGAGAAGAAGAAGCAGTCGCACGCGCAGCCGACCGTCGTCGCGACTCCGACTGCCACGGTTTCGAACTCCCCGTCGTCCCGTACGCGCGACAACGAGGTGGCCGAGCCACAGCCGGACGTGACGCCGTCCGAGTCGGAGACCGACGGCACGACGGAATCCCAGGAGCAGGGGGAGGTGACCGCAGCGGGCGCCTCGCACGTGACCGTCGAATTCCGGGTGCTCTCCGACAGCGGTGACCGCTATTCGGCCCGCCTGGTCGTCCAGAACGACGGCTCGGACGCCCTGACCGGCGTGACCGTCGAGATCCCCGTCTCCGGCGAGGTCACCATGGCCAGCGTGCCCGACTGGTCGCAACGCGACGACGGGACGCTCGTGCTCACGATCGACGACCTGGACGGCGGCGACATGACCGTGATCAGGTTCCGCGCCTCGGGGTCCTCTTCAGTGCCGGGCACGTGCACCTTGTCCACGGGGGAGTGCGCCGTCGCGTAGGACCGGCTGCTGATTGGATGGGGTCATGACGGTCACGACCCCTCCGCGCGTGCTGACCATCGCCGGCTCCGACTCGGGGGGCGGCGCCGGCATCCAGGCCGATCTGAAGACGATGCTGGCCCTCGGCGTGCACGGAATGAGTGTGATCGCGGCCGTCACCGCGCAGAACTCGATCGGCGTGCAGGGTTACTGGGAGCTGCCGCCGGAGGCCGTACGGGCCCAGCTCGACTCGGTCCTCGGCGACATCGGCGCGCAGGCGATCAAAACCGGCATGCTCGCCTCGCCGGTCATCGTGGAGACCGTTGCCGACGTCCTCGTCGGCGTCCTCGCGGACGTGTCGGCTCCCGTGGTGGTCGATCCGGTCGGCGTGTCCAAGCACGGCGACTCGCTGCTCGCTCCCGAGGCCGTCGCGACGATGAAGACGCGCCTGCTCCCGCTCGCCACCGTCGTGACTCCCAACCTGTGGGAGGTCGAGCAGCTCACCGGCGTCAAGGTCGAAGATGAGCAGGGCCTGCCCCGGGCGGCCGCGGCCATCCTCGAGCTCGGACCCGCCTGGGCGCTCATCAAGGGCGGTCACCTTCCCGGTGACCCCGTCGACCTGCTCACCAATGGCTCCGAGGAGCACTATCTGACCGCCGACCGCCTCGACAACCGCCACACCCACGGCACCGGCTGCACCCTCGCCTCTGCCGTCGCTTCACACCTGGCCCTCGGCGCCTCCATGCCCGATGCGGTCAGACGGGCCAAGGATTACGTCACCGGCGCCATCGCCCACGGCTTCCCCCTCGGCGCCGGCATCGGCCCCGTGGACCACGCCTGGCCGTGGCGCTGACTACTTCGGCTGGGGCGGCGGCTTCGGGCAGGGCGGCGGCTTCGGGCGGGGACAAACTTCGGCCCCGTGGACCACGCCTGGCCGTGGCGCTGACGACATAGGCCGGGGCGGCGACTTCGGGCGGGGCGGTGGCTTCGGGTGGGGCGGGTCGATGGGTCAGATGTCGCTGATCACGTGTTTCAGCTCGATGTCGACGCGCTCGATGTGGTCGCGATCTGAGGTGACGATCGTGGCGTCGACCGTGCCCCGGTGAGGATCGCGGGCGCAGAGGGCCACGTGCACGTCGACGATGTCGTCGTGGCCCGACGAGCCGATGGCCAGGCCGATCTGGTCGGCGCGCTCAGGCGTGAGCTCGTCGAGCCGGACAAGGGCGGTCGAGGCGGTGTCGGCGGAGGCGGTGTCGGCAATCTTGATCAGCCTTGCCAGCCGCGCCTGCCGAGCGCCGCCACGCCAGGTCTCGGCGACCACCGTCCGCGGGATGGTCACTATGACGTCACCCTTCGCGACCCGATCGAGAAGCCTGATCATCCGGTGGTCGCCGTGCTCGACCTGGATGAGCGCGCCGGAGTCGAGCACGAAGCGCTCCGGTCTCACCGTGGTCATCGCTTCTCCTCCGCGGGCACATGGCCCTGCCGGACGCCGCGTGCTCGGGTGATCGCGTCGTCGATCCAGGCGTCGGCGTCGGGGCCCGGCTCGCCGAACTCGCCGACGAGGTCGGCCACGAACGCGGTGAGCTCCGTCTTCTGACGCTCCGCCACGGCCAGGTCGGCGATCAGGCCGGAGATGGAATCGGCGAAGCCGTCCTCGACCCGGCTGCGCATCCAGGAGTAGATGTCGTCGGGGAGGCTGACGCCGATCTTCTTGGTCATACCGGCAGTATAACCAACGGGAGGAAGAGTGATGGTCACAAATTGAACGTACGTCGATGACGCTGAGTGATGCAACTCGATTTGAGGCCGGTCTGGGTGGTGACGGTGGGGTAAGTGGGATTCCTCCGCCGGCCCCATCTAGGGCGTGTCTAGAGGAGGCGCGGGAGCGGGTCGGTGGCGAGCCGGCGCAGCAGATCGCCGGCTTCGGAGGCCCCCTGACCTGCCTGTCCTGCCTGACCTGCGTGAGCTAGCTGGCCTGGCTGCCCTGCCTGTCCTGGCTGTCGGCCGGAGTCGATGGCGTCGGCGAGAGCGAGAAGCTCATGGGGCGGGAGGAAGCCGCCGCCCTGTCCGCGGAGACGGAGCCGTAGGGGACGGGCCTGGGGCTCGGCCGCGACCAGGCGGGGGATGCGGCGGCCGGTGGCGACCATGCGGTCGTGGTGCATGTCCCGGGCATACTCGGGGATCGAGTCGATCCACACGCGCGCCCGGGAAAGGTCGGCGCGGCGCGTGCCAACCGCCCCGCGCACGGTGAGCACGGCGCCGTCGAGGTCGGCGCGGCCGCGGAAGGTGCCGAGCAGGGCGTACGCGAACCCGCCGACGACCATCACGCCGATGGCCACGAGGACGACGGTGACGACGAGGCGCGCCGGGCCGAAGTCGGACAGGCCGTAGCCGCCGGAGTCCATGTTGGGCAGGCCGAACAGGACGGCCATCGCGACGATCGCGACGGCGGTCAGGATGCCGAGGAAGACCAGCGCGAAAATGGCCGCGAACACCTTTTGGCCTGGGGAGGCGCTCACACTCAACCGCAGAGGCCGGCTCATGGCTCCAGGCTAGCGCTCCTCCCGCCGATCCTTGCCCCGGCGCGTCGCTCAGAGCGGCGACTCGCCGCGTTCGCGTCGGCCGCCGGCCGACTCCGGCAAACGTCGCCGGCTGACACGGCAAGCATCGCTGGCCGACCCCGGCAAACGTCGCCGGCTGACACGGCAAGCATCGCCGGTCGACGCTGGCAAACGTCGCCGGTCGACCCCGGCAAATGTCGCCGGTCGACGCTGGCAAACGTCGCTGGCCGACCCCGGCAAATGTCGCTGGCCGACACCGGTAAAACGTCGCCGGTCGCGGCGGCGGCGTCCGATTCCTTCAAGAAGCGCGGGCGGCATGCGCCATAGCGTGGGGGCATGACACCTCGATTCGATCTCATCGGGCTCGTCGTCCGCGACATGGGCGCTTCGCTGGCCTTCTACCGACGCCTCGGGTTCGACATCCCGGCCGAGGCGGACGCCGAGCCGCACGTCGACTACCAGCTTCCCGGCGGCATGCGAATCGCGTGGGACACCGTAGAGACCATCCGCTCGTTCGACCCGGCATGGGCGCCGCCGACCGGCGGGCACCGGGTGGCGCTCGCCTTCGCCTGCGACGATCCGGCCGACGTCGATCGCGCCTACGCCGACCTGGTCGGAGCCGGATATGAAGGGCACAAGGAGCCATGGGACGCCTTCTGGGGTCAGCGCTACGGCGTGATCCACGACCCCGACGGCAACACCATCGAATTCTTCGCCCCCAGCAAGCCCGCCTGAGGCCTGCCCCTCGGCGCGCACCCCCACCCCCACCCCCACCCCGACCTCCGGCTCGACGGCCGGGCGGGGTGGTCAGAGCAGGGCGCTGAGCGGGGCGCCGGCCAGGGACTTGATCTCGCGCGAGAGATGGGCCTGGTCGGCGTAGCCGATGGTGGCGGCCACGTCGGCGAAGGGCGTGCCGCGCCGCGCGAGGGTCAGCGCCCGCTCCATGCGAAGGATCCGCGCGAGCGTCTTCGGGCCATAACCGAAGGCGTTCAGCGAGCGGCGATGCAGCTGCCGCTCGCTGAGGCCGAAGCGGTCGGCCACGGTGGCGACGCTCTCGCCGCGCGCCAGCGCGGAGGCGACCCGGCCGCCGAACAGATCGGCGCCCGCTTCGGCCAGCCGCCCGAGGGCCGTGTCCTCCAGGAACCGCCCCGCGTCGCCGGCCTCGGCGACGCGCTCCTCCAGCTCGCGCACGGCCTCAGCGGGCCAGAGCGCGTCGAGGTGAAGCCGCTCGTCCTTCAGCTCGTACGCGGGGAGCCCGAAGACCTGGGGACCCGTGCCGGGAGCGAACCGCAGGCCGACGTAGCCGCCGGTGTCGGTCTCCTGGATGAAGTGCGGATAGGTGTCGGGCCCGGCGACGAGCAGGTTGGAGCCGTCCCAGATCAGGTCGATGCAGCCGTCCGGCAGCACGCGGATCTCGCGTGGGGGACGCGCGGGCCGCGTCCACACCACCGACCCCGCCAGCCGCGATCTCCGCTCGGCGTACACCCTTACGACCCTATCCAAACGCGCGAAAAACGCGGAGAGCCGAGAACCGGCCGCGCGCGAAAAGCCCGCCGACCCCTCACTGGGATGGCGGGCTCCGCGGTGCTGCGGCCGGTGGCCGCGGCGGGGTCAGCGGGTGACCTTGCCCGCCTTGATGCACGAGGTGCAGACGTTAAGTCGCTTCGGCGTCCCGTTGACATTCGCGCGGACGGTCTGGATGTTGGGCTTCCAGGTGCGCCGGGTGCGGCGGTGCGAGTGGGAGACGTTGTTGCCGAAGATCGGCTTCTTAGCGCAGATGTCGCAGACGGAAGCCACGGTCATCGCTCCTTAGATGAATCAGTCGTGAGGCCCGGCGGGGCGCGGGCGACGCCGGGACACCCGGCTAGCCGTACGAGGATATCCGATGCCGCCGGATGCGCGCCAAACCGAGGACCCGGCGAACGGGATAATCTCGTACCCACCAACGGTAGCGCATCCGAGAGGCCCCGAATGCTGGACGTCCTCGATCCCTCTGCCGTCCGTCGCTGGTCGCGGTTGTGCGCTGATTCGCTGGGACGGGCCAGCAAGGAGATCGACGCCCTCAACGTCTTCCCCGTGCCGGACGGCGACACCGGCACCAACCTGCATCTCACCCTGCTGTCGGCGGCCGAGGCGGTCGACGCCCTGCCCGTGGACGCCGGGCGTGACCTCACCTGGCAGACGCTCGCGCGCGGCGCGTTGCTCGGGGCGCGCGGAAACTCCGGGGTGATCGTCAGCCAGGCCATCCGCGGCCTCGCCGACGTGCTCAGGCAGGCGCAGGGCCGTGGCGCCGACCTGCGCGACGGGCTGGTGAGGGCGGCCGAGCAGGCGCGGGCGGCCGTGGTCAGGCCGGTCGAGGGGACCGTGCTGAGCGTGCTGTCGGCCGTGGCCCAGGCCGTACGGGACGCTCCCGACGATCTGGCCGAGGTGGCGCGGCGGGCCGCGCAGGCCGCCCGCGACGCGCTGCGGCACACCCCCGAGCAGCTCGACGTGCTGGCGCGTAACGGTGTCGTCGACGCGGGCGCCGCCGGGCTGACGATCATGCTGGAGAGCCTGGCGGAGGTGGTCGACGAGGCGTACGCCGATCGGCATGAGGTGCCGGCGCCCTCGGGTCGGCCGGTCTCGGAGGGGCCCGACCCGGACGAGGGTGACACGCCTGGCTACGAGGTCATGTATCTGCTCGAGGGCGACGTGATCGATCCGTTGAAGGACGCCCTCGACGCGCTCGGCGACTCCGTGGTGATCGTCGGAGGCGACGGCCTCTGGAATGTCCACGTGCACACCGACGACGCCGGCGCCGCGGTGGAGGCCGGGTTGGCGGTCGGCAGGCCATATCGGATCCGGATCACCTTCCTCGGCGGGCGCACCCACGAGCCCACACGCGAGCGCGGCGTCGTCACGGTGGCCGCGGGCGACGGCCTGGCCGAGCTGTTCCGGCAGTCGGGAGCGGTCGTCGTACGGCGTGAGCCCGGCTCAAGCGCGACGCTCGCCTCGCTGGTGGCGGCCATTCGGGAGGCGGGGCGCGAGGTCGCGGTCCTTCCCAACGACAGCGGCGTGCGCGCCGTGGCCATGGCCGCGGCCGAGATCGCGCGCGAGGAGGGCATCACGGTCAGCGTGCTGCCCACTCGGGCCTCGGTCCAAGGGCTGGCCGCGCTCGCCGTGCACGACCCGATGCGCCGCTTCGACGACGACGTGGTGGCGATGACGGACGCGGCCGCGCACACCCGGCACGGCCACGTGTGGGTGGCCGACCGCGAGGTGATGACCAGCGCGGGGCTGTGCCGCCCGGGTGAGGTGCTGGGAGTGGTCGACGGGGACGCGGCGCTCATCGGGCGCTCCTTGGAGGAGGTGGCGCTCCGGGTCGCCGACGCCATGCTCTCCTCGAGCTCCGAGCTTGTGACGCTGGTGTCGGGGGCCGAGCCGGGCGAGGCCTTGGCGGGAGCCGTACGCGGCCATTTGGAGGCGACTCGGCCTGACCTGTCCGTCGAGGTCTACGCGGGCGGGCAGGGGGGATATCCGCTTCTCCTCGGTGTGGAATGAGGCGTCGCATGAATTGTGTCGCCGTCTGGCGGTAGAACTGGACACCGTGACGAGGTTCGACGAGCCGTTGAAGCGCGTGCTGGGGGAGCGGTCGGCCGCGCCTTTGGAGAGCTCGCTCGGGTTGGCCACCGTAGGCGAGCTGCTGCGGCACTACCCCCGGCGCTACGCCGAGCGCGGCGAGCTGACGCCGATCGCCTCGCTGTGCCACGACGACCACGTCACCGTGACCGGGCGGGTCGCCTCGGTGCAGCGCCGCCCCATGAAGAACCGGCAGGGCACCTGGCTCGACGTCAAGGTGACCGACGGCCGTGACGAGCTGCACCTCGCCTTCTTCGGCAAGGGCGCCTACCAGGCCGAGCAGCGGCTGCTGCCGGGCACGGAGGCGATGTTCTCCGGCAAGGTCAACGTGTTCCCCGGCGGCCGCACCCGCCGTGTCGGGCTGAACCATCCCGACTACGCGACCGACGAGGAGGAGAGCGCCGAGGAGTTCGCGTCCGCGCCCGTGCCGATCTATCCGTCCGCGCAGGGCCTGGCCACCTGGAAGATCCGCCGGGCCGTGCGGACCGTCCTCGACGTGCTCAGCCTCGACGACCCGCTGCCGCCCGAGATCAGGAGCAGGCAGGGGCTGATCGGCCTCAGCGAGGCCCTGACGCTGATCCACCGCCCTCGCGACATGGGCGACGTCCAGCGAGCCAGGAAGCGGCTCAAGTTCGACGAGGCGTTCGTGCTGCAGGCCGTGCTGGTCCAGCGGCGGATGGCGGCGTCGGCGCTGCCGGCCACGCCCCGGCCGCCACGCGCGGGCGGCATTCTCGGCGACTTCGACGGCCGCTTGCCGTTCCAGCTCACCGAAGGCCAGCGCGAGGTGGGCGCGGAGATCGCCGGCGACCTGGCCGAACCTCATCCCATGCATCGGCTGCTCCAGGGCGAGGTCGGGGCGGGCAAGACCGTGGTCGCCCTCCGCGCGATGCTGCAGGTGGTCGACGCGGGTGGGCAGGCGGCCCTGCTGGCACCGACCGAGGTGCTGGCCCAGCAGCACCACCGGTCCATCACGGCGATGCTGGGCGACCTCGCGGGCGGCGGCATGCTCGGCGGCACCGGCGTCGCCCTGCTCACCGGCTCGATGGGCGCCGCGGCCAAGCGCTCCAACCTGCTCGACGCCGCCTCGGGCCAGGCCGGGATCGTGGTCGGCACCCACGCCCTGCTGCAGGAGAAGGTCCAGTTCGCCGACCTCGGCCTGGTCGTCGTCGACGAGCAGCACCGCTTCGGCGTCGAGCAGCGCGACGCGTTGCGCGCCAAGTCGGCGGGCGGCCGCCCGCATGTGCTGGTCATGACGGCCACACCCATTCCTCGTACGGTCGCCATGACCGTCTTCGGCGATCTGGAGGTCTCCACCCTGGCGCAGCTGCCGTCCGGCCGCGCGCCGATCACCTCGCATGTCGTACCGGCCGCCGAGAAGCCCCACTACCTCGAGCGCACCTGGGAGCGCATCCGGGAGGAGATCGGCCTCGGCCGCCAGGCGTATGTGGTCTGCCCCCGGATCGGCGACCAGGAGGGCGACGAGGGCGATCTGACGAAGGGCGATCTCGCCAAGGAGGACGAGCGCCGTCCGCCGCTGGCCGTGCTCGACGTCGCCGAGATGCTCGCCGAAGGCCCCTTGCAGGGGCTCAGGCTGCGCGTGCTGCACGGCAAGCTGCCACCGGAGGAGAAGGACGCGATCATGCGCGCCTTCGCCCGGGGCGAGGTCGACGTGCTCGTCGCGACCACGGTCATCGAGGTGGGCGTCGACGTGCCCAACGCCTCGGTCATGGTCATCATGGACGCCGACCGCTTCGGCGTGTCACAGCTGCACCAGCTGCGCGGCCGGGTGGGCCGCGGCGGCCTGCCGGGGCTGTGCCTGCTGGTGACCGAGTCTGTGCCGGACACCCCGACTCGGGCGCGGCTCGATTCGGTGGCCGAGACGCTCGACGGATTCGAGCTGTCCAAGGTCGACCTGGAGCAGCGGCGCGAGGGCGACGTGCTGGGCGTGGCCCAGTCGGGCCGCCAGTCGTCGCTCAAGATGCTGCAGCTGCTGCGCGACGAAGATGTGATCGAGGCGGCGCGTGAAGAGGCGGCCGCCGTCCTGGCCGCCGATCCCGAGCTGGCCGCCCATCCGGCTCTGCGTGCCGAAGTGGACGCTCTGATCGCCGATGACCGCGCCGACTATCTCGAGAAGACCTGAGGAAAGGGCCGGTTGGGGGAGGAAGAGATGTGACCCAGGGCCCAGCCGCAGGACGGCCTCCCCCCGAATGCCGTCCTTAGGCCGGGCCCACCCTCGGGTCAGGTGCCGAGGGCGCCGATGTGCGGAAGGGCTCACGATCACATCGGCCGGCCTTCCCCTGGGTCACCTGAAGGCCGCAGACCCATCTTGCGGGTAGTCAGGTCCGAACGGAACTACCCTTACCTATTCGTCGCCACCTCTTACGCACTCTTGACCTGCGAGAATCGACCTGTGACACGAGTGATCGCGGGATTGGCAGGCGGCAGGCGGCTTGCGGTGCCGCCGGGGCGCGGCACCCGTCCGACCAGCGACCGCGCCAGGGAAGGGCTTTTCGCCACGGTCGGGTCGGTGCTGGGCGACCCTGGCAGGACCCTCGACCTCTACGCGGGGTCGGGCGCCGTGGGTCTCGAGGCGCTGAGCCGCGGCGCGCCGCACGCCCTGCTCGTCGAGTCGGACGCCAGGGCCGTTCGGACGATCAAGGCGAACGTGGCCGCCCTCGGCCTGCCCGGTGCCGAGGTGATCGCCGACAAGGTCGAGCGTGTCGTGGGCCGGCCGTGTCCCGAACCGTACGACTTCGTGTTCGCCGACCCTCCGTACGCGCTGGGGGACGACGCGGTGACGGGCGTGCTGGAGGCGCTGCGCGACAACGGCTGGCTCGCCGGTGGCGCGCTGGTCGCCATAGAGCGCGAATCTCGGGGCAAGGATCTGGTGTGGCCGGACGGTTTCGAGGAGGACAGGGTCCGGCGTTACGGCGAAGCGTCCGTTTGGTACGGTCGCGCCTGACCGTCTGAAGAAGGGGTGCGCCTTGCGTCGAGTGGTCTGTCCGGGGTCCTTCGACCCCGTCACCAACGGGCATCTGGACATCGTCGGACGGTGCGCCCGGCTGTACGACGAGGTCGTCGTCGCCGTCCTGATCAACGTCGAGAAGAAGAGCCTGTTCACCGTCGAGGAGCGGATCGACATCCTGCAGACGGTGACCAAGGAGTACGGCAACGTGCGGGTGGAGAAGTTCCACGGCCTGCTGGTCGACTTCTGCCGGCAGCAGGGCATCCCGGCCATCGTCAAGGGCATCCGCGTGGTCAGCGACTTCGACTACGAGCTGCAGATGGCCCAGCTCAACTACCGCATGTCGGGCGTGGAGACGCTGTTCATGCCGACCAACCCGGAGTATTCGTTCCTGTCGTCGAGCCGCGTGAAGGAGATCGCGCGGTACGGCGGCGACGTGGCCGGGCTGGTGCCCGATCTCGTCCATCAGCTTCTGCTCGAACGGCTCCACGGCTGAATACTGGTATTCTTGCTTCTCGGCCTTGTACGACGGCGTTGATTCGCCATGCCTAGCGAGAGCAGCATGATTCCGCACCTCGACCCCCGCGCCCCTTGGGTGATCTCAACTCACGACCTGGGCAGGCGGCCAGGGTCGATGCGGAAGCTGTCCCTGACTCTCCCGGCTCCGGCGGATCTCGCGGTCGGCATGATCGGCGTTCCAAAGGACGCCGATGTCGAGCTGGATTTCCGGCTCGAAGCGGTGGTGGAAGGCGTGCTCGCCACGGGCACGGCGACGGCGCCTCTCTCCGGAGAGTGCTCCCGCTGCCTGGATCCGGTCACCTCGGACATCGAGGTCGACTTCCAGGAGCTCTTCTTCTACGAGGCGGAGGAAGCCGGAGAGGACGATTCGCTCCTCGACGGCGAATTGTTCGATCTCGAGCCGGTGTTCCGCGACGCGGTGGTGCTCGCACTGCCGCTGAGTCCGGTGTGCAGTGATGACTGCCCCGGTCTCTGCACGGAGTGCGGGGTGAAGCTGGCGGAAGCCGGCCCCGATCATCGGCACGAGCAGACCGATCCCCGTTGGGCTGCTCTGCAAGGCCTGGCAGTGGTAAACGACGAAGAAGACGATCAGGAGGCCTGACGTGGCCGTTCCCAAGCGGAGAATGTCGCGGAGCAACACGCGCGCCCGCAGGTCCCAGTGGAAGACCAGCGCGGTCGCGCTCGTGAGCTGCCCGCAGTGCCGCTCGCCGAAGCGCCCGCACGTGGCCTGCCCGACCTGCGGCACCTACAACCGTCGTCAGGTGATCGAGCCGTCGTCCTGATCGGCGCGCAAGCATAGTCAAGCGCCGGTGCGGGTCGTCAAATGACTCGCCCGGCGCTACCTTGCTTTCACAAGCGCGTGCGGTGGCGGCCCGCCCGCGGCCGTGGTGGACGCCGGATCCAGCGATGGGATCGACCCGGCGCCCACCACGTCTTCGGGCATCCACGACCACGTTGCCACCGTGTTCGCATCGCCATGCATGACAGATGCGTGAGACTGGGAGGCAGTTGTGGGTGCAGCCGCCCCGAAGCCGGTGGCCGTAGAGGTCGCCAGGGATGAGCTGGCGCGCGTGATCGACGTGCGTCTTGACGATTCGATCCTCGAGCGGGCCCTGACGCACCGCTCGTACGCGTACGAGAACGGTGGCCTGCCGACCAACGAGCGCCTGGAGTTCCTGGGCGACTCGGTGCTCGGCCTGGTGGTCACCGACACGCTCTACCGCGGCCATCCTGACCTGCCCGAGGGGCAGCTGGCCAAACTCCGGGCCGCGGTGGTCAACATGCGGGCGCTCGCCGACGTGGCGCGCACCCTCGACCTGGGCCGCTATCTGCGGCTCGGCCGGGGCGAGGAGGGCACGGGCGGGCGCGACAAGTCGTCGATCCTGGCCGACACCCTCGAGGCCCTGATCGGCACGGTCTACGTCGACAAGGGCCTCGACGAGGCGTTCCGGGTCGTCCACGTGCTGTTCGATCCGCTGATCACCCGGTCGGCCTCGCTCGGCGCCGGGCTCGACTGGAAGACCTCGCTGCAGGAGCTCACGGCCTCGGAGATGCTCGGCGTCCCCGAATACCAGGTCGAGGAGAGCGGTCCCGATCACGCCAAGTCCTTCACCGCGACCGTCCGGGTCGGCGGGCAGGACTACGGCAAGGGCGCCGGGCGGAGCAAGAAGGAAGCCGAGCAGCAGGCGGCCGAGGCGGCCTGGACGGCGATCCGGACCATCCGCGACCGCCGCGAAGGCGCGGCCTGACCCGATGCCGGAGCTGCCTGAGGTAGAGGTGGTGCGGCGCGGGCTGGTGCGCTGGGTGGCCGGGCGGACCATCGCCGAGGCCGAGGTGCTGCATCCGCGCGCCGTCCGCCGCAACGAGGGTCTGCTCGCCGATCAGCTGAAGGGTCGTGCGATCCGGTCGGCCGAGCGGCGCGGCAAATATCTGTGGTTGCCGCTTTCGGACGGCGATGACGCGCTCCTGGCGCATCTCGGGATGAGCGGTCAGCTGCTGGTCGTCCCTCCGGAGTCACCGGCAGAAAAGCATCTCCGAGTGCGGCTCGCGTTCACTGACGGTGGTCCTGACGTACGCTTCGTCGATCAGCGGACGTTCGGCCATGTCCTGGTCACGCCGATGGCGGGAAACGTCCCGAAGGTGATCGCGCATATCGCTCCTGATCCCTTTGAGCCGGTCTTCGACGCCGCAATTTTCGCTGACCGGATCCGCAAACGCCGTACGGGAATAAAACGGGCATTGCTCGACCAATCCCTGATCAGCGGCGTGGGCAACATTTACGCCGATGAGGCGCTGTGGCGGGCCCGCCTGCACTGGGCGCGGCCGACCGAGACGCTGAGCAGACCCAAGATCGCCGACGTGCTGGCGGGGGCGCGCGAGGTCATGACCGAGGCGCTCGGTCAGGGCGGCACGTCCTTCGACAGCCTCTACGTGAACGTCAACGGGGAGAGCGGCTACTTCGATCGTTCGCTGGCCGTCTACGGCCGGCGCGATGAGCCGTGTCCCCGCTGCGGCACGCCTATCCGCCGCGAGGCGTTCATGAATCGGTCGTCCTATAGCTGTCCGAAATGTCAACCTCGCCCCCGGAACGCCCGATGGTAAGGCTCACCGCCTGGGTGCGCGGGAGGGTCCAGGGGGTGGGCTTCCGGTGGTGGGTCAGGGCCCGTGCGCTGGAGCTTGGCGTCTCCGGGTGGGCCGCCAACCTGTCCGACGGCAGGGTTGAGGTGGTGGCCGAAGGTCCACGGGAATCTTGTGAGCAATTGCTTGGTCTATTGCACGGCGGCGGGACTCCGGGCCAGGTCATGGGCATTGCCGAACGTTGGACCGAACCAAAGGGGGATTTGGTCGGCTTTGTGGAGAGGTAGCCCTTCCCTTAAACCCCCCAAATGAGGTATATTTACATGTCGAGAGTGCCCACCGATACAGCGACGCGGAGCGTTCAACTTGACCGTCTCCGCAGGCGGTGCGACTCTTGAGAGGAACCACGCGCACCCCTCCCGCGGTATGAAGTGCGCGAACCAGTCTGGTCACTCAGCGTGGAGGACCCTTAACCATGGCGAAGGCTCTACTCGGCCACGTCGGCGGTCCTGACCCTCGCATGATCTCGGAAATGCGCCGCCTTCAGCAGCGTGTCCGTGATCTCGAGGCAGAACTCACCCGGCTCCAGGCCCAGAACGACGCGCTTGCGCAGGCTCGTGACGAGGACCTGGTCCATCTGCAGGATCGCGAGCCGGCCCTCACCTGAGAGGTCGGGCACGACCCCGGAGACGGGGACAACTTGAAGATCGCCGTCAGGGGGCGCCTCACGAGGCGTCCCTCGTCATGTCACAGCGATATGTCACGACATCATCGTCTTTCGGCAATGAGCCGCGAGATCGTTGAATAGCACGTGATCCCAAACGCCGTTCGACGCCCAAGGCGCCGAACGGCGTTTGCGCGTTTGGTGCGCCACCATAGAGGTAGTCTGTCCCGATGACCAGGGAGGGGGCATAGGGTTTGTACCTCAAGAGCTTGACTCTGCGCGGTTTCAAGTCCTTCGCCTCCGCGACCAGCCTGAAGTTCGAGCCGGGCATCACCTGCGTGGTCGGCCCCAACGGCTCGGGCAAGTCCAACGTCGTCGACGCCCTCGCCTGGGTCATGGGCGAGCACAGCGCCAAGTCGCTGCGCGGCGGAAAAATGGAAGACGTCATCTTCGCGGGCACCTCCTCACGCCCGCCACTCGGCCGCGCCGAGGTCACGCTGACGATCGACAACTCCGACGGCGCGCTCCCGATCGACTACACCGAGGTCACGATCAGCCGGCTGATGTTCCGTTCCGGCCAGAGCGAATACGCGATCAACGGTGACACCTGCCGCCTGCTCGACATCCAGGAGCTGCTGTCCGACTCCGGCATCGGCCGCGAGATGCACGTCATCGTCGGCCAGGGGCAGCTCGACACGGTCCTTCACGCCGGCCCCGAGGAGCGCCGCGCCTTCATCGAAGAGGCCGCGGGCGTCCTGAAACACCGCAAGCGTAAAGAGAAGGCGCTGCGCAAGCTCGACGCCATGCAGGCCAACCTGACGCGGGTGCAAGACCTCGCGACCGAGCTGCGCCGCCAGCTGAAGCCGCTCGGCCGGCAGGCCGAGATCGCCCGCAAGGCCGCCGTCATCCAGGCCGACCTGCGCGACGCCCGCTTGCGGCTGCTGGCCGACGACATCATCCAGCTCCGCGCCCAGCTGGAGCGCGAGACCGCCGACGAGGCGGCCGTCGTCGCCCGCCGGGCTCAGGTCGAAGCCGAGCTGAGCGAGGGCCAGCGGCGGGAGACCGAGCTGGAGACGGCCGAAGGGGCCGCCCAGCCGCGCCTGACGGCCGCGCAGGAGACGTTCTACCGGCTGTCGGCGCTCCGGGAGCGGCTGCGCGGGGTGGAGAGCCTGGCGGCCGAACGCGAGCGCCACGCGGCCGACGCGGCCGCCATCGAGCGCCGGGGGCGCGATCCCGAGGATTTCGAGCGCGAGGCCGCCGAGGTCCGCGAACAAGAGCGGGTGCTCCGCGAGGAGCTGGCCGAGACGCAGGAGCGGCTGGCCGAGGCCGTCGAGCGGCGCACGGCCGCCGAAGACGCGCAGGCCGAGGAGGAGCGCCGGCTGGCCGCCGCCGCCCGCGCCGCCGCCGACCGGCGTGAGGGCTTGGCCCGGCTGCGCGGCCAGGTCGACTCCGCGCGAAGCCGGGCGCGCGCCGCCGACGAGGAGATCGGGCGGCTCGCCAAGGCCCTCGCCGACGCCGAAGGCCGCGCCGAGGAGGCCCAGGCCGAGCTCGACGCCCGCGAAGACGGCCGGCCCGAGGCCGACCCCCAGCTCGTGGCCGACCTCGCCGCCGCGCAGCTCGAGATCGACGTGGCCCGGGCCGCCGTGGACGCGGCCCGCGACGTGGCCGGCCAGGCCGCCGCCGCGGTCGAGGAGGCCGAGTCCGCGGTCGCCGGGCCGGCGGCCGAGCTCGCCGCCGCCAAGTCCGCCGTGGGCACGGCGAGGTCCGCCGACCAGGAGGCCCAGCGGGCCGTCACGGCCCTGCAGGCCCGCCTGGAAGCCCTCGACATGAGCCTGTCGCGCGGCGACGTCGAATGGGTCACCGGCCTTCTTCCGGCCCCCGACCGCCCGGTCGTGCTGGCCAAGGACGCCGAGACGGCGGCCCGGGTGACGCGTGAGCGGCCCGAGCTGAGCGCGCGTTTCGGCGCCGAGAGCGGCGGGCTGTTCGGCACGCTGACGGGATCGGGCGGGTCCGGCGGGTCGACGTGGGAGGTGCGGGCCGCGCTGGAGCGCGCGTCCGCCGACCTCGACGCGGCGCGGACGGCCGCCGAGGAAGGCGCGGCGGCCCTGGAGGCCGCCTTCGACGCCGAGCGCATGGCTCAGGAGACGGTCGAGGCGGCCCAGGCCCGGGTCGCCGAGGCGCAGGCCGCCGCCGGCGCCGCGCACGGGGCCGTGAACACCGCCCAAAACGGTCTCAACGCGGCCCAGGCCGGTCTTGACCGGATCCGTGGCCGCCAGCGTGACGCCGACCAGAAGGCGGCTCAGGAGGCCAAACAGCTGGCCCGTCTGGAGGCGGCGGTCACCGCGGCCCGGCAGGAGGCCGCCCGTCTCGCGACAGCCGTACGGGACGCCGAGGAGGCCAAGCAGGTCGCCCAGGCGGGCGTGCTGGAGCTGGAGGAGCGGTTCGCCGAGGCCGAATACGCGGGCGAGCTGGAGGCCGAGCCGACCACCGAGGCGCGCGACGGGCTCGCCACCGCGACGCAGGCGGCGCGGCAGGGCGAGGTCGAGGCCAGGCTGGCCGTACGGACCTCGGAGGAGCGGGTCCGTGGCATCGCGGGCCGGGCCGACGGCCTGCTGCGCGCGGCCCAGCGGGAGCGCGACGACCGGGCCAGCGCGGCCGAGCAACGCGAGCGGCGCCGGCGGCAGGCCGCGACGGCCGCGTCCGTCGCCCGCATGACCCGCAGGGCGCTGGTCACGCTGGAGCGATCCCTGGCCCGCGCGGCCGGGGAGCGCGACCAGGCCGAGCGGGCGCGCGGCGAGATCGACGCCGAGCTGAAGACGGTCCGCGCCCGGGTGCGCGAGCTGAGCGGCGAGCTCGACAAGCTGGTCAACCGGGTGCACGGCAGCGAAATGGCCCGCACCGAGCAGCGGATGCGGCTGGAGCAGCTCGAGGAACGCGCCTTCGAGGAGTACGCGGTCGAGGTCGACACGCTCATCGCCGAATACGGCCCGGACGTCCCGGTTCCCGGCGATCCGCCGGTGCCGTACGTCCGCGAGGAGCAGGAGAAGCGGGCCAGGGCGGCCGACCGGCAGATGACCCAGCTCGGCAAGGTCAACCCGCTGGCGCTGGAGGAGTTCGCGGCGCTGGAGGAGCGGCACGCCTTCCTCAACTCGCAGCTGGAGGATCTGAAGAAGACCCGCAAGGACCTGCTCCTGGTTGTCAAGGAGGTCGACGACCGGGTCGAGCAGGTGTTCACCGCGGCCTACGAGGATGTGGCGCGCGAGTTCGGGCAGATCTTCGAGCGCGTCTTCCCCGGCGGCGAGGGCCGGCTGATGCTCACCGACCCCAACGACATGCTGACGACGGGCGTCGAGGTGGAGGCCCGCCCCCCGGGCAAGAAGGTGAAGCGGCTGTCGCTGCTGTCGGGCGGCGAGCGTTCGCTGACCGCCGTGGCGTTCCTCATCGCGATCTTCAAGGCGCGCCCGTCGCCGTTCTACGTCATGGACGAGGTCGAGGCGGCGCTCGACGACACCAACACGCAGCGGCTGCTGACCCTCTTCGAGGAGCTGCGCCAGAGCTCGCAGCTGATCGTCATCACGCACCAGAAGCGGACCATGGAGGTCGCCGACGCGCTCTACGGCGTGTCGATGCGCGGCGACGGCGTCACCCAGGTCGTCAGCCAGCGGCTCAGGGAACACGTCTAAGACGTTCGGCGCGCGGTGTTACGGGCATTTTGCTCCCTCGAACGCACGCCTGATCCGACCACCCCGACCTGTCTGGGAAACTGACTAACTGTGAGCGACTACCTCGGCATCATCGTGATCGTGGTCCTCGTCGCGCTACTGGCGGCGGGGGGCCTGTTCTACTATTTCCGGCCGAAGGCGAAGGATCTCCCACCCGCGCCGCCGGCCGAGCGGCCGCTTTCCGATCAGCCGGGGGCCGCCGGCGAGTCCGAGGAGGCGGGGGCGGCGACGACCACGCTGCCTCCTCCGGTCCCACCGGCCGAAGAGCTGATCAAGGCTCCCGAGGTCGAGGTTCCGCCGCCGTCGGCCGGCCGGATGGTGCGGCTGCGCGCCCGCCTGGCCCGCTCGCAGGGCGCGTTCGGCAAGGGGCTGCTCGAGCTGCTGTCGCGCGACCGGCTCGACGACGACGTGTGGGACGAGATCGAGGAGCGGCTGATCACGGCCGACGTGGGCGTCGGGCCGACCCGTGCCATGGTCGAGGAACTGCGGACCAAGGTGAAGGTGCTGGGCACGCGCACCCCCGCCGAGGCGCGCGCGCTGCTCCGTGAGGAGCTGCTCAAGCAGATCGCTCCCGAGCTCGACCGCACGCTGCACGTCAAGCCGCACGGCGAGCGGCCCGCCGTGGTGCTCGTGGTGGGCGTCAACGGCACCGGCAAGACCACGACCACGGGCAAGCTCGCCCGGGCGCTGGTCGGCGACGGGCAGCGGGTGCTGCTGGGCGCGGCCGACACCTTCCGCGCGGCCGCCGCCGACCAGCTGCAGACCTGGGGGGAGCGGGTCGGTGCCGACACCGTGCGCGGCCCGGAGGGGGGCGACCCGGCGTCGGTCGCGTTCGACGCGGTCGCCCGCGGCATGGCGGAGAAGGTCGACGTGGTCATCGTCGACACGGCCGGCCGCCTGCACACCAAGACCGGCTTGATGGACGAACTCGGCAAGGTCAAACGAGTGATCGAGAAAAAGGCCACGGTCGACGAGGTGTTGCTCGTGCTCGACGCGACGACCGGCCAGAACGGCATGCGTCAGGCGCAGGTGTTCGCCGAAGTGGTGAATATCACAGGCATCGCGCTGACCAAGCTGGACGGCACGGCCAAGGGGGGCATCGTGATCTCGGTGCAGCGTGAGCTCGGCGTACCGGTGAAACTCGTCGGACTCGGCGAGGGCCCCGATGACCTGGCGCCTTTCGACCCCGAGGTTTTCGTGGACGCCCTGCTGGGTGGTTGAAGTTACAAGTACCGAAAAGCGTTCTCCGTATGGGGAACGCTTTTCTGTATTTAAGAGGAAATATGAATTACCGTCGGAAGCCTTGTGATGTCTTCCCCCTCATGTTGATATAAGAGGCTCTTGCGAATTCATAGGGGGATTGGGTGGAACTGCGGGTCAATGCCGACCGGCGGACGCAGGGTCCATACGCCGTTGCGGCCACCCTGATAGAGGCGCTGATAGAGGCGCTCGCGCCGGACGCGGACGACGCGCTCATCGCCGCGCACGACATCGAGATCCGGGCCGTCGCGCCCGATCTGGACGTTCCCGTACGCCGTCCCGAGTCGGTGGCGGCCCGGCTCCCGGCGGCCGAGCGGATCCTGATCCCGGCCGCGCGGCGCACCCTGCGGATCGCCAACGGCCTCGCCGAGTTCGTCCGCGACCACCTGGTCTCGGCCGGGCCGTTGACCTTGTACGTGACCGACCTCGGCGAAGCCGATCACACGGACCGGGAGTTCCTGGCGGTCCTGCGCCGCCGCGTCGGGGCGCCCATGCTCACGATCGTGCCCGAGGCGGCCGGGCCGTACGAGCCGATGACGCCGGAGGAGCACGACGCGCTCGCGGCCGAGCTGGAGCGCGGCGGGCGGGCGCGGCCCCGGCGAGGCGCGATCGCCTATCACCGTGAGCGCGGCGAGCATCCCGAGCTGGCGCTCGCGGCGCTGATGGACGCGCTCGAGGAGTGCGTGACCGAGGGCTTCCACCACGCAGCGGCCGAGCTGGGGGAGCGGGCGCTGCTGCTGGCCGACCCCGACGCCGACGAGGCCGCGTGGTGGCGCGTGGTGCACCGCACGGGGAACGCGCTGGCCGCGACCGGGCGTGAGGACGCCGCCCGCGCCCTCTACGACGAGGGGCGGCGGCGCAGCGCCGATCCGCGCAACCGGGCCACCGCGGCGTACGCGACGGCGATGCTGCTGACGCGGCACCACGATCCGGCCATGCGGAATCTGGAGGAGGCGCTGGCCTGGATCAACGAGGCCATCGCGATCACCTCGCTGCTGCCCGACCCGCGGCGGCGCGCGTTCCACCTGGGCTTCGACCTGAACGGCAAGGCGCTGATCGAGCTGCGGCGAGGGCGGCTCGAGGAGGCGGCGCGGCTCGTGCAGGAGGCCATCGACCTGGCCGACGCCGACCTGGGGCCGTGGGAGCACCCCATTCACCGGCTGATCCTGCGGGTCAACCGCGCGCATCTGTCGGCCCAGCTGGGCGACTTCGAGAGCGCGCTGGCCGACTTCGGCGCGGCGATCGAGGCCGATCCCGGCTATCCCGACCATTACATCGACCGGGGCAACCTGCTCTTCCGGCTGGGCCGCGACGAGGAGGCGGTGGCCGACTACGAGGACGCCATGCGCGCCGGGCTCCCGTTCCCCGAGCCCTACTACAACCGGGCCGAGGTCCGGTTCCGCGCCGGGGAGCACAAGAGCGCGCTGGAGGATCTCGACCACGCGCTGGAGCTCGATCCCGATTTCGCTGACGCCTACTCCAATCGCGCGGGGCTGTGGGTGCGGTTCGAGGAGTACGGCAAGGCCCGTCTCGACTGCCAGGCGGGCCTCGCCCTCGATCCGCGCAACGCCTATCTGCTGTGCGTGCTCGGGCAGGTGGAGGAGGCCGAGGGGCGGCACGCGGAGGCGCGCAAGGCGTTCGAGGCGGCGCTGGAGCACGACCCGTCGACGGCCGTGGTGTGGGCAAGCCGGGGCATGTTCATGTACGCCACAGGGGATTTGGAGGCCGCGGTGGCCGACCTGACCAGGGCCCTGGAACTTGAGGAGACGGCCGCCTTCCGCTTCAACCGTGCCCTCGCCCTCCGGGACCTGGGCCGCCACCGTATGGCCCGCCTCGACCTCGAACGCGCAGCCCAACTCGACCCCGACGACGACGACATCCGCCACGCCCTCACCACCCTCTAACCTCCCTTCCTGCGATTTATTCGGTGCGGAGGGCGGGGGCGGGGTGGGTTCGGGCGGCCCAGGTGGCGGGGATGAGGGCGCCGAGGATGGCGATGGTCAGGCCGGAGGCGGCAAGGATGGTCAGGCGGTCCCAGGTGTAGACGTCGAGGTCGCCTGGGGGGAGGCCGGTGCCGGCGGCCGCGGCCATGACGGGCAGTATCCAGCGGTGCAGAGCGAGCCCCGCGGGCAGCGCGACCAGGCCGGCGAGCAGGCCGAGCCCGGCGACGCCCGCGATGACCATGGCGATGGTCTGGCGCGGCTCCATCCCGATGGCCTTCAGCACGCCGAGGTCGTGCACGCGTTCGCGGGTGTCGAGCACGACCGCGTTGAAGACGCCGAGACCGGCCACGACGGCCAGCAGCACGGTCAGCGTGCTGATCATGCCGAGCAGGATCGAGAAGAGACGCCGCCCGTTCTCGTCGTTGAGGGACACGTCGATCGGCCGGCCCTGGAGCGCCGTCTGGAGGGTGTTCCGGTAGGTTTCCAGGTCGGTTCCCGGGGTGAGGGCCACTTCGTAGCGGGTGGCGGTGGCGGCCGGGTCGAGGGCGAAGACCTGGAGGCCGGCGTCGTCGGTCTCGAAGATCTCGCCGACGATGTGGACCGTCCGCCGGGCGCCGTCCTGTTCCAGGGCCGTGCTGTCTCCGACCGACAGGGCCATGGAGTTCAGCAGGCCGGTGGGGACGACGACCTCGTCAGGGGTGCGGAACCAGCGGCCGCTGATCAGCTGCCGGCCGGTCCAGGAGACGTCCCCGTCGAAGACGGTCATCGGGAGCGAGCCGCTGAGCCCGGGAATCGTGACGTCGCGCCGGTCGATCCCGACCACGTGAGCGGTCCCCGGCTGGTCCTTGATCGTCTTGAGAAGCGAGCCGTCGTACGGCACGGCGTCCGGCCCCCGCATCATGGCGACCTCCAAGGGGGCGCTGCGGTCGTGCAGCAGGGCGTCCTCGATCAGGTAGAGCGACGACCCGAGGCCGAGCGCGAACGTGATCGTGGTCGCCCCGAACAGCACGGCGGCCAGCATCGTCGCGGCGCGCGCCGGACGGGCGAACGGCCGGGCCAGCCCCAGTGTCACCGCACGCGGCAGGCGAAGCCCGCCCAGCAGCCGCTGCGCCGCCCGGCCGTGCTCGGCGCGCGGCGCCCGGCCCGTGGTGATCGCCTCGATGGCGCTCAGCCGTCCGGCTCGCAGGGCCGGAACCAGGGCCGCGAGGGCGACCAGGGTCAGCAGCCCCGCCGGAACGACCACGTCGATCCAAGGGGCGACGGTCAGCGCGCCGGTGCCGTACACCTGCGCGGCGTCCTCAAGGAGCGGGACCGACAGCAGGTTGCCGAGCAGCGCCCCGAGCGTGACCCCCAGCGCGGCCGGTAAGAGGACCTGTACGACGTGCGCGGCGACCACCTGCCCAGGCGTGAACCCCAGCGATTTCAGCATCCCAATCCTGAAATATCCGGCGACGACGCTGCCGCTGACCACGTTTACCACGATCAGCACGGACATCACGACACCCAGCACGGCGAACGCCACCAGGAACGGCACGATCGGCGCGATGGCCCCGTTGGCCGACAGCCGTACCGACAGATACGACCGCGACCCGATCAACGCGCCCGTCGGCAGCCCCCGCGTGACGGCGATCATCCCGGCGCGGACCTGGTCCTCCGTGGCCGCCTGGGCGAACCGATAGAGCATCTGCAGGCTCTGCGGGTGCGGCAGGTCCTGCGGCGACACCCAGGCGTCGGCCGTGCGGCTGACCGAGTAGGCGACACCCACGACCCGCAGCGGCCTGCCGTCGACCGTGAGCGTCGCCCCCGCGAGCCGCGGCCCGGCGAACTCCCGGTTCAGCACGATCTCCCCAGGCCCTCTGACCCAGCGGCCCTCGTCGACGCTCACCTTGTCGACCGGCCCGAGCGGGTCGGCCCGCCCGACCACGGTCATCGGCGACAGCCTGAATCCGTCGATCGTCGGACGTACGGTCGCCTGCGGGAAAGGTCCGGACGCCCCCCGCATGGCCAATCCGGTGGCCGGCACCTTCGAAGGGTCGAAGGCGGCCACGGCATGCGCCCCCGACTGCTGTGCGAACGCGTGGTCGAACGGCGCGTCGGAGGCCGCGAGCAGGCCCAGCCCAAGAACGGACGCGGTCCCCGATGCGAGGACCACGAGCGCGACCACGACCGCGGTCAGCCGCCGCCGCGACACCCCGGCCAGGATGGCCGTCACCGCGCCACTCCGCCCGCGGGGGCCGCGACGGCGCCGTCGACGAGGGTGACCACGCGCTGGGCGCAGCGGGCCGCGAGCGCCGGGTCGTGGGTGACGAGGATGAGCGTCTGGCCGGTCCGGTTCAGGTCGAGCAGCAGGTCGAGCACGTCCTCGCCGGTCGCCGTGTCGAGCGCGCCGGTCGGCTCGTCGGCCAGCAGGATCGCCGGCCGGTTCATGAGGGCGCGGGCGATGGCCACCCGCTGGCGCTCGCCGCCCGACAGCCGCGCCGGATAGGTCGTGGCGTGCCGGTCGATCCGGAGCGCGGCCATCAGTTCGGCGGCCCGGATCTCGGCGCGTCCGGCCGGTGTCCCGCCCAGCCGGGACGGCAGCAGGATGTTGTCAAGGACGGTGAGGTCGTCCAGCAGGTTGAAGAACTGGAAGATCATCCCGATCCGCTGCCGCCGGAAGCGCGCCGCGCCCGCCTCGGAGAGCGCGTGCACCTGGACGCCGTCGACGGCGACCGTTCCCGAGGTGGGCCGGTCGAGCCCGGCGACCAGGTTGAGCAGCGTCGACTTGCCGCTGCCGGACGCGCCCATCACGGCGACCGCCTCGCCCGCCCCGACCTCGAAGGTCAGCTCGCGAAGCGCGGTGGCCGCGTCGTACCGCTTGGTGACGGCGGTGAGCTGGATGAGAGGTGTCATGGCGGCCAGCGTCGCCAACGGGCGGGCCGGGCCGCGTCGGCCGCGGTGCGCAACCGGGACGGCGGCGTCATCCGCGGGATGTAGGGCTATTGGGCAGCAGGGATGATGCGTGCCGGTCCGGCTCGTCGCATGATGGCGTGGTGAGTGGCGCGCCGCGGGAGATGTGGGAGTTCGTCTTGAGGGTAGACCCGCCGTCACGCCCGTCGAAGCTCGCGCTTTCGATCGACACCACCGTCGGGCTGGTGCTGTTCGGCGGGCTGGTCAACGATCAGGTGGCGCTCGCCGCGCTGGCCACCCTGCCGCTGGCGCTGCGCCGCGTCTATCCGACCACCGTTTATTGGGTGATCCTGCTCGCGAGCATGCAGATCGAGGACTTCACCGCCACCGGCTTCATCTCGGCCATCCTCGCCGCCTACTCGGCCGCTGTTTACAGCCGCTATCCGGGGGTGGCGCTCGGCAGCCTGACGCTTTCGGCCGTGGTGCTCGGGCTTGCCTTCCCGGATCTGTCGCCGCCGATTCCCGGGTGGGCCACGCCGTACGCGTTGCTGCTTCCGATCGTGGCGATCGGGATGGTCATCCGGGCGGCGCGCGAGCGGGCCGGCGCGTCGGAGAGCCGCGCGCTGCGGCTGGAGCGCGAGCAGGCAGCGGCGACCGCCCGGGCCATCGCGGCCGAGCGTGCCAGGATCGCCCGCGAACTGCACGACGTCGTCAGCCACAACATGTCCGTGATCGTCGTGCAGGCCGGCGCGGCCCGGCAGGTGCTCGGCTCGGATCCCGAGCAGGCCAGGCGCGCCCTGCTCGCGGTCGAGTCGAGCGGCCGCGACACGATGGCGGAGCTGCGGCGGCTGCTCGACCTGATCGCGCCCGTCACCGACGACCTGGAGCTCGACCTCGCGCCGCAGCCGGGGCTGGAGCGGCTGCCCGCGCTGCTCGACCGGCTGCGCGGCGCGGGCCTCCGGGTCGGGCTGGATGTGACGGGTACGCCCGAGGCGCTGCCCGCCGGCCTCGACCTGGCCGCCTACCGGATCGTCCAGGAAGGCCTCACCAACGTGGTCAAACACGCCAGTGGCGCGTCCGCCGAGGTGCGGATCGACCACGGGCACGACCGGCTCACGATCGACGTGTCGGACGACGGCCCGGGGCTTCGGTTCGCCGGGCCACCGGGCCGGGGCCTGCAGGGCCTCGCCGAGCGGCTGGCCCTTTACGGCGGGGTGCTGGACGCCGGGCCCCGGCCGGGCGGCGGCTACCGCCTGGTGGCCCGGATCCCGCGCGAGCTGCCCGTGGAGGTGCCGTGACGTCCCCGGCGCCGTTGCGGGTGGTGATCGCCGACGATCAGGCCCTCGTGCGCGGCGGCTTCGCGATGATCCTCACGGCCGCCGGGTTCGAGGTGGTCGCCGAGGCGGCCGACGGCGAGCAGGCCGTGACCGCGGCCCGCAAGCACATCCCCGACCTCGTCCTGATGGACATAAGGATGCCGGAGATGGATGGGATCGAGGCCACCCGGCGCATCCTGTCCGATCCGCGCCAGACCTGCCGTGTGGTCATCTTGACCACGTATGACCTCGATCGCTACGTCTACGCCGCGCTGTCGGCCGGGGCCAGCGGCTTCCTGCTGAAGGACGTCTCACCCGAGCAGCTGGTGGCCGCGGTGCGGCTGATCTCGTGCGGCGACGCGCTGCTCGCGCCGTCCATCACGCGGCGGCTGGTCGAGCGGTTCGCCCGGCCCGCGCCCGAGCCCGGTGGCCGCCTCCACCGCGATCTGTCCGTGCTCACCCCGCGCGAGCTGGAGGTGCTGACCCTGCTCGCCGAAGGGCTGTCCAACGCCGAGCTGGCCACCCGGCTGCGGCTCTCCGAGGCGACCGTCAAGACCCACGTGGCGCGGATCCTCGCCAAACTCGACCTGCGCGACCGGGTTCAGGCGGTCGTCCTCGCCTACGAGACGGGCCTCGCGGTGCCGGGGCGGGGCATCACGAGCTGAGGAAGGCGCGCAGGCGGCCGAGGTGGGGCCCGATATCGATGCCTTTGGCGGCCAGCCAGGCGTCGTCGCAGTAGGTGTGCCGGTAGCGCTCGCCGCCGTCGCAGATCAGGGTCACCACGCTGCCCTGGACGCCGCCGTCGCGCATCTCCTTGATGATCTGCACGGCCGCCGCGATGTTGGTGCCGGTCGAGCCGCCCACGTCGCGCCGGGTGACCTCGCGCACCCAGCGCATGGCGGCGACCGACAGGGCGTCCGGCACCTGGGTCATCCGGTCGATGACGGTCGGCAGGAACGACGGCTCGACGCGCGGGCGGCCGATCCCCTCGATCGACGACCCGGGGGCCGGCTGGTCCTCGCCCAGCACCCACGACGGGTAGAACGCCGAGCCTTCCGGGTCGGCCACGCAGAGGCGGGTGGCGTGGCGCCGGTAGCGGATGTAGCGGCCGATCGTGGCCGACGTCCCGCCCGTGCCGGCGCCGACCACGATCCAGGTGGGCTCGGGGTGCCGCTCCAGGGTCATCTGCTGGTAGATGCTCTCGGCGATGTTGTTGTTGCCGCGCCAGTCGGTGGCCCGTTCCGCGTACGTGAACTGGTCCATGAAGTGGCCGTCGGTCTCGGCGGCGAGCCGGGCCGACTCTTCGTAGATCTTCTTTGGGTCGTCGACCAGGTGGCACTTCCCGCCGTAGAACTCGATGATCTCCCGCTTCTCGGGGGAGGTGGTCGCCGGGATCACCGCGATGAACGGAAGGCCCAGCAGGCGGGCGAAATACGCCTCGCTGACCGCGGTCGACCCGCTGGACGCCTCGATGATCGTGGTGGTGGCGCCGATCCAGCCGTTGGCCAGGCCGTACAGGAACAGGGATCGGGCGAGACGGTGCTTGAGTGAACCAGTTGGGTGTACCGACTCGTCTTTCAAGTAGAGATCGATCCCCCAGCGCGGGGGGAGGGGGAACACGTGCAAATGGGTGTCGCAGCTGCGGTTGGCGTCGGCCTCTACGGCTTGGATCGCGTCGGCGACCCAGGCGCGGCCGACCGGGTCGTGTCGGTCCACGTGTTTCATGCCCGTCACTGTAGTCAGTGGCGTTGGCCACACTTTAGGGCCGCACGACCTGCGAGTGTTATGATAATGAGACTTGTACGGCCACCGTGTGAGACAGCCACGGCTGGGTCCAGTGCACCGTTCGACCCCCTCTGATCAGGCAGGACGCTAACGCGCCGTTTACGCAGCGCCTGCAACGATGCCGATGGGACAAGAACGACCCGCTGTGCTCCGCATGGACTCATCCAGGTGGGCAGGGAGCGGGAGAGTGGCCCGTAGGGGGGAAGACATGATCACGATGACCGACGAGCAGCGGCAGGCCTGGTTCGAACGCGACGTCGTTCCGGTGACCGGGCAGCTCTACGCGTCCGCCATGCGCCTCACCCGTAACCCTGCCGACGCCGAAGACCTGGTGCAAGAGACGGTGACCAAGGCGTTCACGTCCTACCACCAGTTCCGTGAGGGCACCAACCTCAAGGCGTGGCTGCACCGCATCCTGACGAACAACTTCATCAACGACTACCGCAAGAAGCAGCGCTCGCCGAAGCTGTCGGCCGCCGAGGAGATCGAAGACTGGCAGCTGGCCGCCGCGGAGTCGCACATGTCGACCGGTCTTCGGTCGGCCGAGGCGGAGGCCCTCGACCAGCTGCCCGACACGGCCGTGATGAACGCCCTGCGCTCGCTGCCCGAAGACTTCAGGACCGCGGTCTACCTGGCCGACGTCGAGGGCTTCGCGTACAAGGAGATCGCCGACCGGATGGGCACGCCCATCGGCACGGTCATGTCACGCCTGCACCGGGGGCGCCGCCAGCTGCGGTCGCTGCTCGAGGAGTACGCCGTGGAGGAGGGCGTGGTCCGCGTCCCCGAGCCGCGCGCCGCCTGAACTCCGCTCATCGAAGCCGCATCCTCAGCTGGCTACGGTCGGCCCGGATGTCGGCGAAGTCGCACAGCTGACGGCAGATCCACAGGCCGCGGTCACCGTCCGGCAGATAGCCGGCGAACCGCTTGTCGAACTCGGCGCCGGGGTGGGTCACCTCGCACGCCAGCTCACGCTCCTCGCTCCACATGGCCACCGTGCCCTGCCCGGCCGCGATGACCGCGAGCTCCGTGGCCGCCATGACCAGTGACGCCACCCGGTGGCGCGCCAGCCCGGCGGCCTTCGCCTGGCTCGCCACGAACCGCCGCATCGGGCCGGGGTCGCCCGGGTCGAAGCCGACGCGGCTCGCGT
Organism: Streptosporangiaceae bacterium NEAU-GS5; assembly: GCA_017592665.1. GTDB lineage: Bacteria > Actinomycetota > Actinomycetes > Streptosporangiales > Streptosporangiaceae > NEAU-GS5. Next base: position 130,692 of record JAGFNW010000004.1, on the reverse strand, counting down.
CGGCCGGTGGGTGGGGAAGGGGCGGGTCGTCCCACTCGATCGTTTCCGGCGGCTCATAGTGGTCGCACGGCCAGGCGACGCCGTCGACGATGCTGTCGGGATGGGTGCGCAGCACGTCGGCCAGCACGTGCGGCCTGGTCTCCCGGCGGTCGTAGGCGCACAGGGCCGTGCACTCGAAGCGGGCCAGCGCGACGTTGGCCACCGCCTCGATCTTCGACCACTCACGCTCGTGCCGCTCGTCGGCCCAGATCGGCTCGCCGATCATCAGCACCGGCTGGCGCGCCTCGGCGTATTCGACGAAAGCGGCGAGGGTGCGGGCCGGGTGACCGTACCACTCCTCGCTGACGCCGCTGTCGAGCCGCCGGAAGTCGTCGCCCAGCTCCCGCCGGATCAGATCGAGATTGCGCCGGGGCGCGACCAGCAGCACGCGCCCTCCCCGCGCCAGCCGCCGGGTGATCACAGGCAGCACAGAGCGCAGGTAGCCACCGGCGGAGCCGTACGGCACTGCGATGTGCGAGAGGGGCCCGTCGCCGGAGAGGGGCAGCACGGGGACGACCGTAACAAGCGCCTGACGTCATGACAACCGCTCATGAGCCGGCGATCAGCGCGATGGCGCCCAGCGCGCAACCCACCCCCACCACCTGGACCGTGCTGAGCCGTTCGCCCAGCACATAACGGGCCAGCAGCAGAGTGCTGGCCGGATAGAGCGACACCAGGACGGCGACCAGGCTCAGCATGCCGCGCTGGGCGGCCAGCAGGAACAGCACGTTGGCGCCCATGTCGAGCACCCCGGCCGCGAGCGTCACCCGCCAGCTGCCCGGAGTGGGACGCAGGCTCCGCCGGACCGCGAACGCCAGCCCCGCGACCAGCGCGATCGACGCGATCCGCGCCCCGACGAGCGGCCACATCCCGGCGTCATCCGGAGCGAGCTTGAGCATGACGAAGAACCCGCCGAACCCGGCGCCCGACAACAGCGCCCCCGCCACCGGTCCGAACGTGGCTCTCCCCGCCCTTCCCCCTGGCTCCCTGCTGACCAGGAACACCGCCAGCAGCCCAAGCCCGACCCCCGCGAGCGCCGTCGGCGACGGCCGCTCTCCGGAAGCCAGCCCGAACAGCACCGGCACGCCCATGGCCGTGACCGCCGTGATGGGCGCCACGACCGACATGGTCCCCGCCGCGAGCCCGCGGTAGAACAGCACGATCCCGAACGCGCCGGCGACGCCCGAGCCCATGCCCCACAGCATGGCCGCGGTGCTCGCCCGGCCGGGCAGCAGCGGAAGCAGGGCGAGGACCAGCAGCAGTCCGCCGAGCTGAGAGATGACGACGACGGCGAGCACGCGTGAGCGGCGGGTCGCCAGGCCTCCGAAGAAGTCGGCGGTCCCGAAGATCAACGCGCAGGCCGTCGCCAGGGCGACGGCCGTCATCAGCTGAGATTCCGGCGAAGCCAGTCGACGAGCGGGCCGAGCGCGCGCCAGCTGTCGCGGACGCGGGCCGCCGGCTCGGGCGTGTGCACCCACGGCTCCGGCTCGAACCGGATCCCGGCGTGAAGCGACTTGTATTTGAGCAGCTCGATGCGGGGATGATCGGCCGGATAACCCTGCGGCCGGGTCTTCAGTCGCTGGCCGCCGATGTTGAACGCCTCCTGAAGCGACTCGAGGATCTTGTCCAACTGATCCGCCTGGGCGTCGTCGTCCAGCGTGGCGCGATAGCGCACGATCTGGTCGCCCTGGGCGAACCAGCCGCCGCCCACATAGAGGCCGTCGGCCCCGACCTGCACGTAGTAGCCGATGCCGTCGACGCCGCTCGGCACATACGCCCCGAGGTGGGTCTTGTAGGGGGACTTGTCCTTGGAGAAGCGGATGTCACGGTTGGGGCGGAACAGGTGCGCCTCCCCGAACTCGGGGCCGAGCTCGTCCAGCAGCGCCAGCATCGGCGCCTTCACGGCCTCGTCGTACGTGGCTTTGTGCGCCGTCCAGTAAGCCTTGGAGTTGTCGGCCTCGAGACCTTCATAGAAGATGAACGCCTCGTCGGGGAAACCGGTGAAACCCATGCCCCCAACACTAATGGCCGTCGGCGTAGCGCTTTCCTGGTGTGAGGCGTCCCAGCAGCTCGGAGACGGTCACATAGGTGAAGCCCTTGCTGTCGAGCTTGCTGAGCAACCGGGGCACGGCCTGGACCGTGGTCGGGTGAATGTCGTGCATCAGGACGATCTCGCCGGGCTTGACCGACGACGCCCGCGCCAGCACCTTCTCCGAGTTCCGGTCGCGCCAGTCGAGGGTGTCGACCGACCAGAGGATCTGCGAAAGGCCCTCGCGCCGCGTCTCGGCCTCGACCTTCTGGTCGGTGGCTCCGTACGGCGGGCGCATGATCGGCGTCCGGATCCCCGTCACGTGCCGGATGAGATCCTCAGTGCGCACCAACTGCCGCCGCAGCACCCCTTTAGGCAGCGTGCTGAGCGGGGGATGGTCCCACGAGTGGTTGCCGATCTCGTGCCCCTCGGAGACCATCCGGCGCAGGAACGGCGCGCTCCTCTGGGTGATCATCTGACCGATCAGGAAGAACGTGGCACGCGCGTGGTGGCGTGCGAGCACGTCGAGCACCTTGCCCGTCTCGTCGCCGGGGCCGTCGTCGAACGTCAGCGCGACGCACTTGGCCCGGCGGCAGTTGACCATCCGGCGCGGCGGGACCAGCGGCAGCGCCCTGCCCGCCCACTCCGGCTGCGCGGCGGCCAGGCGCGACCCGAGGACCGTCCGGTCCATCGGCGGCAACTGAGGCAGCATGCGCGCGGGCGCGCCGCCGCCGCGGGGGACGGCGATCGTCGTCACTCCGCTACACCCCGTGACCGCCAGCAGCAGTGCCGTCGCCAGCCCCAGGCGCATTCGTTCCCCCCGCAGCGCAGGGGCTAGGGATATTCCTCGGCCGCGTCCCCCCGCAACACCTTGGCCAAGTCCTCCCACCAGGGTGGCACGTCGGCCCGCAACTCCGCGTAACGCCGGGCGACCCTGATGGCGCATCCTGGCGGATCCGTACCCATATGGCGAAGGTTCGCCTCGCCTTCCCGCCAGCGGTAGAACCCCTCGCGAAAGCACACGACCAGGCCGATCCACACCGAGAGCGTGGCGTCATCGCCTATTTCGTACGCCTCCGTGACCCCGAGGGCGGTCAGTTCAATGCGAAGCTTCTCCAGTGACGCCCGTGACCCCGTGAGATCGTGCACACGAAAGATGTACCCATGCTTGGGCGGCTGTTTCCGGCCGAAGTGACGCGGCGTCTCCTCCGGCCGGAACATGCGCGGTCAGTCCCCGACGACAAGCGCGAACAGGCCGATGGCCAGCCACGTGATCAGAACCGCGGCGTAGAACCCCATGCTCACGATCTTCATGTGGTCCCCCCTCTCTTAGGAGACCAGAGTCGCCGCGACCCCTTGCAGTTTTCTGGAGGTTCGATATACGCCCGCACGCAACAACGCACGACCAGCCAACGCACGGACGGAACGACGCACGGGCAACCAACGCACGGGTGGGCCGGTGTGCCGGCGGACGGTGTGCGGGTGGGGCGTTGCGCTGCGACGCACGGACGGGCCGTCGCGCGTTGTGGCTGAGGACTGGTGTCCGGCCTTCGGCCGCTTCATCGGGCGCGTTTGGTTCCGCTGGGCTTTAAGCGCGACGTCCCGCCCGTCCGCCTCCGCTCCTCGCATCAGCCCCGTCCCGGCCGAGGTTGGTAGCGCGTACCGCGGGTTGGTGCCCTATGCGGGTCGCCGTAGCCGTGGTGGGGGTCCGTAGGCGCGCCGGGTGCGGCTGTTCCGGACGGCGCTCATTGCCGGGGTCTGGGGAACCGCGCAACCTCGCGGGCGTGTCGGTGCGGGTAGCCGTCCTCCACAGCCACTCCCGTGCACGCCCCGGGCCTCGCCGTAACTGTCGCACAGCTGCTGCACGGTACGGGTCCTCAGCTACGGCGCAGCACAGCTTCGTCAGACCGGCAGAACCGAAGGCCAGGCACAAGGGCCGTGCCCAGGTCATGCCACGGGGGTTGCCTTGCTTGCGGCGGCGAGGAGGGCGTGAAGGGGGATGGGTGTGGAGGCCGGCCTACAGGAACGTGGCGCGCCCGCCGGACAGGCCTGGTCCGTGGAACGCAACCAGCACGCCGGCCGGAGCATCCAGCACCCGCAGCGCCTACGGACCCCGACCACGGCTACGGCCCGACACGGGTGCCCGCTGCCGTCGCCATGCGGTACGGGGCCCGGCCAGCGCGGGGCGGTCAGCGAGGAGCGGAGGCGGACGGGCGGGACGTCGCGCTTAAAGCCCAGCGGAACCAAACGCGCCCGATGAAGCGGCCGAAGGCCGGACACCAGTCCTCAGCCACAACGCGCGACGGCCCGTCCGTGCGTCGCAGCGCAACGCCCCACCCGCGCGCCGCGACAACCCGTGCGTGGCTGCCCGCGCGTCGCAGCGCAACGCCCCACCAGCGTGGCTTCTACGGGCACACCGTCCCGTTCGTGCTCGGTCTGCCCGTGCGTCGCAGCGCAACGGCCCGCCGAGCGTGTCGTCCCGTCCGTGCTCGGGTCTGCCCGTGGGTTAGGTGTCCGTGCGTTCGTGCTCTGGTCTCTGTGTGTTCCGGGTCCTGCTCGTCCGTCCGTTAGGTGCGTTTGGCGCGGGCGGCGGTGCGGGCGCGGGTGGGGGCGTCGAGGACTACTTTGCGGATGCGGATGTTTTGGGGGGTGATTTCCACGCACTCGTCCTCGCGGATGAACTCCAGTGCCTGCTCAAGTGAGAGCGCCCGCGGCGGGATGATCTTCTCGGCCTCCTCGGCCGTGGACGAGCGGATGTTGGTGAGCTTCTTCTCCTTGGTGATGTTGACGTCCATGTCGTCGGCACGCGAGTTTTCGCCGACGACCATGCCTTCGTACACCTCGGTGCCAGGCGAGATGAACAGCGTGCCGCGCTCCTGCAGGTTGATCATCGCGAAGGCGGTGACCGGGCCGGTGCGGTCGGCCACGAGGGAGCCGCTGCCGCGCATGCGGAGCTCACCGAACCACGGCTCGTAGGCCTCGAAGACGTGGTGGACCAGGCCCGTGCCCCGGGTCTCGGTGAGGAACTCGGTGCGGAAGCCGATCAGCCCGCGGGCGGGGACCACGAACTCCATCCGGATCCAGCCGGTGCCGTGGTTGGTCATGTGCTCCATGCGGCCCTTGCGGACGGCGAGCAGTTGGGTGACGGCGCCGAGATACTCCTCGGGGCAGTCGACCGTGAGCCGCTCGACCGGCTCGTGCACGTGGCCGTCGACGATCCGGGTGACCACCTGCGGCTTGCCGACGGTCAGCTCGTAGCCCTCGCGGCGCATCTGCTCGACCAGGATGGCGAGCGCCAGCTCGCCGCGGCCCTGCACTTCCCACGTGTCGGGCCGCTCGGTGGGCAGGACCCGCAGTGACACGTTGCCGACCAGCTCCTTGTCGAGCCGATCCTTGACCATGCGGGCGGTGACCTTGGAGCCCTTGACCCGGCCCACGAGGGGGCTGGTGTTGGTGCCGATGGTCATCGAGATGGCCGGCTCGTCGACAGTGATCAGCGGGAGCGGGCGCGGGTCTTCGGGGTCGGCCAGCGTCTCGCCGATCATGATCTCGGGGATGCCGGCGATGGCGATGATGTCGCCGGGGCCTGCCTCTTCGGCGGGCTTGCGCTCCAGCGCCTCGGTCATCAGCAGCTCGGAGATCTTGACCCGCTGGATGGTGCCGTCGGTGCGGCACCAGGCGACCTGCTGGCCCTTCCTGATGGTGCCCTGGTGGATCCGGCACAGCGCGATCCTGCCGAGATAGCTGGAGGAGTCGAGGTTGGTCACATGGGCCTGGAACGGCGCGCTCGGGTCGTAGAGCGGCGCCGGGATGGTGTTGTAGATCGTCTCGAAGAGGGGCTCGAGGTCGGGCGAGTCGGGCATGACGCCGTCGCCGGGCCGGTTGAGCGAGGCGCGGCCGGCTTTCGCGGACGCGTAGACGATCGGGAAGTCGATCTGCTCCTCGGTGGCGTCGAGATCCATGAACAGCTCGTAGACCTCGTCGACGACCTCGGCGATCCGGGCGTCCGGACGGTCGACCTTGTTGATGCACAAGATCACGGGCAGCTTCGACGACAGCGCCTTGCGCAGCACGAATCGGGTCTGGGGCAGCGGCCCCTCGGACGCGTCGACCAGCAGGACCACGCCGTCGACCATGGAAAGGCCGCGCTCGACCTCGCCGCCGAAGTCGGCGTGGCCGGGGGTGTCGATGATGTTGAGGGTCACGCCGCCGTGCTTGACCGCGGTGTTCTTGGCGAGAATGGTGATCCCCTTCTCGCGCTCTAGATCGTTGGAGTCCATGACGCGGTCATCCACGTCCTGGTTGGCTCGGAAGGCTCCGGACTGCCAGAGCATGGCGTCCACGAGCGTGGTCTTCCCGTGGTCGACGTGCGCGATGATCGCGAGGTTTCGCAGGTCTTCGCGGCTGTTCAAAGGCATGATCAAGGCTCGCTCTGGCTAGTGGAGGCCGGCCACGGATTGTGCGGCCGCACTAATTTTAAATGATCCGGAAGCCCTGCTATCCGGTAGGAGAGGACTTCACCGCTGTGGAACAAATCCTTGCCGAGGTCGCAAGGAGGGTCCGGGCCTGAGGCATAAATTTCAGCCGTGGATGTGCTGGTGGTGGGCGCGGGAGTAGTCGGGCTGACGACGGCGATCCAGCTGGCCGAGGCCGGCGCGACGGTGCGGGTGGTGGCCGAGCGGCCGCCGGGGAAGACCACGTCGGCCGTCGCGAGCGCTCTCGTCGGCCCGACCTTCGCCCCGGCCGGCCATCCGCTGCGGCGCTGGGAGGATGCGAGCGTCGCGGCCTTCGCCCGCGAGCCGGAAGGATCCGGTGTACGGCTCGCGCCCGGTTTGCTGGCCGCGCGCGAGCCCGATCCCACGACGCCGCCCTCCGGCATCTCCGAGGTTCCCGCCGACGCCGGCCTGGATGACATTCCAGGCATGCGCATGGCCGAGGCGGGCGAGCTGCCGGAGGGCTTCTCCTTCGGTTTCCACGCCCGCCTGCCCCTCGTCGACATGGGTCGCTACCTCGGTCATCTCGAACGCAGGCTGGGTGAGCTGGGGGTGGAGATCCAATCAGGCCGGGTGGAGTCGCTTGCCGGGCTCGGGGTGTCGCTGGTCGCCAACTGCTCCGGCCTCGGCGCGCGCGACCTCGCCGGCGACGTCACGGTCGAGCCGGTGCGCGGGCATCACGTCGTGGTCGAGAACCCCGGCATCGACGCGTTCTTCATCGAGGCCCCGTACGGCAGATCCTGGGCCGGCATCTTCCCGCACGGCCCGCACGTGATCTTGGGTGGCACGGCGGACGTGGGCGACTGGTCGACCGAGCCGCGCGAGCAGGACGCGGCCGAGATCCTGCGGCTGTGCCGCGCCGTCGAACCGCGTCTCAACGACGCGCGCGTCCTCGCGCATCAGGTCGGCCTGCGGCCGCGGAGGCCTGCCGTACGGCTGGAGGTCGAGGAGGTGGCGGGCGTGCGGATCGTGCACAACTACGGCCACGGCGGGCTCGGCGTGACGCTCGCCTGGGGATGCGCCGCCGACGCCGCCGCGCTCCTGCTCGCGTGAGACACAACCTTCCGGTGGAGCCCAACCGGTTCGTCGGCCGCGAACGCGACCTCGACGAGTTACACCGCCTCGCCGGGGAGACCAGGATCCTCACGCTGTGCGGGGTCGGCGGCATCGGCAAGACACGGGTGGCGCTCCAGGTGGCGGCCCGCCTGGCCGGGGATTTCGCGGACGGGGCCTGGCTGGTGGAGCTGGGCCGGCTGACCCGCGCCGAGCTGGTGACGCACGAGGTCGCCGGGGTGCTGGGAGTTCACGAGGAGAGCGGCCGGTCGCTGCCCGACACGCTCCGAGACCATTTGCGCCCGCGCCGCCTGCTGCTGGTCCTGGACAACTGCGAGCACCTGGTCGAGGCCTGCGCCGAGCTCGCGGACGCGCTGCTGGCCGCCTGCCCGGGACTGCGGATCTGCGCGACCAGCCGCGAGCCGCTGAAGATCCCCGGCGAGCTGGTGTGGCGGGTGCCGCCGCTGGACCTGCCGGAGCCGGGCCGGGTCGCCGACGCCGAGTCGGTGCAGCTGTTCCTGGACCGCGCGGTCGCGGCCGGATCAGGCCTGACACTCACTGAAGACAACGCGGCCGCGGTCGCCGGGCTCTGCCACGCGCTCGACGGCGTGCCCCTGGCGCTCGAACTGGCCGCGGCGCGGACCAGCATGCTTTCCCCGCAGCAGATCGCGGCCCGCGTCGGCGACCGTTTCCAGCTGCTGACCACGGGCGACCGGACCGCGCCCGCCCGGCAGCGCACGCTGCTGGCCACCGTCGAGTGGAGCCACGACCTGCTCGGCGATCCCGAGCGGGTGTTGCTGCGGCGGCTCAGTGTGTTCGCCGGGCAGTTCGACCTCGATCTGGCGGAAGGGGTGTGCGCCGACCGGGACGTGCCGGTGGAGCGGGTGCTCGACCTGCTCGGCGGCCTGGTGGACAAATCCCTGGTGGTGTCGGAGCGCCAGGAGGGCGGCTCGGTCCGCTACCGGCTGCTGGAGACGATCCGGCACTTCGCCGGCGAGCGGCTGGCCGAGGCGGGGGAGCGGGACGCCATGCGCGACCGGCACCTCGCGGTCCTGTGCGACCTGGTCGAGGCGCGCCACGCGCTCGGCATGGTCGCGCCGCGCACGGCCTGGGAGGCGAGGTTCGCCGCCTATCGGCAGGTGACAGGGCTCACCGACGACGTGCGCGCGGCGCTCGGCTGGGCCGTCGACGCGGGGCGGGCCGAGCGCGGGCTCCGGCTGGCCTGCGCCATGATGTCGATCTGGGTGAGCCGGGGCAGCTTCATCGAGGGCCTGCGCTGGTACGAGCGGCTGCTGGCGCTGGAGGCCACGGGCCTGCCTGAGGAGCTGGTGGGCCGGGCGTGGGCACGGCTCGCCGACATGGCTTTCGGGCGCGACGACCTCGCCACGGCGTGGACCATCGGTCAGCGCGGCCTCGACCTGCAGCGCTCCGGTCCTGTCGGCTGGGAGCTTGGGACCACGCTCAACTTCCTGGCCATGCTCGGATTGCGTACGGGCCGGATCGAGGAGGCCGTCGCGTACAGCTCCGAGGCCTTGGAAGGGGCCAGGAGCTGCGGCGACCTGTGGAACGAGGCGACCGCGCTGGCCGGGCTGGCCGCCGCGGCGGCGCTTCGCGGCAGGTGGCGCGAGGCCCAGCGGCTGGGCGAGGAGGGGCTCGGCAAGTTCCGTGAGACGGGCCACAACTGGGGGATCGCGCGGGCGCTTGTCGACCTCGGGCTGCTCGCGCAGTTCCGCGGCGACCTCGACGCCGCGTACGAGAATCTGCGGGCGAGTCTTTCCATGCTCCGCGAGATGGACGCCACGCCCGAGCTGTCGCGCTGCCTGGCCGGGCTGGGCCGCATCGAGGCCCAGCGGCAGAACCTCGGCGCGGCGCGGGACTGGCTCGCGCAGAGCCTGGAGCTGAGCCGGCAGACGGGCCAGCAGCTCGCGCTGGCCAGGGCGCTCGCCGCGCTGTCCACGCTCGCCGAGACGGCCGGCGACCTGGAGCGCGCGGTCGGCCTGGCGGGCGCGGTGGCGAGCCTGCGGGAGTCGATCGGGCAGCGCGCTTCGGCGTCCCGGGTGGAGGAGCTGCTGGCGCGGGCCCGCGAGCGCTTCGGCGCCCCGCGTACGGCGCTGCTGTGGACGATGGGCCGCGAGATGGGCGTCGAGGAGGCCATCCGGCACGCCACGGCCGGCCAGGGCGACCTCCCGCAGGTGACGGGGGCGGCGGCGAGGAAGACCGGAGGCCCGCTCACGGCGCGGGAGCGGGAGATCGCCGCGCTGCTCGCCCAGGGCCTGTCGAACAAGGCGATCGCCGAGGAGCTGGTGATCAGTCCGGCCACCGCGGCCCGGCATGTGGCCAACATTCTGCTCAAGCTGGGCTTCACGTCCCGCGCGCAGGTGGCGGCCTGGGCCGCCGAGCACGGCATCTCCTGACGGCGCCTACATAGTGGTGTACATATTCCGGCGCATGTCCGCGCCCGGCTCTCCCCGTACGTTCGGGATATGTCGAGCTGGTCGGAATGCGTGCTGGGTCTGGCGGAGGTGCGCGGACGGCGGCCCGCGATCACGGAGGCGGCCCGGCGGGGGGTGCTCACCTACGATCGCCTGGGCGGGATGGTGACGCGCGCGGCGCTCGGCATCAGCCGCCGCGGGCTGCGCCCGGGCGACCGGGTCGTGGTCAACGTCTCGCCCGGCAGCTACCTGCCGGTCGCCGTGCACACCGTCGCCGCGGCCGGAGGCGTGGTCGTGCTCGTGCCGGTCACCCTGCACGGGGCCGACCTGCGGGCGCGGCTGACCAGGAGCACGGCCCGCATGATGATCACCGACAGCAAGACGTCGATCGCGGACGCGGCCGATTCGCGGCTGCGGCAGATCTTCACGTTCGGGCTCGAGGTCGGCGCGACGCCGTTCATCGATCTGCTCGGCGACGGCGAGAGCGGGTTCGCTCAGAACGGCGGCCTGGCGGGCGAGAACGACATGGTCCAGCCGGGCGAGGAGGTGCTGGCCGGGCTGCGCGCCTACGCCGAGCGCGCGCCTTTGTCGGGCGAGGACGTGGTGCTGGTTTCGGTCACCGATCCGTACGTCCTATGCCGGGCTTATGACCTGGCGCTGAGCGTGGGCGCACATGTGGTGGCCGCGCCGGCGGCGACGCCGGTGGACTGCCTGCTGCTGGCCGAGGAGTTCCGCGTGACGGCCGCCGTCGTGCCGGCCGAGGTGTCGGCCGCCTTCGGGGACCTGCGTGCGCCCCGGCTCCTGCCGCCCTTCTAGGCTCTTGTCCATGCTCCATCCCGTGTTTCCGGCCATGCTCCGCACGTCCGACGGCGTCCGGATCGACGCCGCCCACACGCCGTCCGACTCGCTCGACACGGGGATCGTGCTGGCGCACGGTTTCACCGGATCCTGGCGGGAGCGGGCGACCCGGCGGATCACGCAGGTGCTGGCCGAGACGGCCGGGGTGCTGTCGTTCGACTTTCGCGGCCACGGCCGCTCAGGCGGTCACTCCACGGTGGGTGACCTGGAGGTTCTCGACCTGGACGCCGCCGTCCGGCATGCCCGCGTCATCGGCTACCGAAGGGTGGCCGTCGTCGGGTTCTCGATGGGCGCCGCGATAGCCGTACGGCATGCGGCTCTGTACGGTGACGTGGACGCGGTGGTGGCCGTGAGCGGGCCGGCGCGCTGGTACTACCGGGGGACGCGGCCCATGCGGCAGGTGCACTGGGCCATCGAGCACCCGGTCGGGCGGCTGGCGGCCCGCGTGGGCAGGCGGACCAGGATCACCAACGGCCGGTGGGATCCGGTGCCGCTCGCGCCGTACGAGGCGGCGCCGATGATCTCGCCCACGCCGCTGCTCATCGTCCACGGCGACCGCGACGCGTTCTTTCCGCTGGAGCACGCGCACCAGCTGTACGAGGCGGCCAAGGATCCCAAGGAGCTATGGGTCGAGCCGGGTTACGGGCACGCCGAGTCGGCGGCCACGCCCGACCTGATTCGCAGAATTGGGTCGTGGATCCAACGAACTTTTCTGGGTTAACGGTCGTCTATGAATGGTGTACGAAGGGCCCAGCGTCGCGGGGGCGCGCTGGGCCCAGACGCCCTGGGAGATCAGCCGAGTCGGGCGATCGACTTGTACTCCAGATAGGCCGACAGGCCCTCGGGGCCGAGCTCCCGGCCGAGGCCGGAGGCCTTGTAGCCGCCGAACGGGGTGGCCGGCTCCATCGTGTTCATCATGTTGACGCCGTAGGTGCCGGTGCGCACCTGGCGGGCCACGTCCATGCCGTGGTCGGTGTCGGCCGTCCAGACCGTGCCGGACAGGCCGTAGTCGCTGTCGTTGGCGATCCGGATGGCGTCCGCCTCGTCGGTGTAGGGGATGACGGCGAGCACGGGGCCGAAGATCTCCTCGCGGGCGATCCGCATGTCGTTGGTGGCCCCGGCGAAGACGGTCGGCGCGACGTACCAGCCGCGGTCGAACGGGCGGTCGAGACCGCCGACGACCGGCTTGGCGCCCTCGTCGATGCCGAGCTTGATGTAGCCCTCGACGCGCTCCTGCTGCCGCTTGGCGACCATCGGGCCGATGCCGGTGAGCGGGTCGGCCGGGTCGCCCACGGCCTGGCTGGTGACCATGTCGGCCACCGCCTGGACCACCTCGTCGTAGCGGCTCTCCGAGGCGAGGATGCGGGTCTGGGCCACGCAGGCCTGGCCGTTGTTGAGCAGCGAGGCGATCGACAGGAAGCCCATGGCGGACGGCAGGTCGCAGTCGTCCAGGATGATCGCGGCCGACTTGCCGCCGAGCTCCAGGCTGCAGCGCTTGAGCTGCTGACCGCAGATGGCGCCGATGCGGCGGCCGGCGGCGGTCGAGCCGGTGAAGGCGATCTTGTCCACGCCCTCGTGCGAGACCAGGTGCTCGCCCGTCTCACGACCGGCGGCCACGATGTTGACCACGCCGGCCGGGATCCCGGCCTCCTTGATCATCTCGGCCAGCAGGTAGGAGTCGAGCGGGGTCTCCGGGGCCGGCTTGATGACGACCGTGCAGCCCGCGATGAGCGCGGGGGCCAGCTTGGTCATGATGACGAACTGCGGGACGTTCCACGGCACGATGGCGGCGACCACGCCCACCGGCTCACGGCGGACCGTGACCGGGCCGAACATGCCGGGCCGCTCGTCCTCGACCGCGAAGGTCTTTCCGAGCTCGGCGAAGTACTGCAGCATGCCAAGGGGCTGCGGCACCTGCGCGAGCTGGGAGAAGGTGATGGGGGAGCCCATCTCCAAGGTGATCAGGTCGGCCAGCTCGCCCTGCCGGGCGCTGTAGATCTCGGCCAGCCGGCTCACGACCTCGGCACGCTCCGCCATGGTCATCCGCGGCCAGGGACCGTTGTCGAAGGCCTCGCGCGCGGCGGCGACCGCCCGGTCCACATCGCCGGGGGAGCCGTCCGGCACGCGGCCGACGACCTCTTCGGTGTGCGGGTTGATCACGTCGATGGTGCCGGTGCCCGCCGGGGTCACCCATTCGCCCCCGATGAAGAGCGTGTCATGCTGAATCACGGGCTAGCCTCCCTTGAGCTAATGCTTGCTCGGGACAACCGAACCATGTTCTGCCGCGGCTTGGCAAGGGGCCCTGCCGCCAGACAGGGCCCCCGCGGTTTACGGCAGCGAGCCGCCGAGCAGGTAGGACATGGCCCGCCTGGTCAGGTCGGTGCGCATGGCCTGGGTGGTCGCGCCCTCGACGCCGAAGCCGAAGTAGACGGTGTCCTTGGTGATCACACCGCCGCCCTCCTCCAGCGCTTTGTCACTGCGCGCCCAGTTGTTCAGCGACGGCGCCGATCCGGGCGGCGGCCCGGCCACCGTCCACCCGCCGAGGCCGGTCTCGAAGGAGTCGGCCACGCCGTTGACGGAGACGTCGTCGAGCAGGACGCCGAGGCCCTGGGTCGACCAGTCGCTGATGTAGGAGATCGAGACCTCGACCTGCTTGCCGGCGTACGCCGACAGGTCGATCGACCACTGCTGCCAGCCGTTCGACGGGCCGCTCGCCGCGTTCCAGGCGCCGGTGGTCCCGGTGCTGGTGCACGTCTCGTTGCCGTCCCAGGTCTGGTAGTGCGCGGTGAACGGGTGGATGTCCACCCACCCGGCCGCGCAGCTGTCGCCCGCCGTGGTCGTGGTGTGGCCGTTGGCGTCCGGCAGCGTCGTCCAGTCGTCCTGGCCCACGGTGTGCGCCTCGACGGTCAGGAAGTCCCAGTTGGGCTCGGTGTCGTACGAGGTCCAGAACGACAGGTTGCCGGTGGTCTGGCCGGTCAGGTCGATCGTCCTGGTCAGCCTCTTGTACGACACGTCGGCGATGCCGCTCTGCACGTCCCACGTGCCGGTGTGGGCCGCGAAGGGCGAGCCGGCCCGATCCCAGCGCAGCGGCGCCGAGCTCGCGAACAGCGGGAACTGCGCGGCCGGCAGCACCGCGGACGTGGCGACCAGCGAGGACGTGTGGTCCTGGTTGTCGGCCGAGTCGCCGCCGTTCAGTGAGCCGAGGAAGCCCTGGAAGGGGCCGGCCACGCCCTTGAGCGGCAGGGTGTTCCCGTTGTCGTCCTGGCCGCCGCCGTCGATCGCGGCGTACGCGCCGAGGTAGTACTGCGGGAAGTCGTTGCTCAGCGCGAGGCACGGCGGCTTGGCGCGGGCCGTGCACTCCGGCTGGGCCGGATAGTCGGGCTCGTACCAGTATTGACCGTTGGCGTTCTGGCCGAACAACGCGTACTTGCCGGCCGCGAACAGCTTGCCGCCCTCGTTCAGGTAGTCGCGGAAGACCAGCTCGAGCGACTCGGCCAGGTTGGCGGCCGTTCCGCCAGGCTGCCCGACCGTGCGCGGGATGATGTCGTCGCCGGTCTCCCAGATGACGGCCTTGTAGTGGCTGAGCACGCCCAGCGGATGCGGGGCCGTGCGGGCGTTGGCGTCCACGTCGTAGACGTCGGAGGTGTAGCCGGCCGCGGTCAGCGCGGTGGCGTAGTCGTCGGCGTACTTGGCCGTGGTCGTCGTCTGCGTCGGGCTGGCGCCCGTCACGTCCTCGGCGGCGACGATCAGCACGCGCCCGCCGATGTCGGTCGAGACCTTGTAGGTGAACGACTCGCTCTGCTTGAACAGCGAGGCGAACCAAACCTTGACGTTGTCGCCGGGCCTGGCCCCCTTCACCGTGCCGCGGAGCTGGTGGAAGTAGGTGTCGTAGCCCTGGCCGTACCGCTCGCCGCCACGCCACTCGGAGGTGGTCGCCGTACGGACCGGTCCGCCGTTGATCTGATATCTGAGGAAAACAGGGCCGAGCTTGCGCTTGGCGTCGACCTGCACCACCTGGTCGCGGCCGTAGCTCACGCCGAACTTGTCGACCCTGAAGTCGGGGACGACGTTGCCGAGATGGCTGACCGGCTCGCTGAAGTTGGGCGCCGACTTGGCCACGTCCAGCGCGAACGGCAGCTGCTTGTCGAACTCGGCCTGCACCAGCGCCTCGTCGTCGGGGAAGACGAAGCCACAGCCAGGACAGCCCTCCTCCAACTCGGGCGTCCAGGCCAGCGTGCCGTACTGCTTGTGCGCGTGGTCGGTGGTCTCGCCGTTGGTCGTGTACAGCTCCGCGCCCACGCCCGGGTCGAAGCCGGGGACGGCCGGGTTCTCGTCCGTGCCGGTCAGGGCCAGGTAGACGGGGTCGTCGGCGGTGGTGGTGGCCACCTGCCAGCCCTGCGGATAGAGCAGCAGCGGGCCGAACGAGTGGTAGTTGACCTGGGCCTTGAAGCGGATCCGGCGCAGCAGGCCGTCCATGGCGCGGGTCTCCGGCTCGCTCATGGCAGCGGTCCCGCGGTAGGTCTCGCTGCTGATGATGCTGGACGAGCCCTCTTCGTCGTAGTGGAAGTTGGTGGGGAAGTTCCGGTTGGGGTCGACGCCGTCGGCGCTGGTGATCTGCCCGTCGCCGTCGTTGTCGCGGAGGTTCTTACGCCAGAGGCGGTTGCCCTCGGTGAAGGTGAAGTCGTAGCCGTCCGGGTTGGCGACCGGGACGAACCACAGCTCCTCGGTGGTGAGCAGGTTGTTCAGGGCGGCCTTGTTGGCGAGGACGTACTTCAGCATCCGCATGTCGACCTCGGTGGAGATCCACTCGCGGGCGTGCTGGGTGGCCGAGTAGAGCACGGCCGGCTTGAGCCCGTCCGGCAGGACGCGGGCCAGCTTGGTGACCTTGACGGCCAGGATGTCCTTGCCCTGCAGGGTCTTGCCGATCGACTGGAGCTTGACCAGGTCCTTGTTGGCGTTGGCGATCGCACGTAACTGGTCGGCGATGCCGCCCGGCTCGGAGTAGGACCGCCAAACCGTGTAGCCTCCCGCGGCCTGCGCCCTGGCGGCCTGCAGCTGGGTCTGGCCCTGCGGGTTGCGTACGGGTGAGGGGTTGAGGCCGAGCTTGCGGAGCTTGGCCACCTCGACGGCGTTGGCGGCGATCTCGATGTGCTCCAGGTCGCCCGTCGGCGTCCGCTGGACCACGTCGTACCCCTTCTCGATCAGGGTCTGCGCGGTTCCTGACGGGCTGTCGAGTTGGTAGAGGTCGATGCGGTCCTTGGGGGGCAGCGGATCACCTGAGTCGGCATGCGCGACAGGAGCCGTCAGGCTCATCGCGACGCCCAGGGACAGGGCGACGACAGAGGAAAACACGAAGCGGCGTGACACGGCGGATCCCTTCGTGAGGATGCCTCGAAATTTCACCGCTTAGGCCGATGTGGCAAGGCCCTAATCTGGTGATCTTGGTGTGTAGTGTGACGAGAAACTCCCAAAGTGGTAGATACTTCATTAAAGGGACAGGGGTTCGGGCCGTTCTGGTCGCGACCACCAAGATCGCCTTCTATAGTTTCGGTCAGTCCACTTCGAGGAGGGGAGTCCTTGAGGCGCAGTGTCGCGACGTTGCTGGTGCTCGCCGGGTTCGGTGCGCTCGTGCTTCCCGCCGCCTCGATTCCCTCGTACGCCGATCCCGACCAGGCGACGAAGCTGAAGAAGCTCACCAAACAGGCGGCCGATCTCAACAAGGCCTACCGCGGCGAGATCATCGACCTGGAGGACACCCGCAAGGCCGCCGAGAAGGCCGACAAGCGGGTCAAGAAGCTCAAGGGCGACCTCTCCACCGCCAAGGAGCAGGTGGCTCAGTTCGCCCAGACCAGCTACATGGGCGCCGCCATCGACGGCATCCACCTGTTCACGCAGGACACCACGCTCGACTCCGCGGCCGACATCGCCTACCTGTCGAACGTGAAGACGCAGCGCCTGGCCAGCGTCCAGTGGCTGCTCGACCAGCAGAAGAAGGCGTCCAAGGACGCCGACAAGAAGATCTCCGCGCTGCAGAAGAACATCAAGGACCTGCAGTCCAAGCGGCGCGAGGTCGAGTCGCTGCTGGCCAAGTTCGGGTTCCAGACGCCGGACGCGGGCAGCGGCCTCACCCCCCGCATGATCACCGTGCGGGACGCCATCATGCGCGAGTTCCCCATGCCGTTCGGCGTGGGGTGCCTGCGCCCGGGCGACCCCGGCGAGCACGGCAAGGGGCGGGCCTGCGACTTCATGATGAGCTCAGGCGGTCGCGCGGCCGCCGCCGACGCCAAGGACCGCGGCGACGCGGTCGCCCAGTGGTGCATAGATCACCATGCCGAATACGGGATCATGTACATCATCTGGCAGCAGCGCTTCTACGACATGCGCACCGGCACCGGCTGGCGCCCCATGGCCGACCGCGGCGGCATCACCGCCAACCACTACGACCACGTCCACGTCTCAGTCCTCTAACCCCCCGCGGGGGAGAGGTGGGTGCGGAGCCAGTGGTAGGAGGATCGGGGGGTGCGGGTTTGGGTGTCGAAGTCGACGTGGATGAGGCCGAAGCGCTGGTGGTAGCCCTCGGCCCACTCGAAGTTGTCGAGCAGGGACCAGATGAAGTAGCCGCGGACGTCGACGCCCTCGGACTGGGCCGTCTCGACGGCCTTGAAGTGGGCGTCGAGGTAGTCGATCCGGAACTGGTCGTCGATCGCCGCGTACGAGCAGCCGTTCTCGGTGATGTAAACGGGCGGCAGGGCCGTGCCGTAGCGGGACTTGAGAGAGACCAGCAGCTCACGCAGGCCGTCAGGGACGACGGGCCAGCCGAACTCGGTCTTCGGATAGCCGGTGATGTCGGCCAGTTCGAACGGCATGACGCTGTCCGCGTTCGGCCCGGTGACCCTGGTCGGGGTGTAGTAGTTGAGGCCGAAGCCGTCGAGCGGGGCGGAGATGGCCTTGAGGTCGCCGTCGCGGATGAAGTGTGGCTCGACGCCGAAGGCCGTGAGGTCGGGATACGTGCCCAGCAGGACGGGGTCGTTGAAGAGGCGGTTGTGGAGGGTGTCGTAGGCGTCCGCGGCGGCCTGGTCCTCCGCGGAGTCGGACGCCGGCCACACCGGGGTGCAGTTGTTGGTGATCAGGACCTGCGCCGCGCCCCCGGCCCGCAGGGCCTGTACGGCGAGGCCGTGCCCGAGCAGCTGGTGGTGCGCGACCGGTAGCGCGTCGAGCATGAGCGCGCGGCCGGGGGCGTGCATGCCCAGGGCGTACCCGAAGATCATGTGGATGACCGGCTCATTGAGCGTGATCCACTGCTGGACCCGATCGCCCAGCCGCTCGACCACGATCGCCGCATAATCAGCGAACTGCTCGGAAACGTCGCGGTTCATCCAGCCGCCGCCGTCTTCCAGGGCCTGGGGAAGGTCCCAGTGGAAGAGCGTGGCCGCGGGGGCGATGCCCTTCGCGCACAACCCGTCGACCAGGCGGTCGTAGAAGTCGAGCCCCTTGACGTTGGCCGGCCCGGTGCCGGTCGGCTGGATCCGCGGCCAGGCGATCGAGAAACGGTAGGCGTTCAATCCGGCGGCCGCCATCAGCTCCACGTCCTCTGGCCAGCGGTGATAGTGGTCGCACGCGATGTCGCCCGTGTGGCCGTCGCGGGTCTTGCCAGGCTCGTGACTGAAGGTGTCCCAGATCGACGGCCCGCGCCCATCCTCGGCGACCGCGCCTTCGATCTGGTACGCGGCCGTCGCGGTGCCCCACAGGAAAGTCACGATTTACTCCTAAGCCAAGGAATCGGTAGAGAATGGTCGGATGACGAACGTCGCCGGAGGAACGCTGCGCCGCCGTCCGGCCCAGCGCCGCAGTCTTGAACGGGTCGAGCGCATGCTCGACGAATGCGCCGTGCTCCTCGACGAAGTGGGATATGAGGGACTCACCACCAAAGAGGTGGCCCGCCGCGCCGAAGTGCCCATTGGGACCTTCTACCAGTTCTTCCCCGACAAACAAGGTCTCGTGCGCGCGCTGGCCATGCGTAACCTGGAAGCCTTTCTCGCGCGCCTGTCCGGCAGCCTGGCCACCGCCGAGCTGCCCGACCTCGCCCATGCCGCCGATCTCGCCATCGACGAGTTCGTGCTGATGAAGCGGACCACGCCCGGATTCGGCATCGTCGACTTCGGCGAGATCCTCACCTCGCCGGGCGGGCCGGCCGTGCCCGACACCAGGCGCGTGCTCGACGAGGCGCTGGAGAACAACGTCGTCGTCGCCGACCGGCTGCGCGACCTGATCGGCCCGCTGCTGCGCGTGCCCGGCGACGAGTCGCTGGCCAGGGCCTTCGTGGTCGCGGTCGAGGCCGCGGACGCCATACTCAAGCTGGCCTTCCGCTCGCACCCGGACGGCGACCCCGAGCTGATCGCCGAGTGCAAGCGCCTCGTGAGGAGCTATTTGACCAGCTACATCAATTAGCCGCGTCGAGCCTCTCGATCTGCTCCGGCGCGAGCCGCACCTCGGCCAGCATCTCCTCCAGCTGGGCGAGCGTGCTGACGCCGACGATCGGGATGATGCCCTGCGCCCGCATCCAGGCCAGCACGACCTGGTTCCTGGTGACGCCCGCCTCGGCCGCCACCTGATCCAGCACGGCCAGCCGCCGGGTCGTGCCCGGATGGTCGTAGTACTCGGGAAGCGGCTTGCTGGTGTACGCACCGGACAGCAGCGACGAGTAGGCCCACAAGGTCAGATCGGGCTCGGCCCGCACGTAGTCCAGCATTTCATCGCTGACCTGGACATGGCCGCCCTCGGGCAGCCGCACCCACGGCCGCGGGCGAAGGTAGGAGTGGCGGAGCTGGACATGCGTGTAAGCCGTCCAGCCGTGTTCGCCCGCGAGCCGGCGGGCCCGCTCCAGCCGCCAGGCCGGATGGTTGCTGGCACCCGTTTCGCGTATCTTGCCGTCGGCGACAAGCCGGGTGAAGACCTCGAGCGTCTCCTCGATCGGGACCGACCGATCCTCGATGTGCGCCCAGTAGACGTCCACCCGGTCGGTGCCGAGCCGCCGCAGGCTGCCCTCGATCGCCGTCATGATCGCCTTCTCGGACAGACCCTCGGCGCTGCCGAGCGTGCGGTCGCCCGGTATGGCCGGCCGGCCGCCGACCTTGGTGCTCAAAATGATCTCGTCCCGTACGCCACGGGAGGCCATCCACCGGCCGATCGTCGCCTCGCTCTCGTCGCCGGTCGCGCCCTCGATCCAGAACGGGTAATTGTCGGCCGTGTCCAGGATGGCCCCGCCCGCGGCGAGGAATCGGTCGAGGATGGCGAACGAATCGCGCTCGTCAACGGTGGTGCCGAACGGGATGGTGCCCAGTGCGAGTGTCATGCCGACCACCGTGCCGCCTGGACCGCGCTCCAGCGCAAGGGCCCTTATCGGCTTGACCTGGAGCATGCTCCAGGTGCCAGGATCGACTCCGTGGCTGTGTACACACCGGCGGAGGCGGTCGAGGAGACCGGCTTCAGCCTCGACACCCTGCGTTACTACGAACGGATCGGACTTCTGGAGCGCATCGGCCGGAACGCGGCCGGCCAGCGCCGTTTCACCGACGACGACATCGGCTGGCTCGGCATGATCCGATGCCTGCGCGACACGGGCATGCCGATCGCGGAGATGCTCCGCTTCGCCGCGCTGACCCGCCAGGGCGACCACACCATCCCCGAGCGGATCGAGCTGCTGGAGGCCCACGACCGGGCCGTCGAGCGGCAGCTGGACGACCTGCAGACCAAGCAGGGCGCGATCAAGCGGAAGATCGGTTACTACAAGGACGTGCTCGCCATGGACCGCGCCTTTACCTGCTGATTCCCCGTCCCCTGCTAGAAGGGGATCATGGCGGGACCACGCGTGCGCAGGATCAACATTCCGCTGCGCGGCGTCGCGCTGGCGTCCGGCGGGATGATGTTCGCACTGCTCGGAAACGTCACCTACATCCAGGGCTTCCGGGCCGACGCGCTCAACGCCGACCCCAGGAATCAGCGCACGCTGATCGCGCGCTTCGACAACCCGCGTGGCGACATCCTGCTGAGCGACGGGACCGTCGTCGCCCGTAGCCGCCACGCCGGCGGCCAGTACGCGTATCGGCGCGAGTATCCCTACGGCCGGATGTACGCGCCTGTCACGGGCTATCTGGCGCTCTACGGCTCGACCGGGATCGAGCGGGCCGAAGAGGACTACCTGTCGGGAAGCGACCCGAAGGTCAAGGTCAGGTCCCTGATCAAGGGTGATCCGCCGTCGGGCGCCACTGTCACCCTGACCGTCGACCCGCGGGCGCAGCGCGCCGCGTACGAGAGCCTGCGCGCGACGGGACAGCCGGGCGCCGTGGTCGCGATCAACCCGGCGACCGGGGCCATCCTCGCCATGGCCTCCTATCCGACGTACGACCCGAACGACTACACGACCACCGACAGCGCACGGCTGGCCCGGGTGGACAAGTCCTACCGGAAGGACCCCGGCCGGCCGCTGCTCAACCGCGCGCTGAACCAGACCTATCCGCCGGGATCGACGTTCAAGGTCGTGACCAGCGCCGCGGGACTCGGTTCCGGCGACTACCAGCCGTCGACCGACGTCTCCGCCCCGACGCAGCTGCGCCTGCCTGGAACCACCACCTACCTCCGCAACTCGGGCGGAGAGCCCTGCGGCGACGGCACCCCCACCTTCGCCCTGGCGTTCCAGCTGTCGTGCAACACGGCCTTCGCCAACGTCGGCCTCGACCTCGGCCAGGACGTGCTCCGCGCGCAGGCCGACGCCTTCGGCTTCGACGACGACTCGCTGAGCGTGCCCATGCCGGTCTCGCCCAGCATCTACCCGGCCGGGCTGGACAAGGCGCAGACCGCCATGTCGGCCATCGGGCAGTTCGACGTGCGGGCCACGCCCCTGCAGATCGCCATGATCTCCGCGGCCATCGGCAACGGCGGCGAGCTCATGCGGCCCTACCTGGTGGACGAGGTCCGGCTGGGCGACGGCTCCCTGGTCGATACGGCCGACCCCGAGGAATACCGGCAGGCCGTCAGCGGCGACGTGGCCGAACAGCTCACCTCCATGATGGTGTCCGTCACCGAACCCGGCGGCACCGGCGCCGCCGCGGCCATCCCTGGTGTCGAAGTGGCCGCCAAGACCGGCACCGCCGAGAACGAGGGCTCCGACCACGCCGTTTTCACGGCCTTCGCCCCGGCCCGCAGCCCCGTCGTCGCCGTGGGCGTCCTGCTGGAACACGGCGGCTTCGGCGGGGTGGCCGCCGCTCCCATCGCCAGAGCCGTCATCCAGTCGCTGCTCTGATCGTCGGCCGTGCAGGCCCGGGCTGGTGTGGCACTGGATGGAACGCGGATCATGTGACCCATGCCCCCCGGATCACGTGAAGGCGACCGATGAGCGTCACTTCTCCCGCCACCACTGCCGCGCCGCGTGCGCGGCGGCTTCCTGTCGCGCTGGCCGTCGCCGTGCTCCTGGCGCTGGCGCTGAGCGGCCTGCAGCCGCACGACCGGCTCACCTGGTTCCTCGAGACCTTCTGGGTGATGATCGGGCTCCCGCTCGTGGTGCTGACGTGGCGGCGCTTCCCGCTCACGTCGCTGCTGTGCTGCCTGCTCGCGCTGCACGCGCTCGTGCTGATCGTCGGGGGTTACTTCACGTACGAGCGGGTGCCGTTCGGCTACTGGCTGCAGGACGTCTTCGACCTGTCACGTAACCCCTATGACCGCATCGGTCACCTGACGCAGGGGTTCGTGCCGGCCATTTTGGTCCGCGAGCTGCTGGTGCGCACGTCTCCGCTGCGCCGCAGCGCCTGGCTCGGGCCGCTGACCGTCTGCGTGTGCCTGGCCTTCAGCGCCTTCTTCGAACTGCTCGAATGGTGGACGTCGCTGGCCGCGGGCCAGGCCGCCGACGCCTTCCTCGCCACCCAGGGAGACGTCTGGGACACCCAGTGGGACATGTTCTGCGCCCTGATCGGCGCGGTCACCTCACTGCTGCTGCTCAGCCGCCTCCACGACCGTCAGATCGACGGCCTCGCCTCCTCTGAGCAGCGGAACGTGGTGGAACGCGCTCCGCAATAAAGGAGCGAATATGACACCATTACGGGCACTATCCGCCGTTGTCGCCGCGGTCGCGGCCCTGCTCACGGCACCGCTTTCGGCGCCTTCACCCGCGTCGGCGGCGCCGAGCCAGGAAAGCGTCTGCCCGCCGGCCTTACCGGGCAAGACGGCGACCTGCCTGGCGCTTCGCCGCACCGACATCGTCTCGTCGATGTCGCCCAGAGCGCAGGCGCTCAACGTCGGCCTCTCGCCGAGCGACCTCGCGGAGCTGTACCACCTCGACCGGAGCCTGGGGTTCGGCACGACCGTCGCCATCGTCGACGCCTTCGACGACCCCAACGCGGAGTCGGACCTGGCGCAATATCGCGCCAACTTCGGCCTGCCGGCGTGCACCAGCGCGAACGGGTGCTTCCGGAAGGTGAACCAGTCGGGGGGAACCAGCCCGCTGCCCCGGCCGGACACGGACTGGGCGGGTGAGATCGCCCTCGACATCCAGATGGTCTCGGCCACCTGCCCGCTCTGCAAGATCCTGCTGGTGGAGACCGACGACAACGGCAACGACAGCCTGTTCGCCGGGATCGACTACGCGCTGACCCAGACCGCCTTCGTCTCCAACAGCTGGGGCGCCGACGAATGGCGTGAAGAGGGCGACCTCGACGGCCATCTGAACCGCCCCGGCAAGGTGATCACATTCTCCTCCGGCGACGATTCCGGCGTGGAGTATCCGGCCGCCTCGCCGTACGTGGTCGCGGTCGGCGGCACCTCCGTACGGCGCGGCACCACCACGCGCTTCGTCGAAGAGGCCTGGAACGGGGCCGGAGACGGCTGCTCGGCCTACGAGCCGCAGCCCGGCTGGCAGATCGGCATCATCGACACGCACTGCCCCAGGAGGGCGACCTCGGACATCGCGGCGGTCGCCGATCCGGCCACCGGCGTCGCGGTCTACGACACCTTCGGCGAGGACGACCACGGGTGGGTCGTGCTGGGCGGCACCAGCGTGGCCAGCCCCATCATCGCCACGATGTACGCCATGGCCGGAGCGCCCCAAGCGGCCGACTACGCCGGGTTCTACCCCTACCGGCACTTCGTCGGCCGCGGTCCGCAGGTGGTGCCGGGGGAGAACGTGCTCACCGACGTGACGGCCGGCGGCAGCGGCGACTGCGGCGTTCCGCTGTGCGGCGCGCGCAGGGGCTGGGACGGGCCGACCGGCGTCGGCACGCCCATCGGATTGGGCGCCCTGGTCCGGCCCTTCCCCTTCGGCGCGGTGGTCACCTCCGACCAGGCGACGCTCGTCAACACCCCGGTGAGCCTGACCGTGCGCGGCACCGACGGCCTCGTGCCCTACACCTGGTCCGCCGGCGGGCTGCCGCCCGGGCTGTCGATCAACGCCGCGACCGGCGTCATCTCCGGCACACCCAACACCGTCGGCACGTTCACGGTGACGATAACGGGACACGACATCACCGCGACCCCGCCGGGGACGTACTCCTTCACCTGGACGATCAACGCGCCGACCACGGCCACGGTCCCCAACGTGGTCGACGAGTTCCGTCAGGGGGCCTACAGCGACATCAACGCGGCCGGGCTGACGGTCGGCACGCAGGGCGAGCGGGTCGACTGCAACCACCTGGGCAAGGTCTCCTCGCAATGGCCGGAGCCGGGCACCCAGGTCGCCCGCGGTTCGGCCGTCAACCTGGTCTTCGGCAAGCCTCCGGCGAAGGGCGGCTGCCCGTGACACTCATGACCCTCTGAGGTGACGACGGCAGGCCAGGGACCAGGCGAGGATGGCGGCCCCCGCCAGGGCGACGGCGTTGTGCGGTCCGACGGCTTCGGCCAGTGCGCCGAGAGCCGCCGCGCCCAGCCCCTGGCCTGTCATCGCGCCGGCGTTCATCAGGCCGAAGGCCTGACCTCTGCGTCGCTCGGGCACGATCTCCACGAACCTGCGCTGGATGCCGAGGGCGAAAGCCGTACAGGCGGCTGAGAGAACGGCCAGGGCCGCGGCGGCGAGCAGGCTGGGCCGGGCCGCGAACAGCATGAGCGGCACGCCCAGCAGGCAGGCGAGCGGGAAGGACAGCCGCTCGCGAAGGCGCGGCGGCACGAACCGGCCGACCACGAAGTCGCCCGCGCCCATCCCCACCGCGAACGACGCCAGCACGAACCCGGCCTGCGCCCCCAGGTAGGGGACGATCACCGCCTCCGCCCCGGACAGCAGCCAGATCGGGCCCCAGCCGGCCAGGAGCAGCCCGCGGATGGCGGGGTCCCGCAGCAGCTCCCCGTTGCCGCGCAGGGTCTCCCGTACGCTTCCAGGGCCTCCCGAGTGACGTGCGGGGCGCGGGCGGAGGCCGAGACGGACGAGGACGGCTCCGGCCGCGGCGAGGGCGGCGGTGAGCAGCAGGGCGCCGCGCGGGCCCGTGAGGGCGAGCAGAGCCCCGCCCGCGGCCAGCCCGGCGACCTGCGCGCTCGCGGAGACGACGGTCATCATCGAGCGGCCGACGATGTACGCGTCGCCGGACAACACCTCCGGGAGCATCGCGTTCCGCGCGGCCATGAAGACGGGCGTGAACATGCCGGTGAGGAAGACGATCACCAGCATGGTCCACACGGGCATCCCGAGCAGCGCCAGCGCCAGGCAGACGGCGATGCGCACGATCTCGCCGGCGACGATCAGCGGGCGCGACGGCAGGCGGTCGGCGAGCGACAGCAGCAGCGTGCCGCCGAGCGCGTGCGGCACGAATCCGATCATGTACGCCACGGCGGCCAGCGCGGGCGAACCGGTCGCGGTGTACACGAGCACGGACAGGGCCAGCATCTTCACCGACTCGCCGAGCACCTGCAGCGAGAAGCCGCCGAACAGGATCCGGAACTCGCCGACGGCCAGGACCTCGCCGAACGTCGCCCCCCGCGTCACTGCCGTAGTCATGCGGACGATGCTTCAGCGCCGGCCGGGCCCGGAGATAATATTTCGGAAATGACCGAAAGATCATCATGTATCGCATTCAGGTAAGCCCGCAGGACGTCGCGGCCAGCCGTTTCGCCATCTCGCCGATGGTCGAGACGTCGGCCGCGCTGCGCACGGTCAACGGCTTCCACCCGGCGGGGGCCCTTCGGCCGTGGGCGGAGCGGATGCGCGAGCCATACCGGAGGATCCTCGGCGCGAGCGCCGGATTGAGGGCGCTCGTGGCGCTGTTCCGGCACAACGGCTACAACGCCGACTTCGTGTCGCCGCCGCCGATCAGCGTCGTCGCGCGGTTCGAGGACGAGCTGGAACGCGTCCGGAGCACCCCGCCCGACCAGGCGAGGAGCGAGATCGAGCGCAATCTCGAAGGCCACGCGGTGCCGGGCGAGGCGCGCGCGATCCTGACCTCGCCCGACGTCGTCGAGATCATCGCGGACGCGCTGGAGCTGGCCTGGCGGCATCTCGTCGAGCCGGAGTGGCCGCGGTTCAGCGCCATACTCGAGCGCGACGTCGTCCAGCGGGGTGGGCGGCTGACCTCGTACGGCTGGGCCGCGGCCCTCGACGATCTCGACCCCCACCTGCGCTGGGATCCGGCCGGGTTGATCGAGCTGCGCGACGGGATCTCCCAGCTCAACGAGCACGCGCTCGACGGCCGTGGCCTGCTGTTCGTCCCGAGCGTGTTCATCCCGAAGGTGATCTGCTACCTGGAGGAGGCCTGGCCGTACGCGATGGTCTATCCGGCGCGCGGCGTGGGGGCGCCGGACGGGCGGGCGGCGGGCGCGCTGGAGGGCCTGATCGGCCGGTCGCGGGCGCGGATCCTGGTGGAGCTGGCCGTGCCCGCGACGACCTCGCAGCTGGCCGCGCATCTCGCGCTGAGCCTGGGGGCGACCGGAGAGCACGTCACGGCCCTGCGCCGAAGCGGACTGATCATCGGCAGCAGGACCGGACGCAGCGTGCTCTACCAGCGCACCCCGCTCGGGGACGCGCTGGTCACCCCTTGAGGGCTCCCGCCATGAGGCCGCGCATGAAGAAGCGGCCCAGCAGGATGTAGATCAGCATCGTCGGGAGGGACGCGAGGATGGCCGCCGCCATCTGCTGGCTGTACGGGACGGTCTGCGCTCCGGCGATGTTGTTCAGCATCACCGTGGTCGGCCACGACGTGGGCGCGGTGAGGAAGACCGCGAACAGGAAGTCGTTCCACAGCGACGTGAACTGCCAGATGATCACCACGGCGAACGCCGGGCCCGAGACGGGCAGCACTATCGACCACAGTGTGCGCAGCATGCCCGCGCCGTCGACCCGCGAGGCCTCCAGGAGCTCGTCCGGGATCGTCACGTAGTAGTTCCGGAAGATCAGCGTGCAGATCGGGATTCCATACACCACGTGCGCCAGGACCAGCCCTGGGATCCCGCCGTACACGCCCAGGTTCACCATCAGCTGGACCAGCGGGATCATCACGCCCTGGTAGGGGACGAACATCCCGAACAGGAAAAGCGTGAAGACCAGGTCCGCGCCGGGGAAGCGCCACTTCGCCAGCACGTAGCCGTTGAGGGCGCCGAGCACGGCCGAGATCAGCGACCCGGGCACGGCCAGCAGCACGCTGTTGACCAGGCCGGGCTCGAGCTTCTCCCAGGCCACCCGCCACGCCTCGGTGGTCCACTGCTGCGGCAGGTTCCACGCCTGGCCGGGGTCGGCCTCGCTGAGCGGCTTGAAGCTGGTGACCAGCAGCACGTAGATCGGGATCAGGAACAGCACCACGAACAGCAGGAGCAGCGTCAGCCGGACGCCCCGGCCCACCAGGGCCCGGCGCCGCTCGCTGGTGACAGGCGCGGCGTGCCGCGCCTTGAGGATCACGTCAGCGGCCATCTCGCCTCCTGGCGTTCCAGATCAGGTACGGAACCACGAAGACGCAGACCGAGATGACGATGTACGCGGCGATCGTCGCGCCCTTGGCCGGATCGTGGGAGTCGAACACGGCGTTCCACATGAAGATCGCCGGCACGTCCGTGATGATCTGCTTCCCGGACACGGCCACGATCAGGTCGAACACCTTCAGGCTGATGTGCCCGAGG
Organism: Streptosporangiaceae bacterium NEAU-GS5; assembly: GCA_017592665.1. GTDB lineage: Bacteria > Actinomycetota > Actinomycetes > Streptosporangiales > Streptosporangiaceae > NEAU-GS5. The sequence continues at coordinate 102,712 of JAGFNW010000004.1, read as the reverse complement.
ATGATCAGCGCGGCGAGCGTGACCGGGCGGAGGTAGGGCAGCACGATGTGCCGGTAGACCTGCCACTCGGTGCAGCCGTCCACGCGCGCGGACTCGCGCAGCTCCTCCGGCACGCCCCGGAATCCTGCCAGGAACAGCGCCATGACATATCCGGACATCTGCCAGATCGCGGGGACGGCCATGGCGGCCATGCCCCAGCCGGGATCGCGGAACCAGTGCCACTGCAGGAAGTCCGGCAGCAGCCGGTTCAGCCCGACCGCCCGCTCGCCCGTGCCGCTGTTCATCAGCCAGCGCCACACGACGCCGGTCGCGATGAACGACACGGCCATGGGGAACAGGTAGATCGCGCGGAAGCCGCCCTCGCCCCGGATCCCCTTCTCCATCAGGAACGCCAGGAACCAGCCCAGCACGAGCGCTCCGACGACGAACACCACGGTGAACACCACCGCGTGCCGCACCGAGATGCCCCAGCGCTCCTGATCCCAGATGCCGGTGAAATTCTCCAGGCCGACGAAATGCCCCTGAGAAATCTCGTCGTGCTGATCGGTCATCGCGACCTTGAAGTTCCAGCCGAGCAGTCCGTACACGAAGACCGCGATCGCGACGATGGACGGCGACACCAGCAGCAGCCCGGGCCACCATCTACGCATATCGCCCCTTTCTCTCGAACGTCCCGGGGCCCCGCCGGCGCGGCGGGGCCCCGGGGATGTCACTGACCTGAGTTCTTTGCGGCGTCGGCCAGCGCCGTCTGGAACTTGGCGACGTCCTGGTCCTGCTGGAACAGGCCGACGGCGTCGTTGATGGCGGTGCGCCACGCGTCGTTGGCGACCACGCCGTGCTGGATCGAACCGGCCAGCTTGTCGGTCGACCACTGGTCGAGGTCCCAGGCCAGGTAGTCGGTGTAGAGCGACTTGTCGGCGTCCTTGCGGGCCGGGATCGAGCCCTTCTTCGGGTTGAAGGCGTCCTGGCCTTCCTTGCTCGCCGCGACCTTCAGCCACGCGATCGCGCCGTCGCGGTTCGGTGCGCCCTTGGGCAGCGTGAAGCTGTCGGACAGCCACAGGTAGGTGCCGTCGGTGCCGGGCGAGGGGGCCCAGTCGAAGTCGGTCTTCGACGCCTTGCCCAGGCCGCCGTCCGGCGGGTTGTGGAAGTAGCCGTACGCCCAGTCGCCCATGATGTTGAACGCGGCCTCGCCGTCGGCGACCTGCTTGGCGGCCGGCTGCCAGTCCTCCTGCGGGGTCCCCGCGTACGACAAGATGGTCTTGAAGTTGGTGAGCGCCTTGGTGACGTCCGCGCTCGACCAGTCGGCGTTCGCCGTCCAGAGGGCGTTGTAGGCGTCGGTGCCGAGCGAGCCGAGCAGCGTGCTCTCCAGCAGGTGGACCAGCGTCCACTGCGAGCCGATCGAGATCGGGATCTTCCCGGCCTTCTTCACCTTGTCCAGGTCGGCGATGAACTCGTCGACCGTCTTCGGCGCGGCCGAGATGCCGGCCGTCTTGAGGACCGACGGGTTGAACCAGAGGATGTTCGAGCGGTGGATGTTCACCGGCACCGAGTACACCTGGCCCTGCACCGAGATCTGGTCGATCAGCTGCTGCGGGAAGACGGACTTGAGCTTCAGCTCGTCATAGAGGAAGTTGAGCGACTCGAGCTTGCCTCCCTTGATGTAGCCCTGCAGCTCGGCGCCCGCGTGGCCCTGGAAGGTGTCCGGGGGCTGGTTCGCCTGCAGCTTGCTGGACAGCAGCGCCCGCGCCTGGTCGCCCGACCCGCCCGCCACCGCGGCGTCGAAGAACGAGAACTGCGGATACTGCTTGGCGAAGATCGCCTCCATCGCCTTCAGGCCGTCGGCCTCGCCTGGGCCTGTCCACCAGGAGAAGACCTCGACCTTCTTCGCCGCGGCCTGGCCGCCGCTCTCGGTCTTGTCACTGCCGCCGCCGCAGGCGGACAGGGAGAGCAGTCCTGCCATCGAGACCGCGACGGTCGCCATCCACCGTCGTCTCATAGATGACTTCCCTTCGAGGGTATGGGGATCGTGACTGACAACGTTGTCAGTAGACGCCAATCAAGCCATCTCTCACAGGGAACCGTCAAGATATGTGCGCGTAACGTTTCCGCACCGCCACGGGCGCGTTATGGCCGTGGTTATGGCGCAGTTACGGACGCAGTTATGGCCTCGGTTATGGCCATGGTTGCGGCCGCGGATACGGCGCGGTTACGGCCGCGGTGAGGGCTGTGGTTAGGGCCGTGGTTATGGCGGCGGTTAGGGCCGCCACAGGGTGGGGGCGAGGGCGGGCGCGGCCGGCGGGACGGCGGCGACGGTCACACCGAAATCGTCGATGAGGCCGGTCAGATCCAGCGGGTCCTGCTGCCGTGGTGACGTCACCACGACGGCTCCGCGGGCCAGCGCCAATCCGACCAGGGCCAGCAGCCAGGCCGGGTCACCGTCGTCGCCGCCGTCCAAGGGCCAGGCCGCGAGCACGACGTCCGACTCGCACACACGCACGCCGGCGTCCAGCTCGGCCATCCTGGCCCGCATATCGTCGTGCGTCACCGGCCCATGCGGGGTCAGCAGGGCGACGGCGCCGCACGGCGGCTGGAGGCGCAGCGACGTCGCCCCCTTCCGGAGGACGTCGGCCACGTCGGTCGTGTCCGGGGCCGGGCCGAAGCACAGCACCTCCCGCACGCGCGACCGCTCGGCCGCCGCCACGGCCACCTCGGCCAGCGCCGTCGTCGTGAACAACCGCCGTGCCTCCACACGGCACAGCTGCTCGCCCACATCGTCAACCCCGGCCGCCGTGGTGGCGGGGGAGATCCGCCCGGGGGTGGCGGGTGGGATAGGCGTGGGGGAGATCGGCCCGGGGGTGGTGGGCGGGATGGGCGCGGCCACAGCTCCTGCGGCGAGGGCGGCGTGCGTGGCGATGAACAGCGTGGACACCGTGTCGGCGTAGACGGCGCAGACCTGCCCTGGCCGGGCTCCCCGCCGGACCAGGCCCGCGGCCACTCCGGCCACGGTCGCCGCGAGCGCGCGGTAGGTGAAGACGGCCCCGCCGCCGAGGTCGACGAACGCGGGCTTGTCCCCCCGCGCCTCCGCCCCGCCCAGCACCACCTCACTGACCGACTCGGTGGCCGCCTCCGCCCGGCTCAGCGCCGCTTCGGTGGCCGTCGCCTCCGCACCGTCCAGCACCACCTCGGTGGCCGCCTCCGCACCGTCCAGCACCACCTCGGTGATCGCTTCCAGCGGGGCGCGCTCGGCGTGCGGGGCCTGCGGGGCGTGCGGATTACGCGGGTGCGCCTGCGGATCATGCGGGTGCGGGTGCGCGTGCGGCGCCAGCGGGTGCGGCTGCGCGTGCGGCGGCAGCGGCTGCGTTTGTGGCTGCGCGTGCGGCGCCAGCGGGTGTGGCGGCAGCGGCTGCGTTTGTGGCTGCGTCGTCGAGTCCACGTCGAGACCGTACGGGCCGAGGGGGCACCGGCGGATCCCCCAATGTATGTAGCGCCATGTGTATCCCCCGGCTCGTCGGAGCAGGCCGCGTGCCCCACGGTCTTGGCCTCCACCCCTCCGAGGAGACCTCGATCGACTGGAACGGGGCACGCGGCGTCCGGGCTGACCGGCCCCCGGATTGCCGATCAGCGCCATCAACGTACGGCGGGACGTGCAAACGCACATGCGCCTTACTGCGCATTCAAGGGTGTAACCAGTGATGTGTAGAGAGGCGGCGAATGGCCTGGTCAGACCGATTCGCCCTCATGTCTGCGCTCGATGGTCCAGGCCGCCACTTGCGTACGGGACGAGAAGCCCAGCTTGGCGAGAATGTTGGCGACGTGGCGAGCGACCGTCGCCTGGCTGATGACCAGTTCGTCGGCGATGGCGCGGTTGCCGAGCCCGCGCGCGATCAGCGCCGCGATCTCCGATTCGCGGGCGGTCAGCGGATTGCCGGCCGTGATCGGGCTCAACCCCGACCTCACGCCAGACGTCGATCCAGTCGTCAGTCCCGGCGTCGTGTGTCCGTTGGGCTTCCCGTGGGAGACCGGGGTTTCTCCTCCTGCCTCAGGCTCGATACGTACGGGGGCGAAGGTCTGGTCGGCGGCCTGACGGGGAGTGAGCGCCGACCCTTCGGCCCACAACCGGTCGACGAGCGGCGTGCCCAGGGCCATGCGCGCCGGGCCGAGGATGCGCTCCCGGCGCGCCCCCGCGCCCGCGTTGTGGATGGTGCCGCTCCGTTCGCGTGCCGCCGCGGCGGCCCCCGCGAGCAGCACGGCGCGACGATGGTCTCCTTCGCGCGAGGCCAATACGGCACAGGCCTCGATCGTGACGAGCAGGTGGCCGCCGTCCAGGAGAAGGGCCTGGGCGAGGTGGGCGCGGGCGCGCGGCAGGTCGCCCTCTTCGATCGCGATCCGGCTCAGCCCGATGTGGCAGCGGACCAGCTCACCTGGCACCGGCAGCCCGTCCAGATAGCCCTGGGCCTCCTCGTAGAGTCGGCGCGAGTGACGCAGCTCGCCGCGGCGCAGCTCCACCCTGGCCAGGCCGATGAGCGCGAACGCGACGGCCCACTGGTTGTCGACGGCCCGCGACCTCGCCACCATCGTCGCGAAGCACTCCGCCGACTCCCGGAGCCTGCCCTCGCGCATCGCGATCTCGGCGCGGATGCTGAGCACCTGGGACTGCTGGCAGAGGTCGCCGGATTGGTCGGCGAGGACGGTGGCACGGCGCAGATAGTCGTGACCGCCTTCAGCGGAGGCCACGGCGAGGATCACCAGCGCGCTCGACTCGGCTATCGGGCTGAGCGGGGACAGGCGTAGCACCGCCTGCGCGAACTCGGCCGAGGCGACGAGGTCGGCCCGTATCAGCGCGAACGTGCCGCGGACCGCGAGCGCCTCCGCCCGCACCGAGTCGCGGATGGGCCCGCCGGAGGCCAGCAGCCGCGCGAGCAGCGCGTCGGCCTCGTCGAGGGCGTCCGAGGCGAGGATGGGCCAGCGCGCCTTGACGATCAGCTCGACGCCCGGCTCCGGCTCGCCGCGCTCCAGCGCCCACTCGATCGCGGCCCAGATGTTGGAGCGCATGCCGTACATGGCGATCATGATGACGCGCGTGCTCGGCCAGTCGAGCGGGCCGATCGGGTCGAGGCGGCGTACGAAGTGGTCGACCAGCTCGGTGACGTGCCCGAGCAGGCGGCGGCGGAGCTCGGTCGCCTCCTTGTCGGGCAGCCGGGCGCCCGCGTACTCCTTGATGGTCTCCAGCAGCCGATAACGGGCGCCGCCCTCACCCTCGGCGAGGACGAGTGACTTGTCAACCAGCGCGCACACGATCGGCAGGATGTCGTCACGGCTCAGGCCGCCCCCGGCGCAGACCGACTCGGCCAGGTCGAGCGTCCATCGGCCGGTGAACACGGTGAGCCGGAGCAGCAGCCGCCGCTCCTGGTCGGTGAGCATCTCGTAGCTCCAGTCGACGGTCGCGCGGAGCGTGCGCTGCCGTGCCGGAGCCGTACGGTCGCCGCCGGAGAGCAACCGGAAGCGGTCGCCGAGCCGTTCGAGGATCTCCGCGAGCGTGAGGACCCGCACCATCGCGGCGGCGAGCTCGATGGCGAGCGGGATGCCGTCGAGCTCCTGGCAGATCCGCGCGGCGAGTTCGAACGCGGCGGGCGTCCAGGCCAGATCGGGACGGGCCGCGGTGGCGCGGTCGACGAACAGCCGCACCGCCTCGTCATCCTGCTCGCTAGCATCTGCCAAGGTCAGCGGATCGCGAGCGGCGCGCGGAAGGGTCAGCGGCGGCACGCGCCAGAGTGTCTCGCCGGGGAGGCGGAGTGGCTCTCTGCTGGTCGCGAGCACCCGCACGTCGGGGCAGCTGCTCAGCAGCAGCCGGGCCATGCGGGCGGCGGCGTCGACCACGTGCTCGCAGTTGTCGAGGAGCAGCAGCGCGCGGCCGGGGGCGAGCTCGGCGCAGAGCCGGTCGTCGATCGCGTGCCCGCCCTCGGACTGCACGCCGAGCGTGCCGGCCAGGCGCTCGCTCAGGCCTTCGGCGGTCAACAGGTCGGCCAGCTCCACCAGCCAGACGCCGTCGGGAAAGTGGCCGGTCAGAGCCCCGGCCACGCGTACGGCAAGGCGGGTCTTGCCGATCCCGCCCGGGCCGCACAAGGTCACCATGCGCGTGGCGGCGAGAAGATCCGCCAGCTCCTCCACGTCGGACTGACGCCCGACGAACGAATTCGGCTCGAGCGGGAGGTTAGTGTCTCTCATCTGGCCTCAGGGGTCGCCGGGGAGTCACGCCGTCACTCGAAGTGATACACCATTCAACCCTGCGTTAAAACTAGTGGGAAAATGTCAGTGGCGGCGGTCACACTGCTCGTATGGTGGCCACGGACGCGGACGATCTTCCTGATGCGGGCGACCTGCCCGAGGCCGACGATCTTCCTGATCTCGATGACGTCGAGGCTCCCGGGTGGTTCCGGCATGGTGCCGCGATGGCGGGCATCGGCTTCCTCACGGTCGCCAGGCGGCTGCCCAACCTGATCCGCCAGGCGCTCGGCATGGCCTGGCAGGCCAGTCCGCGCGACACGGTCGCGACGGTCGGGCTCAGCCTGCTCGGCGGCGTCTTCACGGCCTTCGGGCTGCTCGCGACCACGGGGGTGCTATCCGCCCTGTTCGCGGCCGGGCCGACGCCCGAGCGGGTGCGCGCCGCGCTCCCGAGCCTGCTGCTGGTCGGCGCCGCCGGGGTCGGGCGCACGATCTTGCAGGCCGGTTCCGGCTGGGCGCAGGCCCGGCTCGGCCCGCAGGTCAGCCGTGTGACCGAAGAGCGGCTCTATGGCTTGACCAGTCAGGTCGACCTGGTCTGCTTCGACGATCCCGACTTCCACGACTCGCTGCAGCGGGCCAGGATGCGCGGCATGGCGATGGCCGACACGGTCGTCGACACCGCTATCGACACTCTCACGGCGTTGATCGGCATCATCGCGGCGGGCGGCGTGCTCGGCGTGCTGCATCCGGTCCTGCTGCCGCTGCTGCTGCTCGCCGTCCTGCCCGACGCGTGGGCCGCGGTCCGCGCGGCCCGGATGGGCTACGCGACCCGCCTGCTGCTGGTCCCGCTGAACCGGCGTAAGTGGATCATCATGGATCTGCTCGCCGACAAGAGGTCGGCGGCCGAGGTCCGGTCGTTCACGATGCGTGGCTTCCTGCTGAGGATCTACGACCGGCTCGCGAGGGGTGAGCAGCGGGTCATGCTCGACCTCGCCCGCCGTCAGACCTTCGCCAGGATCGTCGGCGAGGCGCTCGCCGGGGCGGGCCAGGGCCTGGTCTATCTGGCGCTCGGCCTGCTGCTCGCCGTCGGCGCCGTCCCCCTGGCCGTCGCCGGCACGGCCGTTCTCGCTATCAGAGCCGGTCAGAGTTCGCTCGCCAACTTCATGTACGCGACCAATCGGCTCTACGAGGAAGGCCTCTACTTCACCGACTTCCTCGACTTCGCGGCCGAGGCCGAGCAGCGGGTCTCGGAGACGCGGAGGTCGCAGGCACCCGAGGCTTTCCAGCGGATCACCGTCGACGACGTCGGCTTCACCTATCCGGGCACCGAGACGGCCGCGCTCGGGGGCGTCTCGATCCACATCGACCGCGGCGAGGTCGTCGCCCTCGTCGGTGAGAACGGCTCCGGTAAGACCACCCTGTCGAAGATCCTCGCCGGGTTGTACGCGCCGGACAGCGGCCGGATCTTATGGGACGCGACAGACATCTCCGAGGTCGACCCGCAGCAGCTCAGGAGCCACATCGCGGTCATCGCCCAGGATCACACGCGCTGGCCGCTGACGGCCCGCCACAACATCACGATGGGCCTCGACAAGGGCCGGGAGGCCGTCGTCCAGGCGGCGGAGGTGGCCGGCGCCGACGAGGTCGTCGCCGAACTCCCGCGCGGCTACGAGACGCTTCTCGACCGGCGGTTCAAGGAGGGCCAGGAGCTGTCCGGCGGCCAGTGGCAGCGGATCGCGGTGGCCCGCGGCTTCTACCGCGACGCGCCGCTGCTGATCTGCGACGAACCCACGGCCTCCCTTGACGCGCGCGCCGAGCACGCCCTCTTCGAGCGCATCCGCCGCCACGCCGACGGCCGCACGGTCCTCCTGATAACCCACCGCCTCGCCAGCGTCCGCCACGCCGACCGCATCTACGTCCTCGACCACGGCAAAGTCGTCGAGCAGGGCACCCACGCCGACCTCATCGCCGTCAACGGCCTCTACGCCGACCTCTACAACCTCCAAGCCAAGGCCTACTCCTCATCCCCCACCCCTGACCCCCGCCCCAGTCCTGATCCCCTCCCCAGTTCTGATCCGGTCTCCCAGTCCTGATCGCCATCCCCGCGCCTCATCCCATCCCCAGTCCTGGTCCGGTCTCCCAGTCCTGATCCCGTCCTCGCGCCTCATCCCATCCCCAGTCCTGATCCGCTCTCCAGTCCTGATCGCCATCCCGCGCCTTACCCCGCCCCCTGCCCCGGCTCCGGAGATCGCTCCCATCACGCCGCCGCTGCTCATGACACCACCTCCGTGGCGGATCCCGCCCTCGCCGCGGATCCCGCCCTCGCCGCGGACCCCGCGGCGCCTGCCGGGGGCCGGATACTGGTCTGCGCGCATGTTCAGCTCGGTGTTCACCTCGGTCGTGGCGCTCACTCTCGGCGCCGACCCTGCTTCCGTCTTTAAAGGCATCGGCTGAAGGGCATGGTTGCTTGCTCGGCCGCTGATCGCCTGCGGCAGCGTTGGCCCGCCCGGCCTGGTGTGGCTCCGGTCCTGCGCGCTAGGTCGGTGTGTGATTCGCCGACGCCAGCCACGTGTTCGCGCGCTGCTTTCGCGGCCTACGCGCGCTGCCCTCGGGGCGCTGCTCTCGGGGCGCTGCTTTCGGGGCGCTGCTTTCGGGGCGCTGCTTTCGCCGTGCGCTCCCTCTCGGCTGGTGCCTGGGAGGGCATCCGTTGCCTTCCCGCATGTGGCTCTCGTCGGTGGTTGATGCTGGGCGGCTCGAGCTTGGGGTGGCCATGGCCGGCTGCGCTGGGGGCGGCGCGTAGGTGGCGGCGCGTTGGGTGGCGGTTCGGGTCTGGGGTGGCCATGGCTGGCGACGCCGGGAGCGGCGCGGTGGGTCGTGGGGCGGCGGGGGTGGTGGCGAGGGGGTGGTGGCGAGGGGGTGGGGGGCGACGCGGTGGTGGCGACGCGGTGGTGGCGACGCGGTGGTGGCGACGCGGTGGTGGCGACGCGGTGGTGGCGAGGGGGTGGTGGCGAGGGGGTGGTGGCGAGGGGGTGGGGGGCGACGCGGTGGGGGGGCCGGGCGACGCCGCCGTGTGATCAGGATGGAGGGGGGCGTTCGCCGGAGCCGCGGGGGATGAGGCGGGTGGGGAGCTCGATCTGTCGATAAGGGTCGATATTTCCGGACATGCGGTGGAAGAGGAGTTCGGCGGCCGTGGTGCCGAGCCGTACGGGGTCTTGGGCGATGACCGTGATGGCGGGGTCGAGGAGATCGGCCAGCTCGAAGTCGTCGAATCCGACCAGGGCCAGGTCGCGGCGGGGAAGGGCGCGCAGCGTGGAGACGGTCGTGCGGCCGTTGCCGGTGAGCAGGGCGGTGGGCGGGTCGGGCAGGGCGAGCATCCGCGCCAGTTCTCCGGCAAGCCGGGCCTGGTCGGGGACGCCCATGGTGACCAGATCCTCGTCGTACGGCAGGCCGGCGGCCAGCAGGGCCTCGCGGTAACCGGTGAGCCGCTGACCGGCGGTGAAGATGGCGGGCTGGTCGCCGAGGAAGGCGATCCTGCGGTGGCCGTGCCGGATGAGGTGCTCGGTCCCCGTACGGCTGCCGCCGGCGTTGTCGCAGAGGACCGTGTCCACGATCCGCCCCGACCCGGCCGGCCGGTCGGCGAAGACGGCGCTGATGCCGGCGTCGAGCTCGGGGGACAGGTAGTCGTGGTCCTCCCCGGCGGGCACGATGATGAGCCCGTCGACGCGGCGTGCGCAGAAGGCGAGGACGAGTTCCCGCTCGCGCGTCGCGTTCTCGCCGGAAGAACCGGTGAAGACCAGGTGCCCGCGCCGCCGGGCGACGTCTTCGACGGCCCGGCTGAGGCCGGAGTAGAAAGGGTCGGCCACGTCTTCGATGACCAGGCCGATGCTGGCGGTGCGGCCCCGGCGCAGCATCCGGGCGCTGTCGTTGCGCCGGTAGCCGAGCCGTTCGATGGCGGCGAGGACACGTTCGGCCGTCGCGGAGTTGACCCCGGCCTCGTTGTTGACCACGCGGGAGACGGTTTTCAGCGCGACGCCCGCGGCCGCGGCGACGTCGTTCATCGTCGGCCGGCCCCGTCTCCTGTCGTCCACGGGAGGGATCTTAGCTGACAACGTTGTCAACGGACATGGCGTGCGGGCTTCGCCACTCCGTGAAGATCCGTCTGGATCCGTTCGGCGGTGGCCAGCAGCGGTGGGAGCAGGTTGCGCCGGGCCGCCTCGAGGGTGGTGCGGCTCGCGTGCGATGAAAGGTTCACCGCGGCCACGACCTGGCCCGTGCGGTCGCGGATCGGGGCGGCGATCGACCGCAGGCCCTCCTCCAGCTCCTGGTCGACCAGGGCCCAGCCCTGCGCGCGCACTTTGTCCAGCTCGACGCGGAGGGCGTCGGGGGCCGTGACCGTACGCGACGTGAGCTGGGCCAGCTCGGCGCGGGCCAGATAGTCGTCCAAGCCGGAGTTCCAGGCGAGCAGGACCCGGCCCATCGACGTGGCGTGCGCGGGGAAGCGGGTGCCGATGGCGATCGTTACCCGCATGATCCGGGTCGTCGGCACCCGGGCCACATAAACGATGTCGGTGTCGTCGAGCACCGACACCGACGCCGACTCGTGGACGTCGGCGACCAGACGCTCCAGGTGCGGCAGCGCGATCTCCGGCAGCGACAGGCCGGACAGGTAGGCGTATCCAAGGTCGAGCACGCGCGGTGACAGCGAGAACAGCCGCCCGTCGGAGTGCACGTAACCCAGCTCGGCGAGGGTGAGCAGGAACCGCCGGGCCGCCGCGCGGGTCAGCCCGGTCTTGCGCGCCACCTCGCTCAGCGTGAGCTCCGGGGTGGTCGCGTCGAACGCCCTGATCACCGCGAGACCACGGGCCAGCGACTGGACGAACTCCGACGACTCCACGCGCCCATTGTGACGCGTTCCCCGGCGGCTCGTGGCGCGCGAACGTCGGTTGACGCCTCGTGGCGGCGGGGCGTAGCTTCCCGGGTACAGCGTTCTCTGGAAGAACTTCCGTTCGTATGGCGAACATCGGGTGATGCTCATGCGCCGGGCTCTCATCGCACTGCCATCCCTCGTGGCCTGCGGGTCCCCCGGCTCTGGCAGCGGCGGAAGAGACAATGTCACCGCAGGCGTCATCGCCTTAGCCAACACCACCCCGCTCCGCGGCCACGTGTACGCCCAGATCCAGCGCGCGAGGCCGGGGTGAGCGTACGCGACCAGGTCTTCGACGTGCTGCGCCGCACCGGGATGACCACGATCTTCAGCAATCCCGGCTCCACGGAGATCTCGCTGCTGGCCGGGCTGCCCGACGACCTGGCGTTCGTCCTCGCCCTGCACGAGGGCTCGGTCGTGGGCATGGCCACCGGCTACGCGCTGGCGTCGCGACGGCCGGCGCTCGCGCTGCTGCACACGACGGCCGGGCTGGGCAGCGCGGTGGGGGCCATCGCGACGGCCCGGGTGAACCGCGCGCCGCTGGTGATCGTGGTCGGCCAGCAGGATCGGCGGCACCTCACGCTGGAGCCGTTCCTTTCGGGGCGGCTTGTCGGGCTTGCGGGGGAATACCCTGTGTGGGTGGGTCAGCCCGCCTGCGCGCAGGAGGTGCCGGGCATGGTCGCGCGCGCTTGCCATGAGGCCGTGACCGGCCGCGGTCCCGCGCTGGTCATCGTGCCCATGGACGACTGGCGGCAGCCCGCCGGAGACGTCGTGGCCGCCCCGCGCGTCGTGATCCGCGCCGAGGCCGCGCCCGATGTCACCGAGCTCGCCGAACTGCTGACCAACGCCGAGCGTCCCGCCTTGGTCGTCGGATCGGGCGCCGACTCACCCGAGGCATGGCAGGCCCTGGTCGCCCTGGCCGAACGGCTGCGCTGCCCCGTATGGCAGGAGGCGTTCGGCGCGCGGGCCGGATTCCCGCAGGACCACCCGCAGTGGGCCGGGGTCATCCCGCACTTCCGATCCGGACTGCGCGCCGCGCTGTCCGGGCACGACGTCGTGCTGGCCGTCGGCACGCCCGCGTTCCGGCAGAACCTCTACGAGCCGGGCCCGCTCGTCGAACCGGGCACGACCGTCGCCGTGGCCGGCGACCTTCCGGACGACGTCCATCGCAGCGCCGCCGACCTGGCCCTCCTCGGTTCGCCCGCGCTGATCTGCGCCCGGCTGGCCGAGCTCGTCCCGGCCCGCGGTGGCGACCTGAGACCCCGTCCGCAGGAACCGGGCCCGTACGTCTTCGACGAGCTGGCCGCGCGCCTCGCGCCGGAGACGATCCTCGTTGAGGAGTGCCCGTCGGCCCGCCCGGAGCTCAACCGGATGGTCCTCGCCCGGCAGCCCCTCGGATACGTCTCGGCCGCCATGGGCGGGCTCGGCTTCGGGCTGCCGGCCGCGATCGGCCTCCGGATGGCCGGTGACCGCCCGGTCGTGGCAGTGGTCGGCGACGGGTCGGCCATGTACGGCATCCAGGCTCTGTGGAGCGCCGCGCACTACCGGGTGGGCTGCCTTTTCGTCGTGCTGTCCAACGGCCGCTACGCGGTGATGGATCAGCTGGCCGAGGGCCGGGGTAAACCTCCGTGGCCGGCGTTCCCCGAGGTCAGCGTGGCCGCTCTGGCCCGGGCGCAGGGCTGCCCGGCCGTCCGCGTCGAATCGCGTGAGCAGCTGGCGGCCCTGCTCGACGACGTCATACCTGGGCTCGCCGAGCGCGCCGAGCCGCTGGTGCTCGATATCAAGGAGGACACATGACCCTGCTGGACGAGAAGATCTGGACCGGGCTCGTATACAGCGACGGCTGGAGCCGCTCGCAACTGGGAGACAACCCCATCTTCGAACCTGCCACCGGCCACGAGCTGGGCCGCGCGGGCATCGCCGGACCCGCGGACATCGCCGCCGCGGCCGAGCGGGCCAAGCGGGCGCAGCCGGCCTGGGCGGCCACGCCGGCCGAACAGCGCGCCGCCATCCTGCGCCGCGCCGGGCAGCTGTTCGAGGAGAACGCGGCCGAGATCCGCGAGTGGATGGTCCGCGAGTCGGGGTCGGTCCCCGGCAAGGCCGACTTCGAGCTGCACCTGGCGCCGCAGGCCTGCTACGAGGCGGCGGCGCTGGCCACCCAGCCCTACGGCGAGCTCCTGCGCAGCGACCGGCCCCGGCTCAGCATGGCCAGGCGCATCCCGGTCGGCGTGGTCGGCGTGATCGCGCCGTTCAACGCGCCGCTCGTGCTCGGCGTCCGATCGGTCGCCCCGGCGCTCGCCCTCGGGAACGCCGTCGTGTTCAAGCCCGATCCGCGTACGGCCGTCTGCGGTGGCGTGGCCATCGCCCGCGTCTTCGAAGAGGCGGGCCTGCCGAGCGGGCTGCTGCACATGGTGCCGGGCGCCGTGGACGCCGGCGAGGCCCTGGTGGCCGACCCGAACGTGCCGGTCATCTCGTTCACCGGATCGACCGCGGCCGGGCGGCGGATCGCCGAGGCGGGCGGCCGCCTGCTCAAGCGCATCCACCTGGAGCTCGGCGGAAACTCGGCGCTGGTCATCCTCGACGACGCCGACCTCGACCTCGCCGTCTCAGCCGGGGCCTGGGGCTCGTTCCTCCACCAGGGCCAGATCTGCATGACGACCGGACGGCACCTGGTGCAGGCCGGCATCGCCGACGCGTACATCGAGAAGCTGGCGGAGAAGGCCGCCCTGCTGCCGGTCGGCGACCCGTACACGAGCCAGGTGGCACTCGGGCCGCTCATCGACGAGGTGCAGCGGGACAAGGTGCACGCGCTGGTCACCTCCAGCGTCGAGCAGGGCGCCACGCTCGCCGCGGGCGGCGACTTCGACGGGCTGTTCTACCGGCCGACCGTGCTGACCGGCGTCACCACCGACAGCCCGGCGTACGCGCACGAGGTCTTCGGCCCGGTCGCGCCCGTCATGGCCTTCCACGACCTCGACGAGGCGGCGGCCCTGGCGGCCGACACCGAATATGGCCTCTCCCTGGGCATTCTCACCAGGGACGCCTTGAAGGGGCTCGCTTTGGCGGAGCGTATACCCTCGGGGATCGTGCACATCAACGACCAGACCGTCGACGACGAGATGGTGGCGCCGTTCGGCGGGGTGGGCGCGTCCGGCACGGGCTCCCGCTTCGGCGGAGGGCGGGCCAACGCGGACGCCTTCACCCACACCCAGTGGGTGACCGTGCAGGGCGACATCGCGGGGTATCCGTTCTGAAATCCCTGCACAAGGTCGTGCTCGTCGCCGGATTCGTGCTGGCCGCGCTGAACCTGCGGCCGGCGCTTTCCGGAGTGTCGCCGCTGCTCGGGGAGATCATGGCCGATCTCGGCCTGACCCCGGCGGCGGGCGGCGCGATCACCACGGTCATGGTCCTCTGCCTCGGCGTGCTCGGGCCGCTGGCGCCCGTGCTCGCGGCCCGGGTGGGCGTCGACCGCACGCTCCTGGCCGGGCTGCTGCTGCTGGCCCTCGGCATCTGGATCCGGGCCTCCGGCGGCCCGATCCCGCTGTACGCCGGGGCGGCGCTGGCCGGAGCCGCCATCGCCATCATGAACGTGATCATGCCGGGTGTGGTGAAACGACATTTCCCCGACCGGGTCGGCCTCTACACGGGCATCTACGTGTCGGGCCTGGTGGCGGGCGCGGCCGGGGCGTCGGCGCTGATGGTGCCGCTGGCGCACGACCACGGCTGGCGCCTCGCCACGGCCTCGGCGGCACTGTTGGCGCTGCTGTCCGCGCTGCTCTGGCTGCCGCAGGCGCGACGGCGCCACGTCCCGGACCACAACGCCCCACGGCCTTACCGGATGCTCTTGCGCAGGCGCACGACCTGGTACGTCACGATCTTCATGGGCCTGCAGTCCATGACGTTCTACATTGTGCTGGCCTGGCTGCCCACGATCTTCCGGGACGCCGGGCTCGCCCCCGACCAGGCCGGATACCTGCTGAGCCTGACCAACCTGAGCCAGCTCGGTGCCACGTTCGCGGTGCCCGTGCTGGCCGGGCGGACCCGCTCGCAGGTGCCGTACGTCGTGACGGCCGCCGTGCTGACCATGATCGGATACGTGGGAGTGCTGGCGGCCCCGACCACCGTGCCGTGGCTGTGGATGATCGTCCTCGGTGTCGGGCAGGGGGCCTCGCTGGCGCTCGTGCTGCTGATCATCACGTTGCGCGCGCCCGACCCGTCGTCGGTCACCGCGCTGTCGGCGATCGCGCAGTCCATAGGCTACGTGGTGGCCGCGCTCGGCCCGCTGGGCATCGGCGTGCTGCACCAGGCGACCGGCGGCTGGACCATTCCGCTGCTGGCCGGGCTGGCCGTCTGCTTCGTCCAGTTGGCCGCCGGCGTCAGGGCCGGCTCACCTGACCGTCTCCGCGAGCCGCTTGAGCAGGCCGCGGGGCGCCCAGATTGAGACGGCGACGGCGATCAGGCCGAGCACGACCAGATACCAGGCCCCGTATTGGGAAAGCGCCTGCTGAAGCCCGAAGAACAGGACCGCGCCGATGATCGGTCCCTCGAGCGTGTCGATGCCGCCGATGATCGTGCAGAAGATCATCTGCGCCGACCAGCCGACGCTGAAGGCCGAGGTGGGCTCGACGTTGAGCTGGCTGATCGCGAGGACCGCGCCGGCCGCGCCGCAGCCCATGCCGGCCACGACGTAGACGACGCGCCGCGCCCGCCCGACCCGCACGCCGAGGCTGCGCGCCCCGATCTCGTCGTCGCGCACGGCCCGGAGCGCGAGCCCGATCCGGGCGCGTAGCAGCAGCCAGGCCGTGGCCAGGGCGAGCGCCGCGACGCCCAGCGCGCCCCAATACGTGTACGCGCTGAGCAGCGCCGGATCGATCCCCGACAACCCGGGGAGCGACTGGCCCGTGCCGCCGCCGAGCGCCGGGACGCGGCTGATGGCGAGCTGGCAGACGTCGGCCACGACCCAGGTCGCGATCGCGAAGTAGCCGCCGCGCAGCCGGAACACCAGGAACGACACGGCCAGCGCCGCCACGCCGCAGGCGATGGCCGCCACGGGGAGCGCGGTGAACGGGCTCATCCCGTTCTGCGCGACGATCAGCGTGAAGTACGCCCCCAGGCCGACGAACGCCTGCTGGCCCACCGACACGAGGCCGGCGTATCCGGCCAGCAGGTTCCACATGGTCGCGAGCGTCAGCAGGATGAAGAGGTTGACGAGGGTGTCCGTGGTGCCGGAGTAGACGGCGTACGGGAGATAGGCCAGCACGGCCACCGCGACGAAGCCCGCCACCGGCCACCACGACCGCTTCGTAGGGTGCCGCCCGCGGGCGCGCTCGTCGGGTTGCCGGGCTTTGGCCCGCACCGCCTGCCGTACGGCCCGGGCCAGCCGCAGGGAGGGCCAGGACCGGCGCGCGACCGCGCCCGATCGCGCGCCGGTCAGCCCTTCGGGCCGCAGCGCGAGGACGGCCAGGAAGACCAGGTGCCCGGCGATGACCGCGTAACTGAGGTTGAGCTCGGCGCCGATGGACTGGGCGACCCCGAGGACCATGCCGCCCGCGAGCGTCCCCCAGAGCGACCCGAGCCCGCCGATGACGACGGCCTCGAAGGCGTACAGCAGCCGGCCGGTGCCGGACGCCGGCGCGAACGACGAATACGCGCCGAACGCCAGCCCGGCCAGCGCGACCGTCGCGAAGGCGGCCCCCGCGGCCAGGCCGAGGATGTGCCGATGCGCCACTCCGGAAAGGCGCGCCGCCTCGGGATCGTCGGCCACGGCCCGCACGAGCCGCCCCGTGCCGGTGCGCGACAGCAGCGCCTGCAGGCCCAGCAGCACGACCACGGCCAGCGCGAAGATGGCGAGCGACAGGCGGCCGACCGAGATCTGGTCGGTGAGGCGGATCGAGCCGGAGCTGGCGCTGAGCGAGTGGCTGTCCGCGGAGAACAGCTGGAGCAGCAGGTTTTCGATGACGACCGACAGACCGAACGTGACCAGCAGCGTGGTCAGCGGTCCGCGGTCGATGCTCGCCTGAATGAGGGTCCGTTGCAGGAAATATCCGGCGACGGCGAACAGCGGGACCACGAGCCACCCCGACTGCAGCCCGCCGAACAGCACCGCCAGATAAGCCGCGACCACCGCGAAGTCCCCATGCGCCAGGTTGATCACGCGCATGACCCCGAACACGAGCGACAGCCCGCACGCGAACAGCGCGTACAGCCCGCCGAGCAGCAGCCCCTGGACGATCGCGTTAGCCATAGGTGAGCCCGAAGTACGCGGCCAGGATCTGATCGGGGGTCAGGTCGGACGGCCTGCCCTCCAGCGTGGTCCGCCCTTCGAGCAGGCACTGCACCCACGTGGCGACCCGTACGGCCTGGCTGACGTCCTGCTCGACCAGCAGCACGGCGATCCCGGTCCGCAGTAGCGACGGCAGCAGCGCGTACAGCTGGGACACCACGATGGGAGCCAGGCCGAGCGAGAGCTCGTCGAGCAGCAGCACGCTCGGGTTGGCGATCAGCGCCCGGCCGATGGCCACGGCCTGCTGCTCGCCTCCCGACAGCTGGGCGGCCTTCTGGTCGCGCCGCTCGGGCATCCAGGCGAACAGCTCGTAGATCTTCTCGAGCGTCCATGGCCCTGGCCGCGCCTTGTGCGCCCCGACCAGCAGGTTCTCCCGAACGGTCAACGACGGGAACAGGCGGCGGCCCTCGGGCACCATGGCCAGCCCGCGCGGGACCCGCCGCTCGGGCGGCTCGCGCGTGATGTCCACGTCGTCGAGCAGGACCTTTCCTGAGGCGGGCGGATGGAGGCCCGCGATGGCCCGCAGCAGCGTCGACTTGCCGGCGCCGTTGGCTCCGATGATCGCGTGCACCTCGCCGGGGGAGACGGCCAGGCTCACCTCGTGCACGACACGCAGCTGCCCGTGATCCACGCTCAACCCCTCGACGCGGAGGCTCATGGCGTCACCCCGAGGAAGACCTCTTGCACGGCACGGCTGGCCAGCACCTCGGCCGGCGGTCCGTCGCCGATCATCCGGCCGCCGGCCAGGCAGATGAGCCGCTCCACGGTCGCGGTCAGCGCCCGCACCACGTGCTCGATCCAGATCACGGCGAGCCCGTCGCCGCGCGCCGCGCGTACGATCTCGACGAGCTCGGCCACCTCCGGGTCGGTCAGGCCGCCCGCCACCTCGTCGAGCAGCAGCAGCGAGGGCCGGGTCGCCAGGGCCCTGGCCAGCTCCAGCCGTTTGCGCTGCAGCAGGCCGAGCCGTCCGGCCAGGCGATCCGACAGATCGGACAGGCCCGTGCGCGCCAGCGCGTCGGCGGCCGTGGCGCGGGCCGCCCGCCCCCGCTCGCCCGCCCCCTGCTGGGCCGCGACCAGCACGTTCTCGAAGACGGTCAGATCGGCGAACGGCCGCGGCACCTGATAGGTGCGGCCCACGCCGAGCCGGCAGCGGGCGGCCGCGTCCAGCCGGGTGACGGTCAGCCCGGCGAACCTGATCTCCCCGGCGTCGGGGGACAGGTCCCCGGAGATCATCCCGAACAGGGAGGTCTTGCCCGCGCCGTTGGGCCCGACCACGCCGACCGCGTCGCCGGGCCGTACGGTCAAGGACAGCGCGTCGGCCACCACGACCTGGCCGAAGCGCTTGGTGACTGTATCTATCTCAAGCATTGGTGGCCTGCAGGTCGCCGCCGATCGGCACGGCCTTGTTGAGGCTGTTGTCGACCACGACCATCTCGTACGGGAAGTTCGTGCCCTTCTTCCACTGCACGCCGACCGGAGACTGGATGGCGACGCCCGGCACGGGGCCCTTGGTGAAGTCGAGCGGGCCCGAGATGCCTGCGTAGTTCATCTTCTGCAGCTCGGCCGCCACGGCCTTGTGGTCGTGCGGATCCGAGACCGCCGTGAGCGCCTTCTGGGCGATCTCGAACAGCGAGTACGTCGAGCCGAGCGTCTGCAGCCACTGCTTGCCGCTCGCCGCCTGGTAGGCGTCCGCGAGATCCTTGGCCGTCTCGCCGGTCAGGGAGGATTTGTACGGCATGTACGGTCCCCACCACGAGTCCGTGGCGATGTTGTTGACGAGATCCCCCAAGGCCTCGGTGTCGGCGGGGAACAGCAGCACCTTGGCCACGGTCGCGAGCTTCGGCTTGAAGCCCTGCTGGGCCGCCTGCTTCCACATCGTGTTGAAGTCGGGCGGGATGGGCGCGTTGATGAAGATCTCGCACTTCTCGCGGCGGAACTTGGCGATCATCGAGCTGTAGTCGGTGGTGCCGTCGGTGTACGCGCCGCCGTCGACCCACGTGTAGCCGGCCTTCTCGATGATGTCCGGCCACGCGCCGCGGAAGGCGTTGCCGTCGGCGTCGTTGGGGAACATCCCGGCAACGACCTTGTCCGTGGAGACCCTCTCCCACATGGGGACGAAACACCCGCCGAACTGGTCCACGCCGAAGAAGAACATGGTCGTGTAGGTGAACGGCGTGGGCTTGGCCGGGTCGGCCTGCCGGGCGAAATACCAGGCCTCCCACGGCACGACGGTCGACACGCAGGGCACGCCCTGCGCCTCGCAGACCGTGGCCACCGGGTTGGTGGTCTCGGGCGTGGAGCTGGTGACGATCAGGTCGGCGTGGTTCTGCAGAATCAGCTCGCGGGCCACCTGGGAGGCCCGGTTGGGGTCGGACTGGGTGTCCTTGATCACGATCTGCACGTCGTACTTCTTGCCGCCGGCCGTGAAGCCGCCTGTGTACGCGGCGGCCTTCCTGATCCGGTCGACGACGAAGTTGTCGCCCGAGGCGAAGCCCGCCAGCGCGCCCGACTGGGGGCTGACGAACCCGATCACGATGGTTCCCGAGCTCGTGGTCCCCGATCCTTTGATCGACGACGAGCAGCCGGCCACAGCGGCCAGCGAACCGAGTAAGAGCGTCCTGCGCGAGACTTCCATGGGCGGCCAACCTTTCCGATGATTCCGCGGGGGAGGAACAGCGTCATCAAGATCGCGATGACGCCCAGCAAGATCAGATACCAGGGGCCGTATCCGGCCAGCGCCCGCTGGAGGCCGAAGAAGATCAACGCGCCCAGCAACGGCCCCTCGACCGTCCTGATGCCGCCGATCAGGACCATGAACATCATCGAGACGCTGTACTGCACGTTGAAGATCGACGACGGCTGCACGTAGAGCGCGTCGGCGAACAGCACGGCCCCCACCGCGCCGGTGCCCGTGGCGGCCAGGCAGTAGGCCACCCGGCGGGTCCACGTCACCTTCACACCGGACGCCGCCGCGGCCACCGCGTCGCCCGCGACCGCCCGGGCGGCCAGGCCGTACCGGCCGCGGGACAGCAGCAGGATCCCGCCCACCGCCCCCGCCGCGACGGCCAGCGCCCACCAGTAGGTGATGGCCTGCCGCAGCAGCGGCTCGTGCGCGGCCGGGAGGGCCACGCCCGTGTTGCCGGTCGCCATGCTCACGGTCAGCCGCGCGATCTCGGCCAGCACCCAGGTCGCGACCGCGAAGTGGCCGCCCGACAGCCGCAGCAGCGGGACAGACGCGGGCACCGCGGCGAGGCCCGCCGCCACGGCCGCCACCGGGACCCCGACCAGCGGGTCGAGCCCGGTCGCGAAGAGCGCGTACGCGCCGATGCCGAGGTAGGCCTGCTGCCCGAACGACGCGAGCCCGGCGAACCCGGCGAGCAGGTTCCACAGGGACGCCATGGCGGCCAGCGTCAGCAGGTCGATCAGCGGTCGCTCCCAGGCCGGCCCCGCGTAGAACGGGACTCCGGCCAGGACCACTGTTATCAAAGCCAGAAATTTCATGCGAACAGCCCTCGCGGGCGGAAGGTCAGGACCGCGAGGAAGACCAGGTGGACCGCGAGCACCGCGAACTTCACGCTCCACAGGCCGGCCAGCTGCTGGGTCAGCCCGATCACGATGCCACCCGCGAGCGTCCCCCACAGCGACCCGAGCCCGCCGATCACCACGGCCTCGAACGCGAAGATCAGCGTCAGTCCGCCCGTATAGGGATCGACCGTGCCGAGCAGCCCAAGGAACACCCCGGCCAGCGCGGCCGTCGCGACCGCGATCCCGGCGACGGCCGCGAACAACGGCCTGACCCGGATCCCGACCAGCCGCGCCGTGTCCACGTCGTCGGCGGTCGCCCGCACGCGGCGTCCGAACCCGGTGTAGGACAGGCCCAGCTGGAGCCCGCCGAGCACGGACACGGCCACGGCGAACGCGATGATCCGCAGCACCGAGACCCCGCCGACCTCGGCCAGGGAGATTGCGCCGCCGTCGAGCGTGCGCGGATTGGCGGTGGCCCCCTCGGTCAGCAGATTCTGGATCACCACCGACAACCCGAACGTGACCAGCACCGGCGCCAGGTCGCCCGCCTTCAGCGCGCGCTCGAAGAGGGTGATGTTCAACAACCAGCCGATCCCGAACGCGATCGGCAGCACCAGCGGCAGCGCGTACGCGACCGGGAGCCCCAAGAAGACGACCAGGTAGGCGCCGCACACGGCGAGATCCCCGTGCGCGATGTTGACCAGCCGCATCACCCCGAACGCCAGCGACAGCCCGCACGCGATCAGCGCGTACTCGCCGCCGAGCAGCACACCGTGGATCAGGGCGTTCACAGCGGCTCGAGCTGGCCTTGCAGGGGAATCGAGGGGTCCAGCGAGTTGTCGACGATGGTCAGGCCGAACTTGCCGTCCGAGCCGCGGCGCCACTGCCCGGCGAGGTCGGGCGCGAGCGAGACGTTGGCCGACGGCCCTGAGGTGAAGTCGTACTTGCCGCTGATCGCCTCGCCCTTCAGCCCCTTCAGCGTGGCGGCCAGCGCGTTGCGGTCCTTGGGGTCGCCGGTCTGCTTGAGCGCCGCCACGGCGATCTCGAACAGCGCGTGGTTGAAGCCCATCGGAGGCGTCCATGTCTTGCCGTAGCCGTCGGCGAAGGCCTGCGCGGTCGTCCCGTCGAAGGAAGATTTGTACGGGAACGAGGGCGCCCACCACACGCCGGCCACCAGATTCTCGGCGAGGTCGCCGAGGCCGTCAGCGACGCTGGAGAACAGCATGGCCTTGGCCACGCACGCCAGCTTCGGCGTGAACTTGCTCTGCCTGGCCTGCCGCCAGAACGTCACCCAATCCGGCGGGATCGGGGTGGCCTGCAGGATGTCGGCGTCCTTGAACCTGGCGATGATCGCGCTGTAGTCCTGCGCGCCGTCGTCGTACGCGCCTGAGTCGACCAGCTGCCAGCCGAGCTCGCCGGCCTTGGCCGTGACGAACTTACGGTAGAGGTCGCCGTCGGTGTCGTTCGGCCAGAGGCCGGCCACCACGTGGTCGCCCTCGAGTTGCTGCCACAGCTTGGCGAACACGCCGACTTCCTGCTCGGTGCCGATGAAGTGCAGGAAGCTGAACTTCTTTGCGCCGCCGCCGGCGGCCCAGATCTCCCACGGGCAGATCGTGGCCACGCACGGCACCCCGGCCGCCTCGCACTGGTCGGACACCGGGTTGGTGGTGTCCGGGGTGGAGGTGGCCAGCACGATGTCGGCCCGGTCGTTGTGGATCAGCTCGGCGGCCACCTGGGCCGCGCGCGCCGCGCTCGACTGGGTGTCCTTGGTGACGATCTTCACGTCGTACGTGGCCGAGCCGATCTTCAAACCCTTGGCGAGGGCCTTGTTGACGATGCCGAGAACGTACGCGTTGGACTCCCCGAACACGGCCAGGCCGCCCGTCTGCGGGCTGACGTAGCCGATCGTGATGGTCTTACCGGCCGTCGGGGCCGGGCCAGGCTCCTTCAGGCCGCACGCGCTCAGCCCGGTCGCCCCGAGAACCCCCAGGAAAGCGCGTCGTGTCACCGTGTCCACGCGGGCAATTGTGAAATCTTGTGTTCCAGTTGTATTGCACGTGCGGGCACACCGCTTGACTGCCAGCGCATGGCCTCAACAAGCTGAGATATGTCGTATCTCGCGCGCACAGACGACGTGCCGCGAGCCGAGCGATGCGACTTCTGGCGGAGCGTCGTGTCCGAGGCGTTCGTGCCGCTTGAGGCGACATTCCCGGCTGGCGTGGACGGCTTCCGCGGCCGCCTCAGCGGCGGCACGCTCGGGCCGCTCGGCGTCTTCGACGTCGACACCGGCCCGCACGCCGCCCACCGCACCCGCGGCCTGATCGCCCGGTCCCCCGGCGACTACTACAAGCTCGGGCTGCTGGTCCACGGCAGCGGCGTGCTCTGCCAGGACGGCAGGCAGGCCGTGCTCGGTCCGGGCGACTTCGCCGTCTACGACACCAGCCGGCCGTACACCCTGGCCTTCGACACCCCCGCGCGGCTGCTCGTGCTGATCTTCCCGCAGACCATGCTGACGCTGCCGCCGCAGACCGTCTCTGAGGTCACCGCCACCACGATCTCCGGCGCGGCCGGCATCGGCGGCCTGATCAGCCCGTTCCTGCTGCGGATGAGCCACCTCCTGGAAGAGGTCGAGCCGCGCGGCGGGGTCAGGCTGGCCGCCAACGTGCTCGACCTGCTCACCACGGCGCTCGCCGACCGGCTCGACACGCGCGCGCCGGAGCCCGCGGGCGCGCTGTATCTGCGGATCACCGCGTTCGTCGAGGCCAAGCTCGGCGACCCCGGCCTCGACCCGGCGCAGATCGCCGCCGCGCACCACATCTCCACGCGCTACCTGCACAAGCTGTTCCACGGCGAGGGCACGAGCGTGTCGGCGTGGATCCGCGAGCGGCGGCTCGACCACTGCCGTCGCGACCTCGCCGACCCGCTGCTGCGGCACCGCCCCGTCAGCGCCATCGCGGCCCGCTGGGGCTACGTCGACGCCTCCCACTTCAGCCGCCTGTTCCGGGCCACGTACGGCGTCTCGCCCCGGGAGTGCCGCGCGGGTCAAGCAGTGTGCGCTCCCGAGCAAGACACGGATCGGGCCGTCCTCTGATCATTCGGCTATGGGACGTCTGTCGGGCAAGGTCGCCTTCGTAACGGGCGCGGAGGGCAGCCTCGGCTTCGCGACGGCGCGGTTGTTCGTCTCCGAGGGCGCCGCGGTCATGCTCACCGGCCTCGACGCGGCGGCGCTCGCGTCCGCGGCGGCCGAACTCGAGGCCCCGTACGCGGTGGCGGACGTGACCGACGCGGGACAGGTCGCGGCCGGCGTGCGGGCCACGATCGACGCGTACGGCCGGCTGGACGTGGTGGTCAGCAACGCGGGGATCTTCGGCACGGTCGCCGGGATCGCCGACTATCCCGAGGAGACCTTCGACCGGGTCCTGGCCGTGCACGTGCGAGGCGCCTTTCTTGTGTGCAAGCACGCGCTCCCGGTCATGGGGTACGGCGGGAGCGTGATCATCACGTCCAGCGTGGTCGGGCTGACCGCCGATCCGGGCATCGCCGCGTACGCCACGGCCAAGCACGCCCAGGTAGGGCTGATGCGGACGGTGGCCAAGGAGATGGCGCCACGCGGGATCCGGGTCAACACGGTCCATCCGGGGCCCGTGGACAACGCCTTCCAGCGCGCGGTCGAGGCCGCGGTCACCGGGGTGCACGGGGACGAGGCGGCCCGCTTCTTCGACGCCGCCATCCCGCTCGGCCGCCACGCGACGCCCGACGAGATCGCCCGGGTCGTGCTGTTCCTGGCCACGGACGACAGCTCGTTCGTCACGGGAGCGGCGCTGGCCGTGGACGGAGGCATGAGCATTTAGGTTAGGCTTGCCTAATGCTTGACGAGCTGACCGGACGCCTGGAGCGGTTGGCCGCCGCGCGGGACGGGGTGCTCGGGGTGCTTCCGGCGCTGGTCGTGCCGCCGGGGGAGCCGGGGTGGACCGCCGCGGCCGAGCTTACGCGAGAGCCGTACACACTGCTGGGCGAGCTTATCGACGAGACCGCCACCCGCTGGAACGCGCCGCGCCACGTGGGCGCGGCGCTGTTCTGGAAGACATACGGCTATTGGCACACGATGCCGCTGGTCCTCGGCTGGGCGCTGGGAGGCCGCGTGCCGATCTTCGAGGGGACCGTGTTCCGGCCGTCGGAGGCGGGCGTCACGCTCGCCGCCACGTCGGTGACCACGGGTTTCGGCGCCGGCGCGGTGCGCGAGGCGCTCGACAGGCAACAGGCGCCGATCATCCGGGCCATCAGCGGGCTGACCCGGATCGGCGAGCGCACCCTGTGGGGCTCCACGGCCGAAGCCGTCGCGCACCCGCTGCTCGGGCTCGCCGATCCACGGCCGCTGCTGGAGGCGCTGGAGCTCGACGACCTGCTCGAATTCAGCGGGGCCGACTATCGGCGCCGGACGTGCTGCCTCTGGATCACGCTCCCGGACGCCGAGGCCTGCGACACGTGCTGCGTCACGCGACGTCCACCGGCCGCAGCTCGTCGGCGTAGCTGACCGACTGGCGGCGCATCATCCCGTCTTCGCTGATCGAATATTGACCGAGCCGCCAGAGCGGGGGCGAATAGGCGTGAATGGACACGCTGCCGTCCTCCGCGCCGGTCAGGCGGTGGATGTGGTCGGGCCCGAAGTTGAACGACTGGCCCGCGCTCACGGTCGTTTCGAGGTGCAGGCCGCCGATGCGCGGGTTGCACTCCTTCAGCGTGCCCGCCACCACGTGCACGGCGCCCGAGGAGATGTCGTGGTCGTGCCAGCCCGTGTCGTCTTCGGTGCGCCAGCACAGCAGCCAGACGTCCACGTACGCGTCGCGGTAGAGGGAGGCGTAGTGACGCCCGCCTTCCGCCGGGAAGTCAACCTGGTGCTCCCAGCGCTCGGGCTGCTGGGCCAGCTCGTCGACGAGCCGCGACAACTCGCGCCTGTCCAGCGCGCGAGCCGGCAGCTCCTCGAACGGAGCACAGCTGGTGGTGACCTGGTTCATGCGTGCTCCTTTCCATAGAGCAGGCGTGCTGGGTTGGTTACTTGGACGGCATGGTGCGCGGCGTCGCCGAAGGGCAGCTCGGCCGCCTCGGCGTAGGGCTGGTCGGATCCGTTGACGACCACGTCGACCCCGAGCTCGCGGATGACCGCGTCGGTGGCGCGTGGGCCGTAGGAGGAGGTCTCGAGGAAGGCGTTGGGGTCGACCTGGCCCTTGTGGGTGGATTCGCTCCGGCTCAGCAGCCGCTCGGAGTGGAGCGGGGCGAGGCCGGCCAGCAGGGCGAAGCAGACCCGCAGGCGCGGGTGGCGCGGCCGTCCGAACGCCCGGAACGCGTGCCAGGCCGCGTGCATCTGCTGTACGTACGGGACGACGGCGGCCCACCATGACGGGCGCTGGGTTTGGGCGGCTGGTCCTGGGTGGATGAACAGGGGGCGGCTCTCGCGTTCGAGGACGTCGAGGAGAGGGGCCATGGTGGCGAGGCCGGCTTCGTCCAGTAGGGCCGTCGCCGGGAGCTGGAGCCCGTGGAAGCCCTCGCTGAGGGTGTGCGAGAGCCGTACGGGATCGACGTCGGTGACGCTCGCGGCCGCCCAGGCGGCGAACGGCGCGGGCAGTTCGCGGGCGCCGGCGTGGTAGGCGTCGAGGAGCGGCCAGGCCTCGGCGGCCGGCAGGTGCTCGATGCCGAGCGGGGAGGACAGGGAGATGAGGGCGAGTTGAAGGCCGGCGTTGCGCTTGGCGCGGAGGGTGACGTCGTGGTCGTCGGGATCGATGGCGTAGGGCGGCTCGCCGTCGAGGTGAAGGGTCCAGCCGTCGAGGAAGGGCGGCCGGGTGCGGGCGCGAAGCGCCGCGACGAACGCGGGCGTCCACAGATGCTGATGTACGTCGATGCTCACGCGTCCCCCTCTCCCTCATACCCTAATTCCCGACAGATAATACAGGTAATCCTGTCCTTGGCAAATAGACTTAAACGCTTCAGTGATGCGTTTCAGTGAAACGGTTCACCCTGGCGTTGTCAAGGGCGGGCTAGGCTGACGGAATGGCCCAGCGCAAGCGCGCGACGATCCGCGAGGTCGCGCAGGCGACCGGCTTGTCGCCGGCCGCAGTGAGCTATGCCCTCAGAGGCATGCAAGTCTCCGAGGAGACCATGGAGCGAGTTCGCCGTGCCGCGGCCGAGCTCGGATACGAGGCCGACCCTATCGCGCGTGCTCTGGCCAGCGGAAAGACGGGGATGATCGGCCTGCTCTGCGGGTCGCTCGAAGATCTCTGGCAGCAGGCCCTCGCCGTCGGGATCGCCCGCACGCTCCGCGACGACGAGCGTTACGCGCTGATCCTCGACGCGGCCGGCGACCCTGGGCGGGAGCAGACCCTGGCCCGGCAGCTGCGGGGCGTCGACGGCCTGATCGTCCAGCCGGTCGACCCGGCCGCCGCCTTCTGGCCGGAGATCGCCGAATCGCTGCCCGTCGTGGCCATCGGCGACGCGCTCCCGCGCGCCCAGACCGCCGGTGAAGTCGTCTTCGACAACCGCGCCGGGGTCACCATGGCGCTGGAATACCTGGCCGGCAAGGGCCACCGCAAGCTCGCCGTGCTCACCCCGACCCAGGCCAGCACCCCCGACCGCCCGGCCGACGTGCACGTCATGGCCGAGGCCAAGCGGCTCGACCTCGACATCGACATGCGCACGGCCCCGCAGGGCCTGGCCGCCGCCACCGAGGTCGCCGCCGACCTGCTGCCCACCCGCCCCGGCGCCGTCTTCTGCTTTTCCGACTCCATCGCCTACGGCGTGCTCCGGGCCGCCCGCGACCTCGGCCTATCCGTGCCGGGCGACGTGGCCGTGATGGGGTACGACGACCATCCCATGTCAAGCCTGGTCGGCCTCACCACGGTCAACTGGGACATCGACGCCATCGTGGAAGCCGCCGTACGCCTGGTCGTGGCCGCCTCCAACGGCAAAATCCGCCGCCGCCGCATCGTCCAGCCCCCCCGCCTCCACCAACGCACCTCCGCCTGAGGAGGTACGTCTACTACGCGACCTTCCAGGTGCGGTCGCCCAGGGTGGCCACCACGTCGACGGTGCCGCCCAGGGCGGCGACGTACGCCCGGATGACCTCGATGCCGGACACCTCGCCGCTCTCCATGCGCGAGACCCGCGCCTGGGACACGCCGAGGGTCGCGGCGAGCTCGGCCTGGGTGACCCCGACCGCCTTGCGCATCTCGCTGAGCTGAAAGCCGCGCTGGTGGGCCTCTCGGCGCGCCCGCGCCGCCGCCTGCCCCGCCTCGCGTTCGGCGTCGCTTCGGGGATCTGCCTCGCGAGCCTTGGCCTTGACCTCGTCCCACGTGCTGAACTCGGCGCTCATCACCCCTCCTGCTTCTGCAACGCGATCAGATGCTCGCTGAACCGCTCGTCCGCCAGCGTGATCGCCTTGTCGTACCAGCCGCTCCAGTCTCCCGCCTTGTCGCCGGCGACCAGGAAGATGGCCTCCCGAAGAGGATCGAAAGCAAAGCCGCCAGCCTTGACCTTGGCCTGCGGGGATCAGTCGTTGACGCCGAGGAGCAGGTCGATGAGCCAGCTGACGATGCCGATGATGATGGCGCCCCAGAAGGCGGCCCAGAAGCCGGAGACGTGGAAGGGCACCTTGAGCTGCTCGGCGATCCAGCTGGTCAGCAGGAGCAGACCGGCGTTGACCACGAGGGCGAACAGGCCCAAAGTGATCACGTAGAAGGCGCAGCCCACGACCTTGATGATCGGCTTCAGGAGCGTGTTGATGATGCCGAAGATCAGCGCGACGACGATGAAGGTGCCGACTTCCTTGGTGGTTGTCGAGCTGGTCACCCGGATGCCGTCGACCAACTGCGTGGACACCCACAAGGCGGCGGCCACCGCCAAGATCTTGATTATGAACTTCACGCTGGTGATCCTTCCATGCGCGGGTGCAGGATGCGCAGGCCCATAAGCGGATAAATCAGTACGCTTCGCGCGCCTGCGGTGGCCATGGCCGAGGCTGCCGCGGGATCGCCGGCGTCACGCTGGACCCCTGATGATCCCCCGGAGAGCGTGAGCGACCATTGGAGCGAGCGCGGCGGCGGGCAGACTGGTCGGCCGGCTGTACGGCACGCCGTGATCATATAGTTACGGAGGAGAACCATGGCGAGAGAGATCAGGCTGGCGGCGCGTCCCAAGGGCTGGCCTACTCAGGAGAACTTCGAGCTCGTCGAGACTCCCACCCCCGAGCCGGGGGATGGGGAGATCCTGGTCCGCAATCGGTATATGTCCGTCGATCCGTACATGCGGGGGCGGATGAACGACAGCAAGTCGTACATACCGCCCTTCCAGGTTGGCGCGGCCCTTGACGGCGCCGCGATCGGCGAGGTCGTCGAGTCGCGATCCGACCGGTTCGCCAAGGGCGACATGGTCCTGAACAGCCTCGGCTGGCGCGACTACGCCGTGCTGTCCAGGGCCAGGAAGGTCGAGCCGGTCCCCGGAGTGCCGCTGTCGGCCTATCTCGGCGTGCTCGGCATGCCGGGACTCACCGCGTACGTCGGGCTGATCGACATCGCCGCCTTCAAGGAGGGCGACGCGGTCTTCGTCTCGGGGGCCGCCGGCGCCGTGGGCAGCCTCGTCGGGCAGATCGCCAAGCTCAAGGGCGCCTCCCGGGTAATCGGCAGCGCGGGATCCGACGAGAAGGTGGCGTACTTGCGCAGGCTCGGGTTCGACGCCGCGTTCAACTACAAGAACGCGCCGGTGGCCGACCAGTTGGCGGAGGCCGCGCCCGACGGCATCGACGTCTACTTCGACAACGTGGGCGCCGACCACCTGGAGGCCGCGATCGACGTGCTCCACACCCACGGACGGGTCGCCATGTGCGGGGCGATCGCCGTATACAACGCCACCGAGGTGCCCTCCGCGCCGCGGAACCTGACGCAGGCCATCGCGAAGCGGCTGACCCTGAGGGGTTACATCATTCTCGATCACAACGATCGGCTGCCGGCCATGCTGGCCGAGGTTGGTCCGTGGCTGGCCGAGGGCAAGATCACCTTCGAGGAGACCGTGGTCGAAGGCCTGGAGAACGCGCCGGAGGCGTTCCTCGCGATGCTTCGCGGGGAGAACCTCGGCAAGATGATCGTCCAGATCTGAGCAGGGTTCTGGCAGAGGAGGAGGTAACACGATGGACGTGGACGAACTCGAGCAGCTGTCGACCAGAGAATTGCACGACCGGGCCGTGCACCACGCGGTACGCCACGGCGACCTGGCCTTCCTGTGGGAGTTGTTGAAGGTCATCCCGGCCGCGGAGGCGGCGAGCGGTCACTCCGACGAGTCGGGCAACGACCTCAACCACCTGTCGGCCCTGCTCAGCGATGCGATCGGGGCAGGAGAAGGGCAGCTGGGCGAGGCCCTGCGGCCGGTCTATCTCGAGTACCTGTCAAAGCATTGACGGTGCGCTGAACCTACGCTGGTGACCATGGGACAGGTACATGTAGAGCGGACCGAGTCCGGATTTGCCGCCACGAACGAGGCCGGGGCGACGATAGAGATCGGCGAGGGCGCGTTCAGCCCGGTCGAGTTGTTGCTGGCCGCCGTAGGCGCGTGCAACATCATGACCGTCGAACCGCTGACGGCCAAGCGCGGCCATCGTCTCGTACGGCTCGCCGTCGACATGACCGCCGAGAAGGCCGAACCGACGCTGCTGGCGTCGGTGACCATGAAATACGACGTCGAACTGCCCAGCGAGGAGTCTCGCGAGGTCTTCGAGGCCGTACGACGCCGCGTGCACGATCGGTATTGCACAGTGAGCCGGTCGCTGGAGAAGGGGACTCCCGTCAACCTCACTTGACCGCACTTGGTCCGGGCCCCGGGCATTAGCCCAAAAACCCACCTGGTCATGACGCGTTCCTGAAGGTCCGTTCTGTACGGTTGAAGCAGGTCAAAGGGATTCGGTGACAACGAAGGTCACCACAGAGCATTGCCCATAGGACGCGGAAGGGGGAACCGCGTCCGGACAGCGGGGGAACCGCCGGCCGCCTTTGGGGGAGGGCGACCGCGGCGGACCGCTAGAAGAGCCGGGGCCGGACAGTTGGGGGACTGTCCGGCCCCGGCTGCTGCCTGCCCCCACCTATATCCCTATTTCCCTCGCCCCCACCTCCGGCTTCCAGCGCACATGCCGCGCCTTCCACCCCACGCCCGCGTCCTCCAGCCCACACCAGCGTCTTCGATTGCGCGCCACACCCGCGTCTTCCAGCCCACGCCCGCATCTTTCGGCCCCGCGCCCCGCGTCTTCCATCCCGCGCCCCGCGTCTTCCGTCCCGCGCCCCGCGTCTTCCGTCCCGCGCCCCGCGTCTTCCAGCCCCGCGCCCCGCGTCTTCCAGCCCACGCCCGCGTCTTCCAGCGCGTGCTGCGCCTTGCATCCAGCCCCGCCAGCCTGTCCACGCCGCGCCTTCCAGCACCCATGCCGCACTTGCAGCACGCGCCCGCGTCTGCCAACGCGCGCTGTGCCTTGCACCAGGGAGCGCAGCCAGTCTGCGGACGCCGCGCCTTCCAGCGGGCGCTCGTGCCTCCGCGCACGCCGGCGCTTGCGCGTGCGGACCCTAAATTCGGTGACGCGTTGTTCGCGCATGGCTGCGCCTCCGTGCTTGCCGCGGTGGGCCCGCGCGTCCTGCGACAGCACGCGCCGGTTTTACGCGTGCTATCGCGCGGGCCCCGCGCACGGCTTGCACGGAGGCGCAGTGTCCACGGGCGCCACGCGTGGCTCGCGTAGGCGCGTGCCCTCGCACTCGGCCGCGAGGCCTTGGGCGAGGAGCTTCGTGGACGCATTCCGCTCCCCGTCGGGTCGCCCGTCCATTACGTGGGGTGGCGGGGGCTTCCTTCCGGGGAGCGGACCCGGCACATCTAGACAAGCGTCCCCGGCCCTCAGAGCGAGGGCCGCGTCGGTCCGGGGGAGTTGACCGCGCTTCTCCAAAACGATGGCCGGGAGCCTTCATCGGCCGATCGGAGCCCCTTGCGGGCGGATCGGGCCAGGGAACTGCTGGACGTCCAAACCGGGCAGCCGCAGGTCAGGGCGGCTTGGGGTTCGGCTTCAATGGGCGACGGCCGGAGGGATCAGCTGCTAGGGGAGACTGGGCGAGCGGCACCGTCGTCGTGCTCGGATCGTCACGGTGGACGACGGAGGATCTTGGCGAGGATGGCGTGGTTGTGGGAGCGGAGCGTCTGTTCCCGGCCGCCTCGGTAGTTGCAGTATTCGAGGGCGAGGATCGTGCGATCGTGGCGGAGCAGTAGGCGGGTGGAGACCGACGTCCGATTGCCGTTCATCGCCATGACCTGCTCTACCGCGTAGCCGTTCCAGCCGGCGCGGGATTGACGGCCGACGGCCGAGGCGGCGGTGACACGGACACCGGGCTCGACCGGGTCGAGAGCCATTCGCTTGAATGCACATCGTTGGACGGCCCTGCCGATGGCATGCATGGCGTTGGCCGCCGCTTCTGCGTCAGGGAAGACCCAGCCGGCCTGTTGTAGCCAGCCGTCTCCGGGACGGCGCAATTCGCGCTGCTGCGTCGCATAAGCCTTGGCCACAGAAACGCTGACGCTATCGAGTGGGCCTGTGCCGACACAGAGGATGATCTCCCCGCTCGCGCCGCGCGGCCGCGCAATGACCTCCGCGCCGTCGAGCCCGGACCGCCGCGGGTCGAGGAACAGGCGTTCGGCCTGGTCGGCGATGCTGATTGTGGTCGTCAAGGACGCCGTCCCTGATGCCGTCACGGATGGCGGCAACGAAGCCGTTGGCGGATCCACTGCCGTCGGCGGGTCTGCGGCGGCGGCAGCATCTGCAGCACCTGCAGCGGCTGCCGAGTTGGCGGCGGTTGTCGGGACAGTGGCCGTCGTTGCTGAGAGCCGGGAGGCGGGTGCCTGGGGCGAAGAACTCTTCGCCGGGCCGCAGGCGGCGCACGCCATCCATGCCATGCCCGACACACACGCCATGATCACGTGGAATGCCCTCGTGATCCGCGCTGTCCGAGCGCTCGTCATGCCCATCACGTTGCGTCACATTACCTGCACTCAACGTTTTCGAAGCTGAATCGTGGCGTCGTGAACAGGGGCGATCCGCAGCAAAGCGGACTGCATCTAGGGCTTGTCTAGAAGATATAGAGACGAGTCAACGCGCAGTCGGCGTCAAGCGGGTGGTGCGGGCGCCGGCGGTGGGGCGGAGGGCTGCGCCGCAGACTGCAGGAGGCGGCGGAGAGCTTGGATGTCACTGGTGGCGATGGCTGTGCCGTTGGCTAGGGCGGCATCGAGAGTCGTGCCTGCGGGTGTGTCTGGTGTGGTGGTGGCGTGGGTCGTGTCGGCGGGTGTGTCTGGGGTGGTCAGGTTTGTGTCGGGGGTGGTGGTGCGGGCGGCGGTGGCGGCGCGGGCGCTGAGTAGGGCGTTGAGGGTGACGGGGTCGGTCCGGAGGGAGGCGTCCGCGAATGCTGGCTCGCCGGGGGAGATCTGCACCTGGTCGGCGGCAGTTTGGACGGTCCAGGTTTGATCGCCGAGTTCGAGGCGGTAGGTGGCCGGGGGGCCCGACGGGCGTACAGAGCCTCGGAGGAAGAGCAGGACCGACGTGGGGCTGAGTGAGACCGGGGGAGGCGGCTGAGGCACGCGCATGCCCCATCCGCCGAGGGTCAGCAGGATCGGCTCCAGTTCGCGGCCCCAGTCGGTCAGCTCGTACACCCACGAGGCGGCGGGTGGCGGAAGACGTCGGCGGTGGATCACGCCGTGGCCGTCGAGCTCGCGCAAGCGGTCGGCGATCAGGTTCGAGCTCGCTTTTGGGAGGGCGCGGCGCAGGTCGGAGAAGCGCTGCGGGCCGAGCAGAAGTTCACGGACGATGAGCAGCGCCCACCGCTCGCCGACCACGTCGAGCGCCCGAGCGATCGAGCAGGCATCACCGTAGCTCCGGCTGGTCGGCATGGCTATCACGGCTTCCGCTGGTGGTTGGACTGTCATGGCTTCGGTTGGTGGGCTTCGCCATCACGGCTGTGGTGGAGCGCGTGGTCATCACGGCTGTGTTTGGTGGCATCGCCGTCACGGCTTCGGCTGGTGGGCGTGGGCCTTGGATGGTGGGCATGGCTATTGCGGATTCTCGGTGTTAGGTTGATACCAATGAGTTGTTTTTAACAACTATCGTATCGAAGGGAGTGGACATGGGACAGCCGGTGGTGCACTTCGAGATCATTGGGGCGGATCCAGCCAGCTTGCGCGGCTATTACGCAGACCTGTTCGGCTGGGAGTTCGACACAAGCGGTCCGGTCGCGGAGTCAGTGTCGGATCAGGGGGCTTACGGGTTCACCCAGCCGGAAGTAGACGGCATGCCCAGTGGCATTCCCGGTGGTGTGGGTGGCGGTCCGGGATATGAGCGGCATGTCGTCTTCTATGTGGGCGTGCCCGACGTGGAAGAGGCGTTGCGGAAGGCCGAGAGCCTTGGCGGGAGGCGTGCGATGGGGCCGGCGAGGGCTCCAGGGCGCGACTTGGTGGTCGCGCACTTCGCTGATCCCGAAGGGAATCTGATCGGGCTCGCCGGGCCTGTATAAGTCCGCGCTGGCTCCGCATAGGTCCTGCCAGTTCTGCCTAGGTCGGCTGCTTTGTGTGGGTCGGCCGCCTTGCCTGGGTCGGCTGCCCTCTACCTAGGTCGCGGGTCCTGGCTGGGTCTGGCGAGATCCTGCCCGGGTCTGGTGGGGGCTTGCCTGCGTCTGGCGGGGTCTGGCGGGGAGGTTGGTGCCTGTCCGGTAGGGCGGTCTGGGTGTCATGGGCTGCTGGCGCGATGGGTCTGGCTGGGGGTCGTGGGGGGTGCCGTCGGGGTCGCGGGGCTGGGTTGGGTGGGCTGAGCGGGGTGGGTGGTGTCTCGGGGGTGTGGGTGGTGGTTTAGGGGACGGCTCGGACGTGGGAGGTCAGGCGGTCGTTGTCGAAGACGTGGAGGGTGTAGGCGGGGGGAAGGTCGTAGCTGACTGGGATGCCGCCCTCGGTTTCGATCGGGAGTAGGGCCGTGGATACCACGCCGGGTGCGACCACCAGCGGCCGGTCCGCGAAGGTGGAGGCCGCGCCGGTGTGGGCGTGGCCGACGAGCACGGCCTTGACCTGCGGATGCCGCCGCAGGATCGACTCCAAGGCCTCGGGATTGGTCAGCATGATCCCGTCGACGTACGGCATGCCGAGCGTGACCGGCGGGTGATGCATTCCGACGAAGACCGGCCCGTCTTCGGCCGCGAGCACCGATTCCAGCCAGGCGAGGGTCTCGTCTTCGAGGAAGCCTTCGTTACGCCGTGGCGGGATGCTCGAATCGCACAGGGCGATGGTAAGTCCGGGCAGGCGCAGCACCTGGTTGACCGGGCCGTCGCCGTCCATTCCGAGCAGCACCTTGCGGAATTCGGCGCGCACGTCGTGGTTTCCAGGGCAGACGATCGTGGGGGCGTTGAAGGTGAGGGCCTCGCGCGCGATCTCGTACTCCTCGACGAGAGCGTGGTCGGCGATGTCGCCGGTCGCCACGATCGCGTCGACCGCCTGCGGCAGGCCGTTGATGTGGTCGCGGACCCGCATCGCCCGCTCGACGCTGGCGTCGCTGCCGCCGATGTGGATGTCACTGACATGCGCGATGATCATGGTGTTCTCCCCGAGACGAGTCCGATAGCCACTCACATGATGACAACGGCCATCAAAGGAGTGTGACCACGGTGCCGAGGAATGGGGAATTCCGCGGCCTTCGCCACCGCTCGGTCTCGTGCTCTCCCCTAAGGCTCTTGTGGGCCATGTTCGGGCGAACGCCTCGTCGCCGGTCGGTCGGCGGCCTTGGGTCGGCCCTGCGCTGACGTGCGGGTGGGGGTGATGGCACATCGCGTCACGCATAGAAGGTGACCAGGTCTTTCCACGAAGGGGAAGCCATGTGCGCCCTCACGACGCGGCTCGCGGCGACCGTCATGTCCGCGGTGCTGGCTCTTCCCGGCGGTACGGCGAACTCGGCGTCGGGCTCGGCGTCGGGCTCGAACTCGGTCTCGGGCTCGAACTCGGTCTCGGTCTCGGGCGTGGCGTCGGGCTCGGGCTCGGTCTCGGGCATGGCGTCGGGCGCGGCGTCCGGCTCGGCGTCGGGGGTGGGCGATCAGGTGTTGACCGCGCAGCGGCTGATGTCCTTCGCCGCCGACCATCGGTCGGTCGCCGCAGGGCAGCCCGTCGTGTTGGGGTGGAGGGTCGAGGGGCCCGTGGATGGTGTCACGCTGCGCCTCAACGGACGGGCCGTGGCCAGGTCGGGGGCGACGTCGGTCGTCCCCGCGGGGCGGGACGAGACGTATCGGCTTGTGGCCGTCAGCGGTGACCAGACGCGGGAGCTGGGGGCCGTGGTCGTGGGGGTGAACCCGTGTCTTCCGGGCTCGCCGCCGGAGGCTCAGTGTCGTCGGGCCGGCGCCGCCAAGGGTGACTACGCCCGGATAAATGCTGACTCGTTTGTGTTCAACGCCACCGACTTCCGCGGGCCTCTGGTCCGGAAGGTCGCGCTCGACGGTTGCGGCACCGATCCTGGCGTGCA
This sequence comes from Streptosporangiaceae bacterium NEAU-GS5, assembly GCA_017592665.1. Lineage (GTDB taxonomy): Bacteria > Actinomycetota > Actinomycetes > Streptosporangiales > Streptosporangiaceae > NEAU-GS5. The sequence continues at coordinate 66,211 of JAGFNW010000004.1, read as the reverse complement.
TGGACGCATCGAACGCTATTTATGGATCGTTACACGGCTCGGCGCCGTGGTCCGGCAGGTCAATACCGACCAGTGCCGGTCGACCGTGGACCTGGGCGAAGGCACGTACGGCGTCCAGTTGACCACTCGCGCGGCGGACGGGGCCACCCTGGCCGCCGGTTTCCCGCTCCAGATCAAGGACACCGTGGTCGTCTCGCTGGGCGACTCGATGGCCAGCGGCGAGGGGAACCCCGACGTGAACGGCGCGTACATCCCACCGCTGCCCGGACATGCGATCGCCCGGTGGAAGGACCCAACGTGCCATCGGTCGGCGTACGCGGGTCCCGTACGCGCCGCGCAACGGCTCGCGGCGGACCCGCACAACGGGATCATGTTCCTCAGCCTGGCCTGCACCGGCGCGCGCGTCACCGATCTCGTTTCCGGGAGCAATCGCGGGCAGCCGCCCCAGCTGAAGCAACTGGCCGCCACGCTGTGCGCGTACGCCTGCGGGCGGCCCGTCGATCTGCTGACCGTGACCATCGGCGTCAACGACGTGAACTTCGCCCAGCTGACGCAGACCTGCGTCATCACGCGCTCGGGATGCGACGCGGCCCTGGCCCGCGCCGAAGGCAGCCTCGCCGGTCTGAAGGCCCAGTTCGCCCAGCTGCACGATGGGATCTCCGCCCTTGGGCTGACGGTCAAACACCTGCTGATCACCGGATATCCGGCCGGCATCTTCAGTGGGTCCTGCGCGCAGAGCGGGGCGCGGATCCGCGGGGTGGGGGAGGGCTTGAACGAGGCCATTCGCAAGGCGGCAGCGGCGTACGGCTGGACCTATGTGAGCGGCGTGACCGCCGCCTTCACCGGCCACGACTACTGCTCGGCGTCGTCGCGGTGGTTCGTCAGCCTCAACGAGTCTCTGGCCTGGCAAGGGGCGGTCGACGGCACGGCACATCCGAACCATGTGGGACAGGGCGCCTTCGCCGATCTCATCCTCGCCGCGGGTAAGCGATCCGGCGCCTGGTAACAAGCGGGCCTCTGGCGCCTGGTAGTGAGCGGCCCTGCTGCCTCGGTAGCGAGCGGCCCTGGCTTCCCGGTTGCAAGTGGCCCCGGCGCCTGGCAGCGAGCGACCTGCCGCCCAACAGAGAGACCTGGAGCTCCCTCGCACTTGCGGCGTATCAATCCCATATCTACATGCATACGCGCGGCTTTCGCCATCAATATCGTTGCGGATGCGAGGGTATCGTGGGCAGGTTCGTCCAACGTCGTGCGCGTTGCGGCGAGGTTGGTCGCAGCCAGATGAGCAGCCAGATGAGCAGCCAGGTAAGGAGTCTCAGGTGTTCAGATCTGTGTCCCGTTGGGTGGTCGCGGCTCCGGCTGCCCTCGCGCTGCTTCTCGGTTCGGCCGCTTGTGGGTCGAGCGGCTCGGACTCGTCCGCCACCTCATCGAGCGCGCCCTCGGCCGCCGCGTCCTCGGCTCCCGCGACCGCCAACACGTTGACCGTGTTCGCCGCGGCCTCACTCACGGAGACGTTCACCGAGCTCGGCAAGGCCTTCGAGGCCTCGCATCCCGGCGTGACGGTCACGTTCAACTTCGGCTCCAGCGCCACGCTCGCCCAGCAGATCACCCAGGGCGCCCCGGCGGACGTGTTCGCCGCCGCCAGCCCGGCCACCATGAAGACGGTCACCGACGCTTCGCTCGCCGGTTCGCCGACCACGTTCGTCCGCAACAAGCTCCAGATCGCCGTGCCGCCGGACAATCCCGCCAAGGTCGCCTCGCTCAAGGATCTCACCGACTCCAAGGTCAAGGTCGCCCTGTGCGCCGAGCAGGTGCCGTGCGGCGCGGCCGCCAAGAAGGCCCTCGACGTGGCCGGGCTGAAGGTCACGCCGGTCACCTTCGAGCAGGACGTCAAGGCCACCCTGACCAAGGTCGAGCTGGGCGAGGTCGACGCCGCCCTGGTCTACAAGACGGACGTGCTGTCCTCCGGCGGCAAGGTCAACGGCATCGACTTCCCCGAGGCCGACCAGGCCATCAACGACTACCCGATCGCCGCCCTGACCAAGGCGCCGGGCGGGCCGCTGGCGCAGCAGTTCGTGGATCTCGTCCTGTCCCAGCAGGGTAAGGATGTGCTCACGAAGGCGGGCTTCGAGTCGGCGGCCTGATCTTGAGGCAGCCGCCGGCCTGTCGTACAGAAAGTGAACGCGATGGCGGCTGACGACGTCTCCCGGCGGTCGGGCCTGACACGCGCGCCGTGGGTGCTGCTGGCGCCCGCGTTGCTCGGCATGGCCTTCCTCGTGCTGCCGCTCGCGGGCCTGCTGGTCCGGGCGCCGTGGACGACGTTGCCCGAACGGCTGACCGCGCCGCACGTGCTCGACGCGCTGCGGCTGTCGCTGTTCACGGCGACCGTGGCGACCGCGGTGAGCCTGCTCCTTGGGGTGCCGCTCGCGTGGCTGCTCGCCCGGGTCTCCTTTCCCGGGCGCAGCCTCGTGCGGGCATTGGTCACCATCCCGCTCGTCCTGCCGCCGGTAGTGGGCGGCGTGGCGCTGCTGCTGGTCCTCGGCCGGCGCGGACTGGTCGGCCAGTGGCTGGAGTCCGCGTTCGGCATCTCGCTGCCGTTCACCACGGCCGGGGTGGTCGTGGCCGAAGCGTTCGTGGCCATGCCGTTCCTGGTCATCAGCGTCGAGGGGGCGCTCCGCGCGGCCGACCTCCGCTTCGAGGAGGCCGCCGCGACCCTCGGCGCCTCGCGCTGGACCGTCTTCCGGCGGGTCACGGTCCCGCTGGTCGCGCCGGGGATCGTGGCCGGGGCCGTACTGTGCTGGGCGCGAGCCCTGGGCGAGTTCGGCGCGACGATCACCTTCGCCGGCAACTTCCCGGGCCGCACCCAGACCATGCCGCTCGCCGTCTATCTCGCCCTGGAGACCGATCCGGACTCGGCGATCGTGCTCAGCCTGGTCCTGCTGGTCGTCTCGGTCGTGATCCTCGCCAGCCTGCGCGACCGCTGGGTGAGCGCGGGGAGCGCGGCGTGAGCCTGTCCGCCCGGTTGTCCGTGGTACGCCCGAGGTTCCGGCTCGACGTGGCCTTCGACGTCGAACCCGGGCAGGTGCTGGCCCTGCTCGGCCCCAACGGCGCGGGCAAGACGACGGCGCTGCGCGCCCTGGCCGGGCTCACACCGCTCACCAACGGCCAGATCACCCTGGACGGCCGATCGTTGGATGCGCTGCCGTCCGAGCGGCGTCCTATCGGCGTGGTCTTCCAGGACTATCTGCTGTTCCCCCACCTGTCCGCGCTCGACAACGTGGCGTTCGGTCCTCGCTGTCACGGCGTGGCCAAGGCCGAGGCTCGCCGTACGGCGAAGGTCTGGCTGGAGCGGGTCGGACTGGCCGACCACACGGCCGCCAAGCCGCGGCAGCTGTCCGGCGGCCAGGCGCAGCGGGTGGCGCTGGCGCGAGCACTGGCCGTCGAGCCGCGGCTGCTGCTGCTGGACGAGCCGCTCGCCGCGCTGGACGCCCACACGCGGCTCGAGATCCGCTCTCAGCTCCGCCGTCACCTGTCCGATTTCGGCGGTGCGACCGTGCTGGTCACGCACGACCCCCTCGACGCCATGGTCCTCGCCGACCGGCTGGTCGTCATCGAAGGCGGATCGGTCGTCCAAGAGGGCGCGCCGGCCGACGTGGCACGCCGCCCGCGCACCGAGTACGTGGCCCGGCTGGTCGGGCTCAACCTCTACAAGGGCACGGCCACCGGCCGTCAGGTCTCCGTGGACGGGATCGACTTCCACGTGAACGACGAAATCGATGGCCCAGCGCTGATCGCGTTTCCGCCCGCGGCCGTCGCGCTTTACCGCTCCCGGCCCGACGGCAGCCCGCGCAATCTCTGGCAGGCCCACATCGAGGGCATCGAACGGCACGGCGACAATATTCGCGTGCACCTGGGCGGCGCGATCGCGGTCGCCGCCGACGTCACACCGGCCGCGGTGGCCGACCTCGACCTGACCCCCGGCCAGCGGATCTGGGCGTCGGTCAAGGCCACAGAGACCCGCGCCTATCCCGCCTGAACGCATCTGAGCGCATCTGCGACCAAAATCGCGGACTTCACCTGGAATATGCGCGTAGAAACTCAGTAAAGAGGGGGTATTTTCAAGCCGGGAGGGAGGACGCATGAAGCCTGTTACGGCGGATCTCCACGCTTGCCAGGTGCGGCTGTCGGGAGACCTCCTCGCACCGGTCGTGTTCAGCGTCGACGCGCTGCGCGCGCTGCCGGCCCGGGAAGTGGAGGCCACCTTCCAATGCCGCCGCACAGGGTTGCGCCGGCACGTGTTCGTCGGGCCGCTGCTGGTCGAAGTGATCCGTACGGCCGGGCCGCTCTTCGATCCGGGCGAGCGCAAGGATCGCCTGCGGTTCCTGATCGCGGCGCTCGGGCAGGACGGCCACCAGGCGGTGCTGTCGTGGGGCGAGATCGATCCCGAGTTCGCCGACACGCACGCCGTGCTCGGCACCCGCATGGACGGCCGCGACCTCGACGACGAAGGCCCCTACCTGGTCGTTCCCGGCGACCGATGCGGCGGGCGGCACATCAGCCAGGTCAGCGAGATCCGCGTGTGGGCCGCCGACCACCTGATTCACTGTCCGGCGCCGCGCGCCTGACCGGGCACCTCCACCACGACGTTGGTCGACTTGATCACCGCGTCCGCGACCACGCCGACCTCGAGGCCCAGCTCGTCGACCGCCTGACGGCTCAGCAGGGACACCACGCGGAAGGGGCCTGCGGCGATCTCCACCTGGGCCATCACCGCGTCTTTCACCACCTCGGTCACGATGCCCCTGAGCCGGTTTCGGGCCGAAGAATGGCCGGGGGCGTCGGCGGCGACGACCTGGGCACGCGCGAAGGCCGCCAGATCCGCGCCGTCGACGACCCGGTGGCCGTTCTCGTCGCGGTTGGCGGCGAGCCGGCCGGCGTCGACCCAGCGGCGCGCGGTGTCCGCGCTCACTCCGAGCAGCGATGCGGCCTCGCTGATCCGGAACGTCGTCACGAGCAAACCCTATCCTCGCGTTCGACGATCCCCGGCCCGCGACGAGCGGGGCTCGCGGCCCGTGGGAGTCAGTCGGCCACGCCGAGGATCACGTCCGACGCCTTGATCACCGCCACCACTTCGCCGCTCTCGGTCAGGCCGAGTTCGCGGGCGGCCTCGATCGTGATCGACGCCACCAGCCGGGTGCCGCCGGCGTCCAGCGTGACGTTGGCCGTGGCTTCGCCCTCGGTGATGCTGGTGACCCGGGCCGGGATCTTGTTTCGTGCGCTCAGCCGCATTTCGGGCTCTTCTCATGGTCGGTTCCGTGCTTGCGCGAACCCCCTTCCCGTTTTCCCGGTGTACGACCATGGGGGCGACGTCGGAATGCGGCCTCCACCGCATCGAGCTCAAAGGCCGGGCGTGACTGGTAACTGTCAGTCGCATTGGCTAGCGTTCGCCGCGTGACAGTTCGAGAGCACGCCCCTGCTCTTCACGACGACGGCACGTCTCCGCACTGGATTCCGGTGCGGCCGCGGCTGATCATCGCCAGTGCGTTCATGCTCTTCCTCGAGCTGGCGCTGATCCGGTGGACCGGATCCAACATCGTCCATTTGAGCTATTTCACGAACTTTGTCCTGCTCGGGTCGTTCCTCGGCATCGGGCTCGGCTTCCTGCGCGTGGGCCGGTCGCGGCGGCAGCCGTATTACTCGCCGGTGATGCTGGCCGCGCTCGTGCTGATCGTCAGCTTCTTCCCGGTGCAGGTGAATCGTGAAGCCTCGGGCATCCTCTACTTCACCAGCCTGACCACGAGCGGGCCGCCCGCCTGGGCCATCCTGCCGGTCATCTTCGTGGCCGTGGCGCTGGTGATGATGGGCCCGGCTGAGCTGGTCGGGCGCTGCTTCCCCGAGCTGGAGCGCCTGGAGGCCTACCGCTACGACCTCGTCGGCAGCCTGTGCGGCATCGGCCTGTTCACGTCGCTGTCCTTCCTCAGCGCGCCTCCGCTGGTGTGGGGGCTCGTGGCCGCCGCGGCCTACGGCGTGCTGTTGCGGCCCACGTCCCTGATCCGCCACCTGGCGTTCGTCGTGGTCCCCGCGCTGCTGGTCGTGGGCGCGCTCGGGATTGAAACTTTCACCTCAGGGGCGATCTGGTCGCCGTACTACAAGGTGACCCACAAGACTTTTGAGCGCGACGGCGTGCCGATTATGGACATTCAGGTCAACGGCATTCCGCACCAGCAGGCCATCCCCGCCGCCACCCGCCTGGCATGGGAGCCGCAGTACGGCAAGGCGTATGAGCGTGCCGTGACGAAGACCCTCGACGACGTGCTCATCGTCGGCGCGGGCAGCGGCACCGACGTGGCGATCGCCCTGTCCAAGGGCGCCAAGCACATCGACGCGGTCGAGATCGACCCGAAGCTGCGCGAGCTCGGCGGCCTCTATCACCCCGACAAGCCGTATGACGATCCGCGCGTCACCACGCACATCAACGACGGGCGCGCCTTCCTGGAGCAGACCGGCAAGAAGTACGACCTGATCCTGTTCGCGCTGCCCGACTCGCTCACGCTGGTCTCGGGGGCGAGCTCGCTGCGCCTGGAGAGCTACCTTTTCACCGAGCAGGCCCTGCGCTCGGCCCGCGCGCACCTCAAGCCCGGCGGCGCGTTCTCGATGTACAACTACTACCGCGAGATCTGGCTGATGGACCGGCTCGCCGCCACCGCGCAGGCCGCGTTCGGGCACAAGCCGTGCGTCGACGTCACGGGCTGGGGCCAGCAGGCCGTCATCACCGCCGGGCTCACCCCGGCCGACCAGCTCTGCGGCCCGGAGTGGGCGCCCACCTTCGCCGACACCCCGCCGCCGACGACCGACGACCGCCCGTTCCTCTACCTGCACGACACCTCGATCCCGGCCCTCTATCTGATCGCCCTCGGCCTGATCCTGCTCGCCAGCCTGATCGCCGTCCGCCTGGTCGCCGGGCCCTACCGGCAGATGCGCCCCTACGCCGACCTGTTCCTGCTCGGCGTGGCCTTCCTGCTGCTGGAGACCAAGAACGTCACGGGCTTCGCGCTGCTGTTCGGCACCACCTGGGTGGTCAACGCGATCGTCTTCGCCGGCGTGCTGGTGGCGGTCCTGGCCGCCGTCGAGGTGACCCGCCGGTTCCGCACTCCATCCCTGCAGGTCATGTACGGGATCATCATCGCGGGGTTGGTCATCGGTTGGCTGGTGCCCAACTCGTGGCTGCTGACCCTGCCGACGCCACTGCGCGCCCTGGTGGCCGTCGTGATCGCCTTCCTGCCGATTTTCGCGGCCAATGTGGTCTTCGCCAAACGGTTCGCCGACACCGACAACGGGACGCTCGCGTTCGGCGCCAACCTGCTCGGCGCGATGGTCGGCGGCTGCCTCGAATACACGGCTCTCGTGGTCGGATACAACACGCTGCTCGTCCTGGCCGGCCTGCTCTATTTGGGCGCGTTCTTCCTGCTTCCCCGTACGGCCCGGGTTTGATTGGAGCACGTCGTGGTCGATTCACCACAGGTCGAGTTCTATCGGGACAACGGCTATCTCCTCGCCAAGGGCCTGCTCGGCAAGGAGGAAGCCGCGGCATATCGGGATGAATGCCACGCGTTGCTGGCCCGCCTGCGGCAGTACGACCCGACCTGGGGCGTGGCGCGTCAATTGGAAGGGGCCGCGGCCACCGAGCTGCGGCACTGCCACGACGCGCAGTTCTACTCGGCGGCCTTCTCCCGGCTGCTCGTCGACCCGCGCTTCACCGACACGGCGTCGGCGCTGCTGGGCACGCCCAACGTGCAGCTGCACCACACCAAGATCTTCGTGAAGCCGGCCGAGCGCGGCTCGCCCTTCCCCATGCATCAGGATGCCGCCCACTTCCCGCACACGCGGCACGCGGTCGGCGCCGCCATCTTCCACTTCGACGACGCGCCCGATGAGAAGGGCTGCGTCCGCGTGGTGCCGGGCAGCCACACGAGCGGCCCGCTCCCGCACATCGAGGAAGGCGGCTGGCATCTGCCGCTGTCGGAGTGGCCGCTGTCGGCCGCCATACCGGTCGAGGCCGAGGCGGGCGACGTGCTGTTCCTGTCTTACCTGACCGTGCACGGGTCCGGCATCAACACCTCCGCCGAGGCGCGCACGACCTTCCTCGTGCAATACCGCGACCCCGAAGACTCGCCCGCCGACGACATCCACCGCTCCCGCGGCCAAGGCATGATGCTTCGCGGCGTCGATCCGACCGCCCGCTGACTTATTGCGACAATATTGCATCTGCAGGTTATTGGCAGATAGTGCTACGTTGGCCAGGTGGCAGGAGAGTTCGCCGTGTTCACGGCCACCCCCGGCGACGGAGCAGCGGTAGGCGAGATCCACGCCGAGTCATGGCAGACCGCCTACGCTCCCTTCTTCGCACCCGAGTTCTTCGCCGACGCCGTGCGCGTCCGGCGCACCCGATGGCACGACGTCCTCGCGGAGACGCGCGACACGATCCTGCTGGCCGCTCTGGACGGCCGGCCGCTCGCCTTCTCCTACTTCGGCCCCTCGCACACCCGCCCCGGATCGGCGGAGATCTTCGGCTTCTACGGCCACCCTGACGGCTGGGGAAGCGGCCTCGCGGCCGTGCTGATGACCGCTTCCCTCGAACGCATCAGCGCTGACGACTACCCGCACATCCATCTCTGGACGCTTCGCGACACGCTCCAGTCACGCCGTTTCTACGCCAAGGCCGGCTTCACCGAGTCAGGCGTCACCCGCACCCACGACTACGGCGACGGCCACCCCCTCCACCAGGTCGAATACGAGCTCACTCAGGGGTCGCCGGAAGGCACACGGTGAGGGCGGCGGGGACTGATTGGGCTTTGAGGCGTTTGGTGGGGGAGCGGTCGCCGCCGTCGAGTTCGTAGGTCAGCGGGGAGCCGAATCGCGCGGACACTTTTCTGGCGCGGGTGATCCGTACGAACGACGACTCTTCGGAGCGCTTGGCCGCCATGGCGCCGAGCACGCGGGCCCACTGGATCGGGCCCTTGGCGGTGGCGACGCCCACGTCCAGCCAGCCGTCGTCGGGCCGGGCGTCGTCGAAGACCTCGAGCCCGCCGGCGATCGTGCCCACGTTGCCGAGCAGCAGGCAGGATGCCTGGCCGTCGAACCAGGTCGTGCCGTCGACCTTGATCTTCATGGGCACGAGCGGGCCGCCGACGTGCCGGATCGCGGCTTTGACATAGCTGAGCCTGCCGAGCCGCTGTTTGGCCGCGCCGTCGACGTCGGCGATCATCTCGGCCTCGAATCCGGCTCCGGCCATCACGGCGAAGTGCTCCCCGTTCAGCAGCCCGAGGTCCAGCTTCTCCCGGCGGCCGTGGAAGCCGATGCGTACCGCCTCGTCGAGATCGGTGGGGATGCCGAGGTTGGTGGCGAACAGGTTCGCGGTGCCGGCGGGGAGGATGGCCATCGGCACGCCCGAGCCGGCCATGGCGTCGGCGCAGCGCTGCACCATGCCGTCGCCGCCCCAGACGAATACCAGGTCGGCGCCTTCCTCGAGGGCTTGGCGGACCTGCTTCGGCGCCTTCTTGCTCTTGGGCACCTCATGCCAGAGCAGATCACCGACGCCTTCGTCGGCGATCAGCACGCGCAGCCTGTCGAGGCCCGCGCCGAGCGTTTTCCGTTGGTGTGCCACAACCGCGACTGTGAGGGACATGATGTGCCGACTACCCGTTTCGTGACGGGGTAGCAGTCCCGGATGCGATGGCTCGACTCGCGTGACGGTCAGGATCGGAATCTGGCGCTGCGTCTGGCAGTGGCCGGCTTGGCCGCGGCGCTGATCATGATCCCGTTCACCCTGCTTCTGATCGTGGCCAAGAGGCCCGTCAACGGGCTGGACAAGGGGGTCGCCCAGGAGTTGCACGAGTTCGCGCTCGCCCATCCGGCGATGACCTCGTTCGCGCGCTTGTGGAGCGACGTCTTCGGCCCATGGCCGTGGCGCGTGGCCGTCATCGCGTACGCCGCATGGCTGTTGTACAAAGGCGCGCCGCGGCTGGCCGCCTGGGCCGTCACCACGATCACGGTGGGCGGGGTGCTGGGCCTGGTGCTCAAGATCCTCGTCGCCCGGGCCAGGCCCGTTCTGCCGGACCCGGTCGCGCTCGCACCCGGTGACTCGTTCCCGTCCGGGCACGCGGTGAACGCGACGCTCGGCGCCGGCGTGCTCGTCCTGCTGGTGTTGCCCCGGCTGCCTCGCTGGGGCAGGCGCGTGGCCTGGGCCGTCGCCTGGTTCATGGCGCTGTCGGTGGGCTTCACGCGGATCGCGCTCGGCGTGCACTGGGTGAGCGACGTGGTGGCCGGGATAGTGCTGGGCGTGGCCGTCATCGTCGCGACCGCCGCCGCCTTCGAGACGTGGCGCCGCGACGTGGGCCGCACACCCGTGCAGCCGCATTCCGAAGGAGTCGAACCCGAATCGGTACAGGTGACCAATGACCAGATTTGAGCAGGCCAAGCATTACGCGCTGACGATCGTCGTGCCGTTGGTCGTCCTCGCCTTGGTGACGTACGGCGTGGGCGAGCTGATCCTCGCCTGGCACACGGGAGAGGCGTCCATCAGCCGAGCCCTCGCGGCCGGCCGGACGCCGCTGTTGAACAAGCTCACCGACTACGGCACCAGCCTGTCGGACATGCCGTACGTCATCGCGCTGACGGCGGTGACCGTGATCATCTTCCGGCTCGCGTACAAGCGCTGGCGCGAGTCGCTGTTCCTGATCGCGGCCGTCTTCGGCCAGTCGCTGGTCTTCCTCGCGACCACCGAGGTGGTCGGCCGGCATCGGCCGCCCGTGTCGCACATCGACCCGGCGCCGCCCACGTCCAGCTTCCCGTCCGGGCACGTCAGCGCCGCCATCGGGTTCTACTGCGCGGTCGCGCTCGTGCTTTCCTCGCACGTGCGCAACCGGGCGCTGCAAGTGGTCATCTGGGCCATCGGCATCGCCGTGCCGCTCATCGTCGGCTTCTCCCGCCTCTACCGGGGCATGCACTTCATGACCGACGTCACCTGGGGCGCCGTGCTCGGCATCTGCTGCGTCGTGATCGCGGCGCGCGCGATCCTCTACGAGGTCAGAAATCCTTCGCCCGGCGAAGGTGACGCGGACGGCCATCGGGATCCACGACGGCGTGATACAGCGGCCCGGCCATGACCTTGCTCAGCCGGCCGACTTTGGGCTCCGGATGCGGCCGGAGTCGGCCGGGCGGCCGATCGCCGGTGCGGCCACGCTGATGCCACGCCTCGAGCCGGGCCGCCGATTCGGCGAACGCCTCGAACACGGCCTTGGGTTCGCACAGGTCGTCCACGTACTCGCGGTCCAGATGTTCGGCGGCCAGCGTGAGCCGCAGGTCACGGGCATACTTGCGGGCGCCCGACGGCGACCGCGGATCGGGCTCGGCGTCGATCACCGCGCAGCTCAGCTCCGAGTCGTACGTCCACGAGCGCAGGTTGACGTTGTCGGACCCGACGTTGGCCCAGATGTCGTCGACCACGCAGACCTTGGCGTGGACGTACACGGGCGTGCCCGCGTGGTTCTCCAGGTCGTAGATCGCGAGCCGGGAACCACCGGCGCTCCTCAGCCGCGCCAGCGCCGCCATCCTGCCGATGGCGCAGGCGGCGGAGGTCAGCCGGCCGTCCTCGTCGGGGTAGCGCGGCACCACCACGATCATCCGCAGCTCCGGCTCGCGCTCCAGCGCCGTCGCGAACGACTCGATCACCTCGGCCGACCAGAGGTACTGGTCCTCCAGATAGATCAGTGAACTCGCCTGGGCCAGCACCTTGCGGTAGGCCCGGGCGACGCTCCGCTCGCCCTGCGGCGCGAACGGATAGCCGCGGCGCGGCAGATGCGGATATGTCCGCAGCAGCTGTACGGCATGCGTGCCCGCCGGTGGGGGCGGCGGGGCCGGGGCAGGCAGCGGAGGCACGTCGGCCATTCCCTGCATGCGGTCCCGCAGCCGCCGGAACGGCTGCCGGGTCTCCGGCGCCGGATCCTCCCAGCGCTCGCGGAACACCTTCTCCACCTCGGCCACGGCCGGGCCGCTGATCGCCACCTGGACGTCGTGCCAGGCCGGCCGCTCGCCGTACACCCCGGGAAGGGGAGCGACCTGCGGGTCGCCAAGGTGGCGTGCGTCGTCGCGGCGGCTGTGGCACAGGTCGATGCCGCCGACGTACGCGACGTCCCGGCTGCTGTCGTCGCTGTGGCGCAGGACGACGAACTTCTGGTGGTGGGAACCGCCGACCCGCACACGCGTGTCGAGCACGGCCTGACCGCCGGCCTCCTCGATGCACTCGCCCAGATGCCGGTTCTCGGCCGAGCTGAAACGGAGCGCGTCCAGATGCGAGTGCCAGATCAGCCCTCTGACCAGGGCGCCCTGGTGGGCGGCCCGGGCCAGCGCGGCCGCCACCTCCGGACCGTCCGGCATCAGCCGCTCGTCGGGGTCGCCGCGCCAGTCGGTGAACAGAAGCAGGTCGTCGTGGCCGAGATCGGCCACCCGCGCGGCGAGGTCGGCGAAATAGGTCGCGCCGTGGATCAGCGGGCGCACCAGGTTGTGCTCCGACCACGCCGCCAGGCGCGTGGCGTCATTTCCGCGTTCCTCGTCGGTGAGGAACCAGTCGTCGAGTCTCACGTACGCCGCCAGCGGGCCTCTCCGAGGCAGTACGCCGCGAACAGCAGCACCCCGAGTGCCACCACCAGCAGCAGCCACGGACCGACAGGGGTTTCGGCGAACGCGCGCAGCGTCGCGTCGATGCCGCCCGCCTTGTCCGGGTCGTAGGTGATGGCCGCCTCGACCACGAACACGCCCGCCAGCGCGGCGATGAGCCCGCGCGCCGCGTATCCGATCATCCCGAGCCGGTTCATGACCTTTGACGCACGTGGCGACATAGGCCCGAGCTCGCGGCGGAACTTCTTCTTGTATCCGTACCACACCCAGTAGACGCCGAGCGCGACGAGGCCGAGGCCGATGATGCCCACGATGAAGCGGCCCGCGGGAAGCCCGAGCAGCATGCCGGTGACGTCGCGCGACTGCTGGTCGTCCGACTTCCCGTGGCCGGACAGGAGCACTCTCAGCAGGGAGTACACGACGACCGCGTAGACCACGACGCGGCTGGCCGACTCGACCCGGCGCTTGGCCTCACGAGCGCCGAAGACGGCTTCGGACGCCTGCCACACGGCCAGCGCCGCGAATCCCACCGTCATGATCCATAGGATCACGGCGCCGAACGGCAGTCCGGCGACCGTGCTGATGGCTCCGCTCTTGTCGGCCTCGTGCCCGCCGCCGCCGAAGGCGACCTGGACGGCCAGAACTCCGATCAGCCCGTACAACAGGGCCCGGCACACCAGCCCGACCCGCGCGAATCTGTCCATGGTCGTGCTGTTCGCCGCCTGGCGCGCCACGGTTTCGGTCTTGCCCACGGGGCCCTCTCTTCTTCGAAATCTCGCCAAAAACCTTCGAAGTGCCCAGGATTGCCGCGGTTAGTCCTTTCCGATCTTGACGGGGGGTCTTGCTCTGGAGCGCGCTCCGGGCTCTAGCGTGCGGAACGGATGCGACAGGACGGGGGCAGATCATGTTCACACGCACGCTCGGCCGCAGCGGGATCGTCGTCAGCGCGCTCGGCTTCGGCTGCTGGCCGATCGGCGGCGAGATCATCGAGGACGGCCGCTCGGTCGGCTGGGGCGCGGTCGACGACGCGGAGTCGGTACGCGCGATCCACCGGGCCATGGATCTCGGGGTCACGTTCTTCGACACGGCGGATGTGTACGGCCGGTCCGAGGATGTGCTGAGCCGGGCGCTGGCCGGCCGCTGGGATCGCGTCGTGATCGCGAGCAAGTTCGGCCGCACGTATGACCGGGCCAGCCATACGATCACGGGCGACGACCCGAGCCCGGCCCACCTCCGCCGGGCCGTGGAGGGCAGCCTCCGGCGGCTCGGCACCGACGTGATCGACCTCTACCAGTTCCATCTGTGGGACTGCCCAGAGCTGGAGGCGGAGGTCGTGCGCGAGGAGTTGGAGGCGCTGGTCGACCAGGGCAAGATTCGCGCGTACGGCTGGAGCACCGACCGGCTGTCCAACATCGAGTTGTTCGCGGCGGGCCCGCACTGCGCGACCGCCCAGATCCACCTCAACGTGTTGGAAGGCGACCGCGACCTGGTGGCCGCGTGCGCCCGTATGGGCCTCGCCTGCGTCGTTCGCGGGCCGCTGGCGATGGGGCTGCTCGGCGGCAAGTACGGCGAGGGGTCGGCGATATCGGCCGACGACGTGCGCGGCTCGGGTCAGGGCTGGGTCGCGATGTTCCGGGACGGGCGGCCGACCGCTGATGGGCTGCGCCGGCTCGCGGCCATTCGTGACGTGCTGACCAGCGACGGGCGCACCTTGGCCCAGGGCGCGCTCGGCTGGCTGTGGGCGGTGGGGGAGAACACCGTGCCGATTCCAGGGTTCAAGGGGATGCGGCAGGCCGAAGAGAACGCGGGAGCCCTGGCGTACGGCCCGCTGTCTCCCGACCAGGTCGCCCAGGTCGGGAGCCTGCTCGACGGGTCAGGTCAAGGGGTGGCGCAGGTGTAGCCGGACGGCAGGGAGGTGTTGCCGTTGGGGCGGGCGGCCTGGAAGCCGAAGCTGGTGGTGCTGGCTCCGGGAGCGAGGGTGCCGTTGTGACTGACGCTCTTGGCCGTGATGGTCTGCCCGCTGGTGGTGACGGTGACGTTCCAGGAGCCGGTCAGGGTGTGCCCGGCCGGGAGGGTGAAGGTCACGGTCCAGCTGTTGATCGTCGAGGTGCTGGTGTTGGTGACGGTCATGGGCTGGATCACGTACCCCGTGCCCCACTGGCTCTGCACGGTCGGCGTGGCCGTGCACGCGCCCGGCGTGGTTCCTCCGGTTTGGGTGGTGACCTGGGTGATGTTGGAGACGGCCGACAGGTTGCCGGCCGCGTCGCGGGCCCTCACCTGGTAGCGGTAGGTGGTGTTCGCGGTCAGGCCCGTGTTGGTGAACGAGGTGGTGGCCGAGGTGCCGACCTGGGCGAACGTGCCGCCGGTCGCGCCCGTGGCGCGCAGGATGTCGTAGCCGGTGACGCCCACGTTGTCGGTGGACGCGGTCCACGACAGGCCGGTGCTGGTGGAGGTGGTGCCGGAGGCCGCGAGGTTGGCCGGGGCGCTCGGCACGGTGGTGTCGCCGCCCGTGCCGATCGGGGTCAGGGCGCCGGGCACCGACCGGAGCGCGTTGAACCATACCGTGGCCATCTTGCTGTAGCCGCCGGCGTTGGGGTGGACCCCGTCCGCCAGGTCGGCGGTGGTCAGCGCGCTGAACATGTCGACCAGGTGGATGTGCCGGCCGGCGGCGGCCCGGGTCTGCACGAGTCCGGGGATGGCCGAGTTGAAGGCGCGCACGTTCGCGTCGGAGCCGGACAGCGGGATGATCGTCGCCACGAAGACCTCGGCGTCTGGAGCCGTGCTGGTGATGTGGTCGAGCAGGGTGCCGAGCCTGGCCGGCGCGCCGGACGGGTTCTGGATCATGTCGTTGGTGCCGATGTGCAGCAGGATCGTCCGCGGCGTGAAGGTGCGCAGCCAGTTCACGATGTTGGCGTCGATCTGGTCGATCCGCCAGCCCGAGTGGCCTTCGTGGTCGTGGTCGCCGAGGGCGGCCGGCCCGTTGAACAGCGAGCCGACGAAGTCGACGGTGAAGCCGCCGGTCACCAGCTTCTGCCACAGGTCGATCCGGTAACCGCCCGCCACGGTGAAGCCGTCGGTGATCGAGTCGCCGAGCGGCATGACCCGCACGCCGCCGTTCGACTCCGCTCCAGCGACGCCCGTGCCCAGCACCAGGCTCGCTCCCAGCATCAGCCCGGCCGTGAGGCAGCGCAGGACGCGTCTCGTTCTCATCATCGGACGGCTCCCTCTGACCAGGCGAAGGTCCCGTCGTGAAGTTAGGCGGACACTCGTGACATCGCAAACACCCTTCTCCAGCCCGGGCCTCTCACCAGGCGCGACGATTGAAGCTTTCAGCCATCTGGCGGATGGCTCAGAACGAGGCGTTGTCCAGCCAGTGGGCGGCGAGGCCGGCGTCGCCGGACACCTCCACGTGGGAGGACGGCAGGCGCCGGGTGAGGACCAGCAGGAGCGTGGTGGCCGGGCCGGTCAGGGTGGCGTCGGCGGGGACCGGTTCGCTGAGGAGCTCGACGCCGTCCGGCCCTCGCCGGACGGTCCACCCGGCCGGGCCGGATGTCGTGCGGAAGCCGATCGTCTGGCCGGAACCGCGCAGCGCCTGGTTGCCCGCGAGCAGGACGGACGCGAGGTCGAGCCACTCGGCGATGGCGTCGGCCGCGAGCTCGGGAGCAGCGGTGAACTCCTGCCCGAGGGCCAGCGCCGCGTCGGCCCGATGCACGAGCGTCTCGTTCATCATGCGGCGCGCCCAGTATCCGGCCGTGCGGTCGTCGGTCCACGTCCACATGGGAGCGGCCGGGCCGCTTTCCCGCAGCGCGGCGACGAGACGGTCGGCGCCGTCCCGTAGATAGGCCACGTGGTCGTCGGTGACGGCCCGCTCGGGTGCGACGAACCCCGGCGCGCGCGTCTCGACCAGGGCGGTCGCCCATCGGTGCGCGCCGCCCACATGCCGGGTGAGCTTGTCCAGATTCCACCTGGGGCACGTGGGCACGGCGGTCGCGAGATCGGCCCCCTCGATGAGCTTGGCCATCGCGGTGGTCTGCGCGACGATCTCGGCGCAGTGGTCGTCGAAACTCAGCACGTGTGTCGCCTCTTCCTGGCCCCACGCCCGGCTACGCGGGTCGCCGCATCGCGATGGTGTCGTCTGTCACGAGTACGAAGAGGTGACCTGTTGCGCGTCGACCATGCGGGCGTACTCTCCCGCGCGGCCGATCAGTTCGTGATGCGTGCCCCATTCGATCACGCGGCCCCCGGTCATCACCAGGATGAGGTCGGAGTCCTGGACGGTGGACAGGCGATGGGCGATCACGATGCGGGTGACGCCGGTCGCGCGGAGGTTGCGTTCGATGAGCGCCTCCGTCGGGGTGTCCAGATGGGAGGTGGCCTCGTCGAGCACGAGGATCGCCGGCCGCCCGACCAGGGCGCGCGCCAGCGCCAGACGCTGCCGCTGGCCGCCGGACAGGCCCTCGCCGGAAGGCCCCAGGATGGTGTCGTAGCCCATCGGCATGCCCTTGATGTCGTCCTCGATGCCGGCCAGGCGGGCCGCGTCCCGCACCTCGTCAGGCGAGGCGCCGGGGACGCGGAGCGTGATGTTCTCGCGGATCGTGCCCGAGAACAGCAGCGGATCCTGCCAGACCACGCCCATGAGCCGGCGCATCGACGGCAGGTCCAGCGTGCTGATGTCGATTCCGTCGACCGTCACGCTTCCGGACGTCGGCGGGTAGAGACCGACCAGCAGCTTGGCCAGCGTGCTCTTGCCCGACCCCGACGGCCCGACGATGGCGATCTTGGTTCCGGTCGGGATGTGCAGCGACAGGTCCTTCACGGTCCACGGATCGCGGCGGGTGAACCGGAAGCCGAGCCTGAGCACGGTGATCTCGCCGCGCAGCCGTCTGACCGGATCTCTGCCGGGCGGCGACTCGGCCGGGGCGTCGGCGAGATCCTGCAGGTGGTCGAGCACGGATCCGATTTCGTACAGCTCGCGCAGATGGGTGGCCATCCCGCCGATGGGGATCATGGCGGCCGCGGCGAGCGCGGCCAGCGCCACGACGTGGCCGGGGGTTCCGGCGGAGACCGTCGACGTGGCCGCCACCAGAAGGACGAGCGGCCCGCCGACCCGCAGCGCCGAGGCGGCCGCCTCCGCGGCGGCGCCGTTGCGCGCGGCCCGGTGCATCGCGACCAGTCGCCGGCCGTGCAGCAGGGCCGCCTTCGCCCCGACCACGCGTTCGGCGCCGGCTCCCTTGACCCAGGCCAGGCTGTTGGCCACCTCGATGAGCCAGCCGTTGGAGCGCGAGTCGGCCAGCAGTTCCTCGCGACGCAGCCGCCGCCCGCGTACGGCGAGCGCGCCGAGCACGACCAGCTGACTCGCGCCGAGCGCCAGCGTCACCCCTCCCAGCACGGGCGCCGCGATCGTCACGACGACGAGGTAGACGGCTCCGACGACGACGTCGAGCAGCGCCCCCACGAGCCGGGTCCCGAGCGCGTCGCGCAGCACGTCGGCGGCCATGATCCGGGACACCAGCTCGCCGGGTCCCCGTTTCTCGACGAACTGCAGGGGCGCGCCGAGGAAGCGTTCGACGAAGGCGGTGTTCAGGCGTCCGCCGAGGCGGCGCTGCAGCGCGGCCGCGGCGACCCCGCGTGCCAGTTCGAGCGCTCCAGCGGCGGCGAAGACGCCGATCACGGGCGCCACGAGGCCCGCGAGCGTGCGCGTGCCACCGCCGGGGGACATGAAGGCGTCGACCGCACGCGCCGTCCAGATCGGGACGGTGAGCCCGACCGCGAGCAGGAGCAGCGAGGTCAGGCCGAGCAGCACCAGCATGGCCCGGTTCTCGAGCACGGCCGGTCCGACGATCGACCGCAGCGCCGAGGGAATGGAACGGGGAGCGGCGGCCGGAGCCGGCGCGTCGGCCGCCAGGCGGAAGGTCAGGACGACGCCGGTGGCGCCGCGCAGGTATTCGGCGGCGGTGAGCCGCCGGTGCCCTACAGCGGGGTCCATCACGTCGACGCCGCGGCGGCTCACACGCGTGACCACGACGTAGTGGTCGCCTTCCCAGTGCGCGATGAACGGGAGCGGAAGCCGGGCGAGAGCCTGGACGCCGGGTTCGACCCTGCGGCCACGCGAATCCAGGCCGTGGCGGCGTGCCTCGTCGCGGAGGACGAGCGCGCTGATGCCGTCGCGGCCGGGATCGAGGACCGCACGGATGTCGGCGACGGGCACGGGACGTCCGAACGCCGCGAGGACCGCGGCGAGGCAGGCGGGGCCGCAGTCGAAACGGGTCGATTGGAGAACGGCCGGGACCTGGCCCGGCCCGCGGCTACGGGTCCACATCTAGAGCATCACGCCCAAAGCATCGGCGGTGGTCTCGGTGGTGGTCACGGCGCCGGCATCGGCGCCGCCACCCGTGTCGGCGTCCGCGTCCGCGTCTGCGTTGGCGTTGGCGGTGGCGGTGGTGGCGGTGGTGGCGTCCGTGTGGGCGGTGGCGTCCGCGTCCACGCTGGTGGCGTCCGTGTGGGCGGTGGCGTCCGCGTCCACGCTGGTGGCGCTGGTGGCGCTGGCGGCGGTGGCCTCCGCGCTGGTGGCGCGGTCGGTGCGGCGGCGGTCTCCCCAGAACCACGTGACCCGCGCGGCCGCGCGCCGCCCGGCGAGCCAGTCGTCGAAGAGCCGGCGCTCGATCATGGCCGTCGTCCGCGCGTCCTGTTCGGCCGGCCGTCGGTCGACGACGACCGCGTACGCCGTCGCCTCGCCGTACTCGACCTGGACCACCTCGCCGGGCGACGCCGTGGCCAGCGCGGCGAACCCGGCAGGGAGCTCTCCGGCGCGCCACTGCTGCAGACCGGCCTCGTCACCGGTACGCCAGACGGCCGCGACGGCGGCCAGGGGATGCGCGCGGAGCCGGTCGGCGACCTCCGCGCCGCCTGTCGCCCACGCCGCGACCACGACCTCGTATTCGGCGCCGCGCCGGGCGAACCACCCCGCCACCTCGTCGCCCACCACGTGGCGGCGCAGCAGTGCGACCGCGGCGAGCTGATCGACGTGCTTGGCCAGCAGCGCGGGAGTGAACCCGTGGTCACGCATCCACGCGGTGGTGGCCTCGGCCGTGTAGAGGCCCTTGGCCCGGCGGTAGGCGTCGGCGGCCCCCTGCAGCTCCTCCTGCGTCACCTCCAGCCCGAACTCGTCGAGCGCCTGGGCGACCAGGGCGGCGTCGACGACGCCACGCATCAGCCGTACGTCGTCGAAGAGCGCGTCGAGGCAGGACAGCGCCTCGTCGACGGCGATGACCTGGCCGTTGACCTCGAGAAGGTCGTACTCGCGTGGCGTCGGCACGCCGCGGAGCGCCCATGGCAGCCCCGGCCCGCAGGACACCGACAGCGACACGGCCGGCCGCCCCGGCCCGCGGATGATCAGGTCGCGGTGGACCGAGCCGTCGTAAGCCTCTTCGTGCTCGACCAGCCGGACCCGCAGCCCTTGTTCCGCCGCCACGGCGGCCAGTTCGCGCTCGGCGTCGGCCCGCGTCACGCGGTTCTCCCCGAGGTCGGTCAGAATGCGCGTGGCAGCCGACACCACCGCGTTCAGCTCATTCAGCTCGGTCATGACGCGCCCTTCCCGGCGAGCAGCGCGGCGAGCGCACGGGTGATCGGAAGGCCGGTGGCATATTCGATCCACAGATACTGGCCGTTTGGATTGAGCTCGAGGAACACGGTGCGGCCGTCCGGGGTGACGATCAGGTCGATCGCCGAGTAACGCAGGCCGAGCGCGCGGGTGATCTCCACGCAGCGCTCGCGCAGCACGTCAGGCAGGCGATAGCGGGTGATCGGGGTGTGCGCGTCGTCGTAGTGCCGGAAGTCCACCCGGGTGTGGTGGGTCTCCTGCGAGTGAATGGCCGCGCTGAACACCTCGTCGCCGACGACCGTCACCCGTATCTCGAACCGCTTGTCGATCATCGGCTGGGTGAGGATCGGGCCGAGCCGTACGGACTCGACGTCGGCGAGGTCACGGGGGCGGACCGGGATCGTGTGGCGCGCGGTCTGGTCGCCTTCGACGGTCTGCAGGCGCTGGCTCGGGACGGCCCGTTTGGTGATCATCCGTCCGGAGGTGTCCGCGTAGTGGTCGAGAAAGGCGTCCGGGTCGTTGGTCACCAGCGTGCCCGGGACCTCGAAGCCGAGGCGTCCGGCCAGGGTGAGCTGGCGCATCTTGTGCGCGGCGAGCGCGACCGCCGCCGGCGTGGCCGGCACGAACGCGACGTCGAGCAGCTCCCACAGGTCGGCCAGGCACGCGTACGCCTCGACCTGCGCGGCCGTGCCCACCGGCGTGCCGCTCAGGGCCTCGGGAACGCGTGGATAGCCGGGCCGGCGCAGCCACACGGCATCGATGGCGTCCAGTGCGATCGTCTGGTCCCCATCGCGCAGGACACCGCCGACCTGGCCCGCGGCGTCGATGCGGACGGACAGGCCGGCTTCTGCCGGATAACGCGCCGGGTCGAACCGGGCCACCGGCACGTCGAGCCGCCGCAGCTCCTCCTCGACGGTGTCGGCGTGCGCGTCGGCCTCGCCGCTCAACACTAAGATCATTGCTCCCTCTCCGCGGCGAAGCCGGTGCGGGGCCCCGCTGCGCCCGCACCGGAATCGACTAAACCTTCGTTCAGTCCATGTCGTTGTCGGTGCAGCGGTTGCAGGTGCTCGCGTTCTGACCGAAGATGCCGCCCCGTACGGCGAGCAGTTCGTCGTCGGACAGCTCCGCGCCCTCGACGTCGAGGTCCTTGATCTCGATGCTGTATCCGGTGCTCATGGTTTCCTCCCCTGGTCGGCGTGCCCGATGCACGCTCGATACCTGGGGCGTTCCATCACGTGACACCGGTCATCCGCTGCCCCAGCAGACGCGAGCGCCACGCGAGTCCCTCGGCGCCGACGGCGGCGATGGCCGCGTCGGCCTGCCGTACGAGCGAGGCCGCAAGATCGAGGTCGCCGGGCCGGCCACGGCGCAGCAGCGCGTCGGCGTGCCCGAGCTGGGCCCGCGCCGCCCACGGGACCGCGCCGCGGGCCTGGTTGCCGGCGGTCGCCGACTCGAAGTGCCGGATCGCCTCGTCGTAGTGGCCGAGCGCGGCCGCGAGGCCGCCGAGCTGCCGTGCGGCCGCGCCGCCGTTCAGGACGCCGTGCGCGAGCACGACGAACCGCGCGGCGTACGGCTCCAGCAGCCGATAGAGCCCTTCCGCCGCCTCCGGCGCCGGAACGCCGAGGAAGGCGAGGTCGGCGCAGCAGTCGGCGAGATGCCCGGCCGCCGACAGCCAGAGCCAGTCGCGGGGCAGGCCCGCGAAGCCGTCGGCGGCGAAGGAGTCCAGAATGGCCCGCGCCGAATCCAGCCGGGCCAGCTCGACGTCGGCCACCGCACGAGCCGTGAGCCAGCCGGGAACCCGCGAGGAATCGGCGACCAGGTCGGTCAGCAACGCGTCGAGCTCGGCCAGCCGGCCCTGGTCGCGCCGCAGCCCGAAGATCTGCGCGGCCCATCCGGCCTGGAAGTCGGGGCCGGCGTCGGAGCCCTCCACGGCGGCGTTGGCGAGTTTCTCGGCCTCGGCGTAGCGGCCCTCGCAGAGCGCCCGCGCCGCGTCCCGCATGTCGGTGATGGCGAGAAAGAACGGCTGCCGCGAATCCTGCGCCCACTGCCGCACGGCCGCGAGGTCGGCCTCGGCCGCCGCCTGCTCGCCGAGCTCCTCGGCGCAGGCCGAGCGCCACACGCGCGCCTCGTGCGCCAGCTCCACCCAGCCCTGCTCGTGCCCGGTCGCGATCGCCTCGCTGCTGAGCGCGATCCGTTCCTCCAGGTTGTCCGGCGCCCAGATGGTGAGCACGCCGCCGCCGACCGCGAACAGGATGGCCTCCGGATCGCCGAGCCGCCGCGCCATCTCGATCGCCGTGCGGCCGGACGCGACCGCCTCGGGGCCGGGCGGCAGCGCGCGGCCGAGCCCCGTGGTGAGCGCCACCCTGGCCGGGGTGTCGCCCGGCTCCAGCGCCGCCAGCCCCTGCCGGAACACCTCCACCACCGCCGGACTGGTGGCCGAGAACTCGCTGGTCGTGAGCAGTCCCCAGGCGGCACGCACCAGCAGCCTGGGATCGGCCAGGTCGATGGCGAGCTTGGCGGCCGCCTGGAACGCCTCCTGCGTGGCGAGCCGCTGGTAGAGGGCCCGCTGCGCGGTGCCGAGGCCGAGCAGCAGCTCGCAGCGCTCGCGGCGCAGGTCGCCGCCGGACAGGGAGGCCAGCGTGTCGAGCCCGCTCTGATAGTGCCGCACGGCTTCAGCGAAGCCCAGCCGCTCGAGCGCGTAGTCGCCGGCACGCTGGGAGTACGCGAGCGAGCGGTGCGCGTCCTCGTAGGAGCTCAGCCGGAAATGGTGGGCCAGCACGGCGTAGTAGTCGGCCCGGTCCGACATGCCGGCAAGCGAGTCGACCAGGCGCCTTCGAAGTTCGGTCACGCGTGGCTCGGGCATGCTCGCCCGCGCCGCGTCGTGCACGACCTGCTGCACGAACCGCAGCCGGCGGGGCTCGCGCGTCAGGTCGTCGACCAGCCGGGCGCTCACGGCGCGGTCCAGTGCCGCTCCCACCGTGCCGGCCGGCCGGCCGAGCAGGCTCGCCAGGACGTCGGCCTCGAACTCGGCGCCGAGAAGCGAGGCGGCCTGCAGGACCTCGAGGAGATCGGGGTCGAGCCTGGCCAGGCGCACCGAGACGAGATCGCGGATCCGGGCGGGCAGCGCCTCGGACACGTCGCCGTCGCGGACCAGCTCCTCGACGAACAGCGGATTGCCCTGCGTACGCTCATGGACGGCCCGGACCACCGACCTCGCCGGCCGTAGTTGCCCCCCGCCCGCCCACGCCATGAGCGCCGCGACCTCGCCCTCCGCGAGCCCGGCCAGGGCGACCCGCTCCAGCAGCCCGTCGCGGCCCAGTCTCGCCAGCAGCTTCGGCAGCGACTCGGCGGACTCGGAGGCGTCGGCGAGGGCGTCGTCGAGCGTGACCACGACGGCCATCGGGCCGCGCCGCGCACGCCGTACGACATGCTCGACCATGGACAGCACCGACGGATCGGCAAGGTGGAGGTCCTCCAGGATCAGCACCAGGCCGGCCGCCTCGGCCAGCTCGGCGAGGACGGCGGCGACCGCCTCGAACATCAGGTAGCGCCGCGCGCCCGGCTCGGCCGGCTCGGCCGTGCCCGGTGCGTCGGCGAGATCGGGCAGCAGCCAGCTCAGCGCCCGCCCGGCCGTCTTCGCCAGGTCCGCCGTCTGCTTCGGTCCGCGGGCCGCGAGATGGTCGCCGAGCGCCTCCACGAACGGCTGATATGGCACGAGCTGCGGTTCGAGCGCCCGGCCCCACAGGACGGCGGCGCCTTCCTCGTGCAGCGTGCCGGCGAGTTCGGCGACGAGACGGCTCTTGCCGATGCCGGCCTCTCCGCTGACCGCTAGCAGGCGGCAGCCCGCCGGGCCGAGCCGGGACCAGGCGCGCGCGAGGAGCCGCAGCTCCGCCTCGCGGCCGATCAGCGGGCTCTGGTCGCGGAGCCGTACGAGCCCGGCCGGCAGCGGGGCCCGTGGCGTGCTGGCCGGCGCGCT
This sequence comes from Streptosporangiaceae bacterium NEAU-GS5, assembly GCA_017592665.1. Classification (GTDB taxonomy): domain Bacteria; phylum Actinomycetota; class Actinomycetes; order Streptosporangiales; family Streptosporangiaceae; genus NEAU-GS5. The sequence continues at coordinate 41,963 of JAGFNW010000004.1, read as the reverse complement.
CGCCGCGACGGGCGGGTCGAGAGAGGGGTCGTGGTTGAGGATGGCGGCTTCCAGCGCCCGTAATCGCGGGCCGGGCAGCACGCCGATCTCCTCGGCCAGGCGGCGGTAGGCGGCCTGGTAGGCGCCGAGGGCGTCGGCCTGCCGGCCCGAGCGGTAGAGGGCGATCATGAGCAGGCCGGTGAGGCTCTCACGCAGCGGATTCTCGGCGACCAGCCGCTCCAGCCCGCCCACCAGCTCGCCGTGGCGGCTGCGCGCCAGCTCGGCCTCGGCGTGCCGTTCGATGGCGACCAGGCGCAGCTCGTCCAGCCGGGCGGCCTCGAGACCGGCGAACGACAGATGCGCGAACTCGGCCAGCGCCGGCCCGCGCCACAGCGCGAGCGCCTCGCCGAGCAGCGCCGCCGCCTCCTCGGGCGAGGCGTCGGCCGCCAGCCGTACGAGCCGCTCGAAGCGGTCGACGTCGTATTCGCCGGACGCCACCTGGAGCAGATAGCCGGGCTTGCGGGTGACCAGAGGACTTTGCTGCGGGCCGCCGGGACCGGCCAGCGCGCGGCGGAGACGGGACACGTACGCGTGGATGGTGGCGGCCGCGCTGGGCGGAGGCGTGCCCGACCACAGCTGATCGGCGATCCGGTCCACCGGCACGAGGCTGTTGCGCGACAGCAGGAGCAGGACCAACAGGGCCCGCGTCTTGGCCCCTTCGATCTTCACCGGGCCCGATCCCGGCCGGGCCACGTCGAGTGGCCCAAGGGTCCGGTAGTCCACCAGGTCATGGTGATCCCGGGCCCGTCAGATGTCCACAAGGTAACCACAAGGCCGGCCCGGTCTCCTTGTTTCCGGTTGAGGACAGGGGTGCGGTGCGGGGGCCCGCGTCTGCTGCCGCCACAGAGAAATGGGGAGGACCAAGGTGTTACGCAAGATAGGGCTGGCGATCGCGGTGGCCGTCGTCGCCGCCGCCGTCCAGTTCACGGGGGCCACGTCCGCGCAGGCCAGCCCGGGGCAGGGGATGGCGACAGTGGTGAGCCTCGGCGACAGCTTCATCGCGGGTGAGGGCGGCCGGTTCGCCGGCCAGGCCGACAACCCGGCGACCGACCGAGGGTGGGGGGTCTACGGCAACACCGTCAACTGGACCGACGGCTGGGGAGCCCACGAGGGCGGCTGCCACCGCTCCGACTCGGCACCGGTCCTGGGGTTATCGGCGGCGGCGTTCCAGCGCATCAACATCGCCTGCTCGGGCGCGATCACCTCGGGGGTGTGGCGGGCCGATCACGGCGGCGTGAGCTTCAAGGGCGAGCAGCCCCAGGCCAGCCAGCTCGCCGCGATCGCGCAGAACAACAACGTGAAGGCGATCGTGCTGTCGATCGGCGGGAACGACTTCGGCTTCGGTGACATCGTCCACGACTGCGTGACCGCGTACACGCTGACGCTCGCGCCCTGCCGCAACTACTGGGACACCCAGACCCGCATGCGCATGGGCGACGTGATGGGCAAGATCCGCCACGCCATCGACGACATCCGCACGACGATGAGCGCGGCCGGATACGGCAACGCCGACTTCCGGCTGATCGTCCAGAGCTACCCCGCGCCCATCCCCGCCAAGGCGGACCTGCGCGGCAACAACTCGGGCTGCCTCCTGTACGGGGACGACGCCGAGTGGGTCAACAGGATCATGGTGCCGCGGCTGGCCGGGGCCATCCGGCAGGTCGTGCGCGACAGCAACACCGGCGCGTTCACCAACGCCCAGTTCCTCGACATCAGCGGCGCCTTCAAGGGCCACGAGCTCTGCAACAAGGGCGCCCAGTACAGCTACACGGCACGGCCTGGCCGTGAGGTCGCCGAGTGGGCCAACTGGATCAGCTTCCTGGCAGGCACCAACCGGATGAACGAGTCGGCACACCCGAACTTCTTCGGCCAGCTGGCCCTCCAGGACTGCCTCCGGATGATGCTCGACGCGGCGAGCACGGGGAACTTCCGCTGCGCCAACGACCCGGGCGCGGGCCAGGTGGGGCTCGCCCTGCACCCGCTCGGGACCATCTGGAACTCCTACGGCCCGGGCCAGGTGCTCAGCGCGAACATGTCGATCCCGGCGGGCACGTGCGTCTACGCGGCGACCAACAACGGGCGGCTGTGCTTCCAGAGCGACGGCAACCTCGTCAACTACCGGGGTTCGACGGCCATCTGGTCGAGCGGCACCCACGTCACCGGCGGCACGGCCGTCTTCCAGGGGGATGGCAACCTTGTCGTCTACACCTCGGCCTGGCAGGCCGCCTGGCACGCCGACAGCTGGGGCAACCCGGACAGCGAGTTGGTGCTGACGGACAGCGGCTTCGTCTCGATCCTCAACCCGGGCGGCACCGCGATCTGGCAGACCGGGACCTCCGGCGGTGGCGGCGGCGCCCCTGGCGGTGGCGGCCCCGGCGGCCCGCCGCGCCACGAAAACTGACGACGACATAGCTCAGGGACGCAACTCACGGCCCCGTCCGGTTTCCGAAACCGGGCGGGGCCATCATCATGCCCGCTCGAGACCGTGGCCAGGGCCACGAGCTGACGCCGTCGCCCATCGAGGCGCAAGGGCCGTCGACACCTAGCGGACTACGGCTTCAATCTTCAGAGCGGACTCGACGGGATTCTCGTGCTCCCATACGCGGATCACGGTCCAGCCCGCATCCATAAGGAGCCGATCCGTTTCAGCATCGCGCTCGCGATTCCGGCGGACCTTCTCAGCCCAGTAGTCGGCGTTGGTGGCCGCCTTGGTGTGGTGTTCGGGGCAGCCATGCCAAAAGCAGCCGTCGATGAAAACGGCGACCTTCACTCGAGTGAACACGATGTCGGCTGTACGACGAAGCCGCGGTAGTGGTCGAACCGAGACTCGATAGCGAAGGCCGAGCGCATGGACGGCGCGTCTGAGCGCCAACTCGGGCTTGGTGTCCCTACCTCGGTTGGCCTGCATGCTTTTGCGCACGCCCTCGTTGGCCGCTTGCGTGGGACGCTCGGCGTTCATAGACCTACGGTATCGACCCGTGACGTGCCGAGATCGGTGAAGTCGGATCTTGCGACGGTTCTGTGTCGTAAGGGGCGTTTTTCCATCGACTCCTGAAATTACTAGCGTACGAACTCGGATGGCCGCACCGAATGTCTTCTGTGCCCTGGTCTGGGCGCGAGAATATGGCGATCGGTACGAATGAGATCAAGCGTGCCACTAAAATCGCCACCCTGTGTGCACGAATGCGACATTCTGTCACTTGTTCTCATAGGGAAGGCATCGCTCGCCTGTGTCGTCAGGATCCGCTCATATCACTATTGACATTAGAGACGGTGTGATCGATGCTGTCAAGCAGATTTTGACAGTCGCCTGGACTGTCAAACCAGCTCCATCTGGAAGGGCACGGATGCAGCAGGAAGAGAGCGGCACCCCGATCAACGCGGATGACTTCGGCATCTGGTTGAGCCGCCAGCTCCGCAGGAGGGGATTGAGTCAATCCGACCTGGCCGTGGCGCTCGACGTGACCCGCGCCGCCGTCTCGGCGTGGATCACGGGCCGGGCCACCCCGAGGTTCGAGAAGATCCAGGAGATCGAACGGGTCCTGCACCTGGCCACAGGTTCTTCCGCCACTCGCGATGAGGCACCGGACTCGGCCGGGTCCATCAGCTGGCATCACCGACCCGCACACGCCGATGGCGGTCGAGAGCTTGGAAATGCCGCGGCATTCGCCTTCGACTCCGACCTGGCCGTCCTGGCCCGTGAAGCGGCGCAGAACAGTCTGGATGAGCGGCACGATCTGTCCCGACCGGTGCGTGTCAGATTCATCCTGCACGAGATCACTGGTGAACGACTGCGGCGCCTGCAGGAAGCACTCCTTTGGGATGAGCTTGTGCCGCACCTCAGGGCTGCCGCCGATACGGGCCAGAAGGTGGGGCGCGTCATCGCGAATGGTCTGCGCGATCTCAAGGAGCGCGGAAGCCTGTTGTTGCTCCGGATCGAGGACTACAACGCGAGCGGCTTGACCGGCCCTGAGTACGACGACGGTCGTTTCGCCGCGGTCGTCCGTCGACAACTCGACAGCCATAAGGGTGGCGCCGCCGGAGGCTCTTATGGCTTGGGAAAGGTGACGCTGTGGGCGGCCAGCCAGTTCGGTCTGGTCCTGATGAACAGCATGCTGAGCGAGCCGTACGAGGGACGACACGACCGGCGCCTGATCGGCCGTCTCGACCTGCCCTGGCATGAGATCAATCGCATGCAGTATGCGGGGCCCGCGTGGCTGGGCGAAGGCGATCCGACCCGAGACGGAGCGGCACGCTCGTGGTGGGCGGATGAACGCTCCGTCGAGGAGTTCTATTTGACGCGGGGAAGTGGCGATCCCGGCACCAGTTTTCTCATCGTCGGTGCCCACGATCCTTCGGGAGAGGCCACCGATCTCGAGCAGATGCATCAGGCTCTGGTCAGGGGGCTCGCCTCCGGATTCTGGGCGTCGATGGTGAGTGGACGTGAGATGCCTCCCATGATGGAGGCATCGGTCGAAGGACTGAGAGACGGACAGGTCGTGGTCGCCGAGGAGCGTGTCGACCCACATCGCTATGAGCCGGCTCGCACTCGTGCGATGCGGGCGTTCCTCAACGGGGAGACCACATCGCAGATCACAGGACCCGAAGATGTGATCTCCCTGGATGTGCCCCTTACCGTCCCGCCGCTCAAGGGCGCTGAAAAGTCGTCTTCGTTGACCCACCGATCCGTTCTCCTGATCACTCCCACAGGCGACGACGACCCCAAGCCGAACCGGCTGGTAGGCATGCGGGGCACTCGGATGGCGGTGCTCGAACGCGGAGTGAGCGACGTGCCGCTCGGCGCCATTCGATTCCAGGCCGTTCTGCTCGCAGGGCGGGCGGCGGGAGCCACCGGCCCGGACGCCGACGCGGCCGAGAGGTTCCTGCGGGCGGCCGAACCACCAGAGCACAACGACTGGAAAGCGACAGACGACCTGACCTCGACTTATGCCCGTGGCGCGAGACAACGCCTCACAGAGTTCAAGCAGGCGATGCTCAAGCAGGTACGCGATGCCGTACGTCCAGTCGAGCAGGTGTCTGAGGAAGGGGCTCCCAAGGTCCTTCGCGACCTTCTTCGCCTCGATCCTCCTGTTCTTGCGCGCAGCCCGGGCTACCCCACGGTCAAGAGCGCCACCGGCATGATCGATTCTGACGGCGCATGGCATGTGAGGGTGGAGGTCAGACTTCCCGAACGGGCTGACCCATGGCTGCTCAAGCCTCTTCTACGGTTCGCCACACGTTCGGGTCCGCTGCCGTCGGTGCCGTGGGCGCAGATCAACGCGGTCTCGCATTGCGAGGTCGTCGGTCAAGATGACATCCGGTGCGCTCCGGGGACCCGTACGGCGGTGTTCACCGGTGTCAGTGACAAGTCCCACCATCCGGTGTCCGCCCGGATGGCCGGGATCGAGGTGGATCTCGTTCGACGGAGGGAGATCTTGTGACCCGCCGTATCTTCCCCTACCCGGTCGTGGTGGGAGACGTGTCGCTCGAAGTCGCACAGGTCCGTCTGGACGACATCGCCCTGCCGTACGAGATGATCTCCACGAGCGAGCGGATGGTGGCACTCCATCGAATCGACCGCAGGGATTGGCGGTCCGCTCGACTGTCCGTGCAGGTCCGTGCTCCGGAGCGGGAGCTGGAGGGGCCCTGGTCCGGGATCAGCTGTATGGCATTGCTCGCCGAGCGGCGGACCAATACGCGCACCGCGGTCAGGCTTCGTCGTGAACGGCCCGGACAGTGGGCTGGTGAGGTGGAGCTGCACAGAGATCGACACTTGGCTCAGGCGGAGCTGACCGGTCAACTCATAGCCGATGTGGATGGTGTCGCGGGCAGGATGATCGCGACCACGACGGACTCCTGGACCATCGATCTGAGAGCTCGAACGCCCTCCCGCCGAGACGAGATCAAAACCAGGTGGATCGACTTCGCCGCCGATGCCAATCCTCATCTGCACGCCTTCAGGAGCGATCCTTGGCTTGTGGAGGCCGTGGGTGAGGAACCGGTCCTCTATCTGAACAGCGGATTCGATGGATTGAAATCCCTGTTGGAGAGCGGCAGGCCGGCGGATCGCGCCGTGCGCGACAATCTTGCTTCGCAGATCGCCATGGGCGTATGGACGGCGATGTTCAACGCGGCGCTCTATCTGGATGAAATGACTTCATCACCGCAGTGGCCCGGTGGATGGCGAGAATCGGTTCTGCGACGCATGCTGCCGGACATCTTCCCCGAGTTCTCACCCGAGGACGCCCTCACCGAGGTTCTTGCACGCCGGAGATCCGGCGAAGGAGGAGGAGATCTGCAGACTCGCATCATGCATGCGGCGAGCCGGCGGGCGCAGGTGGCGCCGAGTCTGGGTGCCCTGATCCGTACTCTCAGTCGCACAAGTCAGGAGGACGAATGAGCGATATCCCCGAACACGTCGGTCATTTGTCGGATGAGGCCGCTGCCAAGTTCCTCAATTCCGCCGTATTGGAGGATCGAGAACCTCTCCCGTCGGCGGCCATTGATCGGACGTCCCAGCTTGGACGATGGCCCGCGGAGCGGGTATGGGAGGCGATGGAAGAGGCGATGAAGCGTTTCGGGCCGGAGTCTCGAACTGCGGCGGACGCCTGGCTGGCGCCGGTCCTGCACGCGACCCTCCGGCTGACCCGCCGTGAAGCGGCGGACTCCAGCCTGTGGAACCATTTGGCGCTGCGCGTGGCCCCCCGTTACGTGTACTGGCGGCACATGGGCGGCTCATCAGTCAGTCGGGCGCGATTTTCCGGACCATTTCACACGCAGACGTTCGCGCGCCTATGGTGGGCGGCCGAACTCTTTCGGGACGGTCCGGACTATGGACCGGTCGTTCTCGCCTGCGGGAACCAGGACGTCCTCAACACCGCACTGCGGTTGGAGGTGATCCTGCACCGGCCGACGGCCCAGGCCATGGTGCGGTTGCTGGCTTCTGGCGTCATTAGAACGGGGCGCGAGGTGAATGCGCTCGCACAGGCCGTCAACGCGGCGGGCAGCACGCTCGCGTACGAGGCGCTCGCCCCCGACGTGGAACAGGACGTCGATTCCTATCAGGACTGGATCGGGGCGTTCGCCCATGAGCACATACCTTACGATTCCACGCCGGAAGGACCCGATGACGGGCGAGTTCCGCGACATTCGGTGGAGGCTCTGACACCGCTCTTCACCACATTGTTCTCAGAGGCCCCAGTGCGCGGTCAGAAGATCGCTCCATGACACGTCGCCTCCGGAGTCTGGAGATCTGTGCTGGTGCCGGCGGCCAGGCGCTTGGGTTGGAACGTGCCGGGTTCGACCCTGTCATGCTCGTCGACAACGACGGACATTCCTGTGCCACGCTCCGAGCCAACCGGCCACGCTGGCGTGTTCTGGAAACCGATCTCAACGACTTCGTCGGCACCGAACACGAAGGTGTCGCCTACGTCGATCTTCTTTCGGGCGGCCTTCCCTCGGCTCCGTTCTCCATCGCGGGCAGGCAGCAGGGTGTGGCGGACGATAGAGATCTCTTACGCACGGCCATCTTCCTGACCATGGATGTTCAGCCTCGGGCGATCCTGCTCGAATGTACGCCGAACCTGCTCAGTCCCCGCTTCACGAGCGTACGCGACTTCGTCGAGAGCGAGCTGAAGCACTTGGGCTACGTCTGGGACTGGCACATACTCGACGCCCAGCTCTTCGGTGTTCCACAGACTCGCCGAAACGGCCTTCTCGTAGCAATGCGATCAGAAGACTTCACGCGCTTCACATGGCCCGAAGGCGACGCTCAGGCGACGACTCTTGGAGAGGCACTGCGTGAGTCCATGGCAAGCCGAGGGTGGATCCACGCCGACGAATGGGCTCGGCTGGCGGATCAGGTCGCACCGACGATCATAGGCGGCTCCAAGAACCACGGTGGGGCCGATCTCGGCCCTACTCGTTCGAAGCGATGTTGGGAGGCCGTCGGCATAAACGGCGGCAGTCTGGGCGACCACGTGCCCGATCCGCACTTTCCATTGGATCCGAAGGCGGGCAGAGGTGGCCTACCGAAACTCACCATCGATCAGGTGCGGCGACTACAGGGCTTCCCCGATGATTGGACCATCGCCGGAGGCAAGACCTCCGCCTATCGGCAACTGGCCCAAGCGGTTCCGCCGCCGCTTGCCGAGGCATTGGGTCATCAGATCGCAGATGCGCTGTGCGGGTGAGTCCACGTCAGAATGCGCTGATCTGGCCGGTTCTGATAGCAGTCGCCTTTTCATCGAGTTCGGCCAAATCGGGAAAGATCTTGCGAAGAGGCTCATGGCCGAGGTCGAGAGCCGCAGCGAGGACATGAGCGGCCAGACGTGGTGGTACGGCGTTACCGATCTGCTGCGCGATGTCTTTGCCTGTCCATTTGTAGGTCGACGGGAACGTCTGTAGCAGTCCCGCCTCGGCGTGAGTGAATCGGTCGGGGTCGGCGGATCGGCCGTCACGCCTCAGGATCTTGTTACGAGAGATCTTGCCCGTGACCGTGAACGCGGGCTGATCAGAAGTGCGACGACCACGCGCCTTCGGGTCGCCCCCCGTGCCGTAGTTGGACACGATCTCGAACCACTCTGGTCGGTCCAGTACGTCGCCCATCGTCCTCCACGGGAGTCGCGATTGGTCTCCTGCGTCACGCGGGACGTTCGCCTGGAAACGTCTATGTGTAGGCGTTGGAAGCGCGGCGTTGCCCTTGAGCCGTGCGACGAGGATCGCCCTGCGACGGGTCTGCGGCACGCCGTATTCCTCGGCATGCAGGACGCCGCATTCCGCGGAGTAGCCCTCCCCCTGAAGAATGGTCCGCATGGCCTCCCATACGGGCAGCACGGCCGGCACCTGCTCCAGGACGATCACGTCGTACGGACGGCCTGTTCGCTTCGCTTCGAGAGCCCATCGCAAAGGCTCCAGGACCAGGCCGGTGCGAACGTCCTCCAGCCGATCCAGGTGCGCGGTCACATCATCGCCCCGAGCCATCCGTTGAGCGAACCGGCGGACGTTGTCCAATGCGCGGCGCCCCGCGCCATTCCCCGCAACGGTGTACGTCTGACATGGCGGGCCGCCGACCAGGACGTTCGCATTCTTGAAGTCCCCAGGCTTGAAGTCGCGCACGTCACCCATGTGGGTGGCGAGCTCCTCGGCATTTCGCGTTGCGCAAGCCCCCTGATCCCATTCGATTCCGGCCACGGGAACGTCCAGCCATCGTGCTGCCACGTCCAGCCCGCCCGGCCCGGCGAACAGGTCGACGATCTCGGGCTGGAACACGCGTACTCCTGGGTTCGGCGGGCACAGATCAGAGGACGATGATGATCTACCAAAACCGCCGCAACCTGTGCGATCTTCCTGGACCGACTACGTTACACAGTGATCTTGAAACTCGGGGAATCGCCGGTGAACCTCGTCTCCTTGGCGTGATCGCGGAGGCCGCCGGCATCGACGGTCCGGTCCCTAGCGCGTGACGTTGATGATCGCAGAATCGCCGTTACCGCTGTCCCGCGTGGTGAATGTCACCAATCGTCGGTCGAACGCCTGAGCGTCGGCGGGCGCGACCAGGTGGAAGGCCATTATCACGTCCTGCGGTGCGACCTCCTGGCCGCGAGCTACCGATACCACATCGCTCTCGATCACTGGATAGATGAGGATTGCGCCTCTCCGGGGTTTGGCGAGATCGTCGGCCACGGGGTCTCCGGTCGACGACTCCGACCCGGCGATGCGCTTGGCGGGCGTTCGATGTCGAGGAGCGCTTATGGCCCCGAAATACGGCGGGCGACGGCGCTCGCGTTTGTGAAGGCTGAGGGGGCCGATCGTCAGCAGCATCGCCCGCGTCTCGCCGCTGCGGACGTGCTGCGGAAGAATGACGGCCCAGTCCTTGATCTGATCAGGTCCGAGCTTGCGCAACCACGCGAGGTCCGGCGCGAAGTGGTCGGGATCCACCCACTCCAAGGCCGACATCACGCTGAGCATCGTCGAATGTGGCGTCAGGCCGATGAGCGCTGGGAAATTCGCGCCCCCGGCCACCCGGAAATCCACGGTCCGGGTCGCCGTCGTCAACAGCGGTATGAATGCTCGTGTGTTCGTCTCGATCAACGTCGGCTTGTCCGGGTAGCCGGTCGGTTCGATCCCCACTCCGGGTGAGCGGCGTTCGGCAAGTATGGCGTTGTACATCTTGCTCGGGGTCGTGGGCTTCAACCAGGGAAGGTGCTGCGTGACGAGGGGCGGGACCTGTTGCGGGGTGACTTGAGGCCTGTCATCCACGAACTCGGCGTAGCGGCGGAGCTCGGAGCGGAAGTGCTCCTCGTCGAGCACGATGGCCTCGAAGGCCTCGTACAGTTCGGGTGTGATGTAGAGGCGGACGAGGTCCTTGAATCCCTTGCGATAGCCGAACCATCGACCCATCTGCATCAACGTGTCGGCCTGTCGTGTGAGCCGCCGGTAGTACGACACGGTCAGGCCTTCGACCGTGAATCCGCGCGCGAGCTTGTTGCCACCGATCAAGATGCGCCAGACCCTGTTCCGGTCGAAGTCGAGCTCTTCCTGCTCGATGTCCCTTTCGCTGTTCACCACGATGACCGGATTTCCGCTGGAGCCGATGTGCGAAACGGCCTCGCCCAGATGCGGCAGTAGATCATCGAAGGTCTCGGGGATCGGCATGCCCTCACCATTCGCCTGCGCCACCGGGAGGATGTCCTCTTCATAGAGCGCGCGTAGACGATCGTGCGACGCCGCCGTGAAGTAGCCTGCCGACTTCCAAAGGCCCTGGATGTTGAAGGCCTGCTCACGATGGACATCACGTTTCATCGCCTCATGGACCAACATCGTGTGGTGCCTGAAGGAGGCGACGCCTTGACGTTCTCGATAGATCTTCACGGCGCCTGTCAGCACGAAGGCGTCCATGGCCTCCAGGAGCTCGTCGTCGTCCGCGTCCTCCGCTCGGAGCTTGCGCACGTGCGCCCTTTCGGCCGAGTTCGCGAAGGTCCGCTGCCACGGCTCGAGGGACGAGTCGAGGTCGTGGAAGTCGGAGGCGCCCATGTAACCAGGCGTCCGGCTCAACGAGATGAGAAAATCCTTGGGGAAGATGTCTTCGGAGTCGCTGGGGTCGATGAAGACGTTCGCGAACGGTGTGGCCGTGTAGCCGACGTATTGGGCTCTAGGCAGCATGGTGAGCAATTCTGATATCAGCCTGTTGATGGCGGTCCGCTTGACCTGGTCCGTTTCCCATTTCTTCGGGTTGCTGGTATTGACCGACGCCTGATCCGACTCGTCGTCGATGATGAGCGTCGGGATCTCGCCGAGGCGGGCCGTGATCTTCTTGAGATCTCGCGCCAGTTTGCCCATGACGGTCGCGTTCTTCTTCACGACCAGCAGCCGTGCATCGCTGTGGAACAGATTGTCGGGTTCGAAGAACCTCTGAGTGCGCTCGCGCTTCTCGAAATCAAGGGCGGCTATGCCCTGTTGAAGGCTCTTGTAGTCGAACTGATGCGTCGTCAGGCGGTGGATATCCGGGTAACCCACGTCCGAAGGGCGAGTGCCATGCCGGACGAACCCCTCCTCGATCCAGTCGGGGTCGTCCTGGTAGTCGAGCGAGTCGCCGGCCTCGCGATCCGACACGTCGATGCCGCGCAGGATGTTCTCTCGACCGACGAGTTCCATGTCGAGGCGTCGCTGTGTCTGAGCACGGAGCAGGTCGGTCGTGCCGGTCAGAACGATGACCAATCGGTAGCCGACATCGACCGCTTTTGCCAGAACACCTGTGAAATTGGCCGTTTTGCCGCTCTGGACGTGGCCGACGACGAGACCCTTGGCCTGATACGCGTCCTCGCGGGTCGGGTCCGCGAGTCTCTCGATCACCCGATCCGTGGCCACGTCCAGGCCCGCCACGGCCGCGGGAGACCAGCCGCGCTTGTCCAAGAGGAACGCGCTGTAATGATTCCAGTAGAAATCCCGCTGCCGGCGGACGGCGTCCGTATACCACGGGTTCCACTGGTCGGCGATCGTGATCGGCTCCTCCACACCGGCGATCGGATAGCGCCGTCGGAGATACACGGCGGTCTGATCGCCCACGTTCAGCCGCCGCGCGATCTCCGCTCGGCGTTCCTCCGAGTTCGGATGGGTGCCTTTCGTCCAATCCTCGGAGGGCTCCGCGCTGTCCCATATGGCTAGACGCAGGTGGATGCGCCTGCTGAGCGTGTCATCGACATGCGCGTCCATCAGGTAGCGCTGTAGGCAATCGTCGTCGAATTCGACTTCAGGGTCGTCACTCAACATTTTCGCAATGGCGCGTAAGTCCCGAGGGCCTGTCTCCTCCATCGACTTCAAGGCCGCCAAGTAGGCTTTGCGGAATTCTTTCGTCATGAGAACCCTCCGTGGTCCAGGACATCCAGTATGAACTCCGGAACGGCTGCGCCCACCGGCTGCTCGGTCAGGTCGACGCGATAACTGACGTCCGAGATGCGAACCAGCGGAACGCCGCTTATCTTGTCCTGAGTGAGACTGGGGAAGCCCTCGACGACGGCGAATGCGACCGAGGCCGCGCGCCTGCGCCACCGTCGACGGCATGTGTCCGTATACGCCTCCTGCCATCCAGCGCCGCCCAACTTGCGGTCGAAGACCGTACTCAGCGATCCAAGCCGCCGTCGGGCCATCTCGATGAGATCCGGCAGACTGTGTCCGTCGGTGAACTCGGCCGTGGTGAGTTGATTCGAGATCAACCAGAGCGGACGTCCGGGCGTGGGCAGCAGTTGAGTCAGAGACCCGATCCAGTGAGTTCGCCGCTCCCCGCTTGTCGTCTTGACCTCTAAGTCGTGTCCTCGGATCGAGAAGTCATGCTCCTCTCTCTCCGATCCACGCCAGGCATGCAACGCCTCGTCCGGGCCGATGCTTCTGATCAGTCTGAGCAGAAACATGATCTCGCCGACAAGCCCCAGTTCCTGCTCTGTGGAGAAGGTGTCCCGACGGGCGAGCAGACGGGCCAGGATCCGCAAGGTGTCATCGAGGGCCGCGCCCAGGCTCAGCCCCTGGAGTTGCACGCGGTCGGCGACGGCGCACAGGAAGGGATAGGCGTCGAGGAACAGTCCAGGTTCGGTCACCACGACTTCGACATGTCGATCGCGCCCCCGTTGCACCGAACGCAGGCGCACGTATTCAAGGCCGGTATCGGGGTGGGGCTCACCGGGTGTCGGCCGCGCCCGGAGACCGATTTCCCGTCGCTGAGGGTCGAGGAAGAGCACCAGCTCAGGAGTCCCGCTGATCAGGTGCACCATCGCAGCCGGACTAGATAGGAAGTACGCCAGGCTTTCCAGGCTCATGTGGCGGTTCTCGGCGGTCACGGCTGGTCGCTCTTTGCGGCGGCCGTGAGGATCTCCTGGTACAAGGCGATGTTGTCTCTGTCCCTGGCACCGAGATACTCGCCGTGGAACAGGTTCTCCGCGACGAGATACAGCAACGCTTTGAGCAATGGAGCGTCGTTCACGCTACGGCGCGCGACTCTTGCTTCCGGGCGGTATCTCTCGTTCAGCCACAGGGCACGTGCCTCCCTGTCGATCGCGAAGAAGTCTTCATTGGGGAAGGGCTTCCATCTGATGTCGATCGGCTCCAGATCCTCGTCGAACGGGACCTCGCGCTCGATGGCTCTTCGCAGCTCCGGGGCGATTCCTTTGCCGAGCGGCGCCATTTTCCGCCGCTCGTGACTGCGCTTGCGCGAGTCCGTATACGTCTCCTCGGCCGCTTCCAGGTAGTCATGGAAGGTCGTGCCGTCCTCCGCCTTGCTGTGCTCGGCCAACTGTGTGAACTCTGGGCCGACATTGACCTTCGACTTCTCAGGGTTCATGGTGAACAGTCGCAGGACATCGTCGTCGATTTCCACCGCCACGCGAGCGAGTTGGAGCCTGCGATCCATCGGACGCATGCCGTGCCATCCGCCACCCGCCTGAAGCAGCCGACCGCGACGGTAGAAGTAGATGCCCTGCCGGCTCTCGGCTCCGCCCGGTAACCTGAACTGAGGGAGGCTCGACCGTCCGCTCCAGATGTGGCATGCGAAGCGGATCTCTAGATCGCCGACACGAGCGGTCAAATTCTTCGGATAGGCGGCGTTGCCCGACCTGGCATAACCGAACGGATTGATCGCCTCAACCGGAATCCGCGGGCCGGGTGAGTCGATATCGACGTCCTCCACGTCGATCTCGATCGTGACCCTGGCCGCTTCGATGATCCGGTGGAACACGAGGCCGAGATGGGTCCGGAGCGCGCTTGCGGCACTTGAGATGAAGCGCTCTACACGACCGTCGTCAGAAGTGGCGGGGAAGCCGGTGACGTCGTCCCACCGGACGACCGTTCCGGTGTCCATCTCGGCGATGCCCCATCGACGCTCGAATTCGTCGTCTGCGAACTCGGTCGAGACGACGTCGCAATGGAAGCCTCTACGATCCGGTTTCAGCAGCCATCGGCGGCCTACCGCGCGCGATCCGAATGCCTTCGAAAGGACGGTGAGGCTCCGGGCCTGGCTGAACGAGGCGGCCTTGAGCCCGAGGCCGAACTTCCCAAGGTCGCTCGAGCCGTACTGGCGTCGACCCCCCACTGTCATGGCGGAGTCGATTTTGGACTCGGGGATGCCGTGTCCGTTGTCGACGACGTACAGTGCACGCAACCTGCCCTCGACTCGCACAAAGCGGATGAGCACGTTGCTCGCGCCTGCATCGATGGAATTGTCCACGAGGTCCGCGACGGCCGTCTCAAGCGAATGATTCCGTCCGAGACCGTCGAGCGCGCGCGGGTCGGGCGGCAATTCGACCGAGCCGCTTGTGGGTATTTCGTCCCGCCAGGTGGGCATGCCTCATTCTCTAACGTGTTCACGCCTCACGGCCGACCGATCCCTCGAATCGCCGAGTGTCTATCGGGTCACGACCAGCGTGTCCTGGACGCAGACGGATCAGTGCGTGGGCGATGGTGCCCGATCAGGTGACGTACCCCGACGGATGGCAACGGATGGCAGGTGTAGGCGGGTAGCCTGAAGGGGTGACGTTCATTACACGAAAGGGGGCGCTCGAGCACCCCTCGGTCGCATGACGGGGACGTGGGTCCGCACTCGCGACGAGTTGCGCGCCCAGCGCCGCCATCGCCCGCACCGCTGCTGGGATCATCTGCTCGCCGCGCCGTTGTGGCCCAAGTACGACGTCAATCTCGGCACCCTGCTGCGCACCTGCGACGCCGTCGGCGCCTGCCTGGTCGTGCCGCGCCGCCCCTGGATCGACCAGGCGCTGGCCCGGGGCAACACCCTGCGCCGGTCGTCCTGTGTTCATCGCGTGGGCAATCCCCTCGACTGGCTCGCCCGGCAGCGTGCCGGCGATTCGGCCATCGTCGGGGTGGAGCTGGCAGACGACGCCGTACGCCTGGGAGACCTGCCGGCCGCGCGGCGGCGCACGGTGATCGTCCTCGGGAATGAGGGAGACGGCATCCCGTACGAGGCGCTGCCCCTGCTGGACACGGTCGTCGAGATCCCGATGGTCGGCACCGGGATGTCCCTCAACGTCGCCGTCGCCGGCTCCCTGGTTCTCTACAAGCTGGCCGGCCTCCTGTGAGGGGCCGCCTGTCACAACCCAGGGTCGTACGTCGTCTAATACGCAAACGAGTACGGAAGGCCGGGGGCAGTGGACAGCAGCGACGTCGCGGCCGAGTTCGAGCGGCACCGCGCCCATCTCACGGATGTCGCCTATCGGATTCTCGGCACGATGGCCGACGCCGAGGACGCGGTGCAAGAGGCGTATCTGCGCCTGGCCAGGGCCGACGGCGGCGGCCTGCGGAACGCGCAGGCGTGGCTGACCACAGTGGTCTCCAGGATCAGCCTCGACAAGCTGAGCTCCGCCAGGGCCCGGCGCGAGAGCTACGTCGGCCCGTGGTTGCCCGAGCCTGTCGTCGACGCCGGCCTGAGCCCCGAAGACAAGATCACCCTGGACGAGTCGGTCAGCATGGCCATGCTCGTCCTGCTCGAGTCGCTCACGCCCGCGGAGCGGACCGCCTTCGTGCTGCACGACGTCCTCGATCTGTCGTACGGCGAGGTCGCCGACGTCGTCGGGCGGGGCGAGGAGGCCTGCCGCCAGCTGGTCAGCAGGGCCCGTGCCCACATCCGCCGCCGCGCGCCGCGCTTCACCCCGGATCGGGCGCAGCACGCGCGTGCGGTCGAGGCGTTCTCCAAGGCGTGCTTCGAAGGTGACGTGGCGGGGCTGATCTCGGTGCTCGATCCCGCTGTCGTGCTGCGTTCGGACGGCGGCGGCGTGATCGCCGGAGTGGCGCGCCGTCCCGTCACCGGCGCGGGCAATGTCGCGCGGCTGCTGATCGCCATCGCGGCCAGACACGCCGTGACGCCGCGGGCAGGCCTGGTCAACGGGGCATCCGGCCTGGTCTTCGACGTGGGCGGGGCGGTCGTCGGCGTGATGGGCTTCACCGTGGCCGACAACCTGATCACCGAGATCGGCTTCGTGCTCAACCCCGACAAACTTCGCCGGGTCTCCCGCTGAGACCGCGTAGAGGAGGACAGGACATGCGCTCGCTCGCCTACACCCGCAGTGGCGCCGGGGCGCCGCTCGTGCTGCTGCACGCGCTCGGATCCTCGCGGCACTCCTGGGAGCCGGTCATCCCCGCGCTGGCCGAACGTTACGACGTCATAGCCGTCGACCTGCCCGGCTTCGGCGAATCCGGGCCGCTGCCGGAGCAGACCGAAGCGCTGCCGGCCAACCTGGCGGCGGCGGTGGCGGCGCTCCTCGACGGCCTCGGCATCGCCTCTCCACACGTCGCCGGAAACTCGCTGGGCGGCTGGATCGCGCTCGAGTTCGCCCACATCCGGCCCGTGGCCTCGCTGACCCTGCTGTCGCCGGCCGGACTGTGGCGCGGCGTCACACCGCTCTACCAGCGGATCAGCCTGCGCGCCACCCGCTGGGCCGCCCGGCACGCGGCGGGCCTGCTGTCGGGGATGGTGAATCATCGGCTGGGCCGGATGCTGGTGCTCGGCCAGACGCACGGCCGTCCGACCCGCATGACGCCTGAGCAGGCTCGCCAGGCCATCCACGCGATGGGCTCCTGTCCTGGCTTCGCCGCCGCGTACAACGCCACCGCCCGGCGCTGCTACCGGTCCGATTCACGGTCCATCGACGCGCCGGTGACGGTCGCCTTCGGATCCCGCGACGTGCTGCTGCCGCCGCGCCTGTCCCGCCACCTGGATCAGCTCCCCGCGCACATCCGGCAGGAGACCCTTCCCGGCTGCGGCCACATCCCCATGTACGACGACCCGGCGGCCGTAGCCGCGGTCATTTCGCGCGCGGGACTCGGCGATCCCGACGCTGCGCGAGTTCCTCTTCGTCGACCAAGGTGAGCATGGGTTTGCCCGGGGCGCACAGCATGGTGACGGTGAAACGCAGGCGGGCGTCGTCGCGGTTGTTGCCGTCCTGGTAGTGGATGACGTCGCCGCCCGGCTCCCAGAACGCCTCGCCGGCGCGGATCACCCGGGGCGGCTCGCCCTCGAGCTCGAACAGCATCTCGCCTTCCAGCACGTAGCCGAAGGCCGGTCCGTGATGGCGATGCGGCGGGCTTCCCGGGTCGCCGGCCGGGAACTCGACGACGATGGTCATCGCGTGCGCCCCGGCCGGGATGAAGGGCGGTTCCACCTCCTGCATGACGGTGATCGCCGTCTTCCACACGTCGGATCGTGTCTTGCGCCCGGCGGGCGTCGGCTCGGCGTCCGGCATGGAACGACCTCCCTGTGGAATCGGATGCGCAGGTCTGATTCCACGGGTCGTCTGACGGCACGACCGGTCGCACGCAAAGAGTTACGCAAAGAGCCTGAAGGGCCGCCTCTTCACGCGGCCGCGCCTCCTTCACACGGCGGCGCCTCCCTCACACGGCCGCGCCTCCCTCACACGGCGGCGCTTTCAGACGGCCGCGAGTTGGTCGAGCACGCTCGCGGCGACCTCGACGTCGGTGCTCAGCGAGCGGTCCGCGCCGTCGGGGTCGAGGTGTGCGGCCGCCTCGGCGAAGGCTTTCCCGGTCGGCGCCGACGGGTCGAGAGCGTGGCCGCGCTGGCGCAGCGCACGCGCCGCCGCCACCAGTTCGCAGGCCACCACCAGCCGGTAGTCCCCGGCGGCGGCCAGCGTCTGCCGGGCCGCCTGCGCGGCGAAGCTCGCGTGCTCCTCCATGCCCCGCGACAGCACGGCGTGGCCGAGGGCGGCGGGATAGGCGCTGCTGCGCAGCTGGGCGAGGGCCGCGTTGGCCGAGTACTCGAGGATCATCACGCCGGAGCTGCCCGCCGGGCCCTCGGCGAGGAAGGGCCGAAGCCCCGTGAACCCGGGCTCGGCCAGGATGGCCAGGCGTGCGGCCGACAGGTGCGCCGTGTGGAGCAGGGCCACCCGCAGGTGGTCGAGGGTGAGCCCCAAGGCCGCCTGGTGGAAGCTTCCGTGGTGGTGGACCGTCAGGTCGCTCGCGGAGATGAGCGGGTTCTCCGCGGCCGCGTTGATCTCGATGTTCAGGACGCGCTCAAGTGTCGCGGCCACCTCGACCGCAGGCCCGTGGACTTGGGGGAAGCAGCGAAAGCCGTACGGATCCTGGATCCGCGCGCGGGCGTGCGCGGGCGTGCCGAGGAGACGGCGCATCTCGGCGGCCACGGCCACCGGGCCGGGGTGCGGCCGGGCGGCGTGGACCTGCACGTCGTACGGCTCGGTGTCGCCCTCGATGGCGAGCAGGGACAGGGCGGCCACGGCCTGCGTCGCCCGGAGCAGGGTGGTGATCTCCGACCAGCCGAGGGCGGCCTGGCCGATGGTCAGTGCCCCGCTGCTGAAGAACGCCAGCGCCTCACCGGCCTCCAACGTGATCGGGGTCGGTGCCGATCCGCGGCCCCCGGTCCAGGGGCGTTCGCCGATGAGGGTGAGCCCCGTCTCGGCCAGCGCCGTCATGTCACCGGTGCCGATGCCGCCGATCTCGTGGACCTCGGGCAGATGGCCCGAGTTGAGGGCCTGGGCCAGCCTCTCGGCGAAGACGGGCTGCAGTCCGCCGCCGCCCGCGAGGATCTGGTTGGCCCGGACCGCGAGCATCGCTCGCACCTGCGGCGCGGGCAGAAGCGGGCCGATCCCGCCCGCATGACTTCGCATCAGGCGCAACCCATGCGTGTCGCCGTCGGTGGAGGTCACACCCTCGTCGCGGTTGGCGCCCACTCCGGTGTTGCGCCCGTAGACCTGGCGGCCGCTCATGATCTCCTTGACGGCGCGATGTGAGGCGGCGGCGCGATCGATGCCCGCCGCGTCGAGGGACACCGGGATCGAGGTGAGCGCGATCTCGGAGATGTCGGCCGCGCCGGCTCGTGTCCCGTCGAGAACGATCTGTCGCATCTCCGCACAACTCCTTACGCGCGTTCGGCCGTACGGCCGGATCGAAGCAGGCTGAAGGGACGAGTGTGGCAGGTGGACGGACGCCGAGCCGGATGCGACCATGAGGCGGCGATTTCAGGGTTCCTCCGGCGTTCCAGGCGAGGACGACGATGCTCAACCCGCGCTCCAAATCACGGCAGAAACGCAGGTCCAACGAGTCGTCAGCGACCACGTCGGCCACCACGACCGGGCAGACGCCGCAGTCCAGTGAGACCAAGACGCCGTCCGATGGCGCTGATCTCCCCTCCACCCACCCCCGCCCCTGGCCGGCCCTGAGAAACGTGCCGGCGGAGAAGCGCACCTGGGAGTCCGCGCGAGGCCGCACGCCGACCACCGCCGACAGCCCCTCGCAACGCGCGAAATCCCCGGTGGGGAGACCCGTGAAGCCGCCGCCGGAGAAGGCCCAAGTGCCGCTTGCCCTGACGAAGAGAGGCAACCGTCCAGAGGATCGCGAGCGGCAGGACGCGACGCGGCAGAAGGCCAACGCCGAGCGCGACCGGAAGTTCGTCCAGGACCTCTACAAAGACCTGTTCGTCGACGGCCGCCTCACCATGTCGCCCGGCGACGTGTCCTCCTACGTTTACAACAAACTCGCCTTCAGCGACCCCGGGTATCTCGCGGTGCCGATCACCGACGATGACGTCGCCAATCTGATCATCGCGTCCAGCGGCAAGAACTTCGAGGTGCTCAGCCAGCTCGAGGAAATGGACAAGATCGATTTGCGCGACGCCCTGGAGCAGGGGGACTACATCGCTCTGGACAACAAGGCCTATCCGGGGATCCACAGCACGCAGGAGCGCCGGGAGCGGCGCCTGATAGTGAACGTCACGACCCAGCAGGCCGCCCTAAGGATCACTCACGCGCTCGCCCCGCTGTTCGACTCGCCCGACGTCTATCAGTTCTTCAAACAGGTCAAGGTGTTCGTCTCCACTCAGCCCGACTCCAGTTACCACGTGAAGAACGACAAGCTCGTCGTCTACTACGACCTCGGTCCAGAAAGGGCCGACGGCACCGATTTCGTCGGCGACCGGCTCGTGGACACGATCAACGGGGCGATCGGGACGGACGACGTCGATGAGACGGCCACGCCGTTCTATTCGGAGCTGGCGCCGGCCATCGCGTGGGCCGAGGATCCGAAGGATTTCATCCCCCGGTTCTCCGGGGTCAGTTTCACCAAGTCGCGCGCGGAGGCCATCGCCCTCGCGGTGCGGCACGCCGCGCGGAAGGCCGAGCAATCAGGCCAGACCATGGACAACCCGGACGATCTGCTCGGCCTCATCCAGCTGGCCTTCGTCTTCTATGGCATCAACCCGGTGCGCCCCAACCGCCACCTCCCGTCGTCGGCGTTCTGACCCGTCAGTGGTGGAATCCCGTACGTTCGGCGTCGCTGACCGTCGCCGTGGTCAGCCGGTCGAGTGAGCGCCGGATGTCGGCCACGAGCAGGGCGATCTGATCGCGCCCGATGCCGTGGCGGATCATGATGCGCTGGATGACCGTGTCCTGCCGGTCTGCGGGCAGCGGGTAGGAGGGCACCTGCCAGCCGCGCATGCGCAGCTGTTCGGTCAGGTCGTAGAGGCTGAAGCCGGCGCCGGCCGGGTCTTCGAGCGTGTAGGAGACGGCCGGCAGCGCGCCCTTGCCGTCGTAGAGGAGCTTGAAGGGGCCCATCGCGGCGATCTGCTCGGCGAGATATTGGGCGCTGGCGGCGCACGCCTCCTGCACCTCGCGGTATCCCTGCCGGCCGAGGCGCAGGAACAGGTAATACTGGGCGACGACCTCGCCGCCGGGCCGGGAGAAGTTCAGGGCGAAGGTCGGCATGCTGCCGCCGAGGTAGTCGACGTCGAAGATCAGATCCTTGGGCAGCAGCTCGGGCTCGCGCCAGACCACCCAGCCGACGCCCAGCGGCGCCATGCCGTACTTGTGCCCCGATGAGTTGATCGACGCGACCCGCTCGACCCGGAAGTCCCAGGCCAGATGGGGGTGCAGAAACGGGGCGATGAACCCGCCGGAGGCGGCGTCGACGTGGATGGGGATGTCGAGGCCGGTGGTCGCCTGGATCCGGCCGAGCTCGTCGGAGATCGCCTTGACGGGCTCGTAGTCGCAGGTGAATGTGACGCCCAGGATGGCGACGACGCCGATGGTGTTCTCGTCGACGTACCGCTCGAGCTGGTGCGGCCGCAGTCCGGTCGCGCCCGGCTCCAGTGGCACCTGCCGCAGTTCCACGTCGAAGTAGCGCGCGAACTTCTCCCAGCAGATCTGCACCGGCCCGCACACCAGATTGGGCCTGTCGTACGGCTTGCCTTCGGCCTTGCGCCGGTCACGCCAGCGCCACTTGAGCGCCAGCCCTCCCAGCATCGCCGCCTCACTGGACCCGGTCGTCGAGCAGCCCATCGCGGCATGACCGCCGGGCGCGTTCCAGAGGTCGGCGAGCATGGCCACGCAGCGTGCCTCGATCTCGGCCGTCTGCGGATATTCGTCCTTGTCGATCAGGTTCTTGCCGAGGCACTCGGCCATGAGCCGGCGCACCTGGTCTTCCGACCAGGTCGTGCAGAACGTCGCGAGGTTTTGCGCGGCGTTGCCGTCCAGCAGCAGCTCCTGGCGGATGACCTCATAGACGGCCTCGGGGCGGGCGTGCCCTTCCGGGATCTTCTTGTTCGGCAGGACCCGAGACCCGACGGGCCCCGCGAACAGGTCGACCGCGTCTTCGACGCCCTCGACGTCCTTGGCGGCCTTCACCTTGTGCAGTGCCACAGCAACCCCCGATGTCGTGGCCCAATGCCGGAAACCTCCCCCGACCCGGTGATCGATCAAACCTTCCGGAACCCCAAAACCCCGTCCGCGTCGGCACCATTTTTAATTCCGCCATTCACCGCCAGTGCCCGAAGTGTTCGGCCGATCACAAATTTGCCGCCTTGACCCGCATGTCATAGTGACCGACCATCGCCTGGGGCCCATTATTCAAAGAACGGGGTACGAATGAACAGACGGACAATTCCGCGCGCCCTGGATCTGAATCCGGGTCGGCGCGCGGGGGTAACCATCGGTGCGGCACTCCTCCTCACCTCGATGCTGAATGCGGCCACACCGGCACATGCGTCCGAGCCAAGTCGGGCACCACTCGCGACTACGGCGCCGAATGATCCAGCGCTCGCATCCGCCCAGGCCATGGCCGTGAGGACCGGGCAGCGGGTGGAGCTCCCCGAAAGATTCACCGAGAGCATGAAGGTCTGGGCCAACCCGGACGGCAGATCGCTTCAGGCCGAACTCCACACGGGCCCGATCCAGCTGCTGGATTCGACGAGCCGGAAATGGAAGCCCATTGACACGACGGTCGTCGAGCGTGCCGGCCGGTTGACCGCGGCATACGTGAAGACGCCGCTGTCGTTCGGTCGGCTGAACGACAAGGAAATCGTGTCGGCCCAAAACGGGAGCGGCTTCGTCTCGACCACGAAGCTGCCGGCCCCGCGCCTGAACCGCAATACGGTCACTTATCCCGACGCGGCGGGCAACGGCGTCGATCTCGTAGTCGCCGCGCTTCCCGACGGGTTCTCCCAGAGCGTCGTCGTCCGGTCCCGTCCCAGCGGACCACTCACGATCCGGCTTCCCATCAGCTTGCCCGCCGGAATGACGTATGGGATGACTCTTGATCGCCGGCCGCAACTCAAGACCGCGGCGGGAACCGCGGCCGCGCCGCCTCTTACGGTCTTCGCGAGCGACGCGACGGCCGAACGGTCTCCGGACAGCGGGCACGTAGGTGTCGTCGACGCCTCGGTCGAACGTGCGGGTGCGACGTCACTCGTGGTTCTGCGGCCGGACGAGAGCCTGCTGGGCGACCCGGCGGTCACCTATCCCGTGACGATGTCCATCTCCAGCGTTTTCGTCGGCGCGGGAATGCGGGCGGACACGTTCATCAGCAAGACGTTCACCACCTCACAGCTGTCCGCCACGTGGCTGCGGGCGGGGACGACCAGCACGAGTCAGGATGTGGCCCGCGTCTACCTGCAGTATGTGGTGGCCGGAACCGATCTCGACGGATCGCACATCCTCAACGCCGACCTGATGCTGTGGAACTATCGATCCGGTGGCCCCAACAATCAGAACTGCGGATCGCAGGTGGGCGCGGGAATCGTCGCCCGCCGCATCACCTCCTCGTGGGACCCGTCGGCCTTGAGCTGGTCCGCGCAACCGCCGTCGACATCATCAGGCCAGGTGGGCAACAAGGGTGCCTACAGCGACGTCGGCACGGGCTGTAGCGGAGGCGGCGAGCTGATCCATTCGATCGAACAGACCGTCCAGGCCTGGGTCAGCGGAACGGCCCCCGACTACGGCGTCGTCCTCCAGGCCGCAAGTGAGACCGCGGCCTTGAATTGGCGCCAGTATCGCTCATCAGAGGGCGGCAGCTGGGACCGTAACTTCCCCGACCACGCCCCGATCCTTTTCATCGAGTACGAGCCCGCGGTCAGCGAAGTGCTTCTGTCCGACCTCGACCCCTCGAGCCCGGATGACGTGACATACGAGCAGGCACTGGCCACCAAGGTGCCGCCCTCGGCCGATCCTCCTACGGTGAACCCGGTCACCCCTGAACAGGCGCATGCGCTCCGGCAGGAGGCGGGCGCCGGCTTCATTCCCGCCGAGGACTCCTCTGCTCCGTTGCCCGACGAGGACTGGTCCGACACCATCACCGACTGTGGAACGGGATTGGGCGACTGCTTCCCCGCGCCGGAACCGGACTCGTCGCCGCCACAAGTGATCAGCATCACTCCGGCCGACCAGGCGACAGCGGTGCCACTGTCGACACAACTGCAGATCACCTTCAGTGAGCCCGTTACCCAACCTACGGTCGCCGTTCGCGCCGGCGGTAACGCGGTGAGCGGCGTGACGACGATGAGCGACGACAGCACCGTCGCGACGTTCGTCCCCGGCCTTTTGAGCGGTTCGACCCTGTACTCCGTTTCGGTCACCGGTGCGACGGACTCTGCCGGCAACCCCCTCGCCGACTACACCTCGGCCTTCACGACGATCAACGGCCCTTCGCCGTCCCCCTCTCCCAGCCCGGTGTCGTCGCCACGGGTCACGAGCGTCGCCCCGGCCAACGGGCGAACGGACGTGTCGCCGTTCCTCACCCAGGTGACCGCGACGCTGAGTGAACCGGTCGTCAGCGGAACTCTCACAGTCACCGACCTATCCGGTGCCACTGTGGCCGGAACCAGTTCCATCAGCGCTCAGGGAACGACCGTGACGTTCACGGCCACCGACCTGTTCGCCTTCTTCGAGGAAACCCAGTACACGGCACGTCTCAGCGGGGTCAGAAACGCGGCCGGCAGTGCGATGGCGACCTATACCTGGTCGTTCTCGGTGTCATGGGATTCGGCAGCCCTCGGGTTGGCCGCCCGCGGCGCCGCGGCCAAGCGGGCGGCCTCGGATGCGGCCGCGAACGTGACCACCGCCACGAGCCTGCCCGGTCCGGCCGACCTTCCCAACCGCGCGTTCTACAAGCATGTCGACTTCGCGGAATGCGACGCCAACACCGCTCGGGCGGTGGTCGGGCTCAACGCCGACGGGTGGACCAAGAACTCGTACGGCTGGTGCCTGATACAGAAACAGGCCGTCACGTTCTGGCGGAACGTCTACTCAGGCGGGTCATGGGGCCGGGTGAAGGTAGGTCAGAGTCGCTGGTGGTTCACCTCGGTCATCCACACCTACGTGGGGAAGGGGATCAAAACACCGGCAGAGGGTGCGAGCTGGCCGCTGTCGGTATACGGAAGCCGGGAGATCCGAGGCTGGTCGCGCATTGACGGCGTCTACGAGACGGGAGTCCCGCTGACCCTGGCGTCGAAGATCATCCTCACTCCGCGGTGGCGGATGAGCGGCGACTGCGACGACACCACGCCGCTGATCGAAGGCAAGAAGATCACCGAGTGGGACAGCGGGGATCGGATTTCCAAGCCGTTCGTCTACCACTCGGACGAGAACCTCTCCGGGCGGCCCGACAAGGTCTCCACCTGCACGATCAAACCGACGCTCCAGGTGAACGCGCCCGACGGCTGGCGGGAGGTGAACACCGGCCTGTCCATCTGGTACAACGGCGTGAAGGCGGGAAACGAGCCTGTCGTCCAATGTGACACCTCGCGATTGATCTTGATGTACTACGGTGGATGCGTGCTCGTCCGGAGTATCCCCACGATGAAGGTGAGCACCGCCGCCGAGGTGAACGGCGCGACCAACAAGGCCGCCGAGCTCGCGGCGCACATCAAGTTCGCGTACGACACACCGGACGCCACCAAGCCGCCGGGCGTCAACAAGAAGATCCCTGGCCGCCCGGGTCAGCCGATCTCCTATCCGCTGACCCGCGCCGTCGATCCGGCCGTCGAGGACGCCAACCGGGACGCGATGGGTTCGGCCTGCGTTCAGTATTGGACTGACACAGAGCGATTCGGCAAGGAATGCGACGAGTTCCCGTTCGCGCAGACGCATGAAGGGGCGGCCAGCCCGAACTTCGACTACTCGGTCCGGCCGATCTCGAAGGCCGCCAACACCTCGGGCGGGGCACGGCAGAACATCCTGTGGCAGCGCTACCGGATTCTGGAAGGCGACCCGTTCTGGGTGGTGGTCACCAACAGTCCCAGATATCGGGACGAGTACTACTGATTCATGACACCAGGGCGCCGTCCGCGATCACTTAGGTCGCGGACGGCGCTCCCGGTTGGAAGGAGACAAAGGTGCGCCCTGACGAATACCCCCATGCGCGCCTGCTCGCGCAGACCGTGCTGGCCAGTCCGGCCTGTGTGCTGTGGTGCCAGGGGATGGACGCGCCCGAGCTTGCCGCCGCGTTCGGCGCGGATTTGGCGAGCGCGACGCCGATGACCTATTTGGAGGTGGAGGAGGAGCACTATGAGTATTCCGTCCAGACCGTCCTCATCGGTGGCCTGGGCGACTGGACCTTCGCCGTCGAGCCCAACGGCGGCGCCGCGATCGACGGCGACCTCGCCGGACGATTCGCCGCCGCTGGGACGGCCTTGGCCGTCTTCTGGAACGGGCCGGTGCAAAAGGAGCTCCACTATGCCAGGGACGGACGCATGCTCGCCGCGTTCCACCGAGCCGCGCGCGAGGGCATCGACGACCTCGCCCCGGAGGGCCTGATCGATGGGCTGAACTTCTCCCACCAGCCGGATGACGAGTTCAAGATCAGCGGATTGATTCTCGGCGAGCGGATCAGCGGCCACCGGCTCGCCCCCGGCTGGTTCGACGAGCGGCACACGCGCTACGTCATCTCGACCAGCATCTGAGCCGGCCCGGTCTCGGCCTGCGAGTCGCGCCTGGGCGTGATCCTCGACGGGTATGGCGGACGGTTGGGGGTAGCGAGGCGTTCACGTACCGCCTCATCCCACGGAGATCGCCATGTTATCCAGGCGCCGGACGGCTGTCGTCGCCGCAGTGTTCGTCGTAATGGGGGGACTCGTGACGCCGGCGGCCACGGCGTCGGCCGCGCCACCGGGGGCGCCAGGAGCGCCAGGAGACAAGGCGGATTGGCTGCCCGCGGACAAGACGGGCTTCGGCACGGCACGTTCGACGGGCAGCCGGGTTTGGTACACCCTTCGGGGCGGCGCGCTGAGCGAGGTGTTCTACCCGGACCTGAGCACGCCCAGCGTCCGTGATCTCGAACTCGTCGTCACCGACGGGCGCACGTTCACCGACCGGGAGAGCAAGGCGACGCGGCAGAGCACGCGGCCCACCGATCCGCGCAGCCTGACCTACCGGCAGGTCAACACCGCCCGCTCGGGCAAATATCGGATCACCAAGACCTACGTCACCGACCCGGCACGCTCCACCCTTCTCATCGACGTCGACTTCACCTCGCTGGACGGGCGGCCGTACCAGGTGTACGCGCTGTATGACCCGTCCCTGGGCAACGGGGGCATGGACGACGCCGGGTCGGTCGCCGGCGGAGTGCTCGTGGCGCGCGATCGCCGTACGGCCAGCGCCCTCGCCGCCGTGCCGGCGCCCGAGGCCGTCTCGAACGGCTACCTCGGAGCCAGCGACGGCTGGACGGATCTCCGCAATGATCACCGAATGGACTGGACGTACGCCTCGGCCCCGGCCGGCAACCTGGTCCAGACGGCGCGCCTGGCCCTGACCGGCACCAAGGCGCGCCGGCACGTCACCCTGGCCCTCGGCTTCGGCGGCTCACCCGCCGCCGCGCGCGGTGCGGCCCGGGCGAGCCTGGACGCCGGATTCCCGGCCATCTCCCGGGCGTACGCGGCCGGCTGGCACCGTTACCTGGATGGGTTGCGCCGGCCCCCCGCCAGTGCGGCCCGCATCACCGCCGCCTACACCACCTCGGTCATGGTCCTGGCAGCCGCCGAGGACAAGGCGCACCGGGGGGCGTTCATCGCCTCGCCGAGCATGCCGTGGGTCTGGGGCAAGGAGATCAAGGACCTGTCGTCGCCGTCCGGGGCCTACCACCTGGTGTGGTCCCGCGACCTCTATCAGATCGCCACCGCGCTGCTGGCCGCCGGTGACCGGGCCGCGGCCGGACGGGCTCTGGACTACCTGTTCGGTACGCAGCAGAAGGCCGACGGTTCGTTCCCGCAGAACTCCCGGGTGGACGGCACCCCCGTCTGGACCGGACTGCAACTCGACGAAGTGGCCCTGCCGATCGTGCTCGCCTGGCAGTTGGGGCGCCACGACCGCGCGACCTACACGGCGGTGCGCCGGGCCGCCCGCTTCCTGACCGGCTACCGCGACGCCAAGTCCGGGCACGCCGCGCCGTACAGTCCGCAGGAACGGTGGGAGAACGCCGCCGGCTACTCGCCGTCCACGATCGCCGCCGCCGTGGCCGGGCTGGTCTGCGCCGCCGACCTGGCCCGCAAGGCGGGCGACCGCGCCTCGGCCCGGCGCTGGCTGGCCACCGCCGACACGTGGCAGCGTCACATCGAGGGCTGGACCGTGACCCGAAATGGCCCCTACTCCGCGCGGCCGTACTATCTGCGGCTCACCGTCGACGGCAAACCCGACCGGGGCACGAAGTACGGCATCAGCGACGGCGGACCGGCCGCTGTGGATCAGCGACGTGTGGTGGACGCCGGATTCCTGGAGCTGGTCCGCCTCGGCGTGAAGCCTGCGAAGGATCCGGCGATCACCGCGTCGCTTCCCGTCGTGGACCGCCGCCTGGCGGTGACCACTCCGACCGGCAGGTTCTGGCATCGGTTCGATTCCGACGGCTACGGTGAGACCCGCGACGGCGGCATGTGGCGCATCACCGATCCTGGCAGCGCATTGACACTCGGCCGGGCCTGGCCGCTCCTGGCCGGTGAGCGCGGAGAGTACGAGCTGGCGGCCGGCCGGAAGGCGAACACCTATCTCGCCGCGATGGCGGCGACGGCGAGCTCTTCTCTGTTGATCGCCGAGCAGGTGTGGGACGGCCGCCCGCCCGCCGCCGACGTCGGCCACGGCACGCTGTCGGCCACTCCACTGATCTGGTCGCACGCCCAGCTCGTCCGCCTGGCCTGGTCGATCGACGCGGGCAAGCCCGTGGAACGTCCCGCCGTCGTCTACTGCCGCTACGCGGCCCACTGCTGAGATTTCCGGCGTCGTACGGCAATGCTGCGAACATCGCGAGCGCGCGCTGCGGTGGTCGCGTCGAGTCCACGCCGGCGACATCGCGATCATCGCGATGCCACCGTCACCATTTGGCGGCGGTCACCATCCGGCCGCCGTGCCAGACCGCGGCGTACGCCGTCAACGCCACGAAGCAGCCGACGACCCCGCCCTTGCCGATCTCAGCAAGCACCTCCGGCCAGCCGGGCGGGTATGGACCGAGGATGACGTGCTGCCGGATCACCCCGGTGAGCAGGCCGGCCGCGACGGTGAGTGCCCACATACCGTGGCGCACCCAACTGGGCAGGGCCGGCCGTTCGTCTGTGGCGGTGGCTGTGACCGTGGCTGTGACGCGTGGGGCCATCCAGGTGCGGCCCGGCAAGACCATCCAGATAAGCACGGCAAGGCCGGCCGCCGTCGAGCCGTACTGCAGGAGCCGATAGACGGTCAGCCGACCGACCAGCTGCGCGCCCAGCAAGTCAGAGTCCCAAAACCGGGCGCCCCAGGAATGAGTGAACGAATCCCAGAACACGTGGGTCGCACCACCGACCAGTGCCCCGGCGGCGATGGCCGGAAGCCGTCGCCAGCGGGGCGCGGGCAGGGCGCCGACCTTCCCGCCAAGCCGGGGCGGCAGCAGCGCGGTCAGCGGATCCCGGAAGAACACCTGGAAGAGCGCGAGCATGGCCACCGCCGCAGGCGCGGTGTAACAGGCGATTCCGAGCGGCGAGTGCCACGTGTGGTAGTCGGCCACCCCGCCGGGCAGGAAGAGCGGCAGGTCAGGAGCCATCGAGCCGAACGCGAGCGCCCACGGATCGAGATATCGGCGCGGCGTCGAGGACATCAGCGGGACGACGGCAGCGATATGGCTCGCTGTGAATGGCACACCTTGTCCTTCCGTCTCCTACCTGCCGGACGCTGACTCAGGCGTCGTTGCCTGGGCACCAACGAAGCCAAGCACGCCGATATCGAGGAGAAGTGGACGAAATGTAAGAAGCTGGTGCAGCGACCCAACCCGGCCGCGCGGTCGACGCCGAGTCGAGCCGAGCGGCGCTCGGACGCCAGGGCCTGCTGGACAACCAAGGCCCCCAGAGCGGAAACGGCTGGAGGCGGCCACCGAGAAACGGTCCAGGACGGGAACGCGGGCCGCGGCACCGACCTGACCTGGGGCTCACCGGCCGGCAAGCGGAAGCGACGAAGCGGTCGAGGCTTGTCACCACGCCGTGAATAGCGGGCTGGCCGAAGCGCTTATCGGCTGCGCGGCTGGATGATGGCGAAACCGGCCCCAGGCACGACGAAAGGCCCGGCCATCCTCACGGAGAGGATGGCCGGGCTTTGTTCGTCGTTGTGCTCGTGCCCTCGGAGCTATTCTGACTGGCGGGGGAATTCAGACCGTCTCAACCCAGGTGTTGGTCCATGTGTTCCGCCCGACCTGGCCGTCGGGCTGGAGGCCGTGGCTTTGCTGGAATTGGCGGCAGATGTCTTCGCTCTTGGGGCCGTAGCTGCCGTCCACCTTGATGGGCCAGCCGCGCTTCATCATCTCATCCTGCCACTGCTTCACGTCCTCGCCTTTCATGATAGGCGGCTGCTTGAGGACGCGACCAGGGAACGGCGGAGCCTGCTCGCTCGGGGCCGTCCACGTCTTGTTCCACGTGGTCTCATCGACGATGCCGGTGACCTGAAGGTTCTTCTCGGCCTGGAAATTCTTGCAGAGGCGCTCGCTGATGTCTCCGTAGATTCCGTCTGCCTGGATGTGCCAGCCACGGTCCTTCATCCGCTGCTGCCATTTCTTTACGGCTTCGCCCTGCTTCGGTTTGCTGATGGCCCCGGGAAATGGCGGTGCCTGCAAATTCTGCGTGATGGTCACGCGTCGCCTCCGTAGTGTCGTTGGCAAGGGCGGCGTTCGTCCAGCTTTCTGGGCAGGTCATGACCCATAATTCGTCGCCCTAAATCCAGGTGATCGGCTGGTGAATACCCCGCACCCTCCGCCGCACTCTGGGGAGCCAGACGATTTAACTTGTTCCGGGAAATGCCGATACGTCCTGTTGACACTGTCGAAGGGCGCTGAAACGCGGCTCCATCCGGGGTTTAGCGGCCGGTGAGGATGCTGTCGTCGTCGCCCGGCCACCAGGTGCGCGGCCAGCCACTCGGCCAGGGATGCTCACCTGATCGAACGCATCCGGCTCGTGGGCGGCTGAACGGATCCGGC
Source organism: Streptosporangiaceae bacterium NEAU-GS5 (assembly GCA_017592665.1). Classification (GTDB taxonomy): domain Bacteria; phylum Actinomycetota; class Actinomycetes; order Streptosporangiales; family Streptosporangiaceae; genus NEAU-GS5. The sequence continues at coordinate 10,715 of JAGFNW010000004.1, read as the reverse complement.
TGATCGGCGCAGCCGCGATCGCCGTGGCCCGCGAGTGCCGTTCAGCGCGCCGCCGCGGCCGGATGGCGGCCCGCATGCGCGCGATGAGCTTCCCCGTCGTCGGCGAAGAGTTGGTCCAGTACGGCACGGTCCCGCTCGACGTGCCGCCGACCGCACAGGTTCCGGTGGCGAAGCGACTCCTGATCCCGGGTTCCAGGAAAGGGGTGGGGCTACTAGGCCTGGCCCAAGCCCGGCACCGCCCTGGTCACGTTGCCTGCTCGGATTCGACGCCTGTCACCGACCGTGCGCTGTCTGTCCAGGTCGTTCTGGCCAAGAGCGGCACCCTGACGTTTCCACGACGCCTATCCAGGGTGATTTCGCCTCCCGGCCGCGCCTGGTTTCCTTGCCTCCAACGACCACGAGACCGGTGGAGGATTTCGGCTGGAAGATCGAACGCGGTATCACCAGTCCCCTTTCCGGGCGGGAGTATCGGCAGGTCACCACCCGGGACGGTACTGTCTACCGGTTCGGGTATCACCGCGACTCCAGCCTGCAGGTCCCCGTATCTGAGCGACAACACATGTTCGGCCTGAAAGTCGTGCAGGCTGAGTTTGATCGGAAGACTTGTGAATTGGGGAGCCCTGAATGTGGTACATGAAGGTTCACTGGCTGCACGAATTTCCGGAGGAGCCGACCACCCTCTACAGTGAGATCGATGACGATGGCTACGAGACACGGAAAGTCGAAATCTTTCGGGACGACACGATGACGTATGCTGACGAAGGTAGGACGACTGGGACGACTTTACTGGGCGAAAAACCGATCCCTCCGTTGGAAGAAATCCGGTGTCAGGTGGAATTCACGCCGAATCGAATCACGGCAGAGGAGTTCGAATCGATTTGGCGTCTCGCTCTGGCCCAAACGGGATGATTCAGCTTGGATGCAGGTAGCTGAATATGGATGATTGCGCTGAGATGAGAGGTCGTGCCCTCCGGCCTGGGACGATGGGCGTGCAATGTCCCACGTTCCCGTAAGGCGAATGCGCTTCGACGAAAACACGTGATCACCTACGTAGGGCTGGAATCGGTGATGCGCCGGCCGAACGCTGCGGCCTACGCGCTTTAGACAACGAGCACGTCACGTCGCAGACCAGCTCGGCTTCAGTGCGGCGTGAGCATCAGCTCGATCGTGGCTGGATGGCTGTGGGGCGACTCCATCGCCGACCTGGACGTTTACGGCAGTGCAAGGTTTCATCGCCATCCGCGCCGCGGCCGCTTCCGCGATACGCGGATCGCAGCCGGTGACAGGGTTCTCTTATCCTCCCCAAGACGAAGATCCGGCCAGGTTCCTACCTCGCCCAAGAGGTAGAGTGTTTGATCGACAAAGACTATCAATGGGTGAATAAATGGGCACTGAAGCCAGAGGTCTGAGATGACCCAGATCCTGCTATTCATCGCGGCCTACATGGACTACCTCTGGAAGGACGCCCGATTCCGCATCACGGGATCGGAAGTGTCAACCTCGTTCGGCAATGCATTGCTCCACGTTGAATCGGAGAACCTCCGCATCAGATTCGTGAGCGACCGCGGACAACTCCTCCTTGGCTTCCAACCCGCTGGCCCGGCTGCGAGCAAGGAGTGGTACTCGATCGATCTGGTACGCCGTCTCTTCTTGCATCAGCGTGAAGACTCGTCGGTCTTGGATCCGTCGTACGCACGATTTTTGGAGGAGAACCTTGCCGAAGTGGAAGCCCGTTTCACCGGTGAGCGGTGGCCTGACACGCGTGCTGACCTAAAGAAGCTGGAGGCGAAGCGCTCCAAGGAAATGTTCGGATGACCGAGGCTGCACGACCCAAGGCGTCAGCGTCGTAGGTCGCCACGGCAATCGCACAGGAATCAGTGGTCGTCGACGGGCAGCTCGGGGTCCTACGGTGAGGACATGGGTGCCTCCGACCGACGTTGCAGCGTCGGCGCTTCGGGGCAGCAACGCGGACGCGGCCCATCGGTGGGGACGCGGCGGCAGACCGGAGCGTTCTTGGACGCTGTCGCAGATGTTCGGCTGTACGCCTACTACCACCTGCTGGTCTTTCGCGGGCCTCGCCGTGGCGAGGGGCTCGGCCTGAAGTGGCACGACCTGGACCTGCACGAGCGCGTCATGACGGTCCGGGAGCAGATCATTTAGGTGGGATGGGAGACGAAGAGGACGACGCCCAAGTCAGACAGCGACGGCGAGGTCGCGTTGGACTCGGTGACGGTGACCGTGTTGCAGGTCCACCGTGGCCGGCAGCTCAAGGAACGAGCGACTTGGGGCTCCGCGTAGATCGATACTGGACACGGTTCACCCGCGAGAACGGCGAGGCCGTGCCGAACTGGTCGGCGGCCCGATGCGATTCGCTCAGGGTTGCAGCAATTCGAGCAGTGCGGCTCGGTCGACCTCGAGCAGCCCCAGCACCTCCGCCACCGGGCCTTCCGGCTCGGCTACGACCGCGCGCAAGTAGGGACGGACCTCCAGTGGATCTCGGGGATTGCCGGGCGACGCTTCCCGAGCCTGCCGGGTCACCGAGAAGACCTGGCTGGTGACCGGAATCTCACGTCCCAGCATCGTCTCGGGCAACCCCATCAGCTCGCCCACCTCGGTGCTTTCCGAGACAACGTCCCCCGGTGCCGGCGCGTTACGGCCATGCAGCAATTTACGCACCCTGCGGTCGCTCAGGCCGAGCGCGTTCATCGCCTTCCTGAGGCGCCAGTCGTCATTCGCCGTGAGCAGTCCCAGCAGCAGGTGCTCGAGGCCGACCGTCATATCTAGGTCGTCCGCGTCGGAGAAGGCAGTCCCGTCTCGGACCCGCCGTCTCGCCGCCTGAGTTACCACGGCACCGGCCGCGAAGTCGACGGCAGCGCGGAGTTCGTTCGTGCGCCGACTCGCACTCCTGCTGGGTTTCGTCATTACGCCGCCCGACTGCAGTAATTCCAGGCTCCGGCTCGCGCCATTTATAGGCTTGGGCGCTGGGTCTCACCCGCCACCAGAACCATGCCACCCGCTCGCGGGCCACGAGGACCGCAAACACGATCCCAGCTTATGACGACCAGGCGGGTCGATCCGGGTGCGCCCGGTCAGCGCCGGCGGGGGGTGCGCAGATGGCCGCCGACCCGGGACACGTAACGGCTGGCGCTGCCGCAACCGGGCGACGGCCGCGGGCCTTGGCAAGCGCGACGGGCAGTTGGCCGAAGCTCACCGCCGCGCTGGCCTACTGGAGCATGCATAAGGTCAACTGGTCCGTCGGATAGCCTCGGGGGCGACCTGGCGTGTGGCGGTGCCGGGTTGCGCGCCTTGGGTGCGTAGCGCGTGAATTCCCGCACCACCCAGGCCAGCGATCACGAGCGCCTCTGCGGCGTACTCGATGGTGTCGACGCCGAGCGGGACCACACCGAGCAGTACGGCCACGACGAGGCAGATCATCGCCCAGAGCGGGGCCCGTCGCGTCCGATATGCGCCGATCATCAGCAGGACCAAGCCCAGGTAGAGCCCGCCGAGGAACATCAGCAACACGACGGCACCTCCAGGGTCGCCGTCCAGCGCCGGCAGGAGGCGGGCGACGGCCGCGCGCTCGGACTCCTGCCGTGCGAGCTGTCCGATGACCATGAACATCCCAGTGTGCGCCGCGTAGCCGACGACACCGAGGGCGCTGAGCGTCATGCCGGTGACCGCGAGGACGCGGCCGCAGAGCCCGGCCAGCAGTGTGATCGCCGGAACGAAAAGCGCGGCGGCGAGCAGGCCCAGCAGGTTCGCGGCGAGCCAGGCCGATTCGTGGGCCTGGATGATGGCGAGTCCCTGCGCTGGGTCGTCGGGGGTGGTCACGTACAGCAGTTCGGACGCGACCAAGCTCACCGGCGCGGCGACGAGTGCGAGGCCGCCGCCGACACGGAGCGTTCTGTCCATTGTTCCTCCTTTGTAGGCAGAGCCCGAGTGTCGGCTGGGAGCGGGCGCGTCTCGTCAACCGTGGGGTCGACCGGGGTACAACCTGGGATGGAGTCCGCGGCGACCGGTGACGTGTAGCGTCGGCGGTGTGAAGCCACGCACCGCCGATTTGATCGTGGCCGCGTTCTTCCTGGTGGCCGGTGAGCTCGAGGTTCTGCTCTGGTGGACTCCGGCCGAGCAGGGCCCGATGTCGGTGGCCGTGCCGTTCATGGCCGCGTTGGCCGTCGCGCTGGCCTGGCGGCGGGTCGCGGGCCTGCTGGTGGCCGCGTGTCAGGCCGCCATCGTGGTCGCTTGGACGTTGGTCGCAGCGCCGCAGGGGTCGCTCATGCCCTGGTTCATGACGATCGTCGCGGCTTACTCGGTGGCCGCGTACGGCCCGGTCTTGGTCGCGGCCGCCGGCCTAGCGGCCGTTTGGGGAAGCTGGATCCTGTTCGTGGCGGTGACCACGAACGACGTCGCCGACTACGCGTTCATCCTCGGGTTCATCACTGCCGCCTGCGTTGCCGGCCTGGCCGTACGGGCCCGGCAGACACGGGCCGCGGGCGCCGAAGAGCGGGCCCTGGCGGCCGACGAGCGGGCGAAGACAGCGGTGGCGGAAGAACGGGCACGCATCGCGCGTGAGCTCCACGACGTCGTCTCCCACAGCGTCAGCGTGATGGTGGTACAGGCCGGTGCGGCGGAAATGGTGCTCTCATCCGATCCAGAACGGGCCCGCGAACCACTGCTACGCGTACAGGAAGTGGGGCGGGAGGCGCTCGCGGAGCTCAAGCGCCTGCTCGGTCTGCTCCGCGAGGCCGACGACGAACTCGCCCTGGCGCCCGCACCCTCATTGGCGCACCTGGAGACGCTGCTTGCGCAGGTCCGGCAGTCTGGCATGCCCGTCAGCCTCGATGTGGAAGGCCCGATGCGCCAGCTTCCGCCCGGCGTGGACCTGTCGGCGTACAGGATCATCCAAGAGGCGCTTACCAACGCCCTGAAGCATGCGGGGCCGGCCCGGGCACGCGTGGGGATTGTCTACGGCGAGGACAGCATCTCCATAGCGGTCGTCGACGACGGCCCCGCCGGAGCCTCGCCGAGGCCGGAAGGCGCGGCGGGGGCAGGGCACGGACTTATCGGCGTACGCGAACGGGTCGCCGTTCACGGCGGACAGCTCGCGGCGGGGCCACGGCCTGAGGGCGGGTACGCGGTGCGCGCCACGTTGCCGTTATGATCCGCGTCCTCATCGCCGACGACCAGGATCTGGTACGTGCCGGGCTCCGGATGATCCTGGAGGCGGCCGGTGGCGTAGATGTGGTGGCGGAGGCGGCCAACGGGCGCCAGGCGGCCGATCTCAGCCGGGCCCTCGTGCCCGACGTGGCACTGATGGACGTGCGGATGCCGATTATGGACGGTATCCAGGCGACCCGGCGGGTGGTCGAGTCGGGCATCCCGACACGGGTGCTCATGCTGACCACATTTGATCTTGACGACTACGTTTATCAGGCGATGTGCGTAGGGGCGAGCGGATTCCTGCTCAAGACCGTGCCGCCGGCGCAGCTCGTCCACGCGGTGCGTACGGTGTGCGAGGGCGATGCGCTGCTCGCTCCGTCGATCACGCGCCGGCTCATCGAGCGGTTCGCCGTCAGCCGTCCGGTGTCTAATGACGTGTTGCCGGCCGAACTGGACACGCTGACCGCTCGCGAGATGGACGTGCTCGAACACGTTGCCGCGGGATTGTCGAACCTGGAGATCGGTGAACGACTGCATGTCACCGAGGCCACGGTCAAGACGCACGTGAACCGGATCCTGGCCAAGCTGCGGCTGCGAGATCGTGTCCAGGCGGTTGTGTACAGCTATGAGGTGGGGTTGGTGCAACCTGGACGGCGACGTCCGCCTACCGCCTGAGTCCGTTCATGAAGAGGGCGAGCAGGCGGTCGGCTTGAGCTGAGCTGTCCGGGGCGTTCTGAGCGGCCCAGGCGATGGCGCCGACCATCTTCAGCACATCGGCGTCGTCCGCATCGTCCACATCGGCGACGATCACGCCTGGTGGGCGCAGCGGTCGTGCGGTGGCGACGGGCCCGCGTCAGCCGTTGGACGCGACGCCCACCTTGTGCCCCTGCGCGTCGGCGAACACGCCGAAGCTGGTGCCCGGAACCTGCTGGACGGGCTGGATGATCCTGCCGCCGAGTTGTTCGGCGCGGGTCAGAGTGGCGGCGACATCGGCGACGGCGACGAAGAACAGCACCTCGTCCTCAGCGCCCTGGCGCGGGCCGATCGCCACGTACGGTCCGCCCTCGGCGCCGGTGTCGATGAAGGTGTAACCGGGAAAGGCGCCCTCCGAGGCGGCCTTCCAGCCGAACAGATCGGCAAAGAACTGGCGTGTGGCGTCAGGGTCGGCAGAGCGGATCTCTGTGTGGACGACCGGATGTGCCATGACACTCTCCTTCGTGAGTCACTGGACGTGCCGAGCCCGGAGGCCGTTGCTCAACCCACGCCCACGTCCACGCTGCGACGGCTCCTGCTCCACAATCAGATGACGCACGCGTGACCCACAAATCGACAACCCACACCAGCGACTTCAGCCCGATCCACTGCTGCGGCGTACACCGAGCTGACGCACAACCATGCGATGCCTGCGCTCGGCGCCCCCCGGTGCGGGACCTGCATCCGGCCGACATCCAGACGATGTTCACCCAGCACGCCCGCAAACGTCGCAGCTTGGATGACTGCCGTCGCCCACGCGGCCAGGTAGGTGAGCCGGTTCCAGCCGGGCCGGGTCGACCTCACGCGGGTAACCGTTGGGCTCACAGAGCCGTCAGAGCGATGAAGGCCGGGACTGGCGAGTTCGACGAAGCGGTCCGTGTTCTGGGTGGCGCCGGTCGGCATGAGCGCTCGATCACCCTGAACCCACGAGCTGCCCGAGTCGTTACCTACGCCCGCCCATGCACAGCTTTCCCGGTTAGGCGTAAAGCTCCCGAACGTGGCGTCTGTCCGGGTCTCGCGTGCCGGGCCGCTTGGGACTGAATATTAATTGTTAGCGCAAACATTTCGGCCTATTATGGTCTCTTCTTCATCGGGCCCGGTCGAGGTGGCGTGAGGCGGAGTAGACACGAGAGATGAACCCGCGGTCAAGGGCCCGGACGCCCGGTGCGTCGGGCACCACTGGCCGCACGCTGTGCACCTGGAACTATGCGACTCGGCCCTGTCCGGTCAGCGGGGACGCTCTCTGAAATTTCATTACATACGGCCCGACTCCGGAGCCGCCAGCCCGGGACCGAAATTCGTGAATCGAGCGGCCGAAAGCGGCCACGTCAGCAGCGTCGGCCGAAACTTTCAGTCAGCTCTTGACACATTTCGGCAGTGTTTCCAAACTGGGTCCATCGAGCGTCTCCTGTCCGATCGGTGGTGAGCGGCAGGAGATCCTCGTTCGCGACGTCTGGTGGTGTGCGCTTCCGGCGACGGGACGCGGCGTCGATTCTGCGGGGTCCTCTTCCGTGTTCCCTTCGTTTTTCAGTTGTGGAGGCTCAGGCATGAGCGCAAACACCATTCCTCCGCCTGGAACCCGGCGACGCTTGAGCCGCGTCCGCCGGGCGCGGGTCGGCGGCGCGCTCGGCGACAGCCGCCTGATCCGATCGTGGGACCCACTCGGCCGGCGCATTCCCCGCCACGGGTCTGTATAAGTCACATCGCCGGCGTCGAAGGTGAATAGTTCGAAGCACATAAAAATGTTATCGATAACATCACGAATTCGAAGAATGGAGGGAGTGCAATTTTGAGGCACCGAACCATGATCATCGCCATTACGGCCGCGGCGCTTATCGCGGCCACAGGTTCTGTGGCACAGGGCACAGTCCTCAGCAGGGCAATGCCGAGCAGTGCGCTCGCCCAGACGGCCGGCTGCGGCAGGACGCCCACGCTGACCAGTGGAACGCGCACGATTCAGAGCGGCGGCCGAAGCCGCACCTATATCCTGCGGATTCCCGACGGATACAGCAACACGCGTCCCTACCGGCTGATCTTCGCGTTCCACTGGCGAGACGGCACCGCCACCGACGTCGCCACGGGTCAGACCGTACAGCGCGACACCTGGGCCTATTACGGACTCCTGCGGCTGTCGAACAACAGCACCATCTTCGTCGCACCTCAGGGCATCAACAACGGCTGGGCCAACTCGGGCGGTGAAGACGTGACCTTCACCGACGCCATGCTCAGCCAGATCGAGTCGGATCTCTGCGTCGACACCTCGCAGGTCTTCTCGATGGGCTGGAGCTTCGGCGGCGGCATGAGCTTCGCGCTCGCCTGCGCCCGGCCGAACATCTTCCGCGCGGTCGCGGTCTACTCCGGCGCGCAGATCAGCGGATGCAGCGGCGGAACCCAACCCGTCGCCTACTTCGGCGCGCATGGCATCAGGGACTCGGTCCTGAACATCTCCAATGGACGGGCATTGCGCGACCGGTTCGTCGGCAACAACGGCTGCACTCCCCAGAACCCGCCCGAGCCGACGCAGGGCAGCCTGACGCACAGGATCACCACGTACTCCGGATGCCGGGCGGGTTTCCCCGTCGTGTGGGCCGCGTTCGACGATGATCACAACCCCGCGCCGGCGGACGGGTCCACCGGCCTCAACCCCAACACCTGGCTTCCCGCGGAGACGTGGCGCTTCATCACACAATTCGCGAGCACCTCGTCGCCCACCCCGACCCCGACGCCAACTCCGACCCCGACCCCGACCCCGACCCCGGGGGACACGTTCCGGCTGCGCAATGAGGCGGCCGGCCGGTGTGTCGACTCGCCCAACAGCGCCACCGCGAACGGGACGCTGCTCCAGATCTTCGACTGCCACACCAACGCCAACCAGAGATTCAGCTACAGCTCCAACAGGCTGCAGGTCCTCGGCAAGTGCCTGGACTCCCCGACGGGCGCGGGTTCCGGCACGCGCGTGCAGCTGTGGGACTGTCACGGCAACAGCAACCAGCAGTGGACGTTCAACGCCAACGGCACGGTGACCAACGGCGCCAACAACCTCTGCCTGAATGTCAACGGCACCGGCAACACCTCCGCCGTGACCATCGCCACCTGCAACGGCCAGGCCGCCCAGCGGTGGACCAGGGCCTAACCAGGCGACACCCCGCCGGGTCCGGGCGTTCCCCGGACCCGGCGACCGGGTGGCCGCGTATCCATTCGCGCCCGTGAGGCCGCGCGCGGTGGTGTGGATCTGGTTCGGTCGTTCGTCGCCTGGGGGACAAATCGGGGCATTCGATCAGCTTAACGATCTCTGTTGGGTTGGGGCTTCAAATAGAGAAGCCCACGTCACTCTGGCTGTCGGAGCTGGGCGAGGTCGAGTTCGATCCGGCGGCCGTGGACGGTGACCACGATGCCGGCGTTCTCGGCCCCGGTCGCTACGAGGTAGTCATACAGGGTGGACAGCAGCATGTCGGTCCTGTTTTCCAGCCGGGAGATCACACCCTGTCCGACACCGAGTTTCTTGGCCACCTCGACCTGCGTCATCTGCCCTGCCTTGCGGATCATCGCCAGGTTCATGGCGTAGACGCGGTCCACCTCCTCGACCGCAGAATCGCCGAATGGGAGACGACGGGCCAGCGCCCGACCGTCGCGGTCTGGCCGGCCAAGCACCTGGCCGCCTTCCTCCAGGGCGTACGCCAGGATCGGCTGTATGCGCTGTGGTGGCTGATCGCCTTGCGCGGGCTGCGCCGGGGGGAAGCCGCCGGACTTCGCTGGAGCGACCTGGATCTCGGCTCCCGGACCATCGTCGTCGAACGGCAACTGACCTGCGTCGATGGTCAGATCGTGGTCAGCCCGCCCAAGAGCGCTGCCAGCCGCCGCACCCTCGCGCTGGACAAAAACGACCGTGCGTCTGCTTCGCCGGCACGAACACGGGCAAGACGCCGAACGTAACTTAGCCGCTGAGCGCTGGCACGAAACCGGGTACGTCTTCACCCGCGCCAACGGGCTGCCGCTTCGACCGGACTACCTCACCCACCGCTTCGCCACGCTCGTCGCAGGAGCCGAGCTTCCACCGATCAGGCTGCACGACCTCCGGCACGGCGCCGCGACTCTCGCGCTGGCCGCACATACCGATATCAAGGTCATCCAGGCCATGCTCGGACATTCCAGCATCGTGCTGACCTGCGATACCTACACTTCGGTTCTGCCCGACATCGCCTTCGAAGCGGCCGAGAAGACCGCCCGTCGGTGCTCAATGCTGCCCGGAAGCTGCCGAAATGACCGGATGACTCACGTATGACCCACACGTGTCCCACAACATCACTGGCCGTTCCCCATGACAGGAGAACGGCCAGTTCAAAGATGGTGCGCCGCCAGGGACTCGAACCCCGGACCCGCTGACCCGAAAATAAGCAGCTCAGCTGGGCAGGCGGCAGCGAACCCTGGCCGGTGAATAGTGGCCAGGGTTTGCGAGAGCGGTAGGAGTCAGACGAGGTCGGGGTCGACGATGATGGCTTTGCCGTTGCGGATCACGATCTTCTGGCCGGTCACGGCTTGCAGCTGGGTGGCCAGGTTGCGGGCTTTGCGGTCGAGGTTGATCCGGGACTGATAATGCTCGGCACCCAGATCGTGAAAGCGCCTCTCGGGATCCGACAGCAGGTGATAGATGATCGTCAGAACCGAGTTGCCGACCGCGACGATCGCTTTCTACTTGCCGCGGCGGCGGGCGATGCGCCGATAGCGGTCGCCCAGAAAGGTATCGGTCCGGCCGCCGCTGGCAACAATGTTGCCCAGGGTGGCAGCCAGCCACCGGTTGC
>JAGFNW010000039.1 GCA_017592665.1 Streptosporangiaceae bacterium NEAU-GS5 | reverse complement strand
GACTGATCCTCACCACGCATCGCGGGCTCGAAGCGCTCGCCAAGGCTGGGGTCGACGCGAAGACCAGGAACCGAATCGCCGACGCCGCGATCGACAGCATCGCACTGCCGGTTTGTTGACCCTGGAGCCGGCAGTTCCCGTCCGCGGCGCGGCAGACCTTGGTCGCCCTCAGGCCGTTGGGGTCGCCGGGCTGGACGTCCGAGCCGTCTCGGCCCAAACTCCTAAAGCTACGGCGAGCCGCAAAGTAGCGGTGAGCTATCTTTCGGGTTCGTCGCGTAGTGGTTGCAAGTAGGTCAATCCCGGTGAAATGGGCGACCTTCCTTGATCGTGAGCCATGTCCTGGTGGTGGTCTCGGTCTGGGAGTGGTGGGGATGCGCGCGGAGTGGGAACCGGATGAGCTGATCGGTTCGTGGACGCTGGTCGAGGGTGATTGGAAGCTGATGTAACAAGTCGGGCGCGACGCGGTTGGGGTTCGCGTTGCTGCTGAAGTTCTATGAGCTTGAGGGCCGGTTCCCGGACGGTCCGCAGGCGGTTCCGCTGGTCGCGGTCGACTAGGTGGCGTCGCTGGTGAAGGTCGACGCCGGGGAGTTCGCGAAGTACCGGTGGACGGGGCGGACGATCGAGTATCACCGCAAGCAGATCAGGGAGGCGTTCGGGACGCGGCAGGCCGAGCTGGTCGACGGGCTGGTCGGGCTGCTGATCGACCTGATTCACCGGATCAACGCGCGGGCCGAGCGGCGGGTGGAGCGGGCGCTGGTCGGCGAGTTGACGAAGGTACGGGGCAAGCGCGGCATCTACGTCAACATGATCAAAGCCGCGATCGAGCGCCCCGACGACACGGTGCGGGAGGCGGTGTATCCGGCGGTGCCGGGTGGGGGTGGGAACGCTGAAGTCGCTGGCGCGGGAGCTGATGGCCACCGAGCGGGCTGTCTCCGAGCGGATCCGCTACCAGCTGCGCGGCTCCTACTCCCACCACTACCGGCGGATGCTCGGGCCGATCCTGGCGGCGTTGGAGTTCAAGTGCAACAACACCGCCTACCGACCGGTGATGGACGCGATCGACTTGCTGTCTCGGTACGCGGGGGTCGCGGCGACCGAGCGGTACTACGCCGAGACAGAGCGGGTGCCGATCGAGGGCGTGGTGCAGTGGGCGTGGCGGGACGCGGTGGTGGACGCCGAGTCCGGGCGGGTCAAGCGAATCCCGTACGAGCTGTGCGTGCTGATCGCGTTGCGGGAGGCGCTGCGGCGCCGTGAGGTGTACGTGCAGGGCGCTGGCCGGTGGCGCGATCCGGACAAGGACCTGCCCGGCGACTTCGAGACCAACCGCGACGTCCACTACGCCGCCCTGTCCAAGCCCCTGGATGCCACTGAGTTCATAGCCGACCTCAAAAGCCGCCTGACCGCGGGCCTGGACCGGCTGAACACCGGCCTCGTCGAGGGCACCACAGGAGGCGTGAAGATCACCACCCGGAAGGGCAAGCCGTGGGTGTCGGTCCCGAAGCTCGACAAGCTGCCCGAGCCGAAGAACCTCACCGCTGCTGAAGTCGTGTTCCTCCTCGGAGGTTGCGGCGATGATCGAGGGGCTGCTGCGGCACGGCACCGACGCCGACATAGAGGCGAACTACACCGACACCCATGGAGCTTCGCTGGTGGGTTTTGCCTTCACCGAGGTCCTGGGGTTCAAGCTGCTGCCCCGGCTGAAGAACATCGGCGCGATCCAGCTGTACGCGCCGACCGCGAACCAGGCCGCGTGGCTGAAGCTGGCGAAGGTGCTGAAGCAGCGGCCGATCGACTGGGATCTGATCGCCCGCAACTACGATCAGATCATCAAGTACGCGACCGCGCTCCGCCTTCTCACTAACGAGGCCGAGCAGGTGCTGCGCCGGTTTATGAAGTCCAAGAGTGGGGGCCCCAAGCAGCCGGTCTACCTCGCCCTGGAAGAACTCGGCCGGGTCGTGCGCACCATCTTCGCCTGCGACTACCTCGCCGACGAGGAACTCCGCCGTGAGATCAACAGTGGGCTGCAGGTCGTGGAGAACTGGAACGGCGCCAACGACAAGATCTTCTACGGTCGCGAGGGCACCCTCACCGGTTCCGATCGCGAGCACGCCGAGGTGTCCATGCTCGCACTGCACCTACTCCAGTCCTCGCTGGTGTTCATCAACACCCAGCTCCTCCAGGCCGTGCTACGAGATCCGAAGTGGGCGCGGAAGCTCACCGACGAGGACCACCGGGCGCTCTCACCCCTATTCTGGGTCCACATCAACCCCTACGGCCGGTTCCGCCTCGACATGAACACCCGCCTCGATCTCAGTCTGGCCGCCTGAGGACGAGTTCATGCCGATCCCCGGTCGTTCCGGGGCGCGCGGATCGGATGTCCCAGGTCGGCTCGTGGAGCTGATCGTTGTACACGATGATGTCAGCGTGATCGGTCGGGCGGGCTGTCGCGAAGTAGAGCTGTTGGGATGGGATGTCGCGGTGGCGCCAGGACCGTTCGATCTCGGCGGCATCGGCGGATCCGGCCATCGCCATGCTGCGGGCCAGGGCGCGATCTATGGTTTGCTCGAAGTCGACGGACACGAAGATCCGCAGATCGATCGAGCTGGGCCCGAGTCCTATGACGTCGGCGCGGCCCCGCCAACCCCGGAGACTCTGATGTGCTGATGTCCTACCCGGCGGGCAGGATGGGCGCGGGAGGTACAGATGAGCGACATCGCGGACGTTCCACCCGCCGTTGTGGGCCGGCTCCGGATGATCTGCGGGGAGCTGCCCGAGGCGTACGAGGAGCCGGCGTGGATCGGCCTGCGGTGGCGGATTCGCCGGCGGACGTTCCTGCACGTCTACACCACCGACGAGAGGGGGTCGGCGTACATCGATATGGACGATCCGGCCATCCTGATGACCTTCCGGGCGCCGCCCGGGGAGTTGGCCGCGCTGGCGCATGCCGGCCCTCCGTTCTTCCGGGCCGACTGGGGTGTGAATGTCGTGGGAATGGTGCTGGACGACGCGACGGACTGGGTCGAGGTTGCCGAGCTGGTGACGGACAGCTATCGCGTGCAGGCGCCCCGCCGCCTCGCGTTCCGGCTGAAGGCAGGTGGATGAACCGCCGACTACCTCCCCACGTTGCCGCTTATCCAGGTTCGGTGCTGAGAAACATTCCTATTCACGGTGGGATAGGTCGGGTTGCCGCACTGGCCAGAGATATTTCAGGAGACGATTCCGATGACGACATCACCCAGTGCCGCATGCTCCGGCCGTCTGGCCGGATTTGCGGTGCAGTTCATTCCGGGCGTGATCGGCTTCACGAACTGGTAGATGCCTTCGCAGGTCCACCGCGGCGTGACATCGAGGAAGACCTCGCGTCGTTCGTTGGGGAAGCCCGCATTGCTGGTCTTTCCGTAGCCGGTCGTGACTACCTCGCCGGTCGGCACCGCGCCCTGGCTGGGCAGTGCGGGTGCGATGAGGGGCTCCGACAGCAAGATGGGCTGGTCAAGCGCAGGATCGCGAGATCGCCGTCCATTGCCGGGACGCGCCTTCACTCGGTTCGGGCACCGGCCTCGAGCACGGTGAGGTCGCGGACCGCATACCGGTGATGCTCGGCCTCTTCCTTGCACACCACCATGAGGCAGCGGCGCACGACGTACTCCCGGTCCGGATATGAGTCCGCCGGCTTGCGACCACACACCCGATCGAGCTCGGCCTCGGTGAGCTCGTCGACGACCCGGCGCATCGTGGCCATGCGGGCCAGCCGCGGCGCGAGTACCTCGTCGAGCGTCGGGGTGGCATCGAGGGTGAGCCCGAGCTTCGCCGATGCTTCGGCCGGCATCCCGCCGCCAGGAAGGCCCAACGGGTGGTACGGCGCGTCCTCCTCGAGCACGGCGTTGCCGATCCAGGCATCGCTGGCCATCAGCAGATGCCGCTGCGTCTCGACGAACGACCACTCGCCGTCGACCTGCTCGTGCAGCTTCGCCTCGGGTAGGCGCCTGGCGCGGTCGAGCGTCTCCTCCCATTGCTTCTCGATGGCATCCCAAGCGGCCCGGTATTCGGCGGCGGACGTGGCCTCACGGGCCAGCACCCGGTTGGGATGCAACCGGTCGAGCTCGGCCTCGACGTAGGCGGTCACGTCGACGTCGTTGACAACGACACGCTCGAAGCCGCCACCGATGGAGACGTTGCCCCCATAGCAGTCCACGATCTTCAGGCCGGTGACGTCGCAGTCGCGAATCTCGAGGCCGGAGAGGTCGCACAGGTGGATGCGGGCACCACGGAACTGGTCACTTTGGGTGTACTCAGCAGGCATCGGGACAGTTTCCCGTATCCGCCCCGCCCGCGCCAGTGAATGGCACAACGTGAGGGTTGCGTGTTGCGTCCCGGGGGGGGTGCGGGATCGAGCATCTTGGCGAGCGCTCGACGATCGATCTTGCCCGCGCGGTTGAGAGGCATCTCGTCCAGCCAGACGTAGACGCGTGGAATCATCGGCGCGGGTAGCCAACTACCCAGTTGGCTCGTGAGCAGCTCGTCGGGTCGCCGTTCGCCGACCAGATAGGCGACGATGGCCGCGCGGCCCGGGGTGTCCTCGCGCAACAGTGCCGCCGCGTCGACCACGCCTCGGCATGCGCGCAGGTTGTGCTCCACCTCGCCGACCTCGACCCCGACCACTACGACAAAGACCGACGCTCCGGACTCAGGCGGACCGGGCAATCGCCCGATACCGGAAGCGGGGCCGCGTCCCTAGCTTGGAAATCAGCAAGAGATCACGACGAACTTGGAGTGAAAGATGAAGATCGACCACCGCATCGTCATCGTGGGCGCCGGTTACACGGGCATGTTCAACGCCATCCGGCCGGCGATCGAAGCCGGCATGACCTTCGCACTCCCTGTCATCTGTGACCTCGGGCAGGGCCGTGCCGCCTTCGGGGGGACCGTTCTGGTGGAATGAGATCTGTCCTCGAGGACGCGGTTCACACCCAACCGCGCTCTTGGCCAGGGCGCGGGGGTGGACCTGCAACGGAACCGTTTCTCCTCTTACAGCGATCGCGAGCCTGGTATCCGCGTGAGCCTTGGAGGGCCGACGACGACAACGCAGTGTTTCATAGGTGGTCACTTATGAAACAGAGAGCACCCGGCTCCGGCGATAGGCGCCGGCCAGGGCCGCCCGGGCGAGAATTGTTTCACGCCGTGTTTCAAATCTGATTGTGTTTCAAATCGACTCATGAACGATTTTCGGGTGAGTGACACCACGGAAGCGTTCCTGCGGGTGGAGACCTTCGCCTGCCCGATGTCGACGTGCGGAGTCCCGGCTGGATCACCGTGCCGGACGACCAAGAACCGGGTGGCCGTCCAATACCACACCGCCCGGTTCAAGCTCGTGCCCGCGCTGGCGAAGGTGCTGAACGTGCTGACCCCGGCGCTACGGCGGCCGGGCACCGCCTGGACCCGGCTGCCCGCACCTCCCGCAGCCACCGCGCCGACCGGGCACGCCAAGATCGGCTACGCACGCGCCTCCACCGCCCGCCAATCCCTGGATACCCAACTCGACGCCCTGAAGACGGCTGGGGTACCCCGCGTCTTCTCCGAGAAGGTCTCCACCCGCATCACGACCCGCCCCGAACTCGAACGCGCCATCGCGCACGCTGCGGACCTGCGCGCCTCCGGCGTCGCCGTCACTCTCGTCGTGCACGAGCACAAGCGGCTCGGCCGCGGCCTGGAACTCGCAGAGCTCGCCGAACGGCTGCGCGCCGGCGACATCGGCCTGGAATTCCTCACCGGCGAACTCCAAGGCCACCACGACCCTGGCGGTATCGTGTTCACCGTCCTGGCCGCCCTGTCCGGCATGGAACGCGAGTACATCCGCGACAAGACCCTCGACGGCCACGAGTCCGCCCGAGTCCGCGGCAAGAACATCGGCGGCGCCACCGTCACCGACCCCGCCATGCTGTCCATGGCCCTGCACCTACGCGACCAAGGACAGAGCCTGCGCGACATCGCCGCCCAACTCCTCATCACCCAAGGCAAGAAGAAGGGCAAACGACCCTCACCCGCCACCGTCATGCGAATGCTCCGCGACCACGACGAACACGCCACAGCGGCCGAGACCAACGAGATAGAGCTGGCCCGCTGACGAGCACCAAAGCTCTACCTTGCGGCTCGCCGTAGCTTCAGGAGTCCTGGGCCGTCGTGGCCGGTTACATCCGGCAAGCCGACAAATGGAACGACAACCCCCTGCTCGGCATCGGCCTGTAGCGGCATGAGCCACTCGCTCGAGTAGGCGCGGCCCGGCAGGCGCCCGTCGTCGACGTCGTGGCGGCCGCCCTGATCGTGCTCTCGGTCGTGCCGATCTATCTGACGCAGCGGCTCACAGGCCAAGACTCTCTCTGATGAAGGCGTCGATGGCCGCGTTCAACGCGTCGTCGCCGATGAGCAGCTGCACGCCGTGGGAGCCACCGGCGACCTTGATGAGCTTCTCCGGCCCTGGGTGGACGGCGGCGAACTCCTCGACCGTCTCAAGCGTGGGGTAGGCGTCGCGCACGCCCGTGGCCATCAGCAGCGGTCCTTTGTAAGCGGCCAGACCCGGCTCGCCGCCATAGAAGTCGACGGGGCTCAGCGCGACCACGCCGGCCACGTCGAGGCCGCCCGCCTCCAGCAGCACGAGGCCGCCGCCCGCGGACGCGCCCACCAGCACGAGCTTGGACGCGCCTTCGGCGCGGAGCGCCTCCACTGCGGCGGGCAGGCTGTCCTTCTCGGGATTTCCCCAGCTGAACGTGGCCACGTGGTAGCCCTTGCCGGCCAGCTCGCGCGCCTTGACGATCCACTGGCAGGCGTTCTCGCCGCGCTGCGGGGCGAACACGACGCCCTTCGGTCCTGACCCGGCCAGCACGATCACGGTGGCACCGGAGCTGGGAGTGCCGATCGTCACCCGCTCGTCGGGGATGAGGCAGCCGGGGCGCAGCGCTTCGGCCTGATCCTCCGGCGTGGCGGATCGCGCGGCCGAAGGGGCCGGCGGGGCAGGGGCGGCGGCCGGCTGGCCGCCTCCGCCGCAGGCGGCCGCGAGCAGCAGCGCCGCCACAAGAGACATCAACCGCAGGGCAGCGTCAGGAGCGAGTGGCTGTGACCCAGGAGGCATAGAGATCAGCGTAGACCCGGGCTGGTTCACCAGCTCGGCGTGCGAGCCGCGCTGGAGGATCCGGCGGTGCTCGAAGACCACGATCTCGTCGGCCGCCTCGGCGGTGGACAGCCGGTGCGCGATGGAGACCGCGGTACGCTCCCGGGTCACCCCTTCCAGCGCCCGGGCCAGCGGTGGAACTGAGCCGCCCCGGCGAAGGGCCGATCATGTACGGGACGTCGTCCATCGGCGAGCTGGCCGAACGCCTGCACCAGACGATCAACGAACACGCCGACGACAGGGGGGTGGCGGAGCTGGCGGTGTTGACGTCGCTGGTGGACCAGCCGGCCGGTGCGGGGGCGACCGTGGTGATCTCGGCGGTGGACGGCAAGGCCGGGATCGGCAAGACCGCGGTGGCGGTGTCCTGGGCGCACCAGGTAGCCGACCGGTTCCCCGACGGGCAGCTGAATGTGACCTGCGCGGCTACGACCCGCCGGGCCGCCGATGGCGTCAAGGAGCGTCCCAAGCCTTGATGGCCCGAGGTGCCGCCGGTCTTCGCCCTGCTCGTCACCCACGACACAAGTGTCTCCTGTGTCAGCCGATGGCACCGGATGGCACGCCGTGTGTCGGCATGGGATGGAAGAGACGTGTGGTGATGGCGGCCGCCTCTGTGGCGGCGCTGGTGGTGCTGGGCGGCGGGACGGCCTGGGCCGTTCCGGTGGGCGGGGGTGGGGACGACCCGCCGCCGGACGACTGCGTGGGCAGCCGAGCGAGGACGTGCTCTTCGCCGGGCCTGGAGTCTCCGCCGGGGCTCTGTCGTACACCTTCGTCCGCAAGAGCCTCAGCGCCGGCACGCACACGGTGTCGATCCAGTGGTTCGCCAACAACGGCACCATCAAGCTGGCCGACCGGGCGATGACGATATTCGCGACCCCGACCTCCGCCGCCGACGGCGGCATGACGACCTCGGCGTGGCAGGGCGGCCCCGACACCATCACCAACGGCGCCTTCACCGCGCTGAGCAACATCGGCGGCACGTTCACCACCTTCTCCGGCGGCACCAACGCCGAGGTGACCGTCGGCCTCCAGCTCTACTCGACCGACCACGCCCTGCTACGGGTGCTGCTCGACGGCCAGCCGGTCGACCCGTCGTTCGTCGACCTGTCGTCCGGAGTCGGGCAATACCGCGGCCAGAGCTACACCTTCGGCGTCAAGAACGTGCGCCCCGGCACCCACACCGTCCAGGTGCAGATCCAAGCACCCCAATCCCCCGTGTACGTGGCCGACCGCACCCTCGCGGTGACGTACACCAAACGGCCGGGCACCGACTTCGCGCAGCCCTACCGCTCGATGGCCCCGCAGACAGGATCGGCCCCGCCGGTCTTCGTGATCTGCTACGACGCCGGGCGGCCCGATGAGGGGCCGCCGCCGACCTTCGCCTCTCTGCGCGCCATCCACGAGGGCAGCGACGGCGGCCGCAGCGTCAAGGGCTGGTTCCAGGAGAACAGCGCCGGTCAGTTCACGTTCTCGACGCCCACGTACGTCGGCTGCGCCGACGGGAACTGGCTGCCCGCCCCGGAAGGGCGCACCGGCAGCTGGTATTGGGACGTCCCCCAGAGGTACACCCTGTTGCTCAGGGACGCGCTGTCCGCGGCGGACCCCTGGATCGACTACCCGTCACTCGACCGTGACGGAAACCACTACCTGACCCGCGATGAAGCGGTGATCGAGATCGTCTATCCCCAGTCCTCCTTCAACAGCCTGCTCTACACGGTCACAGCCGCCGTCGACGGCGAAAACCTTGCCGTTCCCGTGATCGACGTGTACACGGGGCCGTTCTCCTTGAACCTCGCCCGGACCAGAGTCGGCATCATCGTCCACTCGGTGGCACACCTGGTCTTAGGCGCCACCGACCTGCACGGCCCGTTGGCGACCGCGCCCCTTGACTGGAGCATCATGGACAACGTGCTCCTGAGCCTCCACATCGACGCGTTCCACAAACTCAAGAACGGCTTCGTGACGCCCGCCGTCGTGGAGACCAACAAGTGGACGACCTCGACCATCACCCTCAAGGCGGTCGAGACCAGTCACGAGGTGACGATCATCTACGACCCGGCCCGGGGGAACAAGGAGTACTTCATCCTGGAGAACCGCTGGTCCGGTCCGGGGCCGCGGAGAACTACGACTCGCCCAAAGCCCCGGGCGCCGTGCTGGTCTGGCACATCGTCGAGGACCTGGCGCTGCAGGATCAGTTCCCGCCGCCCGGAGGCGAGGACATCCCCAGCGGAGACTGGGGCCCCAAGGGTGTGCGTCTTGTCAACGTGCTCAGTTCTAAGGACCGCGCCTTCTCACTGAAGTGGGCGGACGGCTCGCCGGCCGGCCTCATGGTCACTCTCAAGTCCGACCGGCAGGAGGCCGCCCAGGTCGAGATCGCCACCCTCTGACCGAGATGCTAGCGGTTGTCGATCAAGTGGCGCGTGGCGGTCGATCGGGCGCTCGCGCCACTGGGTCTGACCCACGCAATATGTCCTGCTGTCGTCGCTGTCCGGCATGCACCACGCCGGGCAGCGACCCAGCCGGCGACGGCTCGCCGATCACACCGGCCTCGAGGCACTGTACGTGTCGAAGCCGGCGCGCTCCCTCGAGGCGGACGGCCCCGCCGAGCGCACCAGGGACACGCAGGACACGCGGACCGTCCGGCTCGCGCTCGTTCATGATGGTTTTGGTGAGGCGAGGTGCTCGGCCTTCGCGAGTGTCGCTTCTTCGAGCGGGCGTCAGCCGGGTCGTTCAGTGCTCCGGCGTAAGAGCTGCCGGCATCCCCTTCAATACCTACACCTCAGCAGTGCATCTGGAGCATCAGACGGTACCAATAGTTCTGCTCCTCTTCCCAGAACGCGGCTAGAGCCGAAATGAGGCGGGCAAATATCCCGTTCGCCTCTGTCCCCATACTGACGAGAAACCAGAAGTCCGCCTGATCTTTGGCATACCTGAGGTTCGTGATCACGGTGCCGCAAGTTACTATTCCCCCTCGCGTCCGGAGCGTGGAAAAGTCTTGCGGATCCCTGAGCTGGGCGGTGTTGAAGGAGTGTCCCGTGGAGGTCGATGCCCATAGCAGGGTGTCGGAGCTGCTCAGGGATTTGGCCACCAGGTCGTCTTTTTGGTCGTCGTCGATGTCGAAGACGGCGCAGACGGCGTCGTCGACACATCCGCTGCCGCCGGCCCAGACCTGCGGCGCGGCGAACGAGCCGAACAGATTGCGGGCCACCCACACGGTGCCTTTGAAGTCGCCGCCGGTGACCACCGACACCGCGTCGCTCAAGCCATCGCCGTCGACGTCACCGAGCAGACAGGTCTGCCCGGCCGGGCAGACCTGATCCGACCACTGCACCGCCGCAGCGAAGCCGTGCCCGTCGGACGACAGCACGGAAACCTTGCCCGACCCCAATGCCGTGTGAGAATTGCGGAAGAAGGACACCACATCGGCCTTGTCGTCGTTGTTCATGTCCGCGAGACGGCAGATCGACGCATCGAAGCAGGCGGTCGTCGACCACACGCCAGGGTCGAGGGTGAATCCCGGCCGGGCCGACATCGCGACGCGCGCCGTCCCGGTGCCGCGGTCGAAGGCCACGACGTCGTCGGCCTTGTCGCCGGTGACGTCGCCCAGCTCGCAGTCGATCCCGCCGAAACACAACGCAGTGGCCCACTGCTGGGCCGGCGCGAAGTCTCCGGGCGAGTTCGAATTGCCCAGCGACACCATCACATCGCCTTGGGCCCGCACGTAGGTCACCAGGTCGGGCACTCGGTCGCCGTTGACGTCGCCCTGCCGGCAGTCGCCCGGATTGTTCAGGCAGGCCACCAGTAACGGGTGCGGCGCGACCCGCCGGTCCAGCGTCGTCCAGTCGGTCCAGGTGGCGGCGCCGGGATCCGTCTGGGCCCGGTGCGCCGGTTGCAGCTTGCCGTCGATGACGGCCTGGCCGACGATCTCGACGCGGCCGTCGCTGTTGGTCTCGGCGGCCAGCGACCCGCTGACCGTGGCCTGCTCCTGCACCCAGCCGGTCCAGGTGCTGCTGCCCGGGCTGGTCTGCGCCCGCTCATACATCGTCCCGCCGCCGTTGGCGCCGACCAGCTCCAAACGCCCATCGCTGTCACGCGCCACCGCAAGCGAGAACAAGGTGCCGTCCAGCGACTGCCACGCCGACCACGCTGTGCTGTTCGGAGCGGTCTGCCAGCGGTGCCAGATCTGCCCGGCCTCGGTCAGGGCGAACAGCTCGATCCGGCCGTCGGCGTTGGTGTCGGCCGCGACTTGACGCACCGTCCCGTCGAGCTGGGTCCAGCCGCCCAGGATGGTGCTGCCCGCGCTGATCTGGGTGCGGTAGAACACCTGCCCGGCGGCGTTGCTGCCGAACAGCGACAACCGGCCGTCGGCGTTACGGGCTGCGGCTACCGAGAACACGATCCCGTCCAGCTGCTGCCATCCCGACCACGACTCAGAGCCGGGGGTGGTCTGCCATTGGTGGAACACCTGGCCGCTGACATTGGTGCCGAACAGTTCGACCCGGCCGTCGTTGTTGGTCTCGGCCGCCAGTGAATGCATGAAATCGGTTCCCAGGTTCAGGGGGCCGAACCCGGCGCTGGGGGCCGTCTGCCCGCCACGCGACACGTGATCGAGGTTGGCGCCGTCGGCGTATGCCAGTTCCAGCAGGCCGTCGCTGTTGCGGGCCAGGGCCTGCGCCGGCATCTGACCGAACGGCTGCACCGTCACCGACTGTGGGCTGGTGAACATCGAGCCGCCGGTGATGGACACTTTGACCTGGTATGCCGCGGTGCCGGTGGCTGGTGGTGTGATGGTCGCCGACCCGCCGTTTCCGAACGTGGTGGCGGGCGCGCCGGGGCCGAGCAGCATCGAGGTGCTGCCGAAACACCCGGTCGGGCGGTGCACGCTCCACGTCGCCGTCACCGACTGGCCCAGATGGATCGTCGTCGGTGACACCGAGAACGACGTGGTCAACCCCAGACACGGGTCAGAACCACCACCGCCCCCACCGCCGCCGCCCCCGCCACCACCGGGCGGCAACGCGAATGCCGCCGATGAATCCGACAAGACGATGGCTGCTCCGAGCAGCACCGCCAGCCCCGCGGCGCACCACCGGCGCGCCCAGACGCCTAAGCGGGCCCGTCGCACGTTCGTCCCCCTCATGCCATGCCTTCCTCTTGGGATGTAGAGAAGGTGGCACCCTCGGCAAAAACGCGACAGAAATCCGGCTTAAATGGCAGCCGGGCCCGGGTTGCGTCCGGTGGATGGTCGACCGGCCCGCTTCGCGGGGTGTATGCGTGAGCGAACTGACAGGGACAGAAAATGATTCGACCTCGGCCCGCTTCCGCGCCGACCGGCCCGTTCGCCGCCCGAATCGCGATCGGCTACGCCCTCGCCGTGACGGCCGTCGGGATCGGGACACTGATCGCCTTGTTCGCGGGGAAAGACAGCGTTGCCACCTGGCTGCTATTGCTCATCACCCTGCCGTTGAGCCTGCTGACCGACTGGGCCTACTACCGCATCCCCTTCGACTCCGTTCCTGACCCGCAGCGATGGCTTATCCCGGTGGGCGATGCGGTCATCGTGATGGTGACGGGATGGGCACAAGCGGTGATCCTATGGCGGTTGCTCCGCGGGCGGCCGCACGGTCCGAATCGATGAGGCTCCTTGCCCGGTTTCGTGGCGGCCCAGGAGGCGGGCCGGCGCTGATCAGTTCGGCCGGCCGGGCGAGGGTATGGTTGGACAGCGCGATCGCGGCACGTTAAGACAGCAGCGGCACGTTAAGACAGCAGCGGCACGTTAAGACAGCAATCGAGGCTCCTGGTCAGGGTATTGGTCTTGGTCGATTGCTGCTCCCTGGATGCGGGGGTGGCGGACCGGGTCAAGGAATTAATGATCACCCAGTCGCGTGACCATACGGAGTAACCGCATGCGTCCTCCCTACACTGCCCCTGCCTGCGGCGGCTTTGCCTGGAGTCGCAGCGCGGCGACGCTGGCACTGCTGTCGTTCGCCATGATGATCGTCTCGCTCGATCAGTACATCGTCGTGGTGGCGCTGCCCGACATGGGGCGTGACCTGGGCTACTCGGCGCAGACGCTGCAGTCGGTGGTCAGTGCCTACGCCGTCGCGTCCAGTGGATTCCTGCTGTTCGGCGGTCGCGCCACGGATCTGCTCGGGCGGCGCCGAATTCTCATCGCCGGCCTCACGCTTTACTCGGTCGCCTCCCTCGCGGGAGGACTCTCGACGACGCCCCCGATGCAGTTGACCGCACGTGCGGTTCAAGGTTTCGGTGGCGCGCTCGTCTTCCCCAGCACTCTTGCGCTTGTAAACACCACGTTCGCCGAGGGCCGCGCCCGCAACCGTGCCTTGGCCATCTGGGGAGGCGCCGGCGCGGCGGGTTTGGTCGTCGGCGTCCTGCTGGGCGGTGTGCTGACGCAAGCCTTCGGATGGGAAGCCGTATTCTTCGTGAACGTCCCACTCGCGGGCACGGCGCTCGTATTCGCGTTCTCTTTGATCGATGCCGATCCGCCTCGAGACAGGGCACGAACGTTTCGATCTGCCTGGTGCGCTCACCGCCACCGGTGCCATCTCGTTGCTGGTGTTCGCACTCGTACAGGGCCCGGACCTGGGCTGGGGCTCACCGGTGATTCTCGGCGCCGTGGCGGTGGGCCTGCTGTTCGGCACTGGCCGGTCAGGTGGTGACTCTCATCGGCCTTCGACGCACCCTTACCATCGCCCTGTCGATCGGCGCGGTCGGTGCCGTCGTCCTGGGGCTGGCGATTTCGCCCGACGGCTCCTATGCCACGCTGATCCCAGGACTCATCGCCGTCAGCATCGGCGACGGCATCATCTTCACGACCATGTTCATCGCCGCCGCCACTGGAGTGAGCGATGGCGAGCAGGGCATCGCCTCGGGAATCGCGTCCACGGGATCTGGAATAGGAGCCGTTGTCGGCCTCGCGATCCTGGTTCTCATCGCAAACGCCAACACCAAAGGCCTCTCGGGCGATGGATTGCGGGTCGCCACGGCCGAAGGCATCAAGCTGGCTGCTCTCGTCATAGCGGGCGGGATCCTGGTAACCCTGCTGATCACTCTCAAGTCCCGTGTTGTTACGGACACCGCCTCCACCGAGCCCACCTGAGCAAACCTCCCCCAAGATGGGGTCAGTCTTTGACCGCGCCTGCTGTGACGCCGGCGGCGACGTAGCGCTGGGCGATGATGAGCAGGATGGTGGCCGGGATGGAGGCGATCACGGCGGTGGCCATGATGGCGTTCCACTGCTGGTTGTTGTTGCCGATGTAGCGGTAGATGCCGAGGGTGATCGGCTCACGCTCGCCGCCCTGGTCGAGTGTGCTGGCGAAGATGAAGTCCGACCACGCCCACAGGAACGCGAACAGCGACACCGTGATCACAGAGTTGCGGGAGACCGGCAGCACGACCGACCAGAACGTCCGCGCCACGCCCGCCCCGTCCACCCGGGCGGCCTGCAGCAGCTCCTCCGGGATGCCCGACATGAACGCCGTGAACACCAGCACGGCGAACGGCACGGCCAGCGTGGAGTCCGCGACGATCAGCCCGAGCACCGAGTTGAGGAATCCGGTGCTGAGGAAGATGGCGTAGAAGCCCATCGCCATGATGATGCCGGGAATCATCTGGGCGATCAGCAGCACGAACCCGAGCGCGCCGCCGCCGCGCGGGCGCAGCTTGGCCAGCGAGTACGCGGCCGGCGCCGCCAATGCCACGGTCAGCGCGACCGTGCCGAGGCCGATCACCAGGCTGGTGCCGAGGTACGGCAGCTGCTGATCGAGCACCGCCCGATAGCCCTCCAGCGTCCCGTGCACCGGGAACCAGTAGGGCGGCGACTTGCGCATGTCGGTGTCCCGGGTGAACGACACGTTGATCATCCAGTAGACCGGGAACAGCATCACGCCGGTCAGCGCCAGCCCGATCGCGGTCTTCCAGCGGCTCACGACAACCCCTGCCTTCGCTGCGCGCGGATGTAGACCAGGCCGAACACCAGCGCCATCACGATCAGCAGGTTGCCGACCGCCGCCGCCGGCCCGAAGCTGGGCAGCAGGTTGGCGAAGCCCAGCCGATAGGACCAGGTGGCGAAGGTGGTCGACGATCCGCTCGGCCCGCCCCGCGTCATGATCCAGATGATGTCGAACACCTTCAGCGTGTAGACCAGCCCGAGCAGCAAGGTGATCGCCGAAACCGGGCGCAGCAGCGGGAACGTCACCTTCCAGAACCGCTGCCAGGCCCCGGCCCCGTCCAGTTGCGCGGCCTCATAGATCTGCGGCGAGATGGCCTGCAACCCGGAGTACAGCACCACCAGGTTGAACGGGATGCCGATCCAGATGTTGGCGATGGTGACCGACCACAGCGACCAGTCGGGCGAGGTCAGCCAGTTCACCTGGCCGGCGCCGAACAGCCCGAGGAACGCGTTGACCACGCCCGACTCGCTGTTGAGCATCCACGACCAGGTCGAGGAGGACACGATCAGCGGCAGCAGCCACGGCACCAGGAACAGCGCCCGCAGCGTGGCCGACAATCGGAAGTGCTGCGTGAAGAACATCGCCAGGGCCAGGCCGATCGCGAACTGGAACGCCAGCGACACCACCGTGAACACCACGGTGTGCCACAACGCCGGCCCGAACGTGGGATCGGCGAACACCGTCCGATAGTTGTCCAGCCCGGTGAACGGGGCCCCGCCGTGCACGAACGACCGGACCGTGTAGTGCCGCACGCTCAGGTCGATGTTGCGATACAGCGGATAGGCGTAGAAGACCAGCAGGTAGACGACCACCGGCGCGAGGAACGCCCAGGCGGCCCACTGGCCGGGACGGCCGCGCCGGCGGATTCCTCTCCCCCGGACAGGCGGCAGGGCGGCCCCATTGCGATCAACGGCCGTCCCGCCTCCCGTCCGGGCGCGCGTCGGAGTGCTCACTGGGTCGAGGCCGCCGCGGTCGCCTGTGCCGCCGCCATCGCGTCCTGCGGCGACTTCGACCCGGACAGCGCGGCCTGCACCGCGCCCCACATCGGCTCGGAGATCTTCGGGTACTTGGTGCCCAGGTCGTCGCTGGTGCGGCCCTTGGCGGCCTTGACCGCGTCGACCCACACCTGCAGCGCCGCGTTGGCCGCCACCTGCTTGGCCTGCACCGCCTCGGTGGGCGCGATGTAGGACAGCGTGGTGTCGGTGGTCAGCGAGTTGTCGGTGCTGGTCAGGCAGCTGACGATCTTCTGTGAAACGGCGTAGCGCGCGGTGTCGTCCTGCACCGGGACACTGACGAACTCGCCGCCCGTCGGCGCGGGCGCCGTGCCGCCGCCCTTGCCGGGGATCGCGATGATCCCGTACGGGAAGCCGGCCTTTTCCGCGTTGCCCAGTTGCCAGGTGCCGTTCTCGCCGAAGGCGTAGTCACCGGTGGCGAACTCCTGCCAGCTGGTGGTCTGCGTGTTGTTGAGGACGGAGTTGGGCGCGTACCCCTTCTTCAGCCAGTCGGTCCACAACCCGAGCGCGGACACACCCTCGGCGGAGTCGAGCTTGGTGAGGGCGGCCCCGGAGCCCCAGAACCAGGGCAGGAACTGGAAGCTGCCTTCCTCGGTGCCGATCGCCGAGAACGTGATGCCCTTCTTGCCGGCCGCCTTGACCTTGGCCAGGGCCGCGGTCAGCGACGTCCAATCTTTCACCGAGGCGGGGTCGACGCCGGCCTTGCCCAGCACGTCCTTGTTGTAGAAGAGCGCGAGCGTGTTGGCGCCGATCGGGATGCCGTAGGTCTTGCCGCCGATCTGCCCGGCGGCGAGCAGGTTCGGGGAGATCGCGGATGTGTCGATCTTGGTGTCGGCGGTCGTGGTCAGCACGCCCGCGTCGGCCAGCGTCGAGACCACGGGGTTGTCGACGATGAGCACGTCGGGCGGGTTGCCCTGCTGGGCGGCCAGCAGGGTCTTGCTGGTCAGGTCGGTGGTGTCGTAGGCGGTCCGCTGGACCGTCACGCCCGCCTGGGTGCCGCACTGCTTGAGCAGCTTCACCCAGTCGGCGCTGTCGTCGAACTGCGGGTACGGATCCCAGATCGTGTACGTGGCGGGGGCGGCCGCCTGCGACGAGGCAGGCGTGGAGGTCGTGGAGGTCGAGGAGCAGGCGGCCAGGGAGGCGGCCAGTGCCAGGGGCAGGGCCGCGACCAGCGCGCGACGTGGCTGGGTGTGGTTCATATGGGGGGTCCCTTTCATGCCGGGAGAGTGTGCCGGGGGAATCAGGTGAGCTGGATGTAGTCCAGTTCGGCGAAGCCCGTTCCGCCGGCGAACGAGGGCGAGCCCTTGGCCAGGCGGATCACGTTGTAGCCCGCGTTGAGAGTGATGCTCGTGCTGATGGTGCTGCCGAACTGCCCCCAGCCCGCGGTGGGCGGATAGCTCACCGTGGTCCAGGCGCCGCCGTTGAAGGCCAGGCCCTGCGTCGAGGTCGCGCCCGTGCCGTTGGCGTAGCCGATCGTCATCGTGTACGCGCGCGCGGTGGGCACGTTCACGATGAAGTCGACATAACTGTCGATGCCGTGGTTTCCGGTGTTGTTGTCGATGCGCCCGACATATCCCCCGGCGGACGCCGACGTGGCGGTCAGCCGCTGGGCGCGGAAGACCGAGGCGTTCTCGGCCTCGTAGCGCTGCTGATAGGACGGCACGCCGCTGACCGGCTGGACCACCAGGTTGTAGGCGCTCGTGGCGGACATGTTCGGCACCGATACGGTGATCGCTCCGCCGCTCACGGCGACGGTGGAGGTCGAGATCGCCGTGGGTGCGGGGACGGCGGTGAACCGGCCGCTCGACGGGGTGGACTGCAGGGTGACCCGCACGCTGGCGCCGAGACCGCCGATGCCCGTGACGCGTACGGTGTTGGTCCCGGACTCGTTGCCGAAGACGACGTTGACGATTTTGCGGGTGGGGTCATAGGACGCGAACCCGTCCAGACCGCTCTGTGACGTGGGCGTGGTGGCGACCATGGTGCCGGCCATGTCGCCGTACCACTTGTAGAGCCACCACGTGCCGGTCGGCTGGTTGTTGTTGACGACCAGGCCGTTCATCGTGCCGTACTCGAACCAGAAGGCCCGGTGCGCCGACTCGACGCCGCCGCGTTCCAGCTTGGCGACGTAGCTGGCGACCCGGCCGGGGACGTCGACCTCGCTGGTCTGGGCGTACTCGTTGATGGAGATGCGGCGCGGGCTGATCCCGAGCGAGGATTCCAGCGCCCGGTAGTCGGCGATGTTCGCGGCGATGGCGGCGACGTCCCATTGGTGCCAGGTGACGATATCCGGCAGTGTGCCGGTGGCCTTGGCGTTGGACAGGAACGAGGACAGATAGCCGCGGTTGTACGTCGAGGTGCTCGGCCCGGCGATGGGGGTGGTCGCGTCGAGCGCGCGGACCGCGCGAAAGGTGCGGACCCAGCCGTCGTTGAACGGCCCGGCCGCGGAGGTGTTCCAGGTCCAGTCGGGCTCGTTCCACAGTTCCCAGGCGATGACGTTGGTGGTCGAGGTCGCGGCGAGCCGGGCGTTGACCATGGTGTTGACCTTGGCCAGCCAGTCGTTCCAGCTCACCCACCGGTAGGGGAAGTCGGGATAGATGTCGGGCATCCGGATGATCTCGCCGGCGCCGGCGCGGGTCGCCTGGGGCGCGACGCGCAGGGAGTCGCCGCCGGGTGGCTGCCCGTTGGGCCGCTGGCCGACGCCGGGAGCGGGCTGGGTCAGCGAGTTGACCTTGATCGGCAGCAGGGTGGAGTCCGCCGGGCGGCTGTTCTCGGCCAGGCCGTACAGGCCTCCGGAGGCGGCGTGGGTGACCGGCCGGAAGGGCGCCGCGACATTGACAGTCAGGGTGGCTCCGGCGGCGTGCGCGGGGACGGGGACCGCGAGTCCCGTGAGGGCTACGGCCAGGGCGGCCGCGGTCCTCAGCCCGAGGGTTCGGCGCGCGGTTCGGGGGGTGATCATGTGTGCCTCGCTCTTTCAGGTTGGTGACAACGTGAAATGAGGGGTGGCGGGCGTCCGCGTGTGCCCCGAGACGCGCGGACGCGTGGCCGTGGACGGTCAGGTCGTACGCGGCTCCGGGGCCACCGGGATCCAGACCCGCATCGGGCCTTCGGTCCGGTTGCCCCACAGGAAGTAGGGGATCGCGGTGAGCGTGATCGGGGTCGCCGGGCGCTCTGTTGCCTGTGTTCGGTAGAGCGACGGCCCGCCGTCGGCGAGCGAGCCGCTCAGGGTGAGAACCACCGGGATGTCCGGCAGGTCGGCGTGGGCCCCCGCCTCGATCGTCGCGGCCGGATCGAGCCGCACGTCGTCGAGGAGGGCGCCGGGTTCGAGGTCGGCCTGCTCGAGGCAGTAGACGAGCGGGCCGCGGGCCAGGGCGACGCACCCGCGCACCGCGTCGACGCGCGGGTGCGCGGTCATCCGGCGTACGGGCATGGCCAGGTCGAGGACGATGCGGGCGCCGGGCGCCCAGGCGCCGGTCAGCCTGACGTATCCGTCCGCGGCTTCCGCGGGCCCGCCGTTCACCGTGCCCGTCGTCGTGCCCGTCAGTGTGTATGCCTCGCACCAGCCGGGGATGCGCAGGGCCAGCGTCCACGGGGTGGCCGGGCCGTCGATGATCGTGAGCTCGACGCGGCCGTCCCACGGGTAGACCGTGGTCATCTCGACGCGGACGGGTGCTCCGGCGACGGTCGCGGTCACCTGGGCCTGGCCGTACAGGTGGATCTGGAGGCCGCTGTCGTCGGCGGTGGCGACGTAGGCGGGCAGTGAGGCCATGAGCCGGGCGATGTTGGGCGGGCAGCAGGCGCAGCGGAACCAGGACGACCGCCGGGCCGCGTCCTCCTCTCCCCCGCTATGGTGGTTCGCGCGCAGGTGCAGCGGGTCGGAGTAGAAGAAGTGGCGCCCGTCGGCGGAGACCGCGGCCGCGATCGCGTTGCAGAGCACGCGTTCCATCTCATCGGCGTAGCGGACGCCGCCGGTGGCCAGCAGCATCCGCCAGTTCCACTGGAAGCTCGCGATCGAGGCGCAGGTCTCGGCGTAGGCGCGGTCGGCCGGCAGCTCGTAGGGGTCACCGTATGCCTCGTCGCGGTGCCGGGAGCCGTGCGCGCCGGTGATGTAGACGCGGGTGCCGAACGCGTCGTCCCACAGCCGTTCGGCGGCGGCGAACAGCTCGGCGTCGTCCGTCTCGACCGCGACGTCGACCATTCCGGCCAGCAGGTACAGCTGCCGCACCGAGTGCCCGGCGACCTCGCGGGCCGCGCGCGGCGGCACGTGATCCTGGTAGTACGCGGATCCGAAGCGGCCCTGGCCGAGCAGGCCGCGGCCGCGCAGGTCGAGCAGGCGCCGCGCGAGCTCCAGGTAGGGCCGGTGGCCGGTCAGGCGGTAGAGCTCCACGAGGGCCGTCTCGACCTCGGGGTGCCCGTCGATCTCCTCCACCTGGCCGAACCGGGTGGCGAGCAGGTCGGCGAACCGGCGCGCGATGTCCACCAGCTCGGGCGCGGCCCCCGTACGGCCCGCGGCGACGGCGGCCTGGAACAGATGCCCCGCGCAGTAGAGCTCGTGGCTCCAGTCTGGCTTGCGCCATCGGGCTTCCGGCTCGACGACGGTGAAATAGGAGTTCAGATAGCCGTCCGGGCGCTGGGCCCGGGCCAGCAGGGCGACGACGTCTTTCACCAGGGTGCGCAGCTCGGCGTCGTCCGGCGCCGAGGCCAGCTCCCACGCGGCCGCCTCCAGGGTCTTGTACACATCGGAGTCGGCGAACCACATGCCGGCGAACTCGGTGTCCGGCTCCCCGGCCGCCGCGCGCAGGTTGTCCAGGTTGCCGTGAGATTCGAGGTGGTCGGCGCAGTGCCAGAGCGTCGCTGTGGCGTTGCGCGCGCGCAAGTGGCCGAGCAGACCGGCGGGGTCGAGCCGCACCTGGTCGACGCCAAGGGGGCGCAGCGCTCCCCGCGCGACCGGCACGACCGGTCCTCCTACGACGCGATCCCACATGACAGCCCCCACGACTAGGAAATTTAGGAAAAGCTTTTCCTGGACGCTAGCGGCACGTGCTTCGCCCGTCAACAGCCTGTTTTCCTAGGGTTATGCGACCTGGGAAGGGATCCGTACAATGCCCCCTAGGAAACTTGAAGGAAAACGGAGGTGGGCATGGCGAAGCCCGAGCGGCACGCCACGATCACCGATGTCGCCGCGCTCGCAGGGGTGTCGGTCGGCACGGCGTCGAAGGCGCTCAACGGGCGAGGTTCGCTGCGCGAGGAGACCCGGGTCCGCGTCAGAGAGGCGGCCCGGACGCTGAAGTTCGAGGTCAACGCCGGCGCCCGCAGCCTGCACTCGGGCCGGACGTACACGGTCGGCATGATCACCACGGATTCGATCGGCCGGTTCAGCATCCCGGTCATGCTGGGCGCGGAGGACGCGCTGGGCGCCGGCCAGATGTCGGTGTTCCTCTGCGACGGCCGCGACGATCCGATCCGCGAGCAGTACTACGTGAAGACCCTGCTCAGCCGCCGCGTGGACGGCATCATCGTGACCGGCAGGCGAGCACAGTCACGCGCGCCCATCGGGGTGGGCCTGCCGGTGCCGGTGGTCTACGCGTTCATCAGCTCCACCGATCCGGGCGACTGCTCGGTGGTGCCCGACGAGGCCGGTGGCACGCGCAAGGCGATCGATCACCTCACCGCCATCGGCCGGACGAAGATCGTGCACATCACCGGGCCAGAACACCACCATTCCGCGCAGGTCCGCTCGGCCTCCACCCAGGAGCGGCTGGCCGAGCTGGGGCTCGAGCCGGCCGCGGCGCCGCTGTTCGGGGCGTGGAGCGAGGCGTGGGGCCGGCAGGCGGTCGGCATCCTGCTGACCGGTGGAGCGGATTTCGACGCCGTCTTTTGCGGCAGCGACCAGATCGCCCGCGGCGTCGTCGACGCGCTCCGGGCGGCGGGGCGGCGGGTGCCCCGCGACGTGGCGGTGGTCGGCTTCGACAACTGGGACGTCATGGCCGAGGCCGCCCAGCCCCCCTTGACCAGCATCGACATGAACCTGGAGGGGCTCGGCCGGACGGCCGCCGACATGCTGCTGGCCGCGATCAACGGCAATCCGTCTTCCGGGCGCCAGTTGTGCCCGTGCCACCTGGTGATACGCGAATCGACCAGCGTCACCCCTTGACGACCGGGCGCCGGTGCGCGCGCGGTGATCACGCGCTGGACCCTAACATGTCGCAGGTGACCGCCTACGACGATCCTGACACGTTCGAACACCTGGACACCTCGGCCTTGCCGCAGCGTCAGCAGCGAATCCTGGCCACGATCCGGGACTGGGTGGTCAGATACGGATACCCGCCGAGCACCCGTGAGATCGGCCACGCGGTCGGGCTGCGTTCGCCCTCGTCGGTGTCGAAGCACCTCAGGACCCTGGAAGAGCAGGGCTTCCTCCACCGGGGCACGGCGATGACCAGGCCGATCGACGTGCGCCTGTTCCTGCGCGCCGCGACGCCGCAACCTGCCGCCGACCTGGTGAGCGTGCCCATCGTCGGCGACATCGCCGCGGGTACGCCCATCACGGCCGAGCAGCACATGGACGACATGCTGACCCTGCCCCGCGACCTCACCGGAAGGGGAACCGTCTTCGCCCTGCGGGTGCGGGGCGATTCGATGATCGACGCGGCGATATGCGACGGCGACACCGTGGTGATCCGGCAACAGCCCGAGGCGCATTCCGGCCAGATCGTCGCCGCCATGATCGACGGCGAGGCGACCGTCAAGGTGTACCGCCGGCGCGGCGGGCATGTCGTTCTCGAACCGCGCAACCCCGCCTATGACGACATCGACGGCGACCGGGCCGTGGTGCTGGGCATCGTGGTGTCGGTCCTGCGCAGCGTGTGATGACCCGACCACGACAGGCCCGAACGGCGGCACCGCCGCGCCGTTCGGGTGCCAGGCGACGGCTCCAGGTGGAACGCCCGAGGTGATGTCGCGCCGTCACAGCCGGCGGCGCCCGCATCACCAGGAGATGACGTTGAACATCCGATCCGCCGCCAAACTGCTGGCGCTGAGCGCCGCCACAGTCGTCACGATTCCGGTCGCCGTGGCCCCGGCCCATGCGGCCGGCACCGCGCAGCATCGCGCCGACGTGTCCGACTGGGGCCCGTTCTTCTCCAGGAACGGCAAGGCCAAGGCCGTGGGCACCGTGGACAGGACGGGCACCGAGATCACCGGACAGCTGTTCAGACTGGACCGCGGCCGCAAGTGCGCCCACATCGAGATCCTGTTCATCGACACGCGCGGCAATCAGAGCACTGACGATGAGCGCCGGTGTGCCGGTGATCTGGGAATCTTCTCCATCAAGCAACTCGTCCCCGTCAAGCGCGTGCTGATCCGCGTGAGCCAGATCGACGACCAGGACCATGTGTTCAACCGAGGCGCCTGGCACACCATCTTCAACGCGCGGCGCAAGCGCATCCTCGTCCTTTGATTTCCCGGCAGGCGCGAAACGCGGCCACCGGCTTCTGGCCCGCCGCTCGCACAAAGAGCCCGTCGCGGACGTAGTTTCTCAGGGAGTGTTCCGGGCGGTCTTGCGCGTTCACGGGGGTTTCGCGGTGCCACGTCCTGAACGAGAGCTGGATCCGATGGCAGGTCCGGTCGAGTCGCTGGCGGCCGACCTGCGCCGATTACGGGTCCGTGCCGGCAATCCGGGCTATCGCGAGCTGGCGCGGCGGTCCGGCTACTCGGTCGCGGTGCTGGCGAACGCGGCCGGTGGGCAGCGGTTGCCGACCCTGGCGGTGACCCTGGCGTACGTCCTGGCCTGCGGCGAGGATCCGGACGCGTGGGGACAACGGTGGCGGCGTGCGGCCACCGCATGCAACGAGTCGTTCTCCAATAGGCCCAACGGGGCCACGCGGACCGAGGAGCAGTCGCCGTACCAAGGCCTGAAAGCCTACGGCGGCGACGACGCCGGCCGGTTCTTCGGGCGGCGGCGGATGGTGGAACAGCTCCTGGAGATGCTGCGCGACCGCCGGTTCGTCGCGGTGTTCGGCGGGTCGGGCAGCGGGAAGTCGTCGTTGTTGCGGGCCGGGCTCATGCCCGCGTTCGACGCCGGGCCCGCCGTGGCCGTGGTCCCGGGCGGCGAGCCGCTCGCGGCCCTGCGGTCGGCGCTTTCCAGCCTGCCGCCCGCGGGGCCGGTCCTGTTCGTGGTCGACGCGTTCGAAGAGCTGTTCACACTGTGCCGGGACGCCGACGAGCGCACGGCGTTCGTGGCGGAACTGGCGCGGCTGGCCGGCGAACCGGGCGGACGGTGCCAGGTGGTCATCGGCGTACGCGCGGACTTCTACGGCCGCTGCGCCGAGCTGCCCGGGCTGGCCGTCTTACTGACCGGTGGCAGCGTCCCCCTCGGCCCGCTGAGCGAGGCCGAGCTACGCGAGATCATCCAGGAGCCCGCCCGGCAGGCCGGGCTGAGCGTCGAGCGGGCGCTGCTGACGAAGATCCTCGCCGAGGCGATGGGCCGGCCGGGCTCGCTGCCGCTGGTGTCGCACGCGCTTCTGGAGACCTGGCGGCTGCGCCGCGGATCGGTGCTCACCCTGGCCGGGTTCGACGAGGCCGGCGGTCTGACGGGCGCGATCGCGCGCAGCGCCGAGACGGTTTACCAGCGGTTCGACACCCGGCAGCAGACCACCGCCCGGCAGGTGCTGTGCCGGCTGGTCGTCATCGGTGACGGCAGCGCCGACACGGCCCGCCGGGTCGGCCGGGCCGAGCTGGACCTGCCCGACGTCGATGTCGTGCTGCCCGCCCTGGCCGACGCGCGCCTCGTCGTGCTCGACCACGACACGGTGGAGCTCGCGCATGAGGCCCTGATCGAGGCCTGGCCCCGGCTGCACGACTGGCTGCACACCGACCGTGCCCAGCTCCAACTGCACCGCCAGCTCACCGAGGCGACCGGATACTGGCTGGCCAACGGCCACGATCCGGACACGACATACCAGGGCGCCCGGCTGCGCGCCTGGGACGGGCGGGACGTGTCCCAGCTCACCCCGGTCGAGCGCGCGTTCCTGGCCGCCGGCCGGGATCGGCGCGCGCGGCAGGTCGCGGCCGGACGCCGGCGGATCCGGCTGGCGCTCACCGGGCTGACCGCCGCCGTCCTGGCGCTGAGCGTCCTGGCGGCCACCGCGCTCGTGCAGGCCCGGCGGGCCGATGGCCAGCGCGACCTCGCCCTGGCCCGGCAGCTTGTCGCCGACGCCCGCGAGCAGCTCGGACGCGACCCCGAGGCGGGGCTGCTGCTGGCCGGCCAGGCGTACGCCACCAAGCCCATCGCAGAGGCCGAAGCGGTGCTGCGGCAGGCCGTTGTCGAATCCCGGGTACGTTTCTCCACGCCGGCCGGGCAGGGCCAGCTGATGGGCGTGGCGTACAGCGCGGACGGCCGGCACGTCGCCAGCAGCGGCACGAACGGCACGATCCGGATCTGGGACGTCTCGGAATCCGGTGAGCTGCGCCCGCAAGCCCGGACGCTGCGCGGACCGGGCGGCAATCTCTGGAGCCCGGTGTTCAGCCCGGACGGGCGGTGGCTGGCCGCGTGCGCCGCCGGAACCATCGTGCTGTGGGACCTGGCCACCGGCGCTCCGATGTACCTGCGCGGCCACACGGGCACCGTTTCCGGCGTCGCGTTCAGCCCGGACGGCAGGCGGATCGCCAGCGCGGCGCTCGACGGCACAATCCGGATCTGGGACCGCGCCGGGCAACGCGCACCGCGCGTGCTCACGGTGGGTGATCAGCCGCGGGCCGTGGCCTACAGCCCGGACGGCAAGCACCTCGCGGCGAGCGGCGACGGGCCGGTGTGGCTGTGGGACATGTCCGCCTCAGCCGCCTCGGCCTCACCCCGCGTGTTCACCGGGCACGACGGATCGGTGTTCGGCCTCGCCTTCAGCCCGGACGGCCGCAGGCTGGCCGGCGGCGGCGCCGACGGGACCGTGCGCGTGCAGGCCATCGAGGGCGCCGATCCCCCACTGGTGCTGCGCGGCGACGGCGGCCGGTTCGACACCGTGGCGTTCGGCCCGGGCGGCGCCGTGGCCGGCGGCTCGCTCGACACCGACACCATCCACGTCTGGAACGCCGCCGATCCGGCCGACCCCCTGGTTCTTCGCGGCCATCAAGGTCCCGTACGTGGCATCGCGTTCAGCCCGGACGGCCGAAGACTGGCCAGCGGGAGCGGCGACGGGACGCTGCGGCTGTGGGATCCCGGCTACCCGGGCGACGCGCTGGTGTGGCACGCGCACGACGGGGCCGTGCGCGGCCTGGCGCTGAGCGCGGCCGGAGACCGGCTGGTCACCGGCGGCGAGGACGGTGTGGTGCACCTGTTCGACGCCGGCACCGGCGCCGACCTGCGCGACCTGCACGGGCACACCGGAGCGGTGCTCGGGGTGGCGCTGACGGCCGACGGCCGGTGGATGGCCAGCGCGGGCCGGGACGCGACGGTCCGGATCTGGGACGCGACCGGCGCGTCCGCGCCGACCGTCCTGGCCGGGCACGCGGGCCCCATGCACAGCGTGGCGTTCAGCCCGGACGGCCACCTGATCGCCGCCGCCGGCGACAACGGGACGGTCCTGATCTGGGACCGAGGCGCCACGGACCGCCCCCCGGCCGTCCTGCGCGGGCACGACGGCATCGTCTTCGGCGTGGCGTTCAGCCCGGATGGGCGCCGGGTGGCCGGCGCCGGCGAGGACGGCACCGTCCGGATCTGGACCCTCGACGGCTCCGCGCCACCGGTCGTGCTCCGTGACCCGGTGCCGACGCTGGTGTGGAGCGTCGCGTTCAGCCCGGACGGCACACGCGTGGCCAGCAGCGGCCACGACGGGACGGTCCGGATCTGGCACGCCGACGGGACGGGGCAGCCCCTCGTCCTTTCCGGTCACCAATTCCTCGTGTGGGACGTGGCGTACAGCCCGGACGGCCGGCTTCTTGCCACCAGCGCCGCCGACGGCACGACCCGGATCTGGCACTCCGACGGCACCGAACTCGTGACCTACCGGGGCCAGCGCTCGCTGACCGAACAGGTGCGCTTCACCCCGGACGGCCTGCATCTGATCTCCGCGCACCGCGACGGAACCGTCCGCCGCTGGTGGTGCGAGGCCTGCCTGCCGATCGCCGAGGTGCGGGTGCTGGCCGCTGCCCGGCGTCCCAATTGATCCCTCGTCCGCAGGGCTGTCAGTGGGCGGCGTGCTGCGCTTCGACGGTCGACCAGCCGCGGTCGAGGATTTCGAAGCCAGCGTCGAGCATCCGCAACCGGTCGCCGGCCGTCCCGGCGAGCAGGGACAGCTGCAGCACGAAGCGAGCGAACACGCGGATCTTGTCGTCCGGCTCGGGCAGGCCGAACTGCTCGGCGATCGCGGCGGCGATCGCGTCCTCGTGGCGCAGCCACATGCGCTGCCCATACTCGCTGAGTGACGGCGTCGAGTTGATGAGCTCCCAGAACCGGCGGACCTTGTCGTCGAAGTCGGCGTGGCCGACGAGGTTGGCGTTCAAGTCGTCGCGCAAGTGATCGTGGAAGGCCTGCGCCAGGGAGACGCCCTTCGGCCGATCCGTCACGACGGCGACCAGCTCGGCGCGCTGCTCCTCGTCCTCGTCGAAGACGAGCGCCTCCTTCTGCGGGAAATGCGCGAACACCGTGGTCGGAGACACGTCGGCCTTGTCGGCGATCTCGCGGATGCTCACGGCGTCGAAACCACGCTCGAGGAACAGCTCGGTCGCCGCGTCCGAGATCGCCTTGCGGGTCGCGGCCTTCTTGCGCTCCCGCCGCCCCGCCGTCTTCGTCTCCGCCATGATCCCTATCTTAGCGCACTCGAACCAAAACTGGCTTGACTTCAAAACTGGTATCGATACAGTCGTGGTATGACTCAAGCAATCGAGGTGGTGTCGACGCCGCCCCACGCCCGTCGCGCGTGGATCATGCTCATCGTCCTGACGATGCTCACGACGGCGGGCATGACCGTCGTCCTGCCCGTGCTGCCGTTCGTCGTGCTGCGCTACGCGCCCGGCCAGGGCAGCCTCGCCATCTGGGTCGGAATCCTCGAGGCCGTCAACGGCCTGTGCGCCTTCCTTGTGGCGCCGTTCCTCGGCGCGCTGTCCGACCGCATCGGCCGGCGGCCGATCATCATCCTCGCGGCGTTCGGCGCCGCCCTGGGCTACCTGCTCTTCGGCATCGGCGGCGCCATTTGGGTGCTGCTGCTCGGCCGGATCATCCAGGGCGTCACGGCCGGCGACCTGCCCGCCCTGTTCGCCTACCTTGCCGACATCACCCCGCCCGAGCAGCGGGCCAAGCGGTTCGGCCTGCTCGGAGCATTGTCCGGGATCGGCACGATGATCGGTCCGGCGCTCGGCGGCCTGCTCGCCGCGGTGGATATCGACTTCCCCGTGTTCGTCACCGCCGGGATCACCGCCACCATCGGCGTCCTCGGCATCTTCCTGCTGCCCGAGAGCCTGCCCGCCGAGAGGCGCGCCCGTGAGGTGAAGCTCGACGACCTGCGCCCGCTACGGCTCTTCAAGGGCGCCTTCGCCCGACCCGAACTGCGCGCCCTGCTGGTCGGGATCGTCCTCGTGACCATCCCGTTCTCGTTCTTCGTCAACAACTTCAGCGTGCTGGCGCTCGACTCGATCGGCTGGACCGCGACGAAGATCGGCCTGCTCACCGCGTTCGTCGGGATCATCGACATCGTGATCCAGGGCGTTCTGCTGGGATTTTTCCTGCGCCGGCTCGGAGAGCGCGGTGTGCTGATCGCCGGCATCCTCACGCAGGCCGCCGGGATCCTCGCGCTCGCCGTCGTCGCCTCGCTGCTCGCCCAGCCGTGGCTGTTCATCGCCGGCACGCTCGTGCTCGCCGCCGGCCAGGGCGCGGCCCAGGCCACGATGGACGGCGTCGCCTCCAATGCCGTCGGACCCGGCGAACAGGGCTGGCTCGCCGGCGTCATCCAATCGATCACCTCTGGCATCGGCGTCGTCGCCCCGCTACTCGCCGGCCTGCTTTACAGCGCGGTCGCGCACTCTGCGCCCTACTGGCTCGGTTTCGCCATGATGGCCGCCGCGACACTCCTTCTCGCCCGAGCCAGGCTCACGACGACCACCCACACGAACGATGGCCGGCTTGTCGCCGTGTCAGGCGACGCGTTTGGAAGGAGCGGTCCAGGTGTTGCATGAGCCTGGGTCGTGGCTCGTGAAGCCGCGGTTCATCCAGTAGGCGATGTTCGTCTTCGTGCCGAACCAGTTGACGGCTTCGAGCTTGACGTCGCCGACCAGCACGGTCCAGTCGTGGTCAGTACGGTCGAGGGAGCCGTACGCGCTGCCGATGAAGACGCTCGCATAGCAGGCGGCCTGCAGGGTGAGCCTGCGGCCTTGCTCGAGGCCCTCCGCCTTGTTGCGCTCCGGAAGCTTGAGGTAGGCCTTCGTCACCCCGGTCAGATACTGCACGTGATCGCCGTAGACGGAGGCGACGGCGTAGAAGTTGTAAAGATCCTCCGGGTACTTCAGGAGCCGATGGTCCAGGACGAACAACATCGTCTGGGTCGAATAGCAGTAACCGTAGATGCTCTCCCATTTCTCGCCGCAGAACCTCTTCGGGTTCTTGGTCACGAGTTTGAGATGGGGCTTGGAGAAGGCCTGGCCGGACTTCTCGAGCTGCGCCGACCAGGCGCCGTTGAGGCAGGCCAACACCGCTTTGAGGTAGACCTTCGCGACGGGGACACTGTTCTTCTTGATCGGCTTTTCGGGGCATTCGGAGGTGTCGAGCACGCCGGACCCGTACAGGGCGTTCGCGGTCAGCTTGGTGCCCTTGACCGGATAGGCGTGCGCTGGACCGGTAAGACCGGACAGCACGACCGAAGCGCTGGCGATGAGGGTGAAGGTTCGTTTCACGATGGATCACGCTAGGACGACCCCGTATAGACACCCGTATATATGCAGTTCATCGAGGTCGGGCTACCAGTCGATCTCGGACATCAGGAAGGGCTTCCCTCTACCTCGTACGGGCGTCCGCCGGGACGAGCCGTTCCGGCACGGGCACGCCGAGGTGGCCGAGGAGGGCGGCGACCTTCCGGTCGAGTTCGACGCCGACGGCCGCTATCTCGGGATCGCCGAAGGAGGCGAACTGCGCGCTCGGCTGATCGAAGGAGAAGCGCGTCACCCCGTGGGCGTCCTCGTAGATCGTGGTGCGCAGAGGCGCGTAGAGCAGGACACCGGGATCGTGGTGGAACATCCGCTGGGCGATGGTCTGGTTGCCCATCAGATATTGCACGCTGTGCCATCGGTCGCCGGATCCCTGCATGATCGCCGAGTTGTCCAGGCTCCAGAAGATCATGAAGCCGTGGGGCGCGTTCTCCGCGACGGTTCGCAGGACGGCGGCCCAGTCGGCGCCGGAAAGGCTCAGCCGTTCGTATTCCGCCATGTCGAGCGGTGGGACCGCCTGCTCATATCTCTCCCGGAAGGCCGCGAACGGCATGCCCGTGTCCACGGTCAACCGATGGACCTCGCGCGCGACGTCCTGGACAGGATGGGTGTGAATGGCCGTCATGGTGATTCCCCCCTACATGTGACGCTATGCTTGTTACTTGCTAAATGCAAGCCAGCGTTCGGGGACGGAAGGAGGCCGATGTGACAACAGCGTCGCAGGCGTCCGTTCCCTGCCCGATCGGCCGCGCCGTCGGCTTGATGGGCGAGCGGTGGACGCTGCTCATCCTGCGTAACGCCAACCTGGGCACCACCCGCTTCGACGCCTTCCGCGCGGAGCTCGGCATCGCCGACAACATCCTGTCCAACAGGCTGGCCCGGCTGGTCGAGGCCGGCCTGCTCGCGCGGGTGCCCTACCGTGACGGGGGGCGCACCCGGCAGGAATACCGGCTCACGACCGCGGGGGCCGACATGCTGCCGGTGCTGCACGCCCTGGCCGTCTGGGGCGACAAGCACACCGAGCCGGCCGAGCCGGCCGGCTCGATGCGGGTGATCCACCAGCGGTGCGGCCAGGTCACCACCCCGGGCAAGGTGTGTGACGGCTGCGGCGAGATCGTCCGGCGCGAGGACGAGGCATGGGTGCGCCCCTGGCTCTCCCCCGACCCGATCAGCCTGGCCGGCCCGATCGACACCGACACCTGACCCCAGAGCCCATCCGGGCCCGTCAGAGGGCCGGGTGCTGGTCGCGGACCGGGCTCAGTGACTCCAGCAGCGAGGCGAGGTAGAAGATCGTCGACTCCGCGTGCCAGCCGGCCGCCAGCTGCACCGCGATGGGCATGCTCTCGCTGCTCGTGCCGAACCGCATGGCCAGGGCCGGGAGCCCGGTCAGGTTGAACGGGACGGTCGCCGTCATCACGTGGAAAGCGTCGACCGTCCGGCCGTCGAGGGTGAACTGGGTAAGCCCGTGCTCGTGCGCGGGTATCGCCGTCACCGGGAGCAGCAGTGCGTCGTAGCGCTGGAAGTAGTCCGCGAAACCGTCCCGAAGCCGCTCGATGCCCTGCTCGGCCTGGACGTAGTCCTGCACGGACGTGTCGGGCGCGGCGAGCATGGACCTGGAGTACGTGAACATCTGGTCCTCGTGACCGGCGGTGATTTCCCGGAACGCCGGTTTCATCTCCATGACGTGCTGCCGGGTGAACAGCTCGAGAGGGTTGTCACGCTCAAGAGCCGGGATGTCCACGGATTCGACCTGGACCCCCGCTCCCCGCAGGGCGTCGGCGGCCTCCCGTACGGTCGCCCCGACCTCTGCGTCGATCGGACCGAGACCCGAGTCGACCAGCCAGCCGACGCGGACGGGCCGGTCCGGCGAGGCGCCCAGGCCGGCGTCGAACGCGCGCGGGACGGTGGCGTAGCCGTCGGCGCCGTCAGGACCGGCCAGGATCGAGTACGCCAGGGCGAGGTCGCGGATGGTGCGGGCCATGGGACCGACATGCCAGTCGCGGCGCGGCTCCCGTGGCCAGACCCCCGTCATCGGGATGCGCCCGTGCGTCGGTTTGATGGCCGCGACGCCGGTGTCGGCCGCCGGACCGCGCACCGAGATGGACAGGTCGCTTGCCAGACCGAGCGGCGACATCCCAGCTGCGATCGCCGCGGACTCGCCGCCGCTCGAACCGCCGGAGCTGCGGTCGAGATCCCAGGGGTTGTTCGTCCGGCCCGTCAGAAGGTTGTCGGACTCGATCCAGTATGCGAATTCCGGAAGATTGGTCTTCGCCAGGAGGATCGCACCTGCGCCCTTCAAACGCGCCACGCTGGTGGCGTCCGTGTCCGGGACACGCCCCGCGAAGATCGGCGAACCTCGCTGGGTGGGCACGCCGGCCGTGTCGAACGAGTCCTTGGCCGTGAAGGGCACGCCGTGGAGCGGCCCCACCTCCGCGTCCGCCGCGAGCTCCTCGTCGGCCGCCCTCGCGGCGTCCAGCGCGCCGTCGGCAAGCGTGACGACGGCGTTGATCCTCGAGTCGGCGGCCTCGATGCGGGCCAGGTGCGCCTGGACCACCTCAACGGAGGAAACCTTTCCCATGCGGATCAGCTCGGCGAGTTCGGTCGCGTCGCAATGGTTGAGATCAGTGCTCATGATGGATGCCTTTCTCAGACCGGCTCTGGAACGGACGGCACTGCCCTGGTCCTGGGTGCGCCGCAGGCAGCGGCGGCTCGGCCGCCACGGCGCGGTCGATTCGGCCCGGGCTACAACGGATCTTCGGCATCATGCTCGTCCGTGCCACAGGTCATAGAGGGCCTCAGCCGGCGCGCCAGGGCCTCGCATCCAACGCGAAACCGCATAACGCCTCAGGCGACCCGCAGATCCCCGATCGGGCCGTGGGCCT
This sequence comes from Streptosporangiaceae bacterium NEAU-GS5, assembly GCA_017592665.1. Taxonomy (GTDB): domain Bacteria; phylum Actinomycetota; class Actinomycetes; order Streptosporangiales; family Streptosporangiaceae; genus NEAU-GS5. The sequence goes on along the minus strand of JAGFNW010000039.1, from coordinate 40,015 downwards.
CCGCCGAAGGGCGGGAGTCCACTCGACCACCCCCACTTTGTGGGTCGCCGGGCGGTATACCCACCGTCTGATGCGACACACGGCGTCGCCGTTGATTTCCTGACCGCCGTGAGGAGCCCCGGGGCCGATCAGGTCTCCTCGAGGTGGCCTTGCCCGAGGGCGGCTTCCTCCAGCGTGCGGATGAGGCCCGTGAGGCTGCGGAGCTGGGTCCTGACCTCGCGGTTCCACTGGGGGTCGTCGAGCAGGAGGATGACCTCGCCGCCGAGGAAGGCGAGACCGATGAGACCCGCGATGTCGGCGGCGGGGAAGGGCGCGGCCGGGGCGAGCCGGGCCTGCGCCTCACGGGCGACCTGCTGGAGCACGTCGAGCCAGGACCGGAGCATGGTGAGCACCTGACCGGCCAGCTCGCGGTCCGACCAGCCGGCGGCGATCATCTCCTGCAGGACCCGGACGTAGCCGGACTCGAGGTCCTCCTCGAGCAGGTCGCACGCCTGGTCGTAGCGCTGCCACAGGGGGGTGTCCGCGCTGTACATCCGCTTCTGCCGGGCCAGCAGCCGGCGGTTCTCGTGGGTGAGCACGGCGAGCACGAGCCCGTGCTTGCCGCCGAAGTGGTAGTGGATCTGGCTCAGCGGGACGTCCGCGACGGTGGCCACCTTACGGGTGGACAGTCCGCTGAAGCCGTCGGTCAGCAGGCATTCGCGCGCCGCCTCGAGGATCCGCTCCATGGTCGCGCCGCTCTTCTTGCGCGTGTTTTCCGGGCGCGTGCTTCCGTCGCCCGTGCCTTGTCCGGCCGTGCTCTCATCGTCCACAGTGGCGCCCATCGTCATGCCGCAATTGTCGGTCGGTCGACCGAATGTTACTCTCCCCCATATCGGTCGATCGACCGAACGATATCGATCGCGCAAACCTCCCGGAGGAGACCATGCAGGCGAGACTGCCGGACGCGGAGGGCTTCATCGAGCACCTCGGCGTGAAGATTCACTACGAGGTGCGCGGCTCCGACGGCCCGGCCATCCTGCTACTCCCCACCTGGACCGTCGTGCACAAGCGGTTATGGAAGATGCAGGTCTCCTACCTGGCCCGGCGCTATCGGGTGATCACCTACGACGGGCCCGGCAACGGCCGGTCGGACCGGCCGCTCACCCCGGAGGCGTACGGGACGGACGCCCAGATCGCCTACGCGGTGGCCGTCCTCGACGCGACGGGGACCGATCAGGCGGTGGTGGTCGGCCTGTCCCGGGGCGCCCTCTGGGCGGCCGCGCTTGCCGCCGAGCACGGCTCTCGAGTTCTCGGCATGGTCACCATCGGCCCCGCCCTCGACTTCGACGACGACACGGGGCACGGGGAGGAGGAGGGGTTGCGGCCGGCGGACCTCCCGGCGTCCCTGGTGCCGCACGGCGGGGTGGACCCGTGGACCCACTGGGTGAAGTGGGATCCCGACTATTGGCTCACGAACTACGAGGACTTCCTGTGGTTCTTCTTCGGTCAGTGCTTCACCGAGGCCCACTCGACCAAGGGGATCGAAGACTGCGTCGGCTGGGCGCTGGAGACGAGCCCGGCCGTGCTGGTGGCCGACAGCCAGGCGCCTCCGCCGACGCCGGAGATGGTGCGGTCCTGGTGTGCGCGGATCACCGCCCCGGTGCTGGCCATCCACGGACGGCAGGACGTGATCATCCCGGTCGCGCGGAGCGAGGATCTCGTCGCCCGGACCGGCGGAGAGCTCGTCGTGCTGGAGGACTCCGGCCACAGCCCGCATGCCCGCCACCCCGTCCCGGTGAACCTGCTGATCCGCGACTTCGTCGAGCGGGTACGACCGGCGGCGGCGGAGGCGTCGCGGAGGGCGCGCCGCCCGGACCGGCGCCGTAAGCGCGTCCTTTATCTCAGCTCGCCCATTGGTCTCGGGCACGCCCGCCGCGACCTCGCCATCGCCCGGGAACTGCGCGGACGCCACCCGGACCTGGAGATCGACTGGCTCACCCAGGATCCGGTGACCCGCATGCTGGCCGACGCCGGCGAGCGGGTGCACCCGGCGAGCCGATGGCTGGTCAACGAGTCCGCGCACTTCCAGAGCGAAGCGGCCGAGCACGACCTGCACTGCTTCCAGGCGGTGCGCCGGATGGACGAAATCCTCGTGTCGAACTTCATGGTCTTCCACGACATCGTCGACGCCGAGCCGTACGACCTGGTGGTCGCCGACGAGGCGTGGGAGGTCGACCACTTCCTTCACGAGAACCCCGGGCTCAAGCGGTTCCCGTACGCGTGGATGACCGACTTCGTCGGCTATCTGCCGTTCGCCGACGGCGGTGAGCGCGAGGCGTTGGTCGCGGCGGACTACAACGCCGAGATGATCGGTCACATCACGCGCCATCCGCGCCTTCGCGACCGCGCCGTCTTCGTCGGCGATCCGGACGACATCGTGGCCGACCGGTTCGGCCGCGACCTCCCGCTGATCCGCGACTGGACCGAGGAGCACTACGACTTCGCCGGCTACGTCACCGGCTTCGACCCGGCGGAATACGCCGACCGGGCGGCGCTCCGCGCCGAGCTCGGCTACCACCCGGACGAGCGGGTCTGCGTGGTGACCGTGGGCGGCTCGGGCATCGGCGAGGATCTCCTCCAGCGGGTGGTGGCCGCGTTCCCGACGGCGGCGCGGCTGGTGCCCGGGCTGCGCATGGTGGTCGTGGCCGGGCCCCGCATCGATCCCGGCTCCCTCCCGAGCGCGCCGGGGCTTGAGGTCCACGCGTACGTCCCCGGGCTGCACCGGCATCTGGCCGCCTGCGATCTCGCGATAGTCCAGGGCGGCCTGACCACCTGCATGGAGCTGACCGCGACCGGCAGGCCGTTCATCTACGTGCCCCTGCGCCACCACTTCGAGCAGAGCTTCCACGTCGCGCACCGGCTGCGGCGCTACGGGGCCGGGCGCCGGATGGACTACGACGAGATCGACCCCGATGCGCTGGCCGAGGCGATCGCCGCCGAAATCGGGCGTGAGGTTGCCTATCGCCCGGTCGCCGCAGACGGTGCGGCCCGTGCGGCGGCGCTTCTCGCCGAACTCCTGTGACCGCCCACGGTCCGGTGCTGACCGGCCACGCCATCCACGACGCCTTCGACCGGGTCCGCGACATGGCCGGCCAGCCCATCACGCCGCCGCCCGGCCAGCCCGTGCTCGACGAACTGCTGGCCACGGTGCAGCAACCCTGAAACCGCGCGATCTGGGCCGATGGGCGAATGTACGAAGAATGTCGGCCCGTCGCGGACCATCAGCGATGTAGTGCCCGAGTCCGGGCGGCATTCGGGATCGGAGGAGGTCGCGAAGATGTGGAAACATTCAATTGCGGTACGCCTGCTGGCTACCGCGGCGGTGGGGGTCTTGGCGGCGTCGGTGCTGCCCGCGACCGCCGCCCAAGCCGCACTGTCTGATTGCTCGAGCGGGCAGTGGAACAACTGGGCCGGCTGGCAGGGCAGGTGCCTCGGGACGACCCGGCCCGGCACCGACAAATATCGCGCCATCGCCTACTGCATCCGGGAAAACGGGAGCACCCGGACGGCCTATGGCCCGTGGGTGCTTGCCGTCCCGCAACTCCCGTATTCGATCGCGCAATGCTCAGTCAATTACTGGGCGTACGACGGCACCCTCGAGACCGCCTGAGGCTCGATGACCGGGGGTTGGCGCCCGCTGGAGTCCCTTCGACCTCAGCGGGCGCTATGAAGGGCACGCCGGCAGGGGCTCGCCGGCCGTCGGGCTACGCTCGCCTGAGTTCGAGCACGGGAATGGTGCGCACTCCCTCGGTTTTGCGTTCGTATTCGGCGAAGCCTGGATAGCGCCGCGCTTGCTCGGCGTAGACGCGGTCGCGTTCGGCGCCGGTCAGCTCGTGGACGGTCACCTCATAGGTCTCGGTTCCGCGTTCGACGCTGCCGGTGCCGGCGGCGGTCAAGTTGCGATACCAGTCCGGGCTGGTGGGCGCTCCGCCCTTGGTGGCGAAGATGTAGATGACGTCGGGCTCGGTGTCGTGCGGAAGGTACATCAACGGATTGACGTACTCCCGGCCGCTTTTGACGCCGCGGTTGTGCAGCAGGATCAGCGGAGCACCCTCGAAGTTTCCGCCGACCCTGCCCTCGTTCGCCCGGAATTCCGCGACGACCTTCGCGTTCCAGTCAAGCCGGTCGCTCATGTCGATCTCCTGTCGTTCAGGATCCCAGCCTAGGACGCCGGGATCACTGGCCGGCAGGCGGACCTGTCAGTAAGCGCAGAGTGCGGGTCAGCCGTTGGTGACCCAGTCCATGTGGTCGATCCAGTGGTGGAGCAGCGCCCGATCCCCATGCACTTCCAGCGCAGGAGCCGCTTCCAGTGCGCGACGCCTGCTGATCACGAGCAGGATGTCGGCGGCCGGCCCGCGTACCGCGACGTCGGCCTTGGTGTGCGTGCGCTCCAGGACGACCATGTCGGGTTCTCGCCGAGCCACCCACTCGCCGGGCGCGTCGGTCGCGTGGAAATGCAGAGTCTGACCGCTCCCGCGCATCGCATCGGCGAAGCCCGGCCTGTTCTCCCAATAGCCGGGCGACGTCATCGAGCCCAGCCAGTCCTCGATGGCCGCGACGGCAAGCTCCGGCGCCAGCTCGTACGGCATGCCGAGCGCCACGGCCGCGTCCGCGCGGTGCACGCAAGCCTCGCCTAGCAGGCGACGTGACCAGAACAGCACGCCTGCGGCGCCGCCCGACGGATCCCACACCGGCGTGTCATCGGTGACCGACGCGAACGCCTGTCCCGCCTGGGCCGCGCTGTCGCTCAGCCAGGCGCGCCACTGCCCCGAATCGGTCGGACCCGGGACGTAGCCGGCGAACGCCCTGCTCGGTTCGGTCATCTGCTCGCCCACGAGCATCGCCACCATGCGCTGTGTTCCGCCGACATGGTCGACGAGATCGGCCAGCGTCCACTTGGGGCAGGTAGGCACCGGGGTCGCCGCATCCCGCCCGTGCACCCAATCGGCGAACGTGCTCGTCTGCTCCACAACGGCCGTCAAATACGCGGGTGTGTCCATCGTGCACCTCCAAGGGCTTTGCGATCTTCGGGAGAGGGCTGGAGCCCAGGACCCGTACTGTACGGGTGCCACCCGGAATGCGGCGGAAACGGGCCGCGGGCTTGATCGCCGGTCGTTAGGATCTGAGGGATCGTGCGATTGGTGACGGTTTTTCTACCTGACCGATACGGCGTCCTCGAGGGAGGGCCCATGGCAGCACGATGGAATCCCAGGGTCTGATCGGCGAGCTCGCGGCAGAGTTCGCCGGCACGATGATTCTCATCCTGTTCGGTCTCGGGGTGGTGGCCCAGGTAAGGGGCGGCGGCATCGGTGACCACGACAGCATCGCCTGGACCTGGGGCCTCGGCGTGATGCTCGGCATCTACGTCGCCGGACGGATCAGCGGCGCCCATCTCAATCCCGCCGTCACCATCGCGCTCGCGGCCTTCAAGGGCTTCGAGTGGCGCAAGGTGGCTCCCTACTCGATCGCCCAGTTTCTCGGCGCTTTCGTCGCCGCGCTGCTGGTGCGCTGGAACTACACCGAGGTCCTGCATGCCGTGGATCCCGGTCTGACCATCAAGACCCAGGGCGTCTTCTCCACTCTGCCCGGCAACGGCACGCTGCCGGTCGGCCCGTGGGGCGCCGTCCGCGACCAGGTGATCGGCACGGCCATCCTGCTGTTCCTGATCCTCGCCATCACCGACGCCGCCGGCACTCCCCCGGCCGCCAACCTGACGCCGTTCGTCATCGGCCTGCTCGTCGTCGGCATCGGGATGGCGTGGGGCACCGACGCTGGATATGCGACCAACCCGGCACGTGACCTCGGGCCGCGGCTCGCCAGCTTCCTCACCGGCTACGGTGACGCATTCCGCGATCAGACGGGATATCCGTACTTCTGGATCCCGATCGTCGGCCCCATCGCCGGTGGACTCGCCGGCGCCGGGCTCTACCGACTCCTGATCGGCCGCTTCCTGCCGTCCGCCGCCCCGCAGGGGCCGGGCGAGCTGCCTTGAGTATCGCGCGGCGCATCAGGCGGAGATGGTCAGGCGATGAGCGGGCGGGCCACCTTCAGCTCGGCGTGTTCGATCAGCCAGCGGACGGACTCGAGCACGGCGGTCTCCGGTTCGTAGCGCGGTGTGTAGCCGAGCAGGGTCGTGGCCTTGTCGATGGTGAGGCAGTGGCTGCGGCAGAGGTGGTTCCAGCTCGACTCGGCATGCTCTGGGGACGTGGTCTGACGGAACTGGTCCCAGGTGACCGACTCCAGCGCCGCGGTCTGCCCGAACCAGCCGGCCGCGACATGGGCGTATCCGCGTACGTTCAGCGCGGTGGGAGCGACGACGTTGAAATCCTCTCCCGCCGCGGCGTCTCGGTGCTCGACCGCGCGCTCGAAGGCCTGGGCGACGTCGTCGGCATGTACGTGATGCATCAGCTCGGCCCCGATGCCAGGGATCTGCAGCGGCTGCCCGGCCGACAGCGCATACCAGACCGCGGGGTCGGTGTTCCCCAGCGGACCGATCGGGTGCCAGCCGGGACCGACGATGTGCCCGGGATCCAGCGAGGTGGTCACCAGGCCCCCAGACGCCGTCTCCGCCTTCAGCATCCGCGCGATCTCGTCCTTCTGGATGCCGTACTCCCCGAAAGGCGCGGTGCCCTCGGATTCGGAAATCGCCACCTTGTGGCTTTGGCCGTAACGCCACACCGAACCGCAGTGAAGCAGGTGCCCGGCCTCGCCGCGCAGCCGTTCGACCAGCGCGGTGGCCGATTCCAGGGTGAAACAGACCAGGTCGATGACCACGTCCGGATTCAGGCCGGCCACCGTGTCGCCGAAGGTGCCCTCGTCGTCCTCCCGTTGCCGGTCGGCGACGACCGGGCGGACCTGCAGCCATTCGGCGGCTTCGGTGTACGCGGTGCGGGTGCCACGGCTGATGTTGATCACCTCGTGACCGGCGCGCACCATCCGGGGGACGAGGTATGTGCCGATGTGCCCGCTCCCGCCGATGACCACGACTCGCATGGCTCTCCCTCCGGCCCCTTCGACGTCGAACCAGGTCAACGGCGAGTATGCAGTGAGCAGGGACACCTGGTCCAACCGTCCGGCATCGGGCCGAGGTCGTCGTCGAGCCCGGCCTGGATCCGCTGCCACTGGACGGTCGGGCGTCCGTTCAGCTGGAACTGGCCGCCCTTGGACCCCCAGCGCTGCGGCCAGCCCTCCGGCGAGTCCTCCCAGGACTCCTGCCGGCCGTAGACGGTCCGGTCCAGAAGACCGTACGACGGCGCCATCACCTCGTTGCCGCGGCCGGTGGTCCAGTAGGTCTCATAGACCTGGTCGCCGTCTCGCAGATAGCAGGCCAGGATGCCGAAGTGCCGATCGGCGATCAACCGGTCCACGGAGTCCTGCGGCACCGAATAGCAGGGGGCGGTGTAGCCGAGGAAATCGCGATACCGCGAGATCTCCTCGTACGGCCCCTCATAGAAGATCGCGTAGCTGACGTCGCGTGAGTGCAGATAGGACAGCTCGTTGGCCTGGGAGGTGCTGAAGGTGCAGCCCTCGCACTGCTCGGCGGCGGGCCTGCCGATGTGCCACATGTGGTAGTAGGCGATCAGCTGGGATCGGCCGTCGAAGATGTCTATCAACGGCACCGGCCCGTCCGTTCCGGTCAGCGGAGTCCGCGGATCGACTTCGACCATCGGGAGACGCCGCCGGGCGGCGGCGATCGCATCGCCTTCGCGGGTGTGGGCCTTCTCCCGGGCTCGGAGCCGGTCCAGTTCGGCCTGGAACGCGGCCCGGTCGGCGACCGCGGGCGTGGCCGCGTCGCCGATCCCTGAACTGCTGGATTCTGTGGGCTGGCTGGTCATAGTGGAATCCTTTCTCATACGTGCCCCAGGCCGGGCAGCATCCGGCCGGGGTCGTGGGCCGCCTTCACCCGCTCCAACCTCGGGAGGTTGCCGCCCCAGTAGGAGCGCTCGGGGTCGGTGAGGGTGGGGTCGGGGAAGTTGGGATAGACGCCGCCGCTCGACCAGGGCTGGACCGTCTGCCAAGAACTGCGCAGCCACGCGCTCTGCGGGAGGACGGTGTCCGGCCGGACGATGGCGGCGTGTTTGAGCAGGAATCGCTCGCTTCGATGGGGGAACGCCGTGGCCTGCGACGGGACGTGGTTGTAGGCGCCGCCCCACGGCGTGAAGTCGAGCTCGCGCGATTCGCCGGGGCGCCGGTCGGCGACCAGCTGATCGACCAGGGTGTCGAGTGTGCCCGCTGGTATGTCCTGCCGGAAGAAGCCTGACTTGATGAGCAGGTGCCCGGCGTCGTCGCCGGGCAGGCGCGCGGCGAGAGCGGCCGGGGTGTCCATCCAGGACAACTGCCGGCGCCATCGGCCTCGCGGGCGGGCCCCGACCCTGGCGATGAGATCGTCAAGGAGATCGTCGGTGTGCGCGGGCGACAGCCCGACCGCCGCTCCGACCAGACTCACCCGCGCCCGGCCGTACGGCCCGGCCGGGAACGTGAGCAGCAGGCTTGCGGCGAGCGCGGCCGGCGCTTCCGGGCTCCACCGTTGCCAGGCGTCGGCGACCTGGGCCGCGAGCCGATGGTCCCACCTGAGCTCGACGGCGATGCATCGCGGAGTCGGAACCGGCGCGAAGGACAGCTCCGTGACGACGCCGACACCCGCGGCGCCGCCACCCCGCAGGGCCCAGAACAGGTCGGCGTGCTCGCTCGCGTCGCAGTGCACGAGGCTGCCGTCCGCGCGGACGACATGCGCGCCGACGAGCCGGTCGCAGGTCAACCCCCAGGTTCGGCCGAGGAAGCCCATGCCGCCGCCGAGGGTCAGCCCGGCGATGCCGACGGAAGGGCCGCTCCCGGCGGGCAGCGTCTGGGCGTGCCGGTCGAGGTGGTGATACACGTCGGCGAGCCGCGTGCCCGTGCCGACGTGGGCGACCCCGTCCTTCAGGGACACCCCGGTGAGTTCGTTGAGATCGATGAGCAGTCCGGTGGTCGTGGACCGACCGGCGAAGTCGTGCCCGCCGCTGCGCACGGCCACGGTCAGGCCGTTGTCCCTGGCGAAACCAAGCGCGGCCGCGACGTCGGAGGCGGTCCGGCAGCGCACCACGGCCCGCGGACGGATCTGACCGAAGCGCTGTCCGGCCGGTCTGCGGGCCGCGTCGTAGTCGGCGTGATCGCTGGTCAGCACGGCGCCGGTGACCTGCTGCGCCAACGCCCGCCACGCCCGGGCCGGGAGCGCGTCGACGACATCACCACCGGACCGATGTCCGTTACTGATCACAGGATTCACGCTAGGGGGCCACGGCTCGAGCTGGACATGGCCATCGAGGCGCGCCTGGGCACTTAATGGATGCGATCGTAAAGTCGAGACCGTGGAATTCTCACGGTCGGCAGGTGACCTCGATGATCTCGACTGGAAGCTGCTCGACGAACTGCAGGCCGACGCGCGGCTGTCCTACAACGAGCTGGCCCGGCGGGTGCATCTGTCCGCGCCCGCCGTCGCCGACCGGATTCGCCGCCTGGAGCGGCGCGGCGTGATCGTCGGCTACCAGGCCCAGATCGATCCCACGGCGGCTGGGTTCCCCATCCAGGCGTACATCCAGCTGCGCTGCGCCAGCGGCTCCTGCCTGCTCAAGAGCTCAGCCGCCGAGGACTATCCAGAGGTGGTCGAAATCGCCAAACTGAGCGGCCAGCACTGCTCGATGCTCAAGGTCAGGGCCTCGTCACTGGCGCATCTCGAAGGCGTGCTGGAACAGATCGGAAAGCACGGCGAGATGGACACCCACATCGTCCTTTCCACGCAGTACCACGATGAGCGCGTGCGGCGAGACCACCCCGACCGGCCCGTCACCCCCTCCGCGGGCTGGACGCGGACAATCCAGTCGCGAAGTGGCAATTCCTGACATAAATGTGCTCGGCAGACCCACGGCGAATTCTGCGTAACAGAAGTTGAATCTTCACCGTTGTGTCACACGCGTTCGCTACATTTGGCGGCCTTGCCCACGATGCAGTGCGCGCGAAAGGCCTTCCGTGTTACGTCGTCGCATTCTCGCCGCGGTTCTCGCGGCCCTCGTCATACCGGGTACGGCTGTCGCCGCCGCGCCCAAACCGGTCAAGGTCGTCAAGGACGTGACCATTCCACCCTTCCCGCTGGCCGGCCTGCAGCCGTCGATCGCCAATGACCGGGGCATCAAGCTCGGCGGCATCGGCAGCGGCCTGTTCCCCGGCCCCCGCGACGGGGATTACTGGATGGTCACCGACCGCGGCCCCAACGGACAGCCCACGGTCAACGGGCAAAAGGTGCGCACCTTCCCGATCCCCGAGTTCGCCCCGGCGATCGTCCGGGTGAGCACGAAGCGCGGCGTCGAGATAAAGAAGTACATCCCGATCGTGGGCACCTCGGGCAAACCGGTGACGGGCCTTTCCAACCAGGCCGGCCACGACGAGGTTCCGTACACCTGGGACGGTCTGACCGTCCTGCCGTACAACCCGAGCGGCCTGGACACCGAGGAGATCGTGCAGACTCCGGGCAACGGCGAGTTCTGGCTGGTAGACGAATACAGCCCGTCGCTGGTGCACGTCTCGGCCCGGGGCAAGGTCCTGGAGCGCCTGGTCCCGGCCGGCCTGCATCTCACCGGGGCCGACTATCCGGTCAAGGAGACGCTGCCCGCCATCCTCGCGACCCGCAAGCAGAACCGCGGCTTCGAAGGCCTCGCGATCAATGGCAACACGCTCTACATCGCGGTGCAGAGCCCGCTGCAGAACCCGGACAAGAAGACCGGCGACGCCTCGCGCATCGCCCGCATCCTCACCTTCGACATCCGCGCCAAGAAGGTCACCGGTGAGTACGCCTACCAGTTCGAGGACGTCAAGACCTTCGATCCCAAGGTCAACGGCGACCAGAGCGAGATGAAGATCTCCGGGCTGGCCTACGTCGAGCGAAATCGGCTGCTGGTGGACGAGCGCACCGACAACGTCGCGCGGATCTATCTGATCGATCTGGACCGCGGCACCAACCTGCTCGGCGGCAAGTACGATGCCCCGGCTACCACGCCCTCTCTCGAGGCGCTGACCAGCCTGTCGCCGATCAAACTGCCGTCCAAGTCGCTCGTGATCGACCTGTCCGTGGTCGTGCCGTCGCTGCCGGGGAAGGTGGAGGGGATCACCCTGCTGGCCGACCACCAGACGCTCGTGGTCGCCAACGACAACGACTTCGGTCTCGGCGCCTTCGACGCCAACGGCAAGCTGATCGACTCCGGCGTGCCGAGCCGCATCGTCACCATCGACCTCGGCCGCCGCCCCTAGCCCCCGTCATCGCCGCCCGTGAATGCAGGCCGACCCCGCCCAATGCCCGAAGATGAGACAGTGACCGACAGCAAGCGGGGCCGGCCGGTGGCGCAGGTGGACACAGTAGACACGGTGGACACGGCGGAGACCGTGGAGGGCGGCGCCGTTGCCTGGCGTACGCGTGTTCGCCGGGCGATCGTCGCCTGCTCCCGGCCGGGGCCGTGGAAGCGCGGTCCGGTGCTCGCCGCGCTGGCGCTGCTGCTGGGCCTGCTCCTAATGCTGCACGCGAAGATCCCGAACCGGATCGGGAACCTCGGCAGCCTGGTGGAGACCTTCCTGCCGTGGTTCGGCCTGTTCGTCCCGGTGCTGCTGGCCGGGGCGCTGTGGCGGCGCTCCGCCTCCGCGGTGGCCGCGCTGCTGCTTCCGGTCGTGGTGTGGCTCAACCTGTACGGCGGGCTGCTCGGCGACAAGTCCCGCCCGGGCGGGGACCTCATCGTGGTCAGCCACAACGTCGGCGCCGAAAACCCCGACCCGGCCGGCACCGCCCGCGACCTGGCCGCCTCCGGTGCCGACGTGCTGGCCCTGGAGGAGCTGACCGAGCACGCCACGGGCACGTACGAGAAGGAGCTGGCCAAGGCTTATCCGTTCCACGCGACGCAGGGCACGGTCGGGCTGTGGAGCAGGCTGCCGCTGTCGGACACCCGGCCGATCGACATCAAGATGGACTACGGGCCGCTGGCGGCCACCAAGCCGCTCGACATGGCCGAGATTCGTGCGCTGCGCACCACGGTCACCACGGATCAGGGCCCGTTGGTGATGTACGTGGCCCACCTGGCGTCCGCACGCGTGAATCCCCGAGGGGGTTTTACAACGGACCAGCGGGACAGAGGCGCGCAGGCGCTCGGCGAGGCCGTCGCCGCCGAGCCGAACAAACGGGTGGTGCTGCTCGGCGACCTGAACGGCGCCATGGACGACCGCGCGTTCGCCGATCTCACCGCGCAGCTGCGCTCGGCCCAGGACGTGGCCGGAGATGGCTTCGGCTTCACCTGGCCGGCCGGGTTCCCGGTGGCGCGGATCGACCAGATCCTGGTCAGAGGTGTGGAGCCGGCGCGCTCGTGGGTGCTGCCGGCCACCGGCAGCGACCACCGGCCGGTGGCCGCCGCGATCGGCTGGTGAACGTCGTCCTTCGGGTTGTTTCAGGGGGTCAGGCACTGGGCCAAGGCGACCATCTTCGTGTTGGCCGGGGCGAGGCCGGAGACCGCCCAGCCGTTCAGCAACGGCTTCGACACCTGGATGGTGCCCGGCCGGGCTTCCGAGCCGTCGGGATTGGAGATGTAGTAGCCACCCGCGATGGCCGTGTATCCCGACGGGCAGTTGACGAAGCTACCGACCTTGGTCGTGGGCGAGGTGGACACGTTGCCGAACTGGACGAGGAAGTCCTTGCCGGTTTTCGGCGCGCACTGCGTGATGATCATCATCGTGTCCGTGTCGGACGGCATGGTGCCGGCGAAGGTCCACTTCGTCCCGTCCGCCGACGGCGCGTTCGACACGTTGTCGGCCGTGCTGCCGCGGAACGGGCCGGTGCCCTTCCTGAAGTAGCCGCCACCGCCGAACGCGTAGTAGCCGGCCGGGCACTTGGCCAGCGAGTGGGCGAAGTCGCCGGGCCTGAACCTGTGGTCGGCCGCCTGCACCACGACGACGTCGGTGAACCGGCTCTGCGGGGCGCAGATGACCGTCATGGTGATGAAGTTGTTCGGCGGGAGATCGCGCGCGAACCCCGAGACGATCGCGCCGGTGAAGGTCGCGTTGGGGGCGATGGCGGTGAGCAGGGCCTGATCGGCGGCGCTGCCGACCATCCGATATCCGCTGGGGCAGTCGACACTGCCGACCACCGGCACGTTGTGCGGCGTGAACACGACACCGGAAACCGTCACAAGGTCGGACGGAACGGGTGCCGCGGATGCGGGAAGACCCAGGAGCGCCACAATCGCCGTGCTGACGGCGACCAGCGCGATTTTGAAGAATGTCCTCACACTGTGTGGGGGTTCCACAATGTTCCACGCGTCCGGAGTAGTCGACCGGTCGTAAACTAGAAGCATGGGGCGGACCAGCGATGCTCGCGAGAGAGTTCTGAGCGCAGCGCGGGCGCTCATCGAGACGCACGGTTATTCGGCTCTGGGGGTGGCCGAGATATGCAAGGCGGCCGGCGTGCCCAAGGGCAGTTTCTACTACTTCTTCGAGTCGAAGGAGTCCCTGGCGCTGGCCGTCATCGACGCGCATTGGGCCGGCCAGAAGCGCACCTGGGCGGATGCTCTCAGCAGTGACGCTCCCCCGCTGCCGCGTCTGCGCCGGCTGTTCGAGGAGACCGAGGCAGGCCTCCGTACGGCCCAGCAGAGCTGCGGCACGATCTCGGGGTGCCTGTTCGGAAACCTCACCCTGGAGATGAGCAACCAGACCGAGGCCATCCGCATCCGGCTGCAGGAGATCTTCGAAACGCAGGTCGCGATGGTCGGCGCGGTCATCGCCGAGGCCCTCCAGCGGGGGGAGGTCGACGTGGCCGACACGCGGGAAGCCGCCCGGGCCGTGGTCGCCCAGCTCGAGGGTCAGGTGCTGTTCGCCAAGCTCTACAACAACGCCCAGCCGCTGAGCGCCTTGTGGGCGAACTGCCTCGCCCTCCTCGGCGCCCGCACGCCCCGGGAGGCCGCGGCCGGCGTCTGACGCCCGCCTTCGAAGATCACGCCGGATTGTCGGGCGGATTGTCGGCGAGCACGCAGGCGACGGGCGGATCGAGCTCCAGGAATTCGACCCGGAGACGGGTGAAGCCGGCCTGGGTGAGCATGTCCTGCAGTTCCTGCGCGGCCCGGACCGTGGTATCCCGGGTGGCGCCGGGGCTGCGGGGCTGGCTGACAAGCGCGATGCGTCCGGCGGGACGGAGCAGGCGGCGCAGCTCGCGCAGCCGTTCCACCGGATCGGGCCAGAACAGCACGGAGTTGACCGCGAGGATGGCGTCGAGCGGATCGCCGAAGCTCGGCAACCGCTCCACGGAGGCCTGCGTGAGGTGCACGCGCCGGGCGCGGACGGCGGCGGCGCTGCGCCGGGCGGCCTGCCGGACCATGGTCCGCGAGTGGTCGACGCCGAAGACGTGGCCTTGCGTCGCATGGCGGGCGAATTCGGCGACGGCGATGCCGGGACCGAAGCCGATCTCGAGCACCCGGTCGGTGGGCCGCACGTTCAGCAACGACACGGCCCAGATGTTTCGCCGCCGGTTGGAGCCGCGCAGGGCGAAGAGCCAGCCGACCGCCGACCCGACGATGCCCTGCGGATGACCTGCCTGGCGCACCAGATTCCTGATCGCGCGTTGCTTGAGAGTCGTACCTGCTGTCTGCATGATCGCCAGTCAACGACTTCAAGTTCGCTTGAAGTCAAGTCGGAAAGGCGTCTATTACCCGCCGTAACATGGCGGGGGTGGAGCTGCGCCAACTTCGCTATTTCGTCGCGGTGGCCGAGGAACTGAACTTCGGCCGGGCGGCCGAGCGGCTGCTGATCGCCGGGCCGTCCCTGTCGCAGCAGATCAAGGCGCTCGAGCGCGACCTCGGGGTGCGCCTGTTCGACCGCGACCGCCGTTCCGTCACCCTCACCCCCGCCGGCTCGGCCCTGCTCCCGCACACCCGCGCCCTGCTGGAACGCGCCGACGACCTGCACCGGCGCGCCCGCCGGCTGTCGGGATCGGCGCCGGTGCGGCTCGGCTACGTCAACTGGCTTCCCGCGGATCTGATGGCCCGTACGTCCAGCGTCGCCCAGGTGCACCTCGACACGTGGGTCGCGCCCTCGCACACCCAGGCCGCCCGGGTCGCCGATGGAAGCCTCGACCTCGCGATCTGCTGGGTGCGCGCCGAGGATCTGGAACAGCGCGACCTTCACGCCCGGCTCATCGGCGCCGACCGGCTCCATGCCATCGCGACCGGCAAGGACACCGGCGAGGTGCCTGTCAGGGACACCGCCGTGCTCCTGGACGACGACGTCACCTCCTGGTCGTCCTGGAACGCCTACGCCGAGCGGGTGGCCGAGGACACCGGCGCCCAGGCGATACGCATCTCCGACGGCGGCATCACCGGGCCCGCCTTCTTCGACCACGTCCGCCGCAGCGGCCGCCCGGTCATCAACTGCCCGAAGGGGCAGACCGCTCCCCTGCCGCCCGACCTCGTGCGACGCCCCGTCGCCGGGCCGCGGATCTACTGGACGTGGTCTCTTGTGTGGCGCCGCGGCGAAGCCCGGACGGCCGTCCTCGCCGTGGTCGAGGCCCTCTGCGCCGACGTCGGCGACGTGGGCGTCCACGGCCCGGACGCCTGGCTGCCCGACGGCGACCCCCATCGGCGGTAAGAGGCTCCGCCTATCAGATGATAGGAATCAGGTCCCTCCTGATCTTTGACTTCCTTTCTGAGGGCCTTCTAGGGTCGAAATAGTCGACCGGTCGGCTAGTGCCCGTGCCGGCCGGTCGCATCAATCACATCTCACCCTGGAGAAGGTCCATCATGAGCACTCAGAAGGTCGCCGTCGTCACCGGCGGTTCGCAGGGCATCGGCGCCGGCCTCGTCGACGCATACCGCAAGCTCGGCTACGCCGTCGTCGCCACCTCCCGCACCATCGCCCCCTCCGCCGACGCCGGCGTCGTGACCGTCCAGGGCGACATCGCCGACCCCGCGACCGCCGAACGCGTCATCGCCGCCGCCGTGGAGCGATTCGGCCGGGTCGACACTCTGGTCAACAACGCCGGAATCTTCGTCGCCAAGCCGTTCACCGACTACAGCCAGGAGGACTACGCCGCGGTGATCGGCGTGAACCTGGCCGGTTTCTTCCGCGTCACCCAGCTCGCCGTCGAGCGGATGCTCGCCCAAGGCGGCGGGCACATCGTCACCATCACCACGAGCCTGGTCGACCACGCCAACTCCAGCGTGCCCTCCGTCCTCGCCTCGCTGACCAAGGGCGGACTGCAGTCCGCCACCAAGTCCCTGGCCGTCGAGTACGCCACCCGGGGCATCCGGGTCAACGCCGTCTCGCCCGGCATCATCAATACGCCCATGCACCCCGAGGAGACCCACGGGTTCCTCGTCGGGCTGCACCCGGTCGGCCGGATCGGCGAGCCGAGCGACATCGCGGAGGCGGTGACCTACCTGGAGAACGCCCCGTTCGTCACGGGCGAGGTGCTCCACGTCGACGGCGGCATGAGCGCAGGACACTGAGGCGCGAGATGACCGACACCAACGAGATCCTGCGCACCGTCCTCGACCAGTGGAAGTCGGGCGTCGACAACCACCAGCCCGATCGGATCGCGTCCCTGTTCACCGAGGACGCGATCTTCCAAGGGCTGCACCCCTACAGCGTCGGCAGGCGGGGCGTGGCCGACTACTACGCCCCCCAGCCCACCGACCTGGCGGCCGCGTACCGGATCCTGGAGAGCCGCCGCCTGTCGGAGGACGTCGTCCTCGGCTACCTGCACGTCGACTTCTCCTTCACCGAGCGGCCCACGATCAGCGTCAACCTCGTCGTCCTGCTGCGGCGCTCGGACGCCGGCTGGCTCATCGGCCACTATCAGGTCTCCTTGGCACCGACCCCGTCGCCACGGGGTTGACCTTGACCTTGACCGTAGGTCAGTCCACGCTGAACGGGTGACCGATTCGAACCCGAACGCCACCTGGACCGGCATGGTGCCGGTGGACGACACGGCGCTGGCCGTGACCGACACTGGTGGGACCGGCACCCCCGTGGTCTACCTGAACGGCGCCTACGCCAGCCAGAAGGACTGGCGGCGCGTCATCGCCGAACTCGGAACCGGATGGCGGCACATCACCTACGACGAGCGCGCCCGCGGCCGATCGCGGCGATCGGCGGACTACTCGTTCGAGGCCTGCATCCGGGACGTCGACGCCGTCCTCGAGGCGCGGGGCGTGGACCGGCCCCTGCTCGTGGGCTGGTCCTACGGTGCGGCGGTCGCGCTGCACTGGGGCGTGCGGAACTCGGACCGCGTCGTCGGCGAGGTCGCGGTCGACGGCGCCTATCCGTACGGCTTGACCGGCGAGGCCGCCCGCGCGGAGATCCGGCGGCTCTTCCACCGGATGCGCTGGATCCTGCCGCTGGCGCGCCTGGCCGGCAAGGCCGCGCGGATGACCGCCGAGCAGCACGCCGACGTCAACATCGAACTCAACGAGATCACCAACTCCGGCGATCCCGTCTTCGACAAGGTGACCTTCCCGATCCGCTTCGTCGTCGCCTCGGGGGGCAACACCGGCGCCGACCAGGAGGACATGGAACGCACGCGCGCCGCGCTGGATCCGGTGCTCGCCCGGAACCCGCATGTCCAGGTGAGCGCGACGGTCGCGAGCAACCACGCGACCATCGTGCACAAGGAGTTCGGCGCGATCGCCGCGGCCGTGCGGGAGATCGCCGCCGCGCGTGACCGCGGACCCCGCTGACGGCGGCGCCGCCGGTCAGGGCTCGCCGGGGCGTACGTGGCCGGTTTCGTAGGCGGCGACCACCGCCTGGACCCGGTCGCGCACGCCGAGCTTGGCGAGGACGTTGGACACGTGGGTCTTCACGGTGGCCTCGCCGAGGTAGAGCCGGTCGGCGATCTCGGCGTTCGACATGCCCCGGGCCAGCAGCCGCAGCACGTCGCGCTCGCGTTCGGTCAGCGTGTCGAGCACGGCGGCCCGGGGCGCCCGCGCCGGAGACGCCGCGAACGACTCGATGACCCGCAGCGTGACCGACGGG
This sequence comes from Streptosporangiaceae bacterium NEAU-GS5, assembly GCA_017592665.1. Classification (GTDB taxonomy): domain Bacteria; phylum Actinomycetota; class Actinomycetes; order Streptosporangiales; family Streptosporangiaceae; genus NEAU-GS5. The sequence goes on along the minus strand of JAGFNW010000039.1, from coordinate 21,949 downwards.
TCGAGCAGGCCGCCGCCGGACGCCACGGTGCGCACCGCCTCGATCAGTTGTTCCGGGGGCGAGACCTTGAGCAGGAAGCCGCTCACCCCGGCTCGCAGCGCCGCCTCGACGTAGTCGTCCTCGTCGAACGTGGTCAGCACCACGACCTTGACGTCCTGCGTCGCGGCGAGGATCCGCCGCGCGCCCTCGATGCCGTCGACCTGTGGCATCCGGATGTCCATCAGGACCACGTCGGGGCGCGTGCGCGCCACGGCATCGGCCCCGGACGCGCCGTCCTGTGCCTCGGCGACGACCTCGATGTCGGGCTCGGCGGTGAGGACCATCCGCAGGCCGACCCGGACCATGGCCTCGTCGTCGACGAGGACGACCCTGATGCTCACTGCCACCTCCGCCGGATGGGGAAGCGCGCGGTCACCGCGAACCCGCGCTCGTCACGTGGCCCGGCCCGCAGGGTGCCGCCGAACATCGCCGCCCGTTCGCGCATGCCGATCAGGCCGTGCCCGCCGTCCCGCCCGTCGAGCGGCTCGGCCCCGTCGAGCGGCCCGGCCGGGATCGCGCCGGGCCCGTCGTCGGTCACCTCGATCGTCACGCCGTCGGGCGCGTAGCGGATCGTCACCTCGGCGCGGCCGCCGGGGGCGTGCCGCAGCACGTTGGTCAGCGCCTCCTGGAGCACGCGATAGGCGGAGACGTCGAGCGCTCGGTGCAGATCCACCGGCTCGCCCTGCACGCTCAGATCGACTGGGAGACCGCCCGCCCGCACATCGGCGATCAGCTGTTCGACCCGGGCGAGCGAGGGCGCGGGCGCCGCCGGTGCCTCCAGGCCGGATTCGCGCATGATCCCGACGAGCGAGCGCAGCTCTTCGACGGACTGGCGGCCCAGCCGCTCCAGGCCGAGCATCACCTCGAGCTCGGCCGGGCGGCTCTCCAGCACGTCGTTGAGCTGCCGGCGAAGGCCGCCGATCTGCAGGGTCATGACGCTGACCGAATGGGCGACCGCGTCGTGGATCTCGCGAGCGATGCGGGTGCGCTCCTCGATGACCGCGGCCTGCGCCACCGTCTCACGCTGGGCGTCGAGCGCCGCGGCCAGCTCGACCAGTTCGCGGCCGCGCCGCCGCTCACGGCGCACCAGCGCGCCGCCCCACCAGCCGGCCACGAAGATCAGCGGGAAGAAGACGTTCACCGGGGAGAAGCCGTCGCGGACCGTGTCGCAGACCGCGAAGATCGCCATCGCGGGGACGAGCCCCCACAGCGAACGGCGGGCGGGCTCGGCGAACCCGGCCCACGCGACCGCCAGCAGCGTGGCGATCAGACCGGTCCCGCCCGGCCCGGGAATGTCCAGCAGGATCCCGGCCGGATAGAACCCGGCGACGGCCACCGTGCCGATGACCGGCCACCAGCGGGCCAGGATCAGACCGGCCGGGATCCAGGCGGCGACCACGGCCAGATGCGGCGGCGACGGGTCGAACCCGGTGTCCGAGAGCGCCTCCGCGACCGCGAGCGCGCCCATCAGCGGCGGCAGCAGCCATGCCAGAAGGCGCAGGTCACGCGGTCGGGGTCCTCGCATGAGCCCGATCTTAGGTGCGGCCGTGACCTGCCTGGATCCGCCGCCCGGCGGAACGATCGCGGCCGGCGCTCCCCCGTACGGCGGAGGCGGACCGGGTCCCCCGCAGCGGAGGCGCGCTGAGCCCGGCCGTCACGACGATTGGCGATGTCGCCGACCGGCCCCCAACGACCGGCGGCCACGATATCGAAAGGAAACACACATCATGACCAGCCAGTACGTTCCCACCGCCGACCTGGGCCGCCCGTCGCAGGCCGTCGAGGCCGAGCAGGGCTCGCGCCGCAAGAGCGCCCTGCACCTCCTCGCCGGCGCCGCGCTGGTGGCGGGCCCCCTGCTGTTCGCGGCCGGGATGGCCACCTCGCCGGAGGCGGCCGGGGACACCGACGCCCTGTACGTCGCCTCTTTGGTCAGGGACGGCGCCCAGACCCAGCTTTCCGCGCTGTTCCTGCACTACGGCAACCTGCTCATGGGCCTCGGCATGCTCGCCGCGCCGGCGCTGGTGCGCGGCCGCAAGGGCTTCTGGCCGACGCTCATCGGCTCGGTGCTCGCCACCATCGGCTTCGTCAACCTGTCCGGCATGCTGCTCAGCGACTGGTGGAACCTGTCCGCCGGCACGCACCTCACGCCGGATCAGGCCGTGGCGGTCTTCCAGGGCTTCAAGCAGTCGTCGCTGCTCGGATTCTGGGACGGCACCACACCGCTCAACCTGCTCGGCCCGGTCATCGCGCTCGTCGGGCTGATCCGCGCCGGGGTGGTGCGGTGGTGGACGGGGCCGCTGTTCGTCGCCGGAGTGGCCGGCCTGATGTTCATCCCGGTCGGCGTCCCGCAGGTCACCGCGGCCGCGGTCCTGGTGGGCTTCGCGCCGCTGGCCCTGATCGGCGTGCGCCTCGTGGGACGCTACCGCGCCGCCACGGCCTGAGCCAGGCGCCGGCCGAAATGGCCGAACTGGCCCAAACGGACGGAATGGCCGGATCCGAGGGTCGCAGGGCCGAAAGGACGGCCATGGGCGGGGCCCGCCAGGGGCTTGACACCTGGTGTGGTCCCGCCCGGGACCGTCAGGAGGTTTTCTCATGGACACCCTCGTCCAGGCCGAACGCGCCCCCACGGTGAAACGTGCGGCGCTGGTCGCGCTCGGGCTGGCGGCCGGGCCGGTCGTCGCGCTGGGGTTCACCCGTTTCGCGTACGCGCTGCTGCTGCCCTCGATGCACGAGCGGCTCGGCTGGAGCTACGCGCAGGCGGGCGGCATGAACACCGCCAACGCCCTCGGCTACATCATCGGCGCGGCCACCGCCGCCTACTGGGCGCGCCGGATCGGCAGCCGGGCCGTCTTCGTCTGGGGCTTGGCCGTCAGCGCGGTCGCGCTGCTGCTCACGGCCGCGACCGCGAACTTCGGCGTCCTGCTGGCGCTGCGCTTCATCGGAGGCCTCACCACCGCCGTCGTGTTCGTCATCGGCTCGGCGCTGGCTCGCGCATCGCGACCGGGGCGTGCCGGGCCGGCCCGCCCTGCTCGTCGCGATCTACATGGGCGGCGTCGGGATCGGCGTGGTCCTGTCCGGGCTGGTCGTTCCGCTGCTGCCGGCCGACGGATGGCGGCTCGGCTGGCTGGCCATGGGCGTTCTGGCCGTCGCCGCGCTGATCCCGGCCTGGCTGGGCGCGCGGGCCGTCGCCGAGCCGCCGGCCGGTCACGCGGCCGTGCTGACCGGCGCCCAGATCCGCCGGCTCGGCCCCACCTTCGGCTGGTACGTGCTGTTCGGCGCCGGCTACGTGAGCTACATGACCTTCGTCATCGCCCTGCTGCGCTCCCAGGGGCTGGGCGCGTCGGTGACCGCGGTGTTCTTCGTGGTGCTCGGCGTCGCCTCGGTCCTGTCGACGCTCACCGTCTGGGGACACCTGGCCGGCCGGATGACCGGCGGCCGGGCGCCGGCCCTGGTCGCCGTCATCGTGTTCCTCGGCGTGCTGCCGGTCCTGCTGCTGCCGGCTGGACGGTTCGCCGCGCTGTTGTCGGCGGTCGTGTTCGGGGCGAGCTTCATGGCCGGGCCCACCGCGGCCACCGTGATCGCCCGCCGGATGCTGCCGCAGACCGTCTGGACCGCCGGCATCGCCATGCTGACCGTGGCCTTCTCCGCAGGTCAGGCGATCGGCCCGCTGGTGTCCGGCCTGCTGTCCGACAGCGCCGGCGGCATCACCCGGGGTCTGTGGCTGTCCGCCGGCCTGCTGGTGGCCGCCGCGGTGGTCGCCGTCTTCCAGCGCGAGCACTCCTGAGACGCTGGAGACAAGGAGGTGAGGCCGGTGACGCGGGAGCGGGTCGTCCTGGTCGTGCTGTACGACGGAGTGCGGCTGCTCGATGTCACCGGCCCGCTGGAGGTGTTCGCCGTCGCCACGGCGCCGGACGTGCTGCTGCTCCCCGGCAGCGCCGACGTCGAGGCCGCCGCCACGACCCCGGCCCTGCTCGACCAGGTCCGCCGCCTGGCGGCGGGCGCCGAGCAGGTGGCCTCGGTCTGCGCCGGCGCCTTCGTGCTGGCCGCCGCCGGCCTGCTGGACGGCCACCGCGCGGCCACCCACTGGGCCCTCGCCTCCGACCTGGCCCGCCGCTATCCGGCGATCCAGGTCGACGCCGACTCCATCTTCGTCCGCGACGGCCGGATCATCACCTCCGCGGGCATCAGCTCCGGCATCGACCTCGCCCTGGCGCTCGTCGAAGAAGATCACGGGCCCGCGCTGGCCCGGCAGGTGGCCAAATACCTCGTCGTCTTCATGCAGCGGCCCGGCGGGCAGTCGCAGTACAGCGTCCGGTTGCGCGCCCGCGCCCGGCCCGCCGACGACCCGCTGCGGCGGGTGCTGGACGCCATCGCCGCCGATCCCGCGGCGGACCACTCCGTCGGCGAGATGGCCGCCAGGGCGCGGCTCAGCCCGCGCCACCTCGGGCGGCTGTTCCACGTCGAGACCGGGCTCAGCCCCGCCGAGTACGTCGGGCTGGCCCGCGTCGAGGCGGCCAGGTCGCTGCTGGAACGCGGGGACGAGGGTCTCGACGTGGTGGCACGCCGCTCCGGCTTCGGCTCGCCCGAGACCCTGCGCCGCGCCTTCTCCCGCACCCTCGGGGTCACTCCGGCCGCGTATCGGGCCCGATTCCGGACGACCGGGATCGGTTCCTGACCCCGGACCCGGCGCACGGAAAACGGGCGCCGGCCTGGCCGGCGCCCGCCGAATCGGGATCTATCTCAGACGAGCTTCACGAACCACTGACGGGACGGGTCGCTGTCGCAGTTGTACTGGACGATGCCGTGGTTGTTGTCGGTGCTGCGGCCGCCCGCGACGGTCAGGCACTTGTCGGTCTGGGCGTTGCGCAGCTTGTAGTAGCCGCTGCTGCGCAGGGAGAACACCCACGACCGTGACGGGTGGGTGTCGCAGGTGTACTGGAGGCCGATCACGTTGTTGTCGGTGCTGACGCCACCGGCGATGGTGACGCACTTGCGCGTCATGACGTTCTTGATCTGCAGGGCGCCGTCGGTGCCGGGCTGCAGGATCCAGTAACGCGAGGGGTCGTGGTCGCAGGTGTACTGGACCAGCGGGTGGTTGTTGTCGGTGCTGCGGCCGCCGGCGACGGTCAGGCACTTGCCGGTCTGGCGGTTGACGAGTTTGACGATCGTGTACGGGGTTGCGGTGGAGGCGGCGACGGTTGACGATGCCGATGCTGCGGGGGCCACGGCTGCCGCGCCGATCACGAACAGTGGAGCGACGGCGGCGGCGAGCAGGTGATTGCGACCCATGTGGGACTCCCATCGTGGAGGCTGTACGTCATCAAGCGTGTGATGCCGCGCCCCACGAGCGCTTGAGTAGCCCCACTACTCAACTTCCAGGAGTCGGTGGCAGGTGGACGGTCATGAGTAGGGCGCAGGGTTCGCCGCCGGCGCCCCGGTAGGCGTGGGGGGCGTCGCCGTCGAAGGTGGCGGTCTGCCCTGCCTCGACCGCGTATTCCGTGCCGTCCACGAGCAGCGTCATGCGGCCGGAGACGACGTTGAGGGTCTCCACGACGCCGGTCTGGTGGGGCTGGCAGCGGTATTCCTCCCCCGCGTGCAGCCGCCACCGCCAGACCTCGACGGGCGCGGGGCCCGAGGTCACCAGCATGAGCCGGGCCTCGCCGCCGAGCTCGCCGGTCCACAGCGGGGCGATGGCGCCGGCGGTCGCGATGCGGACGACGTGACCTTCCGGCGGCCCCTGCATCAGGGTGGGCACGGAGATGCCGAGCGTGTCGGCGAGCCGGACGAGGGTGGCCAGATTGGGGTTGCCCTGGGCTTTCTCCAGCGCGGCGAGGGCGCCCTTGGAGACATGGGCGCGCCGGCCGAGCTCCTCCAGCGACAGGCCCGCGCGGACGCGCGCCGCGCGGACGTTGTGCGCGACCGTCCGCAGGGTCGGATCGGTGTCGGCCATCTGATCACATCCTCACAGAGCGCGGTCGGTTCAATATACCGCCCGGTCGTTCTGTTGGCCCAGATGGTCGGTTTGTTGTACCGTGTGGTCATTCCATTGAAGGACGGGGGCGTTGTGATCGCGTTGGTGCTGGCCCTGGCCAGTTCGATCGCCTACGGCTGCGCCGACTTCCTCGGCGGCCTCGGCGCCCGCAAGGCGCACGTGCTGCGCGTCGTGATGATCGCGGCGCCGGCGAGCCTCGCGGCCGAGCTGGTGCTCTGGCCGCTGCTGGGCGCGTCCTTCAGCCCGGGCGCGCTCGCCTGGGGCGCGGCCTCGGGGGTCGCGTCGGCCGCGGCGTTCACGCTGCTGTACCAGACCCTGGCGATCGGCCCGATGAACGTGCTGTCACCGGTGACCGCGCTGGTGACGGCGGCGCTGCCGGTCGCCGTCGGCCTGCTGCAGGGCGACCACCTGAGCGCCGCAGGGTTGGTCGGCCTGCCGCTGGCGATGGTGGCGGTGGTGCTGATCAGCGCCGGGCCCGGCGCGGGCTCGGCGCGTCCCTCGGCCGTCGCGCTGCTGCTGGCCTTCGGCGCCGGCGCCGCCATCGCCCTGCAGCTGGTGTTCCTGCACCAGGCGCCGGCGGACAGCGGGATCGCGCCGCTGATCGGGGGCCGCGTGGTGGCCTCAGTGATCACGCTGGCCGCGGCGGCGGCGTTGCGCCGCCGACTCGGCTCCGAGCGGCCCGCCTACGCCATGTCGGCCGCGGCCGGGGTGCTCGATTCCATGGCCAACCTGCTGTTCCTGCTCGCGGTCCGCGGCGGTGACCTCGCGGTCGTCGCTGTGATCACCGCTCTCTACCCGGCCGCCACCGTCCTGCTGGCCCGTGTGGTGCTGGCCGAGCGCATCGGGCGCGGCCAGCTCGTCGGCCTGGGCGCCGCCACGGTCGCCGTCAGCCTCCTGGCCTTGAGCTGATCAGAGGTCTTGAGCTGATCAGAGGATTTTGATCAGTTGCTCGGCGAGGACCGCCGCCGAGGCGGGGTTCTGCCCGGTGAACAGGTTGCGGTCGATCACCGTGTACGGCTGCCACATCTCGCCCTTGGTGAAGTCGACGCCCAGGTTGACGAGCTCGTCCTCCAGCAGCCAGCGGGCCCGCGGGCCGAGCCCGACCGCGTGCTCCTCCTCGTTGGTGAACGCCGTGACCCGGTAGCCGACGAACGGCGATATGCCGTGGATCCGCGTGGCCAGCATCGAGGCCGGAGCATGGCAGACGACCGCGAGGGGCTTGCCCGAGGCGAGCGCCGCGGTCAGCAGCCGCCCGGCGTCCGCGTTGACGCACAGGTCCTCCATGGGGCCGTGGCCGCCGGGGAAGTAGACCGCGTCGTAGTCCTCCAGGCGGACATTCGCCAGGTCGATCGGCCGCCGCAGCACCTCGGCGGAGCGGATGATCGCCTCCAGGTCGAGGGCCACCTGGGCGCCGCCCGCCATCTCGGGGCGCAGGCTCATCATGTCGACGGTCGGTACGACCCCGTTGGGCGTGGCGACCACGATGCTGTGGCCCGCCTCGGTGAGCGCCCGATATGGAGCCGCGAATTCCTCTGCCCAGTAACCCGTCGCGTACCGGGTGCCGTCCTTGAGCGTCCAGTACGGCGTCCCTGTCATCACGAACAGCAGCTTTGCCATAAGGCAGCGCCTCCTCGTCGCGTCGAGGTCCTCAGACGCACCTTATGTCCCGCTATATCCGCTTATGGTCAAGCCTCAGCAGTCACCAGCTTTCGCTCCAGCGATACCAGGGACCCTGGACGTGCTCGAACCGTGCGGCGACGCCGTCCCTGTAATAGTCCGCCGGCGCCTCGTTCGGGGACCACACGTAACCGTACGGGTCGACCCCGAAGTCGTCCCCCGTCTGGAAATAGACGCGGTCGCCGTCCCGATAGACGTCGTCGAAGCGGAACGAGCCGATCTCGCGCGGGTTCGCGGCCGCCCTGGTCGAGGGTCCCATGGTCCGCGCCACCTGCTCCATGGCCGCCGCGGAACGGGCGAAGCGCTCCTCCTCGGACGGCCCGCAGGCGCTCAGTCCGACGATGATGACAACGAGGCATAACGTCGTTATCCAACGTCTGCCCGGGCGGGGCACGGCGCCTCCCGGTTCAGTGAGGAGTCGGGCAAAGCCTACCCAGAGGGGTGATGCAGACTTGTCCGCGTGCGACAGACCGACGTGAGACCCTCCCCCAACGCCGTCTGGCTGCGAGACAACTGCGCATGCCCGCAATGCCGCGACCCGAGGAACGGGCAGAAGCTCCGTTCCGTCACCGACACCGATCCCGGCGTCCGCGTCGTCGAGCTCACGGCCGCCAAGGTCGTGTTCAGCGACGGCCACGTGGGCGTACCGCCCGAGGTCACGCCGTACGCCGACGATCGGATCGAGGACGCCAAGGACCTGTGGGCGCGGATCGACCCGCCGTGCGGCGACTGGGCCGCCTTCGAGACCGACCCCGCGCACCGCGAGTTCTGCCTGGACGCGGTGCTGCGCGTCGGGTTCGTCCTGCTGCGCGGCGTGCCGGACGTGCTGACGGCCGCGGCCGGATTCGGCTACGTGCGGGAGACCAACTACGGCAGGCTCTTCGACGTACGGGTCGAGGCGACGCCGGTGAACCTCGCCTTCACCGGGCTGCCCATCACGCCGCACACCGACAACCCCTACCGCGACCCCGTGCCGACCGTGCAGCTGCTGCACTGCCTGTCCAACGCCGTCGAGGGCGGCGACTCGGGCCTGGTCGACGGCTTCCACGCGGCCGCGCTGCTGCGCGCCGAGGACCCGGCCGCCTTCGCCACGCTCACCTCGACCCCGGTCACCTTCCGGTACGCCGATTCCGGCGCCGAGCTCACCGCGACCCGTCCCATGATCGGCCTGGATCCGCGCGGGCGCATCCGCGAGGTCCGCTTCAACAACCGCTCCCTGCAGCCCGTACGCCCCGAGGAGGCGGACGCGTTCTACCCGGCCTACCGGGCGTTCGCCGAGATCCTCTACCGCCCGGAGCTGCAGGTGACGTTCCGGCTGGGCCCGGGCGACTGCGTCGTGTTCGACAACACGCGGGTGCTGCACGCGCGCACCGGTTTCGCCGACACCGGCGACCGTCACCTGCAGGGCTGCTACGCCGACCTCGACGCGATCGCCAGCGGTCTGGCCGTGCTGCGCCGCCGGCCGGTCCCCGGCGCGGTGGACACGCTGCGCGCGCTCTTCGCCGGCCCCGGCACGGCCGACTACCTCGGCGAGGACGTCACCCAGGCCGTGCACATGCTGCAGACCGCCGCCTGCGCGAAGGCCGCGGGCGCACCGCCCGCCCTGGTGGCGGCGGCGCTGCTGCACGACGTCGGCCACTTCACCGGCGAGATCACCGGGCACGACCTGATGGCCGGCACCGACAACCGGCACAGCCACGTCGGCGCCGACTGGCTCGGCCGCTGGTTCGGCCCCGCGGTCACCGAACCGATCCGGCTGCACGTCGCGGCCAAACGCTACCTGTGCGCGGTCGACCCCGCCTACTACGAGGTGCTGTCGGAGGCGTCGAAGCACACGCTGCGCGTGCAGGGCGGGCCGATGGACGCGGCCGAGGTCGCGGCGTTCGAGGCCGAGCCGTACGGGCGGGACGCGGTGCGGCTGCGCCGCTGGGACGACGAGGGCAAGGATCCGGCCCGCCCGGCCCCCGCCTTCGACGATTTCGCCCCCCTGCTGGCCTCCCTGGTCGAGCGTTAGCCGGGCGGCGGGATGGCGGCCAGGTTGAGCACCTTGAAGTCCTTTCCCGGCCGGGCCGGGGCCGGGACGCAGTCCTGCGTCCCAGGGGAAGGGCCGGCGCAGGGGTCCTTGAAGACGATCGGCAGGGCGTTCCAGTAGTAGACCAACGTCGGAGAGGCGGACGTGCCGACCGCCCTCGATGACGCCTCCCCTTCGGCCGTCCTGGCCATGACCTGGCCGGTCCTGCCGGTCGCGAGGTCGTACACACCGGCGCCTCCCTCGGCGAACCGGCCGCCGTGGATGGTGCCGCTCAGCATCAGACCGGGCACCGTCCGCATGGCCGACCCATCGGTGCGGCTGATCACGGTGCTCTGGCCGTCCGAGCCGTAGCACCAGGTCGTCGAGCAGCGCCAGCCGGTCACGCCGGCCGGCCGGATCCCGCCGACGTCCTTGCGCGCGCCGGTCTTCAGGTCGGCCAGCACCGACTGGTTCGTCTCCGGCGAGCTTGGCGGCCCCGACCCGTACCAGAGGTCCCGCACGTCCACCGCGGACGGCCAGTCGGTCAGCCACAAACCGTCCGTTCCAGGGATCCGCTCGGGCGCTCCCCCGCTGATCGGCATCCGGTAGACGCCGCCGGCGGCCGGAGACCAGATCACGTGGTCCCTGGTCACCGCCATCTGGTCGACATCGGCCAGGCCGCCTCTGACCTCGCCGACCTTGACCGGCGCGCCGCCCTCCCGGGGCGCCACCCAGAAGTCGGCCCAGCCGGGAGACTCGGGCGTCGTGCCCCACCAGGCGATGTACGTGTCGCCCGCCACAGCGCCCTGCTCGAAGTAGCCCTTCGGGTGTTGGGGCATCGGGACGACCACGCGGCTCGTGTGGGCCTTCAGGTCGTACACCTCGATCCGCCCGGCCTTCTCGAACGATGCTTCGGCCATCACCAGGACCTCTGTGGGGCTGATCGCGGTCTGCAGGCGGTACGCGGAGCCGTCGGCCGCCTTCTTCGGCATCAGGAACACCGCCTCCGGCCACACCTCGTCGGCGGTGGGCTGCCTTTCCGGCGACGGCGCGCCCGCCCACGACGGCTGCGTGGCCGGCGTGGTCGGCATGGCCGGCCGCGCCGCGATCGGCTGCGCGCCGTGCGCGCCGCGCAGGGCCAGCGTCCCGGCGACCACGATGGTCACCACCGCGGCCGCCGCGAACGCGGCCCGGTGGCGGCGGCGTGTGCGGCGCCGCCGTCGGGCCGCCACGCCGCCGAGGATGTCGAAAGGCTCAGGCGCGGTGTCGGCCGCCGTCCGCAGCGCCGTGACCAGGTCCTGCACCGTCCTCATACTTCCTCCTTGGCGGCCTGCCGTCTGATCCGCAGCTTGTCCAGGGCGCGGGCGGCCTGACTGCGCACGGTCCCCGGAGAGATGCCGAGAATCCGGGCGATCTCCGTGTCGGGCAGGTCCTCGTAGTAGCGCAGCACCAGCACCGCGCGCTGCTTGGGAGGCAGGCCCCTGACCTCGATCCACAACTGGTTGTCCGCGTCCAGCCGGTCGTCGATGTAGCCGTGCTCCGGCGTCTCGGCGACCAGGCGCTCCCTGCGGGTGGTCCGCCAGCGGCTGATGTGCTGGCGGGCCATGACCGTGCGGACATATCCCTCGGGATCGTCCTTCCTGATCACGCGAGGCCACGCGTCGCCCACCCGGAGCAGGGCGTCCTGCACCAGGTCGGCCGCGTCGTCCACGTTGCCGGTGAGCACGTAGGCGTACCGGAACAACGCGCTTGCCCGCGCCCGGACGAAGTCGTCGAAGGTGTGGTCCACGATCCAGGGACGGCGCTGGGCCCGTTCTCGTTGCACGGGCCCTTGAATTCAGCGGCCGGCGGTCGACCTGGAGGCGCCGGGGGCGCGCAGGCGGCCGAGTGCCGCGCCGAGGGCGGCGCCACCGGCCGCGGCCATCGTCCAGAAGACGACCATGACGATGAGGAACTCCGGGCGCAGCAGGTCGAGGACGGCGGCCTGCCACGTCGGCGGCACGGCGTCGCCGGTGGTCAGATAACCGGCCCGCCGGTCCATCCAGACCACGGCCTCGGGAATGCCGACGGCCAGCGCCCCCACCAGGGCCGCGGCCCCCGCGAGGGCGCCGGACCTGATCCCCGAGCCGAAGGATCGGGCGTGCCAGGCCGTGGCGAGGGTGACCGCGAACAGCAGGAAGCTCGGGAAGGAGACCCAGAAGCTGAGAATGCCGCCCCGGTCGTGCGCCAGCGACCAGCGTGAGGCCGCGAGGGACCCGCCCGCGACGGCGATGGCCACCGTGGCCGCTCCCAGCCACGCGCCGTACAGCGAGCGGGACCACATCGCGGCCCACGCCCCGCTGACGGCGAACGCGCGGCGCTCGGCCGGCGGGTCGATCGCCGCGAGCTCGGCCCGCAGCGCGGCGCCCCAGGTGACCCGTGCATCCGGCAGGTCGGTCGTGGCGAGGTCGAGCAGGAGCTGCCAGACATCGCGTACGGCACGCCGCCGCTTCCCGGCGCCGAGCGCGGCTCCGAGCACGGGCCACGGCAGCGCCCAGATCAGCGCGGCGAGGAAGAGCTCGAACGGGGTCAGCAGGTCGCCGCCGGCGAGGGTGAAGACTGAGATCCGGTGGGGCTGCGCCAGGTAGGCGGCGCGCATCGGCAGGTGGACGGCCGCCGTGCCGCCCGCGAGGGCGAGCAGGGCCAGCAGCCCGCCGACCGCTCCGGCGCCGAACCCGCGCACCCGGGCCGTGGCGGCCGCGGCCACCGCCGCGAGCGTGCCGCAGCCGATCGCCGCGAGCACCGCGAGCAGGAAAGTCAGCAGGGCGAAGTCGACGCCTGAGGGCGGCGGGCCGTTCGTGATACCGGAGAGATACCACCGCTCCAGGCCGGCCGTGAGCGCGGCGGCGACAACGGCGACCGCGATCAGGGACGGCCACACAGGGCGCCGGATGCCGCCGTGCAGCGCGGCGTAGGCGCCGCTGGACAGTGCGCCCGCGCCGCCCCTGCGCGCGACGTTTCGAAGCCGGACCACGAACACGGCGATGGCCAGCGCCGGCGCCAGCGCGATCACGATGAGGAAGTAGAGGAACTCGAGCATCGGGCGGCCTTTCGGAAACGGCGAGGGCGGGCCGGGATCGAGTGGTCAGGTCGAGGTCGCATCCAGCTCGGGGCGGCTCAGGGCAGATCAGTGGGCAGGTCAGGGCAGGGACAGGTCAGGTGGCGCCGGGAGCGAGCCGGGCCGGGCCTGACGCGGGGGCGTTCCGGCTCGCGGGCGCCGTCTCGGCGACGGTGCGCGCGAGCTCGGCGCCTTCGAGGGTGAGCCGGTAGAGGTGCCGGGCCGGGCGCCCGCGCGGCGGATCGGTCTCCCAGGACGTCTCCACCACGCCGCGCTCGGTGAGGCGGATGAGGATCGGGTATACGGTGCCGGCCTTCAGGTCGAGGGCGCGGCACAGGTCGTAGCCGTGGCTCCACCGCGTGCCTTTCTCGGCGAGGGCGGTGAGCACGGCCGCGGTCTGCGGAGAGGGACGACGCGTACGTGCCATGACTCAAATATCTACCTAGATAGACTTATTCCGCAAGCCCTGCCGGCGCAATTGCCGGCGGTCGTAGTGTTGGCGCATGACCAGTAGTCCGCAGGAGGCGCGCGAGCAGTTGGTCGTCGACCAGGTGGTCGCGAGCTTCGAGGGCGCGCCCGACCCCCGGCTGCGGCAGATCATGCAGGCCCTGGTCCGGCACGCCCACGCCTTCGCCCGCGAGGTGCGGCTGAGCGAGGACGAGTGGCGGGCCGCCGTCGAGTTTCTGCGCCGCTGCGGCGACATCACCACCGGAAGCCGTCAGGAGTTCATCCTGCTCTCCGACGTGCTGGGCCTTTCCATGCAGGCCATCTGCATCAGCCGGCCGGCGCAGGGTGACGCCACCGAGGCCACCGTGCTCGGGCCGTTCTTCGTGGCCGACGCCCCGGCCGTCGAGCTCGGCGGGGACATCGCGCAGGGAGCCGCGGGCGAGCCGTGCTGGGTGACCGGCACGGTGCGCGACACCGGCGGCGCCCCGCTGCCGGGCGCGCGCCTGGAGGTGTGGCAGGCCGACGACGACGGCTTCTACGACGTCCAATACGGCGACGACCGCACGGCCGGGCGGGCCGTTCTGCGGGCCGACGACGCGGGCGCCTATCGGTTCTGGGCCGTGACGCCCACGCCCTACCCCATTCCCCATGACGGGCCGGTCGGCGACCTGCTCGCGGCGACCGGGCGCTCCCCCTACCGCGCGGCGCACCTGCATTTCATGGTCTCCGCGCCCGGCTGCCACACGCTGGTCACCCACGTCTTCGTCGAAGGCGACCCGCTGCTGGCGAGCGACGCCGTCTTCGGCGTGAAGGAGTCGCTGGTCAGGAACTTCATCCGGCACGGGCCCGGCACTCCGGCACCGGACGGCCGTCCGCTCGACGGGCCCTGGCGCGAGGTCGCCTTCGACATCGTGCTGGCCCGCGACGAGGCCTCATGATCCGCGTGTGCGCGGCTTGGCCCGTACGTGAATGCGCTCGCCCTGCCGCCCGAACAGGCTGAGGATCTCGACGGGCCGCCCGTCGCCGCTGCCGAACCAGTGCGGCAGCCGCGTGTCGAACTCGGCCGCCTCGCCGGCGTCGAGCACGAGGTCGTTGTCGCCGAGGATCAGTCGCAACCGGCCGGACAGCACGTACAGCCACTCGTAGCCCTCGTGGATCCGGAGATCGGGCGCGTCCTGGCCGCCCGGAATGACCACCTTCCAGGCCTGCAGCGCGCCGGGCTGCCGAGTCAGCGGCAGCATGGTGCGGCCGTGCACCTTGCGCGGTTTGAGGCGCACCCGGGGGTCGCCGACCTCGGGCGCTCCGACCAGCTCGTCCAGCGGCACCCGATAGGCCTGGGCGATCGGAAGCAGCAACTCGAGGCTGGGACGGCGCTGGCCGGCCTCAAGGCGCGACAGCGTGCTGGTCGAGACGCCGGTCGCCTCCGACAGGGCGGCAAGAGTGATGCCGCGCTCGGAGCGCAGGCGTTTGAGCCGGGGGCCGACCTCGGCCAGGGTGGCGGCGATCGCGGGCGGGTGTTCCATGTCCTCCATCTTTCCCGGAATCGGCAATAAGAGTTGCGCCGGAGGAGGATGGAAACGCACTGTGGCCGCCATGAACGACAACGAATACGACGTCGTGGTGGTGGGCGGCGGCGCGGCCGGGCTGAGCGCCGCCCTGGTGCTGCTGCGGGCGCGGCGCCGGGTGGCGCTCGTGGACGCCGGCGCCCCGCGCAACGCACCCGCCGCGCACATGCACGGATTTCTGTCCCGCGACGGCATGCCGCCGCTCGAGCTGATCGCCGCCGGGCGGGCCGAGGTCGGCGGCTACGGCGGACGCCTGGTCGACGACACCGTCGTCGCCGTGGAGCCCGGCTTCCTGGTCCGTCTTGGCCGCGGCGGGGAACTGGCCGCGCGCCACCTCCTTTTGGCCACCGGCCTTCGCGACGAGCTGCCCGCCATCCCCGGCGTCGCCGAACGCTGGGGACGTGACGTGCTGCACTGCCCCTACTGCCACGGCTACGAGGTCCGCGACCAGCCGCTCGGCGTGCTGGGCGGCGGCCCCGACTCCGTCCATCAGGCGCTGCTGATCCGCCAGTGGTCCCCCGACGTGGTCTTCTTCCCGCACACGCTGGCCCTCGCCCAGGACGAGCGCGACCGGCTTGCCGCCCGCGGCATCGGTGTGGTCGAGGGCAAGGTGACGCGGATCGTCGCGGACGGCGACCGGCTTACCGGCGTCGAGGTGGACGGCGCCGTCGTGCCGCGTGCGGCCGTCTTCGTACGGCCGCGCTTCGTGCCGAACGGCGGCCTGCTCACGAGCCTTGGTTGCGCGGTGGACGAGAACGGCTGGGCCGTCGTCGACCCCGCGGGCCGGACCAGCGTGCCCGGCGTCTGGGCCGCGGGCAACGCCGTCGACCAGCGGGCCCACGTCATCGTCGCGGCCGCCGCGGGATCGGCGGCCGCGATGGCGATCAACGCCGACCTCGTCGACGCCGAGAGCTGATCACAGCGTGCGGCCGACCAGCAGCGCCAGGTCGATGAGGCGGTTGGCGTAGCCCCACTCGTTGTCGTACCAGCCGACGACCTTGACCTGCGGGCCGACCACGCGGGTGAGCCCGGCGTCGAAGACGCACGACGCCGGGTCGGTGACGATGTCGGTGCTCACGATCGGCGCGTCCGTGTAGGACAGCAGCCCCTTGTACGGCCCGGCCGCCGCCAGCGCGTAGGCCTGCTTGACCTCCTCGGCCGTGGTCGGGCGCGCCGTGGTGACGGTCAGGTCGGTGACCGAGCCGGTGGGCACCGGCACGCGGAGGGCGAAGGCGTCCAGGCGGCCGTTGAGCTCGGGCAGGACCAGGCCGATGGCCTTGGCGGCGCCGCTGGAGGTCGGGACGATGTTGAGCGCCGCGGCGCGGGCCCGGCGCAGGTCCTTGTGCGGGGCGTCGTGCAGGTTCTGATCCTGGGTGTAGGCGTGGATCGTGGTCATCATGCCGTAGTCGATGCCGATGGCGTCGTGCAGCACCTTGGCCAGCACGCCGAGGCAGTTGGTGGTGCACGAGGCGTTGGAGATGACCGTGTGCCGCTCGGGGTCGTAGGCGTCCTGGTTCACGCCGAGCACGATCGTGACGTCCTCGCCGGTGGCGGGCGCCGCGATGATGACCTTCTTGGCTCCCCCGGCGACGTGCGCCCGCGCCCGCGCCGCGTCGGTGAACACCCCGGTGGACTCGATCACCACGTCGGCGCCGAGGTCGCCCCACGGCAGGGCGGCCGGATCGCGCTCGGCCAGGACCTTGATCGTCGCCTCGCCCGCCCGGATGGCGCCGGGCTCGGCCGTCACCTCGCCGGGGAAGCGTCCGAGGATCGAGTCGTAGGCCAGCAGGTGGCCCATGGTCGCCACGTCGCCCAGGTCGTTGACCGCGACGATCTCCAGGTCGGCGCCCTGCGCCACCGCCGCGCGGAACACGTTTCGCCCGATCCGCCCGAAGCCGTTGATGCCAATGCGAACAGTCATAGCCAACAGCATAAGCAACTTATATAAATCTGCGCCGTATATTTCTCCGATGGACGATCAGCACGACGACCAGGACGACCAGGACGACCAGGACGACCAGGACGGCCAGGACGAACTCGACGCGGACGCCTTCGCGGCGGCCATCGAGAGCTTCAACCGCTTCTACATCCGGCTTCCCACGCTGGAGAGGCTGTCGTTCACGACGCTGTCGGTGCTCGACACGCTCGCCTTCAGCCCGGGCCCCATGCGGCTGACCGACCTGACCAAGACCGAGCAGGTCAGCCAGCCTGGTCTGACCCAGCTCGTCACCCGCCTGGAGCGCGACGGCCTGGTGGAGCGCCGCCCCGACCCGAGCGACGGGCGTGCCGTGCTCGTCCACATCACCGAGGCCGGCCGCCGGATCGGCCGTTCGCGTCACGACGACCGCACCCGCCACCTGGTCCCGCTGATCGCCCGGCTCACGCCCGCCCAGCGCCGGGCCATCGCCGCGGCCCTGCCGGCGCTCACCCGCCTCGCCGACCTTGGCCGCGGCCGCCCCTGACGGCCTACAGTCGGAGCATGAAGATCGGGCAGGTGGCGCGTGAGGCCGGCGTCAGCGTCGACACCGTGCGGTTCTACGAGCGGCGCGGCGTGCTGCCCGCCGCCGAGCGCCGGCCGTCGGGCTATCGGGCGTTCCCGGAGTCGGCCGTGGATCGGATCCGCTCGGCCAAGGCTCTGCAGGAGCTGGGCCTCACCCTCGACGAGGTGGCCGACGCGCTGCGCGCCCACGACGCGGGCGGTGCGACCTGCGACGGCGAGCGGTGGCGGCTGGAGGCCGTGGTGGGCCGGATCGACGCGAAGATCGCCGAGCTGGAGCGGTTGCGGCGCAACGCCGTGGAAACCCTCGACGACTGCCGATCCGGCAACTGCCGCCTCATCGCTCCCGCGTAGGCGGGCACAGAGCCCTTGACTCTGGAGTTAGGTCAAGACTTTAGGCTCGCCGGCATGGACATTCCTCCGGCTTCCACGCCGATCGTCTGCGACATGACCGACGCCCCCGACACCGACGCCGAGCGGATCGCCGAATACCGGCGGCTGTTCGACCAGGTGCTCGTCGGCCGGGAAAGGACCGGCGACGGCATCCGCTTCCGCTTCCGCGCCGACCCCGGCGTCGAGGACTGGGTCCGCGACCTGGCCGCCCGCGAGAAGGCCTGCTGCCCCTTCTACGCCTTCGAGGTCGGCGTCGAGGACGGCCAGGTGGTCTGGGACGCGGCCGTGCCTGACAACGACGCCGCCAAGGCCGTGCTCGACGCGTTCTACGAGCTGCCCGACCATCCGGTGGAGTCGCTCGGCGAGTTCGGCGACCGGCTGTCCCAGCACGGCCTGAGCCTGGTCTCAAACCCCGCCGGTACCGTCCACCGTCTGGAGACGACCTGACGGAGCCCGTTCAGGGGCCGGGGGCGAACCATTCGCATTCGACACGAGGGTCTGATAGTCGATGGGCACCAGATTGTTGCCCTGGTAGACGTAGCAAACCGTCACTTCCGGGGCGGTGAGCCCGGCCAGCAGCTGTTTCAGCGTCGCGTTGATGCTCGCTTGCGTGACGGCAACGACAAGATCAGCGCCATAATCCGACAGGTCGGACTGAGACGCGCCCATTCGCAAGATTCCCTCTCCGGTGCGCGGCGAAAACGCCGAACCAGGCCGCGGATTTTCCCCCACACGATTTGCCCCGGCGGGGAACGGGCAATCAGGGATTGAGCTTTCCTTGCCGCCGGCTTACCGGAAGCTGGTCCGGACCGCGGATCACCGGGACGGTGATCCGCAACCCGCGGCCATCTCGTCAGATCCGGGGAATCGCTGCACAATACCGGGATGGAACGATCCACGAATCGGCGCATACGGCGCGTCATCGGTTCGGTCTCGCAGGAGGAATTCGACGCGCTCGAGCCCAAGGATCGCGCGGAGCTGCACCTGGCGATTTCCGACCGGCGGCGATGGCTGGATCTGTCGTCGGCATCGCTGCGCGGCGTGCAGCTGCCCGGCGCCGACCTGCGTGGAGCCGACCTCAGCGGGGCGGATCTGCGGGGCGCCGACCTCGATCGGGCCGTCCTGAGCCTGGCGCGGCTGACCGGGACCTCGCTGGCGGGCGCGTCATTACAGGGCGTCGATCTGCGATCGGTCGACGTCGACCGCACGGATCTGTCCCGAGCGGATCTCAGCCGCACCGACATGCGGCAGAAGGTGCTGCAGGGCGCCAATCTCAGCAAGGCCAAATTAGAGGCGGCGAACCTGTCCGGCGCTCATCTGGAGTGCCGGAACCCGGATATCGTGGCGGGCCGGCTCGCCGCCGAGTGCGTGAATCTCAAGGACGCCGACCTCAATCATGCGGACCTGACCGGGGCGGTGGCCGTCTGTGAATTCGGCGCGGGCATCGCGGGAAAGGTCGGCGAGCGAACGGGCGACAGCTACGGCTGCCCGAGCCTGGCGCACGTCAATCTCAACTTCGCGATTCTCCGGAACGCCGAGCTGCGTGAGGCGGATTTGACCGGCGCGGTGGCGTATGGCGCTTTCACGGCGGGCGCGAAAATCAACCCGAGGACCATGCCGTATGCCGGCGTGTTAGCGCTGATCTGGCCCGATCACCCGTGGCTCAAATAGGAAAGGTATCCCCAAGCTATCTTTGCGCGCGTCTTGTGATATTCCGCGGTAGCCGGAGCGGGCGCTGGGACAAATATCTACCGAACAGTGTGCCGGGACGAGAGGGAATCCCATGCCTGAAAAGACCGCGCGCAACGGCGCCAAGAGCCCCGCGGCCAAGAGGACCGCGAAGACGGCTCCGGCCGCCGGCGACGAGTACGCCTCGCCCGCCCTCCGGGCCGATACCGCGGAAATGGCGCTGCAACGGTGCCTGTGCAAATGCGGCAGCCAAGCCGGTGGCGGGGCCGGCTCTTCCGGCGGCGTGGAGATGTAGGGGTAGACCATGGCGTCCAGCGACAATGGCGAGGAAAACCGCTCTTCCACCGCGGGTGGCGGGGCCGGCGTGGGCCTGCAGTGACAGGGCCGGGTGTGGAGCTGCTGAACCGTGTGCTCGTGCCGTCCCGATTGGCATTGATCTATCGCGACGGGCAGACGCTGGGATACAACCCGGCGCTCAATGTCTGGCATCGGCTGAGCGAGGAGCAGGCCGAGGTGCTGCGGTGGTTGCGCGCCGGGCGTGACCGCGGCCTTCTCGCCGACCATCTGGAGCGGCGATTCCCGCACGCCGCAGCCACCGCGGAACAGTCGGTCCGGCAGATCATCGAATGGTCCGTGCTGCGCCGCATGCTGTATCTGGACCACGAGCCGCCCGCGCCCGAGCCGTCGATGCCGCCGAACCCGCTTGACGCGGTCTATTGGATCTGCACGCAGGCGTGCAATCTGCGGTGCGGCTACTGCTACCAGGAGGCCATGGTCGCCCGGCCCGATGAGCTGAGCACCACGGAGGCGCTCGACCTGGTGCGGCAGGTGGCCGAGGCCGGCGCCCGGACCATGGTCTTCACCGGCGGCGAGCCGTTCTCCCGCCGTGACCTGCTCGAGGTCGCACGCGGCGCCAAGCGCGCCGGACTGACCGCGAACGTGATAACCAACGGGCACTACATCACCGAACGCAACATCGCGGCGGTCGCGGCGACGTTCGACAAGGTCACGGTCAGCCTTGATCATGGCAGGCCGGAGCATCACGACCGGCAGCGTGGTGAAGGCTCCTGGCGGCGGGCCACGGACGCGATCCGGCTGCTGCTCCAGGCCCGGGTAGAGGTGGACGTCAACTCCGTGCTGGCGCACTTCGGGCTTGCCGATCTGGCCGAACTGCTCGATTTCGTCGACGAGCGGCCGATCGGGCAGCACCGCATCGCGATGCAGTTTCCCATGGGCCGCGGATCGGCCGTCCGGGACGACGAGCTGAGCCCTCAGGAGATCATCGGGCTGCCCGACCGGATTCACGCCCTGCGAACGGCGGCCGATGACGGGCGGCGCCCGCAGAACGGCGGTGGCGACAAGGGGCGCATTCGGACCCACTGCGGGGCCGGGCTCAGCGAGGTCTCGGTCGACCCCGAGGGCTGGGTCTACCCGTGCAAGCTGCTGCAGTATCCGGAATTCAGGACCCAGAACATCCGCCAGACACCGCTGGCGGACATCTACGCCAACAATCCGACGCTGCACAGCGCGCAGGGAAAAACCGCAAGACATCTGCGGCCGTGTGCCACCTGCATCATCCGGGACGGCTGTGGCGGCGGCTGCCGCGGCATCCATTATTCGTTCACGGGCGACTACGACCTTTCCGATCCGCTGTTCTGCGCGTATCTACGGCGCGAGTTCGAGGTGAAAGCCTGGTCCAGCACCGGGACCGGCACCGTGCCACCGCGTCTGACCGACGAATTCGCGGCCGCCGCACCGCGCTCGGCGACGTTCATCCCGATCTCCACCATTCGCGTACGGGACCGAGAACCATGATCTATGTACGCCACCCGCAGGTGCTCTGGGACGACGTGGACGGACGGGTGGTGCTCTGCCACACAGAAACAGTGCGCTACTACGAGCTCAACGCCGTGGGCGCGACGATTTGGCGGGCCTGCGAGGGCATCGGCATGGAGCGTCTGGTCGGTCTTCTGGCGGCGGCCCATTCGGAGGTCGACCGCGCACGATTGGCCGACGACGCCCATTCGTTCGTGGCCGCTCTGATGAGCGAGAACCTGCTCTGCCCCGGCGAGGGGTGAGGATCGGAGATCGGATATGTCCGCATCGATCAGCGACGCCTGCATAACGTGCGGCGCGTGCGTCTGGGAGTGCCCGAACGGGGCGATCGTGCCCGGTGATCCGCGCCCTGTCGTGACCGCCGGGCGCTGCACGGAGTGCTACGGCTTTTTCGGCGAGAGCCAGTGCGTCGTGGTCTGCCCCGCCAACGCGATCGACATCGCGCTGGAGCCGGTCGAGGAGCTCGCGCACCGCTTCAGCGGCCTTTATCCCGGCCGTGCGCCGCAGGACACCTGGATCTGGAGGCGGACGGCCCCTGCTGAGCCGGGCTAGAGCCTGTCTCGAAGTGTGCGGTGGGGCGTGTCGTAGCCGGTAATGCAGCGAGGTCTCCGGTAAAGGGTTCAACGACCAAGAAGAACCAGACCCGGAGACCTCGTGGCCACCTTAGCGGTGACGCGGCGGTTTGATCTGTCCGATGCGCAGTGGG
>JAGFNW010000038.1 GCA_017592665.1 Streptosporangiaceae bacterium NEAU-GS5 | reverse complement strand
CAGCAGCCCGGTCATTCGCGGGAGTGTGAATACCGACTGTGATACTCGTGCACCCTTAGCAAACGCCGCTGGCGCCGCATGGGAAACAGGCGATCCTGGAAGGGTTCATCACCGCAACCGATTACCCGGTGAGCGCCGGTCACGCGACCTGGATGCCATGCCCGGCAGTGTGCTCGGCGCCGAGACGCTGCAGGACGCGGCGGAAGGCGCCGACCGAGGCCGCGAAGGCCAGACAGCTGATGACCGCCACGGCCAGCGGACGGACCAGCAGGTAGGTGCCGATCGGCTGGTGCAGCAGCAGCCAGATGCTCAAGGTGGCGTTGAGCAGCAGGACGAACGCCCACCCCACGGTGAGCCGGACGAAGAACCGCCGGACCCGGCTGTGTCTGATCACGGCCTCGGGCAGGTGGATGTAGTCGAGGACCAGCTTGCGCACAAGTGGGCGGCGTGCCCCCGCCGATGCCAGGAAGGCCATGCTGATGCAGATCGTGCCCAGTTCCGGCTGCAGGAAGTAGACGAGCGCGCTACCGCTCCACAGAGCGACCGCGACGCGCGCGGTAGCCGCGATCGTTGCGAGGATCATGGTCGCGGAGACGCGGCGGCGCCGGATCAGTCGCCACACCGCGGCGCCGTACACCCAGGCGAGCACCGCGGCCAGCGCGCCGGTCAGGCCGATGAGGCGCAACGCGGAATAGAACACGGCCAACGGAACGATCACGCCTTCCAGCAGCCGGGGTGCGGCCTGTCTGGCCAGTGCCGCCAGGCCGGGGAGGGACACGGGCGCCGGGGCCGTCTCGATCCGGTGTGTGGTGCTGCCCTCAACCGTTGCCATGTGCGTCCTTAGATGTCCGGGGCCACGTAGCTGAAGGCGCTGAAGCAGTCACGTGCCCCGGACATATGGCCACACCCGGCCCACGACGACGCCGGAGCCGGACACTTTCCAGTAAATGGCACTTCGTGGCGGATGGATACCGGCGATGTCAGCTAAGCTCATCGCCGTAGCTGATTGCGGGCTGGCACCTGGGTGACGCGAGACGGTGTTCATCGGCGCCGCCGGGGCCGGCCCTTCGGCCAAGTCGACACAAAAAAAATAGCCCGGGCCATGACGTGCGAATCTTCGCACACGCCACAGCACAGGTTGTCCCTGTCATGATCCCGGTTCGGGGATCAGCTCTTGTCGCGAATCACATCGTAGTCGGAGAACTCGATCGGGCCCTCACACAGCCGGGTCATCTGCGCGTTGAACTGGTCGGTCTCCGGCAGCTTGTTGCTGCGCTGGGCATCCTCGTAGGAGGAGAACTCCACGACGGCCACGTAGTGGTTGGGGCGGTCATGATGCCTCGCCATGACCTCGCGTCGCACGGTGTGCGTGTTCCCGGTCTGCGCCCGCCAATCGTTCATGAGCGACTCGACTTCACCGGCGCGTTTGGTGTCGAATTCCAGAATCTGTACAAAGCTCATAAGAGCCTCCTTTTTCTTGGGTTGTATTCCTCATTACACACCTGGCCTCGAAAAATAGCAAGGAAATTTCGCACAAATGAGCGAATTCCCCTGTGGGCATAAAGTGTTCGGGGGCGTGGCGAGGAAATATCCGGCCGATTTCACTGCCGATCGCCTCCCGCTTTGGCGGCTGTCACCCCGTCGTGGAGGCGTCTGAGGTGGGGTGGTGCAGCGCGGCTACTTGGGCGTCTTGGTCGAGCACGAGGCGGGCGACGGCGGCGAGTCGTTGGTTGTTGTCGCGGGCGTAGGCGCGTAGCCGGGTGAAGGCGTCGGCGACGTCGATCTGGGCGCGTTCGGCCAGCATTCCTTTGGCTTGTTCGATGAGGATGCGGGTGTTCAGCGCGTACTGCAGCTGTTCGGTGACCAGTTGGTGGTGGCGCAGGGTGCGTTCGTGGGTGATGCCGATGGTGGCGACGTCGGCCAGTGCCTGGGCCACGTCGGCGCTTTCCGGTGCCAGTGCGCCGGTCTTGTGGCTGAACAGGTTCATCGCGCCCAGCACCTCATCGCGCAGGCGCAGCGGGAAGGCGTGGACAGCGGCGAAGTCCTGCTCACGCGCGGCGGACGCGAACCGTGGCCAGGGGTGAGGCCGTGCGTCGGCGCTCAGATCCGCGACGGAGACCTGCCGGCCGGTGTGGAAACAGTCCAGGCAGGGTCCTTCCTCGTTTTGCAGCTGGAACAGTTCGAGCAGGCGTGCTTGTTCGGTGGAGGCGGCGACCAGGGTGAGGTTGCCGCGTTGGTCGGCGAGCAGGATGCCGGCCGCGTCGACGCCGAGGACGTCGACGCAGCGTTCGGCCAGTGTTTGCAGTAGGTCGATGACGTCGAAGCCGATCACCAGTGTGTCGGCGAGTTCGACGAACGTGCGTACGGTTTGTCGGTCGAGCACTGTTTTCACCTCGTGCTTTGGGCCGGATCGCGGAGGTGATCCGTTGTAGGCCACATGTGGTCCCCTTATCTTGAGTCTGGCTGGAATCGCAACCGTCGTGCCACAACATCGTGGGCAATATCGAGCAAGGAACGCTCATGGGCGAAGGCATGGGCGCGCAGCCGGACGAACGCGCCGCTCAGATCCGTGTTCGCCTGAACGGCGATCATGCCGGTCGCCTGGTGAACCGCCGCCCACCGGTCAAGAAGCTCTCGCCCCGGCTCCACGACGTGCTCCGCCCCATCGCCATAGGCGTTGCGCAAATGCAGCAGCAGCGCCGCGTCGGCGAAGACCAGCGCGTCTACCGCCTGCTCGGCTGTCAGCCATCCGGTGGCCGCCCGGCTGATCTCCAGCACGCCCAGCGAGATCGCCCCCAACTGGAGAGGAAAGACGAACATCGCGCGTACCCCGGCTGCCAGCGCGGCCGGGGAGAACATCGGCCAGCGCCCCTGGGCGTCGGCGGCGGCAAGATCCGAGGTCAGCACCGGACGTTGATCGGACAGTGCCGAAAGCGCGGGCCCTTCACCCAGAGTGGCGTGCAGGTCCGCCACGGGCTGAGCGCTCGGGCCGCTGGCGGACACCGGCTCGTAGCCCGTCAAACCGCCGCTCAGGGCCACCGCCGCTCCGGCCGCGTCCAGCATCTGCACTGCGACAGCGCACACCACATCGAGGGACAGCGGACGGACGGCACCGTCGACGTGGGCGCGGATGGCGGCCCATACCGTTGCCGAACGCTGTCGATTCATCAGCCTCCGTCGTCGGCATCCATGCTGTCATCCAGTTCCGGGCCGGCCCAGGAACGGACCCCGGAGCATGCCTTTACCCGGATTGTGACGCCGGATTCCGTGGCGCGCCGCCCCGTCCATCCCGATGAGGCTGCGGGCGGGCGGACAGCTGGTCGCGGCTGGACGTGGGTAAGCCAATGTGTGAGCCGGTCCCAGCGGGTCAGGTGCAGCAGACGGCGTAGCGGTGCCGAGACCGCGACCACCTCGGTCTCCCGCACACGTTGTTCGGGACAGGTGGCCAGGATCAGAACACGAAGCCCGGCCACGCTGATGAAGTCCAGACCGGTCAAATCGAGGGCGAACCCGGCCGGTCCGTCGGGTCTCGTGGCGGCGTAGGCGCTCGCCGCGGCCAGGGCGGACCGTACGGCGGCCAGACCATTCTGGTCGAGTGCGCCGGACAGCGAAAGGCCGAGCCGGTCGTCCATGGGCGTGATCCGCAACGTCCCATCGACGTACGACACCGCATTCAACGTAGGCGGGAAAATCGCAGAGTCCATGCCGATCCTCTGAGCGTGCCGTTCGGGCAGGCCGCGAGGTCAAGACGGCACGGTGCCAGCGCACGACGGCCGCCGAGGGCATCGGAGCCCGCCGGCGGAAGGCACCATATTGATCACTCTACGCCTGGACTGCCAAGCGCGTACATGGGCAGAGTCACTACTCAGGTGAGGTGTGTCCAATTGGTGAGTCAGAGACAACGACGCGCGGCAGGACGACGCCCGGCGGCTATTTCGGCCGGCCCCGGCCGGATGCGGGATCACTCGTCACGCCTCGTCGATTTCGAGAGTTGAGCCATGTCGAAGGCGGTCGCTTCCGAGTTCCGGCACCTGGCGATGTTCTATACCAGCGTCGAGGAATATCTGCGCGGCGTGCTCGAATTCGTCGACATGAAATCGGCCCAGGACGAGCCCGTCTTCGTGGCCGTTCCCGGCGAGAGGATGTCGTTGATCCGCGACCGCCTCGGAGCTCGTGCCGACGAGATGACCTTCGCCGACATGACGGCCATGGGACGCAATCCCGCCTGGATCATTCCTGCCATCGCCGCGTTCCTCGACGCCCACCCTGGCCGGATGATCCGTTATGTCGGGGAGCCCATCTGGGCGGGCCGCAGTTCTCAGGAGATCCAAGAGGCGACCCGCCATGAGGCGCTGATCAACCTGGCTTTCGCCGACCGCATGGTCACCATCCTTTGCCCCTACGACGTGGCCAACCTCGACGTGGGTGTGCTCGCCAACGCCGAGCACACCCACCCCGAGCTCGTACGCCACGGGTCGCCGGCCGAAAGCCCCGCCTACCGCGGCCATGAGTTCCCCGGCGACTGTGACCAGCCGCTGCCACCTCCTCCCGCGGACGCCGCCACCTTTGCCTACCGCGACGATCTGGCCGCGGTCCGCGTGCTCGCGGTCGAGTACGCCGAGCGTTGCGCACTGCCGGATCGCCGGGCCGAGGAGTTCGTCCTTACGGTCAGCGAACTGGCGGCCAACACCCTCGTGCACACCACCGGGCCGGGCATGTTCCATGTGTGGCTCACCCCGCACGGGGTCATCTGCCAGGTGGAGGACCGAGGCCACATCACAGATCCTCTGGTCGGCCGGCGTCTTCCCGACCTTGGCGCAGGCGAGGGCTTCGGCCTCTGGCTCGCCCATCAACTCTGCGATCTGGCCGAACTGCGCTCCACGCCGTCCGGGACCACTGTTCGCCTGCATTTTCATCGCCCCTGAAGGCCCTGGCCGGCATAAGAGCCTTTGCTGGGGGCACGGGTAGTAAGAAGTTCGCCTCCCGGCCGTGTGCCGGAGGTGAACCGTCGCTCCAGACCCCGGCGATGTCCGGCTCCCACCACCGTGTGGGCGCGAGGCCGACGCCGTGGAGGAAAGACTCTGATGGAGCTACGTCAGCTGCAGTACTTCGTCACTCTTGCCGAAGAATTGCACTTCGGCCGGGCGGCGGCCCGGGAGTACATCGCGCAGTCCGGACTGAGCGCGCGCATCCAGCGGCTGGAGCGCGAGCTGGGGGTCCGGCTGCTGGACCGCAGCACCCACCACGTGTCCCTGACCGCGGCCGGCGCCGCGTTCCTGCCGGAGGCCCGCCAGATCCTGGATCGCGTGACGCGGGCCGGCGCCGCGGCTCGGGGGGCGGGGGATGTTCCCGTCCGGCTGCGGGCCGGGATCGCCGACGCCAACGACGACTCGATGCCACAGATCCTGCACCAGGTCCAGGCCGGCTGGCCCGACCTGGTCATCGATCAGATCGAGGCCGGGGTGCCCGAACAATGCCGCAGGCTTGCCGACGGCAGCCTGGACGTGGGCATCGGAGCCGCCACGCTGGCGACCCCGCAGATCGCCTCCCACCTGGTACGTCATGACCCGGTGGGCGTTCTGCTGCCCGAAGGGCACCGGCTGGCGGAACTGGAGGCCGTGCCAGTCGCTTTGCTGGCCTCCGAACGGCTGCTCCTGGCGCACGAGTCCCGGGCGCCGGAGTTCAACCAGGTCATCGTCCAGATGTGCCGGGGCGCCGGCTTCAATCCCACCGTGTATGAGGGGAGCGTGCAGAGCGTTCGCGCCGCGGCCGGCTTGGTCGTCCGAGGCCGCTGCCTGCATGCCATCCCCTTCTCCTGCGCCTTCGCGTTGCCGGCGACCACCTGGCGGCCCTTGTCCGAGCCCGCCTACCTCTATCCGTGGTCGATTCTGTGGCGGGCCGGCGACCAGTCTCCCCACGTCCAGGCCGTGGTGACCGCCGCGCGGGCCGTCTCCCGCAGGCTGGGCTGGCTGCGGGCCGGCGACCGGGTGGCAGCCTGACCTGTGCCGACTTCTCCGGCTTCACCAAGGAAGGTCCTTGGCTCGAGCTGCCGCCGGAATGGCCCAGATGCGTAGGTGTCCGGCGAGCCGAAGCAACGGCCCGGCCATCAGATAGGCGCCCACGGCAAGGCTGTAACCGAGATAGATCCACTGACCGGCTGTCAAGGGCTTGATGCCCGCGACGAACGGATACCACAGCGCGCTGAACTCGGGCGTGTAGAAGCAGATCGGACCCTCGTAGTTGCCGGCCCCATCAGGCCAGCACACCTTCGGAACATCGATGTCGCCGAATACAGCCCCGTTGATCCCGACCCAGATCGACAGCCCGAGCGCCACGACCGTCACGAGGTCGGACAGCGCCGAGGCGTCCGGCTGGTAGCAGCGTACGGCCAGCGCGAAAGCCGCGGGAATCGCCGCGAACAGCAAATACCGCGGCCCCCAGAATGATGAACCGCTCCATGACCAGTACGTCGCGTAGAGCAGCAGCAGACCGATCACGAACGCCAGCCATAGATCGTAGAGCTGCCCTGCGGCGGCCAGGTGGCGCAACCGCTGTCGCACGGGCAGGAACAGTCCGGGCGCGAAGAAAAGCAGGCCCTTTCCGAAGGAGAAGATCAGCGACAGTATCCCGAAGAAGATCGGATAACTGAAGCCCGGCAGGCCCGAGTACGGCATGATCGTGCGGCGCCCCTGGTTGTCGCCCTCATAGCCGGTCGCGAACGGACTGCCACGCCGCAGCCACGCCTCCGTCATCACCAAGGCGACCGCCACGCAGACCGCCAGTACCCAGCGCAGTCGCCGGACGTCCCAGACCCGCTTGGCGGTCATCAGCGCCATCGCGGGCAGGGCTGCGGGCGTGCTGGCGACCCCGACGGCGACGGCGAGCCATCCCGGCCACGCCCTGTTTCCCAGGAGCGCGACGGTCCCGATGAGCACGAGGATCGCGGTGAAGACCTCGCCGTTGTATCCCAGCTGGTGGTGGGCGAACATCGAAGCGAAGACCAGCAGCAGGATGAACCGCCGCAGGAGCGGCCGGGGCAGCCGGTTACGCAGCGCGAACCAGACGAATGCCACTCCCCCCATGAGGAGAAGAGGGTTGTAGCGCAGCGTCCACCAACTTGGTGCCCCCACGGCATTCCCGATCAGCCAGAGCGGCGTCGAGAGCAGCGGTCCGATCATCGAGTACTTCTGTTCCGGCACCGTCCCCTGCGCGAGCAGGCCAGTCAGTTGGAAGTAGCGGATCGAGCCGTCGCCCCAATCCATGCGGGGGAGAAGAAAGAGCATGCCTGCGAATCCTGCGATGATCAAGCCTGTCTCGAACCTGGCGGTCGCGCGCTTGTCCTCCTTGGCAGGCGCGTAGACCCTTGCACGCTCCTCGACCCTGATGCTCACGCTTCAAGACCATGGCTGGTGGCCGCCCAAGGGAGAGCCAAAGACACGGCTCGGCATCACCACAAGGCCACGGTATCGATCGTTGGCCGGTCAGGCGGTGATCGTCACGATGGTGCCCAGGGGCACGCGTGACAGCATGCGGAGCGCAGCGTCGGGAATTCGCACGCAGCCGTGGCTGATCGCGTGACCGAACACGGTCTCGTCCGGCCAGCCGTGCAGGGCGATCGTGGCGGATCCGCCGGCGAAGGTGTCCAGGCTCTTCGAATGCGTGCCCAAGGGGAGGATCAGCGAGCTGTAGGTCGGATGGGCGGGTGAGACAGAAGCGAGCAGGAACGTGCGCCCCGTGGGTGTGGGAGTGGAGGGGGCGCCCACGGCCACCGTCCACGAGCCGGCCTGGCGGCCGGCTTTGCGGACGGTGAGCCGGTGAGCGGCCAGATCGATCTGTATCCGATAGGCGCTGTAGGCGCTCTGCAGCCCGCCGCCGCCGCGATAGATCCATCCCGTGGACTGGTTTGGCCGGCTCGGCAACATGACCCGGATCCAGCCCGGTTGTTTCTGCACGACGGGGACCCAGGTCGGGCTCCCCAGCTGGGTGGTGGGCAGTACTGCCACTGGTGATCCGCCTGGGCGGGCGTAGATCACCTGGGGCGTTGTGGGGTGTGTTACGAGTCCGTCCACCGGCTTGATGGGGCCTGAGTCCCGTGGCGCGCGGCGCAGCCTGGTGTGGGTGGTGGCGCGGGGGAGCCGCTCTATTCGCATTGCCGACAGCGGAGCCGGGATGGGTATGGGGGCCACCGGCTGTAGCGGGACAGGCTGTGCGGCGGGAGGCACGGGTGGCGACATGCTCGTGCCGCAGGCGGTCAGGGTCATGGCGGCGAGCAGCGTGCCATACGCGATCAGTTGTGTCGGCCGGGCAGGCGCGTGGCCTGACCTGGCGAACCGGCAGCGAGCGCGCAAGGAGATCCTCCGAGGAATAGCGCGTTTTGCTTCGTGCGGGAATTGTGGTCAAAGCCGGACGGGGAATGCTGGAATGACATGATCTGCAACAATGCATTGACCCGCAAGAACGGTCGGGAAAAGACAATGTAGCGCGTTGTCGATGTGTCTGGGCCGCCTTCGATGGCAAGGTTCTCCAATGTTCTGGTCATGTTGGCATTTACGTACGACGGCGCCGCACGAGAGTCGTGCGGATTCGCGCACTATCGAGTGTTGATCGATTCTTGCGCACGGTTTTGTGATTCGTGTTCGTGATTTCCGCGGCGGTCGAGTAGCGTCGCGATTCGCAGCAAAACTCGGGCTGCGTGAGGGTCTCATGATTGGTTGCTTATAGACGGCCGGGACGTCTTCGCCTCGCTGCGTGGACGGACGGCGACCGGAGGTATCGAATGTCCTTTTGTAGAGCAGGGTTTCGCTAAATGACGGCCATCTTCCCGCGTGTCGGCAGTAAGTTGCGCGCGCTTTCTGGATTGGCGGCGGGCCTCGCGCTGCTGCCCGCCGTGGCCGTGCTCGTCATTTCACAACGCGGTGAGAGCGCAGCCCGACTGGAAGCCCCGGTGGGGCTCGGAACGGCCGGCGCCTTCGCGGTTCTGGCCGGGACCACCGTGACCAACACCGGCCTCAGTGTCATCACCGGAGACCTGGGCGTCAGCCCGGGCTCGGCGGTGACCGGATTCCCTCCCGGCATCGTGATCGGCGCTCAGCACGTGGCCGATGCCGTCGCGCTTCAAGCGCAATCCGACCTGACCACCGCGTACAACGACGCCGCGGGACGGACCCCGGCGACCAGTGTCATGGGTGACCTCGTCGGTCGTACGCTCGTGCCAGGCGTCTACAAGTCGACCTCGTCGTTGGCACTGACCGGCACGCTCACCTTGGACGCTCAAGGTGATCCCAACGCCGTCTTCATCTTTCAGATCGCCTCCACGCTGATCACCGGATCGGCCAGCAACGTCAACCTCATCGGCGGCGCCCGAGCCTGCAACGTCTTCTGGCAGGTCGGCAGCTCCGCGACGCTGGGAACCGCGTCCCACTTCGTGGGCAACATCCTTGCCCTGACGTCGATCTCGGTGACGACCGGCACCACCATCAGCGGCCGGGTGCTGGCCCGTAATGGTCAGGTCAGCCTCGACACCAACACGATCACGGCCGACGACTGCCCGATCATCACGCCCACGCCGACGGTGACCCCGACGGTGACCCCGACGGTCACGCCGACGGTCACGCCGACGGTCACGCCGACGGTCACGCCGACGGTCACGCCGACCGTGACGCCGACGGTGACCCCGACGGTCACGCCGACCGTGACGCCGACCGTGACGCCGACGGTCACGCCGACGGTGACGCCGACGGTGACGCCGACCGTGACGCCGACGGTCACGCCGACGGTCACGCCGACGGTGACCCCGACGGTCACGCCGACCGTGACGCCGACCGTGACGCCGACCGTGACGCCGACCGTGACGCCGACGGTCACGCCGACGGTCACGCCGACCGTGACGCCGACCGTGACGCCGACCGTGACGCCGACCGTGACGCCGACCGTGACGCCGACCGTGACGCCGACGGTGACGCCGACGGTCACGCCGACGGTGACCCCGACGGTCACGCCGACCGTGACGCCGACGGTCACGCCGACGGTGACCCCGACGGTCACGCCGACGGTGACCCCGACGGTCACGCCCACGCCCACGCCGACCGTTACGCCGACGCCGACGCCGACGCCGACGCACCACCATCACCATCACCACCGGCACCATCACCACCACCGACACCACCATCACCACCACCATCACCACCATGGCGGGCTACTGCCGGCGCCCAGGCCCATCCCGGTCAACAGGGATTTCCCAGTGACCGGCTGACGGTTCCCGCGGCTTTGAATCGCGAATGACGAAGGCCCGGCTACAGGATCGAAGGACCCTGTAGCCGGGCTCATTTGCGTATTCGGACGTTGCCGACCAGGCGGCCGGCTCCGGAGTCGGGGTCCTGCCCCAGATGGCCGCAGGGACGTGATCACCGGACCGGCATGGGCATGGAGGCCGAGCCGCCGTCTTCAGCTGCTGCGCGCGGTGATCTTCTGGTACAGGGCGTGGGTTTGGGAGGCGATGCGGCTCCAGGAGTGACGGGCGCGGGCGCGGTCTCGGGCCGCGAAGCCCATGGCCTGGAGCAGGGTGGGGTCGGCGAGCAGGACACGCATTCGGGCGGCGAGGGCGGGTGGAGCCGTTTCGGTGATCAGAATTCCCGTGACGGTGTCGAGGACGGTGTCGAGATGGCCGCCCGAGCGGACGGCCAGGGCTGGGATGCCGCAGGCCATCGCCTGGAGTACGTCGACGGCATAGGGGTCGTGCGATT
The DNA here is from genome assembly GCA_017592665.1 of Streptosporangiaceae bacterium NEAU-GS5. Classification (GTDB taxonomy): domain Bacteria; phylum Actinomycetota; class Actinomycetes; order Streptosporangiales; family Streptosporangiaceae; genus NEAU-GS5. The sequence continues at coordinate 62,885 of JAGFNW010000038.1, read as the reverse complement.
CCAGGGCCAGCATCAGATCGGCCGAGCGGATCAGCCGGGGCAGGTGCGATGTGGGTACCCGCCCGAGCAGCAGCAGCCGGTCGTCGACGGCTTCCGCTTTGGCGAGCAGTCGCAGCCGGTTGGCGGCGGGGTCGGTTTCCAGGGCCGCCGGCTCGGGGCCGCCGGCGATGACGAGCTGGGCCTCGGGGATGCGGGAAAGCGCCCGCACGGCCTGGTCCGCGCCGGTGTCGGGCCCGGTGAGCATCAGCAGGCGCCGATACTTGCGGTTCGGGCGGGTCAGGTGCCATCGGGTGAGCGGGGGGAGGCGCACGCCCCAGGGGATGACGTGGATGCGGGAGCGTGGGACACCTAGGTGGGCCAGGTCGTCCTGGTCTTGGCTGCAGGCGACGGTGCTGGCCGCGGTTGTGCGGCTGAGGGCCCCCTCCAACCGGGCCTGGGCCTGCCGGTCGGTGTCGCGGCCGGCGAGATGAACGTGGCTTTGCAGCATGGGGATCTCGGTGGCGCTGGACAGGGCGGCCAGGCCGCTCTGCCAGCCGTGGGCGTGCAGGACGTCGGGGGGACGTATTGCCCAGTGGGTGGCCAGCTGCTGCCCGAACTCGGTGAGGTGGGGGAGCAGTTCGGCGTCCTCCAGGGGGTGTTGCGGGCCTGCGGGCAGGTGGTCGACGAGCACGCCGGGGGCCAGGACGGTCCGGTTTCTGCCCGGTGATTCGCGCCGCGCGTAGATGCTGATCTCGTGGCCTTGCCCGTTCAGCTCGGCGGCCAGGTCGGTCAGCCTTGCGGGCTGATTCACGGTGATCATGGCGATTCTCATCGGAGGGTCTCCGGCCTGAACACAGATTCGATCTGCGGTTAGTGTCCCTTTTCGGGGGAGGCGGGGAAATGAGCAGATCCAGGCCAGGTCATCACTGAACTCGATGACCGCGGGCGACGGGGCGCAGGTCGCGGCTCCTGCGGCTACTTGCTGGGCTGAGGCGTCTGGCAGGCGATCTTCGGGTTCATGCCGAGGTAATTGAGCGGTCCTGCCAGGATCGTCACCGCGATGGTGGCCACCTGATTGCAGTTGCGGACCGGTCCCGTGTAGTAGCCGCGTTGGGCCGCGGCAATGGCGCCGGCGATCAGCCACAAGACCAGCACTATCGAGGTGATACGCATCTGTTCTGCCTCCAACTTCGTCCAATCACGCCGGAAACGCCATGACCTCGTGCAGGCGGGCGCCGTCTCCGGCGGCTTGGAGCCTCAGTGTCCTCCCTGGCCTGGGGCGGGGAAATGAGCAAAGAATCATGCCGTTATCACCAGAAGCGATGAGCGTGCCCCCGCAGATCCTTCAATAGCCGAAGGATCATTCATGGATGAAACGGGTAAGTGGGGGACAATGCGGATGTCGTCCGGGCATCCCGGCACCGCATGACAGGGATACGGTCAGGAAGGGGTGCCATGGCGGGGGAGGACGCGGCGAAGCTGGCGGTGCTCATCGACGCCGACAACGCCCAGCCCGCGATCATCGAGTTCCTCTTGGCCGAGGTCGCGAAGTACGGTACGGCCCAGGTGAAGCGCGCCTACGGCGACTGGACGGGCACGAACCTGAGAGGCTGGAAGGATCAGTTGCTCACCCAGTCCATCCAGCCTATCCAGCAGTTCGCGTACACCACCGGCAAGAACGCCACGGACGCCGCGCTGATCATCGATGCGATGGATCTGTTGTATTCAGGGCGCTTCGACGGATTCTGTCTCGTCTCCAGTGACAGCGATTTCACCCGCCTGGCCGTCCGGATCCGCGAGTCCGGCTTCACGGTGTACGGCTTCGGCGAGCGCAAGACGCCCAAGCCCTTCGTCGCGGCATGTGACAAGTTCATCTACATCGAGAATCTCACCTACGCCCAGAGCGCCACCCCCTTGGACACACTGTCCGGCCCGGTCCCGCGAGCATCCGCCGCGACGCTCAAGGGAGATGCCGCGCTGGTGACTCTGCTCCGCAACGCCGTTGAGGCGTCCTCGGACGACGACGGCTGGACCACGCTGGCCAACGTGGGGCACATCCTCACCGAGCAACGCCCGGATTTCGACGCCCGCAGCTACGGTTACGCCAAGCTCAGCGACTTGATGGCCGCGACGACACTGTTCGACCTGGATCGCCGTGGCCTGGGCGAAGGAAAGTCGGCAGTGGTCTACGCCCGCGACAAACGACGCCGGGACAAGGCGCGCAAACCCGTGCGGGCCGACCCAGCCAGAGCCTCCTGAGCTGCGGCACGCGGGGTTGTACTGGATGTCCCCGTTTACTTGGCGGCCGATGGGCAGCGGTAGCTCATGGACGCAATCGTGCTTTTGAAAGAAGATCACAAGGTCGTTGAGGGTCTGTTCAAGCAGTTCGAGAAGGCCGGCGAACGCGCCTACACCGAGAAGCGCCGCCTCGTCGACAAGATCACCAAAGAGCTGGTCACCCACACCTACATCGAAGAGGAGATCTTCTACCCCGCCGCGCGAGCCAAGGTTCCGCAGACCACCGATCACGTGCTGGAGAGCGTCGAGGAACACCACGTGGTGGTCTGGATACTGGCGGAGCTGGAGAAGCTCGACCCCAAGGACGAGCGTTTCGACGCCAAGGTGACGGTGTTGATGGAGAACGTGCGCCATCACGTGAAGGAAGAGGAGCAGGACTGGTTCCCGCAGGTCCGCGAGGCGATGGGCCGTAACGAGCTCAAGGACCTCGGTGAGCGCATGGACAAGGCCAAGGCCGACGCTCCGGCGCACCCGCTGTCCGTCCCCAGCGCCCAACAGTAGGCACGGGACGTTTGGCCTCATATGGCGGGGCAGGGGATGTAGTGCGGACGCGTCACCGTCAGGGGACGCGTCAACCAACGGAAGGCAGCGAATGCAGCCCAACGAAAACCTGTGGAGCTACCGGCAGGACGTGCACGACCCGAACGGGATCGTGGATGTCACCGGATATGCGGTGGAGGCCACCGACGGCAAGATCGGTTCGGTCGACGAGTCCACGTATGAGGTGGGCGACAGCTATGTCGTCGTCGACACCGGCCCGTGGATCTTCGGTCAGAAGGTCGTTCTTCCGGCCGGCACCATCACGCAGATCGATCCGCAGGGACAGCGCGTCTTCGTCTCCCGTACGAAGGAAGAGATCAAGAACGCGCCCAAGTACGACGAGACCACATTCAAGGACCCCGCCTACCGTGACGAACTGGGCGGATACTACGGCGGCAAGCGCTGATCAGTAGCTGATCAGTAGCCGTAACGGCAGTGTGGACGGGTCGCCTCCGAGAGGGGGGTGGCCCGTTTGGTCTGCCGCCCAGGACCGGTCGCGGCAGGGGGTGCTCACGGTCCCATTGATCACATGTCGCCTCGTCAACAGGCCGTCGGCGCATCGTGGTCGGGGCCGCGTCTGGCTTCCAACTCGGCGGCGGTCGCGAACAGCACTGCCCAGCAGATCAGGGCGGCGCCCCAGACGCGGCCGGGGCTGGTCACGTCGCCGGGCCAGATGATCGCCATGAGACCGATCCATCCCCCAGCGAACGCGACGATTCGCGGCAGCCAGCGATTGTCCCGTGGTCTGAGAGCGGCGAAGACGGCCTGCGCGGCCAGGACGGCACCGAGCCCGCACGCGTCATAGTGGGCGGCCGTACCGCCATTGCCGCCTGTCGACAGGGCGCCGTAGTGCACGGCGTAGATCACCAACGGGATGGCGGCGGCCAGTGCGAGCGGCAGCATGATCGCGCTGGGCCGCAGCCGCAGGCGGAGGAGCCGGCGGCGGTCCGGCACCAGCAGCACCAGCGGCAGCAGCCAGATCACGATCGTCGCGACAGCCGTGAGGGCCGGCGTCTGATCCGGGTCAGGCACGGCTACGAGGCGCTCTGACAGCAGCCATGCGGTCCAGCCGACCACGAGCGCGTGGAAGGCGACGACGGACCGGCCACCCGTCCAGCAGATCACCAGGACGCCGCCGGTGGCCAGCAGCTTCCATGCGGTCACCGATCCTGAGACGAACCGTTCGCCGGGGTCGGCCATTCCCAAGGACAGGTAGACGATGCCGCGCGCCATCGACAGGGCCCACAGGCCGAGTACGCCGTACCAGAGGCGGATCGCCCACCGACGCCGGCGAGACCAGCGGTCGCCTTCGCCGATCGGCGTTGTTCGTTCGTGCGTTGCTTCGATGTCCATGTCCGGCACGCTGTCGTGGCGGCGTCCCGTTGGGCAGAGGCACCAGTCCCGGTTTCAGCCGGGACCGTGTTTCAGTCGGGCGCGATTTAGGCGGTCCCGGTTTCGGGCGGAATCGGTGAGCCGAGGCCCGCGTCGCGGGCACGTGCCACGGCCTGGGCTCGGTCGGCGGCATGCAGCTTGGTGAGGATCGTGGACACGTTGTTGCGTACCGTCTTCTCCGATATCACCAGCCGGTGGGCGATCTCCGGGTTGCGTTGCCCGCGGGCCATCAGCTGGAGGATCTCCCGTTCGCGGGCGCTCAGCTCGGGAAAGACGTCGCCGGTCGGGTGAGCGGCCTTGAGAAGGTGGAGCAGCCGGCGGGCCACACCAGCGCCGAACATCGCCTCGCCGTCGGCCACCGCCCGGGTCGCGCGCAGCAGGTCCTGCTGTGCGGCGCCCTTCAGCACGTACCCACTGGCCCCGGCGGTCACGGCCGCCACCAGCGAGGCGTCGCTGTCCGACATCGTGAGTACGAGCACAGCGGTGTCCGCCGACGCCGCCTTCACCCGGCGGGTGGCCTCCACCCCGTCCACGCCGGGCATGGCGAGGTCCATCAGCACCACATCAGGCCGCAGCTCCGCCGCCAGCCGGACTGCCGTGTCGCCGTCCCCGGCTTCCCCCACCACCTGGACGCCGCCCGCCGAATCGAACAGCCGGCGCAGCCCGTCACGTACGACCGGGTGATCGTCGACCAGCAGGACCCGCAGCGGCTCACTCATCGCCGGCCGCCCGTGGGGAAGGTCGCGGAGATCGCGGTACCACCAGGGCCGGTCGTCACGCTGAACCGACCACCGATCTCCTCCGCCCGTTGCCGCATGGTCACCAATCCGTGCCCAGGGTCACCGGCGGCGGCCGTGATCCCGCACCCGTCGTCGGTGACGGCCAAGTCGAGCCGGTCGCCGGACATGGCAAGCGTCACGGTCACCCGGCCGGCGCCGGCGTGCCGTACGGCGTTGTGCACGGCCTCGACGGCCACGTGGTAGCAGGCGACCTCCACCTCGGGTGGAAGTGCCGGTAGCGGATCCGCCCGCACCTCGGTGTCGGGCCCCGCGTCGTCGGACAGGGTGAGCAGCCGGTCACGGATCGCGCCGACCAGCCCCACCTCGTCCAGGGCGGGTGGCCGTAGCCCGTCGATGATCCGCCGCAGATCGTCGACGGCGGCCGACACGACCGCGCGTACGCGGCCCAGTTGCTCGGCGGCCGGCGATCCCACCGGCACGTGATTGCCGGCGGCGTCGACGCCAAGCGCCACACCAGTCAGCATCGCGCCCAGGTCGTCGTGCAGCTCCCGCCGCAGCGACCGGCGCTCCTCCTCTCGGGCCGCGACCAGTCGTTCCCGGGAGCGGCGCAACTGCGTCAAGGTGGCCACACCATGCGCCGCCGCGCCCGACTGCCGGGCCAGGTCGGCCAGCAGCCGGCGCTCGGCCGCCCGCAACACCACGCCGTGGCCGCCGGTGGATACGACCAGGTTGCCGACCTGGGCGCCGAGATACTCCACCGGCAGCACGATCAGATCCCCGCCGGGCGTTCCATGCTCGGCCACCGCGACCGCGACCTCGCCGTTGGGGCCGTCGGAGCCGTCGTGGCCGGTCAGGTGGAAGGCCGCGTACGGCAGCCGCAGCTCGTCGGTGATCGTCCGCGCCACGGCCGGCAGGACCTCGTCCGGGGACATGCCGCCCTCCAATCGCCGCGACAACGCCGCCACGCTGGCGTACGGATCGGCGCGCGCACCATACAGCAGGCGGTCAACACTGCGTTGCAAGCGCGTCCGCAACGGCGCCACCAGCAGCGCCACCACCCCGCTCGCCGCGACCGCCAGGCTGGCCCCCGCCGCGCGCTGCACCAGCGCCCCGAGGACGGTCACCACCAGTAGGTACGTCGCCACGACGCAGGTGGTCAGACTGGCCCACAGATAGCTGCGGCCGAGAACCCCGTCGACGTCGCCGCCCCCGTACCGCAGCAGGGCCGCCGTCACCGTCGCCGCGAACACCGGAACGACCCCCATATCCAGCCACTGTCCGGCGACCGGGATCTCCGCCCAGGGCAGCACCACGGCCCAGGCGGCCACGCCGAGCACCGCCAGGCGGCTGCGCGCCCGTCCGGCCGCCCGCCGCCAGCGCCAGGTCAGATACACGGCGCCCGCGAGCCGCGCCGCCATCGGTATCGCGAAGGTCACCACGAGCAGGGGCCAGGCCAGCGGCTCCAGCCACCTCACGGCCAGCGGATTGGGCAGCGCCAGAGTGGCGCCCGTGATCGGGTCCGTGCTCGTCGACCCCGACAGCGCCGAGAACACGGCCTGGACCCCGATCGCCACCACGGCCGCGACGACCGCGCCTCGCCGCCAGCCCCGGACCCGCCCTTCCGGCAGCCACAGCATCGCCAGCGGTGGCAACAGTCCGGCCATCCACATCCACTTACCTGCCCAGACCCCCGCCCCGGCCCAGCCGTAGAGGCCGGGACGATGCACGGCCCACGCCGCGAACGCGAACCCGAATGCCGCGAGGCCCGCACCCACCCCGGCAAGGACGAACAGCCTGCCGATGGCCCGATAGGGAGGCCTGCCGACCAGCAGCAGACCTGCCCCGGGCAGCACCAGCGCCGGCCAGACGTTGTCCAGATACACCTGCGGCACCGGTCCACCGGAACGGCGTAACGCCAGCACCATCCCTACCGCGACCGCCGCCGCCACGACCGCCACGATCCACCCGGTCAACGCCACGGCCCGCGCGGACATCCGCCACCCGCGCCAGGCTGGACCCGGCCGATCAGCGCGCCCGATCCACGAAACCGTGATCATCACGCCCCCTGCCCAATCCGGCACCATGCCGCGTACGTCGAGCGCGCCCGAACCGGGACCCCGTCGTGATCCCACGGCCCCGCCTGTCTGCTTGCCATCCTGACGGAAGGCGAGGCACATTCCACTGTTCCTGGACGGTGAATCAGGCCCTGTGGTGATGTCCGGTCATCGGTGATCGGCGGCCTCGACCCCGGCTAGGGCTCCCAATAGACCTCGACCGGCCATCCATCTGGGTCGAGGCACTTGAACGACACGAGCGCGGGTTCGACACACTCCTCCACCGCCTGAACTCCGGCGGCCGAGATCGCCGCTTGTTTCGAGTGCACCTCCTCGGGAGAGGACAGGCGGAATCCGAAGTGGAGGAATTCCGGCCGGGTCGTGGCTGACTCCACGGGGTGCAGTGCCAGGTCGAAGCCGTCGGCGTTGCGTACGATCACCGTGCCGTCGGGGTAGCGGGTCGCCGTGGTCGGGTCGAAGCCGAAGTGAGCGGCGTAGAAGGCGAGGCTGCGATCCAGGTCGACGACCGGCAGCCCGAGATGGCCGAGTCTCATGCCCGCATCGTCACACGGTCGGCAGACCGATCGCGAGTGAGTTGTTGACGTCGTATCGAGTGCTCAGGCGGCGTTTGACGCTACGGCCGCGAGAGCTTCTCGGAGCGTGGGATGTGTGTGCAGCCGCCGGTCGACCCCGGTGATCTCCAGCACGCGGATGACGTGCGGCTGCGAGGTGGCCAGGTGCAGGCTGCCGCCGTGCGCTTGCGCACCGCGATGCAGATCCAGCAGTACGCGCAGGCCGGTGCTGTCGATGAAGGTCAGCTCGGTCAGATCGAGCACCAGCGTGCGGGCGGCGTCGGGATGCGCTTCGCCGAGGTAGAGGGACAAGGCGGCCGTGTTGGTGGCGTCCAGCTCACCGGCGACGTTGATCAACGTGCCGCGGTCGCCCAGATCGCAGGTGCCCATGACCAGATGTTGCGCGACGCGCTGGTCGCCGATCAGATTCTCGGCGGATTTCGATGGGCTGTCCGGCATGCGTAGTGCCGCCTCTCCCTGCTGGCCGCGGCAGGCGGGCGCGACCTACAGCCAGAGTAACGCTTGAAGGGTGTTACATGAAAGGTGCTTCACCTTAAACTGGGAGACGTCACCATCCTGACACCGTCCGCCACTCTGTTGTTCGTTGGAGCGACCGAAAGCGTGAACCGTGAGCCCTACGCAGCCCGACCCCGTGCCATCCGGCATCGAGCCGCCCCGGTGGACTTTCCTCACCCACCATGCCCGGGTGCTGCTGGAGATCGCCCGCAAGCCCGAGATACGGCTGCGCGACATCGCCGCCGCGATCGGCATCACTGAACGCACGGTGCAGACGATCGTCAACGACCTGCACGAGGCCGGCTATCTCAGCCGGGAGCGCGTTGGGCGGCACAACCGCTATGAGCTCAACACTGATCAACATTTCCGCTACCCCACCGAGGCGGCCACGCCGGTTCGCCGGCTGATCGACATGTTCGCTGAGCGTGATCTGCCCGCAGGGCCGCCTTCGCCGGCGCTGGAGGAAGCGTAGGCGGAGGGACATGAGCCGGGGCGGGCATGCGTCCGTGGCGCTGGAGAGGGCAGAAGGGCGGTCATGACGACCTTCGGCTACTTCCTGTCCAGCGAGGAACACGGCCCGAAAGAACTGGTGCGTCAGGCACAGCTTGCCGAACGCGCAGGGTTCGAGGGGTTGTGGATCTCGGATCACTACCACCCGTGGATCGACGAGCAGGGCAACAGCCCGTTCGTCTGGTCGGTGATCGGCGCCCTTTCCCAGGTGGTGTCACTGCCCGTCATGACGGCCGTGACCTGCCCGACCATGCGCATCCATCCAGCCATCATCGCCCAGGCCGCGGCCACTGCCCAGGTGCTGCTCGACGGCAGGTTCCGGCTCGGCGTCGGCTCGGGCGAAGCGCTCAACGAGCACATCCTGGGCGATGCGTGGCCGCCGGCCGAGGAACGCCTGGCGATGCTCGAAGAAGCCATCCAGGTCATGCGCGACCTGTGGACGGGAGACCTCGTCACCCACCGGGGCGACTTCTTCGACGTCGACACCGCGCGCATCTACACCCTGCCCGACCAGCCGCCGCCCGTGTACGTGTCCGGGTTCGGCCCCAAGGCGGTGGAGCTGGCGGGCCGCATCGCCGATGGCTACGTGTCGGTCGCGCCCGATGCGGAGATGGTCGACGCCTTCCACAAGGCCGGCGGCGAGGGCAAGCCGAGCGTGGCCGGCATGAAGGTGTGCTGGGGCCCCGATGAGGCCGAGGCGCGTAAGACCGCATATCGGCTCTGGCCCAATGACGGCATCGGCGGGGAGGCGTCGCAGCTGCTGCCGCTGCCACGCCATTTCGAGCAGCTCGCCCAGCTCGTGACACCCGAGTCGTTGAAGGCCCCCTGCGGGCCGGATCCCGAGGTGCACATCGAAGCCATCCGGCAATATCTCGACGCCGGCTTCGACGAGGTCTACATCTGCCAGATCGGCCCGGACGCCGAGGGCTTCTTCGACTTCTACGCCTCCCAGGTGCTGCCACGGCTGCGATGACCGGACGGCCCGCCGGACGAGTGCTACCTGTCAAGATCTTCTTCGGCCGTAGAACCGCATCGGTTACGCACGAGTTCGAGGGGCAGACGGAGGGCTACAGAAGCAGCGGCGGGGCGAGCGCGGACCAGATCGGAGCAGGATGAGCGGTGAGAACGACCTGCGGGCCGCGAACGTGCCGCAGAGTCCCACGGATTTGTCCAAGCGCTCGTGGTGGGGGGTGCTCAAGCGCACCGTCAAGGAATTCCAGCAGGACAAGGTCACCGACTGGGCCGCCGCGCTGACCTACTACGCCGTGTTGTCGATCTTCCCGGCGCTGCTGGCGGTGGTGTCCCTGCTGGGGTTGTTCGGGCAGTCGGCGACCAAGCCGATCTCCGACAACCTGAGCGCCATCGCCCCCGGCCCGGCCAAGCAGATCATCGACACGGTGCTGCAGAACCTGCAGAGCAGCCAGGGCGCGGCCGGCATCGCCACGATCATCGGCATCGCCGTGGCTCTGTGGTCGGCATCGGGCTATGTCGCGGCCTTCATGCGCGCCGCCAACATCATGTACGAGATGCCCGAGGGCCGGCCGATCTGGAAGACCCTGCCCCTGCGGCTGGCCATCACCGCGGTGCTGGTGGTGATGATGGCCGCCGGGGCGGTCGCCGTGGTGTTCACCGGATCCCTGGCCGAGCAGGCCGGACGGCTGCTGGGCGCCGGCGAGACCGCTGTGACGGTGTGGAACATCGCCAAGTGGCCGGTCCTGGTGATCATGATGATCATCGTGCTGGCGCTGCTGTACTGGTTCGCGCCCAACGTGAAACCGCCCGGCTGGCGGTGGATCACCCCGGGCAGCATCGTCGCGGTCGTCGGCTGGATCGCCGCCTCGGTCGCGTTCGGCTTCTACGTGGCGAACTTCGCCTCCTACAGCAAGACCTATGCCGCGCTCGCGGGCGTGATCGTGTTCCTGATCTGGTTGTGGATCACCAATATCGCGGTGTTGCTGGGGGTGGAATTCGACGCCGAGATCGCTCGTGGCCGGGCTATCGCCGCTGGTCAACCGGCTTCTGAGGAGCCGTACGCCGAGCCGAGGGACACCCGCAAGATGTCCGAGGACGAGCGCGAACAAGCACAACTCAGCTCTCGAGGGGACGATGGTGAATAAGAAGAACCCGGCCACCAGGGCCGTCGGCGCCGACGATGCATTGGCGGCCGTGGACCGGGTAGGCCGCGATCATGGCGTACACACCTGATCCATCACATGCGCGGCCTGAAGGCGCCAAGGACGCCACCGTTGAGGGCGTCGGCGTCCTGACCGACGCGCTGGAGACCATCGAGCGGGCCAGAGGCCACCTGTACGCCTTCCACCAGTTGACCGGCCAGGCCGACCTGGCCCTTGATCGGGCCGTTGAACTGCTGCGCGAGGCCGGGCACGCGGAGATGGCCGACCGGCTGGTCAGCGAACTGGTGGGCCGCGACGTCATCCCGGGCCAGTGGACCTTCCAGATCGTCGAGGCGTACGACGAGGGCTACTACGCCGTCTTCCGCGCCCTGGAACGCGATGCCCGGAACACCCTGCTGGGCGGGCGGCGCCACGTGTACGAGGCGGAGATGAAACGCGATCGCCAGCCCTGAACGGCCGAACAGATCACCAGGAGGAGCAGTGTTCGACGGCTTCCACAGCGAGATCATGGACGTCGGCGATGCGTCGATCTTCGTTCGTTACGGTGGGAACGGTCCGCCGGTGCTGTTGCTGCACGGCCATCCGCGTACGTCGGCGACCTGGCATTGGGTGGCGCCCCTACTCGTGGAGCGCGGTTTCAGTGTGGTCTGCCCGGATCTGCGAGGATACGGCCGCTCCCGCGGGCCGGCCCCGACAAGCGATCACGCCGGCTACTCCAAGCGTGCCGTGGCCGGAGACATGCTGGCGGTGATGAAGGCCCTCGGGCAGCCCCGCTTCGCCGTGGCCGGGCACGACCGGGGCAGCTATGTGGCCTTACGCCTGGTCCTCGATCACGGCCACGCCGTACGGCGCGCGGCATTTTTGGACGGCATTCCCATCAGCGAGCATCTGTCGCGCATCACCGCGCAATTCGCGACGCGCTGGTGGCACTGGTTCTTCTACGCCCAGCCCGACATTCCCGAGCGTGTCATCACCGCTGACCCCGACGCGTGGTATCACGGCGACCTGCGGTCCATGGGGGCGGACAATTACCGCGAGTGGCGCGAGGCCACCAGGAACCCGCAGGTGGTGCGGGCAATGCTGGAGGACTATCGGGCCGGGCTGACGCTTGACCGCCACCACGAGGAGGCGGACCGGACGGCGGGTGCGCAGCTGAGCTGCCCGGTGCTGGCGTTGTGGTCGCTGCGGGACGACCTGGAAGATCTCTACGGCGACCCGCGGGAGATCTGGCGACACTGGGCCTCGGATGTGCGCGGCCGCGGCATCGACTGCGGGCACCACATGGCCGAGGAGGCGCCCCACGCCCTCGCGTCCGCACTCGCCGATTTCTTCACCGACTGAGGGCTGTTACGTTCCCGATGGCTGGTCCCGATCCCGGGGGCTCTGCAGGGCGATCTGTTTAAGGGGTGCGGTGGCCGGGCCCTGGAGGATGGCGGCCGGCGTGCGGTGCGTCTTCTTCCCGGGTTGTGAGTAGCCGGCGCCAGCGGGCTTCGGTGTAGTGGAATGGCGCCGTGGTATCGAGGAAGTGGCGCAGCGCGGGCAGAAGCCGATCGGCGGCGGTCTCGTGTGGGTAGTGACCGGCGCCGTCGATCTCGAACAGGTGCGGATCGGTCAGCATTTCGGCTACGGCTCTGTGGTGCTGCGGCGGAATGGTCGTGTCGTCGCTGCCCCAGGCGAGCAGTACGGGCAGGCCGGCGAGTTGCCGCAGGTGCTGGGTCGCGCTGACGGACTGCCCACGCCAGTTGATGACGGTCCGGGCGGTAAGCATGAAGGTGCGGCGCTGCCCCGCATGGGTCAGGCGGCGCAGGGTGTCGGCGACCGGGGCGGCGTCGGTCCGGGGAAGGAGGGCGGGCGCGATCGACGACACCACGGATAGGACTCGCCGGGTGAGGGATCGAGGTATCAGGGCCAGTCCCGCGACCACGGTTCGCGCGCCCGGCAGGGTCGCGGCACGCAAAATCGGGGTGAGCTGTGGGCCGAGGCCACCGCTGCTGATCAGCACGAGCCGCTGGGTGCGCTCGGGAAACTGGTAGGCGAACTGCAGGGCGACGCCGCCGCCGAGGCTGTGGCCGATGACGGTCGCGGAGGGATGGCCGAGGACGATGAGCAGGTCGCGGAGCGATGCGGCGAGCGCGCCCAGGGAATAGTCACCGGCCGGTGCATCTGATTGTCCGTGGCCGGGCAGGTCAGGGGCGATGACGGTGTAAGCGGTGGCGAGGCCGTCGATGACGTGGTTCCACGTCCGGCGCGAGGCGCCGAGTCCGTGGATGAGCAGGAGGGGCTCGCCGGTGCCTGCGGTCGTATAGGCGATAGTGCCGCCGCGTACGCGGGCTCGGCGTTCGTGCCGCGCGCGGTGGCCTGCAGCGGCTGGAATGGCGGTCACGGCATCACGGGGAAGCGGTTTCCCAGGCCCGAGGACTGGAGTAGCAGTGAGCTGCGGCCGGATCGCCATCGGTCAAGCACGAGTTCGCCGAAGCGTCCTTCCAGCCACTCCGTGGCCTGTGCTCCGAAGACGACGTCGGTGGCCAGATCGGGTTCGCGACGCAGCAGGTCGCCGATGACGTCGCGCCGCATCACCTGCTCGTGCACGGCGTCGGCCTCGATGTGTTCGGTGTAGAACAGCGGGTCGACACCCAGCCTGGCCAGGCACCGCGCCATCCGCCGGGCGCCGGGCGAGCTGGTGATCTCGGCCGCCGCGAAGTGCCCGACCAGCGCTCCGCGCAGGCTGCGATGCAGGCCGAACATCGACATCATGTTGACGACCGCGAGCATCTCGGCGGGCGCCACCCGCAGGTAGGCCCCGTAGGAGGAGTCGAGCCCGAGCTCGTCCATCAGGTCGGCGAACAGCCGGGCGTGCATGCGCTCGGCCCGCCCGCCGCCGAACTCGTCGAACTCCACCGCCACCAGCGCGGCCTTGGCGCCGCTCTGCAGCCGGGGGATGACCCAGGCGTGCGGGTCGCCCTCCTTCAGGTGGTAGATCGACCGGTGCACGATGTATTCGCGCAGCTGCCACAGTTCGCCGTCGTCGCGCAGATGATGCGAGACCCCTTCCGCTTCGATCGGCTCGATGGACAGCTGTTCCATCGCCCCTGTGACGTCGTCGCCGCCGGCGACACCGCCCCGGAGCGCCGCCAGGAACAGCCGTTCCAGCTCGCCGCGCGTCCGCAGCAGGTCTGGATCCCACTCCAGTTCGTCGCCGACGCCGTCGAATCCGCGGTAGTGCAGCTCGTAGCAGAGGTAGAGGGCGAGTTGCAGGTCTTCCCCGAGAGGGTCGGCTCCGCCGACGCGCGGCGGCGGTTGGCCGAGCGTGAGTGCCGCGATCACGCCGGCCGACAGCGGCCCGCGGGCTTGAGGCAGTTCCGGTCCGTTCATGCGCTCGTCCTGTGCGTCCGCGGCCTCGTACGGCGGCGGGTCAGCAGCACGCCCAGGACGATCATGCCGAGGCCCAGGAGCAGGTGCAGCCAGTTGTCGGCGTTGTTGACCGGTACGAAGTTGGCGGCGCTGTCGTGGCCGATGAGCAGGCCGTAAACCCACAGCACGAGGTAGATGACCCCGCCGCCGATGAGGTAGGCGCGGGCGTTGGCCCAGGTGCGGGACATCGCGATGCCCGCCACGCCGAAGAGCAGATGGACGATGTTGTGCAGCACCGACACCTGGAATATGCCGAACAGCAGGGCCTCGGAGTGGTGGCCGGCCGCCTCCATCGTGTCGTACTGGGTGGTGATCCCCGGAATGAAGCCGAGGATCCCCACAAGCAGGAAAACGGCGCCGACCGCGAGAGCGGCCTGTTGGACGTGAGTCTGGGTTGCTTGTGCGCGTACGTTCGTCATGATCTTCTCCTTGCGGCGCAGATACGTTGCCCGCTGCCCGCCGGGACTCCTGCCGACGAGGTGAGCGGCAGAGCTCCTGCCTCGTGGCTCAGGAGGAATGTCGTGGCGTCCATGGCTGGTCCCTCCGCGCTTGATCATCAAGCCGCGGGGTCTGGACGGCGCGAAGCGTGTCAATGGTTGGATCCCATGTCAGCGGGATCAGGACGACGACTTCGTATCTGAAAGCCTACGTCCTTCAGTTCATCCGACCGGTCAGGAAGATCTACCGAAGGCATATCCGTCGACGGCGCGCTCGCCCCCGCCGCTCCCGTGGGAGGGGGCCGAGCCGGGCGGAACGTCCTGCGTCAGTTCGGCGGGGGTCTGCTCGATCTCGGTCTTCAGTGAACTCCGGCACAACCGGATATCCCGTACCAGCCTGTACACGCCTGTAATGGGTAGCAGGTGACCCATGGCAGAGCCGGAGAAAACGGACCGGATCGTAGCGGGGCGCTATCGGCTGATAGACAAAGTCGGGCGGGGCGGCATGGGGGCCGTATGGCGGGCCCGGGACGAGGTTCTGGAACGGGACGTCGCGGTCAAGGAGCTGATCACACCTCCGGAGTTGGCCGGGCCAGAGCAGGAGATGTTCGCGGTGCGCACGTTCCGCGAGGCCAGGGCGGCCGGGCGGCTGAACCACCCGAGTATCGTCACCGTCTACGACGTTTTCGAAGATGCCGGGCACCCGTGGATCGTGCTCGAGCTCGTCCCCTCTCGCACGCTGGGCTCCGTCGTACGCGAGGACGGGGCACTGCCGCCGCGGCAGGTCGCCAAGATCGGCCTGCAGGTGCTGAACGCGCTGCGTGCCGCGCATCACGCCGGGGTGCTCCACCGTGATGTGAAGCCCGACAACGTGCTGCTCGGCGCGTATGGCAGGGCCGTGCTGACCGACTTCGGCATCGCCACCCTCGACGACGAATCCCAGCTGACCCGCACCGGGGCGCTGATCGGCACGCCCGCGTTCATCGCACCCGAAAGGGCCGCCGGCGGTCTGGCAATGCCGGCGTCCGACCTGTGGTCGCTCGGCGCGACCCTCTACTTCGCGGTAGAAGGAGTTTCTCCGTTTCACCGCAACAGCGTGCTGGCGACGCTGGGCGCCATCATGTTCGACCATCCGCCGCTGCGCGCGGCCGGCGTCCTCGCGCCGATCATCGCCGGGCTGCTCCGCAAAGATCCCGCCCTGCGGATGACCGCGGGCGAGGTCGAACTTCGCCTGCATTCGGTCCTGTCCCACGCCGATTCTCCGCTCGACGCCGGTCCTCGCACCGAGGCCACACCTACCATCACGGCGGTGGGTGGGCTGCCCGACGCTGCCCCGGCCGCAGCCGCAGCCGCGGCCCCGGTCCCGGTCCCGGCACGTCCACGACCGCCGGTGAGACGGGTGGCCGCCCTGGCCACCGCCGCGGTCGTGCTGAGCGGGCTGGTCACGGGAGTCGTCGCGTACGCGACCGCCCATCCGGCCCGACCCACGGGCAGCCCTCTCCTGGCCGCCGCGGCTCCTCTGCCCGAGGTCACCACCTCGGTCGCGCGGCAGCCCGTCACCCATACCCCCACCCCAACGCACAAGCCCGCAAGCAGGCGTAGCGTTCCCGATACGTCTCGACACGTCTCGCCCCGCAAGGAATCAAGTGGAACCCCCCGGAAACCGGGCCCAGGCTCCAAGACCAAGGCCCACAAAGATCACGGGAACCATCCCAACAAGCCCGATAAGCACGGCAAGCCGGGAAAAAAGAAGTGATCAGAATCCGCACCTCGGACATCGCCTGGCTGCTGATCTTTATCCGGATAGTCCAGAGGTATGGTCTCGGGTGACGGACCGCCCCGAGCAGACTTGTCTGCCGCTGCGGCTCGATCGCAAGTTTCGACCTTGGAAATACGGTGTCAGCCACTCCGAGCTGGGCGGGCGGGGCCACATGTACGAGGCGGACATGAAACGCGATCGCCGGCCGTGAACGACCCGCAGGAGATCAGCGCTGGACCGCCGACATCCGTCGGTGCGGAACAAACGCAGCGAGTTGGACAGTGGTGTGCATCCGGTGTGAACATCGCGGAGTGACACCGCACGCCCTCGTGGGACGAGACGCCGAACTGCGGGCCCTGCTGGCATCGCTGGACGGCGCGAAGGAGGGCGGCGGCGCGCTCGTGCTGAGCGGCGCGGCGGGCATCGGCAAATCGGCGCTGCTCGGAGCCGCCACCGCTGAGGCCGTCGCCCGAGGCTCCCGCGTGCTGACCGTGACCGGCGTGCCGGCCGAAGGCCAGGTCCCGTACGAAGGACTGCGCCGGCTGCTCGCTGAGACCGGCTTCGCTGAGACCGGCTTCGCGGCGGGCGACTTCGACGGCGGGCCGCTGCGCACCGCGATGACCGTGCTGCACCGGCTGTCCGCGCTGGCGGGCGAGACGCCCGTCGTGCTCGCCGTCGAGGACGCGCACTGGCTGGACGAGCCGAGCTGGGAGGCGCTCGCGTTCGTCGGCCGGCGACTGCGCGCGGACCCGATCGTGTTGCTGGCGACCCTGCGTGACGACGCCGACTCCCAGGCGAGGATCGCCGCCTCGGGACTGCCCGCGCTGACGGTGCCGCCGCTGAGCGACCAGGCGGCGGCGGAGCTGCTCACGAGGGTGGCGCCCGAGCTGGGCGTCGCGCTGCGCGCCCGGGTGCTTGCGGAGGCGGCCGGCAACCCGCTGGCGCTGATGGAGTTCGCCGCGCTCGCGTCCCGGCAGGACCAGGAGGTGCTCGCGTCGAGCAGGTTGCCCCTCACCGAGCGGCTGGAACGCGTTCGCCCAGGCGATGGCCGCACTGCCCGGCGACACCAGAAGTCTGGCGCTGGTCGCCGCGGTCAACGAGAGCGACGCGATCGAGGAGAACATCGCCGCCGCCTCGCTGCTGGCGGGCACACGGGTCGACGCGGCCGCGCTGGTCCCGGCGACCCGCGCGGGACTGGTGGTGGCCGACGGCATGCGCGTCAGGTTCCGGCATCCGCTGATCAGGTCGGCCATCGTCCAGTCGGCCGGGGCCGACCTGGTACGCGACACGCATGCCGCGCTCGCCGCGCTTCTGCCCGAGGGCGACGGCCGCAGGATCTGGCACCGGGCGGCCGCCGCGACCTCCCACGACGAGGACATCGCCGCCGAACTCGCCGACGCCGCGATTCGCGCCGGCCGCCGGGGCGCGGCGGGGCTCGCGCTCGAGGCGCTGGAGCGCGCCGCCTACCTCAGCGCCGATCCGGCCCGGCGTGGCGTACGGCTCATCGACGCGGCCACGACAGCCTTCGAACTCGGCGACCGAGCCGCCCTGGAACGCCTCGTCGCCCGCGCGGAAGACGCCGACCTCGCCCCGCTCGATCGATCCCGGATCACCTACATCCGCGACGTCGGCCTGTATTTCGCATGGACGGGCGTGGATCGGTAGTCCGACTACGCCGAGGTGATCGACGAGATGCGGGTGCGCGACGGCTCGACGATCACGCTGCGCTGGCTGCACATGACCAGCACACGCTGGTACTTCTCCAATCCACCCAAGGACGCCCGGCTCCCGGTGATCGCCGCGATCGAACGGCTGGCCGCCCCCGACGATCCGCAGGTCATCTCGTCGCTGGCGAGGGTCGCCCCCATCGAGCGCGGCAGGCCGATACTGGCCAGGCTCCCCGCGTTGCGCAAGGCGAGTCGGCCCAGCCCGAGCGACCTGTACTTGCTGGCCACCGCGGCCAACTCGATCGGCGCGTTCCCGCTTGGCGCACGGCTGCACGGCGCCACCGCGCCGCTAAGACACGGTGATCCTCGGGCCGGGGCGTACACCCTGCAACGAGGCATGCGCGCCGGTCCAGGGACTCGCCTGGACCGGCGCGGAATCGGGGAGGTTCCCGGGTTATGCCATGGTCCAGCGCTGGTTGGCGCTGCCGTTGCAGGTGGCGATGGTCACCGGGCTGGTGTTGGTCGTGGCGGTGACGGCCAGGCACAGGTTGTTGGCTCCGTTGGTGACGGTGCCGTTGGTGTTGAAGTTCCACTGCTGGTTGGTGCCGGTGTGGCAGTCCCACAGCTGGACGCGGGTTCCCGAGCCTGCGCCGGTGGGGGAGTCCAGGCACTTGCCGAGGATCTCGAGTCGCTTCCCGGCGGAGTAGGTGAACCGCTGGTTGGGGTTGGTGTGGCAGTCGAAGATCTGGAACAGGGTCCCGTTGGCGGTCGCGCTGTTCGGCGAGTCGACACACCGGCCGGCGCCCTCGTTACGCAGCCGGAACGTCGTCGACGGGCTGGGCGACGTGGACGGCGACGGAGAGGTCGTTGGGGTGGGGCTGACCGTCGGGCTGGCGTTGAGGGCGTTCAGGACCGCGGTGTAAGCGGGCTTCTTGTTGCCGCCGCTGTCGAACAGCAGGGGACTGGCGCCGGCGCCGAGCCAGGAGTCGCTGTCGCGTACGCCCCAGGTGGTGATGCCGACGCAGCGGGCCACGGCCAGGCAGTCGTTCACGACGTTGGCGTAGGTGGTGGCCGAGCCGCCTTGGATGTCCAGTTCGGTGATGGCCACGTCGACGCCGAGGTTGGCGAAGCTGGACAGGGTGGTGCGGTAGTTGCTGGGGTAGGGGCTGTTGCCGTTGAAGTGGGACTGGAAGCCCACGCAGTCGATCGGCACGCCGCGCTGTTTGAAGTCCTGGACCATCCGGAAGACGCCCTGGGTCTTGGCCGCGGTCCAGTTGTCGGTGTTGTAGTCGTTGTAGCAGAGTTTGGCGTTGGGGTCGGCGGCGCGCGCGGTGCGGAAGGCGACCTCGATCCAGTCGTTGCCGGTGCTCTGCAGGTTGGAGCTGCGGCGACCGCCGCTGCTGCCGTCGGCGAAGGCCTCGTTGACGACGTCCCAGGCGTAGATGTTGCCGCGGTAGTGGGCCATCACGCCGTTGATGTGGTTGATCATCGCGTTGCGCAGCGCGCTGCCGCTCAGGGACTGCATCCAGCCGGGCTGCTGGGAGTGCCAGGCCAGGGTGTGGCCGCGGACCCGCTTGCCGTTCTGCCGGGCCCAGTTGAAGACGCGGTCGCCGTTGGTGAAGTTGAACTGGCCCTGGTTGGGCTCGGTCGCGTCGATCTTCATTTCGTTCTCGGGCGTCACCATGTTGAACTCGGCGTTGGCGATCGTGGTGTACTGCGAGTCGCCGAGGTGGGCGGTGCTGATGGCGGTGCCGAAGTAACGGCCGCTCTGCTGAGCCGAGGCACCCAGCGTGCTCGCGGCGTTGGCCGTGGTGGACATGCCCACCAGGACCAGGCCGGCGCTGAGGACGCCCACGGAGCCAATGATGAGAGTGTTTCGGAAACCCGATGGGCGCTTGCGGTGTCCGCCGTCGGGGACGACATTGTCGATCATTCCTGTTCCTCCTCTGGAACATCGATCAGCAAGGCGATGCACGTGGAGTTGCTATGCCTTAGTCCAGCGTTGGTTGGCGCTGCCGTTGCAGGTGGCGATGGTGTTGGTGTCGATGCCGATGCCGATGCCGCTGTAGACGACGGCCGGGAAGGGGCCCGTGCCGCTCGGCAGCGGGACGCTCGCGGAGAAGGATGCGGTGCGGCCGTTCTGGCGCACGTTGACCGTGATGGTGGAGCTGGAGACGGTTCCCGCAACGCTGGCCGGGTTTCCGGGCTTCTCGCTGTAGACGAACTTCTCCGCCCGATTCTTGAGCTCTTCCCGCCGGCATCTCCAGTCGGCCTTGGCCGTCCAGGGAATTGGTGGGCAGGGATCCCGCGTCGGGCAGGGATCCCGCGTCGGGCAGGGATCCCGCGTCGGGCAGGGCGGGCACGGTGCAGTCGGCACCATCGTCCTCGACTCCGGCGACGGCGGCGGCCTGGGGGGTTCCCAGCACTACCGCACCGACCGCCGAGAGCGTCGCCGCCACCGTCGGCGCGACAAGTGTCGAACGGGTCTTGGAGCGGTCTAACGTGATGATCATTGCCAGTCCTGCCACGAATCACCCGTTCCCTTCTCCGTGTCAGGCGCGGACGGCTGACTCATCGCTGATGATCAAGGCCGCCCGAAACAGGGGAAATGCCTGGTTCACAGGGATGTGGGCCGGAGCAAACCTGACATGGGCGAGTTCGGTCAAGGGGTGACCTGTCGCTGGGTTCGCATGGCACGGCCGATGCCTGCCGCAAGCTGCGACAGCAGTACCCGGACGCTTACGTGGGCGCCCCGGAGCGCTGAATCTTTCAGCGGCCGGAGCCTCGAAATGTTTCAGACAGATGCCGTTCCGGAGTCTTGTAGGAGCCTCAACGGAGGGCTTTCTGAAAGTTTTCGTTACATGAATGGTATATGCGCAGGTGGAATTCCCGAAAATGATCTTACTTCACGTTAGTAT
Organism: Streptosporangiaceae bacterium NEAU-GS5; assembly: GCA_017592665.1. Lineage (GTDB taxonomy): Bacteria > Actinomycetota > Actinomycetes > Streptosporangiales > Streptosporangiaceae > NEAU-GS5. The sequence continues at coordinate 41,957 of JAGFNW010000038.1, read as the reverse complement.
TAGAACTTCTCTTGATATGTTTCGGAGCCTTGACTTTCTCTCGTGCGCCTACGTCTGCGGCGGCGTCGGCCTGATCCGGCGCAGTTCGACGAGTTCGAGGCCGAGGGCCTCGATCTGCGCGACGACACCGAACACCGCTGATTGATCTTGAAGCGGGCCGGTGAGCACGGTCTCGTCGCCGTCCAGCTCCGCCTCCATCGTGGGGAAGGCGGACAGTGCGGTCGCTCCGAGCCGGCCCCTTATCCGGATCGTGTACAAGCTTGACGGCGCGGCCACACGATGAGCGTCCTGCCCCGCCTGGTGAGTCGGCCACGCCGGAATCCGGCGATTAGGGCGCGGGCCTGGGCCGTACGGACCTGAGGTGGTTCGGAGACGTCGGCGAAAGCCGGTTGGAGAGCAGCCGCAACTGGCGTGCGCGTTGCACGGCGACGGACCGGTCTCCCGCACCGAGCTTGGCATAGATGTTGCGGATGTGAGTGTTGACCGTGTGTATCGAGACGTGGAGCTCATGCGCGATTTCGGCTCGCGTCAGGTTTGTCGGGAGATATCCCAAGACGCGTAGTTCGCTCGGGGTGAGCTCGTCGGAGTGGGGCGGCGGCTCTCGGTCCGCGCCCGGCGCCGACTCGCCCCTCAGCTGGTCGGCGATGTCAGCGAGCAGGGCTCGATGCGCCGTCTCGTGGTGCCGGAGCACGTCGAGCAACTCCGCGGCCTCGGTCAGGGCGAACGGGAAGACGAGCCGGTCGGGCTCGGCGGCCGTGAGAGCCGCTTCGGCAGCCGCTGCCGCGGCGTCTCGATCGCCCGAGCGCAGGTGTGCGTTGCCGGCGAGCAGATGCGCTTCGACGAGGCTGTACGGTTCGGTCGGAGGTGTGGCGTTCCGGATGCCGTGGAGTGCCTCCAACGCCATGCCGGGGTTTCGGTCCAGGAGACACATCCATGCTCGCGCGTTGGCGATGGCGCTCGCGCGTCCCGGCTCGGGGGAGAACGCGGCCAGCGTCGCGCGCGCCTCGGCCGCCATTCCCAGCCGAGCCTGCGTGGTCGCGAGCCATCCGGCGATCCGCGGCGCGAGCGCGTGCGCGCCGGTGAGCAGCGACTGCGTACGCGCTGCCGCCGTGAATGCGTCCAGAGCCGATCGCTGCCGCCCGCGAGCCGCCTGCAACATGCCGTTGGCCAGATGCAGGAGCACGGCGGTGGCGGGCTCGACGTGTGCGGAGCCGACCTCCCAGGCACGGCGCAGCCAGCGTTCCCCCTCGTCGAATTCGCCCATCCAGATCGCCATGCCACCGACGGCCCCGAGCGCGGGCGCGATTATCGGGTGATCACCCAGGCCATGGCGTTCGGCGAGGGCCACCGCCTCACGGCCGCGCTCACGTGCCGCCGTCACCGAGACCGTCTTGGATGGAAAACCTTGGTGCGCTCGGCACGCGACTTCCAGATAGGGACGGCCGATCTCCTGGGCGAGCGTGGCCGCGTCGGAGAGATGACGTTCGGCCTCGATGAGCCGCCCGGTCCAGGTCTCGACTATCCCGAGGTTCAAAAGCGCGACCACACGCAGCTCGCTTCCCACCGCGGGCCGTTCGCCGGATGTGTCCGCCATTGACGCGTCGAGCATCTTCACCAGATCGATCACCTCACTGAACCGGCCACTACGCCGTGCCAGCGCCAGTCGCAGGGACGCGATCGCCACCGCCCGGCGGCGGCGCGCCGGGGGGCCGCTTTGAAGGTGGGACTCGGCCAGCGCCAGTTGAGCGGCCGCCTCCTCGGTCCGCCCCTGGTTCAGCTCGGCGGCCGCGTGAGCAAGCGCGAGGTCGGGATGATCGGCCGCGGCCCCTGCTGGAAACGCCTGCAGGACTGTACGAATAGTTGCGGCCTGTCCCTCGAGCACCCACCTGAACGAGTGGTCCGCGACGATTCGAGCGGCATCGGGCCAGTCGCCGGCCGCGACCGTGTGCCGCACCGCCTCGACCACCTCTCCCCGGTCCGCGAACCACCGCGCGGCCCGGCGGTGCAGGCCGGGAACCTCGTCTGCGGCCGTACGACGGAGCTCCAGCCGCAGGAAGTCCGCCAGGAGCTGGTGGTAGCGAAACCAGGTGCGCTGGGCGTCGAGCGAGACGACGAACGCGTTCGCCTCCTCCAGCGCCAGCAGCATCTGCTCGGCGCCCGCGCGGCCGGTCAGCAGGTCGGCCAGTTCGCCGTTCATGCGGTTGACGACCGAGGTCCGCAGCAGCATGCGCCGAATCTCGCCCGGTTGCCTGTCCAGCATCTCGGCCATCAGGTACTCCCCGATGGCGCGGTCGTTCCCGGAGAACTCGGCAACGAAGCGCTCGGGCTCCGGGTGACCGGTGAGCGAGATCACCGCCAGGCGCAGGCCTGCCGCCCACCCTTCGGTGCGCTGGTGAAGCGCCGCCATCGCGTCGCTGGACAGGCCGATCCTGGACCCGGCCAGCAGCTCGCGTGTCTCGGCCTCGGTGAACCGCAGATCGCCGGCGCGGATCTCGGCGATCTCGTCGGCAAGCCGGAGCTGGTGCAGCCTGATCGGCGGATCCCGGCGGGAGGACAGCACCACGCGCGCATTGCCGGGCAGATTCGCGAGGAAGTATTCGAGCTGCGTGAGGGCGTCGGCCGACCTCAGCTCGTGGAGGTCGTCGATGATCAGGACGACCGGTCCGGCGTGTTCGGCGAGCTCCGCCAGCACGCTGCCGATCACCTGGTCCACGGCCGGTGCGGTGGCGGGCGCCGCGGACGTCACCGGGTTCGCTGGTTCGCGGACGGCGTCGAGGACGCCGCACCAGAACCGCTGTTCGTTCTGCTGATCGCGCTCCACGGACACGAACGCGACCCGGCGAAGCTTCGTCGCGTGGTCGGCCCACGTGCGTAACAGCGAGGTCTTGCCACTTCCCGGAGGCGCCGAGATGACCGTCAGGCGCTTGGCCACGGCGCGGTCGAGCAGCTGAAGGAGATCTTTCCGGTCGAGCAGCCCCGGCGGGGCGGCACCCACCGGGCCGCCCGCCGCCTGGCCGTCCGCTACCGAGGTGCCGGTCGTCGCACCTTTTCCTCCGGGCACCCCGTCAGGGTAACCCGGTCGATCGCCGGTGAATCACCAGAATCCGGTGACGACCGGTCACCTGTCCGGCGGTGAATCTGGAGCCATGGCTTCATCGAATGCGCACGCGGAAATCACGCCAGAACTGCCCGACTATGTGCCGATCCCGGAGGAGGCCCTCGGCCCGGCCCTCAACGAGCACGGCTACTTCGTCGGCCGCGTCGAACGCAACCTCTACTGGGTCACCGACGGCACCTACCAGTCGGCGTTCCTGGCGACCCCGGATGGGGTGGTCCTGTTCGACGCCCCGCCGACCATCGGCCACAACCTGCGGCGGGCCGTGGACGAGGTCGCGGCCGCCGAGGGCATCGGCAACACCGTGACCCATCTGGTCTACTCCCACCACCACGCCGACCACGCCGGCGCGGCGAACCTGTTCGGCGACGACATCGTACGCATCGGGCACGCCGAGACCCGGCGGCTGCTGCTGCGCGACAACGACGCTGCCCGGCCCGCCCCCGAGGTCACCTTCGAGGACCGCTACACGCTCCAGATCGGCGGCGACCGGGTCGAGCTGGCCTATCACGGGCCCAACCACTCGCCGGACAACATCTACATCCACTTCCCGGACCACGACGCGCTCATGCTCATCGACATCGTCAACGCCGGCTGGGTGCCCATCTACAACCTCAACCTCAGCGAGGACGTGCCCGGCTACATCGGCGCGCCGGACCAGGCCATGGCCTACCCGTGGACGCACTACATCGGTGGTCATCTCGGCCGGCTCGGCACCCGCGACGACCTCGTCCTGCACCAGCGATACATCGCCGACATCGTCGACAGCGCGCATGCCGCGCTCGCCTCGGTCGACCCGACCCCCTACTTCGTCAAGTACGGGGCGAACGTCTGGGCCGGGGTGAACGGCTACCTCGACGCCGTCACCGCGCAGGCCGCCGCGCCGGTCATCGCCAAGTACACCGGCGTGCTGGGCGCCGCGGACGTCGGCGCGTTCACCACCAGCACGACCTTCACCATTCTTCAGTCGATCCGCCTCGACCTCGGCGGCGGCTCACAGGTCCACCCATGACCGGCGGAAACGAGCGGGTGGCGATTCTGGCCGGCGCGGGAGGGGCACCTACCACCTGGGCGACGCGCTGGCAGTGACGCCCGAGGACCTGCGGCTCATGATCGACGTCAACGCGGGCGCCGCGCTGTGGCTGACCCAGGCCGCGGCGCCGTACATGCGCGAACGCGGTTCGGGCGCCATCGTGCACGTGGCCGCCCGCCCGGGACTGGAACCGACTGCGGGGATGGTCACCTACGGCGTGAGCAAGGCGGCCCTGGTCCACCTCGTCCGCGTACTCGACCTGGAGCTGCGTCCACTCGGGATCCGGGTCAACGCCGTCGCGCCGCAGATCATCGACACCGCCAAGAATCGGCCGTACCTGCCACCCGAGCTGCTGGCACAGGCGGTCTCACCGGAGGCCGTCGCCGACATCATCGCCTACCTCGTCAGCGCCGCGGCCGGGCCGATCAGTGGCGCGGTCGTCCCGGTCTACGGCCCCTGAAAGCCCGCCGGACATCTGAAAGGACGACCATGTCATCGACGTCATCCCCGTCAGCCGCGAACCGCCGCTCGTTTCTCCGGCGTGGCGCGGCGCTCGCGGCCGTACCCGCGATCCGCCTCGACCTTGGCGCAGACTCGCAGGTCCATCCGTGATAGGACTCGGCTGATGGAACTCGGCGGATCCTTCGCGCTTGGTCCGTGGCGCGTGCACCGGGCCGGTTACGGCGCGATGCAGCTCGCCGGCGACGGGTTCTTCGGGCCGCCACGCGACCGCGACGAGGCGTTGCGCGTGCTGCGCGCGGCCGTCGCGGCCGGCGTGGACCACATCGACACCGCTCAGTACTACGGTCCGGGCACGGTGAACGAGCTCATCCGGGAGGCTCTGCACCCATATCCGGACGGCCTGGCGATCGTGAGCAAGGTGGCCGTCCGCCGCGAGACCGATGGTGCGCTGCGGCGCTTCGACGAACCGCACGAGCTGCGCCAAGGCGTCGAGGACAACCTCACTACGCTCGGCGCCGATCGGCTGGCGGCCGTGAACCTGCGTGTGATGAACCCCTCCGAGACCCCGGGCAGGCGCTTCGACGCCCAGCTGGCGGCGCTCGTCAAGGCCCGGGAAGACGGGCTGATCGACGGCATCGGGCTCAGCAACATCTCGCGGTCACATCTGCTACGGGCGGTCGACCAGACGGAGGTCGTCTGCGTGCAGAACCTTTTCAACCTGGCCGACCAGCAGTCCCTGGACGTCCTCACTGAATGCGAAGCTCGGAACATCGCGTTCGTGCCGTACTGCCCGCTGGGCCTGCCCGGCGAGCAGCGGCGTCGGCTGCTCGCCGACCCTGGGCTCGCCGCGGCGGCCGCGCGGCTGGGCGCGTCGCCCGTGCAGGTGGCGCTTGCCTGGCTGCTCGACCTCGCACCGAACATCCTGCTCATTCCGGGCACCCGCGCCCGCGCCCATCTCGCTGAGAACCTCGCCGCCGCCGACATCCGGTTCGACGACACGGCCCGCGCCGAATTGGCCCGTCACTTCCCCTCGGGCCGCTGACACACCCGAACCCCGCCGCCGATCGTCAACCTCGGTTCATCGCGCGTACGGCGTGGTCGGCCCAGGCAGCGAGGTCGGGGTCGGCGGCGATCAGGTCGGCGTACTTCTTCCTCGCCTGCTCGCGTTTGGCCGGGATGTACTCGGTGGGCCACAGGCCGGGGTGTGGTTCGTAGTCCTTGAGGACGTTGCGGGCGACGGTCACCTTGTGCACCTCGTCGACCCCGTCGGCGATGGCCATGGTCGGCGCGCCGGCCCACATGGCTTGCAAGGGTGTCAGGTTGGTGGTGCCGAGGGAGCCCATGATGTGCAGCGCCCGGTATGACACGTCGCGCAGGACTTTCGCGCATGTGTACTTGCAGGCGGCGATCTGGGTGCGTGCCTCCTGCGTGCTGGTGTTGTCGATGGTCCACGCCGTCCACAGCACCATGAGCCGCAGCATGTTGATCTCGGCGTACGAGTCGGCGATCGCCTCCTGCACCATCTGGTGTTCGGCGATCACCTTGCCGTGCGACTCGCGGCTCAGCGCGCGTTCGCACATCATGTCCATGGCCAGTTTGACCTGTGCCACGGTGCGCATCGCATGGTGGATGCGCCCGCCGCCGAGGCGCCGCTGCGCCAGCACCTTGGCGCCGTCCTCGGGCCCGAGGAGGTGGTCGAGGGGGACGCGGACGTCGCGGTATTCGATGTGGTTGTGCAGGGCGGGGTATTCGGCGATCTCCACGCCGGGCGCCTCGCGCGGAACGACGAACATGCCGTTGGTGCACATCACGAAGATGATGTCGGCCCGGGCGCCGAGGCTGGTGAACCACTTCTCGCCGTTGATGACCCACTCGGCGCCGTCGAGCCTGGCGTGGGTCCGGAACAGGCTCGGGTCGGATCCGCCCTGCGGCTCGGTCATCGAGTAGGCGGAGAAGAGCTCCTGGTTCATCAGCGGATACAGCCAGCGCTTCTTCTGCTCCTCGGTGCCGTACGCGGCGAGCATCTCCATGTTCCCCGTGTCGGGAGCCGCCGTGCCGAAGACGACCGGCGCCGAGCGATACCGGCCCAGGATCTCGTTGAGCAGGGCCAGCTTGAGCTGCCCGAAGCCCGGTCCGCCGAGTTCGCGGTCGAGGAACAGCGCCCACAGGCCACGATCCTTCACCTGCTGCTTGAGCGGGTCGGCGAGCGCCTTGGCCTTCGGATTGCGGGAATACGCGGCCCCGGGAAAGACCAGGTCAAGCGGTTCGACCTCGGTCCGGCAGAACTCCTCGACCCAGTCGAGCTGCTCCTGGAACTCCGGTTCGGTGGAGAAGTCCCAACTCACGTCGCCTCCTCATGCGAGACCGCGAGGCCGCGAGGCCATCCGAGAAGCGACGATATTAGAAGAAAATCCTAGAAACTAGTTCTGTCGGCGAGTTCGGCCTGCGCGGTCGCCGCGGATCCGGCGGGTATCCACGATCAGACGTCGTGCGGTGCGCGCTCGAAGACGAGGTCGAAATCCTTGCGCCAGGTCGATCCGCGATCCTCGGACGCCTCCCAGCGACCCGCGATCCGATCCGGCCCGACATCGGCGATGAACCGCTGGAACATGTCGGGGTCCTCGCGGCTCAGACTCCACTGGGAGCCGTCGAAGGTCATGGCGAAGACGCGGCAGACACCTCGCTCATCGTGGTAGAGGGCCGTGTAGGCCTCGTGCGCGTCGCTGCGGCCGAGAACCAGGGCCATCTCACGGGTGGCCTTTCCGACGTCGCCCTCCATCGTCCAGCGGAAGACGACGAACGCGTCGCCGAGCCACTCGCCCGTCGCCGAGCCCGGTATCTCCTGGTCGGCCGGCTCCAGGAACCACGCATTCCGCATCGTCGTCCGCCATGATCCGGCCAGGACGTCCAACTGCTCCATGGCTTTGTTGCGCATGGCTTCCTCCTTGACGTCGACGTTGGCACATCATCGCGGCCCGTGGCGGCCGCTGGGCCGTCAGGTTCTGATCTGGTCGGCGAGGTCGAGGACGGCGTCGATGAGGAGGTCTCCGTCCAGCAGGGCCCGGTCGTTGTGGTCCGCGTCCGGGACGGCGACCAGGCGTAGCGGGCCGCCTGCCCGTCCGGCGACCGCGCGGCTCTGCCCGGGCGGGATCACGGAGTCGGCCGTGCCGTACACGATGACTGTTGGCACGGCTATGCGGCCGATGGTCTCGGCGACCGGATAGTGCTCGCGCAGCAGGGTGCGTACCGGCAGGATCGGGAAGTGGTGCCGCCCGACCGACGCCAGGTCGGTGAACGGCGATCGCAGGACCAGCCCGGCGGGCGGGTGCGCCGCGGCGAGCTCGGTGACGACCGCCGAGCCGAGACTCTCTCCGAAATAGATCAGGCGGCTTGGCGCAACGCCCGCGACGCCGGTCAGGTAGTCCCGCGCGGCGCGTACGTCGCGGGCGAGGCCCTGCTCCGACGGGCTGCCCGGGTTGCCGCCGTAACCGCGGTAGTCCAGCAGCAGGACGGTAAGCCCGTGGCCGGCCAGCGCGCGGGCGAGCGGCACGCGCAGCAGCCGGTTGCCGCCGTTGCCGGGCGCTACCAGCACGGCCACGCCGTCGCGCTGCGGCGAGGCCGGTCCGAACAGCCAGGCGCCCAGGCGCAGTCCGTCGGAGGTCTGCAGCACCACGTCACGCCCGCCTGGGATCACGCTCTCCGCGGCCGGGACCGGCGCCGGGTCGGGGAAGTAGATCAGCCGCCGCTGCCAGACCGCCAGGCCACCCACCACCGCTGTCACCATCCCCAGCGCGCCCAGCGCGCCGAACGCCCCGACCCGCCGCCAGTCCATCCACTCATTCAACCCCCCGTCCATCGTGGACGCGCGTCGTGGAGACGTGATCCACGCAGGCTCGCCGCTTGTCGGCGGGGCGGCCCTGCGGCACTGTGCTGCAGGTGAGCGTGAGCAGGGACCTGGTGGTCGTCGGCGCGCAACCGAACACGGCGGCTCGAAGCGCTCGGCACGAACCCCGGCGCGCATAGCCCGCCGGGGTTCGCTGTCACCTGCTCATCAACGCCCCATGAGGACGGGTCGGGGCGGCCGTGCCGCTATGTGCGGACCTCGGTGAAGGCCGGCTCACGAGACTGGTCGGCGGCGGTCGTCGTGAGAGCCGGCCTGAGTGTGCGCCTGGCCTGCGTCGCCCGCCAGGCGGCCCAGAGCGCACCGGCGCCGGCGAGGCTGATGAGGCCGTACAGCAACGGGAGCAGCGTGGCGCCCCACGGCCAGCCAGGGCCGGTCAGCTCGAGCGCGTCCGCTGGATACTCCAGCGTCTTGGCGCGCCACTCGGCGGTCGGCACGTCCACCGTACGGGCCATGTCACGCAGCACCGCGTCGAACGGGAAGCCGGGCGTGGCATGCACGTACTCAGGGGTGAGGCCGTGCGCGTCCAGCGCCGGGCCGGCCCGGCGGGCCGCTTCGGCGCCGGGAACGAGCAGCCGGTCGAGGTTGGTGGCGGTGGACAGGTCGGTTCGGGGCACGAAGACGAGGCCGTGCCGGGAGCGCACCGGGTTCGTCGACCCAGAGCCCACCGTCACGGTCCGCGCCGCGTAGGACGCCTCGGTGTACGTAGCGAAGATCGAGGCGAGTTCGATCTCGCCGACACCGTCGGTGAGCAGCACGCCGATGGTCGGCTTGGACCGGAAGCTCAGGTTCACTCCGGCGATCGTGTCCCGCAGGCCGAACGCGGACGGCGGAAGCGGCGCGGGAGCGCCCGGGGAGTAGAACCGCCAGCCGACGGTGGTGGCTGCGGCGGCCGCGGCCCGCGTGCCCAGCCGGCGCTCGATGACGCGGAGCATGCCGTCGATGCCGGACAGCACGCCGCCGGTGGTGATGATGTCGCCGTCGTCGACGTATCGGGTGGCGCGGTGCCAGCGCACCGAAGGGTATTTCTCTTCCAGGGCTCCGAGGTAATACCAGTGCGACGTCGCGTCGCGCCCGTCGAGCAGGCCGGCCGCGGCGAGGACCTCCGAGCCGACGCAGACGCCGACGACAAGCGCACCGGCCCGAGACTGCGCGGCCAGCCAGGCGTGGATCGGCCGGACGGCGTCGGGGTTCGGCAGCTGCGGCACGACGATGACGTCGGCCGGCTTTCCGGCGAGCCGCTGGTCCAGGTGGGCGAAATCGAGGTCGGGTATGAGATCCAGGCCGCCGGTCATCGGAACGCGGCGCCGCTCCGGCGCGACCGTGTAGAGGTTGAACGCCCTGGTCGCGGCCAGTGTTTCGTAGGCGGCGAGGGCATCGCCGACGTGGGCGCCCTCGTTGCCGACGAGTACGACCGCGGTGGGCTTGGCCGGGTCGTGCGGTGGCGGCGTGGCATCGCGTACCGATGCCGGCACCGCGACGTCGACGGCCGGCTGATAGAGGCTGCTCTTGTACGACGCGGCATTGACGGCGGCGGCCACGGCCGGCGGAGTCGCGACCACGGCGAGAACCACGGCGATCCAGGCGATCCGCCGGAACCATTTTCGCCCGTGGTGGTGGTGTGGCCGGAGGTACTCCTCCCGCCGCCGCAGCATCGCCGCGACCATGGCGGGTAGCATGAGCGCGTGCCCGGCGATCATCAGGGTCGGTTCCGAGATCGCGCCCGCCCAGTACGGGATGAAGAGCACCAGGAACGGCGCGTACATCGCGGCGCTCATCTCGGCGATGCTCACCCAGCCGTGCCGGCGGATGCGCATCCACACGGCCATTCCTATGGCCATGTCGGTCGCCATGACCAATGCCTTCAGGTCGGCTCTGGCGGTCGCCTCCGGCAACGCCGCGCTCCACAGCGGAGCGAGGAGAAGCATGCCCGCCATCATCGCCAGCACCATCGGCAGCAGGTGGCCCGCGAATCGGAACACCACGCCGGCGCGTCCACGGTAGACGTTGTCGCCCATTTTCCCTCCCACGCAACGGTGTACTTCCATGGCCTGATTTTCGAACGGCCAGGTGGGAGCGGGTCAGTGTCGCGAGCACCAACCCGGCATGCGTTCGCACTGCGCGCGATGTGCAGTCTGCACCTCGCCGCGTCGCGTGACGTAACCGCGTCGCGTACCGTCACCGCGTCGCGTACCGTCCGGGATCGCGGGAGGGAGATGAGGTGATCGGCAAAGACGGGCGATTAGCGGCGGCGCCCCGGCTCGTCTGGATGTTTCCGGTGGCCTTCCTCTGCCTCCTCCTGCCGGCCAGGGTCGGCGTCGCGTTCGGCCTCGAGCTCGGCGTCGCCGGTGCGGTGACGACGGTCGTGCTGTTCGCGTTGCCGTTGCTGTACACGATCCCGTGGGGCCGGGCGGTGTGGGCTCGCCACCCATGGTGGCTGCTGGCCGCGCAGGCCGTCCTGACCTACGTGCCCTTCGCCGTGTTCGGCCAGAAGTGGGCCACGGGCCTGTCCGGCCTGCTGGGCGGGCTGGTGTTGCTGGTCATTTCGACGCGGCTGTCGTGGCTGCTGTTCGCCGCGATCGTCGCGGTCGAAGCGGTGCTGCGTCTGGGCGTGCTCGGCGTTTACCCCGTCGGAGGTCCTCAGTACATCTCGTGGGTGTTCATCGTGCCGGTGGACATGGCGCTGCCGTTGTACGGACTGGTCCGGCTGTCTGATCTGGTAGCGGAGCTCCGCGCGGCCCGCACCGAGCTCGCGGCGTCGGCGGTGACCCAGGAACGCCTGCGGGCCGCCGCACGGCTGGGTGTGGCGATCGGCGACAGGCTGGACGTGGTCACGACGCACGCCGCGGCCGCCTTGTCGGCACTGTCGAAAGTCCCGGGCCAGGCTCGCGCCCACCTGAAGGACGCCGCCGGCATCGCGCGGCAGGCGGCGGAGCAGATACGCCAAACCGTGGGCCTGGAGTGGGGCGACCGCGACGAGCCGCCGGCCCGCACCGGCCGGACGGTGGCGCCGCGGCTGGCCCTGCTGGTTCTGGTCATCGACTTGACCGTGTTCGCCGGCCATCATGTGGTGATCGTCGTCGACGAGTACGTGGGCGGTCCGGCCAAGGCGGCCGGAGTGGCCGCGATCGTCGCGATCGTCGCGCTACAGCTGCACCATTCGCTTGCCATTCGGGCCGGCACCCGCCCACGGGCCTGGCGTCTGACACTGCCGCTCCAGATCCTGCTGCCGTTCGCGGCGATCGCGGCCATGTTCGGAGACCTGGAGAAGACGTCGCTGGTCGGGATGGTGGGCTTCCCGGCGGGTTCGGCGCTGCTGCTGTTGCGGGGGCGGCGGGCGTGGCTGGTGTTCGCGCTCATGGCGGCGAGTGTCGGAGTGCCCAGGGCGTTGCTGCGGCCGGATCAACTCGACGTCGCGCTGTACTACATCGGCCTGGAGGCGTCGACCGGCCTCGCGGTGTACGGGCTGTCGCGTCTCACCGCGCTCGCCGAGCAGCTGGAGGCTGCCCGCCGTGAGCTGGCGCGGACCGCCGTCAACCGGGAGCGCCTGCGCGTCGCCCAGGACACCCACGACCTGCTCGGGTTGGGGCTGTCCGCGATCGCGTTGAAATGCGACCTGGCCGGTCGGCTCATCGGCCGCGACGACGCTCGGGCCCAGGGCGAGGTCGACGCGCTGGTACGGCTCACCACGCGGGCCCGCGCCGACATCCGGGCGGTCACGTCAGGCGAGCACGGGCTGTCGTTGCAGGCCGAGCTGACCGCCGCCCGCGACGTGCTTGACTCGGCCGACGTGGCGGTCGAGGTCCATTTCGCGGCGCCGGACCAGCCGCTGCCCGAACAGGTCGAGGCGGTCCTGGCCACTGTGCTCCGGGAGGCGGTCGCCAACGCCCTGCGCCATGCCCGAGCCACGCGGTGCGAGTTCGACCTGATCGTGGGCGCGGACGCGGTCAGTCTCACGATCGTCAACGACGGCGTCGCAGAAGATGCGCCGAAGTCGCGCGTCGGCGGGCACGGCCTGGCCAACCTCGCCGCACGCGCCGAAGCCCTGGGCGGCCACCTCACTCAGCGCGCCGACGCCGGTGGCTTCACGCTGACCGTGCGGATCCCGCTGCCGGTGGAACCGTCAGTGCGATCGGGCGTCGAAGACGCGTTCGCCCCGGGCGACCCTCCGCACGGCGTCGATGAGGCCGTCGGCCGAGCCGTCCTTGAAGAGGAACCCTGACGCGCCCACTGCTTGCGCCCGGCGGAAGCCGTCGTTGAAGGTCAGGCCGGTCAGGATGAGGACCTGGCAGTCGGGCAGCCGCCGAGCCAGCTCGGCGCTCGCGGTGAGGCCGTCGACGCCGGGCAGGTCGATGTCGAGCAGCGCCACATCGGGGCGATGCTCAAGCGCCGTCGACACGATGCGCTCGCCCGAGGACAGCGCCGCGACCACCTCGAAATCGTCCTCAAGGTCCAGGAGAGCGACCAGCGTGTCGCGGTAGGCGTCCGCGTCTTCTGCGATCAGGACTCGGATGCTCATTTGCTCAGTCTCGACGCGTACGGCGCTTGCGGCCAGTGGCCACAGCCCGATCTCACCGTGCGGATTGCACCATCACGATGTGCAAAATGCACGGCCGCGTCCCTACAGCCAGCCGGCCTCGCCGGCGATGCGGGCGGCGTCCACCCGATTGCGCGCGCTCAGCTTGGTCACCGCCGACGCCAGATAATTGCGAACGGTGCCGTAGGACAGATAGAGCTCGGCCGCGATCTCGGCCGCGGACGCGCCGTCCGCATAGCGCCGCAGGACCTCGGCCTCCCGGGCGGACAGCGGGCTTTCCGCCGCCTCCAGCGCTGCCACGGTGAGCTTGGCGTCGAACACGCGGCCGCCTGCGGCAACCTGCCGAACGGCGTCGACCAACTCCTCCGACGGCGCGTGTTTGAGCAGGAATCCGGACACGTGCTCGGCCAGCGCGCGGCGCAGCTCACGCGGGCGGCCCAGCCCGGTCAGGACCAGCACCCGGCAGGAGGGAACCTTCTCACGTAGCTCCGCGGCCGCGCTGATCCCGTCGACGCCTGGCAGGTCGATGTCCACGACGGCCACGTCGGGTCGGTGCGCCAGCGCGGCCGGCACGATGTGATCCCCGGCGGCGACTTCGGCGACGACCTCGAGGTCGTCCTCGAGGTTGAGCATCGCCACCAGCGCGTCGCGCAGGATGCGCATGTCTTCGGCGACCAGAACCCGAACCATCGGCTCCTCCCGGAGGCCCAATTTACCTCTCGTACAGTGGACTCCTCGGTCGCCGAGGTCAACGTGCGGTGACGGAGAAGCGGCTCGGGGCGGTGAGTGTCATGGCGGTCGATGCCAGGATCTCGATCAGCGCGGTCGTGGCGGGCGGGTCCGGCGGGTCGCCGTACGTGGCGGCATAGATCCGGCGGGGGGTGTCGGCGAGTCGGGTGGCATGGACGCCCGCCGCCCGGTGGGCATGTAACGCGAGCCCGTTGACTATCGCGACGCCCATTCCGGCGGCTACCACTGCCTGGGCGATGACCGTGTCGTCGCACGAGTAGGCGATGCGCGGTGTGAAGCCGGCGCGCTCGCATGCCGTGATCGTGGCGGCTCGGCAGCGTTCGCAGCCGCCGACCCAGGCGGAGTCGCGGTGGTCCTCCAGACGCTGCTGGGGTTGATCACTGATGAGGTAGAGCGGGTCGTCCAGCAGGTGGGTGAGCCGGAATCCTTCCTCCTCGCTGGGAGGAGTGTCGGCGTTCCGGAAGATCAGGGCGATGTCGACGTGCCCGGAACGGAGCATGTCCAGGCCCACGACCGGGTGGGCGTCGACGAGGTTCAGCTCGATTCCCGGATGCGACCGGGACAGCTCGGCGGCCGCCTTCGGCACCAGGGTGCTGAGGACCGTTTGGAAACCGGCCAGCCGTACACGTCCGGCGCGAAGTCCCACCCGGGCGGCCAGTTCGGCCGATGCGGCGTCCACCCGCCCCAGGATCTCTGTCGCCCGTTGCGCCAGTAGCTCCCCTTCGGGGGTGAGCCGGATGCCGCGGCCCACGCGTTGGATGAGCCTGGCTCCGGTGTCGGCCTCCAGCCGCCCCAGGTGATGGCTGACCGACGACTGGGAGTAGTGGAGCTCTTTCGCGGCTTCGGTCACTGATCCATGGCGGGCGACCGCATCCAGCACCTTGAGGTGGGTCAGGTTCAGCATAAATCGATTTTATCGATGAGATCTTGAAAGATTTGGCATTAGACGTCATGACTTCGGGGCGGCAATCATCACCTCATGACCGAGCTGGTCCGACGAGGGGGCCCGCATATCGAAGGAGCACTGGCAATGTCACTCGTTCGCGTCCAGAACTTCTCCATTTCACTCGACGGCTTCGGCACCGGCGAAGGTCAGAGCCACGACGCGCCGTTCGGGCACGCCGGCGAAAGGCTGCACGAATGGATGTTCGCCACGCGGTGGTGGCAGCCCGGCGGTAGCAGCGGCGTCGACGACGCCTTCGCCCAGCAGTACGGCCCGGCCGGCTTCAGGACGGCGGGTGACCGAATCGGTGCCGAGATCATGGGCGCCGGCAAGTTCGGCCCGCCCGGTTGGCACGAGGACCCGAAGTGGCAGGGCGCATGGGGTCCCAACCCGCCGTTCCACACGCCGACCTTCATCCTCACCCATCACCCGCGCCCGTCGATCGAGATGGAGGGCGGCACGACGTACCACTTCATCGACGCCTCGCCCGCCGACGCGCTCGAAACGGCCCGCAAGGCCGCGGACGGCAAGGACGTGCGCATCGGCGGCGGTCCCACGGTGATCCGCGACTTCCTTGCCGCCGGGCTCGTCGACCACATGCACATCGTGGTGGTCCCGATCCTGCTCGGCCGAGGCGTGCGCCTATGGGACGGCCTGGAGGCCCTCGAGAAGGACTACCACGTCGAGGCCATCTCCTCGCCCAGCGGAGTCACGCATGTGACGTTCACCCGCACGGGCATCTGAACAGGATCCCTTGATCACGGCCCTGTCCCATCTGTCAGGACAGGGCCGTAACCGGAGGCGTGCGCTGACGATCAGGCGCAGGTGTAGCCAGACGGCAGGGCGGTGTTGCCGGTGGGGCGGCTCGCCTGGAACCCGAAACTGGTGGTGCTGGCGCCCGGTGCGAGCGTGCCGTTGTGGCCCACGCTCCTGACGGTCACGGTCTGGCCGCTCGTGGTGACAGTGGCGTTCCACGATCCGGTCAGGGCGTGCCCGGATGGCAGGGTGAAGGTGACCGTCCAGCTGGTGATCGTGGACGTGCCGGTGTTGGTGACGGTCAGCGGCTGGATCACGTATCCGCCGTTCCACTGGGACTGCACAGTCGGGGTGGCCGTACATGCCCCCGTGCCGCCGCCGCTGGTGGCGGTGGTGAAGGTGACCAACGCCGAGTTGCCCGACAGGTTTCCAGCGCCGTCACGGGCCCGTACGTACACCTGGTATTGGGTGTTGCTGGTAAGGCCGGTCAGGGTGGCCGAGTTGGTGGTGGACTGACCGAGCTGCGGGTCGGTGGCGCCCTGCTCGCGGTAGAGGTTGTAACCGGCCAGGCCGGAGCCGCCCTGGTCGGTGGACGCGGTCCAGGTCAGCGTGGCGCTGCCGGCCGTCAGGTTGGACGCGACCGGAGTGCCTGGCGTGGTCGGCGGCGTGGTGTCGGCTTGGGTGGTGGTCAAGCCGAAGAACTGGATGGCGAACAGGGCCATGCCGCTCTGCGGAAGGACGTGCCCCGCGCCCTGGATGCTGTACGCCTCCACCTGCACGGTGCCGGACGAGTCGGCGAAGCGGCTGCGACTCCAGCCTGTCTGCGGGGTGTCGGTGCTGGTCGGGGTCTGGCTCAGGCCGAACACATTGGTCCACTGCTCGATCGACTCTCGTAGCAGCGAGTAGGGCACGAGGGTGTCGCTGGTGCCGTGCCACAGTTGCATGCGCGGGCGGGGGCCCGAATATCCGGGATCCGCTTGGCGGACCGCGTCGCCCCACTGCTGGGGCGTTCGGTCCATGCTCCCGCCGGTGCACCTGCTGCTTCCAGGCGGATAGTCGGAGGCGCCGGCGAAGCAGTTGAAGGGCACGCCCATGAAGGAGGCCCCTGCCTTGAACACGTCCGGGTAGACGGCCAGCATGTGCTGGGTCATCATGCCCCCGGACGAGCTTCCAGTGGCATAGACGCGGTTCGGGTCTCCCCGATAGGTCCGCTCGACGTAGTCGATCATCGAGGCGATCGATACCGGATCGCTGCCGCCGCCGCGCCGCTTGGCCGCGTCCGACCAGGTGTCGAAACAGTTGCCGAACCCTGCCGACTGGGTGGCGGTCGGGTAGATGACGATGTAGCCGTACCGATCGGCCAGCGAGGCGAACTCGCTGCTCTGGTAGAAGCCGGGACCTGAGCCGCCGCAGCCATGCATCGCGACCACGATCGCCGGCGTGGCCGGATGCGAGTCCGGCACATAGACGTACATCCGCATGTTGCCCGGATTGCTGCCGAAGCCGGTCACCTCCACCAGGCCGGCGGCGACGGCCGGCGATCCGGCCACCACGGTCATGACGGCAAAGAGCGCCGCGGTGCAGACACCGGCCAGCACCGTAGTCATTCGTCTCATTCGCCCTCCTCCTCGATATCCGCGGCGCGCGGCCGGATCGGTCCGCCGCACGTTGACATCGTTGCTGGAAAATAAAATCGCCCCGATCCACCGTCAACGCAGCACTGGTACGGGCGCCCGCCGGCCCATATGCCGGAGGGGGTGTTTCCCGTGGTTATCAAGTAACTTGCTATCAAGGTCCTTGATATCGGGCTGAGAAACTTACATTGGGGCCGTTCTGACGAGGCGCGGTATCGTCTCCTGGTGACCGATCCGGGTGCCCCCGCAGCCGCTTCGCCGGACGCGCCGCCGACCCGTGTGAGCTACCTGGTGTTCCGGCTGGAACGCCGCATCCGGGCCTGCCTGGACGATGCGCTCGCCCGGCACGGCGTGACCACCACCGAATACATGGCGCTCAGTGAGCTGCGCCTGCGCGACGCCCCGTCCTCGGCCGACCTGGCCCGCATCGCCTTCGTCACCCCACAGGCGATGAACCTGGTCATCCGCGATCTCGAACAGCGCGGCCTGATCCGCCGTGACCCGCACCCCGGCGGCGGCCGAGCCCTGCGCGCCCGCCTCACGCCGAAAGGCCTGAGCACCGTACGGCGATGCGACCACTCTCTCGACGCCATCGAAGCCGTCATGTTCGCCGAGATCGATCACCAGGCCCGCACGGCACTCGCCGAAACGCTCACGCTGTGCGCCCGGGCTCTCCGGCCGGACACGCGGCCCTGAACCCCGCCTCAGCGGGTATGGGCAAACCGCGGATGGCGATCTACGGTCGCGGATATGGGCATCCCGACCGAGCCGATCGGCAGCATTCCCTGTCCCGAGACACTTCTGGCGGCGATGGGCGCCCGAGCTCAGGGCCGAATCGACGACGCCGAATTGGCCACCGTGCAACAGGCCGCGGCCGCCGATACCGTCGCGCGTCTCGAGGCGCTCGGCTCGCCGGTCGTCACCGATGGCGAGCAGTCCAAGCCGAGCTTCGCCACGTATCCGATCGCCGGCCTGGCGAATCTGGCGCCGGACGGAGTGGTCATCCCGTTCGCCGACGGCCACACCCGGCAGCTCCCGCATCTCACGTACGGACCGTTTCGCTATGCCACGCACGCCGAGGACTATCTTCGCGCGGCCCAGGCGCACGCGGGTGTGCCGGTCAAGCAGGCCGTCATCGCCCCGTCCGCGCTCAGCCTGCTCTACCCCACCACGGGCATCGGCGACTATCCACGTGCGCAGTTCCTCGACGACCTGGCCGCCGAGGCGGAAATCGACATCCGGACCTGTCTCGACGCGGGAGCCCATGTCGTCCAACTCGACTTCACCGAAGGACGCCTGTCGCTCAAGCTCGACCCGAGCGGGGGAGTGCTGGACGATTTCATCGCCTTCAACAATCAGGTCCTGGACCGCTTCTCCGAGCGGGAGCGGGCCCGGATCGGGGTGCACACCTGCCCGGGTGGAGACCAGGATTCCACGCATAGCCTGGACATCGACTATGCCGATCTGCTGCCCAAGCTGTTCCGGCTGAAGGCCGGCGTCTTCTACATTCAGCTCGCCAGCGAGAGCGATCCCGAACGCGTCCTGCAGATCGTCGCCGAGCATCTACCGCAGACGGCACGGGTGTTCGTCGGGGTCATCGATCCGATCGACCCGGAGGTCGAGACGCCCGAACAGGTTCGCGACCGCGTCCTGACCGCCGCTCGGTATCTGCCGGTCGACCGGCTGGGCACCTGCGACGACTGCGGGTTCTCGCCGTTCGCCGACGACACCTCCACACCGCGTGACGTCGCGTTCGCCAAGATCAGCGCCCGGATCGAGGGGACGGCGCTCGCGGCCGAGCAGCTCGGAATCTAGTGCCATGACCGCCAAGATCCGCCCCGCACGAGCGGCGCCCGGAGCCGTGCGTCGAGGGCGGTGTGCGGGTTGCTGCCCAGGGGCGCGATTGGCATGCAACCCGCGCTGTCACGCCGTCACGGAGATCGTCCAGCCTTGTCTGCAGCGGGATCCGAAGACGCCGGTGTCGCAGCCCTCGACGATGAACCGGTAGCCGCCGTTGGTGATGTACTGCACCCGCACGCGGCCGCTGGTGCCGCCTCTGATGTCGCGCTGCACGCCGTTGGAGTCGGCAGGGCTCGTGTAGCGGACCAGGAACTTGTCGTAGGAGAACGGCGCTGTGGACCTCCAGTCGAAGTAGACGTAGCCGCTGTTGTCTCGCCAGGCGGACACCACCATCTTGGAGCCTTGGTTCGGAGACCAGGCCATGGCGCCGCGGTTGAAGTACTGGCGGCGACCTGCCCACACGCCGCCTACGTAGACGTCGCGCTCGCCAGTGGTCGGGCAGCCCAGCCAGCTGTTCTCCCCGCCCAGCGCGGTCCAGCGCTCTCCGATCAGGCCGTATGGCGCAATGCCACAACTGCTGGCCTTGGCGATGGTTGCAGCGGCGGTTCCGGTCGTCGTGGCGGCGGTGTCGGCGAAGGCCGGCCCGCACGTGGACAGGGCGGCGGAAAGGATGACGGCGGCAGAAAGGGAGTAAGTCGTGCAGCGCTTCATCTGAAGCTCCTAAGGTCCTTGGTCTCGGTCATTTCCCTGTTTTGTAGGGCTATAGTGACTTCGGCCGGACCCCGGGACCTGAGTATCCCCCTACTCAAACGCCCGTCGGCGAAACGATCGGCGACTCTTGTCGGCACGGTGTTCGCTGCGGCTGTCGATCCCGGCTCGCTCGTCGCCCACGAAATCCACGCCGGCCAACGGAGCAGTTAGAAGTGCGCGTTGGTCGCCCGCGGCCGCTCGTGTGCGTCTCCTGAAAACGCTCAGTCACCGAAAGGGGCGGCGGTGCCGAACAAGCGTTGTTCTAAATGTCGACGGGCAGCGGGATGGATCGGATGACCGAGTCGGGGACGATCAGGTCGGCCTTGGGTTTGGTGGCGGCGATCAACTCGGCGTTGCGCTCATCGACCTGCTCCACCCAGGAGGTCGCGTAATCGGGCGCCTTGCCGAAGCGGACGTGACGGGCGATCAGCCGCTTCAGACGTTCCACGCGGTCCAGTTCGCAATACCAGACCTCGTCGAGCCATGGCCGTACGCGCGCCCAGTCGCCGTGGTCGAGCAGTAGGTAGTTGCCCTCGGTGATGACCACGCGGGCGGCCCGGGGCACGGGGATGCTGCCCGCGACGGGCTGCTCCAGGTCGCGTTCGAAGGCGGGCGCGTAGATCGTCTCCTCGTCGTCTTCGCGCAGGCGGCGCAGCAGCGCCGCATATCCTGCGGCGTCGAAGGTGTCGGGGGCGCCTTTGCGGCCGCGGCGGCCGAGCCGGTCGAGCTCGACGTCGGCCAGATGGAAGCCGTCCATCGGAACGTACGCCACCCAGTCGCCGGTCATGCCCGGTGGCGGATCCTCGCGTAGAAGGCGCGTCAGGGTCTCCGCGAGCGTGGTCTTGCCCGCCCCGGGGCTGCCGGTGAGGCCGAGCAGAGTCCGCCGCCCGGGCCGCGACCGGGCCCGGGTCAGCAGGTCGTCAAGACTGGGCGCAGTATTCATCGTGGTCATCGTGCCATCGTGCGCGGCTCGTGTGCAGGTGGCCTGCGCTACCCGCATGTGCCCCATCTGATCATGGTCAAGATCGGCACGGGGTTGATTAGAGCGGGTTTTTCGGACATTTGGTCGGCCTGGTATACACCCTGAAGCGGACCGTCGATCCGCGATCGACGAGAGTGCCGTCTGCCGGGTCCTGATCGGCGACCAGGCCCACATTCGAGCACGTCTGGTCGGTCACCGTGTGCCGCTCCGGCACAAGACCCGCTGAGGTGATGGCCTGGCTTGCCGCGTTCTCGCCCATTGCCAGGATCCTGGGCACCGACACCGGGGTCGCGACACACGCGATATTCCAGTAGTTGGACCCGTCCCGATGCGAACCCGCGAAAGGCTCCGGCCGGAAATTCGCCACACCGCGCCCCGGCCACCCCGCGGGTGTGGTGCACGCGCCCCAGCCGTCCACGACGGACGGCACCGCATTGGCCACCCACGCCAGCTGCGCATCCGACAACTCGGTGAAGCCACCCGCGTTGTCGCATCCATCGTCGAAGGGCGTCGTGTAATCAAAACTGTAGACGCCGATCGTGACCGAGCCGCTGAGAGGTTCGACGATCAATGGACTGCCGCTGTCGCCGAAGCAGCCCGTGGCGTAGTACGCGCCCGCGCCGATCATGTGCGCGTCATCCCACCCGTCGGTCCAATACCACGGATCCATGACGTCGTTCATGTACGCGTCGCTGCGGATCAGGTTCTGCACGACCCGAAACACCCCGTCGTACTGAGCGTGGGCCGATGTGAGCCCGTAACCCATGATCTTTCCCAGCCAGATTCCGCCGTAGTATTCCGGATGCCACGGCGCCCCGGCCCCGACCGTGTGCCCTGCTCCATACGGATCTGTCGTGTGGACCAGCGCGAGATCGTGGAAGGGGAAGTGATACCCGGGATACACCAGCACCTCTGTCGCCTGCGATGGGCGATCGGCGATGACGGACACGGTGCCCGGGCCGTCCACGCAGTGAGCCGCGGTCAGCACCCAGCTCGGGGCCACCCAGACTCCGCCGCACGCCCGAATCACGCCGTTGTCGGACATCTCCACCCCCACGAAGTAGGGGTAGTCGTGCTGGTCGGCCGGCACGTGCCGCCGATGCGCGGCCCGGACGCGGCGGCGCCGTGCCGGGATTCATGGCCGGCACAGCAGTCACCGCGTACTGGTCGCGTTCGTTCTGCTCACACGGAGACTCGTGCCGGGACGGCTGCCGCGCCTTCCCAATCGGCGTTCGACAGCCGGAGCGTGCGAATGCCGAGCCACCCGAAGACCACCGCGATGGCGGAAAGCGCGACGAGTGAGACCACGGCCGGCAGATCCTCGGGCAGCACCATGTGCGCGACCGCGACCGTCGTGATCAGGGCAGGTCCCCACCAGCCGATCAGCCCGGCCCGCCACGCCGCCCAGGCCAGCAGCGTGAGCCCGATGCCGAAGCTGCTGAGCAGTACGAAGAACAGCATGATCGGCGGGTCGGCGTTGAGCCGGTCTTCGAAGGCGCGCATCTGCGCCGGATCACCTCCGGCCAGTGACCGCATGACCAGTTCGACCGTGGTGAGCCCCATATGGCCCATCGCGCCGAGCAGCGTGAACAGGGCGCCCAGATGGGCCAGCGTC
This sequence comes from Streptosporangiaceae bacterium NEAU-GS5, assembly GCA_017592665.1. GTDB lineage: Bacteria > Actinomycetota > Actinomycetes > Streptosporangiales > Streptosporangiaceae > NEAU-GS5. Next base: position 19,679 of record JAGFNW010000038.1, on the reverse strand, counting down.
GCGCCGCGGTCGCGAGCCTGGTGGATGATCGCTCCGATGGCCGGCACCGTAAGGATCGCGGAGACCAGCAGGATCAGCGCCGAGACGGTCATCTGGCTGGGATGAGCGACGGCCGTGTCGTAGAAGCCGGCTCCTGCGCTCGAATCGGCCACGTCCTGGACCACCAGCAGAACGCTGAACCCGACGAGGCCGATCGCGGCCGTGACACGGCGGACCCCTCGGGCGTCGGACAGCTTGGACATGATCTTTCTCCCGTGCTCGCCGGCCGCCCCATCGGCGGCCGATGCCCCTACTGTCCTGGTGAAACCGTTACCGAGTCGTCGGCATCACGGCTCGATCGGCGTCGCTCCTACGGACGATGCCGGTGCCCGTCAGCCTCACTCGCAAGGCTGACTACCGACGGGTGGAAACAGTGGCTGCGCGCTCGCTGACCGTCGGTTCCGCGGCGTAGGGTGGAGGGCGCGCGTGTAGGCCGCGCCCGGGTCCGCGGGAAGGACTGAGTCCACCTCCAGTCGCGGATGTGTCCATGTCCGATGTCATCCTCTTCACGCTCGCCTCGCGGACCGGGAGCGACGAGGAGATGACATGCCTTCTGCCGGTCTGCCTGAGCGTCCTCATCTGGGTCAGTTGCGTCGTCAGGCCAAGGAGCTGAAGGACGCAGCGCTGTCGGAGGATCCAGTCGCGCTGGAGCGGGTGCGCCCGTATCTGTCGGCTGGTGCGCCGGTGACATTGGCCACGGCGCAGCTGGCTGTGGCTCGCGAGCACGGCTTCGCCAGCTGGGCGAAGCTCAAGACCGAGGTGGATTCTCGTACGGCGCGGCTCGCCGAACAGGTCAGCGAGTTCCTGCGACGAAGCCTGATCGGCAGCGCCGCAGCGGTCCGGCTGCTGCGCGCCGAACCGGGCATCGCCGCCTATGACATTCGCACTGTGGCCGTGCTCGGTGAGGCGGAAACGATGCGGCGCCTCATCGCCGCAGATCCGGGGGCGGCGGTGCGGGTGGACCACGAGACGGGGTGGCCGCCGCTGCTGTATGTGTGCATGTCGCGGTGGCACCGGCTGGCCCTGCCGGAGCCCGAAGTGGCCGCCGAGGAGGCGTCGAGGCGGTTGTGGGCGCGGGCCGCCGGCATGGTGGAGGTGGCGCGCCTGCTGCTCGACGCCGGCGCGGACCCGAACGCCACCGTCGACACCACCCTCGACACCACCGTCGACAGCAGGATGGACAGCAGGATCGCCGGGCGGCCGGGGGAGCCGGCCCGCTGGTCGCCGCTGTACGCGGCGGCCGGCCGGGCGGACAACGCGGCGATCACCGCCCTGTTGCTGGAGCGCGGTGCCCGCCCCGACGACCACACCGTCTATCTGGCGGCCTTCCACGCCGACCCGCGACGGCCTGCGCCCGGCATCAGGCCCGGCCTTCGCGGCCCGGCCGGCCATGACTGCCTGCGGCTGCTGCTGCGCTATCACCGCCTTCCGGCGGTCAGTACCGCGCTCGCGGCGCCGATCAGCCTCGACGACGCCGAAGGTGCCCGGCTGATGCTCGACGCGGGCGCCGACCCGAACCGTCCGCTACCGGGCGAGCTGTTCGGCGAGGCGTACCGCGATGAACCGGCCGCCCCGTCGGTGCCGTTGGCGATCCGGCTCGGCTGCGATGCGACGCTGGTAGGTCTGTTGCTGGAGCACGGCGGTGACACTGGTGCGGCCGGACCTGACGGGCTTTCGCCGTATCGGCTGGCGGTGCGCGAGGGTCGCGCGGACATCGCCGAGCTCCTGCTGCGCCACGGCGCCCGAGACGAGGCCACGGTTGTCGACCTGTTCCTGACCGCCTGCTCCGGGGCCGATCGAGACGGCGCCACGCGGCTCCTGCGCGAGCATCCCGAGTTGCGCGACATCGTCACCGACCGAGACCGCGGTGTCATCGTGGCCGCGGCCGACCGTGGCGACATTGACGCGGTCCGGCTCATGCTCGAGTTGGGCTTCCCCGCCGACACGCGCACCGGCCCGGACGCCGCAACCGCGCTGCACGCCGCAGCCCGCGCCGGCAGCGCCGACGTGGTCCAGATTCTCCTCGCCGCCGGCGCCGACGTCGATGCCCGCGACAGCATAGGCGACGCCAGCCCTCTGTCCTGGGGTGTGGTCGGCAGCGGCCGCCGTCTCGGCCACAACCCGCACCCGGATTGGGCAGCCGCCGTACGTGCCCTGCTCGATGCGGGCGCGGACACCCGGCAGGCATGGGCGGGTGACACGTTTCCCAGCATCGACGTCGCTCGGCTCCTGGTCGAACGCGGTATCAACGTGCCGGGCAAGCCGGTCGCCGCGATGCGGCGCTCCCTGGGCCTGGACAGCGAGCCGGGCTGACCGCTGGCAACGCGGCCGGCCATGCCCGCCACGCCTGATCCGAAAGTAGTGCCGGGCGGCCGGGACACCACGACGTTCGTCGTGTCGTGCCGCGACCTTGGGGGCTTTCGGCACGGCCGGCCCGCGAGATCGAATTGCGGGCATGGATGGTGACAAGCTCGGCAAGATCTTGGCGACCGCGATCTTGGTCGCGGCGATGCCCGTCACGTGGGTCCCGGCCGCGGCGTACGCCAGGACCAGCCATGGTCCGGTCGTGCACCGCGAGGTCGAGCCCGCGAACGTGACCGGGCGCAACGACACGGCGGCAACGGCTGAGCGGATCAGCGGGGTCGGCACCGGGCGGCGTGAGCAGTCCGAGGCGCGCATCCGCGGTTCGCTGGCCGGCGGCTCAACGGCCGATGTCGACTTCTACTCCGTCAGCCTCGCGGCCGGCGACGTCGTGGGTGCGGCGGTCAGCGGCTCGGCGGGGCGCCTGACCGTGGCCGACCCGGCCGGCAACGAGGCAATCGGCTCACCCGGCAACCTGAGCATCCTCCTCCCGGCGGCCTCGCCGCTTCCCCGCGGTGTGCCGGGTAGCCCCGTGCTGCAGTACGTCGCGGCGAAGGCGGGCCGGTACACGCTGGCGGTGCGCGACGGGAACGGGCCGTATGAGGTGACGCTCGCGCTCTTCCGCCCCGGACCGGAAAAGGATCCTCGCGGTGCGGAGCAGACGCTCTTCCTCGACTTCGACGGCGCGGTGGTCGACACAACGAAGTTCCAGCTGTTCGGCGCGATACCCGGCGTACGCACCCTCTCGCCACTGTCGGCCTTCCTTCCCCGGTGGGGGCTGTCCGCCGCCGACCTGCCCGCGCTCGAACGGGTCATCACCAAGACGGTCGTGGACGCCCTGGTCCGCGATGCCGTCGGGCACGGGCCCAACCGGCACGCGGCGCTGCGGGTGGTCACCAGCGGACGCGGCGCCGACCCGTTCGGCCAGCCGAACGTGACCCGCGTGGTCATCGGCGGCACCGTCGCCGAGGCCGTGTTCACCGTCCCGACCATCGGCGTCAGCGAGTCCGACGACCCGGGCAACTTCGCGCAGGAGGAGAACGGGTTGGTCCTTCTCGACCTGCTCAGCGGCGAACCCGACGACCCCGATGCCCCGCTCGGCGGCCGAGCCTCCCTCAACCATTACCTGACCAGCGCAAGCGACCGGATCGCCTTCATCGGCCGGGTGATCGGCGGGGCGGCGGCACACGAAGCAGGCCACATGTACGGGTGCTTCCACAACGACCCGGCCAACGGCACGGTTTCGCTCATGGACGGCGGCGCCCCGCTCGACCCGGCGGCCACATTCGGCGTCGGGCCCGACGGCATCGGCGGTACCCCGGATGACGTCACCAACGCGACGTTCGTGCCTGACGCGTACAACCCGAACGAGGGGTTCACGGGTGTGCAGGACACCCGGGCCGTCGTGTCCTTCGGGTTGAGCCGGGGTCAGAGCTAGTCTCCGAGATTTTGTGGCCGGTGCCGGCGCGGTCGGCCGGCACCGGCCTTCTCTGCGCCACTTGCATTTCACTATTTACAGGTAGGGATTTAGTCCTTAGGCTTCCGGTGGTGAAGCAGATCCATCTGGCGGCCCACTTCCCGGGCGTCAACAACACGACCATCTGGTCGGACCCGCGCTCGGGGAGCCAGATCGACTTCGCCTCGTTCGCTCATCTGGCGCGTACGGCCGAGCGCGCCAAGTTCGACTTCTTCTTCCTGGCCGAAGGGCTGCGCCTGCGCGAGCTCAAAGGCCGCATCCACGACCTGGACGTGCTGGGCCGGCCCGAGTCGCTGACGGTCCTCGCCGCACTCGCCGCCGTCACCACGCATCTCGGTCTGGCCGCCACGGTCAACTCGACCTTCAATGAACCGTACGAGGTGGCCCGGCGGCTGGCCACGCTCGACCACCTCAGCGGCGGCCGGGCCGCCTGGAACGTGGTCACCAGCTGGGACGCCTTCACCGGCGAGAACTTCCGGCGGGGCGGATACCTCGCCGAGTCCGACCGCTATACGCGGGCGAAGGAGTTCCTGGCCACGGCCCGCGAGCTGTGGGACTCCTGGGCGCCGGACGCCGTGGCGGCGGACCCGGAGACCGGAAATTTCATCCGTCCCGGCGGGATCGATGAGTTCCACCACGAAGGACGGCACTTCGACATCCGTGGCCGCTTCGACGTGCCCCGCGGTCCGCAGGGTCATCCGGTGATCATCCAGGCCGGCGACTCGGACGAGGGCCGCGAGTTCGCCGCGTCCTCGGCCGACGTCATCTTCAGCCGGCACAGCACACTCGACTCCGGGCGCGCCTTCTACCAGGACGTCAAGCGCAGGCTGGCCCGCTATGGCCGGCAGGCGGACGATCTGAAGATCCTTCCTGCCGTCACGTACGTCCTCGGGGACACCGACGCCGAAGCCGCGGAGAACGCGGCCGAGATCCGGCGTGGGCAGGTGAGCCCGCAGACGGCGCTGGCGTTCGTGGAGGCCGTGTGGGGCCGCGACCTGTCGGCGTACGACCCGGATGGGCCGCTTCCGGACGTCGACCCGGATCTGGGCGAGGGCGTGTCCCGGGGCAACGCCCAGTTCCGGGGCGACCGGAGCGCCACCGTCGCCAAGTGGCGTGCGCTGGCCGCCGAGAAGAACCTGTCGATCCGCGAGCTGGTGATAGAGGTCACCGGGCGGCAGACCTTCATCGGCACGGCCCGGACGGTCGCCGACCAGATCGACACGTTCGTGCAGAGCGATGCGGCCGACGGCTTCATCTTCGTCCCCCACCTGACTCCCGGCGGCCTGGACGACCTCGTCGACAGGGTCGTGCCGCTGCTGCAGGAGAAGGGGGTCTTCCGCGCCGACTACACCGGCACGACCCTCCGCGACCATCTGAACCTGGAGGCTCGATGACACATCTGGCGGTGGCTTTGGACGGCGCCGGACGGCATCCGGCGGCCTGGCGTGCGCACGGCAGCCGTCCCCGTGAGCTGTTCACCGCCGGCTACTGGACCGAGCTGGTGCTGGAAGCCGAGCGCGGCCTGCTGGACTTCGTCACGTTCGAGGACGGGCTGAGCCTGCAGTCGTCGTGGCCCGACGGGTTCGACGGCCGGCTGGATCAGGTGCGCGGGCGGCTCGACGCCGTCCTGCTGGCCGCGCGGGTGGCCCCGCTGACCTCGGCCATCGGCCTGGTCCCCGGCACCGACACCAGGCACGCCGAGCCGTTCCACGTCGCGATCGGCATCGCCTCCCTCGATCATGTCAGCCGCGGCCGGGCCGGCTGGCGGCCCGCCGTGCCGGTGCGACAGGACGAGGGCGGCCACTTCGGCCGCCGCGACGACCCGCTCGTCGAAAGCCGGCTGAACGCCGAGGCGGCCGACTTCGTGGAGGTGGTGCGCCGGTTGTGGGACAGCTGGGAGGACGACGCGGAGATCCGCGACGTGGCGACCGGCCGGTTCGTCGACCGGCACAAGCTGCACTACATCGACTTCGAAGGCGAGTGGTTCAGCGTCCGCGGCCCGTCGATCACGCCACGCTCCCCGCAGGGACAGCCGCTGGTCGCCGTCTCGGCGCGCGACGTGCCGTCGTACGCGCTGGCGGGGCACGCGGCCGACGTCGCCTTCGTCACCCCGCACACCCGTGACCACGCCGCCGACCTCGTCGATCAGGTGACGGCCACCGCGGACGGTTCAGGCCGGGACGTGCAGGTCTTCGCCGACCTGGTGGTCTTCCTGGACGAGCGCCCCGGTGCCGCGGCCGAGCGCAAGGTGCGGCTGGACGCCTGGGACGGCGGCGCGCTCGTCTCCGACGCCTACGTCTTCACCGGGACTCCGGCCGAGCTGGCCGACCTCATCGAGGACTGGCGGCCCGCGGGCCTCACCGGCTTCAGGTTGCACGCGGGCGTGCTTCCGCACGACCTGTGGGGGATCACTCGTGGGCTGGTTCCCGAGCTCCAGGCCAGGGGCGAGTTCCGGCATCGCTATGACACGGCCGATCTGCGCGGCCGCCTCGGTCTGCCACGCCCGGCCAGTCGATACGCGATCAGCCCATGAAGTGCGCAAGGAAATCCCCAGCCGACCGTTCGGAGGCCCGGCATGACCCGTCTGTCCATTCTCGATCTGGCCCCGATCGTCGCCGGCGGCACCGCGAGGGATGCCCTGCGCAACACCGTCGACCTGGCACGGCGGGCGGAGGAGGTCGGTTATCACCGCTACTGGCTGGCCGAACACCACCTGCTGCCCGGCGTGGCCGCCTCGGCGCCGGCCGTCCTCATCGCCGCGGTCGCGGCCGCCACGCGGCGGATCCGCGTCGGTTCGGGCGCCGTGCAGCTTGGCCACCAGACCCCGCTGGCCGTCGTCGAGGCGTTCGGCACGATCGAGGCGCTGTATCCCGGCCGGATCGATCTCGGCCTCGGCCGCTCCGGCCAGAGGGCCAAGGAACTGCGTGACGGGCCGCCGGAGCCCGTGTCCACCGAGTCGCGCGTCGCCGACGGCCTGCTCATCCCGCCTGTGTTCTCTTTCGCGTCGGTGGCCAGGTCGCCGCTGTTCACGCTGTACGGCTCTCTCCTGCAGCAACCAGGGGCGCGGTCGCCGGACTTCGCCGACCAGGTCGACGAGATCGCCGCTTTCATCGACGGGACGTATCGTTCGGCCGATGGGGTCGAGGCGCACGCGCAACCTGGCGAGGGCGCCGACGTGGAGCTGTGGATCCTCGGCAGCAGCGGCGGGCAGAGCGCGCAGGTGGCCGGGGAGCGCGGGCTGCCGTTCGCGGCCAACTACCACGTCAGTCCGGGCACCGTGCTGGAGGCCGTGGAGGCCTACCGGGCCGCGTTCAAGCCGTCGGAGCGGCTGGCCGAGCCGTACGTGATGGTCTCGGCCGACGTGCTGGTCGCCGAGACCGACCAGAAGGCACGCTGGCTGGGCGAGCCGTACGGGCTGTGGGTGCGCAGCATCCGCACCGGCGCCGGGGCGATGGCCTACCTGCCGCCCGAGGAGGCGATCGCCCACCTGTGGACCGCCGAGGACAGGGCGCTGGTCGCCGATCGGATCGACACCCGTTTCGTCGGGTCCCCCGAACGGGTGGCCGACAGCCTTCGGACGCTCCGCGACGCGACCGGCGCCGATGAGCTGCTGGTCACCTCCATCACCTACGATCACGCCGACCGGGTGCGCTCCAACGACCTGCTCGCCGCCGCCTGGTCCTGATTCACGGCGGTCTGGGCGCGGCTATTGGAGCCCGGCGCGGACGGACGTGATGCGCTGGGTGTTGAAGCCGAGCCAATGCATGCGGCCCACATAGCGGGCGTGCTCGACCTTGAGGCAGCGGTCCATGATCACGGTCATCCCGCCCTCTTCGGCGATCCGGGCGCCTTCCTCATTGATCACGCCGAACTGGCACCAGAGCACGTCGGCCTGGATCGCCACGGCCTCGCTCGCGATCCCCGGCAGCGCGTCCGGCGCGCGGAAGACGTTGACGACATCGACGTGCACGGGCACCTCGCCGAGGCTCGGATAGCACGGCTGGCCGAGAATCTCGCTCTCCCGCGGATTCACCGGGATCACACGGTAGCCATGCCGCCTGGCGTAGTAGCCGACGAAGTTGCTGGCCCGCAGCTCGTCCTTCGACAGCCCCACGATGGCGATCGTCTTCGCCGTGTGCAGCACACGCTGGATCGTCAGCGGATCCTGATAGCGGGCGAGGTCGGTCATGCCGTCGCCACCTTCCTCCCGGTCGTGGCGGCCACGTGAGCGAAGCCCTGCTCCAGATCCCAGATCAGATCGTCGACGGATTCGGTGCCGACCGACAGGCGTACCGTGCCCGCCCGGACCCCGGCGGCCCGCAGCTCGTCGTCGCTCAGCTGCCGGTGCGTGGTGCTGGCCGGATGGATGATCAGGCTCTTCGCGTCGCCGACGTTCGCCAGGTGCGACCAGAGGCTCACGCCGCCGATGAGACCCTGCCCGCCGGCCCGGCCGCCGGCGCAGTCGAAGGAGAACACCGCCCCGGCGCCGCGCGGCAGATACTTCTCCACGAGCGGCTTGTACGTGCTCCCCGGCAGACCGGGATAGGTGACGTTGGACGCCAGCTCGTGCGACTCGAGGAACGTCGCCACCGCCAGCGCGTTGTCGACGTGGCGCTCCATCCGCAGTGACAGCGTCTCCAGCCCCTGCAGGAACAGGAACGCGTTGAAGGGCGCGAGTGTGCCGCCGAGGTCGCGCAGGGTTTCGGCGCGCAGCTTCATCAGATAGCCGTAGGTGCCGAACGTCTCGTGGAAGCGCAGCCCGTGGTACGCGGGCGACGGATCGGCGACCACCGGGAACCGCCCGTTGGACCAGTCGAACGTGCCGGCCTCGACGACGACCCCGCCGATGCTCGTGCCGTGGCCGCCGATGAACTTGGTCGCCGAGTGGATCACGATGTCGGCGCCCCACTCGATGGGACGGCACAGATATGGCGTCGCGAAGGTGTTGTCGACGATCAGCGGCAGGTCGTGCTCATGGGCGATCGCCGCCACGGTCTCGATGTCGAGCACGTTGCCGGCCGGGTTGCCGATGGTCTCGGCGAAGAACGCCTTCGTGTTCGCGCGCACGGCCTGCCGCCACGCGTCGGGATCGTCGGGGTCGACCCAGGTCAGCTCCACGTCCATCTTGCGCAGCAGATGCTTGAACTGGTTGACCGTCCCGCCGTACAGCGCCGAGGACGAGACGACGTGGTCACCCGGCTGAAGCAGGGTGAACAACGCACCGGCCTGGGCGGCGATCCCGCTGGCGAACGCCACGCCTCCGGCGCCGCCCTCGAGATTGGCCACCCGCTCCTCGAACACCGCGACGGTCGGGTTCATGATGCGCGAGTAGGTGTTCCCGTACTCCTGCAGGTTGAAGTAGGCCGCGGCGGACTCCGGGTCTTCGAAGACGTAGCTGGTCGTCTGGAAGATCGGCACGGCGCGCGCGCCCGTGTTCGGGTCGGGCCGCTGCCCGGCGTGCAGCTGCCGGGTCTCGAATCCGAATGCGTGGTCTTGTTCGGCGCGGGGGAGCTTGTCGGTCAAAAGAGCCTCTTCTTCGACTTTCATCCGGTCAGGAACCGGCGGATGATTGGCGTCTGCCGCGCTTCCTCCAGGAGGAAGCAGTCGTGTCCGTACGGTGCGTCGATCACGTGGCATTCGACCGGCTTGCCGAGAGCGCCCAGCGCCTGCTCGATCTCCGTCGACGCCGACGGTGGATACAGCCAGTCGGAGCTGAACGCGATCAGCAGCGTGCGGGCGGAAACGCCGCCGAACGCCTGCTCCAGCGATCCGCCGTGCTGGCGTGCGAGGTCGAAATAGGTAAGCGCGCGCGAGGTGTAGAGATAGGTGTTGGCGTCGAAGCGCTTGACGAACGAGTCGGCCTGGTGGCGCAGATAGCTCTCCACCTCGAACTCGGCCTCGGTGATCGTGTAGCGGACGTCGTCGGCGGATTGCAGTCGCCGGCCGAACTTGTCGCTCAGCGCGGGCGCGGACAGGTAGGTGACATGGCCGACCATCCGCGCCACACCCATGCCGGCGTCGGGCACGCGGCCCGTGCCGTAGTAGTGGCCGCCCTGCCAGGCCGGGTCGCGCATGATCGAGTCGCGTGCGATCGAGTTCCAGGCCATGCCCTGCGGGTGGAGGGCGTGTGTGCTGGCGATCGCGATGACGGCGTCGACCTGGTCGGGGAACAGGATGGCCCACTCCAGCGCCTGCATCCCGCCGAGCGAGCCGCCGGCCACGGCCGCGAGCCGCTCGATGCCCAGTTCGTCGAGGAAGGCGCGCTCGGTCCGCACCATGTCCGCCACGGTGATGACGGGAAAGTCCGGCCCATAGGGCCTGCCGGTCGCCGGGTCGATCGACGACGGCCCGGTCGTGCCTCGGCAGCCGCCGAGCAGGTTGGTGGACACGACGAAGAAACGGTCGGTGTCGAACGCCTTGCCGGGGCCGATCATCCCGTCCCACCAGCCGAGCCCCTTGCCGGCCGTGCCGTCGCGGTCGTCGGCACCGAATCCGTCGCGGGTGCTCTGCTCGGGCGGCGCCTTCGCGAACCCCGCGGCGTGGGCGTCGCCGCTGAGCGCGTGGCACACCAGGATGACGTTGTCGCGGCGCGGTGACAGGGTGCCGTAGGTCTCGTACGCCACCCGGATCGGATGCAGATCGCGCCCGCAGTCGAGCCGGACCGGCTCCGGCAGGTCGAGGTAGCGCGTTTCCACTGTGCCGACCGAGCCGGCCACGAGCGCCGGCGCTGGCTTGACCATGGGGCTATGGTAGCCCGCCCTCTCCGATGTATTGTCGAGCATCCCCGCCGGAAATGTGGGGAGCTAGCGAAGGGGCATCACGCGACATGAGTACGGTCACCAACGGGGTCAACGTACAGGCGCTGCTGGACGCACGTGAGGTGCTGAAGGGCGCCCCCGAGGCGGCGAAATTCGTCTGGCGGGCATCCTCGAAGTGGCAGAACGGCGTGCACAGCACGACCCGCGTCCAGGAGTTCTTCGGCCTCGGCCAGGAGCAGACGCACAAGTCCGAGGCGGTCTTCGACGCCGACCACCCCGAGGTCTTCGCGGCGGAGGACAACGGCATCACCCCGATCGAGTACCTCCTCGTGGGCCTGGCGGCCTGCCTGACGGCGGGCGTGGCGTCCGTCGCCCAAAATCGCGGCATCCAGCTGCGCTCGGTCGAGGCGACCGTCGAGGGCGCGCACGACATCCGCGGGATCCTCGGCGCCGACAGCGACGTGCGTAACGGCTTCAATGACGTCAAGGTGACGTTCACCATCGACGCGGACGCCTCGAAGGAGGACATCGAAGCGCTGGTGGCCCAGTCCCAGAAGCGCTCGGCCGTTTTCGACGCCCTCACGAACCCGACGAACGTCTCCGTCGAAGTCGCCTGAGAGGCCCGTACCATCGAGCACGTCACGACAGTCGTCATCGGCGCGGGGCACGCCGGCCTCGCGGCAAGCCACTTCCTGAGCGGACACTCGATCGACCACGTCGTGCTCGAACGCGGTGAGGTGGCGAACTCCTGGCGGAGGGAGCGCTGGGACTCGCTCCGGCTGCTCACCCCCAACCGGCAGTGCCGCCTGCCCGGCCATCGCTACGAAGGCCCGGATCCCGACGGCTACCTGACGATGGCGGAAGTGACCGAGTTCATCGAGCGCTTCGCCAAGATCTCGCGAGCCCCCGTGCGTACCGGCGTGAACGTCACCTCGGTACGGCCCGATGGCGACGGATACCACGTGACGACCAGTCACGGCGCGCTCGCCTGCCGGACCGTGGTCATCGCGAGCGGCGCCTGCAATCAGCCGGTGGTGCCGCCGTTCGGCGCGGCCGTGCCGGCGTCCGTGCGGCAGGTGACGCCGTTCGGCTACCGCGACCCCGGTGGGCTCCCCGACGGCGGCGTGCTCGTGGTCGGCGCGTCCGCGACGGGCGTGCAACTGGCCGCCGAGCTGAGCAGATCAGGGCGGCCGGTGACGCTGTCGGTGGGGGAGCACGTGCGGTTGCCTCGTACGTACCGCGGCCGCGACGTGCTGTGGTGGATGGACGCCGCGGGCGTGTGGGACCAGCGCCACGACGAGATCGACGATCTGACCCGGGCTCGGCGGCTGCCCTCACCGCAGCTCGTCGGGACCGATGAACGCACGACCCTCGACCTCAACGCGCTCGCCTCGATGGGTGTCGAGCTGGTGGGCCGCTGGGCGGCCGTGCGGGAGGGCGACGCGCTGTTCTCCGGTGGCCTGCGCAACGTGTTCTCGCTCGCGGACCTCAAGATGGATCGCCTGCTGGGCACGTTCGACGAGTGGGCCAGGGCACGCGGCCTCGACGGCGAGGTGGGCGCCCCTGAGCGCTTCGCGCCGACACGTGTGCCCGAGTCGGCGCGGTGGCGGCTCGACCTGCGAAGCGGTGAGATCCGCACGATCGTGTGGGCGACGGGCTTCCGCCCCGACTACCAGTGGCTCGACGTGCCCGTCATCGACGAGAAGGGGCGGCTGCGCCACGACGGCGGCGTGGTCGACAGCCCCGGACTGTACGCCCTGGGGCTGCCCGTGCTGCGGCGGCGCAGGTCCACGTTCATCTGCGGCATCGAGGACGACGCACGCGAGGTGATCGATCACCTCGCGCGCTACGTGGCCGTGCGCCGGTAGCCCGTTCCGCACCGCTCGTCGATGCCGCCATCTGAAATCCATGGTTGACAGGTAGGGATTGTGGGTATTTGATTTCAGCATGAGCCCGCTGATCTCTCCTCGCCGCGAAGCCGTGACAGTCGGCCGCAGCTGGACGGGCTTCTATGCGGTGGCGAGGCTCTACGTCGATCTGCTCCGGGTGGCCGGCTCGATCTGTCGGCCGGCGCCGGCGAGCATCCTCTGACTCACCCACGTCATCGGCCATTCGTTTCCACGCGTGCCTTCCAGCGGTCAACGCGTCGATCCCTCATGCCTACAGCGTCTCCCGTCTCTTGCGGAGGAACCATGTCCACCGTCACCCAGCCCGCCGTGTCCCTCGACGTACGACAGATCGGCGGCCGGATCGGCGCCGAGATCAGCGGCGTCGACCTTCGCGCCGACCTCGACGACGCCACACTCACAGTGATCAACGCAGCGCTGCTCCAGCACAAGGCGCTGGTGTTCCGCGGCCAGCACCTCGACGACGAACAGCAGCTGCGGTTCGCCGCCCGCTTCGGGCCGCTGACCACCGCCCATCCGACGGTGCCTTCGGTCGACGGGCAGCCGAACATCCTGCCGGTCCATGGGGATGAGGGGGTGCGCGCCAACCAGTGGCACACCGACGTGACGTTCGTGCAGAGCCCGCCGAAGGTCTCCACGCTGCGTGCCGTCGTCGTCCCGTCGTACGGCGGCAACACCCTGATCGCCAACACCGCCGCCGCCTACCGTGACCTGCCGGAGCCTCTGCGGGCCCTGGCCGACTCCCTCTATGCGGTGCACACCAACGACTACGACTATGCCCAGCCGCAGTTCGACTCCGAGGCCGCCGCCGAATACCACAAGGTGTTCATCTCCCGCCGTTACCGGACCGAGCACCCGGTCGTACGGGTGCACCCGGAAAGCGGTGAACGCGGCTTGTTCATCGGCGGGTTCGCCCAGCGCGTCGTCGGACTGTCCGGCACGGAGTCGCGCGACATCCTGCGCCTGCTGCAGGCGTACGTGACCCGGCCCGAGAACGTGCTCCGCGTGCAGTGGACCCCGGGCGACCTGGTGCTCTTCGACAACCGCATCACTCAGCACTACGCCCCGGACGACTACGGCGACCAGGCGCGCAGCCTCTTCCGCGTGACCGTCGCCGGAGACGTGCCGACCGGCGTCGACGGCTCGCGCAGCCGCATCGTCGAGGGCGACGACGCCGGCCACTACACCCCGGGCCAGTAAACCCCGCACACGCTGTCGGGCGGCATGCAGCAGCGGGTCGCCATCGCCCGCGCGCTGGCCTACGACCCCGACGTGCTGCTGATGGACGAGCCGTTCGCCGCCCTGGACGCGCAGACGCGCGAAGGCCTGCGACGCTGCGGCAACGCCGACCGAGCCGAGGAGCGCCCGGTCAGTCACTCACTGGCTTGTGGGCGGCGTGAGCGTGGAGGATCCGCTGGCTGCCGCGTTGGAGTAGCGGTGCGCCAGGTGCGCGAAGGCGTCTTTGAGCTCGATCGGCCCGACGACTTCTATGTCGGCGTCGAACCTGCCGATGGCGGTAGCCAGGGCGGCCCATGACCACGAGCCCAAGATGAGTCGGCAGCGGTCTGGGCCGACGTGCTCGACAACCCCGTCACGGATGAACGGTGACACCTCGGTGCCGGGCAAGTGGAGGATCACCTCGCCGCGGCAGGGCCAGCCGCCTGAGCTGTCAGAGCCGGAGAACCTGCTGGCGACGAAGGTGGTCACGCCTGCGGGCAGTTCACGCGGGGTGAAGCGGGGTCCGTTGGGGGTGCGCGGAGTGATCCGGTCGGCGCGGAAGGTGCGCCAGTCGTCGCGGTCGAGGTCCCAGGCGACGAGGTACCAGCGACCGCCCCAAGTGACGAGGTGGTGGGGCTCCACTCGGCGCGGTGCAGTCGTAGCGAGCTCGCCGGCAGCCGATGGGGCCGCGGTGGCGTAGTCGAAGCGCAACACCTCGCGGGCGTGGACGGCGCCACTGATCGCCATCAGCACGCCGCTGTCGACCCGCGGCGCCGCGGACCGTTCGACGGCGGTGACCTGAAAGGTGTCGATGCGGTGGCGCAGCCGTGCGGGCATGACCTGCCGGACGGTGTTCAGCGCCCGCGCCGCGGCCTCCTCGATGCCGGCGCCGGCGGTGGTGGCGATCTGCAGTGCCACGGCCAGAGCGACGGCCTGCTCGTCGTCGAACAGCAGCGGTGGCAGTCGCGTGCCGGCGCCGAGCCGGTACCCCCCGTCTGGGCCTTTGGTGGTCACGATGGGGTAGCCGAGCTCGCGCAGACGGCCGACGTCGCGGCGTACCGTGCGCGGGCTGACATCCAGTCGCTCGGCCAACAGCGCCCCCGGCCAGTCCCGGCGCGCCTGCAGCAGCGACAGCAGCGACAGCAGTCGTGCTGAGGTCTTCGGCATGTTCGTCATGCTGCCCGAAGAACAGGACACATCCTGGCCGCTTCCCCTGCGACCGTTGCCTCGCGTCAGGCACCACGTCCACGTAAGGAGCGACCTTTGTCCGTCACGACAACAACCCACCTGAACTTCCGCGGCGACGCGCGCGCGGCGCTGGAGTTCTATCGGTCCGTGTTCGGCGGCCACCTCGCCGTCGTCACCTACAAGGACGCCGGGAACGTCCAAGAGGACTCCGATGCCGACCAGGTGATGTGGGGCCAGGTGCTCGCCGACAGCGGCTTCCACGTCATGGCCTACGACGTGCCCACGCGGATGGGCTACAACCCGGGCGAGAACCCCTTCTTCGTCTCCCTGCGCGGCGCGACCGTCGAAGAGATCACCGGCTACTGGGACAAGCTCTCCGACGGGGCGGCCGTCGTGATCCCGATGGGCCCGGCGGGCTGGGCTCCCGCCTACGGGATGCTGCGGGATCGTTTCGGCGTCGTCTGGGTCGTCGACGTGGTCAGCGAATACAACGGGTGACGCACCCCGCCTTGGGCGGGCGACAGGCACGCTCTCGCCCACCCAAGGCCGACCCAGCCATGCCGGCGGTTCGGCTCCGGCGACGTCGGCCACCGTATACAGGGTGCAGCGGCTCCTCGCTGAACGGACACCGTGAGGTCCTTGCCAGGGGTGAGGAACCGCGCCAATCGGCGTCGTCCCCGACGTGGCCCGCCAGGCCGCTGCCGGGCGGCTCGGCCTGGCCCAGCATGCCCCCCCCATCACGGCCCCAGCAAGGATCGGGCCCGACACCCATGGAGGACGTCGGTCCTGATCAGATGTGGTGCGCCGCCAGGGACTCGAACCCCGCCTCAAGGTTGGCGGCCAGGCCCAGCGACCCCTCGTCGAGCCCTGACGTAGTGTGGCCCGCATGCAGGTTCGTATTGCCCGCCAGACCGGGCAGTTGGACACCGTCGTCGCGTTCTACGGAGACCGTCTCGGACTGCCCGAGATTGCCCGCTTCACCGGCCATGACGGCTACGACGGTGTGATGTTCGACCTGCCGGGAACTGGCGCGCACCTGGAGTTCACCGCGACAACGCACGTGGACCCGCCACGCCCACACGTCGAGGACCTCCTCGTGCTCTACCTGGGTGACCGCGAAACGGTGGACCAGCTCGTCGCGCGATCCGGCGCCGACCCCGTCGCCAGCGCCAATCCATACTGGGACGAAGTCGGCGTCACGATCACTGATCCTGATGGGTTCCGCGTCGTGCTGGTCGCGGGCAGCTGGGGCGGATGACCGCCTCCGGTGATCCCCGACCCTCGGTGCCTGCGGTCTTCACCCAGCCACTTTGCCGGCCAGGGCAACGAACCGGACTGTGCGGATCTCCCACACGCCGCATTCACAGCGCAGGTAGGTGACCGTGCCTTCGGAAGTGGCATGCGACGAGACGAGGGACAGGGCCACGGGATCGTGCTGATCTCTCGAGTGCATGTCTCAAATCTGATGTAATGGTCTTATGCATTTCAATGCTTACGGAGGGAACGGCGCCGAGTTGGCTGCTGCCCTGGTTAACGCCACCAACGTCAGCCCGAAGGTGCTTGCGGTGATGTTGTCCGAGCACGGAATGCTCCGCACTGGGCTGACCCAAGCCCAGGCTCATGAGCTGGCCGAGTGGCGGCACAAGCTCGCCCCCGTCTTCGGTGAACGCGACCAGGACATCCAGATCAAGCTCGTCAACGAACTACTGCAGATCACCGCGTCCAAACCACATGTGAGCGCGCATGACGGACGCGAACCGCACCTGCACTTCTTCTCCGTGGACGCCGACATCGTTTCGAGGGCCAAAGACACCACGGCGGGCGGGTTGGCCATGGCGATCTCGTTCTCCGATGGCCATCGGCTGGGGCGCTGCGACAGGACTGGCTGCGAGAGGGTATACGTCGACACCTCGCGTAACGGGCGCCGCAGGTTCTGCTCCCTGACCTGCGCGAACAGGGTCAACGTAGCAGCGCACCGGACCAGACATGTTCGGAGCGGCTCCAGAAACTAGCGATCTTCCAGGCTTGTTCGGTCGCGCGGAGTCATGATTGGGCTCCTGGCCGGTCGTCGGGGCGTGTGGCGCGTTCGGGGACGGCTGACGGGACGGACACGGGAGGTGTCCCTGGTCGGCCTGTTGCCGACTCGGTGAGCCGGGCCTCCAGTTCGGTGATCATCTGGGTGAGCAGGTTGCTGTTCTCGTGCCGGACCGCCTGCGGGCCGATCGTGCGAGCCCTTGGCTGGTCGTATCCTCGCCGGGTGACGGACGATGAGACTGCGGAGCATGTCATCGATCGCCTGCTCTTGGCATTGGCGGCGCAACTCGACACACCGGGGGGTACGGCTCTGGCGGCAGGTGCGGTCGAGGCGCTCGCTGATTTGGGCAGAGCCGAGGTCGATTTGATCTTTGGCCAGGCAGGCCATCTGGTCCACTACGGTGCGGACACCGAACCGCTGGAGACTCTCATCCACCTGATTTCGGCCGTCCAACGCGGTGAGGCATCTGGAGATGCCGCCGTCAAGCCGGGTGATGAAGTGCGACTCGTGGGTGAATTGCCAGAAAGTCTTGCCGGGAATGACGAGACGTGGCTCCGCGAGACCGTATTCGTCGTCCGCTATGTCGGTAGTGACGCGACGGTCGATGTGCAGCCGGACTTGGCCGAGGATTACGTGATCGCGACGGTGCCGGCCGCCCTCGTGGAGCCCTTGCGAAGGTAGAGCACCTCGTAGCACCGCCGCATCCGCTGAGCTGCCCCGCTGAGTGAGGGCGATGGAACGGACTGGAACGCACGAGAACGAAGCTGAAATCGGCGGTCCCCACCAGATGAGGGCCGCGAAAGCGGGAGGATCAGCACAGTGCGTAAAGTCAGAACCCGCCTGAGACGGCCGGCAGGAGTTCTCGCAGGGCTCTTCGCCTTGGTGGTCAGCATGGCTGTGGTGCCGGCGGCGCCGGCCAGTGCTGCCACGAACAGCGTCTGCGCGCTCACGTCCGACAGGCAGGCCGTGCTCCGCTACGACGGCACCTCCTGGACTCAGATCGGCGGCCCGGCTTTCACTTTGTACGGCGGGCCGTACGGTCTTTTCGCCACCAATCGCGACCGCACCGGGATCGACCACTACCTCGGAACGCCTTTCAGCTGGCAGAGCATCGGGGACGGCGGCGCGACCTGGGCCGTGACCGGCGACGCCCTCTATGGCCTGTCGCCCGACCGCGGCAGCGTCTGGAAGTGGACCGGTTCCCCCTGGTGGTGGGTCCAGGTCGGCGGCCCCGCGGACAACCTGTGGGGTGGCGGCGGCGGCCTGTACGCCACCATCCCTGGAGGCAACGGCATATCCAAATACCTGAGCTCACCCTTCAACTGGCAGTTCCTCGGCTCCATCGACAATCCGCCTCGCCCTGCCCGGTCGTACGCGGTCTCCAGCACCACCCTCTACGGCCTGAGCCAGAGCGGAGGCCTGTCCAAGTGGGACTTGGGAGGGTTCTGGGTGCGGTCCGCCATCCTGCCGCCCTTGGTCCACATATTCGGCGGAGGCGCCAACTCGGTCGGAGTTGACAGTTCCAACACCATGCACAGCTTCGACTTCCAGACCTTGAACCCGCCCATCGCCGGTCCAGGCCTGCCCTTCGTCAGCGGCAGCGTGGTGACGGCCACCAGCGGCGGAGCCACCTACGCCACGTCGGCCGCGGGTGACTCGGTCTGGCGTCATGTTGGTGGCGTGGAGTGGGTCAATATCGGCAACATGCGGGTCACTCAGCTCGTGCCCTGCCCCTGACGCCGAAGCTCCCGCCCGGCTTCCCGCCCACGCCGTAGGCGGGAAGCCGAGCAGAAGCTTGTTGAGCTGGTCGGGCACCTCGAGGGTGCCCAGTGGCCGACGACGGCGCCGAAGGTCTCACGACGATCAGCGCCCGACGGCCACCGGAGGGGCGGGCCTGACTGTCGCTCGCGACTACGCGTCGCTCAGCCGTGCGGGAGCGTACTGTCCGAGCTCTGCAGTTGATCAATTGTCGAACCGTCCAGCCCGAGTACGCCCGCTACCGCGCGGGCCGCCAGCAGTTCGTCGTACGGCGCCTGCCCGGCGAGCGCGATGACGGCTCCCTCGAGGGCGCCGGCGAACGCCAGCGCTACCGTCCTGTCTGGGGGACCGGGAGGAATCGAGCCGTTCTCACGCCCTTTTTTGATCAAGCGGGTGCATCGTTCGACCAGCGTCTCGGAGATCCGCTGCACCTCGCGGCCGAGCGGGTGGTCCTGACCGCTGAACTCGATCCTCAACGCCATGGCGACGCGGGCGACGTCTCGACGACAGTAGACGGCGTGACCGCGCGCCAGCGTGATCAGCGCGGCGACTGGATCAGGCTGCTGGGCGGCCATCATGCCCACCTCGTGCCGCCACGTCTCATCGACCCACTCCAGCACCGCCCGGACCAGGTCGTCCTTGTCTTTGAACTGGTGATACAGCGCGCCGCGTGTGTATCCGGCCTCCCGCGCCACCTGTTCGAGTATCAGGTTTCCGTAGCCATACCGGGAAAGCCCTCGGGTGGCCGACTCGAGCAATGCGCTCCGTGTGCGGGCGCTCCGCTCTGCCTGGGTTGATCGGCCACGTACATTGAGGCTTTTCCATCTTGATCAGCGGCCGTCCTGTACGGCTTGAAGCACCAAGATGGCGTGGACTATCGCGGTGATGCGGCGCGGGCAGCAGCGGACTTTCGCCAGGATCTTCCAGGCTTTCAGCGT
>JAGFNW010000037.1 GCA_017592665.1 Streptosporangiaceae bacterium NEAU-GS5 | reverse complement strand
TCAGCTGTTGTGTCTGCTCCAGGCATTGCTGGGGGCCGGCGGGGATCGGCGCGGTCGCTAGCGCGGCGGCCAGCGACGCGATCCGCTCGATCAGCACCGGGACCGGCACACCGGCCAGATCGGCCGCATCGTCCCGGCCGGCGGGGTCTTCCCAGCCGGCTGCGTCGTCCCTGCCGGCGGTGGCTTCCCAGCCGGCTGCGCCGTCCCGGCCGACGCTGGCTTCACTGTCGGCGGTGGCTTCACTGTCGGCGGTGGCTTGCGCGCTGCCCTTGCGGGCTGCGCCGGTGGTGCCGGTGGTGCCGGTGGTGCCGGTGGTGCCGGTGGTGCCGCCTGCCCCGGAGCAGTCCTGCCCGCCGCTCGTGTCGGCTGTGCCGCTATCGGGGCAGGGTGCCGCCCCGGACCGGGGTGCCGCACCCAAAGGGGGTGCGCTGGAATGCCCGGTGCGGGGCGAGGCAGGAAATACCGGCGGGCAGCCTGGCCAGCCCGGGAGCGGAAGGGCGGTCGCAGGCCTGCCGGGTGGTGGCGTGAGGTCGAGAAACGATGCCGGCTCGGGCGTCGGGGTGGACACGGGCGACGTGGACGCGAGCGCGGGCGACGTGGACGCGGGCGGAGTAGCCGACGCGAGTGGGATGGCCGACCCGAGTGGGCTGGTCGACCCGAGTGGAATGGCCAACGGTGGAATGGCCGAGGGCGGGGTGGGCGCGGGCGGGGTGGATGGGAGTGAAACGGCGGACATTCGGCTCCCTCCTCCTTCTCGCGTAACAGCTGACTCAATTTTCTCTCAACTCGGCCGATTATGCGAACGACAATTAGGGCATGGGCGGCATTCGCGTGAGGTTTTTCGAAGATTCTTTCGGCTTGATATTCGGGTGCTCGTGGGTTGAGGGGTGGCTGATCGCGTGCGGACATGCGTTGCCCTTTATGCGGTGCTCCTTATGTGGCAGCCGTGCACGCCTGCACCTGCAAGGCGACCACGGTCTGCGCGACCCGGTCCGCAACGGTGGGCACGCCGAGAACCCTCATGCCACCGATGTCTGCCTTAGGTATCTCCACCGCCATAACCGCAGGTGGGAAGTAGGTCCCCGAGGACATCCGATTTCAGATCCGGTACAGATTATTCCGCAGGTCCGTTTCGAACTCCTTGATGGACAGAACTTCTCGATGGACTGCCCATCCACCCCGGCGGCGTCCCTATTCGCCTATTCGCCCTGCCCGCCTCCGCGCCTCCCACAGTGCGCCTTTTCCTCATCGCTCACTACGAGGGTCTTCAGCCACCGCGGCATGAAGCGGTTTGACACCATCCCCCGAAGGACGGCGCCGGAGGGCCAACCTCCATCACCTGTACAGCACCGCTGTCGAGAACCTCTCCTACATGAGGCTCCTTTCCACGCTCGTGGCACACCGAAGATTTTCGACGCCTTGCGCGTCGGGAGGTCGAGGGTCGTTGGCCAAGCGGTCGAGGCTGGCTGCTTCGCCCCGAGCGCCGATCAGGGTGCCGGTTTTGCGTTGTAGGGCGCCACCGCCGGCTGCTCCACTGCCGCGCCGTTGAAGACGTTGAAAATGGGCGTCGTCTCTCTCGCCGCAGCGCAAACGCACGCCACGCGCACCACCCCCGAAACCCCCTTCCCGTCTGCTCTCGACCCGCCGCGGAGCACAAGCGGGCCGACGACGAAGGGGCAAGCCCGGCTTCGCGTGTCCATCAGCATGGGCACCTTCCACAGCAACCCCGACGCCAACAGCCACGGCCGGGCTTGCGGCGAAGGAGGCGGTCTGCTCAGCTCGCCAAGGGTCGAAGGCGGGCGGGAAGGGGGTCAACCCCTCCCGGAGCTGGAGCGCCCCCGCCGGAGGCACCATCACTGGGTGGTTGGTCAGGGCGTGGTTGGTCAGGGGAGGAGGGGCATCCGGGCGCAGCTGGCTGGAGGCGGCAGCGGTTCGGCTTTGGTCGTGCTTGTGCGTTGTGCCCCTGTGCGTTGTGCCCCTGTGCGTTGTGCCCCTGTGCGTTGTGCCCCTGTGCGTTGTGCCCCTGTGCGTTGTGCCCCTGTGCGTTGTGCCATGCGGTTGTGTCAGTGCGTCGCCCGTCCGTGGCAGTAGATGTGGTCATCCACTTGCCGGTCATGCGAGGTGCGGGTGGGGGTCGGGGGTGGAGGGGCTGGGGAGGTGGACATTGGGGGTGATAGGGGGAGAAATGGGGATTTAGCGTCCGTTTTTAGAGTGGGGCTGGCGTGTTGTCGCAGGTGGGGAGTTGGGGGCTGGCCCTATTCGCGGCATTCGAGATTGTGTGTTGCGATTTAGCCATTGCGTCTTGTGTGACAGCAGTAGGGTTGGGTGACCCGATCGAAAGAGGTGGCGCACGATACGCGTGCGTCGATTTCAGGAGGGGAAACCCAAGTGAACCACCGATATCTACTGGCCCTGCTCATCGCTGGAATGTTCATGACCGCAATCTGGGTCGTGAGCCTCAGCTCCACTGGCGTCATCGCCTAGCAGGGACACCGGCTCGACGGAGCGGGCCTGGGGGTAGCGGGCGCCGGGTAAGGGCTTGGGTCTGCCGTTGAAGCGGACCTGCCGGCCCTCCGTGAGCGAATCGCAGCCCACCAGGTCATCCCGGTGGACATACCACCGGAGGCCGTCTGAGGCGGTCAGGAATCCAAACGCCTCGCCCGGTCGCCACCGATTGGCCGTGCCATATCGATATCCGTCTTCGGAAACCGATATGCGGCCATTGGCGGCGACCGGGCGGACGAATGGATAGCGCATCTGCCGCGCGTAATCCGGCCGCAGACCCGCTTCCAGTAGATCAATCCAGGACGGCGAATCATCGGCCGCCTGCTCAAGCTCGCGGGAGATCCGCATCCGCCGCTCGACGCCGTCGCGGACGTAATCGACGCTGATCGTCGGGACCATCACACGTACGCCGTATTGGCGCAGCCGAGTGACCAGCGGCACGAAATCCGCGTCGCCGGTGATCAAAGCGGCGACGTCGAGCGCGCCGTTGGCGGCGAGGTCGAGCGCGGCCATGGACAGCTGGACCTCGGCGCCGCGCACGCCGTTGCGGCCGAGCGTCGCGTCCAGGCGGACGATCCCCTCGGCGGCCAGGATCTGGTCCCACTCGGAGGAGGCCGACCAGGTCGCCCCGACGCCGCTCACCCGCCCGGAGCCGGTGCCACGCCCCAGCACGTACGCGGCGTGGCGGATCTCGATGTCGGCGACCGGGCGGGTCAGCTGATCGTGCAGATACCAGCGCAGGACGCCGTGGATGCCGGGGAAGCTCGGCGCGGCCTTCCAGGGGGAGCAGTCCTCGAACCAATGCCACAAGTGGCTGAACCATCCACCGTCGTAGAACACGCCCACCCTTACACGGGTCATTCCGTGCTGCCCTCCCTGACGACCTGCGCTGGTCTGCCGGCCCATGTCCAGGCGTGCCTATGGAGCCCTTCGATGGGCGATATGGATAGGACGGCGAAGCCGGCCCCGGAGACGGCCCGCCATCGATCGCCATCACTATAGGCCGCTCTATGCCGCAGTGTACAGCTGCATAGATATTTATGCAGCTCAGAGGGCATCTAGGGTGACCGATATGAGCCCTGTGCCAGCGTGGGACGCCGATGCGACGGGCCCCGCCACTTATGTCTATATGGCGGTCGCCGACCACATCGCGCTCCGGATCGCCGAAGGCGAGCTGCCGGCCGGCACGCGCCTGCCCGGTGAGCGCGAGCTCGCCACGCAATACAAGGTCGCGCTCGGCACGGCCCGCCGCGCCGTCCAGGAGCTGCGCGACCGCGGCCTGGTCGTGACCCTGCCCGCCAAGGGCACCTTCGTCAAGGCGCCCGACGGTCCGTCCGACTCCTGACGCTCCCCGGCCCGTAGCTGGTCTTGACGCCTCTGGTGGTGAACGCCACAATTTGGGAGCGCTCCCACAGTGCAGGCGGCCGATGGCGCATGCCCGCCGGCCGTCGCCCGAGGGAGGACCGGAGGGTCTTGGTGCCATCGCCGATCAGCGAGGCTTCATTCGCGCAGCATGGAATATGGGTCGCCGAACGCATGGGAGACGCCGGCACGGCGTACCACATGCCTCTGACCCTGACCTTCGACGCCGCGGACGGCACAGGCGACACAAGCGACGCGGGCGGTGGGCTGGACGTGCCCGCGCTGCTGGCCGCCTGCGACGCCGTCGTGGCGCGCCACGCGGTACTCGCGGCCGCGTTCGCCGAACGCGACGCGACGGTCCTGCTCATTCCCGGCGCGGCCGAACCGGCCCGCTTCGACGACCGGCCTCCTCCCGGCCACCTCGACGAGGAGCTCGAACGCCGCTTCGACCTGGAGAAGGGCCCCCTGGCCAGGTTCCTGCTCGTCCCACTCGGCCCCGGCAGGCATCGGCTGCTGGTCGTCGCCCACCACGCGGTCTTCGACGGCGAATCGAAGGACATCCTGGTCCGCGACCTCGCCCTGGCGTACGCCGGACGGCCCATGCCGCCGCTGCCCACGCCGTACGCCGAGGCCGCCGGCGCGGAACGGCGCCAGGTGGCCGAGCAGCTGCCCGAGGCCGCGCGGTTCTGGAGCGAGCGCTGGCGCGAGGAGGCGGGCCTCGCCCTGCCGGGCCTGATCAAGCCGTCGCTGCGGCCCGCGCCCGCCGAAGCGCTGGACGTCGTCTTCGGCGGCGCGCTCGCCGACGCGGCCGCCGAGGTGGGCGCGAGCCGGTTCGAGGTGGCGCTGACCGCGCTCACGCTCCTGCTTCACGTCTACGGCACCGCCCGCCCCGCCGTCTCGGTCGACCTGTCCACCCGCGACGACCGGACCCGCGACCACATCGGGCCGTTCGTCAACGAACTGCCCATCGCCGTCGCCCCACGCGAGACCTTCGCCCGCACGGTCGCCGCCGTACGGGACGAGCTCCGGGCCGTCTACCGATTCCGGGACGTCCCGCTCACACGCGCGCTCGGCGGCATGACCCCGCGCGCCGCCATCACCCCGGTCTCGCTCAGCTACCGCAAGCGATCGGGCGGCCTGCCCGGCTTCCCCGGCGTGGGCACGTCCGTCGACTGGGCCATGTTCAATCACGCCGTACGGAACACCCTTCACCTGCAGATCGTGGACGGCCCCGACGGTCTGACCGCACGGCTGCAGTACAACCCGGCCTCCATCGACCCGGCCGGCGCCGCACGCGTGGCCGAAGACCTGGTGGAACTGGTGGAGGCCGTGGCGCTCGAGCCGGAGGCCGCGCTCCGCGACCTGCCCCTGCTTGCGGCTCTGCCCGTCGCCGTGTCGGCCATCGCCGCGCCGGCGACGGTCACAGCGGCGATATCGGGCGAGCCGGATGAGCAGACCGAGCGGATGCGGCAGATCTGGTGCGAGGTGCTTCACGTCAAGCAGGTCGAACCGGACGACGACCTGTTCGACCTCGGCGGCTCGTCGCTGTCGATCGTCCAGATCGTCGCCCGCGTCAGGGACTCGATGGGCGTGGAACTGCCCTTCGAGGTGTTCCTCGACGTGCCGACCGTCACCGCGATCGTCGGCGAGGTGGAGAAACTCAGGTAAGGGCGGCCTCGAGCACGAGGTCCTCCATGCCGCGGAGGAAGTCCTCCATGGCGGGGCTCGGCAGGCAGCGCGTGTCGGCGGTGAGCCGGAGCGTCAGCCCGCCGGGCCCGTCGCTCACCTGGAGGCAGAAGTGGCACCGCTGCGGGGGAGGGTCGTCCAGCCAGACGACCGGCGCCCGCTCGGGGTCGGCCGGCAGCTCGGCGGCGGCCGCCTCCAGCGCGTCCTCTCCCGCCATGCGCCGCACGTCGTTGACGCAGCAGTACGGCATCAGCTCCCGGCCCGACCAGCGGTCGCGGCTCAGCTCGGCGAGGGCCGACTCCAGCCGCACCGAGTCGTAGTAGGCGTGCCGGTACGCCCGAAGCGCCGACCGCCAGGCGCGGGGGACCAGCTCGGCGAACCGCGGGCCGTCGTCCAGGTCGATCGTGAACAGGCCGCTCTGGTCGAGCGAGGTGACCATGGGCCGCAGCTGGGCGTCGAATCGGTTGCCGACGATGGTCGTCAGCGCCACCGTGGGGTGCCCGGTCGAGCGGGCGACCATGGTGCCCGTGGCGGCCAGCAGGACGGCCGCCGAGCTGACCTTGTGCCGGGAGGCCACGGCCTGGATCGCCGCGCCGAAGAACGGCGAGGTCAGCTGGGCGCGCCGGTGCGGCGGATCGTCGCCGGGCCCGTCGGGCGTGAACATGACCGACGGGAGTCGCTCGTATTGGGACGACCAGAAGGCCACGGCCGCGCGGGTGCGCCGTTCGCCCGCGGAGTGCTGGTAGCGGGCAAGATCGAGCGGCTGCAGGCCGGGGGCGGCCGGGATCGCGCCGTTGCGCAGCAGCAGCCGAAGGTCGCGCAGGACGATCTCCGAGCCGCGGCCGTCGGCGGCCACGTGCGAAAGCAGCAGCGCGATCCAGCGGACGGCGCCGTCGGCCACCACCAGGCCGACGCGGATCGGCCAGCGTTCGCCGTCGTCGAGGTCGGCGCCGGCCCAGCCGTCGAGAAGCGAGCGCGCCACGTCGGCCGCCGCGCCGGCGTCGGCCTCGGCCACCTCGACCGGGACCTGGCCCGCGGACGCGACGTCCTGATACAGGCGGCCCTCGGCGTGGCGGATCCGGGTGCGCAGCGACTCGTGCCGTTCCACGAGCGCTCCGACGGCCCGTACGGCCTCGGCCAGGGGGATCCCGTCTCTGCGTGGCACCCTCAGCAGCAGGTCGATGTTGAAATGACCAGGAGGGTTGCGTCCGATGGCGGTCCAGATGGCGCGCTGGCCCCACGTGAGGGGGGCCTGCCCCGCCCGGCCGCCGCTGAACTCGGCCTGCACGCCCCGAGGCTAAGTTTGGGCCGTGAGAGCGTCAAGTGATCTTCCCCGTCCGGTGCCGCAGGTCGGGGGAGCGCCTGAAGCTTTCATCGCCGACAGGGGCTCATGATTCGCCGGCGGCCTCGCGCAGGGCGTCACGGCGCGGGCCTTCCGGTAAGTGATCGATGATGTCGGCCGGCATCCCGAGGAGCGGCCAGCTCACGCCGCAGTCGCGGCAGATGGCCCCGGTGACGACCATCAGCCACAGCGCGCGCATCCAGGTCACCTCGGGGTGGGCGCAGTCGCCGGCGTCCGGTGGCGCTGACGCGGTCATGACTTGATCGCCACCCCGCCGTAGAACGGCACGTCCGGATCGAAGCGGCGGTCGAGGACCTGCAGGTCGGGCCGCCAGGAGCGGACGTTGACCAGGCCGGGTTCGACCAGGGTGAGGCCCTCGAAGAACGTCCCGATCTCCTCGGGCGTGCGGAGCACGACGGGCGCGTTGGCGCGTTTGTAGACGCCGGCCGCCTCGACCAGCTCGGGCCGATATTCCACGTGCGACACCACCAGGTAGGAGCCGGGGACCAGCGCCTCCATCAGCGTCTTGACGGCCGCGTGCGGGCCTTCCTCATCCGGAATGAAGTGCAGGACCGCCACCAGGAGCAGCGCCACCGGACGGGACAGGTCGAGCAGGGCGTGGAGGTCGCAGTCGCCCAGGATCTCCGCCGGGACCCGGACGTCGCCGGGGATGGCCTCGGTCTGGCCGTCGCGCGCCAGGATCGCCCGCGCGTGCACGAGGACGACCGGATCGCAGTCGACGTAGACCACCCGCGCGTCCGGGTTGGCCCGCTGCGCGACCTGATGCACGTTGTCCTGCGTGGGAAGGCCCGCGCCGAGGTCGATGAACTGCCCGATGCCGGCTTCGGCGGCCAGGAACCGCACGGCCCGGCCGAGGAAGGCCCGGTTGGCTCGGGCGATCTCCCGCGTGAGCGGGAACCGGGCGATGACCTCCTCGGCCGCCGCCCTGTCGGCCGCGTAATTGTCTTTACCTGAGAGGTAATAGTCGTACATTCTCGCGACGTTGGGCGTGGTCACGTCGAGCGTCACAGGCGCCGGGCGGCGCCGGTGACGCAGCAGCTCCGCGTCGAATGGCGGATCGAATCCGAACCCGTTCACGTCGAGCACTCCGCTCCCTCAGACCTCTTGGCCATGATGAGCAGAAGTGTAGACCGCTCTATAGAGCGGTGTATAGCTTCTTGAAACGCTAAACTGCTCTACATATATCTATGCAGCTCAAGGACGGTCTAGGGTGATCGATATGAGCCCAGTGCCGCCATTCGATATCGATGCCACGGGGTCGGCCGTCTACCTCTACACGGCCGTCGCCGATCACATCGAGGCGCGGATCGCCGCGGGAGAGCTCCCGGAAGGCGCGCGCCTCCCCAGCGAGCCCGAACTGCACGAGGCATACGGCGTGTCGCTCGGCACGGCGCGGAGCGCGCTCAAAGAGCTGCGCAGACGCGGTCTCGTGATCACTTTGCGGGCCAAGGGGAGCTTCGTCAAACGCTCCCTCGAGCAGTCGCGCTGAGCGGCCGGGGCGTCGTGACGTGCGTGACGTGCGTGACGTGCCTGACGTGCGGGACGTGCGGCTCAGGCCGCGACGAGGACGCGGGCCGGGACCTGCTGAAAGGCGCCGTGAGAAGCGCCGTGGGAGGCGCCGTGAGAAGCGCTGTGGGAGGCGCGGTGCGGAGCGATGGTGGTGCCGTCCGGCAGCAGCAGCCCGGTGTCCTCGAAGAGGACGACGCCGTTGCAGAGCAGGCTCCACCCCTGGTCGGGGTGGGCGACGGCCACGTGCGCGGCCTCACGGGCGGGCGAGTAGGGGCTGGGGCAGGTGGGCTGATGCTTGCACATGATGCACCTCGATGACCTGTGGGTCGGCTCCTGTGGTCGGTGTGGGTCAGTAGGGCAGGGTGCGCCCGGACGGTGTGCGAAGGTCGGGCGATGTGCGCTGGGGCCGTCGCGAGACCTTGACCACTCGTGTCCTCTTCATGCCTTCATTTTGACTTCGGGCACCGACACTTTCTGGGTCCCACGGCACACAACCAGCGCGTCTTAGTGCACAAACCGCCAAGCCCGGAAGTAGTCCACCTCGAACCGCTTGGGGTAGCGGCCGGGCCGGCGGCGGAAGTCGTAGAGGCCGAGCATGAACTGCATCGGATAGTCCGGGGCCTGCGCCACGGTCTTGACCTGCTCGCCGTCCACGAAGAACGCCACCTGGCCGGGCGACCACTCGGCCGCGTACACATGGAAGTCCCGCACGTCGATCGGCAGCGGCACCTTGGTGAAGTCGTCGGTGATGCGCGGGTCACCGAACGGGTGCACGCCCATGCCGACCTGGGCGCGCCCGGGCTCGGCCTCGCTGCCGAAGATCTCGAAGACGCAGATCTCGGCCGAGCGCTCGGGGCGATCCTCGTATCCGATCATCCAGAGGGCGACCATGGCGTCCGGGTCGTCGAGGGCCTTGGCCCTGGCCTCGAACCGGCCGTACGTCGGGGTGTAGAGCCGCAGGCCGGGCTGCTCCTCGCGGACGACGGCGCGGTCGCTGAAGCGGTGCTGGCCGATCGCGCTGCCGAGCGGCCCCGCGTACGCGCCGGTCTGCAGCGACGACACCCGCGCCTCGCCGTCGAACTCGGGGCACCACGGCGGCTGGTCCTCATCGACGGTCAGCACCAGCGAGCCGCCGCCGACCTGGAAGCGGGCCGCGGCGGCGGCGCGGTCGCTCCAGTGCGGAAGGTAGTACGGCAGCCATAAGTCCTCGTTCAGGCGGTCGCCGTCGAAGGTGTCCTCGACCTCGAGCTCGTACATCAGTCCCGCCTCTGGGCCATGAGGAAGTTCTGCACGTCGATGGCGGGGCCGTCGTCGGTGCGTGGACGGGTCCAGGTGCCGTCGGGACCGAGCCGCCAGGCGTCGCTGCGCTCGTCCATGACCATGTCGAACAGGCCGTCGAGGTGCTCGACCTCGCCGTGGTCGGCCAGCCTGACCAGGGCCTCCACCCGGCGGTCGAGGTTGCGGTGCATGAGGTCGGCGCTGCCGATCCACATCTCGGTCTGCTCGCCGCCGGCCTGGAAGGCGTACACGCGGGAGTGCTCGAGGAAGCGGCCCAGCACGCTGCGCACCCGGATGTTCTCCGACAGCTCGGGCACCTCGGGCCGCAGCGCGCAGATGCCGCGGACCCAGATGTCCACTGGCACGCCGGCGCCCGAGGCGGCGTAGAGCGCGTCGATGATCTCCTCGTCGACCAGGGAGTTGCACTTGAACCGGATCCTCGCCGGACGCCCGGCCTTGGCGTGCTCGGTCTCCTCGTTGATCCGTTCGATCAACCCGGGGCGGAGCGTGGAGGGCGCGACCAGGAGCCTCGCGTACCCGTCGGGCATGGAGTAGCCGGTCAGGTAGTTGAACAGCGCCGTCACGTCCTCGGCGAGCGCCGGGTCGGCCGACATCAGCCCGAGGTCCTCGTAGATCCGGGCCGTCTTCGGGTTGTAGTTGCCGGTGCCGACGTGGCAGTAGCGGCGCAGCACGCCGTCGGAGTCCTGCCGCACGATCATGGCGAGCTTGCAGTGGGTCTTGAGGCCGAGCAGGCCGTAGACGACGTGGCAGCCGGCCTCCTCCAGCTTGCGGGCCCAGGAGATGTTGGCGTACTCGTCGAACCTCGCCTTGATCTCCACGACCACCACGACCTGCTTGCCGGCCTCGGCCGCGTCGATCAGGTCGTCGACGATGGGCGAGTCGCCGCTGGTCCGGTAGAGGGTCTGCTTGATCGCCTGGACGCCCGGGTCGACGGCGCCGGCGTGGATGAGGCGCTCCACGGATCCGGTGAACGAGTCGTACGGGTGATGGACCAGGATCTCCCGCCCGCGCAGCGCGGCGAAGATGCTCTCGTCCCGGGACACGACCGTGTCCGAGGGGACGAAACGCGGATATTTCAGATCCCGGCGCGGCAGGTCGGCGATGATGTGCAGGCCGCCGAGGTCGAGCGGGGCGGTCAGCCGGAGGATGGCCGTCGTGTCGGCCAGCTCCAGCTCCTCGACCAGCTGGTCGAGGATGGTGGGCGAGATCGAGTCGGCGACCTCGAGCCGCACCGGCGATCCGAACCTGCGGCGCAGCAGCTCCTGCTCGAGCAACTGCATCAGGTCTTCCGTGACGTCCTCGTCGACCTCCAGGTCCTGGTTGCGGGTGATCCGGAACACGTCCTTCTGGACGATCTCCATCCCGGTGAACAGGCGGCCGAGATGCGCGGCGATCACCTCTTCGAGCGGTACGAACCGCTGGTCGGAGACGGTCATGAAGCGCGGCAGCGAGCTCGGCACCTTCACCCGGGCGAATCTCCGCACTCCCGTGAGCGGGTTGCGGACGAACACCGCCAGATTGAGGGACAGGCCCGAGATGTACGGGAACGGGTGGGCCGGATCGACCACGAGCGGCGTGAGAATCGGGTAGATCCGCTCGTCGAACAGCGTGCGCAGCCGCGCGTGATCCTCGTCGTTCAGCTCGTCCCAGCCGAGCAGGTGGATGCCCTCGGCGGCCAGCGCCGGGCGGATCTTGTCCTGGAAGCACGCCGACTGCCGCGCCACCAGATCCTGCGTGAGTTCCATGACGCGGTCGAGGGCCTCGCGCGGCAGCAGGCCCGCGACATTGCGGCCGAGCAGGCCGGTGGTCATCCGGCGGACCAGGCCGGCCACCCGGACCATGTAGAACTCGTCGAGGTTCGTGGAGAAGATGGCAAGGAACCGCACCCGCTCCAGCAGTGGAAGCCGTTCGTCCTCGGCCAATTCAAGGACACGCTGGTTGAACCTGAGCCAGCTCTCTTCGCGGTCCAGGAACCTGCTCGCGTCCTCGTCCACGCGGCACCCCCTTCTTTCGGATGGCCCTACCCAGGCGGGCGTAGCACAAAAATCATGTACGTGCCACGATATTTCGTGTCACGTACTAGCGGGGGTGGGCATGAAGCTCGACGGGCTGGGCCGGTTCGCGGACCCGGCGGTGCTGATCCTCAGCAGCCTGGCCGAGGAAGATCGACATGGTTACGCACTGATCAAGGATATCGAGGCTTTCGCCGGAATCCGGCTTGGCCCAGGCACTCTTTATGGCGCTTTGGCCAGGCTCGAGGAGCGCGGGCTCGTGACGGCGCTGCGCTCCGATGTCCGTCGCCGCCCCTATCGGCTGACCGGGCAGGGCGCCGCCGCCCTCCGGACCTATCTGCGGCACGCCCACGCCGTCGCCTCCGTGGGCCTGCGCCGCCTCGGGGCCGAGGCGTGAGCGGCCTGCCGGGCGCCGTCCGGCTGCCGGACGGGGCCTGGGTGCGGGGGAGGAGCCTGCGGCGGCCCGCACCGCCGGGGCCGGATCCGGATTTCGGGCTGTACGCCGGCGCGCGGCGACTGGATCCCTCGTGGCCGTGCGTGTGGCTGGACTGGCCCGACTTCCGGCTGCCTCGTGATCGCGAGCAGGCCGTGCGAGAGATCCAGGCGCTGCACGCGCGGGCCCTTTCCGGCCAGCGGGTGGAGGCCGGCTGCGGCGGCGGGGTCGGGCGGACCGGGACCGTCATCGCGTGCCTGGCCGTACTGGCCGGGGTGGATCCGGCCGAGGCGGTCGCCTGGACGCGCGCCGCCTACCACCCGAGGGCCGTGGAGACGCCCTGGCAGCGGCGGTGGGTCGCGCGATTTCCCGGGCCGACGCGTTGAGCGCTCCGCTGTGGCGGTGCCCGGACTGCGGCCGCACGTTCGCCAACCCCAACCAGACCCACACCTGCGCGCCGCTCGGCGACCTCGACCGGCACTTCGCGCGGACCGAGCCGCACGTGCGGCAGATCTTCGACCGGATCGTGGCCGTCGTGTCAGGATTCGGGCCGGTGGAGGTGCTGGCCGAGAAGACGCGGATCGCGCTGCACGTCCGGATGAGCTTCGCCGCGTTCATGCCGCGCCGCCGCTGGCTCAACGGCCATCTCGTGCTCGACCGCGCGATCGCCAGCGCGCGGTTCGGCAAGATCGAGGTGTTCTCGCCGCGCAACGTCCTCCACCCGTTCCGCCTCGACGATCCGGCGCAGGTGGACGAGGAGTTCGCGGGGTGGCTCGAGCTGGCCTACCGGGTCGGCCGTCAGGAGCACCTGCGCTGACGTTCCAGGAAGGCGCGTTCCGCGGCGTTCTCGGTGTGGGCCATGGCCTCGTCGTAGGCCGCCGCGGCCTCCGCCGTACGGCCCAGCCGGCGCAGTAAATCGGCGCGGATGGCGTGGAACAAGTGGTAGCCGGAGAGGTCGGGCAGGCCGTCGACCAGCGTGAGCGCCGCCTGCGGGCCGTCGACCTCGGCCACCGCGACCGCGCGGTTGAGCGCCACGATCGGGGTCGGGGCGAGCGCCATCAGCTGGTCGTAGAGCTGGACGATCTGCCCCCAGTCCGTCTCGGCCGCGGTCCGCGCGTCGGCGTGCACCGCGTTGATCGCCGCCTGGATCTGGTACGGCCCCGGCCGGCCGCGCCGAAGGCACCGGCGCACGAGGTCGTGGCCTTCGGCGATCAGCGTGCGATCCCAGCGCGAGCGGTCCTGGTCGGCCAGCCGGACGAACTCGCCGCCCGGCCCCGTCCTGGCCGGCCGGCGGGCCTCGATCAGCAGCATGAGCGCCAGCAGGCCGAGGGCCTCCGGCTCGTCGGGCATCAGCTCGGCCAGCAGCCGCCCGAGGCGGATCGCCTCGGCGCAGAGGTCGTCGCGGACCAGCCGGTCGCCGGAGCTGGCCGTGTGCCCCTCGGTGAAGATGAGATAGATCACCGCGAGCACGGCGCGCAGGCGTTCGGGTAGGTCGGCCTCGTCCGGCACGCGGTAGGGGATGCGCGCGTCGCGGATCTTGCCCTTGGCGCGGACCAGGCGCTGGGCCATGGTCGCCTCGGGCACCAGGAACGCGCGCGCGATCTCCGCGGTGGTGAGCCCGCCGAGCAGCCGCAGGGTGAGCGCGATCTGGACGGGAACCGCGAGCGCCGGGTGGCAGCAGGTGAAGATCAGGCGGAGCCGGTCGTCGCGCACGGGACCCTCCTCACCCTGGTCGCTCCGGTCGCCCTGGTCGCTCGGGGTCAGCAGCGCGGCCGCCTCGGCGTGCCGCTCCTCGCGGGACGCCTCGCGGCGCAGGCGGTCGATCGCCCGGTTCCTGGCGGTGGTGATGATCCAGCCGGCCGGGCTGGGCGGCATGCCGTCCTCCGGCCAGCGCCGGACCGCGACCGTGAACGCGTCCTGGACCGCCTCCTCGGCGAGGTCGATGTCGCCGAAGGCGCGGACCAGGACCGCCACGGCCCGGCCGTACTCGGACCGGAAGACCTGGCCGATCGGACCTTGGTCATGAACGGGCATTCGGCTCTCGCTTGTGAACCTGTGAACCGTGTGTGTGAATCGCGGTCAGCTGTCGAAGGCGAACGGGCGCACCTCGATCGGCAGCCTCGTCGCCTCGGCCATCCGGCGCGCCCACACGAGCGCCGCGTCGAGGTCGGCCGCCTGAATGATGACCACCCCGCCGACGTGCTCCTTGCCCTCGGTATAGGGGCCGTCGGTCATCAGGGCCTCGGCGCCGGATCTGGCGCGGACCACGGTGGCCGTGCTCGCCGGGTGAAGGCCTCCGTTGAAGACCCACGCGCCGGACGCCTTCAGGTCGGCGGTGGCCTGGTTGACGTCGCGCATGATCTCGCCGATGTCGTCCGGAGGGGGTCCGTCCGGCTGGTAGATGGTGAGCAGGTACTGCTGCTGAACGGTGCTCATAATGCTCTCCTCCCTTGTGTCTCACCTCCTACACGAACGGCGTGCTCCCCGATCGACAAACTCGCCGAAGATCTGACCAACGCGATCTCGGCCGGGTTGCCGACCTTGCGCAGCACGCGCCTCAGCATGGTGGGGGACATCAGGTGCTGGGGGCCGGCCAGCAGGTTGGCCACCTTGAGGAATCCGGCGCCGACGACCGGATCGACGGCCGCGACCCGGTGCAGGCGCGACAGGTAGGAGTTGAGCGCTCGTCCGCGCCGCGTGCGGGCCCCGGCCACCTGCGGGAAGCGGAGGTCGGCGCCGACCGAGATGTCCCAGGCCGCGTCCACGACGCGGGCCGCGCCGCGGAAGTAGCGGCGGGTCAGGTCGGCCGGGCCGGAGCGAAGGCACGCGCCGAGCCAGCGCGCGGCCATGGCGGCCGTGGTCATGCCCTGGCCGTACACGGGATTGACGCAGCATAGGGCGTCGCCGACGGCCACGAAGCCCTCGGGGAGGCGCTCGCAGCGCTCGTAGCGGCGGCGCACGCTCGGGCCGATCCGGATGCGGAACGGGTCGCCGAGCGGCTCGGCCGTGGTGATCATCTGGTGGAGCTCGGGGCCGTCGAGCCGGGCCGCGTACTCCTCGAAGGCGCCCGGCTGGACCGGCGGCGGGTCGTCGCCGGCGCCGACCAGCGTGACCAGCCAGCGGCCGCCCTCGGTGGCCAGGCTGCCCGCGCCGTACGGGTTGCCGGGGTGACGCCCGACCAGCACGCCGAGGAAGTCCTGCGCGCCCGGAACGCGGCGGTATTCGCGCGAGCAGTAGATGAGGTCGCATTTGACCACGTCCTGCGGCGGCGCGGGATAGCCGATCTCGGCCAGCCAGGCTGGGCCGCGGTTGCCGCGGCCGGTGGCGTCCACGACCAGCCGCGCGGGCAGCACGCCCGCGTCGGTGCGCACCCCCGTGATCTGGTCCGCGTCCACGGTGAGGCCCAGCGCGTGCACGCCGGAGCGGATCTCCACCTGGCGAAGGGCCGCGACCCGGCGGCGCACATGGGACTCGATCAGCGGGCGGCTGGCCAGCAGCCCGGCCATGTCCGAGGGGGCGCGGCGCAGCAGGTGGCCCTCGTTGTACCAGACGATGCTGTTCTGCAGGTCGCTGACCAGCGCGCCGCGGGCGAGCAGGTCCTCGCCGAAGCCCGGCAGCAGGCCCTCGAAGATCTCGAAGCCCTTGGCCAGCAGGCCGTGCGTGTGCCGGCCGTGCGGCACGCTCTTGCGATGCTCGGGCTCGGCCGGCATGACGTCGCGGTCGATGACCGTGACATGCGGGAACGTTTCGCTGAGCACCCGTGCGGCCAGCAGTCCCGCGATGCTGCCGCCGATCACGACGGCGCGATCGGCGGCCTCGTCGTCGGCGGGGTGGTCTTGGGTGGGTGTCATATATCGAGTGCGTTCCACTGAGTTCCACAGCTGAGTTCCACCGGCGGACCTGGTCACATGTCGCGGATGACCCCGGCCAGCGCGGCGACGCCGTCGGCGATGGCCCGTTCGCTGAGGCTGGCGTAGCCGAAAATGAGGCCGCCGGGGCCGGTGGTCGACAGGCGATAGGGCGTCAGGCCGTACACACCGAGGCCGCGCGCGGCCGCCGCGGCCACGACGGCCGCCTCGTCGAGCTCGGGCGGCAGCCAGGTGATCAGGTGGATGCCGGCCGCCACGCCGGCGGGCTTCAGCTGCGGCAGATGCTCGGCGAGTGCGGCCAGCAGCGTGTCGCGCCGCCTTCGATAGACGGGCCGCATCCGGCGCAGATGCCGGTCGAACTCGCCCTGGGTGAGCAGCTCGGCGAAGGCCAGCTGGTCGAGCACGGGGGAGCCGCGGTCCGCGCGGATCTTGGCCGCCGTGAGGGCGGCCACCAGACGGCCCGGGGCCACCAGCCAGCCGAGCCGCAGGCCGGGTGCGAGCGTCTTGCTGGCGGTGCCCGCGTAGACGACGTGATCGGGGGCGAGGCCCTGCATGGCGCCGATCGGCGTCCGGTCGTAGCGGTATTCGGCGTCGTAGTCGTCCTCGACCACCACGGCCCCGCAATGGGCGGCCCAGCGCAGCACGGCGGCCCTGGCCTGGGCCGGCAGCACGCCCCCCGTCGGCCACTGATGGGAGGGCGTGAGGATCAGCAGATCGGCGTCGAGCCGGTCGAGGGCGTCGACGCGCACGCCGTCCGGGCCCACCGGAACGCCCACCACCTCCATCCCGGCGTCCCGCGCGATCACCTGGGCGTCGTCGTCGGGGGAGGGGTCCTCCACGGCGAGACGGCGCGCCCCGGCCGCCACCATCACCTGGATGACAAGGGCGATGCCCTGGGCGTATCCGTTGCAGATCACGACGTTGCCGGGATCGGCCGAGGTCCCGCGGACCCGGTTGAGGTAGGTCGCGAGCGCCTCGTGCAGCTCGGGCACGCCGCGCCCGTTGAGGTAGCCGAGACGCTCGCCCGGGGCCTCGGTGAGCACGGTGCGCAGGGCGCGCAGCCAGGCGGCGCGGGGGAAGTGGGTGACGTCGGCCCGGCCGTACCCGAAATCGATCCTCGGCTCGGGCGGGCGGACGACCGCGGGCGGCGGGGCGGGGACGGCCGGCTCAGGGCCGACGGCGACCTGTGTGTAGCCGCCGGCGCGGCTGGTCAGATAGCCCTCGGCGACCAGCTGCTGGTAGGCCTCGACCACCACGCCGCGCGACACGCCGAGATCGGCGGCGACGGTCCTGGTCGGCGGGAGCGAGGCGCCCACGGGCAGGCGGCCCGAGCGGATGCCGTCGCGGACGGCCGCCTCGATCTGCTGATGCAGCGGCACACCGGCGTCCTTGCGCAACTCGACCAGCAGATCGCTGGCGAGCCGGGAATTGGTCCCTTTTGTGGCCATCAGATCGGATCTTATCTGGGATACCGATTGCCGTCAGGCTGTGCAGCATGACGACGACAACGGTGCTTACAAGGACATTGGCCCACGTGGATGGCCAGGTGCTGCGGCCGGGCCAGCCCGGCTACGACACGGCGCGCACGGTCTGGAACGCGATCGTCGACCGCCGCCCCCGCATGATCGTCCGCTGCGCGAGCGTGCGCGACGTGGTCGCCGCGGTGCGTGCGGCCCGCGAGCTCGGCCTGGAGATCGGCGTACGGTGCGGCGGCCACAGCGTGCTCGGCCTCGCCGTCCCCGACGACGGCCTCATGATCGACCTCACGCCCATGGGCGGCGTCCGGGTCGACCCCGCCGGCCGCCGCGCGTGGGTGCAGGGCGGCGCCCTGCTCGGCGCGCTCGACCAGGCCGCCCAGCGCTACGGCCTGGCCACCACGGCCGGCAACGTCTCCCACACCGGCGTCGGCGGCCTCACCCTCGGCGGCGGCATGGGCTGGCTGGCCCGCCAGTACGGCCTGGCCTGCGACAACGTCATCTCGTACGAGATGGTGACGGCCGACGGCACGGTGGTGCGCGCCAGCCGGACCGAGAACCCCGAACTGTTCTGGGGCCTTCGGGGCGGCGGCGGGAACTTCGGCGTGGTGACCGAGTTCGAGTTCCGGCTCCACCCGGTGGGCACCGAGGCTCTGGCCGCCGAATACGACTTCTCGATCGAGGACGCCCTGCCTGTGCTGCGGACCTGGCGCGACCTCAACGCGGCGGCGCCCCGCGAGGCCACCTTCACGGCCGACGTGAACGGAGACCATGTGACCGTCGGTTTCGTGTGGGCCGGTGACGTGACGGGCCGGGCCGGGTTGCTGTCTTCGATGCGGGAGATGGGCCGTCCGGTCGCGTCGCGTGTGGAGGAGATGTCGTACCTGAGGCTCCAGACCCGCGACGACATGGTCGGCGGCCACGCGTATCGGCGCTACTCCAAGGGGCATTACCTGCGGCGGTTCTCCGACGAGGCCATCGAGGCCTTCGTGTCGGGCGGCGGGGGAGGCCTGCAGGCGCTCGGTGGCGCGATCGCGGACATTCCCGACGAGGACGCGGCGTTCGCGCACCGGGGGACCGTGTTCGAATACACCACCGGGATCCGCTGGACCGACCCCGCGGAAGACGCGGATCGCATGGCCGTCGCCCGTCGCCGCGCCGCCGCCATGGAGCCGTTCGCGAGCGGCGTGTACGTGAACATGCTCAGCGACGAGGGCGCCGCCGGCGTCCGCCGCGCCTACCCCGAGGCCAAGCTGGCCCGGCTGACCGAGCTCAAGACCGCCTACGACCCCGCCAACGTCTTCCACCTCAACCAGAACATCCGCCCTCGTTGAACGCGCGGGAGCGCTCGAAGAGCCCACCGGAACGACAGCCGTCACGCCCCGAAGCCTCGCAGCTTCCGCATTCACTTCGGCTTCAGCCGTTGACGACGCCACCCGCTTCGAGACACACCCCTGACTCGGGCCCTCAGGTCCAGGGCCGGGTCTGTCTTCAAGAGCATCGGCTGGAAGCCCGGCGGCTCGCCTGGCCGCAGATCAGCCGCGGCTCCGCACCCCACCAACCCGCCGGCCGCCTCGGGCTCGGCGCGCATGATGCCGCCGCGGTCTCCGTTGTGCCGCGGGCGAGGGGCCGGAGGCCCCACCCCGTGGGGGACTCGGTGCTGCACTGCCACGCCACCCGCATGCGAGGGCGGGGGCCTGTCATCGCCGATTACTTGCCTTTGCCGGACTTGCCCTTCTTCTTTTTGTCGGTCTTATCGGATTTGTCTGGCTTGGCGGCCTTGCTCGTCTTGGCGGGCTTGGGGGCCGGCTTCTCGGCCGTGACGGCGGCGGCTTTGGTGGTGGCGGGTTTGGCGGCGGCGGCTTTCGCGGGGGTGGGTTTCTTGGCGGCGGATGCTGCGGGTTTAGAGGGTTTGGCGGGGGCCGGGGCTTCCTTGGCGGGTTTGGTGGGGGATGGGGCTATCTTGGCGGGCTTGGCGGAGGCGGCCGGGGCGGTGGGGGTGGTGGCGGCTACGCGGGTGCGGAGGGTTTGGCCGACTGTGAAACGGGCCGCGTGGGTGGCGTCCACCTCGAGTGGGTCTCCGGTGCGCGGGTTGCGGATGGTGCGTGCCGGGCGCAGGACCCGGTCGAAGGTGCCGAAGCCGGTCAGGACGACTTTCTCTCCGTCGGCCAGGGTCTCGGCGATGGTCTCGAACACCGCGTCCACGTACGCGTGCGCGGCGCGCACGTCGCCGTCTGCCCGGTTCGCGACCGCCGTCACGAATTCGCTCTTGTTCACGGCCCGTACCCCTTTCCGGGATGATCGCCTAGAACAAATATAGATCAGGGGAGATGTCGCTCCAGAGAATCGACCTTGCTGGTCATCGCGTCGGTCACGCCTGGCCGCACATCGGCCTTCAGGACGAGGCTGACGCGGGGCGCGACCTCGGCCACCGCGTCGACGGCGCGCTTGACGACGTCCATCACCTCATCCCACTCGCCCTCGAGGGTGGTGAACATGGCGTCGGTCCGGTTGGGAAGGCCGCTGTCGCGCACGACCTTGACGGCCCTCGCGACCGGCTCCGCCACGTCGACGCCCACTCCAAGCGGGGTCACCGAAAACGCCACGATCATCATGACCTCCAGATGCGACAGCCTGGTCCGGGTCGGCGGCATCCAAAATAGCCTGTGTCGGCGTTACACTCGCCGTACGCAAAATGAACCAATGTTCGCTTTGCGAACATTTTACGCGGCGCATCAGAGGCGGCGATGGACAAGGTTGTGGCCACGGCTGCGGAGGCGGTGGCGGACGTCCTTGACGGGGCGTCGCTGGCGGTCGGCGGGTTCGGCCTGAGCGGGATCCCCTCCGAGCTGATCGAGGCGGTCCACGACACGGGCGTCACGGGGCTGCACGTGGTCTCCAACAACTGCGGGGTCGACGGCGGCGGGCTGGGCGTGCTGCTCGCCGCGGGACAGATCGCCCGGGTGACCGCCAGCTACATCGGGGAGAACCGCGAGTTCGCCCGGCGCTATCTGGCGGGGCTCATCACGGTCGAGCTGATCCCCCAGGGCACGCTGGCCGAGCGGCTGCGCGCCGGCGGATGCGGCATCCCGGCGTTCTACACCCCGGCCGGCGTCGGGACGGTCGTCGCGGACGGCGGCCTGCCCTGGCTGTACGGCCCGGACGGGTCGGTCACGGTGGCCTCGCCGCCGAAGGAGGTGCGGGCGTTCGACGGCGTCGAGCACGTCCTTGAGCGCGGCATCGTGACCGACTTCGGGCTGGTGCGGGCCTTCCGCGGCGACCGCCACGGCAACCTGGTCTTCCGCAAGGCGGCGCGCAACTTCAACCCGCTGGCCGCGATGGCGGGCCGGGTGACCATCGCCGAGGTGGAGGAACTGGTCGAGCCAGGAGAGATCAACCCAGACGAGGTGCACGTGCCAGGGGTTTTCGTCCAGCGGGTGGTGCCGTTGTCGGCCGAACAGGTCGCCAGTAAGGCGATCGAACGGCGGACCGTTACGCGCGCGAGCGGCGGTGCCTGACGCGATGGCCTGGACGAGGGACGAGATGATCGCCCGGGCGGCCGCTGAGCTGTCCGGTGGTGGGTACGTGAACCTCGGGATCGGGCTGCCCACCCAGATCCCGCAGTTCCTGCCCGAGGGGGCCGACGTGGTGTTCCACTCCGAGAACGGCATCCTCGCCGTCGGACCTTATCCGACCGAGGACGAGGTCGACCCCGACCTGATCAACGCGGGCAAGGAGACGGTGACCACGCTTCCCGGCGCGTCGTTCTTCGACTCGTCCCTGTCGTTCGGGATGATCCGCGGCGGCCACATCGACGTCGCCGTGCTCGGCGCCATGCAGGTGTCGGCCACCGGCGACCTGGCCAACTGGCTGATCCCCGGCAAGATGGTCCGTGGCATGGGCGGCGCCATGGACCTGGTCCACGGCGCGCGCCGGGTCATCGTCCTGATGGAGCACACGACGAAGGACGGCGCGCCGAAGCTCGTCGAGAGCTGCACCCTGCCGCTGACCGGCCGGGCCTGCGTCGACCGCGTCATCACCGAGCTCGGCGTCTTCGACATCACCGCGGACGGCGTCGTCCTCGCCGAGACCGCGCCGGGCGTGTCGGCCGAAGAGATCCGCCAACGCACGGGAGCGCCGGTCAAATGAGAAGCGTTTACGTCGTCGACGCGGTCCGTACGCCTTTCGGGCGCTACGGCGGGGCCCTGGCCGGATTCCGCCCTGACGACCTCGCCGCGCACGTGGTCAGGGCCTTGCTGGAGCGGACCCCGTCGGCCGAGGTCATCGACGACGTCTTCTTCGGCAACGCCAACGGCGCGGGCGAGGAGAACCGCGACGTGGCCCGCATGGCCGTGCTCCTGGCGGGCCTGCCGGTGGCCACACCCGGCACCACGGTCAACCGGCTGTGCGCGTCCGGCCTGGAAGCCGTCGTGCAGGCCTATCGGGCCATCGCCCTCGGCGAGGCCGACGTCGCGATCGCGGGCGGCGTGGAGTCCATGACCCGCGCTCCGTGGGTCCTGCCGAAGCCGGATCGGGCGTTCCCGGCCGGCGGCCAGGAGCTGGTCTCCACGAGCCTCGGCTGGCGGCTGGTCAACCCGCAGATGCCGCCGGAGTGGACCGTACCGCTCGGAGAGGGCGCCGAGCTGATCGCCGACAAGCACGGCATCACGCGCGCCGCCCAGGACGAGTTCGCGCTGGCCAGCCATGAGAAGGCGGCGCGCGCCTGGCAGGACGGCCTCTTCGGCCCCGAGGTGACGCTCATGGGCGGCCTGGCCCGCGACGAGCCCATCCGCGACTCGTCGCTGGACGCGCTGGCCAAGCTCAAGCCCGCCTTCCGGGTCAGCGGCACGGTCACCGCCGGCAACTCCTCGCCGCTGAACGACGGGGCCGCCGCCCTGCTGCTGGCCGGCGAGGAGAGCTTGGCCGCGCTCGGCCGCGAGCCGCTCGCCCGGATCCGGTCCAGCGCCGTGACCGCGATCGAGCCCCAGATGTACGGCCTGGCCCCGGTCGAGGCCATCCGCAAGGCCCTGGCCCGCGCCGGGCAGTCCGACGGCGACCTGGTCACGGTCGAGCTGAACGAGGCGTTCGCCGCGCAGGCCCTCGGCTGCCTGGCCGAACTGCCGGAGATCGACCCGTCGATCGTCAATCCGCGTGGCGGGGCCATCGCCATCGGCCACCCGCTGGGGGCGTCCGGGGCCCGGCTGGCCGGCGCCGTGGCCCACCAGCTGGCGGCCGCTGGATCGGGCGCAGGCCTGGCCGCGCTCTGCGTCGGCGTGGGCCAAGGCCTGGCGGTCGTACTCGAACGCTAGTGAGGAGATCATTTCGTGCCCGATTCCCAGGAGCAGATCACCGCCGAGATCGTCGAGTCGCACCGGGTCTACGCCAAGGCCCGGGAGGAGAGCGGCCAGGAGTCCCGCCACGTCCTGCGCGACTTCGCGCCCTACCGGAGCAGCATTCTGCGCCACCCCAAACAGCCGCTCGTGGTGGCCGGCGATCCCGAGGCGGTCGAGCTGACCGGCCCCGTCTTCGGCGTCACCGACGTGACCGCGCTCGACTCCGACCTGACGCGGCAGCACGTGGGCGAGCCGATGGGGGAGCGGATCACGGTGACCGGCCGGGTCCTCGACCGCGCCGGCCGGCCCGTGCGCGGCCAGCTGGTGGAGGTCTGGCAGGCCAACGCGGCCGGGCGGTACGCGCACCAGCGTGACGACCACCCCGCCCCTCTCGACCCCAACTTCACGGGTGTCGGGCGCTGTCTCACCGACGGCGACGGCCGTTACGCCTTCACGACGATCAAGCCGGGACCCTATCCGTGGCGCAACCACGTCAACGCGTGGCGGCCGGCGCACATCCACTTCTCCCTGTTCGGCACGGCGTTCACGCAGCGCCTGGTCACGCAGATGTACTTCCCCGGCGATCCGCTGTTCCCCTATGACCCGATCTTCAACTCGGTGCCCGACGAGCAGGCGCGGCAACGCATGGTCGCGGCCTACGACCACGATCTGTCGGTGCCGGAGTGGTCGCGGGGCTTCACCTGGGACATCGTCCTCGACGGCGCGTTCGAAGGAGAACACCGATGAATCCCACGCCGTCCCAGACGGTCGGGCCCTTTTTCGGCTACGCCCTGCCGTTCCCCCGCGGCGGTGAGATCGCGGCCGGCGCGGGCGCGCTCACCGTGCACGGGCACGTCTTCGACGGGGCCGGGCAGCCGATTCCCGACGCGCTCCTGGAGTTCTGGCAGGCCGATCCGGCCGGCGGACGCGGAGGCGCTCCCGGCACGCTGCGCCGCGACCCGGTGAACGGCGCCATCCTCGGACGGCACGGCCTCGACTTCACCGGCTTCGGCCGGGTGCCCACGGACGCCGACGGGCATTGGACGCTGCGCACGCGGCCGCCCGGCGGACGGCCCTACATCGCGGTCGCCGTCTTCGCGCGCGGCCTGCTCCATCACCTCTACACGAGGATCTACCTGCGCGGTGACGTCGCCGACCCGCTCCTCGACCGGCTGACGCCGGAGCGTCGCCGTACGCTCGTCGCCACCGAGGAACGCCCGGGCGTCCTGCGTTTCGACATCCGGATCCAAGGCGACGAAGAGCACGAGGAGACGGTCTTTCTTGACTTTTCGTGATCCGGGCGCGCAGGAGGGGCTGCTGTCACCGATCTGGGCCGGGCGTGACACGCACACCAGTGACGCGGCCGTCCTCCAGGCGATGATCGACGCCGAGGTGGCGCTGGCCCGGGCGCAGGCGGACCTCGGCATGATCCCGGCCACGGCCGCCGGCGCCATCGAGGGACTGCGGAGCTCGGTCGGACCGGCCGACCTCGCCGAGCGCGCCCGCGAGGGCGGCAATCCCGTGATCCCACTGGTCAAGGCCATGACCGAGGCCGCCGGGCCGGCGGCCGGGCCGTACGTGCATCTGGGGGCGACCAGCCAGGACATCCTCGACACGGCGCTCATGCTGGTCGCGCACCGAACCCTCGGCCCGATCCTGGACGACCTGGCGGTGTCCGCGCGGGCGCTCGGCCGCCTGGCCGCCGAGCACCGCGCCACCCCCATGCCGGGGCGCACGCTCACGCAGCACGCCGTGCCGACGACGTTCGGGCTGAAGGCCGCCGGATGGCGGTCCTTGATCATCGACGCCCGCGCACGCCTTGATCGCGTACGGCGTTCGCTGCCCGTTCAGCTCGGCGGCGCGGCCGGGACGCTGTCGGCGGTCGAGGCGTACGGTGGCGACCTTCGGCTGCTCGGCGCGTACGCGCGGCAGACCGGGCTGGCCGAGCCGACCCTTCCCTGGCACGTGCTGAGAACGCCGATCGCGGACCTGGGCGCGGCGCTCGGCTTCGCCGCCGGCGCGCTCGGCAAGGCGGCCGCCGACGTCCTCGTCCTTTCCCGCACGGAGATCGGCGAGGTCGGCGAGCCCACCGGTGGCGGCTCGTCGGCGCTGCCGCACAAGAACAACCCCGTGCGGGCCACG
Source organism: Streptosporangiaceae bacterium NEAU-GS5 (assembly GCA_017592665.1). GTDB lineage: Bacteria > Actinomycetota > Actinomycetes > Streptosporangiales > Streptosporangiaceae > NEAU-GS5. The sequence continues at coordinate 49,756 of JAGFNW010000037.1, read as the reverse complement.
CTGATCGCGGCCGCCGCCCGGCAGGTTCCCGCCCTGACGGCCGTCCTGCTCGGCGCGCTGGCCGCGGAGGACGAGCGGCCGGGCGGGGCCTGGCACGCGGAATGGCAGCCGCTCCGCGAGAGCCTGCGCCTGGTCGGCGGGGCGGCCCAGGCGGCGGCCGAGCTCATGACCGGCCTTCGCGTGCACCCGGATCGGATGCGCGCCAACCTCGGCCTCACCGGCGGCCTGATCGTCTCCGAACGCCTGGTCGCCGAGCTGACCCCGCTGATCGGGCGCGCCGCCGCGCGCCGGCTCCTCGACGAGGCGTCCCGCGAGGGGGTCCCCCTCGCCGAGGCGATCGCCGGCCGCACCCCCCTGGAGGAGGGGCGGCTGGCTGAGATCATGGATCCGGCCCGCTACCTGGGCCTCGCCCCGGCGCTGGTCGACCGCGCACTGGCCGACGAGGAGGATCCGTGACCCCGCTGAACCACCAGATCGACGGAGCCGCGGACGCGCCGCCGCTCATACTCGGGCCCGCCGTGGGGACCTCGCTGCTGGTCTGGGAGCCGCAGGTGGCCGCGCTTGCCCGGCACTTCCGCGTGGTCCGCTACGACCTGCCCGGCCACGGCGGCTCGCCCGGCCTGCTCCGGCCGGGCGCCACCGTCTCCGAATTGGCCCGTCTCGTCCTCGACCTGGCCGACCATTACGGCTGGGCCACCTTCCACTACGCGGGGATCTCCATCGGAGGGGCGATCGGGGCAACGCTGGCCCTCGAGCACGGCGACCGGGTCGCGTCGCTCGCGATGATCTGCTCGTCGGCCCGTTTCGGCGACCCGGAGCCGTGGCTCGAGCGGGCCGCGCTGGTCCGGGCCGAGGGCACGGCGCCGCTGCGCGACTTCGCGGCCGGACGCTGGTTCGCCCAATCCGGGCCGCTCAACGAACCGCTCCTCGACGACCTCGAATCGGTCTCCCGGGAGGACTACGCGGCCTGCTGCGACGCGCTCGCGACGTACGACATCCGGGCCGGACTCGCGAAGATCACGACGCCCACGCTGATCGTCGCCGGGCGTGAAGATCCGGCGACGCCGCCCGCGCACGCCCGCGAACTCGCCGACGGCATCCCCGGCGCCGGCCTCGCCGAGATCGCCGGGGCCGCCCACCTGGCCGGGGTCGACCGGCCGGCGCCCGTGACGGCGGCGCTGCTCAGCCACCTCCAGGTGTCCGACGCCCACGGCCAGGGCATGCGTGTGCGCCGCGAGGTCCTCGGCGACGCCCACGTCGACCGCGCCGTCGCCCGCACGACACCGTTCACCCGCGACTTCCAGAGCCTGATCACCCGTTACGCCTGGGGCGAGATCTGGACCCGTCCCGGCCTCGACCGCAGGACCCGCAGCTGCGTCACGCTGACGGCCCTGGTCGCCCGGGGGCATCTCGAAGAGCTGGCCATGCATGTGCGGGCCGCCCTGAACAACGGGCTCACCCCCGACGAGATCGGCGAGGTCTTCCTGCAGAGCGCCGTCTACTGCGGCGTCCCGGCCGCCAACGCGGCGTTCGCCGTGGCCCAGCGGGTGCTGGACGAACCCGCCCCATGAGGCTGGACAGCGGAGACCTGCTCGCCGGGGTCACCGTGGCGGCCTACCTCGTGCCTCAGGTGATGGCCTATTCGGTGCTCGCGGGCCTGCCGCCGGTGGCCGGGCTGTGGGCGATCCTGCCGGCGCTCGCCTTCTACGCGCTGCTCGGATCGTCTCGCGTGCTGTCGGTCGGGCCCGAGTCGACGACCGCGCTGATGACGGCCACCGTCATCGGGCCGCTGGCCGCGGGGGACCCCGGCCGTTACGCCGCGCTGGCCGCGGCGCTCGCGGTCGTCGTGGGCGTGCTCGCGCTCGCCGCCTGGCTGCTCCGCGCCGGCTTCGTCGCCGATCTGCTGTCGCAGCCGATCCTGGTCGGCTACCTGGCCGGGGTGGCCGTCATCATGATGGTCGACCAGCTGGAGCGCACCACCGGCATCTCGGTCGGCGGCGACGGCTTCGTGCCCAAGCTCACCTCGTTCGCGGCTCACATGGGCGCGGTTCACCCGCCCACGCTCACGATGGCCGGGATCTGCCTGGTGTTCCTGTTCGCGGCGCAGCGGTGGCTGCCCCGGCTGCCCGGCCCGCTGATCGTGGTGCTGCTGGCCACGCTCGCGGTGACCGCGTTCGACCTCGAGGCCGCGGGCATCAAGGTCGTGGGCGACGTGCCGGCCGGGCTCCCGGTGCCCGCTCTTCCCGCGCTCGGCGACCTCGCGTCGCTGTGGCTGCCGGCGCTCGGCGTGCTCATGGTCGGCTACACCGACAACATGCTGACCGGGCGCGCCTTCGACACCCGGCACGGCGCCGAGGTCGCCGCCAACCGCGAGTTCCTCGCCCTTGGCACCGCCAACATCGGGGCCGGGCTGCTGCGCGGCTTCCCGGTCAGCAGCAGCGGCAGCCGCACGGCGCTCGCCGTCGCCTCCGGGGCGCGCAGCCAGGTCTACTCCGTGGTCTGCCTGGTGTGCGTGATCGGGGTGCTGCTGTTCCTGCACCCTCTGCTGATCCGCTTCCCGACGGCGGCGCTCGGCGCGATCGTCGTCTACGCGGCGCTCCGGCTGATCGACGTGGCCGGCTTCCGGCGGCTGGCCGCCTTCCGCCGCAGCGAGCTGGTGCTCGCCCTGGCCGCCCTCGCCGGGGTGCTGATCTTCGACATCCTGTACGGAATCCTCGTCGCCATCGGCCTTTCGGTGGCCGACCTGCTGCGCCGCGTCGCCCGGCCGCACGACGCGATCCTCGGCCAGGTGCCAGGACTGGCCGGAATGCACGACATCGATGACTATCCGCAGGCCCGCACGATCCCTGGCCTGGTCGTCTACCGCTATGACTCGCCGCTGTTCTTCGCCAACGCGCACGACTTCAAGCGGCGCGCGCTGGCCGCGGCCGACTTCCATCGCAGCCAGGGGCGACTCGAGTGGTTCGTACTGAATGTCGAGGCCAACGTCGAGGTGGACATCACGGCCCTCGACGCGCTCGAGGAGCTGCGGGCCGAGATCGTCGGCCGTGGCGCGGTGTTCGCCCTGGCCAGGGTGAAGCGGGATCTGCTGGTCCAGCTGAAGGCCTTCGGCATCGCCGACGCCATCGGAGCCGACCGGCTCTTCCCGACACTGCCGACCGCGGTGGCCGCCTATGAGGCGAGGACCCAGACCTGACCTCGTATCATCCCGACATGGGCAAGCTGGGGCGCAAGCCGTACGAGAAAGAGCTCTTCCGCCTGCAGGGGGAGCTGGTCAAACTCCAACAGTGGGTGATGGCCGAGGAACGGCGAGTCGTGATCATCTTCGAAGGGCGCGACGCGGCCGGCAAGGGCGGCACCATCAAGCGGGTCACCGAATACCTCAACCCGCGCGTCGCCCGGATCGCGGCCCTGCCCGTGCCGACCGAGCGGCAGCGCGGCCAGTGGTACTTCCAGCGGTACGTCGAGCACCTGCCGGCGCCAGGGGAGATCGTCCTGTTCGACCGCAGCTGGTACAACCGCGCCGGGGTCGAGCGGGTGATGGGCTTTTGCACACAGGACGAATACGCGCGGTTCCTTCACCAGTGCCCCATCTTCGAGCGGCTGCTCGTGGAAGACGGGATCCTGCTGCGCAAATACTGGTTCTCCGTGGGCGACGACGAGCAGGAACGCCGCTTCCGCGCCCGGCTCGAAGATCCGATGCGCCAGTGGAAGCTCTCGCCGATGGACCTTGAGTCGATCACGCGCTGGGAGGACTACTCGCGGGCCAAGGACGAGATGCTCATCCACACCAGCATCCCCGAGGCGCCCTGGTATGACGTCGAGAGCGAGGACAAGAAGCGCGCCCGCATCAACATGATCTCCCACCTGCTGTCGACCATCCCTTATACGGAGGTCAAGCGGGCGAAGATGACCATACCGAAGCGCCCGAAGAGCAAGGGATACAAGCGCCCGCCCCGCACCAACGAGATCCGCGTCCCCGACGTCGCCGCGCGCCTCGTGGAGTGATGCGGAGTGATATTGAGCGGCGGTTTGTCGGAGGGGACTGGCATCCTGGAAGAGTGATGTCCGCGAAGGTGAGTCCGCTGCTCGTCGGGCGGGCGGAGGAGCTGGCCGCGCTTGAGAAGGCCGCGGCCGCCGCCCGTGAAGGCCAAGCCTCGACCGTCCTGATCGGCGGCGAGGCGGGAGTCGGCAAGACCCGCCTGGTCCGCGAGTTCACCGACCGGATCGCCGACCTGCGGGTGCTGGTCGGCGGCTGCCTCGAGCTCGGCATCGACGGCCTGCCGTTCGCGCCGTTCACGGCCGTGCTGCGGCGGCTGGTCCGCGAGATCGGCGCCGACGGGGTGGCCGCGCTGCTGCCCGGCGGCGCCACGCGGGGCCTGGCCCGGCTGCTGCCCGAGTTCGGCGAGCCCGAGTCCGACGGCGCCGAGGCGCGGGCCCGGCTGTTCGAGCAGGTCCTCGGCCTGCTGGAGCGCCTGGCCGAAGACGACCCCGTGGTGTTGATCGTGGAAGACGCCCACTGGGCCGACCGCTCCACCCGCGACCTGCTGTCGTTCCTCGTTCGCTATCTGCGCCACGACGTCCGCGTGCTGATCGTGGTCACCTACCGCACCGACGAGTTGCACCGCACCCATCCGCTCCGGCCGCTCCTGGCCGAGCTCGGCCGGGTCGAGCGGGTCAGCCGCATCGAGCTGCGCCGCCTCAGCCACCGGGAGGTGGTCGATCAGGCCGCGGCCATCCTCGACCGCGAGCCGAGCGCGCTCGACATCGACCTGATCTACGCGCGGAGCGAGGGCAACCCGCTGTTCGTCGAGGCGCTGCTCGGCGCCGGGGAGTCCGGCGACGGCGGCCCGCTCCCGGAGTCGCTGCGCGACCTGCTGCTGGCGGGGGTCGAGCGGCTGCCGGACGACGCGCAGTCGCTGCTCCGGGTGGCGAGCGCGGGCGGAGCCAGGATCGAGCACGCGCTGCTGGCCGCCGTGGCCGGAGTCGACGACGACGCGCTGTCGCGGGCGCTGCGGCCCGCCGTCGCGGCCAACGTGCTGGTCGTCGACGGCGAGGGGTATGCGTTCCGGCACGCGCTGATCCGGGAGGCCGTCCACGACGACCTGCTTCCCGGCGAGCGCGTCCGGCTGCACACCCGATTCGCCGAGGCCCTCGACCACGAGCCCGGCCTGCTGCCGCCGCTGCGCGGCGCGATAGAGCTGGCCCACCACTGGCATGCGGCCCGCGACACGACCCAGGCCCTGATCAGCGCCTGGCACGCGGCGCTCGCCGCCCGCCAGGCCCTGGCGTTCGACGAGCAGCTCGGCATGATCACCCGGGTGCTCGAGCTGTGGGAGGTGGTCCCCGGCGCGGCCGGCAAGCTCGGCATCGAGCACATCGACGTGCTGCGCCAGGGCGTCGTGGTGGCCCATCGGGCCGGCGAGTTCGACCGGGCGGTGAGCCTCGCCAACGCCGCGCTCGCCGAGGCCGACGAGGTCGGCGACCCCATCACGGCGGCCCGGCTCTACCGGGCGCGCGGCCTGGTCCGCTACGACTACAGCCGCCCCGGCTTCATCGAGGATCTGCGGCGCGCCACCGAGCTCGTGCCGGCCGAGCCGCCGACCAAGCTCCGCGCCCACGTCCTGGAAAGCCTGGCCCGCGCCCTGGTCGAGCCCGAGAGCTGGCCGGAGAAGGAGGAGCTGGCCGTCGCCGCCATGGACATGGCCCATCAGGTCGGCGACGCGGCCACCGAGGCCCAGGCGCTCATCACGCTCACCTGGACGCGGTTCCGCTACAACCAGATGAAGTCGCAGCTCGACGCGTTCGCCCACTCGCGTGAGGTCTCCCGGCGCACGGGCGACTACAACGTGCTCATGCGGGCCGAGATCTCCGAGTCCGACGCGCTCGAGGGCGCCGGTTGGCACGACGACGCCGTGCGGGTCGCGCGGCGCGGCATCGCCGACGCCGAGGCCTACGGGCTGGCCCGCACGTCAGGCGCGTTCCTCGCCATCAACCTGGCCGAGCCCCTCTACTCGCTCGGCCGCTGGGATGAGGCGCTCGAGGTCATCGACCACGCCCTCGACGTCACGCCTCCATCGACGACCCGGGCCAGCCTGCAGGGCGTGGCCACCGACATCGCGCTGGCCCGCGGCGACCTCGACCGGGCCGCCACGCTGTTCGAGTCGGCGCTGGCCGTGCTCGCGCGCGGGCGGTTCAAGGACCAGTCGACCCTGCCGCACCTGCGCCGCGAGCTGGAGCTGCTGGTCGCCACCGGCTCCCCGGACGCGGCGCGGTCGCTGGTCGAGCGGGCGCTCGAAGAGCGCGACCTGACCGCGAGCCCGCGCTACTCCTGGCCCGTGCTGGTCACGGCTCTGTCGGTGGCCGGGCCTCTGGTGCCCGAGCTGCGCCGGCTGGCCGACGAGCTGGCCGTCGAAGGCGCCCTGCAGGAGGCCTGGCGCGTCACCTTCGACGCCGAGGCCGCGCGTGCCACCGGCACGCTCGACCAGGCCCTGTGGGACGCGGCGGCCGAAGCCTGGTCCGGCCTGCGCCAGCCCTACCTGGAATCCCGCAGCCTCCTCGGCGCAGCCCTGGCCGCCCTCTCCGCTCCTGCATCGGTGGCCGGCGCGGCGGCGGGCGACCGTGATGGGGCTGCTGGCCGCTCCGGTCCTGCGTCGGTGGCCGGCGCGGCGGCGGGCGACCGCGGTGGGGCTGCTGGCCGCTCCGGCTCCGCGTCGGTGGTCCAGGCTGCGGCGGTGGACCGTGGTGGGGCGGCTACTCGGTTGGCGCGGGCTGTTCGGCTGGCCGAATCTTTGCGCGCTGGGCCGCTCGTTGCCGAAATCACCGCCTTAGCCCGCCGCGCCCGCATCAACCTCGCCACCCAGGCGGCGTCCGGCGCCCCTGGCGTCGGCACCTCTGGCGACCTCGGCACGCGCGCCGCCTCCGGGGCGGCGAGCGGCGCCGGTTCCCAGTCCGGCAGGTTCGCCGTGGCGGCCGGCGGAGGCCATAGCCCGGATCCGGGCCTGACCGCCCGTGAATCCGAAGTCCTTCGCCTGGTCACTGACGGCCGCACCAATCGCGAGATCGCCGAGGAGCTCTTCATCTCCGTCAAAACCGCCAGCGTCCACGTCTCCAACATCCTCGCCAAACTCGGCGTCTCCTCCCGCGGCGAGGCCGCCGCTGCAGCCCACCGCCTCCACCTGGTCGACTGACCTACCTGCATCCGGCGGCCGGGAGGGGCAGAGTGGCGCGACCGGGTCAGGACCGGGGTGGGGGGAATTGCGGAATTAGTGACATTTCGTGTTTTGGTGACTCGTGGGCCGCTATGTTGTCGATGTGACGACGCTCGTCATCGGCGGCACTTCTGGGATCGGCCGCGAGGTAGCCCGTGCTCTCGCCGACGCGGGCGAGTCCGTGATCCTCACCGGCCGCGACGCGGACCGGGCGGAGAAGGCGGCCAAGGAGATCGGGCCCGGCGCCCGGGGTCTCGCGGTCGACCTGACCTGGCCGCACGCGCTGCCGGCGGCGCTCTCCTCGGTCGAGCACGTGGACAATGTGGTGCTGGCGGCGGTCGAACGTGACGCGGGCACCGGCGCCGACTATGACGTGGACCGCACGATCCAGCTGGCGACGCTCAAACTGGTCGGCTACACCAAGGCCGCGCATGCCGTGTTTCCCCGGATGAGCCGCACCGGGTCGGTGGTCATCTTCGGCGGGCTGACCAATGACCGGCCCTATCCCGCGCTGAACGGCGCCGTTGCCGGGCTCGTCAGCACGCTCGTGCCGGAATTGGCGCCGATCCGTGTCAACGCCGTCCACCCGGGTGTCGTCGGCGACAGCCCGCACTGGGCCGGCCGGTCGCTCGACACGGTCCAGGCGCGTACGGCCATCGGCCGGACGGTCGCGACGGCCGAAGTGGTCGACGCCGTCCTCTTCCTGCTCAGGAATCCGGCCGTCAACGGTGTCAATCTGGTCGTCGACGGGGGCTGGCTGGCCGGCTGAGCCTCTGGTCCTTGTGGCAGGGGAATCGGCGTGGCAGGGGAGCCGGCGGCGTGCGGCGGCGGCCGGGGAACCCGGCGCCGCGCCTTCGCCTGATGTGTCTCGGCCCGTCTCCGGGCCCGGGGGTCAGCCGCCTGCCTTGCGGCGGAACTGACGCTTGCCGCCGGCCTGACCGTGGGTGCCGTGGATCTTCGAGCCGTTTCGTCCCTTTCCGGCGGCGTTGTTCTCGTGCTGCTCCTGGCGCTTGCGGTCGAGGGCCTCGCGGAAGCGGCGCTTCATCTCGTCGTCGGAGACCTCCTCGGCGGCCTCGTCAGCGGTTTCGTCAGCAGTCTCCCCGGTGCTCTGCTCAGCAGTCAGACCTTCGGCATCGAGGGACTGCTCGGATTCAGGACCTTGGGCGGACATCTCACGACCTCCTGCTTGGATCGGCGGCACGACACCTCATCCTCTCACTGGATGCGGAGGATTCACGCGATGGGCTGCCACCAGCCGTCGACGAGCGGCGGGGCGTCCACATCGATTCTCTCACCGGGGCGCGGCACGGCCAGCCGCACGTCGCGCGACTTGGCCTCCCGCCACAGCCGCTCGACCGGCTCCGACCAGTCGTGGAAGGCCAGGTTGAAGGTGGCCCAGTGGACCGGCACGAGCACTCCACCGCGCACGTCGAGGTGGGCCTCGATGGCCTCTTCCGGCGTCATGTGGATGTCGGGCCAGCCGGGGCTGTACGCCCCGATCTGGATCAGGGTCAGGTCGAACGGCCCGTGCGCGGCTCCGATGGCGGCGTAACCGTCGAAGTAGCCGGAGTCGCCCGTGTAGAAGACCTTCCGCGTCCGCCCGGCGATCGCCCACGAGCCCCACAGCGTGTCGTTCCTGCGGAAGGCGCGGCCCGAGAAGTGCTGCGCGGCCGTGGCGGTGAACCGCAGGCCGGCGACGGTCGCGCTCTCGTCCCAGTCGAGCTCGACGATCCGGTCGGCGGCCACATGCCAGCGCTCAAGGTGGGCGCCGACGCCGAGCGGCACGAGGAACGGCGCCGACTGGGTGCGCGTGAGCTCGGCCACCGTCTCCATGTCGAGGTGGTCGTAGTGGTCATGGGAGATCACGATGGCGTCGAGCGGCGGCAGCTGGCTGACCGGGAGCGGCACGGGGTGCAGCCGCTTGGGGCCGGCGAACGACGTGGGGGAGCAGCGCTCGCTCCACACCGGGTCGATGAGCACGCGCCGCCCCTCGATCTCGACCAGGGTCGACGCGTGGCCGAACCAGATGGCCTCGAGGCCGGTCGCGGCGGCGCGCCACGGGCCCGGCGTGACGATGGGGACCTCGCCGCGCGGATGGCGCTGCTGCTTGCCGAGGACCGCCTCGCGCAGCATCCCGGGCGAGGGGACGCCGGCCTCGCGGCCGGGCGCCGCGTTCTGGAACCGCTCACCGTTGAACTGGGGCGAGCGCCGGATGCGCTCGGCGCGATCGCCGGCCGGGCGGGCGCCGAGCGCGGCGGGAACGCCGCGGAGCGCCCACATCGCCGCGGCCAGGCCCGCGGACGCCGCGACCGCCGCCGCCGCCGCCCGTCCGGCCGTCCGTGACCTGGATGAAGCCATGTGCATACGCTCCTGTCGCCAAGTGCCGCCGGGTCATTGAGGTCTGTTGAACAAGGCTGGGGATCTTCCACACTATGTCGCGTCAGGCGGAGTCGCGGACGACCAGCTCAGTGGTGAGGATCACCGGTGATTCGGTGTGGCCCCGCGACAACAGATCGAACATCATCCGCGCCAGCTCGCGGCCCATCCGCTCGACCGGCTGGCGGATCGTGGTCAGCGGCGGCTCGGCGTACGTCGCCGCGGGCGCGTCGTCGAACCCCACGACCGCGACGTCGCCGGGGATGGTCCGGCCCGTCTGCCGGAGCGCGGTCAGCGCGCCCAGCGCCATCATGTCGGAGGCCGCGAAAACCGCGTCGATGCCCGGGTCGTCCTGCAGCAGCTGCCGCATGGCCGTGGCGCCGGAGTCGCGGGTGAAGTCGCCGACCGCCACGATGGAGCGCTGGTCGGCGTCGCGGAGCACGTTGCGGTAGCCGGTGAACCGGTCGATGCCGGCGATCATGTCCTGCGGTCCGGCGATGGTGGCGATCCGGCGCCGCCCCTGCGCCACCAGCCGCCGTACGGCCGCCTCGGCGCCGCCCACATTGTCGACGTCCGCGTACGGAAGATCACTGGGGGTCAGCGGGCGGCCCCCGCACACGACGGGGACCCCGCGCCGGGCCAGGGTCCACGGCAGCGGGTCGGCGCTGTTCATCGACGCGATGATCACACCGTCGACGTGGCGGGCCGCCGCGTAGCGCTCGACCCGCTCGTCGCCGCGTTGCGACCCGGCCAGCATGAGCACGACCTGCCGGTCGGCCTCCTCGGCGGCCAGCGTGACGCCGCGGATCATCCCGGCGAAGTGGGGGTCGTCGGAGAACACCCGGGTCGGCGGCTCGGAGAAGACCAGCGCGATCGAGTCGGCGCGGCGGCTGGCCAGCCGGCGGGCGGCCTGATTGGGCACATAGCCGAGCTCGCGCACGGCGCGGAGCACGACCTCGCGGATCGGCTCGGCGACCGTCGGGGATCCGTTGACGACGCGGGACACGGTGGCCCGCGACACCCCCGCCCGGATGGCCACCTCCTCGAGCGTCGGTCGCGCGACGTTCATGGAGTGCTCACGCGGATTCGCGTACGACGAGGTGGTTGGGCAGGATGACCGGCCCGGACGGGCCGCCGCCGAACAGCCCGAGCAGCAGCTCCACCACGGCGAGCGACTGGTCGCTCATCGGGCTGTGCACGGTGGTCAGCGGCGGATCGGTGTAGAGCGCCGCCTCGATGTCGTCGAATCCGGCCACGGCGACGTCGTCGGGCACCCGCCGGCCCGCCTGGCGAAGGGCGCGCATGGCGCCGATCGCCATCAGATCGTTGGCCGCGAACACGGCGTCGAGCTGTGGATCGTCCTCCAGCAGTTGGCGCATCCCGGCCGCCCCCGAAATCCTTGTGAAGTCCCCGACCGCGACGATCGAACGCCTACCAGTGTCGCGCAGAGTCTCACGATATCCGGTGAGCCGATCTTGCGAGGCCACCATGTCGAGCGGGCCGCTGATGGTGGCGATCCGCCGCCGCCCCGTCTCCACCAGATGGCGTACGGCTTTCGCGGCCCCGCCCCGGTTGTCGTTGTCGACGTACGGGATGTCGACCGGCATCGTGGGGCGGCCGAACGAGACGACGGGGAGGCCGAGGCGGCCGAGCGCGGCCGGCAGCGGGTCGGCGCCGTGCATCGGCACCAGCATGACGCCGTCGACGTGCCCGGCCGCGACGAAGCGGGCGGCCCGTTCCTGGCTTTCCGCCGACTCGGCCAGCAGCAGCGTCACCTGCTTGTGTGCCGCTTCCAGGGCCCGGCTGGCGGTCCGGACGACCTCGGAGAACATCGGGTCGTCCGACACCACGCCACCCGGCGGATCGGAGATGATCAGCGCGATCGTGTTGGTGCGCTGGGTCACCAGGCTCCGCGCCGCCGGATTGGGGACATAGCCGAGCTCGCTGACCGCCCGCAGGACGAGGTCGCGGATTTCCGGTTTGACCGTCGTCTCGCCGTTGATGACCCGGGACACCGACGACTTGGAGACGCCGGCACGGGCGGCCACCGCCTCCAGCGTGGGCCGTCTCATGTGTCGTTACCGTGCTTGAACACCGTTCTGCCTGATCACGTCGCTGAACCAGAGGGCGCTGTCTTTGGGCAGCCGCCGCTGGGTGGCGAAGTCCACATGGACGATGCCGAACCTGCGGTGGTAGCCCTCCGCCCACTCGAAATTGTCCAGCAAAGACCAGACCAGATAGCCCCTGAGGTCCGCGCCCGCCTCGATGGCGTCGTGCGCGGCCCGGAGGTGGCCGTCGAGGTAGTCGGTGCGGCCCGTGTCGCGCACCCGCTCCGATTCGACGTGGTCGTCGAAGGCCGCGCCGTTTTCGGTGACCATGAGGCCGACCTCTGGGTAGTCGCGCGAGAGCCGGACGAGAAGACGGGCGAGGCCGCCGGGCACGATGGGCCAGCCCATCGCGGTCCGGGCGCCTCCGGCCTCCGGGAAACAAAGGTCGGAAGTGCCGGGAAAAGCCGCGTTTGGCTGATCGCCGGGACCGGCGGTGACCAGGCAGGGGTTGTAGTAGTTGATGCCGAGAAGCTCCACCGGCTGGTGGATGGCGGCCAGGTCGCCGTCGTGGATGTGGCCGAGCCCGCCGTTCCGTTCGGCGATGGCGAGGACCTCGTCCGGATAGGCGCCGCGCAGCGCGGGATCCAGGAACTGCCGGTTGAGCAGGGCGTCCACCCGCGCCACGGCCTCCGCGTCACGATCACCCGGCGCCGGTTCGGCGGCCGGATCGGCCACCTGGCCGGGGGTCATCACGGGAGCGAGGTTGAGGGTGAGCGCGATCTCCGGCGCGCCCGCGGCCCGCAGCGCCTGGGTGGCCAGACCGTGCGCCAGCAGCAGATGGTGGCCCGCCTGGAACGCGTCCGCGGCAGAGGTGCGCCCCGGGGCATGCACGCCCGTCCCATACCCGAGGAAAGCGGCCACCCACGGCTCGTTCAGCGTCGTCCACGTGCCGACCCGGTCGCCCAGCCGGGCGTGCACGGCCGCCGCGTAGTCGGCGAACTTGTACGCCGTGTCGCGCGCCGGCCAGCCGCCCCGATCCTCCAGGTTCTGCGGCAGATCCCAGTGATAGAGCGTCACGTACGGGTTGATCTGGTATTCGAGCAGCTCGTCGACGAGGCGGTCGTAGAAGTCGAGGCCGCGCGGGTTGACCGGGCCGGAGCCGCCCGGCTGCACGCGCGGCCATGACACAGAGAACCGGTAGACCCCGAGCCCCAGCTCGGCCATCAGCCGCACGTCGTCGGCGTAGCGGTAGTAGTGGTCGCACGCGATGTCGCCGGTGTGCCCGTCGGCCACCTTGCCCGGGGTGTGGGAGAAGGTGTCCCAGATCGACCGTCCCCGCCCGTCGGCGGTCGCGGCCCCTTCCACCTGGTACGCCGCGGTGGCCGCGCCCCACACGAAGCCGCTCGGGAAGACCCGCGCCCGCTCCTGGGAACCCACAGCTACGGTCATCCCTTGACAGCTCCTTGCATGATTCCTCCGATGATCTGCCGCCCGAGCAGGGCGAAGACGATGACGAGCGGGAGCGTGCCGAGGGCGGTGCCGGCCAGGCTGAGGCCGTAATCGCTGACGTATCCGGCGGCGAGGGTGGACAGGGCGACCTGGACGGTGGGGTTCTCCGGGTGGAGCACCACGAGCGGCCAGAAGTAATCGTTCCACGCCGACATGAAGGTCAGCATCCCGAGTACGGCCGCGGCGGGGCGGGCGGCGGGGACGACCACGTGCCAGAACAGGCCCCAGGTCGTGCACCCGTCGACGCGTCCGGCCTCGAGCAGCTCGGTCGGCAGGGCCCGGGAGAGATACTGCGTCATGAAGAACACGCCGAAGGCGTTGACCAGCGCCGGCACGATCAGCGCGTACATGCTGCCGGTCCAGGTCAGCTTCACCATGAGCAGGTAGAGCGGGATGATGCCGAGCTGGGTGGGCACCATCATGGTCGCGACGGTCACCACGAGCAGCGCGTTGCGGCCGTGGAAGCGCAGCTTGGCGAAGGCGAAGCCGGCCAGCGTGGAGAAGAACATCACCGACAGCGCGATCGACCCGGCCACGAGCACCGAGTTGAGCAGGGCCAGCGCGAACGGGACCGTGTCGAAGACCCGGGAGACGTTGGCGAAGAAGTTGCCCCCGGGGATCAGCGGCGGCGGCACGGCGGCCAGGGCCGCGTTGTCGCGCGAGGCCACGACGACGCTGTAGTACAGCGGCAGCGCCGAGAAGAAGGCCACGGCGGTGAGGGTCAGATAGGTGAGCCTCCGCGCCAGCGAGACCGTCCCCCGGCCCCCGACGCCCATGTTCATCGTCATGTCAGGTTTCCCCTCGACCGCCGGGTGAGCAGGTAGTTGACGCCCACGACCACGACGATGAACAGGAACATCATCCAGGAGATCGCGGATGAGTAGCCGAAGTCGAGTTTGGTGAAGTTCTCGTAGATGAACAGGGAGAGCGTCTGATACTGCCGGTCGGGCCCGCCGGTGAGGCTGTAGGTCCCGAACAGCAATGGCTCGGCCAGGATCTGCATGGCGCCGATGGTCGAGGTGATCACGACGAAGACGATGGTCGGCTTGATCATCGGGACTGTGATCTTGCGGAGCTGGGTGTAGCCGGACGCGCCGTCGATGGTGGCCGCCTCGTACAGTTCGCGCGGCACGGCCTGCATGGCGGCGAGGAACAGCAGCGCGTTGTAGCCGGTCCAGCGCCACAGGATCATGACCGAGATGGCGATGTGCGAGGACGCGGTGCCGGCCTGCCAGTCGATCGGGTCCAGCCCGAACCACGACAGCACCCAGTTGATCAGCCCGAAGTCCCGCCCGAACAGCTGGCTGAAGATGACCACGACGGCGACCACGCTCGTCACGTTGGGCAGCAGCAGCGTGACCCGGAAGAGGGTCTGCGCCCGAAGCGGCCGGTTGAGCAGGTGGGCCAGCCAGATGGCCAGCAGCAGCTGCGGCACGGTCGACAGGATGCCGATCGACAGCGTGTTGAACGTGGCGTTCCAGAAGTAGTCGTCACCGAGGAGCTGGCTGAAGTTGTCCAGGCCGACGAACTTGTGCACGTCCGACAGCAGGGTCCAGTCGTGCAGGCTGACCCAGGCCGTGTACGCGAGCGGAAACAGCCCGAACGCGCAGAACAGCAGGAAGAAGGGGGCTACGTAGGCGTACGGCGACCCCTTGACGTCCAGCTGGTGCACCAGTTGACGGCGGAGGCCCTGCCTCACCCGGCCGTGCCGTTTGGCGGCTCCGGCCGGGACGCGGACGGTCATGCGGCGGTTCCTCCTAAGAGCATGGGTTCTGCTACGAGCTCGAGCAGGTCACGTGAGATCGTGAGGCGGGTGCGCCGGGCCGCTTTCACCGGTCCGGCGCACCCCTGACCTCAGGCCGTCACTTGATCCGGTCGAGGTCCTTGATGGCCTGGTTCCAGGCGTCCTGCGGGGCCTGCTTGCCCTGCTCCACGCGCTGCAGCGCGTTGCCGAACGCGGTGAGCACGTCACCGGCCTTCGGGCCGACGTGCTGCGGGCGCAGCGCCTTGGCGGCGTCGGTGAAGATTTTGCCGGTGGGCGCGTTGCTGAAGAACGCGTTGGTGAAGCCGGTGATCTTCGGGTCGTCGTACAGCGCCGGGATCGACGGCAGCGCGCCGGCCTCGGTGAACAGCCGCAGCTGGGTGTCCTTGTTGGTCAGCAGGTCGATGAGCTCGGCCGCCTCCTTGGGGTGCTTGCCCTGGCTCGGCGCCATCAGGTGGGTGCCGCCCTGGTTGCCGCCACCGCCGCCGGGCACCGCGGCCACGTCCCACATGCCGGCCGTGGTCGGTGCGGCGTCCTTGATGCTGCCGGTCTTCCACGACGGGCAGATGATCGTGGCGAACGAGCCCTTGGTGAGCCCGGTGTTCCACGGTGGGCTGAAGGCGGCCAGCTTGGCCGACTCGCCCGCCTGGATCATCTGGACGTTGAGGTCGAAGGCCTTCTTGACGTCGGGGTTGGTGCCGGCGACGAGGTTGTTCTGCTCGTCGTAGAAGCCGACGGGGGCCTGGTCGACCATTGCGCGGAAGTTCTCACCCGGGCCGTCGAACCACTTGGCGCCCGGCACGTTCGCCGCGATGAACTTCTTGCCGGCCTCGGCGTAGTCCTCCCACGTCGGCCAGAGCTGGGAGACCTCGCTGCGATCGGTGGGCAGGCCGGCCTTCTTGAACAGGTCGGTGCGGTAGCACATGGCCAGGCCGCCGACGTCGGTGCCGAGGCCGAGCAGCTTGCTGCCGTCAGGAGACAGCCCCTGCCGCCACTTCCAGTCGAGGTAGTCGGACTGGCGCTTGGCCAGGCCGTACTGGTTGAGGTCGTAGAACTTGTCCACCAGGGGGGTGAAGGTGGCGATGTATCCGGCCTCGACCGCGACCACGTCGGCGGCGCCGGCGCCGGTCGCGAGCTGCGTGGTCAGGTTGGCGTGGTGGTCGTTGAACTGGGCGCGCCGTTCGACGATCTGGACGTTCGGGTGGGTCTTCTTGAACTCCGCGTACAGGGGGGCGAAGTGGAAGTCGCTGAACAGGGCCACGGTCAGGGTGATCTTTTCAGCCGGCTTGGCCGAGGACCCGCCGGAGCCCGTGGCCGTGTTGTCGCCGCCGCCACACGCGGCGGCGCCGAAGACCGCCAGTGACAGCACGGACGCTGTCCACACGTGTGCGACGAGCCGCGGCAAGCCGCGGCGCGGGGGGTGCAGCATGCGAACCCTCCAGAGGGGTACAGTAATGATCATGAAGAGAGCGCTCCCTTGGAGGGTCTTCCTCTGGCAAGTTGCCTGTCAATGGTCCGGCCGGTAACGATCGCCGTTATCTGGCTTGGGCTGGATGAGGGAACGTTCCCTGGCACAAAGCTCGTTAAATAGGGCCTTTGTCGAGGGTTGTGAGAGCGCTCCCGCGCCTGTGGGCACATTGTGACAGAAGTTAATTCATGTAGTGACAAATGTCTGCCGAGCCGTGCCGCGGCATCCTGCGAGAAAGCGCTCCCACGGACGGGGAGCGGGGCAGGGGGTGATCGGTGGCATGAACCGGGTGAGTTGGGATAATCATGATCGAAGGCCTGCTACGCGAGCCAGGCACACAACGAGGGAGCGCCTCATGCACGAGCGTGCCGGTAAGCCCGCCGACCCGTCCGACCTCGTGGACGTTCCCCGCCTGGTCACCGCCTACTACGCGGGTCACCCCGACCTCGCCGACCCCGGGCAGCGGGTCGCGTTTGGCACCTCGGGCCACCGGGGCTCGTCGCTCAACACGGCGTTCAACGAGGACCACATCCTCGCCACCACGCAGGCCATCTGCGAATACCGCGCCGCGCAGGGCGTGACGGGCCCGCTGTTCCTCGGAGTGGACACCCATGCGCTGTCCGAGCCGGCCCGGGTGTCGGCCCTCGAGGTGCTGGCCGCCAACGGCGTGCAGATCATGGTCGACAGCAGGAACGGCTACACGCCGACGCCGTCGGTGTCGCACGCCATCCTCACCCACCCCGGATCCGACGGCATCGTCGTCACGCCCTCGCACAACCCGCCCTACGACGGCGGCTTCAAGTACAACCCGCCCAACGGCGGCCCCGCCGACACCGACGCCACCGGCTGGATCCAGGACCGCGCCAACGCGCTCATCGAGGCCGGGCTGAAGGAGGTCAAACGCGTCCCGTACGCCAAGGCCGCCGCCCAGGCCGGGCGCTACGACTTCCTCGCCGCCTACGTCGACGACCTGCCTTCGGTGGTCGACCTCGACGCCATCAGGGCGGCCGGGGTGCGCGTCGGCGCCGACCCGCTCGGCGGCGCCAGCGTCGCCTACTGGGCCGAGATCGCCGAACGGCACCGGCTCGACCTCACGGTCGTCTACCCGCTCGTCGATCCGACCTGGCGGTTCATGACCCTCGACTGGGACGGCAAGATCCGCATGGACTGCTCGTCCCCGTACGCCATGGCCTCGCTGATCGAGAACCGCGCCCGCTTCGACGTGTCGACCGGCAACGACGCCGACGCCGACCGCCACGGGATCGTGACCCCCGACGGCGGCCTGCTCAACCCCAACCACTACCTCGCCGTGGCCATCTCCTACCTGTACGGCCACCGCACCGGATGGCCGGTCGACGCCGGAGTCGGCAAGACCATGGTGAGCAGCTCCATGATCGACCGAGTGGCCGGCGACCTCGGGCGGGCGCTTTATGAGGTCCCGGTCGGGTTCAAGTGGTTCGTGCCGGGGCTGCTGGCCGGGTCGCTCGGATTCGGGGGAGAGGAGAGCGCGGGCGCGTCGTTCCTGCGCCGGGACGGCTCGGTGTGGACCACCGACAAGGACGGCATCATCCTCGCCCTGCTCGCCTCCGAGATCCTCGCGGTGACCGGCCGCACGCCGAGCCGGCACTACCACGACCTCACCGAGCGGTTCGGCGACCCGGCGTACGCGCGCGTGGACGCCCCCGCGACCCGCGACCAGAAGGCCGTGCTGGCCAGGCTCTCGCCGGAGCAGGTGACCGCGTCCGAGCTGGCCGGAGAGCCGATCACGCAGATCCTGACCCGCGCACCCGGCAACGACGCGGCGCTCGGCGGGCTCAAGGTGTGCACGGAAAGCGCCTGGTTCGCGGCCCGGCCGTCCGGCACCGAGGACGTCTACAAGATCTACGCCGAGTCGTTCCAGGGGCCGGACCATCTGGCCCGCGTGCAGGAGGAGGCGCGGACTCTGGTGGCCGCCCAGTTCTGACGCCGTTCCTACGGCACTTTCCGACGTTTCCGACGGTCTAATTCGGCCCGCTACCAAATCCCCCCTTTTGTGGCGCGGGTCGGTCGCCTATCGTGATGGGCGCGTCACTCTGACGTTTTAGCCCGGCCGCACGCGAGGTCGTCCAGGAGGTCGTCATGGCGGATCCCCGCCCACTGCGGCCGGGCGACCCCGAGCGGCTCGGCGACTACCGGCTGCTCGGCTTCCTCGGCGAGGGCGGCCAGGGCGCCGTCTACTTCGGCCGCAACAGGCTCGGAGAGCCCGTGGCGATCAAGGTGCTGCACGCCAGGTTCGCCGAGCACGACGAGTCCCGGCGGCGGTTCTTCAACGAGGTCGAGGTCGCCCGCAAGGTCGCCGAGTTCTGCACGGCGCGGGTCATCGCCGCCGAGATCACGCACGAGCGTCCCTACATCGTCAGCGAGTACGTCGACGGCGAATCCCTGGAGGATCTCGTACGCAAGGGCGGCCCGCGCGACGCCGGATCCCTCGACCGGATCGCGGTCGGGACCATCGCCGCCCTGGCCGCCATCCACCGCGCCGGCATCGTGCACCGCGACTTCAAGCCGGGCAACGTGCTGCTCGGCCCGGACGGCCCCCGTGTGATCGACTTCGGCATCGCCCAGGTCGTCGACGCCGCCGGCACGCTGGCCAGCCGGGTGCAGGGCACGCCCGCGTACATGTCGCCCGAGCAGCTGGCGGGCACCTGCCCAGGCGCGGCGTCCGACGTGTTCAGCTGGGCCGTGACGCTGACCTTCGCGGCGACCGGGCGACCGGCGTTCGGCAGCGACACCATCCCCGCGGTGATGAACCGCATCATGAACCGCGAGCCCGACCTCTCCTACGTCCCGGCCCGGCTGCGCCACGTCCTCCACGCATGCCTCACCAAGGACGCCGCCGGCCGGCCGACCGCCGCCCAGGTGCTGCTGGCCCTGGTCGGACACGAAGGCCACCCCGACCGCACGCCCACCCAGCCCGACGTCTCCAACCGGCATGCGGTGACCCCCTACTACTTCGAGACAGCCGACCTCGACGGGTCGCCCGAGGCGTCGCAGACCCTGCACCGCGCCTGGCCGCGTGTCGTGCCGGCCCACCGTGGCGCGCGAGTCGACCCGGACGGCCCGACGCCGCCCTGGGCGACCGGCGACCTGCTTCTCCCACACGGCCCACCCGAGGCTCAGCAAGAAGTCTCACCCCCCGCCCACCCGGCCCCGCCGACCGGCCCTAACCCACCCCCCGGCCTCGGCTCGGTCACCGGCCCCGCGCCATCCGCCGATGCGGCGCCACTCGCCGAGCGCGGGCCACGAGCGGCGGCGGAAGGGCCCCCCGGCGGTGCGGGCCGCGCGCCGGAGGTTCCGGGCGGCGCGCGGGGGCGGCGGGCCGCGGGGGTTGTGATCGGCGCGGGTGTGGCCGCGGTCGCGGTGGCCGCCGCGGTGGCCACTGGGCCTCTGTGGTGGCGCACAGAGGAGACCGGCCCCGCCACGACGGGATCGGCCACACGTGCCGCGGCCACCTCGCCGCTGGAGACCGGCCCCGCGCCCTCGCCCATGACGATTCCCGGCGCGGGCACGACTCTCGGCCAGGAGTACGGCGAACGACTCGGCGCCGCCTTCCGGCGTCACACGGGCGACGTCCTGTCCGTCGCCGCGGGGGCCGTGGGGAGCCGCGTCGTCGTCGCCTCCGCCGGACAGGACGGCCGGATCCGCGTGTCCGACCTGCTCTCCGGCAAGCCGTACGGGCCGCCCGGCCGGGGGGCCAAGGCGACGGGCGCGCTGCGGCTGTCGGGGCTGGCCGTCACCGAGGTGAAGGGCCAGGCGGTCGTGGTGTGCGGCGGCTACGGCAAAGGCCTCTGGCTGTCCGACCTCGCGACCGGGCTGCCCATGAAGACCGCCCGGCGCGACGGCGACGTGCTGGCGCTCGCCGTGAGCGACCTCGGCGGCCACCCGGTCGCGATCGCGTCCGACTACGACGCCGTTCACGTCACCGACCTCGTCACGGGCCGGACCATCCTCGACCGCGGCGGCGGCGCGACCACGCTCAGCATCGGCGTCGCCGGCGGCCGGCCCGTGGTCGTCGCCGCCGGGCTCGACGGATCGATCCACGTGTGGGACCTGGCGACCGGAAACGACGTCGGCAGCCCGTACGCGGACGCTGGAGCGGTCCTCGCCGCGGGCGACCTCGGCGGCCGCGCCGTGATCGTCTCCAGCGCCGACGGATCCGGCGATCCGGCCATCGTGGTACGCGACGCGGTCACCGGCGCCGTCGTCAGCGGCCCCTGGCACGGGCACACCGACCGGATCAGCGCTCTCACGATCACCGACCTGGGCGGGACGCCGATCGTGGTCTCCGGAAGCTGGGACGGCACGATCCGCACGTGGCGGCTGTCCGACGGCACGCCCGCCGGGCCGCCCATCAAGTCGGGATGGGTGTCGTCCCTGGCCGTGACGCACGTCGGCGGCCGGCCCGCCGTCATCGCGGGCGACGACCACGGCGCGGTACGCGCCTGGACCCTCTAGCCGGACTGAGACAGTTCGGACGCGAAGACGATCACGTTGTCCGTGTAGTGGCCGCGAGCCTGGTTGAACGCGCCGCCACAGGTGATCAGCCGCAGCTGCGGGTCGGGCGCCGGGCCGTACACCTCGGCCGTGGGGAAGGCGTTCTTCGGGTACGTGCGGACGGCGTCCACCCGGAACCTGGCCGTCCCGCCGCCGGCCAAGCCGATCACGACGACCTGACCGGGACGTGCCTGCCCCAGGCGCGCGAACACTCCCGGCCCCGTCCTGCTGTCCAGGTGCCCGGCGATCACGGCCGGCCCCGGCTCGCCGGGCCGTACGCCTCCGGAGAACCACCCGGCGACGGCCGGGTCGGCGGGCGGGATGAGCACCCGGGCTGCGTCCAGTTTCAGCCGGTCGAGGCGGCTGCGCACGCCGAGGGCCGGGATCTCGACGGACACGGGCTCGGCCACGGGATCGGAATCACGTCCAGCCACTCCCGACGTGATCGCGACCTGGTCGGGCACCGGTCCCCATTCGACGGCCTGCCCGTCTCCGCTGCCGGGGACAGGTGTGGAGATCCCCGACGTGCGCTCCGACATGGGGCTCGCGACGGCCCCCTGGTCGCCGGACGCCGAAGCGCACCCGGCGACCAGGCAAGCGGCGAGCAGACCGCCGGCCAGCGATCGGGCCGCCGATCCGCGCGCCGATCCCCACACCGATCCGGCACGCCGCGACGGGATCACGGAGCCGCGGCGCGGCGGCGGCGGATCAGCAGGACGCCGCCGACCATGACACCTGCGATGACACCAGCGATGACACCTGCGGCGACGGCGGGGATGGCGGCCGTGGAATCGGCCGCCAGGCCGCCGAGCCCGGTGTCGACGGCGCCCACGGGGGTCACGCCGGGAGCGGCCGCGTCGCGCAGCGCGAGCAACTGCAGGCCGCTCTTGCCGTCCAGGACGACCACGGTGTTGGTGCTGCCGGGGGCGAGGGAGACATCAGCGGTGGCCGACTTGCCGTCCGAGGCGTCCGCGGTGACCTTCTGCGAGGTGGCGGGCCACTGGCGATATTCGGGGGTCTCGGCGAAACGCAGGCTCGGCTCGATGGTCTCGCCGCCCGCGGTCACCTTCAGGACGCGCTCCTTGAGCGACGCGGCGATCACGCGCAACCCGGCCTTCCCGGCGGGCAGCGCGAGCGAGTCGCGCAGCACCTGGAGCCGGATGCTCTTGTACGGCCCCATGCCGGCGACCGTGTACGCGCGGCCCGTGGCGACCCGGACGTTGGCCGACAGGACGGGCGGGGTGGTGGCGGCCGCTCCGGCCGGGCGCATGGCGACCGTGTATTGGCCGACGGCCAGCCGCTCGTACGGCGACACGCCCCCATAGGGGACGGCCTTGAGCACGAGCTTCGGCGTCGAGCCGCCGAACGGATACAGGTAGACGTCGACGGCCGGGGTGTCGGGCGACAGATGGGCGAGCCGGACGTGGCCAACGGCGGCGCGGGCCGAAGCGGCGCTGGTGGCGAACACGACGGGGACGAGGGCGGCGGTGGCGAGTAGAAGGGCGGTCCCTATGCCGGTCAAACGGCGAACGAACCTGGCGACGAGGAGCACGTGTTCACTCCTAGGAGTCGAGGGAGCCCGAGGGGCTCGGCGCGGCGTACCGAATGCGCAGAATTGTGACGGTTCCGGCGCTCTCCGTGTCCAAAGTGGCAAGGATGGGACGAAATCGTGATTCCTGCGCGTCGAAAAATCGCCTAATCGACTTCAAATCGCCGTATTTCCCGCTCAGTTCCGCGCCACGGAGAGGTACTCCCTGGTCGGCTCCGCCGTCCGTGAACGCCCGGACGTAGACGTGATAGCTCGACGCGACGGCGGCCAGGCCGCTCAGCAGCCGCCCGTCGACCTGGCCCGCGGCCAGTTGCGCGGCCGCATCGCGGCTCGCGCCGAGGTTGGGGCGGCCGAGCAGCTCGCGCCCCGCCTGCCGCAGGGCCCGCGCGTCGGCCTTGTGCTGCTTGCGGTACGCGGCGACGCCCTCCGGCGTGACCTGCAGCACCTCCACCATCCCCGGCCCGGTGCCCTTGCGGCACAGCACGTCGGGGGAGGTGATGGGCGTGAGCCCGGCGCCGAACATGCTCCGCACGGCGGCCGTGACCACCACGACGTCCGCGTTCAGCACCTCGTCCTCGGACGTGCGCAGGGGGAGGAGCAGGCCGTCGGACATGCCGTGCCCGACGAGCTCGGCGCACATGGCAGGGTCGCAGCCGACCGTGCTGTGGACCTGCTTGACCACCCAGACCGCGGCGTCGGCCCGCCACTGGACCGCGGCGTCCACCCGCTGCCGCGCCGGAGTGGGCTCCGGCGCGGCGAGGTCGCGGACCGCCTTCGACGTCACCAGGGCCCCGGCCGCCAGCAGCCCGGCCGCCGCGAGCATCAGCGCGCCCGCCACCCGCCCGGACCGCATGCTCACTCGCCGCCCACTGCGCACGTACTCATGGGGACCCCTCCACGGACTAGGGTGCCCCACCCGGCCCCCTAAGAAAAGCCGGCCGGCCGCCGTCAGGTGAGCAGGCGATCCAGCACGCGGACGCCGAACTCGAGGCCCTCGACGGGGACGCGCTCGTCGACGCCGTGGAACATGCGGAAGTAGTCGAGGCCGGGATTGAGCATGAGGGGCGCGAAGCCGTAGCCGCGGATGCCGATCTGGGCGAAGGCCTTGGCGTCCGTGCCGCCGCTCATCACGTACGGCACGGGGTGCGCGAGCGGATCTTCGGCGACGAGGGCCGCGCACAGATCGTCGAACAGGCCGCTGACCGGCGCCGACGTCGCCTCTTCCAGGTTGGCGAATTCCCGGATGATCTTCGGGCCGAGCAGGCGGTCGACGGTCTCGAGGAACTCGTCGCGGAGGCCCGGCAGGAAGCGGCCGTCGATGTGCGCCTCGGCGGTGCCGGGGATGACGTTGACCTTGTATCCCGCGTTCATCATGGTCGGGTTGGCCGAGTTGCGGATGACGCCCTTGAACAGGGCGCCCACGCCGCCGAGCCGGACGGCCTCCGCGTCGAGGTCGTCGAGGTCGATGGTGACGCCGAGGGTCCGGGCCAGGCCGTTGATGAGGGAGCGCACGGCGGGCGTGAGCCGTACGGGCCAGCGGTGATCGGCGAGCCGGGCGAGCGCCCGCGCCAGTTCGGCGACCGGGTTGTCGACGGGCGGCTTGGAGCCGTGGCCGGCGACGCCGGTCGCGGTCACCTTCATCCAGGCCGTGCCGCGTTCGCCGACCGCGACGGGGTAGATCCGCTTGCCGTCCGCCGGCACGCTGAAGCCGCCGGACTCGCTGATCGCCTCCGTGCAGCCGTCGAACAGGTCGCGGTGGTGCTCGACCGCGTGGTACGCCCCGTACGAGCCGTTGGCCTCCTCGTCCGCGAGGAACGCCAGCACCAGGTCGCGGCGCGGCCGCCGGCCCTCCGCGGCCAGCCGCAGCGCCCAGGCGAGCGTCATCGCGAGCGAGCCTTTCATGTCGACGGCCCCGCGCCCGTGGACGCAGCCGTCCTCGATCTCACCGGAGAACGGGTGCGAGCGCCATTCGGCCGGGTCGGCCGGGACCACGTCGAGGTGGCCGTGGATGAGCAGGGCGTCCGGCGAGTCGCCCGGGATCCGCGCGATCACGCTGGTCCGGCGCGGTGCGGACTCGAAGACCACCGGCTCCAGGCCGGCGTCACTGAGCAGGGTGGCCACGTATTCGGCGGCCGGTCGTTCCCCATCGCCGGGGTTGGTGGTGTCGAATCGGATGAGGTCGGAACAGACCTCGGCGACGTTCCTCATGCGACTTCATTTTGCCCATGCGGAAGGCACCTTGATCCCGGGGGTACGGTCGATTCCATGCGGACGATCGACTGGGCCGGCGACGCCATCGAGATGATCGATCAGACGTCGCTGCCCGATCGGCTCGAGGTCCTGCGGATCACGACCGTGGCCGGGCTCGTCGAGGCCATCAGGAGGCTGGCCGTGCGCGGAGCTCCGGCGCTCGGCGTGGCGGGCGCGCTCGGCGTGGCGCTGGCGGCGCGCACGGGCGAGTCCATCGACGCGCTCCGCGCGGCCCGGCCCACCGCCGTCAACCTCGCCTGGGGCGTCGACCAGGCGGCGGCCCGGCTGCCCGACGCCGAAGCGGCGCTCAAGCGCGCCCTGGAGATCCGCGACGCCGACATCGCGGCCTGCGTGGCCATGGGCGTGCGCGGCGCCGACCTGGTGGAGACGTTCGCCGAGCGGCCCGTGCGGGTGATGACGATCTGCAACACCGGCGGCCTTGCGGCCGTCGAGCGGGGGACGGCGCTCGGGGTCGTGCAGACGCTGCACGAGCGCGGCCGACTGGCCGAGGCGCTGGCCCTGGAGACGCGGCCGCTGCTGCAGGGCGCCCGCCTGACCACGTGGGAGCTGGCGCGGATGGGCGCCAGGCATCGCCTGGTCGCCGATTCGGCCGGGCCCTTCCTGCTGGCCCGCGGTCACGCGGACGTGGTGCTGACCGGCGCCGACCGGATCGCCGCCAACGGCGACACGGCCAACAAGATCGGCACGTACGCGCTGGCGCTCGGCGCGCGCCGGGCCGGGGTGCCGTTCGTGGTCGTGGCCCCCGAGTCGACGATCGACGCGGGCACGTCCAGCGGCGACAAGATCGAGATCGAGGATCGGGGCGCCGGCGAGGTCGTGACGATCAGGGGCGTACAGGTCGCCCCGGAGGGTACTAGGGCGCTCAATCCGGCCTTCGACGTCACCCCGCGCGACCTCATCACCGCGATCGTGACCGAGGACAGGGTCTGGCGCCCTCGGTGAATCCCCAGGATTCGGTGGCGTCGATATCAGTAAACGCCATATGAGCTGGAGCGTTCCGGATTACGCTCAGTTGTCCTGCGACTCTGGAGACGGAACAAGTGGCCATCGACCTGATAACCCGCGCCGACTGGGGCGCCCGTGCCCCCAAGGGCTCATATTCCACCCTGGCGTCCACGAGAGGCGTCAAGGTCCACTACACCGGTGGCCGCGTCGACCCCGCCATCGTGGACGACCACGCCAAGTGCGTCGCGCTCGTCAAGTCCATACAGAACTACCACATGGACAGCAACGGCTGGATCGACATCGGCTATTCGATGGTCGCCTGCCCGCACCGCAAGGTCTTCGTCGGCCGCGGTCCGGGCCACCTGCCCGCCGCCAACGGCCCCGGCCTCAACACCGGTCACTACGCCGTGCTCGGACTGGTCGGCAACGCCGGGCTCGTGCAGCCCACCGACCCGATCCTCGACGGCATCCTCGACGCGATCGACTACCTGCGCCAGCACGGGGGAGCCGGCACCGAGATCAAGGGCCACCGCGACGGCTACGCCACCGACTGCCCGGGTGACGCCCTCTACGCGTGGGTGCAGAAGGGCGCCCCGCGCCCCGGCGGCAGCGGTCCGGGCCCCACCGCCCCGCCCGCATGGCCCGGCCGACTTTTGAAGTATCCGCCCGTCATGCACGGCACCGACGTCCGGCAGTGGCAGGCCCAGATGAAGAAGCTCGGCTTCGACATCGACGCCGACGGCGCCTACGGCCCGGCCTCGCGCAACGTCTGCAAGACCTTCCAGCGCCGCAAGCACCTCACCGACGACGGCATCGTCGGAAAGCTGACCTGGGACGCCGCCTTCGCGACGCCATAGATCCCGCACAGATCACGCAACAGATCACGCCACGAATCACGTCGTAGATCACGGCATGGATCACGCTGTAGGCCAGGCGGAGACGTAAAGCAACCCCTAACAGACACGACCAAAAGCCGGGGCCCCCGGATCTTTGTTCTGACGCCGCGACGCCTACTATCCGGAACATGGAAACCCGTGAGCAGTGGCTGCGGCTGGCGCGCGCCGTGCTGGGCGGGCGCGATCTCCCGGAGTTCACCACCTACGACGGGATCCGGATCGCGCCGCTCTACGACTCCGGTGATCTGCCTGACCGGACGCCCCGGCTGGTCCGCCCGGTCCAGCGCTGGGACGTCCGTCAGCGGCACGCGCACCCCGATCCTGCCGTCAACCGCGAGGCGATCCTCGCCGACCTGGCAAGCGGTGTCACCTCCATCTGGCTCGACCGGCATGAATCGCTGGACGTCCAGTTGGCGGGCGTGCCGCTCGGCCGCGTACCGATAGCCGTGCCGGCCGCCGCGGGCCGCGCGCTGCTCGACCTCGCCGCGGCCGAAGGCGTCGCCCTCCCCGGCGGCGACCTCGGCGGCGACCCCCACGCCCCCGACATCGACCTCGTACGGCGCTGCCTGGCCGAACAACCGGCCGTCCGCGCCGTCCTCGTCGACGCCACGCCCTATCACGACGCGGGCGGCGCCGACGCCGACGAACTGGGCTGCGCGCTCGCCCACGCGGCCGCCGCGCTCCGCGCCCTCACCGGCGCCGGCGTCCCGATCGAGGACGCGTTCGGCCAGATCGCGTTCCGCTACGCGGCCACCGACGACCAGTTCCTCACGATCGCCAAGCTCCGCGCCGCCCGCCGCCTGTGGGCGCGGGTCGCCGAAGCCTGCGATATCAGCCCCAGCTCAGCCGGCTCGGCCGGCCCGGTCGCGCAGTTCCAGCACGCGGTCACCTCGTCGGCCATGATGACGGCCCGCGATCCCTGGGTGAACATGCTGCGCACCACGGTCGCCTGCTTCGCGGCGGGCGCCGGGGGAGCCGACGCGATCACGGTGCAGCCGTTCGACGCCTGCCTCGGCCTGCCGGACGCCTTCGCCCGGCGGATCGCCCGCAACACGCAGTCGCTGCTGCTCGAGGAGGCGGGCGTCGCCCGGGTGCTCGACCCGGCCGGCGGCTCGCCGTACGTGGAGCGCCTCACCGAGGATCTCGCCCGTACGGCCTGGGCCTGGTTCCAGGAGCTCGAGGGCGGCGCCTCGGCCGCCGACCGGCTGGCCGCCACCCGGGGCCGCCGCGACGCCGACATCGCCCACCGCAGGTTCCCCATCACGGGCGTCAGCGAGTTCCCCAACCTCGCCGAACGGCTGCCTGTCCGGCCGGCCGGACACGGGCTCGCCCAGGCCGAAGACGGCCATCTGCCGCGCGTCCGGTTCGCCGAGCCGTACGAGCGGCTGCGGGCCATGGCGGACGCGCTGCCGGCGCGGCCGGTCGTCTTCCTGGCCACGATCGGGCCGGTGGCCCAGCACACGGCGCGCGCGTCCTTCGCGGCCAACCTGTTCCAGGCCGGCGGGCTGGCCACCGTCACCTCCGGCCCCGGCACCGACCCGGAGGCGATCGCCGAGGCCTACGCCGACTCCGGCACGCCGGTCGCCTGCCTCTGCTCCAGCGACGCCCTCTACGCCGAGCACGCCGAGGCCGTGGCGACGGCCCTGCGCAAAGCCGGGGCCGAGCGGATCTGGCTCGCCGGGCGCGGCGACTTCCCCGGCGTCGACGGCACGGTCAACCTCGCCTCCGACGCCCTCGCCGTGCTCCGCGCCACCTTCGAAGACCTGGGGGTACGCCCATGACCATCCCGGACTTCACCACGGTCGCCTACCAGACCCCGCACGCCCCCGACCCCACCCCGGAGGCCGAGAGCTGGCAGACGCCGGAAGGCATCGCGGTCGAGCCGTTCTACGGCCCGCGCTCCTTCCCGGAGACCTATCCCGGTATGGAGCCCTTCCTGCGCGGCCCCTATCCGACCATGTACGTCACCAAGCCGTGGACCATCCGCCAATACGCGGGATTCTCCACGGCCGCCGAGTCGAACGCGTTCTACCGGCGCAACCTCGCGGCCGGGCAGAAAGGCCTGTCGGTCGCCTTCGACCTCGCCACCCACCGCGGCTACGACTCCGATCACCCGCGCGTGGCCGGCGACGTCGGCATGGCGGGCGTGGCCATCGACTCGATCTACGACATGCGGCAGCTGTTCGAGGGCATCCCGCTCGACCGGATGAGCGTGTCGATGACCATGAACGGGGCCGTGCTGCCGATCCTCGCGCTCTACGTGGTCGCCGCCGAGGAGCAGGGCGTCGCACCGGAGCAGCTGCAGGGGACCATCCAGAACGACATCCTCAAAGAGTTCATGGTCCGCAACACCTACATCTATCCGCCCGGGCCGTCGATGCGGATCATCTCCGACATCTTCGCCTACACCTCGCGGCGGATGCCCAAGTTCAACTCGATCTCGATCTCCGGCTACCACATCCAGGAGGCCGGGGCCACCTGCGACCTGGAGCTGGCCTACACGCTCGCCGACGGCATGGAATACCTCCGCGCCGGCGTCGAGGCGGGGCTGGACATCGACGCGTTCGCGCCGCGCCTGTCGTTCTTCTGGTGCATCGGGATGAACTTCTTCATGGAGGTCGCCAAGCTGCGCGCGGCCCGCCTGCTCTGGTCGCGGATCGTCGGCGGCTTCGGCGCGAAGAACCCCAAGTCGCTGTCCCTCCGCACGCACGCGCAGACCTCCGGCTGGTCGCTCACCGCGCAGGACGTCTACAACAACGTCGTACGGACCTGCGTCGAGGCCATGGCCGCCACGCAGGGCCACACGCAGTCCCTGCACACCAACGCCCTCGACGAGGCGCTCGCGCTGCCCACCGACTTCTCGGCGAGGATCGCCCGCAACACCCAGCTGCTGCTGCAGCAGGAGTCGGGCGCCACCCGCGTCATCGACCCCTGGGGCGGCTCCTACTATGTCGAGCAGCTCACCCGCGACCTGGCCGACCGGGCGTGGAGCCACATCGAGGAGGTCGAGGCGGCCGGGGGCATGGCCCGCGCCATCGACCAGGGGCTGCCCAAGCTCCGCATCGAGGAGGCCGCGGCCCGCGCCCAGGCCCGCATCGACTCCGGCCGCCAGCCCGTCATCGGCGTCAACCGCTACCGCCAGGACATCGACGAGCCCATCGAGGTCCTGAAGGTCGACAACACGGCCGTGCGCAACCAGCAGCTGGACAAGCTGCGCCGGCTGCGCGAGGAACGCGACCAGAACGCGGTCGACGCGGCCCTCGACGCCCTTACCAAAGCAGCTGCCGGCGACGGCAACCTGCTCGAGCTCTCCGTGGCGGCGGCCCGCGCCAAGGCCACAGTCGGCGAGATCTCCGACGCCCTGGAGAAGGTCTTCGGCCGGCACCGCGGCGAGATACGTACCATCTCGGGTGTGTACCGCGACGAGGCCGGATCGGGTGTGGACGCGGCGCGTGCCGCCTGCGAGCGCTTCGAGCGCGAGCAGGGCCGCCGGCCCCGCATCCTGATCGCCAAGGTCGGCCAGGACGGGCACGACCGCGGCCAGAAGGTGATCGCCACCGGCTTCGCCGACCTCGGCTTCGACGTCGACGTCGGCCCGCTGTTCCAGACGCCCGAGGAGGTGGCGCGGCAGGCGGTCGAGGCGGACGTGCACGTCGTCGGCGTCTCCTCGCTGGCCGCCGGGCACCTGACGCTCGTGCCGGCGCTCCGCGACGCCCTCCACGAGCTGGGCGCCGACGACATCGTGATCGTGGTCGGCGGGGTCATCCCGCCCGGCGACGTCGACGCGCTCCGCGAGGCGGGCGCCGCGGACGTCTTCCCGCCCGGCACGGTCATCGCCGACGCCGCCCTTCGCCTGCTCGACGACCTCGCCAGGAGGCTGTCTGAGCGTGCTTGACGACTATGTGAAAGGGGTGCTCTCGGGCGATCGGCGGCAGGTCGCCCGGGCCATCACGCTGGTCGAGTCGAGCCGCCCCGACCACCGGGAGCTGGCGCAGCGGCTGCTGGCCGAGCTGACCCCGCATTCCGGCGCGGCCCGCCGGGTCGGCATAACGGGGGTGCCCGGCGTCGGCAAGTCGACGTTCATCGAGGCGCTCGGCACCCGGCTCACGGCGGCCGGGCACAAGGTGGCGGTGCTCGCGGTCGACCCGTCGTCGAAACGGTCGGGCGGCAGCATTCTCGGCGACAAGACACGCATGGACCGCCTGGCCACCGATCCCGCCGCGTTCATCCGGCCCTCGCCCGCCGCGGGAACACTCGGCGGGGTCGCCAAGGCCACCCGCGAGGCCATGGTCGTGGTCGAGGCGGCCGGTTATGACATCGTGCTGGTCGAGACCGTCGGCGTGGGCCAGTCGGAGACCACGGTCGCCGACATGGTCGACACGTTCCTGCTGCTCACGCTCGCGCGTACGGGCGACCAGCTGCAGGGGATCAAGAAAGGCGTGCTGGAGCTGGCCGACGTCATCGCGGTCAACAAGGCCGACGGCGAGCACGCCTTCGAGGCGCGCAAGGCGGCGCGCGAGCTGGCCGGGGCGCTGCGCATGCTGCGCACGGGCGGCGGCGATTCGGCCGTGCCGGTGCTCACCTGCAGCGGGCTGACCGGCGCCGGCCTCGGCGAGCTCTGGGACCACGTCGTACGCCACCAGGACGGGCTGGACCTGGCCGCCAAGCGCCGCCGCCAGCAGGTCGACTGGACGTGGTCGCTGGTCCGCGACAAGGTGCTGGCGGATCTGCGTGATCGGACCGCGGCGATAGCGCCCGGGATAGAGCGTCAGGTCCGCGACGGGGCCCTCACGCCGGCCCTCGCCGCGGCCCGACTGCTCGAAGCCTTTCAGGAATCCGGCGCGGCGAGCCCGGGAAGCGGCGCAGCGGTCGAACCCTCATAACCGTGGGGTGTAGTTCTTTCTGACCTCGTGGAAGCGCACATACACCTTGGACGGGAGCAATGCAAGATTGCAGAGTGGCCTGAGTTAAATACGTGTGACGATTTTCCCGCTCTCGAACGAGGGGACGTGCGACTGCGGGGAGGCGTCAATGCACCACGATCCGTTGCTCCCACCACCGGTGGCCCGGGCGCTGAACGACTACAGGGCGTTGCTGACCGCTCATGGGCTCACCTGGGGTGAGCCGGATGTCGGTTATGTCCGCATGATGAGCTATCTGAGGTTTCCGGAGGAGGCTCGGCGGATGGGCCGGCCCTCGGAGGCCGAGGGCGACCTCGCCGCCGCCTTCCGTGACGCCGTCGCGGAGGCCGCGCCCGACGGGCTGAGCGTGCTGCGCCTGCTGCCGCAGGAGCACCGGTTCGATCCTGGCAAGGTGCGTGCCGTGGTGCGCGGGGAGCCGGTGCCGCTCACCGTGCTGATCGACTCGCGCCGGGTGCGTCCCGCCGACATCGGCGTCAACGGGGCGCGGCACACGGTCGAGGGCGGCGGCGCCATGCTGCTCGACCTCGACACGGACGCGGTCGTCACCGTGGACGGGCAGCGCGTCGACCTGTCGGCGGCCCGCCGCCACGCGGTCTCGGCGCGGCTCCGCGTGCGGGCCAGGATGCCCTGCCGGTGGAGCGTCGTCTCGCAGGGCGGACAGGGCTGGTATCCGGACGGCGCGCCGCACCGCCGCGACAACCACGGCCGGCCCTACTTCCACGGGCAGGACGTGGTGCTCGACGTGCCCGCCGAGCCGCTGACCGTACGGGTCGCCCGGGGCATGGAGTACGACACGGCCGAGGTGCGGGTCCGCCCGGAGCCGTGGCGGGAGACCCTGGTCGAGGTCACGCCCGAGCGGATCTACGACTCGGCCGCCCAGGGCTGGTACGGCGCCGACCTCCACGTCCACCTCAACTGGGCCGGCGACCTGGTGGCGCTGCCGGCCGAGGCGGCGGCCATGCAGCACGGCGAGGACCTCCACGTGCTGAACCTCGTCGCGGGCAACGTGACGGGGGAGCGGGTCTACGACCGCGAGGCGCTCGAGCACTGGGCCGGGCGCGACCTGCCGTGGTCGGACGCCACGCACGTGGCCAGGATGGGCGTTGAGTTCCGCAACGACCTCCTCGGGCACGTGCACGCCTTCGGGCTGGCCGAGCCGCCGGAGCGCTACCACACCGGTTTCGCCGGAGACGCCGACTGGCCGCCCAACGGGACCGCCTGCGGCGAGATGCGCGAGCAGTCGGCCGTGCTCGGCTACGCCCACCCGTTCCACGGGCCCGTCGCCGCCCCGGCCGACATCATCAAGAGCGGCCGCCGCGACTGCTCGGCCCGGGCGCTGGTCGTGGACGCCGCCCTCGGGCTTGTCGACGGCATGGAGGTGCTGCACTTCTCCGAGCACACCGGCACGGCCGAGGTCTACCGGCGGCTGCTCGGCGCGGGCAACCGGCTGGCCGCCCTCGCCGGGACCGACACCATGCTCTCCTTCACCCGCCAGGACACCGTCTCCGGCCCGCCGGGATGGGAGCGGGTGTACGCGCGCCTCGACGGCCCCCTCTCCGCCGAGTCGTTCGCGAGAGCCGTACGCGCCGGTAAGTCCTTCGCCACCACCGGGCCCTGGGTGATGCTGACCGCGAGCGACACCCGGACCACGGCCGACATCGGCGACACGCTCGACCTCGCGCCCGGCGACGCCGTCACCGTGCGGGCGGTCGCCGTCGGCCCCGAGGCCGAGCATCTGGAGATCCGCACGGCCGACGGCGTGGTCGCGACCGGCACGACCGAGGCGACGGTCGAGCTGACCGTCACCGAGCCGACCTACGTCGTGGCGGTGGCGTCAGGGCGGTGGCATCCGCGCTCGCTGCACACCGAGGTGTACGCGCACACGAGCCCCATCTCCCTCGACGTCGCGGGCCGCCACGTCGCGCGGCGCGAGGACGTGCTGTGGTGCATGGAATGGCTGGAGCTGCTGGAAGAGGCGGTCCGCGAGCACGCGAGGGTCGACGATCCCGGCCAGCTCCGCGACCATCTGGACCTGATCGCCAAGGCCCGCTCGGTCTACCGGTGCCGCCTATGAACGGTTGACGCGCAATAGGACATATCGAGATATTTGCCGTCATGACCCGAACAAGAGCATTCTTTGGCGCGGTCGTGGCGGTGGCGACCACAGCGGTGGTGGCTCTCACCGGACTCGTCGCCGTGCCGGCCGAGGCCACGGTCACCACCGCGTCGGCGCGGCCGGCGAACGGCAAGATCCTCTTCTCGAAGGCCAGATCCGGAAGCGGCATCCTGACCATCAAGAACGGCAACGGCAGGGACGCCGTCGTCACGCTGGTCCGCGGGAAGGGCAAGGTCGTCAGCCTGTACGTGCGGGCCAAGAGGACGGCCTCGATCAAGTCGATCGACGACGGGACCTACCGCCTGTACTTCATGAGCGGCTACCGCTACAGCGTCACCAAACACCGTTTCGGCAAGTCGCCGTCGTACCGCATCTTCGACAACAAGCTGCGCTTCACCACGAACAGCACGACGTACACGCACTACACGCTGACGCTGTACGCCGTTAAGGGCGGCAACGCGCGCGTGAGCCCGGTCGACCCCAAGAACTTCCCGACGTAAATACCGCTAAATCCCGCTAAGTCCCGTTAAATCCCGGCGGCCTCAGGCGAGCAGGGCGCGGCCCCAGTAGTCGCCCGCGTCCTGCACGCCGGGCGGGCAGGCGAACAGCCCGCTGCTCACGTGCTTTATGTACTCGTTGAGGGCGTCCGAGCGGGACAGCGCCAGCTGCAGCGGCGTGAACTGCCGTCGCGGGTCGCGCTGATAGGCCATGAAGAACAGGCCCGCGTCGAGGCGGCCGAGGCCGTCCGAGCCGTCGACGAAGTTGTAGCCGCGGCGCAGGATGTGGACGCCGACATTGTCGGGATGGGCCAGCCGGACATGGGCGTCGGCGGCGATCACCGGCGCCCCGTCGGCCGCCTTCCTCGCGAAGTCGGGCGTGTCGAACTCCTTCTTGCCGGTCAGCGGGGCGCCCTCGCCCTTGTCCCGGCCGAAGATCGCCTCCTGCTCGGCGAGCGAGGTCCGATCCCACGTCTCGATCTGCATGCGGATCTTGCGGGTGACCAGGTAGCTGCCGCCGGCCATCCAGGCGGGGCCGTCGCCGGGCCCCGCCCAGACGTGATCCCGGACCAGGGCCGTGTCCTCGGCCTTCAGGTTGTGCGTGCCGTCCTTGAACCCCATCAGGTTGCGCGGGGTGGCCTGGGCGCGCGAGGTCGACGACGTGCGGCCGAAGCCGAGCTGCGAGTAGCGCACCGACACCTTGCCGAACCCGATCCGGGCGAGGTTGCGCACGGCGTGCACGGCCACCTGCGGGTCGTGCGCGCAGGCCTGCACGCAGAGGTCGCCGCCGGAGATCCCGGGGATCAGCGCCTCCCCGGGGAAGCGCGGCAGGTCGGCGAGGGCCGCCGGCTTCTTGGCGGCCAGCCCGAACCGGTGGTCGAACAGGCTCGGCCCGAACCCGACGGTCAGCGTGAGCCCCGACGCGGGCAGGCCCTGCGCCTCGCCGGTGTCCTCGGGCGGCGCCTCGGGGACGCCGCCCACCGCGCCGAGCGCGCCGGCGTCCTTGCCCTGTGTCATCCGGGCCGCCGCGGCCGTCCAGTCCTGCAGCAGGGCGGCCAGTTCGGCGCGGTCGTCGGTGATCACGTCGAACGCGATGAAGTGCAGCCGATCCTGGGCCGGGGTGACGATCCCGGCCTGGTGCGCGCCGTAGAAGGGGTAGGGGTCGGCCGACGAGGCCGCGTGCGCGACCGGGGTCTCGTTGGTCAGGGCGCGGGCCGCGACCGCGCCGGCGCCGACCACGGCGGCGCCGGCCGCGCCCATCCCGAACAGGCGCCGGCGGCTGAGGCCGCCGCCACCGCCGGTCCCGCCGGTCCCGACGGTTTCCGTGGGCGACGTGCCGGTCACTGAGCGATCACCGCCGCGATCTTGCTGATCGGCTCGGCCAGCGCGTTGATGGCGTCCGACAGCTTCTTCAGGTCGTCCTTGGACAGCTCGGTGTGCAGCTGCCAGCCGTCGCCCTTCTGGTGCGCGCTGAGCGCGCTCTCGGCGGCCGCGAACTTCTCGTCGAGCGTCGTCACGAGATCCGGGGCGCGGTCCTGGAGGACGGGACGAAGAGCCTGGACGGAGGCCTTGGAGCCCTGCAGGTTGGCGTCGAAGTCCCAGAGGTCGGTGTGGGAGTAGCGGTCCTCCTCACCGGTGATCTTGCCGGTGGCCACCTCGTCGAGCAGCTCCTTGGCGCCGTTGGCCAGCTGCACGGGGGACAGTTCGGCCGAGTTGGCCTTGCTGACGATGGTGTTCACGTCGGTCATCAGCTTGTCGGCCAGCTCGCCGTCCTTGCTGATGTCCTTTTCCACCCAGAGGTCCTTCTCGATCCTGTGGTAGCCGGTCCACTCCTGGCCGGGCTCGACGTCGTTCTCGCGGGCGTCGATGGCCGGGTCGAGATCGCCGAAGATCTCCGCCACCGGCTCGATCCGCTCCCAGTAGGTCCGGGCCACCGGGAACAGCGCCTTGGCCTTGTCGATGTCGCCGGCCTTGACCGCGTCGACGAACTCCTGGGTCTTCTGCAGCAGCGCGTCGCTCTGGCTCTGGACGTACCGCTTGTAGCTGGCGGTGGCGTCGGCCAGCGCCGCGTCCTTGGTGAGCGGCTGGTGCGAGCCGGTGACGGTGAGCGGGCCGCGGATGCCCTTGCCGACCATGCCGGGCTTGCAGGCCGTCTCGTACGTCCCGGCCGGCAGCTCGACGACGACCTCCCGGGTCAGACCGGGGACGATGTTCTCCACTTCGCCCATGACCCGGTCGCCCGTGGCGTACACGTAGAACTCGGTGACCTTGGACCCGTTGTTGGTGATCGCGAACGTCGAGGTGCCGGCCGGCAGCTGGTTGAGGTCGACCTTGCACTCGGTGTCGGTGGCCGCCACGGCGATCTTGTCGGGCTTGGCCGGAGCGGAGGCGGCCGTGCCGCCGGTCGATCCGCCGGCCGCGCCGCCCGAGCCCGCGCCGGTCGACGAGCAGGCGGTCGCGAGCAGGCCGAACGCGGCGGCCACCGCGATGAGAACGGGGGCTGAAGAGGGACGCATGGTTCTCCAGTCAGATGGGATTTCGGGACAGTGGGCAGCGTGTGGGCAGCGTGTGGGCAGCGTGTAAGCGGCGTGTAGGCAGCGTTTTGCCGCGTTTTTTTGCAGGGTCAGGCGGCGTTCACGCGGCGGGCGAGGACGTCGGCGCGGGGGCGTCTTCCGACACCGGCGGCTTGGGCGCGGGCCGTCCGTGTCCCGGCCGCAGGAACAGCACCAGCACCGGCACGGCGTAGCCGACCCACGCGATCGTCTCCAGCACGCTCGGCGTCGGTGTGATGTTGAACATGCCGCTGAGCAGGGCTGAATACCACGCGCTCGGGTCGAGGACCGAGGAGATGTCGAACGCGAAGGTATTCAGCCCCGGCAGCACGCCCGACTCCTGCAGGTCGTGCACGCCGTACTTGAAGATTCCGGCGGCGACCAGGATCAGGAGCAGGCCGGTCCACGTGAAGAACTTGGTGAGGTTGATCTTCAGGGCGCTGCGGTAGAGGCCGTAGCCGATGATGACGGCGGTGACCAGGCCGAGGGAGATGCCGAGCAGGGGAGTGGCCGAGGTGGTGGCCCCCTGGACCGCGGCGAACCACAGCAGCGCCGTCTCCAGGCCCTCCCTGGCCACCGCGAGGAACGCCATGACCACGACCGCGACCGAGCCCATCTGCAGCGCCTCGCCGAGCTTCTCGCGGAGCTCGCCGGACAGACGGCGGGCCGCGCCCCGCATCCAGAAGATCATGAACGTGACGAACACGGTCGCGGCGATCGAGGTGAGCGCGTCGAACAGCTCGTGCTGCTTGTAGTCGAGGTGGGCCGCGGAGTAGGTGAGCAGCGCGCCGAAGCCGATCGACAGGGCCACCGCGGCGCCCACGCCCGCCCAGACGCTGGGCAGCCGCTCCGTCCGCCCGCTCTTGACCAGAAACGCCACAAGGATCGTGACGACGAGGGTGGCCTCGAGGCCTTCTCGAAGGCCGATCAGAAAGCTGGCGAACACCGGATCGCTCCTAGGTCGGTAAGCCTAACCTTAATTAGGACAGCTTTACCTTAGCTAGACTTGACCTTCTGATCCAGTCAGGGTCCGTTTTGTGACGGCTGTCTCCTGGCGCGCGAACTCTGGTGTAGCTCCTGGCGTACGAAACGGGCGGCGGCCGCAATGGCCGCCGCCCGTCCGATTCAGCTCAGATTCAGCTCCGACTCAGCTCCGACTCAGCTCCGACTCAGCTCCGACTCAGCGAGGATCAGCTGGAGAAGAGCATGCCCACCCAGCCGCGATCACGGTGCCGTTGGTGATGACCGTGGTGCGGGGCGCCCCATCCGGGAGCGGCGGGCGGCGGGCCGTAGCTCTGTTGCGCCCACTGGGTCTCCAGCCGCGAGAGGGTCTCCAGCTCGCCGTAGTCGAGGAAGATCCCCCGGCAGTTCTCACACTGCTCGATGTGGACGCCGTTCCTGTCGTAGGTCCGCATGTTTCCACGGCACTTGGGGCACTGCATGAGGCGACTCCTCCAGATCCTTCACGTTCACTTCACGTTCACTTCTATGTCACGGCGCGTCACGTCACGTCACGGCGCGTCTGCGGCCGCGATCCTCCGGCAGGAGGACACCAGGGCCTCGCCCGCCGCGTCGAGGGGGCGCCCCTCGTGACGGGCGGTCGCCACCGCCGTCGCGGCGAGTTGCACGGTCAACGCGCGGGCCGGCGCGTCGAGTTCCCGCCAGGGGTCGTCCCGGCTCACGGCCGGGCCCGCTGCCTGCACGTACGCGCCGAGGAAACGCTGCCAGGCGGCCGGCTCGAGCAGGCCGGACGCGAACCAGGCGGCCGGGCGGGCCAGATCCCAGGCCGGGTCGCCGATTCCCAGGTCGTCGGGGTCGATCAGCCACCACCGCCCGTCGTGCCGGACGATCTGGCCGAGATGCCAGTCCCCATGCGTCAGTGTTTGTTGCGTGTGGGCTTGTCGTGTCTGGGCTTGTCGTGTCTGGGCCGGCTCGGGGAGGCTCGCGTACGCGGCGGCGATCTCGGGCGGGCTGTCCGCGCCGAGGCGGGCCATGGCGCGGGCGAGCCGGGCGGGGCCGCCGGAAAGCGGCGCGCCGGACGGCGCCGGCCTGGAGTGGAGGGCGGCCAGCAGGCGCGCCGCCTCCTCCCACGGCACGCCGCCGGGACCGGACAGGTCCTCGGGGGTCACCGGATCGCCGGCCGGCCAGATCGTGACCGGCCTGCCGCCGACCCGGACCAGGCCGAGTGGGGGCAGCAGCAGGTCGCCGAGCACGCGGCACAGTTCGAGGCGGGCCGTCAGCTCGTCCTCGTCGGCGTCGTCCGGATAGGCCTTGACCACGACGGCGCCCACCCGTACGACCAGGACGCGGGTGTCTTTCAGCACGTGTACAGGCCCTTCGGAGCCTGACACCTGGACGAGGTCGGTCACAGAGATGGCGCCCACCTGCGCAAGCGTAGGCTGCCGCTATGAGAATCGGTTTTGGGCTGCCGGTGGCGGGGGCGTGGGCCACGCCCGCGGCCATGCGGCGGATCGCCACCCGGGCGGAGGAGCTCGGATACGACTCGCTGTGGACGTTCCAGCGTTTGCTCTATCCCGTGGATCACCCCATGGGCCCCGTCTATCGCAGCGTGCACGACCCGCTGGTGCCCCTGTCCTTCGTGGCCGGCATGACCGAGCGGATCCGGCTCTGCGTGGCCGTGATCAACCTGCCGTTCCTGTCGCCGGTGCTGCTGGCCAAGCAGCTGGCGAGCCTGCAGATCGTGTCGGGCGGCCGGGTGGACGCGGGTCTCGGGCTCGGGTGGCTGGAGGAGGAGTTCGCCGCCTCCGGCGTACCGATGGCCGGGCGGGGCCGGCGCGCCGAGGAGTACGTGGCGCTGCTGCGGCGGCTCTGGACCGAAGAGACGGTCGAGCACAAGGGGGAGTTCTACCAGGTGCCGGAGGCCCATCAGGCGCCGCGCCCGGCCACCCCGCCCTCGATCCTGCTCGGTGGGACCGCGCCGCGCGCGCTGAGCCGCGCCGGGCGGCTGGCGGACGGCTGGGTCAGCTCCAGCCGGATGGACCTGACCGCCATCGACGAGCAGATCTACATTGTAAAGGCGGCGGCTCAGGAGGCCGGCCGTGACCCGGCCGCGCTGCGGTTCATCGTCCGGGGCGTCACCAAGGTCGGGGAGCCCGACGGGCGCCCGCTGACCGGGTCGTACGAGAAGATCCGGGGCGATGTGGAGATGCTGGCGGCGAAGGGGGTCACTGAGGTGTTCCACGACCTCAACTTCAACCCTGAGATCGTCCAGGCGGCTCCGGAGGAGGCGTTGCGCCGCGCCGAGGAGACTCTCGAGGCGCTGGCGCCCTGATCAGAGGACCTTCGACAGGAAGGCCTTGCAGCGTTCGTGCCGCGGGTTGGCGAGGACCTCGCGCGGGGCGCCCTTTTCGATGATCGCGCCGCCGTCCATGAAGACGAGGGAGTCGCCGACCTCGCGGGCGAAGGCCATCTCGTGCGTCACGACGATCATGGTCATGCCGTCGTGGGCCAGGTCGCGCATGACGTCGAGGACTTCGCCGACGAGTTCGGGGTCGAGGGACGAGGTGGGCTCGTCGAACAGCATGAGCTTGGGGCGCATGGCGAGCGCCCGGGCGATGGCGAGCCGCTGCTGCTGGCCGCCGGACAGTTGCGACGGGTAGTTCTGCTGGTGGCGGGTCAGGCCGACCCGGTCGAGCAGTTCAAGGGAGCACGCCTGGGCCAGCTCGCGGGGGTCGCGCTTGACCCGCATCGGCGCTTCCATGACGTTGTCCAGGACCGTCATGTGGGGGAACAGGTTGAAGCGCTGGAAGACCATGCCGATGTCGCGGCGCTGCTCGGCCACGTCGCGATCGCACAGCTCGTACAGCTTGTCACCTCTCTGGCGGTAGCCGACCAGTCGTCCGTCGACCCAGATCCGCCCGGCGTCGATCTTCTCGAGGTGGTTGACGCAGCGCAGGAACGTGGACTTGCCGGATCCTGAGGGGCCGATGACGCACATCACCTCGCCGTGGCTTACGGCCAGGTTGACGCCCTGGAGGACTTCGTCGTGGCCGTAGCACTTGCGCACGCCCTCCGCCCTGACCATGGGCTCCCTCATCGGGCCTGGCCCTTCGCGTAGTGGCGTTCCAGGTAGTACTGGCCGACCATCATGATCGAGGACAGGAACAGGTACCAGACGCAGGCCATGACCAGCATCGGGATGATCTGGTAGGTGGTCGCGTAGATGCTCTGCGCGGCGAAGGTCAGCTCCGCGTACGGTACGACCGCGACGATCGAGGTGTTCTTCAGCATGGCGATCGCCTCGTTGCCGGTCGGCGGCACGATCAGGCGCATGGCCTGGGGGAGCACGATTCGGCGCAGGGTCTGGCCGCGGCTCATGCCGAGCGCGCCGGCGGCGTCCAGCTGGCCCGGGTCGACGGACTGGATGCCGGCGCGGACGATCTCGGCCATGTAGGCGGCCTCGTTGACGATCAGCCCGAGGGCGGCCGCGGCCGCGGCGCTGTAGAACGCGTTGGTGGGGACGCTGATGATCTCCGGGCCGAAGGGGATGCCGAGGCCGACCGTGGGGAACAGCGCGCCGACGTTGCCCCAGATCAGCAGCTGGGTGTAGAGGGGGGTGCCGCGGAACAGCCAGATGTACAGCCAGGCCACGCTCCGCAGCAGCGGGTTGGCCGACAGGCGCATGAGCGCGAGCAGGATGCCGAGCGTGACCCCGCCCGCCATGGCGGCGATGGTCAGCCAGATGGTGTTCTTGACGCCGGCGAGGATGGGCGCGGAGAACAGGTACTTGAGCTGTTCGGGCCAGTTGTACGCGGTGTTGGTGATCAGGTTGCTGATCAGCATGGCGGCCAGGATGCCGACGCCGATGACGGCGGCCCACCGGCCGGGGTGGCGGACCGGGATGGCCTTGATGGTTTTGATGGCCTCGGGCGGCACGGGTTCTGGCCGGGTCATCGGGGCTAACCGTTCGTGGCGGCGTTGATCGCCGGATATTTGATGGCGCCTTCTTCGACCCCCCACTTGTTGAGGATCCGCATGTAGGTGCCGTCGGCGATGAGCTCCTTGAGCACTCCTTGGACCGCTTCCTTGAGGCCGCCGGACTTCTTCCCGATGGCGATGCCGTAGGGGGCCGTGCTGTAGGCCTGACCGAGCACGTCGAGGCGGCCGTTGGTCTGGTCGGCGGCGTAGCCGACGACGGGGGAGTCGGCCAGCATGGCGTCGGTCTTGCCGGACACGAGATCGGCGGTGACCTCGGTCTGCAGCTTGTGCACGACCATGTCGACGGGGGATTTGCCGGCCGCGACGCAGACGTCGCTGCGCTTTTTGAGATCCTGGACCTGGATGGTGCCCTGCTGGACGCCGACGTTCTTGCCGCAGGCCTTGTCGGGCATGACGTGCTTGGGGTTGCCTTTGAGGACGGCCCAGGAGGTGCCGGCCGAGTAGTAGGTGACGAAGTCGACGACCTTCTGGCGTTCGGGCGTGTCGGTGAACGAGGAGATCCCCATTTCGTACTTGCCGGATTGGACTCCGGGGATGATCGTGTCGAATCCGGCGTTCTGGTATACGGCCGTCAGGTTGAGCTTGGCGGCGATCGCCTGGCCGAGTTCGATGTCCCAGCCGACGATGGTCTGGCTGGACGGGTCGACCATCTCGTTGGGCGCGTAGGAGGCCTCGGTGCCGATCAGCAGCTTGCCGTCGGCCTTGATCGAGTCGGGCACGATGGTGGCCAGCGTGCTCGTCGTGCTCGGCGCCGGGGCCGCCTGGATTGTGTCGCTGTCGAGATGATCGTCATCGTCTGGGGAGGGGCCGCACGCGCTCATGATCAGTCCCGTGGCGACGGCGAACACGCCGCGGGCGACACGTGATTTTCTGAGCACGATGCCCTCCTTGTCCGTCAGAGAGCATTACTGCCCTCCAGCGACCAGTTTTGCACCGGCAGGTGGGCTTCGTCCTATTTGGGGGTGGTCATCCGGTCATCTCGAAGGCGGTCGCGATCAGTTCGTACGAGCGCAGCCGCGCCGGACCGCCGTGAACCTGCGTCGTGATCATGAGCTCGTCGGCCTGGGTGCGCTTGCGCAGGTCGTCGAGGCCTTGGCGGACGCCGTCGGCGTCGCCGAAGACGATGGTCGAGAGCCGGTCGCGGGCGAAGTCGCGTTCGACCGGGCTGAACGGGTAGGCCTCGGCCTCCTCCGGCGTGGGGAAGCGGCCCGGCCTGCCGAACCGCAGCCGCAGGAAGGCAAGGACGCCGGCCATCGCCTGCCGCCGTGCCTCCGCCTCCGTGTCGGCCGCCACCGCGGCCACCCCGATCATGACGTACGGCTCGGCCAGCACCTCCGACGGGCGGAACGCCGACCGGTATAGGTCGAGGGCGGGCTCGGTGTTGGCGGCGCTGAAGTGGTGCGCGAACGCGAACGGCAGCCCCAGCAGGCCGGCCAGCTGGGCGCTGAACCCGCTCGACCCGAGCAGCCAGATGGGCGGCCGGCTGTCACCGCGGGGGATGGCCTGGACGGACCCGGCCGTGCCGTTTAGATAGGCGGTCAGCTCGGCAAGCTGCTGCGGGAACTCGTCCGGGTCGACCTCGGCCGCCCGTCGCAGGGCGCGGGCGGTCACCGGGTCGGTGCCGGGCGCGCGGCCGAGGCCGAGATCGATGCGGCCCGGGTGGAGGGCCTCCAGCGTGCCGAACTGCTCGGCGATCACCAGCGGCGCGTGGTTGGGGAGCATGACGCCGCCCGAGCCGAGGCGGATGGTCGAGGTGACCGCGGCCAGGTGGGCGATCAGGACGGCCGGGGAGGAGCTGGCCACGCCGGGCATCCCGTGGTGCTCGGCCAGCCAGATCCGGTGATAGCCCCAGGTTTCCGCGCGCTGGGCCAGCTCGGTGCTGATCTG
The DNA here is from genome assembly GCA_017592665.1 of Streptosporangiaceae bacterium NEAU-GS5. Classification (GTDB taxonomy): domain Bacteria; phylum Actinomycetota; class Actinomycetes; order Streptosporangiales; family Streptosporangiaceae; genus NEAU-GS5. The sequence goes on along the minus strand of JAGFNW010000037.1, from coordinate 6,255 downwards.
CAGCGCCTCGGTGGCCGTGCCGCCGTCGCTGACCGTGGCCAGGTCGAGGATCGACAGCGGCACGCCCGCCGTGCCCCGTGCGGTGCCCTTGATGTCGGAGCCTTGGGTCTCGCTCATTTCTAGATCTCGTCCCATTCGATGTTCTCGTACGTCTTGACCAGGGTGTCGTCGGGGGCGAACGGCACGTCGCCGATGCTGTCCACGATCCGGACGCCGTGGGAGTTGGTGAGCGCGGCCGATCGGTAGGAGGCGACGTCGGCGACCGTGATCCGGCGTCTCTCGTACGGCAGGGCCCGTCGGAGCAGGAGCATGGTGATCCCGTCGAGCGCGGGCGCGTCCGGCCACACGATCTCCCCGCCGCCGCCGATGAACGCGACATTGGTGATGAGGCCTTCGGAGATCACGCCGTCGCGGGCGAACAGGGCCTCGTCGTAGCCGTCACGGTCGGCCAGCCGCGCGTAGTAGGCCTGGATGAAGCCGCCCGTGGTCTTGACGTGGGGCAGGAAGCGGGCGTCGTCGACCGTGCGCACGCGGGCGGGCTTGCCGGGCGGGGGAGCGGGCGGCCCGACGCGGACGAGGATCTTCTCGCCGTCGAAGACGTTGACCCGCACCGACGCGTCGCCCCGCCCGAGCGCGCTCTCTTGAGCTACGTGGCGGGCTGTGTCGCGTGCTGTGTCGCGGGCGCTGTCCAGGGCGCTGCGGATGGCGAGCCGTACGCGCTCAGGGTCGAGGGGGCGGTCGAACAGCTCGCGGTTGGCCGTGTCGAGGCGGCGCAGGTGCAGGTCGAGGCCGCGGAGCCGGCGCCCGCGCACCTGCATGGCCGTGAAGTGGCCGTAGCCGCCGGCGGCGAGCAGCTCCTCGGTGGTCGGCGGGCGCCCGTCGATCTCGGCGTGCTGGGTCTCCATGCTTCTCGGCAACACCCGTGACGTACGGTGTCTTCCCGGACAAGGGTTACGCGGTGAGCAAGCGCTTGGCAGGATACCGCCATGGATGAGATCACCCAGGTCCTCGCCCGCTACGGCTATGCCGTCGACAGCGGCCAGTGGGACCGGCTCGACGACGTGTTCACCGAGGACGCCGTCATCGACTACACCTCGGCGGGCGGCATCAAGGGCTCCCGGGCCGAAGCCAAGGCGTGGCTGGCCGAGGTGCTGGCCGGCTGGCCGGGCCGGCTCCATCTGATCGGCGCCATGTCCGTCGATCACATCTCCGAGGACGAGGTGATCGTGGTCGCGTCGTTCACCGACGTGCTGGCGCCGTCGCGGGAGATGGCCGTGGTCCCGGTGCAGGGGCTGATCCAGGGCGGTGGCTACTACCACCACCGGATGATCCGTACGCCGGAGGGCTGGCGCAGCCGCGAGCTCGTCGAGGAGCAGACGTGGCGGACCATCGTTCCGTGAGATCCGTGAGAATAGTTCCGTGAGAAAATGCGGCATATGAGCGATCGCAGACCGATCCAGTGCTGGTTGTCCGACATGGATGGCGTGCTCGTCCACGAGGGCCAGCCGGTGCCGGGCGCCGACGAGTTCATCCGCAGGCTGAGCGCGTCGGGGAAGCGGTTCCTGGTGCTCACCAACAACTCCATCTACACGCCGCGCGACCTGTCCGTGCGGCTGCGCGCCGCCGGGCTCGACGTGCCCGAGTCGGCCATCTGGACCTCCGCGCTCGCCACCGCACGTTTCCTCGCCGACCAGCGCCCGGAGGGCTCGGCGTACGTGATCGGGGAGGCCGGGCTGACCACGGCCCTGCACGAGATCGGCTACGTGCTCACCGACCTCGATCCCGACTATGTCGTGCTGGGCGAGACCCGCACGTACAGCTTCACCGCCATCACGCGCGCCATCCGGCTGATCGAGAACGGCGCCCGCTTCATCGCCACCAACCCCGACGCGGTCGGGCCGTCCAACGAGGGCTCGCTGCCGGCCTGTGGCGCGGTCGCCGCGATGATCACCAAGGCGACGGGTGTGGACCCGTATTTCGTGGGCAAGCCGAATCCAATGATGATGCGGAGCGCGCTCAACCAGATCGACGCGCACAGCGAGTCGACCGCGATGATCGGCGACCGGATGGACACCGACGTCGTCTGCGGCATGGAGGCCGGCCTGCACACGATCCTCGTGCTGACCGGGGTGACGCAGAAGGAGCAGATCGACCGCTTTCCCTTCCGCCCGTCGCAGGTGGTCGCCTCCGTCGCCGACCTGATCGAATACGTATGAGCAAGCGATGAGCAAACACCGTGTCTATCTCGAGCTGGGACCCAAGAAGGTGTTCGCCTGCTCCGTCGACTGGCCGGGCTGGTGCCGGATCGACAAGACCGAGGAGGCCGCCCTCGACCACCTGATCGACTACGCGCCGCGCTACCAGGTGATCGCCGAGCGCGCCGGGATCGCCTTCGACCCGGCCGATCTCGGTGACGTGGTCGTGGTCGAGCGGGTCAAGGGCACTCTGACGACCGACTTCGGCGCCCCCGACGCCAAGCCCGACGTCGACGAGGAGCCCATGGACGACGCCGAGCGCGATCGCACGGTCGCCCTCATGCGCGCCGCGTGGGATCTGTTCGACGAGTGCGTGGCCGTCTCGCCGGAGGAGCTGCGGAAGGGGCCGCGCGGCGGCGGCCGGGATCGCGACAAAATGGCGGCACACGTCGAGGAGGCCGAGCGGGCCTACATCCGCAAGGTCGGCGTGAGGTTCCCGCCCCTGCACGGCGACCGGGACAAGCGCGACGCCATGCGGGACGCCACGGTCGCCGCCTTCCTCGACCCGCCGCCCGAGACCCCGTGGCCCGTGCGCTACCTCGCGCGCCGCCTCATCTGGCACGTCGTCGACCATCTGTGGGAGATGGAAGACCGCCGCGACCAGTGACCCGCCGCTTTTGACCCGCTGCTTTTGACCGGCTGCTTTTGACCGGCTGCCTTTGACCGGCTGCCTTTGACCGGCTGCCTTTGACCGGCTGCCTTTGACCGGCTGCCTTTGACCGGCTGCCTTTGACCGGCTGCTTTTGACCGGCTGCTTTTGACCGGGGCGTCAGTAGTCGTCGCCGCGCTGGCGCTTGAGCGTCGAGCGGTGCTTCTTCGCGGCCAGGCGGCGCTCGACCGAGCCCTTCGTGGGCTTGGTGGGACGCCGTGCGCGCGGCGGCGCCGCGATGGCCTGCCGAAGCAGGTGGGCCAGGCGCGTTTCGGCGGCCTCCCGGTTGCGCAGCTGCGAGCGGAACTCTGACGCCGTGACCGTGATCACGCCGTCGACCAGGCGGTGCGCCAGGCGCTTCAGCGCCCTCTCCTGGTATGGCCCGAGTGCCTTGCTGGCGGCAACGTCGAAGCTCAGCTCGACCCGGCTGTCGGTGGTGTTGACGCCCTGGCCGCCCGGCCCGGAGGAACGCGAGAAACGCCAGCTCAGCTCCGCCTCGGGGATGACGACGGAGTTCGAGACAAGCAGCGGCCCGGGCATGACGATGACACCTCCAACGATGACCGTAGCAACCCCGCACAACCGGATATTTCTCACGGTTTTGGCGACGCAGTTGAACTGCCCCGGAGCGCCGTGCACAGTGGGCGCGTGACGACAATCGTCGGAATCCACGGCATCGGCAAGTACCACTATTTTGAGGAGTCCGGCGGATCGCCCGGCGGTGCCGCCGAGACCATGCGGGTCAAGTGGAACAACTATCTGCACAAGGGCCTGGCGCCGAACCGTGCGTACGCGGGGGAGCAGTATTTCGCGGAGATCGCCTACTACGCGCATTTCCTGCACAAGGGGCCGGCGCGGCCCGTCAAGCAGATGGACCCGCCGTCGAAGCTGGTCTTCGCCGACTGGGTCAAGCAGCTGGACGGGCGGGTCTCGGGCGGCGTCGGGGAGTCGCTGACCGGCATCCTGCACACCGTGGCCGCCTGGCTGCTCGACAAGCTGGGGCCGGAGGCGGTCCGCTTCGCCGAGGACTTCTGCCCGGAGGTGGCCACCTACCTCGGCGGCGGGTCCCCGCGGGTGAAGGCGCGCGACACGGTGGCCGACGTGATCCGCCGCCGTAAGCCCAAGATCGTGATCGCTCATTCGCTCGGCACGGTCGTGACGTACGAGGCCTTCTGGGCCCACCCGGATGTCTCCGCCGACCTGCTGATCACCCTGGGCAGCCCGCTGGCCATGCGTAACGTGGTGTTCGAGCGGCTCGCCCCGGTGCCGGTCAACGGGCGCGGCGCCAAGCCGCCGAACGTGGGCCGCTGGATCAACATCGCCGACAAGGACGACCTGGCCGCGATCCCGCCAGGGCTGCGCGACTACTTCAAGGGCGTGGAGCGCGACGTCGCCTGCAACATCGACAAGCTCGACTTCCACACCGTGCGCAACTACCTCGGCTGTGGGGCGGTCTCCGGCTATTTGTAACTCACATATGCTATGTTCATTCAATCGTGAGGCATGTTCTTTTCGATTATGGCAATGTGATCTCCCTCCCGCAGGATCCGGCCGCGTTGGCCCTGCTCAGCGATGGCAGGCCGGATTTCGAGGAGCGTTACTGGGCGCCGCGCCTCGACTTCGACCGGGCCGACCTGAGCGAGCAGGAGTATTGGTCTCGCGTGCTCGGCAGGCCGATCACGGGCGCCGAGCTCGCCCGGCTCGTCCGGATCGACGTCGACAGCTGGTCGCTCCCCAACGAGGAGACCCTGAAGGTGGTCGCCGAGGCGGCGGCCGACGGGCACGGCCTCGCGCTGCTGTCCAATGCCCCGATCTGCGTCGCCGACGGGCTGGAGGATCTGCCGTTCCTCGCCGCCATCCGGCCGCGCTTCTTCAGCGGGCGGCTGCGCATGACCAAGCCGGACGCCGCGATCTTCCGGCACGCGGCGACAGCCCTCGGCGTGCCGCCGGGAGAGATCGTTTTCGTGGACGACCGCCTCGAAAACGTGGCCAGCGCCGAGGCCATGGGCATGATCGCAATCCACTTCCGCGACGCCGCCACCCTCCGCGAAGACCTCTTCGCAGCGCTTCACACCTGAGCCTGCTGCGAAATCTGCTCACTCATCCGCCGTGGGTGCGCTGGTTGCTCCCCAGGTCCCCTTGGCCTCAGGTCCTTCAGGTCGCTCAGGTCCCCCTGGTTCCCTGCCCCCCGGCCAGCTCCACCGGCTGCCCGGGCGCGGACCCAATCTGTCCCGCCAGCCGCCAGCCGCCAGCCGCGCCAGCTGTCAGCCGCCTATAGACCGGGCAGGCCCGCTTGCTGCCTACGGTGCTGAGCAGAACCGCTTGCCGCCCACGGCGCTCGGCTGGAACGCCTGCCCGCAGTTGACGCGCCCGGGTGAGCGCCTCCGGCGGCGGACTAATAGGAGTGGTGGTGGTGCCTCCGGCGGGGGCGCTCCGGTTCCGGGAGGGGGATCCGCCCCTTCCCGCCCGCCTTCGACCCTTGGCGAGCTGAGCAGACCGGCTCCTTCGCCGCAAGCCCGGCCGTGGCTGTTGGCGTCGGGGTTGCTGTGGAAGGTGCCCGCGCTGAGGCACACGCGAGGCCGAGCTTGCTCCTTCGTCGCCGGCCCGCTGCTGCTTCGCTCCGGGTCGACGGCGACGGGAAGGGGCTTTGGGGGAAGAGCTGCGGGGCCGAGCAAGAGGCGCTGAGGCCATTCAGGGCCGCAGTTCCGCCAGGCTCGCCGGGCACCACCGCTTGGCTGGCCGCTCCCACCGTTCTCGCTGCCCTCACCCGCGCCGACCGCACCATCTCCTCGCCATCCTCACTGTCGTCACCTCCACCGTTTCTCGCCGTTCTCGCCGTTCTCGCCGTCTCAACCGTCCTGCCGCCAGCTCACTCGCCCCACCGGCTCACGCGCCGGGTCCGCTCCGCCCAGCCGGGCCCGGGCGCTACGCCCCGCCCCGGTGCGGGACACCCCGTCCCCGCGCAGATCGCATCCCGCTTCCGTGTGCGGGGTGAGCCGTTGCACGCGGGGTGCGTTGTTCCGTGCGGGAGGTGACCGCTGACTCCTGCTGATCGGGTCGGGTCGCGGCGTGTGATGTGTCGCATGGACCAGTGCCGGTTCATCTGCTCATCTGGGCGCACGCTGGGGGTGGAGGCCGAGGTAGGTCAAGGCCCACCGTCCGTCGTCGGTTCGGCGGATCCGGTATCGCTGGGGGTGGATGGCGCGGTCGCGGTTGTGGAAGCCGCAGCAGGGCGCCAGCCGGTCCAGGTCGGTGCGTCCGCCTGAAGCCCAGGGGTCGATGTGGTCGATCTGGCACAGATGTGCCGGGATAGGGCAGCCTTCCGTGATACAGGTCGCATACCTGACGTAC
>JAGFNW010000036.1 GCA_017592665.1 Streptosporangiaceae bacterium NEAU-GS5 | reverse complement strand
GCGGCACGCCCGTGGCGAATAACCCCGCGGCCTCCAAGCGGATCCGTTCCCGCTTGGCGCGTGCCTCCGGGGTCAGACCACCACCATCCGGATATCGCATCCCACCGGCATACTCACCGACCTGGCCATCGTCACGCAACCACGCCGCGAGACCTCAATCATTCAACCTCTGTAGCGGCCCGCCCGTATGACCTCCGGCACGCGGCCGTTTCGCTTTGGCTCAACGCGGGGGTAGCGCCTACCGAAGTCGCCAAGCGCGCCGGCCACAGCGTTGACGTGCTGCTCAAGGTCTACGCCAAATGCATCGACGGCCAACAGTCTCGCGTAAACGGACAGATCGGTCGCGCCCTCAACCAGTGATCATGAGCACCTGGAGGACCCTGGCCTGCGCTGGGGCCTTCCTCATTTCGTCGTCCCGCCTCCGGAAACAGCTCCCTGATTCCAAGGGACGATAATGGTCTCGCCCGCCCAGCCCCGAATTTGTGACGCGTCAACTATTCGGCCGTTGTATCCATTCCAATGGAAGACCAGGAGGGAAACCCAGTGACGAAGGATCAGCCACGTTTCGAGAAGTAGGTTATCATGGTTGTATAGATCGCGAGGGTTTTTAGGATGCGTTAGAAGGTGCCGTACGGTGGCAGCTGCTTTAGGCGCATCTATGTTGCGCTGATGGGCGAACCTTTAGTGCGGGAAGATGTGGCGGAACCTCGATAGAGGCCGATGCCTGCGTCAGTATTTGACGTATACGCCAATCCGCATTCTTGGAGTTGATCTTTTGAGGGTCTCCGCCTTGCTCGCTGACTAGTCGGATCCATGCGAGATGCTCGATACCCGCAAAGGCTATGAGAACCCGCTGCTCTAGGAATCCGTTGCCATTCGCCGCTAGATAAGATTGCATCAGATATTTGGAAGTAAATGCACGACTGTTATCCATGTATCCGCTTAGAAGGGAGGAAGCCATGTCGCTAAAACTCTGGACTGAAGTCGGAGCCCATGGGCCTGAGTGTCCTGTGGTGAACTGGTCCGCCCTTGGCGTCCCCCACTCTTCCCATGCAAGCGACCCATCGACGTGGTAGCCAGAATAGATGGGCGCAGCAAAGCGGCCAAGCAGGAATGACAGTGAAAGGTGAAGCCCTTCCATGATTGGATCGGCGTCATTGGCAGTGAAGCCGCTCCCATCAATGCGATTGATTTGAAGGGCATGGGTGCGCCCGTAGCCCCCCGACTCCTTGAGGCCACGGATAAGGACGGAAAGCTGGGGAGGACTGTCAAGGATGATTCTCCAGCCGTCCACCTCTATCTGGGTTCGTCCCGACCAGGACCATTTGCTTTCATCTTGAGCGTACGTCAGTGGAGATCCATAAATCTCATCGTAGTTGACGAGGTACCCCTCAATTTGTTCTATCGTTCCCGCCTTGTTGCCAACAATGGCTCGACGTGTCAGCCATCCGGTATATTGGTCGACGTTTGCGTTCCGCATTTGTAGCGTAATGAGATTGTCTGGACCGGTGCGCTCGTCCAGTCTTACCTGAAGGGGCGCATCGTGGTCGGCTAGCCTCAGCCAGTTGGCCTCTTCACCCTCCACGTCTGTGAGTACAAGGCGTATCTCGTGGCGCGGGCTCCAGCGCATCTCTGCACGAACTGAGCATGAGAGCTGGAAGCGGGGTAGGTATCCTCTGCCCTCGTAGAGGATCGTGTCCGCGTCCCACGTGTCCTCGTTGGGTACGTGCGCCAGAGGCGTGGCTATTTCCATGTATGGCATTGTGGCGTGCACGCGTGATCCGCACCACACCTTTTCGCTCGTTGAAGCCCGAACGTGTTGTTCTGAGGTCACGCTTTCGGGGATTGATCGAATCTCATGCTCCGAGACGACTCGCACGGATTATGTGAGATTCGACATAGGCATTTGTCTTATTGTGCCTACCTGATGCATGCAACACCGATTGTGCGTTAGTGTTGTAGCTTGGGAGTCAACCAAGCGGCCCAATCTGTGTGTTCACACGGTCTCTCTGAATCTATATCTAATGTCAATCGATATGCGCCCGCCGTAGGAACGGTCATATTCTCGATTTTTCCAAGTTTTACAGATTCAGTTCTGACGACCTTGTCGTCGAGTGATACCTTGAACGTAAATTTCGCGTCGTCGGCAACATCGTCCGCGATGGCAATTTTGGTCGTAAGGGTGCGATATCTACCTTTCAGGTTATAGCTGACGGGCGCAGAGCAATACGAGAAATCTGTCGTGAGAGACTTTGGGTAGCTGTGGCCCTCAATCTCGATGCCGTCGATTGTGTAGTCGGAACCCTCCGTCGCTTGTGGCAGGTCTGCTAAAAATTCATCCCCGATGGGGGACCGACTGGTGACTGCTCCGCTGCTTGGCGCTCCTACCACGGTGGGTGCGTTGATCGCTGGGGCTGTAACCGTAATAGTCGCGGTCGGACCGGGCTTCTCGTCGTTCTTGATCTGGACGACGCCGGTCATCAGGGTGCCAGCAAGGGCAATGAGCGCACCTGCGATTGTCCCGCCAGCCCCGATTAAGGCTTGTTTGGTGCCGTCGTTCATGGAAGCGATCTCCACGTCTATGGGGAATGTCCGATGTGCCCGGAAGAGTACAGCCTGTGTCGGAGGTGGTGCCTGAAAATCGCTGTTTGGCGTCTCGTTCGCAGGGTGGGACTTTGGCCTGCGCGTCGATGGTGGTGCAAATGTCCCAATATCGAACCTATTGCCTTATGCGCTTGTGGCTTCGGTGTGGCGCAACGCTGCGGCCTGCCGGTGAGACGGCGGAACGACCCGCTGCAGTGTTGATCTTCGGCTCAAGGTCTACGCCATATGGTTCAGCGGGTGGCAAGCCCTCGGGCTGAAGTGAGGGAGTTGGCCGTATCCTCAGTCGGGGATCACGAATAGCCTCGAAGGGCCCCGGCTTGCGTCGAAGTCGTCGCCATTTCGGGGCGCCACCTGCGAAAACAGGACCTTGATCATTTCGCGTATATTTCGCGATCATCGACATGCGGTCGCATCCGGCGGCCTATGGCTGCACAAGGGCTACGAACCTGCGGCGGAGGAACCCCAGGTCAGCGGGTGTTCTGCCTGGTCAAAGGTGCCCCCGGTAGGATTCGAACCTACGACACCAGGTTTAGGAATTTTGGTTTTGCTGGAAACTGCCTTTGCGCACGTTGACGCGTGAAAGCGCGCAGAAGCGCGTGAAGCACTGGTAGACGCCCCGACCGGATGACGTTCCGTCACCAGATTTGCGCGTGTTCACGCGCGTTTGCGCATCGCCTCTGCTGTCAGTCACTGCTGTCACCCGCCGATCTCCACAGCACCTTACCGACCTGATCGGCCGACTCCCGCTGAACCCGCTCCGCCACATGCTGATAGCGCCGCCGAGTGAAGTCCGGACTGCTGTGCCCGTGGTTGTCGGCCACCACGCCGACGTCCACACCCTCCTCCAGCTGAAGCGTCACGCTGAAATGCCGCAGATCGTGCGGCCGATACGGAGGTAACCCGAGCTCGGCCAGGAACGAGCTCCACTCCCGCCAGTCGTCCGACGGCGACACCGGCATCCCGTCCGGCTTCGTGAAGACCAGCGCATCCCGGGCGATCGGCCGGCGACACTTCGGGCAGACGACCTCCCGCGGCCGCGGCCGCCTCGAGCACGAGCTCGGCTCGTGGCCCCAGCCGACCCAGCCGCCGGCCTCCCGCTCGGTGGCTTGGGCCAGCTGGTGCAGCACGAGCAGCTCGGCCAGCGGCCGCGGGATAGGGACGGTCCGCTTGCTCTTCTTGCTCTTGGGCTCGGTCATCACCAGGCCGCCGTCGCGCCGTGCCTTGCACGCCTTCGCGTGCCCCTCACAGTCCGGCGCGCACCACGCCCGGATGCACCGCCCCGGGTGCGATCCGTCGCAACCGTCGGGGCACAGCCGCGTACGGCACACGTGCGGGCGGCCGGACGCGCGCCGCTTCGGGCAGTTCGTCGGCGGGCACCGCCGCAGATGGTGTGCGGCGCCGCAGGCGTGCGGGTCCTCGCATCCGTGCTGCCACGGCACGCGCACGATCTCCCACGCGATCCGCATGGTCGCCTTGTCGAGGTTGGTCAGGTCGAGCATCGGCCAGGTGAGGCCGAGCGTCTCGCCGCGGCGCTGCCCGACGGCGGCGGCGGTCGCCCAGCGGACGCCGTTGCGGCGCCGGGGAAGCGCGTCGAGGATGACGGCGACCTCGTCGCGCTCGGGCGGCAGCGCCTCGAAATCGCTGCCCTTGGGCCGCCCTTCGATGTATTTGCAGACGTTGCGCTGGATCTGCTTTCGCCGTACGGCGAGGTCGAGGGCCTGGGAGAGGATCATCAGGCAGCCGATGATCGTGGAGGGCGCGTAGCCGTCCCGCTGCATGCTGGTGACGAAAGCTTCGACGTCTTCCTCGGAGAGGTCTTTTACGCGGGGGCGGCCGAGGCGGGGGATCAAATGTTTCTCGGTCTTCGGCCGATAGGCGTCGTGCCAAGTCGTATCACGGACGGTGCGTTTAGCCACGTTATGCAGCCAATGGGTCAGGAGTTCCCCGACCGTTTCGCCTTTCCCGGCGGGCGGGGTGAATCCCGCGCGCCGGGTTTCGTTGAATGCGTCGCGGGCGGCTACGGCTTCTTCGGCTGTGTCGCCGTATAGGTATCGCCGGTCTGCTTTGCCGTCGGCTTTGTAGCCGAGAAAGATCGCAGCGACCCATCTGCCATCCCTGCGTTGGTAGATGCTGCCTTCGCCGTGCTGACGGCGGTTCTTGCGGGGCATGGGTGCTCCCGGGTCTACCGGATGTGGTGTTTGGCGTCCTGGCGGCCGAGGGCGCGGCCGATGCGCAGGCCGGCGGTCAGGCCGAGGCGGTAGCGTCCGGTCTCGGTGACGGACACGGATAACCCCAGTGCGCTGCAGGTGCACAGGAAGCTGGCGGCGAGCGCGGGCGCGCCGCCGACGATGATTGCGGACAGCCCCCCCAGCCCGATGAACGCTGACGCTACGGCCAGTGCTTTGAGCATCTTTCGTGGCACCTCCTGCTGCACGGGCACGTTCCAACCCCCAAGCCACGTCAGCATCGCACCCTGCAAATCTCAGTTCTCGTTACCAAAGCGTTTTGTTGTGAAATTGTGTCGTGATACGAGGGAAAGAAGAAAAATCTTCACGTTGTCCCGTTGTCGTCACTCGCGAGCTGCGACCTAAAACGATCTGTCTGGCCACGGATTTCCGCCATCACCCTGCCGAGTAGCAGGCGCTCCATCTCCGAGCGCGCTTCGGAGGGAACCTCCGAAGCGCGGATCTCATCGAGACTCTGCAGCAGAGCTTGAATCACGGACTCGGAGGTGGCGCTCCGGTCGATTTCGGCGAGCGCCGGCTCCCGCTCGGCACGCTGCTGAATGAGCAGGCGCAGGAGTTCGGCCGCTTCGGGTTCGTCGCGGTCGGCGAGCTCGTCCGGTGTCGCGCCGACGGTGAAGGCCATCACCGCGACCCGTTCGGGGAGTGCCGTGTCCTTGCCGCTTTCGATGCCGCGCCACGTTGACTCGGCCCACGGCATGTCGGTGAGCCGGGCCGCGGTGGCTGCGGCCTTGCGGAAGGACATCCGGGGGATCAGCTGGAGCCGCCGCTGCCGGATGAGTTCCAGCGCGGCGGACAGGTCTCTTGATCCGGGCACGTCGTCACCTCGCGGTTGCGGTTGCGCTTCCACGCGCGATCGCGCGCAATCACGCGTAAACCTAACAGGCGCTTGGGGCGTCGGCCACCTCCCTCCAAGGGGACATGAGGCGAACCTCAACCTGGAACTCCAAGCTTCGCGCGATTTTGCGCACAGATCTATTGATTGCGCGCGATCGCGCGCGTAGTGTCTCCCCATGAGCAACGCCAGTACCGAAGAAGCCGTCGCCGAGCGTGACCTCATCAAGCTCGACGAGGTCGCCAAGATGTTCGGCTGCAGCAAGCGCACGGTGCAGGAGCTGGTCACCGCCCGGAGGCTGCGCTCCTACCTGATCCACCCAAGGTGCCGCCGCGTGGACCGCAAGGACGCCCTCGCCTACCTGGAGAGCGTGAGCACCGTCTGAGCGCCGGGGCCTCTGGCCCGCGCCATCAACCCCCCTGACATGACTGCGCCCCCGGCTGCGTCACCAGCCGAGGGCGCCTGAAAGAGGAAGGCCTCCCATGCAGATTACCAAGCCCGCCCCGGGCGACCGGCTTGAGCCTGAGGCGCTCGGCCGTATCTACGCCGCGCTCGCCACCTACGCCGCGCAGACCACCGACGACACGCCGCTGTACCTCGCGCTCGTCGCCGCCGACCACGAGGTGCCGCCGCTGGACCTGATCGACCGGGTGCAGCGCGACTACTACGACCGTCTGGTCGTGGCGTATCGCGAGGACGCGAAGCGGCTCATGCAGGCGGCCGAGGAGGCGCAGATGCGCCGGGAGTGGGGGGCGGAACCCGCCGCCCCCGGGCCCGAACTGGACGCGCTCACGGAGGCGGAGTACGCGGCCGAGAAGGCCGACTACGACGACGACCCGACCGACGAGGAAGCGGTGCTGGCATGACCGGCCGCGACGTCCCGGAGGTCGTGCACGTCGGCCCGCTGCGTTTCCTCGGCGAGCTGGCGTGGGACGCCGTCCGCGCGCTGCGTGTGCCCGAGCGGTACGGCCGGTGGAACCTGCGCCGCTACGACGGGTGCGGCCGATGACTGGCGTTGAGCATTACCGCGAGGCCGAACAGCAGGCCGAGGCCGCCGCCTACTTCTTCGACGAGGGCAAGCCTGAGCGCGCCCAGCAGCGGATTGACCTCGCCCAGGCGCACGCCACGCTCGCCCTGGCCGCCGCCACCGCGCTGACCGGGGCGATGGCCGCCGACGGATACGACGACGAGCCCGAGCTGAAGGCGTGGCGCGCGGCGGCGGGAGCCGAGGTGGACCGTGGCTGAGCCCATGCCCGGCCGCCGGGTCACGCCCACCGCGCGTCTCATCCTGCCCGCCACCGCCGACCGCGACATCTGGCTCGAAGCCCGCCGCGACGGCATCGGCAGCTCCGACGTCGCCGACATCCTCGACGTCGGCTACAAAACCCCGCTCCACGTCTACTACGACAAGATCGGCACCCTCGACGAGGACGACGCGGGTGAGGCCGCGCTGTGGGGCACCCTGCACGAGGAGACCATCGCCCGCGAATGGGCGCGCCGCAACCGGTCGGTGGTGCGCAGGGTCGGCCTGGTCGCCCGCGTCGACGCCGACTGGATGCGCTGCACCCTCGACCGGCGGGTGACCGAATGCCCCCTCAACCGCGACACCCGCGAAGCGTGCGCCCTCGAGGTGAAGACCCGCAACGCGTTCGTCGCCAAGAAGTGGAAGCGCGCCGTCCCCGACGACGTGCTCGCCCAAACCCTGTGGCAGATCACCGTCACCGGCTACGACCACATCCACGTCGCCGTGCTGATCGGCGGCAACGACTACCGGCAGACCGTCGTACGACGCGAAGGCAACGAGCAGCTGATCGCGGACATCACCACGGTCGCCGCGCAGATGTGGGACCACGTGCAGCGGATGGAGACGCCGGCGTCGTCGGGGGATCCGGAGCGGCTGGTCGAGCTGTGGGACGACCTGTATCCGGAGCGGGTCGGCGCGATCAACCTCGGCGACACCGACGCGTACGAGCAGCTGCTCGCCTACGAGGAGGCCCGTCTCCGCGCCAAGGCGCACGAGGACGAGCAGAAGGCGGCGAAGGCCCGCATGGTCGAGCTGCTCGCCGGCGCGGAGATGGCGTATTTCGGCGACGGCAACGAGTACGCGTACGCCTTCAAGCCCACCTCGCGGGACTCGGTCGACATGAACCGGCTGGCCGAGCAGTACCCGGACGCGTACGCGGCGTGCGTGCGTACGACGGTGTCGCGCCGTCTGGACATTGCCCGTGATCTGCGCCTGACGGAGGTGCCCGCATGACGCTGGCAGAGAAGGCGGCCGCCAAAGCCCGCCCCGACACCGCCCCAGCCGAGGACAGGCCGCCGCTCGGCGACCGCATCTATCGCGAGCCCGCCGCCGAGCTGCCCGAGGTCGACATCCCCGTGCCCGAGGGCGGCCCCGAACAGGTGCCCGTGCACGTCGCATGGGCCGCCGTGATGGGCACCGTCCGCAGCGTCACGAAGGGCCAGAAGGTCACCGAAGGCCCCGCCAGGTTCAACTACCGCGGCGTGGACGACGCGCTGAACGTGTTCGGCCCGGCCTGCCGCGCCCACGGCGTCCTCGTGCTGCCCGTGCGTGTCGAGCCCTCCTACCGGGACACGAAGACCTCCACCGGCAAGGACACCCGCGAGTGCACCGTGCTGGTCACCTACCGGATCTACGGGCCGACGGGTGACTACCTGGAGGTGCAGGCCGCCGGCGAGTCGCTCGACACGCAGGACAAGGGGTCGGCGAAGGCTCAGGCGGTCGCGCTTCGGACGCTGCTGTTCCATGCCGGGCTGGTGCCGACTCGGGACCAGGATCCGGACGCGACGAGCGTGGAGCGGGGGGAGGCTCCGGTGCGTCCGGCCGCCTCGTACGTGGAGGAGATCTGCCACCCCAAGACGAGCGTGCAGCGGCTGCTGCAGATCAAGTACGAGCTGACCCAGTCGCGGCAGCTCGGCGCGATGGTGACGAACGAGACGGGTGATGAGGAGGCCATCGGGGCGCTGGTCAACCGGATCGGCCGCGAGCGCCAGACCGGGAGCACGGGATGACCGCGCGTTCCCGGGCGAAGTGCCCGGTATGCAGCCGAGAGCTCGCGCTCCGACTAAACGGCACGCCGCGCAGTCACTGCGCGCCTGGAAGCTCCACGTGGTGTGAAGGGTCCTACCTCAAGCCTGAGCGCGACGGCGTACGCATCCGCCTGATCGGTGCCCGTCCCCTGATCGAGGCCTACATGGCCGTGCTGGCCACTGTGCCCGGCGTGCGGACGGTCAACTGCAGTGGCGTGATCGAGAGCCGACGAACTCCTGGCGAGCACCGCCTCTACATCGACGTCGAGGCGATGCCCCATGCCCAATGACTTCCGCTCCCGCGCCCTCGCGTACGGCCGTGAGGGCCGGGTGATCGTCGGCCTGTCCGCCACCCTGCCCGGCGAGCGCCGCCCGTCCCTGGTCGCCGCGACCGTGCAGGGCCACCAGCGCCTTCACCGCGTTGCGTTCTACCCGACCAGTGGCTGGGTGTGCGACTGCATCCGCCTCAAGCCCTGCCCGCACATCGCCGCGGTCGCTCTCGTCACCGGCCAGCCCCATCTCGCCGGCCGCCCCGAACAGCAGGAAGCCCCCGCCACCACGGGGGCCACCACCAGCACGACCTGAAAGGCCAATCACCAATGTCCAGTCTTTCACCAGCCCAGACCATGCCGGACCACCCCGCCGAAATCCCTCTCGCCCCCGAATCCCTCATCCCGGGCGTGCTCGGCCTGATCGACCAGACCGAGAAGAGCCTCGCGAAGATCGACGAGCAGCGTCAGCAGATCCTCGCGCACATGAGCGCCGTGGACGCCGAGTACCAGCAGCAGCGCGCCCCTCTCGTGGCTGAGCTGCAGGCCGTCGACCTGCTCACAGCCATCGGCGCTGCTGCCCGCCGCCGCTATCTGGCGATGCTCGAGCCGCCGCACCAGCCGCCGGGCGGCGAGCTGGAGGGCCCGCAGACCGGCTCCCTGGCCCCCGTCCCTGCCGCCAACGGCAGGCAGTCGTGAGCGCCACCCACGCGGCTGCCCTGCCTGCTCCGTGGAAGTGGCAGCCCCGCGCCTGGTTCGGCCGCCACCGGCTGCGCCGCCTCAGCCGCCGCATCATGCCAGCCGCTACCGCACCCGCCGCCGAGGCGGCCATCACCTTCCGCGTCGGAAGCCCGCCGCCCGGCGAGCCGCCCGCCGTGCGGGAGGCGTACGACGCCCTCATCCGCCGCCACCCCTACGGAGGCACCACGTGACCCTGGATCTGGCGGGTTGGCCGCCGGGCACGCCCATCGTCGGCCGGCCCGTCTCCGGTATCCGGATCGGCCTCCGGACCGAGTTCGGGGTGCTGGAGGACATCGGCGTCCTGCGCGGCCAGCTGGTGGCGTACGTGCGTTGGAGCCGCCGGCCGCCGCAGGTGGCTGCGACGTGTGAGGCGGTCTGGTTGGACACGGTGCCGCTGACGAGTCTGCGGCGCCGCGAGACCTACAGCTTGTGATCGCCTGGCCTGCTGCCGCCCATCCCGGTGGCGGGCCAGGCCCCGTGGTGCGGTGCCCGGTCGGGGAAGTCCGGGCCTGCCCTGCGCACGCCGTACCCGCACGTGTCTCAGGCCCCGGGTACGGCGTGCGCCCCCCACCTCCAACTCCCGACCGAGGAGACATCTTGACCGACACAACGGCCACCCCGGCCGACGACGACCAGGTGCAGGTGCGCCCGTTCGCCGCCGTATTCCAGGAGCTCGACAAGGGCCGCATCCACAACGAGGCCTCCCGCCTCCTTCACGAGCTCGTCGAGGCCGTCGTCGCCCACGGCAAGAAGGGCGCCATGACCCTGCGGATCGAGGTCGCGCCGCTCGCGCCCGGCGACACCTCCACCCTCACCGTCAAGGCGCAGGTCGACAGCCGGCCGCCCGTCAACCCGCCGACGTCGGTGTTCTTCGTCGACGACACCGGCAACCTCACCCGCCAGAACCCGTGGCAGCAGACCCTTCCCGGCCTCGTCCCCGCCGACCAGATCAGGAGCGCAACCCGATGACCACGCCCGGCTCTACCCGAACCGAGAACGACGCCATCGTCGACGCCCTCAGCGAGGCCTGGATCCCCGACACTCTTAAGCCCGGCCACATCTACGGCTACAAGCTCCGCGACCGCGTCGAGAAGATCGACCTGTCCGACATCCACCTGGAGCGGCCCCGCCGCAAGAAGGGCACCTTCGCCGTCACCGACGCCGCGTCCTTCGGCATCTACTACCGCAAGCACTCCGACACCGGCTCGGAGGTGTGGGCCGACCTCGACCGCTCCACCATCATCGCGGTCCTCAACGCCCACGAGACCACCCTGATCGACGAGATCCCCGGCGAGGAGGGCGGAGAGGTTCGGCGTGTCTTCGACGCCGACGCGACCGCCCGCTTCGGCGACCACCGCCTGACCCTCACCCTCGCCAAGACCAAGGCGTGGAAGGCGTGGATGGCCGGCAACGAGCATGACTTCGGGCAGATCGAGTTCGCCGAGTTCCTGGAGGACCATCTGCCTGATGTGGCCGAGCCGCCGGGCGCGGACATGCTGGAGCTGGTCACGAAGTTCCACGCCACGTCGGAGGCGAGCTACTCCTCCGCGATCGTGCTGCAGAACGGTGACCGCCAGCTGACCTACACCGACGTCACGAACGCGCGTGGGGGCGGCGGGACGATCGAGATCCCGCGCACGTTCAAGCTGTACCTGCGCCCGTATGAGGACAGCGAGCCCGTCACCATCAGCGCGCGGTTCCGCTACCGGGTCCGCGGCGGAAAGCTCACGCTCGGCTACATCCTCGACGAGCCCGACGAGATCCTCCGGCAGGCGTTCGGGCAGGTGTCGGCGACGATCGCGGCCGAGCTCAACACGGACGTGATGAACGGCACCCCGACGTCATGAGCGACCGCACCCGGGTCGAGACGCTCCGCGCAGCCGCCCAGCGGCTGCGCGAGGCGTCCCACAGCACGACCCCGGACCGCTGGCAGCTACTCAGCTACCAGATCGTCGCCACCTTCGACGACGACTGCGAGGACATCACCGAGGTCGCTCTCACCTACGGACACGAGGCGAACGCCCGCTGGATCGCCCTCGTCGGCCCGCTGCTGGCCGAGCCTCTCGCCGCCTGGCTGGAGTCGGTCGCCGCTCTCCAGTTCGGTCAGGTCCCTCTGCCGGACTCGCCGATCGTGGACCACGCGCTCAAGGTGGCTGGCGTGATCCTCCGGGAGGCCACGTGAGCCTCTGGAAGCGCCTCGCAGGCCGGTCGAGCGTCGATCAGCCGGACAAGGTCGGTCACCAGCCATACGACCCGGCCGCGGAGGAGGAGGGCGACGTCATTGAACGCGACGCCGAGCTCGGGTTCCTCCGCTGCCGCGTCGAAGACCTCACCGCCGAGCTCAAGGACTACCGCGCTGCCGGGCCCGTCCCGGCCGACGTCGCCGGCCTGCTCGACCGTGTCGCCCGCGCGGAGGAAGAGACCGCCCGGCTGCGTGACCGGCTGGCCGAGGTGACGGCCGAACGCGACCGGCTCAAGCCGAAGCGTGGTCAGCAGGACCCGGAGAAGTTGCTCGCTCGGATCGACCAGCTGCAGCGCGACAACGCGGTACTGCGCCAGCCCGGCGGCGCGACCGCGCTGTATCTGCGGGAGCGGGCGCGGGCTGATGAGCTCGCGGTCCGGCTCGGCGAGAAGCAGGCCGCCGACATGGCGGGCGACCAGTGGTGACCGCGCCTGCCCTCTGGGGTGTCGAGGTCAACGAGGTGAAGGTCTTCACCTACGGCGGCTCCGACAGCGACCGCTGGATCCACTCGCGTGCCCGGTTCGAGCCCCTCGGCCGCGTGATCACGCTGAAGGCCGGCTTCCCCGCCGATGAAGTCTTCGTCGCCTGCGAGGGTCGCGAGGATGCCGCCGACCTGGCCGCCTTCTGGCACGAGTCCGGG
The DNA here is from genome assembly GCA_017592665.1 of Streptosporangiaceae bacterium NEAU-GS5. Classification (GTDB taxonomy): domain Bacteria; phylum Actinomycetota; class Actinomycetes; order Streptosporangiales; family Streptosporangiaceae; genus NEAU-GS5. The sequence goes on along the minus strand of JAGFNW010000036.1, from coordinate 65,590 downwards.
ATGGTCCACAAGCGCGCCTCCAAGGTCCGCCAGCTCCGCCCGAAGGACGTGCCTGATGAGGACTGGGTGACGCTCACGGGCTGCCTGGAACGGCTCCGAGCATGGGCGGAGGCGAACGCATGACGCCTCAGGAGTTGCATGCCGCCATCGACGCCGTGCGCCGCGAGGAGCGCCTGGTGTGGTGGCAGGTCGCTGTGCAGGCCGACACGGGGGAGGCGCCGCTGCGTGCCCTCAAGCGTGGCTCCATGACCGCGTACCAGCCGGGCCTGGTGTGGCTGGAGCGACATACGAACCCGTCCCGCGAGTGATCAGCGAAGCGAGTGGAGGCGACGTGTTCGAGTGTGACCGGAGCGGCCGGCTGGTCCGGCCGCTTCGGCATGCCCGCAGATCAGTCGCTGGCGGGCCGTCGGCCTCGGGGGCGGGATACGCCGGCGGCTCGGACGACGCGGCCGATGTAGTCCGGGCCGTAGGTCAGATCGATGGCGTTCGCGATTTCGGCGTCGGTGCTGCCCTGCTTGGCTGCCTCGACGATGGCCGCGCGAAGACGTACCGGCGCTTCCCGGTAGGCGGCTGCCGCCTCTCGGAGTTCGGTCAACACCTGCTCGTCCACCCTTTCAGCGTCTCATGTGCCTGTTATCTGACCCCGCCATTGAAACACGTATCTTGTGCGTGCACTGATAAACTGTTCTCTGTGCAGTTTAGTGACAGGTCTGCCCCCCGAAAACGGACCCCGCCCCGATGGGAGTGACCACCCCGACAACCCGGAGACCGCACGTGAACCTCCACCCGGCCGACCCCTACACATGGACGCGCATCGTCCGGCGCTGCCAGCTGGCCGCCACCGTGAAGGCGGTCGCCCACGTGCTGGCCGACTACGCCAGCCGGGACGGCCGCGACGTACGGCCGGGCATCGATCTGCTGATCGGCGATACGGGGCTGTCCAAGAGCACGGTGATCCGCGCGCTCAAGCGCCTGCGAGCCCTCGGCCTGATCGATCGTGTCGTCGAAGGGTCCAAGAACGGGCGCCGCGCGATCGCCGACGAGTACCGCCTCACGTTCCCGGACGACCTGTCCGATCGGGTACGGATGCGTGGTCCGGACGGTTCGGCTCCCACCGGATCAGGTGTCAACCCGAACCCGGATGAGACCGGATCGAGTGTCAACGTGACACCTGATCCCGCTCCGGGCCCTGTGGATAACTCCGGATCAGGTGTCACACAGACACGTGATGAAGCCCCGCCCGGACCCCTACCGGCGAGTAATCAGGTGTCACACGTACTCGGAACAGGTGTCACACGTACTCCGATCAGGTGTCACACAGACACCCCACCTACCAAGCACCTACCAGACACCTACCAACACACATCCTTCTCACCGTACGGCGCTGAGGTGGAAGGCGAAGATCACCGGCCCGCCCCTGTGGACAACCCGAATGATCATCCTCCGCCCCGGCCGACCTACCGGCAGTCGCCGCTCATGGCCGTCGTCCCTTCGGCCGACACCGAATACGACACCGCCCGAACCGAACTCGCCGCCCTCGGCCCCGACGCCCTCGACACCTGGCTCGCCAAAGCCCACGCCGAACTCGGCCCCGACGCCACCAGCCGCCAGCTCGTACTCCACGCCCACCACCTCGCCCTCGAACGGAGGCCCGCATGAGCACCCACCACAGCGACCCCGACATCGAACAAGCCTGGACCGACGCCCGCGCCGCGCTCGCCAACATGCTCCGCCCCTGGGTGATCGACCACAAAGTCGACGAGATCGCCAAGGCCTACGTCGACGGCCTCGAACTCCGGGGTTGGCGCCCACCCCTCGGGCAACCCCACGACGTCATCGCCGCCGCCCGCGCCCGACGCCAGCAGGAAACCCCATGAGCCACGAACCCCGCACCGGCAACCCCGGCGGCCGCGGCATCGAGAAGACCGCCGCCGACATCGACGAACGCATCCGACGCACCGCCACCCTCACCCGCCAACACCTCAGCGCCGAAGCCATCGCCTACCGCCTCGGCGTCTCCGCCCGCACCGTCCAGCGCTACCGCGCACGCCTCCGGGAAACCCCATGACCACCCTCGTCCAGGACGGCCTATGGGACCTCGCCCCCGAACCCCTCCCCACTCCCGCCGGCACACGCACCCGCCCGCGACGCGTCCCCATCCACACGCCCCAGCCCCACCGCACCAAGGAGTTCCGCGACCAGCCATGCGACCCGGCCTGCCTCATCTGCGGCAAACCCGAAGGACGCGGCCTATGCCACCCCCGCTGCACGGTCGTCTGCTCACACAACCGCGAACCCTGGCGCGCCGAAATCTGCCTCATCACCACCAAGATCACCGCCCGCCTCGTCGAAGGCGCCCGCACCGCCATCAGCCGCCGCCGCGAACTCGCCGTCGTCGACCAGTGCCCCACCTGCGGGCGCCTCCACTGGCACCCACCCACCTACGGCCTCCACCTCCGCATCCCCCCATGCGGCATCCCCTACCTCGTCCACCTCCCACGCCCGCGCCTCACCGCCGCCGGCACCTGGGACCACACCACCGGAGACACCGCATGATCCTCCGCCGCTACCTCCAAGCCCTCGACCGTGACCTGGCCGAACTCGCCGGCATCGACGCCCCACCCATCACCACCGGCCACCTCATCAAAGTCACCGCACAAGCCCTCACCACCATCGCCCTCACCTGGGCACTCCTCGCCACCCTCACCGCCGACCGCTGGCCAAACCAAATCGGCCCCCTCGGCATCGCCCTCACCCTCTCCGTCATCTGGCACGCCCTCACCCGACCCGACCACAGCCAACCCCTCCCGCTACTCGAAACCGAACCACCCCCACCACGCCTCACCCACACCCGAGCCCACCACCTCATCGCCCACAGCATCCGCAACATCGGCTACCCACCCGACACCGCCGACGCCATAGCCACCGTCGCCGTCCACGCCATCACCGACCCAGCCACCCGAACACCAGACCAGACGAACGATGGAGCCCAGCAGTGACCACCGACCGTCCCATGACCGTCCACGTCCACGACGCCGACACCGGCGACCTCGTCGAACGGACGCTCGGACCGGACGAGTTCCCCGCCCAGATCAGCGTGTGCTGCGACTGGTGCCACACCACCGTGACCGGGGACTACGTGGTCAACGAGACCATGGCCAAGCCGGAGCGGCTGGAGGTCGCCCGGGCGACGCTGCGCCGGAAGGGCTGGCAGTGCGACGAGTCCGGCGATTACTGCCCGGACCAGGCCACGCCTCCGGACTCGAAGAACTGCTGGATCATCGTCGATTCCGACGGGAGCGAGTTCGACGACGGCGACCACTCCGCGCACTACGGCAGCCAGGCCGACGCCGAGAAGGCGATCGCCAGTCCGGGCCACACGGCCCGCCAGCTCGACCAGCCGTGCCAGACGATCACCTGCGTCTGCTGCGACGTCACCTTCGACGAAGACGGGGAGGGCTACACCGTCCACTTCGACGACCCGGAGACCATCCCGCTGACCGGGTGGAAACCGGAGGGTGACGGCTGGCGCTGCGACGTGTGCGTGAAAGGCCCCTGCGACATCGAGCGAGGCCACCATGGCTGAGCCTTCGCTGGCCGACCTGATCGCCGCGTCCGGCCTCCCCGCAGACACCCCGCTCATCGCCCTCCACGTCGTCGAGGTCGACCCGGTCACCTGGCACACCACCAAGCCCCTCACCGCCGCCGGCATCACCACGCTCGGCGAGGCCGCGATGATCAGCGACGCCGGGCTGCTGTCCATCACCGGGTTCGGGGCTCGTCGGCTGGACGCACTCAAAGCCGCCGTGGCGGGGCTGAGAGCCACGGAGACGGCCGAACAACCGGAGACCGGGTCACAGGATGACGCGACCTCTCCGGACGTCTCAGACGCGCCCGTAGACGCTCGCGAGTCCCAGCCCATGACCGACGAGCGACGCGCCGAAATCCGCGCCATGAACGTTGACTCTTGCTCCGCTGACGCCCACTACAACCCGGACGTATGGGCGCTGGAAGCCGCGCGCAAGGAGCTGCTCGCCGAGGTCGACCGGCTCAACACCGAGCTGCGTCTCGCCTTCGGCCCCCGTCTCCGCCTGGAGATAGAACAGGTCCTCGACCGCGCGCTCGGCACCGAGGAAGCCGACGGAGCGGGCGCGGGGATCGTCGCCGACGTCCAGCTGCTGGCCGACCGACTGGCCACGGCCGAGCGGCGTGCAGAGAAGGCCGAAGCCGCCGCTGTCAGCTGGCGGAAGTCCACCGATAACGCAGGCCTAGCGATCCTCCAGATCAGCCGCGAACTTGGCGAAGCCCAGGACCGCGCCAACGCCGCAGAGGACACCGTGCGCGGCGCCTACCGCGAGAGATCCCACCTCATCGCATTCCTCGCCGCGCTCTACCCCGCCGTCATCACCTACAGCGACCCCGCCAACCCCACCTGGCCCGTCATCTACCTCACGACCCCCGAGGGCCAGCTGTCCTGGCACCTCGCCGCCACCGACCTCGACCTGTACCCCGGCATCACCATCGTCGACCCCGGCACCGTCACGTGGGACGGACACACCACCGAGGAGAAATACGCCCGACTGGCCCGGCTCGCTGAGCGCTGGACCGAGCTGGGCGCGTGGGACGGCCTGAAGGAGGGCGAACGTGGTTGAGGCCCCGACAACCGTGACGGTGGGCTTCCTGATCCGCGCCACACGAGAAGCCAGCGGCCTGTCCCAGCGCGAACTCGGCCAGCGCGTCGGCAAAACCCAGACCGGCGTCAACTACTGGGAGAAGAACAAACGGAACCTCACCGTCCACGACCTGATCAACGTGGCTCGCGCGCTCGACGTTGCCCCGGCCGCGCTCATCCCCGGCGGAGAGGTCACGCCCGAGCCGCTGCCGTACGAGCTGCCGCTCCGCACCGGGCGCAAGGCACCGCACCAGACCATCTACGACGCCAACGACGTCATGATCGCCGCCGGGATGACGCCCGAGACCGCGGCCTGGCTCGTCGAGCAGGCCAACGCCGCCGAACAGGTATACCGCTGCCCCGCCTGCCAACGCGCCGCCCGCTGGACCGACGGCACAAGCCGCGCCGCCGGCGACCGAGTCGATGAATTCTGGTGCCGGACCTGCGGAGCCGAGACACCGCTCAACGCCATGACCAGACTGTCCGTCGACGACCTCCTACAAGAGCTCGCCGACGTGCGGTTCGCGTGCGATCGCGGCCACCCCGAAGTCGCCGGCCTGCGGGCCGCGATCACCCGCGTCCGCCGCCTCTCCCGCATGACCATCGACGCCTCATGCCGCACCCACGCCATCCAGCAGGCCGAGGACACGCTCACCGTGCTCGCCGACCAGCCGAGCGAGGCCGGCGCGGGCACGGCCGACGACGCCACCATCGCGGCCATCGTCCGATTCAGGAACCGCGCAGCCGCCCTCACAGACTGGGCCAACCGCGAGTTCATCAGCCAGCCCGAGATCCTGCAGCAGGTGCTCGTGACCATCGGGAAGCTGAACGCCGCACTGCGCGGCGAGGAGGCCGACCATGCCTGAGCAGATCCCGGGCAGGGAGGGCGAGACGGTGGAGATCCTCGGCCAGCCGCTCCTCGCCTCGGTCGTGGACGGCGACGAGTTCGACCGCTACCGGGTCGCCCCAGGCGACGACGCCGTCATCGTCAACTGCCCGCGTGATGAATGCGGCGCGATCGTCCTGGTTGAGGAGTCGCCCACTCTCGGCGATGTCATGGATGCGGCCGTCGACCATGAGGGCGACGCCCACGGCGGATACAAGCCGATCACCTGCGAGGTGGTGGACACCCCGCACGGGCCTGCCGCCGTGCAGGCGGACGGGCCACTGACGGATCGGGATAAGGCGGCGATGGGCGCCGTGGTCGAGGCCGCGTCCAAACGGTTCGCGATCGACACGCTCACCTGGCTGATCTCCGCCGGAGTCGACGTCACCATCGGCGCCACCAGCCACCAGGGCGGGGCAGCACTCAAGGTGTCCCTCGACGCCGGCGGCGACCCGGCATGGAAGGGCGACCACCTGGCCGATCTGCTCGCCCAGGCTCGGGCATGGTGTGAGAGCGCGGGAGTTACGCCATGACCGAGCGCACGCGCGAGCAGCTGGAGGCCGAGCTCGCCGACTCCCTGGCCCGGATCCTCGCCAACTACGAGCGGGAGGGCGCCGGGCCGGGCTCGCGGTTCGACGGGCAGACCGTCGAGATCGCCCAAGCGCGGTACGCCGTGCGGCAGGTCCTCTACTGGCAGAGCGGCCAGACCGACGCTGGTGAGCTCTGCGGCGACGACTGCCCGAGCCTGCTCGGCCAAGCGGCAGTTTCCTGCAAGCTGCCGGCGGGCCACGCCACGCACCGCTCCGGCATCACCTTCTGGGCACAGCTCTGCGACGAGGCACACCAGCGCCTCGAACAGGCCGAAGCCGAAGTCGCTCGGCTCCGCGCAGGGGAAGCCGAGCACCTCCCGCCCGAGCACGCCGAACACACGCCCGCCGAATGGATCCGACGGTGGAACGACGAAACCCCCGAGAAGCGCCTGCGGGTCCTCGGGGCTCTGCTGGACGCGGCCGGGCGCGGTCACCGCTGCTTCATGCTCAACCACGAAGCCCGACTCGCTGATGCAGCGCAGACGCTCACAGACCCGGCCGCCGTCGCCCGTGTCCGCGCGATCGTCGACAGCCTGACCAACCCGGCCCTCCAAGCCGACCTCCGGGCCGCCCTCGACGGAGAGGAGGCCGACCGGTGAACCGACTGTTTCGCCGTCGCCACATAGACGGGGTCACCGCCCATCGGCACATGCGCCGCGTCCTGCTGGCACTACTCACCGATGCCGGCAACCTGTCCCTCGGCACGATCAGCGCTGCCGCCCATGTGAGCGCACCCCGCGTCGTCGTCGATCTCGCCCAACTGGAAACCAAGCACTGGATCACCAGCGAATGGGCGCCCGGCCCGCCTCCACGCCGTCGCTTTTACCGGCTCACCCCGTACGGGTGGGGCAGGGCGTACGAGCTGCTGGGCTTGACCCCCTCGGAGGTCCGCCGTGGCGCATAGCCAGCCCACCACCTACCGCGAACTCGCGGACGTCCTCAACTCGATCCCGCTGCTGCTTCGTGAGGCACGGCGGGCGCGCGGCCTGTCCCAAAGGGCGACGGCCGAACAGCTCGGCATGTCGTTCTCCACCGTCTGCCGCATCGAAGACGGACGCGACGGCATGGTGTCCAACGCCCTCGCCGTCCTCGCGTGGCTCGACCAGACGCCCGAGGCCGGCGAATGACCGCCCAGTTTCCTCCCAGCAACTCCCAGACCTGGGAGCAACGCCGCGTCGCGCCCGCCCGGCGCCTCCTCACCGTCGCCTGCCACGTCGAAGGCGACATCACGCGCTGCGGCCAGGACCTGACCGACCAGGGCGAGCTGTGGCAGGACGCCCCCGACGACATACCCGACTGCCCGGCATGCCTGGGGCGCGAAGAACAGGAAACCCTGCTGTGACCGAAGCCTCGCCCGGCGTCGAGCAGCCGCTCGCCGTCTTCGACGTCAGCCGCGGCTGGTTCCCACCCCCCGGCTTCATCACCTGGGCCATCTCCGAAGGGCTGAACCCGAACGCCGTCTACCGCCTGGACATCTACCCCGGCCCCCGTGCCCGCGTCTACGAGTACGTCAAGGACGAGTCGGGCCGCAAACGCCTCCAGCCGGACGGCCCGGTGAAGCGCGACCCGTATGACGTCGACCTGACCAGCCTGCCCCCAGGAGTCACGTCATGACACACCCCAGCGCCCGCGCCCTATGGCAGGAGTACCTGATCCGTATCGGTGCCGACGACATGTACCGCCGCGAGCCCGTGTTCTACGCCCAGTGGAACTTCCTGCGGGAGACGCTGGAGCGGATCGAGGTGGTCCTCCAAGACGAGCACCTGCCGCCCGACCAGGTCGAGCGCATCCTCCGGTCCATCCTCTACGGCGGACCGTCCAAGTCCGACGCCGAGCGGCGGCTGGAGACCATCCAGCAGATGAAGGATCTCGCGGCCCGCACACCGGAACCGCTCCTTCGTGAGCGCCTTGGGAGATGGCCGTGAGCGCCTGGGCTTGAGCGGTCCTCCGGCCTGCACACCGGAGGACCCCCTAACCCTCAGCGCCACCACGCGACACGTGGCTCCCGCCACAGTACGACCCCGGGAGCACCCATGACCGCCCTCACCTGCCCCCTCTGCGGCCGAACCATGGCCACCGGCCGCTCCACATGCCACGCCTGCGAACGCCAACTCACCCAAGACCTCGAAGCCATCCCCGACCTCGCCCACCAACTCGACCTCACCGAAACCCGCCAAACCCGCATCGGCGAACGCGGCACCGGGAAGCCGGCCGAGACCGGGCTGTCGTGGGACGAGCGCGCCCGAACAGCGCACGACCACCTCGACCAGGTGCTCTCCGGGTGGGTCACCGAACTCCAGCGTGACCCGGCACTGGCGGATGGGCCGCGTGAGGAGACAGCGTCGTACGCCCGCTGGCTCAACCACCACCGTGCGGTGCTGCTCAGGCATCCGGCCATGGACGAGGCGCTCGGCCAGATCCGTACCGCGGTCAAGCAGGCCATGTGGGCCATCGACCTCCCCGCCGAAACGTGGTTCGCCGGCCCCTGCAACACCCCGCTACGCGGCGAGGACGGCGAGGAAACCAAGGAGATCTGCCAGGCCGACCTGTACGCCCGCCACGGAGCCAAACAGCTGGTGTGCCGCGCGTGCGGGTCGCCGCACGAGATCGAATACCGGTACGGGTGGGTGATGGACCAGGCCCGCGACCGGCTCGGCACCGCTACCGAGATCGCCAGAGCGTTGAGCGGGTTCGGGGAGAACATCAGCGCCTCCACCATCCGCTGGTGGGCCCACGACGGACGCCTCGGAGCCAAGGGCGCCGACCGGCTCGGGAAGCCGCGTTACCGGATTGGGGACGTGATGAAGCTGGTCGAGGGGCGGGACCTGCTACGCGGCCCGCTGTGTGCACGTGGGTGCGAGCACGGCTCGTGCCGGACCCTGCGAGGCGAGAGGATGGCAGCATGACCGAGCGCACGAGCACGGCCGGGCCGTGGGCCGTCCACTTCCGCAACGAACGCGGCAACCTCCTCGACTGGACCACCGTCCCCATGTACGAAGAGGCGCAGGGTTTCGTCAGCGCCAACCTCGCCCGGATGCTCGGCCTGGTGACCGGCGACGTCCTCGTCTCGCTGCGCGGCCCCGGCGGCCGGCTGTTCGAGGGTCGGGCCAGCATGCAGAACGGGCTACCCACCCTGTCCCTGGTCGAAGCGGCGTCTCGAGGCGGCATGACGTACGGCGACATGTGGGCGACCGAGGCCTACACCCGCGAGATCCCCACCGACAGCCAGTGGCGGACCCTCGAACCCACCGGCTACGGCCAAGGCCGCTGCCGCTGCGGCTGGACCACCGACGAGAACGGCGAACCCATCCGCATCGAAGAGGTGCAGGGCCGCCTCCTCGGTCACATCGAGGCAGAGCACGCCGAATGGCCGGACGAGGCCACGGAACCGCTGAGTCAGAAGGCGAAGCCCAGGGCCGTCGTGGAGGTGATCGAGTTCGTGCGCGCCCGGCTCGACGAGCGTGAGGCCGTAGCACGGGCGATGCTGGAGGCCATCTGGCCCAAGCACGTCGTCATCACACCCGCCACCGACACCGGCGAGCGCACCGGCTCCGTCTGCATCGCACCGGCAGGCGCCAAGGAGTGGAAGCGCGTCTGGGCATCCGGCGAGGTCGACCTCGGCTGGACAGCGCATGCCTCAGCGGTCGACGTGTGGTCGCGCCCGCTGGCCGAGGTCCTCCTGCGCGAGATCGAGGCGAAGCGCAGGATCCTCGACGAGGTCGACACGGCCGACCGCGCGGCCAGCAGCCTGCTGGTCTGCCTGCTCGCCCTGCCGTATGCGGATCATCCCGACTACCAGGAAAGCTGGCGGCCATGAAACGCAGCACGATCCTGTGGGGCATCTGGATCGTCGGCGTCCTCACCCTGGTCGCCGGGATCGAGGTCTACTCCGTGTGGGAGCTGGTCACTGGCAACGTCCCGCCCGAGGAGAGCGGCGGCCTGGTCGGCGTGATCGCCATGATGCTGATCATGCCGCTGATGGGGCTGCTCATGCTGTCGGCCACCTACGGTGTCGAGCTCATGAAGCGCCAGAGGGAGGGGCGGCCATGAGCGACGACACGACACCTGCTCTCGTCGAGTTGGTCGACCGGCGCGAGCACCTTCGGATCACGACCGACGAAGACGATCCCGACGCCGCCATCTACGGCTTCCTGCATTCGGTGCCGCCCCATCTAATCGAGGCACTCAACCAGGCGTGGGGCCAGGTGTACGCGGCCCAGAACGAGATCCTCCGCCACATGCTGGAGACCGGTCAGCCCGCCCCGAACGGGATGTCCAACTACGAGTTCCGGAAGCGGGCGACCGAATGAGCGCCTTCTTACGTGATCGCCCCGGCGAGGCAAAGCCGTGGGGCGAGACCACCAGCCTGCTCTCCTTCACGGGGGACCTGACCCTCAGCAAGGCAGCCGACGGGACACTCACGGTCGTACGCGCCGACCCTCGCATCCTCATCGCGGCCGAGGTACTGGAGGAGCTCGCAGACGGGAACGGCCACCCATCCGTCACCCTCGCCGACGACGTGCTCACCATCGACGCCGCCAACCAGCGGGTCATCTACCGCATCACCGACTACGGCATGCCCGCCAACGTCTACCTCGCCGAATGGCCGGACTGAATGGACGGCTTGACACTGACCTCGGCAAACGCCACCATGTGATCAGCTGACCGCATCAGCGACCAAGGGCCCGCCACAGCGCGGGCCTTTCGCATGTCAGCACAGACTTCCGGTGGGTGCTGGGAGGCCGGGGAAAATCAGGCGGCAGGACACGCACCTGCCGCCTGACCCCCGATCACGCCGCCCGACGCGCCGCCGAAACGATCGCCACCGCCGCACGGTGGTAGCAGTCCCGCCCCCGCTGACCAGCCGGGCAAGTGCACGTCCCCGCCATCACCAGGTACGTCGTCGTCCCGTCCGAGGAGACCGCAGTCCACACGCCGGGGCGGGTCGTCGCGACCAAGCCGCCCTGCTCGATCAACTCGGACGCCTTGTCCATCTGCAGCAGTGAGTAGCCGGTCAGGTCGACAGGGACGGTGACGACCCAGCGGCCGGCCATCTTGACGGCGGAGAGCTTGCCCTGCTGGCACCAGCGCTGGGCGGTGCGGATGCTGACGCCGTTGGCGGTGGCGATCTCGCGGGTGGTGACCTGGTGGCTGCGGCTCTCTGTCGTCATGCCAACAGTTTAGGCCAACATGGTAGGCATACGCCAGAGCTTTAGGCCAACAAATGTGGCATCCTTGTGGAGTGACCACACACCTCATCGAACAACTCCGCGCCGCCGTCCAAGCCCGACAAGCAGCCGAGAAAGCCGAACTCGCCGCCATCATCAAAGCCCTCACCCCCGGCTCCGGCATCCAACAGAAAGCCGTCGTCGAGGCCACCGGCTACTCCCGCGAACACATACGCCGCATCGCCCGCGACCACGGCATCGGCCCCGCCAAGACCGACCAGTAGCTTCCGGCACGCCCAGCAGCCGGGAGAGGTGAGGGAACCGGGAAAGGGACGGCAGGCGGCCACCTGCCGTCCCACACCGGGAGGTGAACCCCATGAGCGAAGTCCGAGGCGGCGACGGCAAATACGACCGCGACCCCGCAGTCGCCCAACGCGACGCCGAAGCCTGCCGCCTCCGCAGCCAAAACCTCACCTACCAGCAGATCGCCGACCACCTCGGCATCGCCCGAACCACCGCCTACGAGAGCGTCCAACGCGCCCTCGCCGAAACCGTGCGCGAAGCCGCCGACGAGCGGCGCGCCCTCGAACTCATGCAGCTCGACGAAATGGCCCGCGCCGTCCGCGCCGTCCTCGAACGCCAGCACCTCGTCGTCTCGCAGGGCAAGGTCGTACGGCTCGGCATGCCGTACGTCGACGAGGAGACCGGCAGGGCCGCTGTCGACGAGGGCCGCGGCGAACCCCTCGAAGACGACGCCCCCGTCCTCCAGGCCGTCGACCGCCTCCTGAAGATCCAAGAGCGGCGGGCCAAACTCCTCGGCCTCGACATCCCCGTCAAACAGCAGGTCGAGGTCGACGGCGGCATCCGCTACGAGATCGTCGGCGTAGACCTAAGCAAGCTGACTTAGCACGGTTGACCTGCTGAAACGGTAAACTGAAAGTCAAGACCCCGGCGAGTGCGTCAACACTCCCGGGGCGCGGAGACCACCTGTCTGAGAGGTGCCCTCGTGGCGCAGCGTACCTGCACGGCCGAAGCCTGCGGCAATCCCACCAAGGCGCGAGAGCTTTGTGACAAGCACTACGCCCAGCTGCGCCGCGCCGGCCTGCCCGAGCGAGAGATCCGACTCTGCAGCGTCGAAGGTTGCGGCAGGAAGCACAACACGGGCGGCTACTGCTACACGCACTACATGCGGAACAAGGCCACTGGAAGCCCGGGCGTCTCAATCCGCAAGTACGAGCCCACGGCCGTTCGCGATGATCAGGGTCGGAAGCGCTGCCGCGAATGCCGCTCATGGAAAGCGGAATCGGAGTTTCAGGCGACCAGGAATTGTGCGGACGGCCTGAATCCCCGATGCCGGGCCTGCAAGCGGCACGACAAGCTCCTCGCAAACTTCGGGCTCACTCTTCGCCAGTACGAGCGCCTTGTCGCCGCACAGGGTGGCGCTTGCGCGATCTGTGGTGATGAGCCCGACGTCTTGCACGTGGACCACGATCACCGCTGTTGCCCGACGAAAGGCAAGAGCTGTGGGAAGTGCATAAGGCAACTGCTGTGCACCTGGTGCAACAGGGCAATCGGGATGCTCAAGGACGACCCTGCTTTGCTCCGCGCTGCCGCCGCATACCTGGAGCGGCATCGTGATCGGGACCGTCGTCCGGTACGAACCGCGAGGCGCAGCCCGTGAACTGCTGGAGTGCCGGGACGCTGAAGTCCTGATCGCGGGTCCCGCCGGGACCGGCAAGAGCCTCGCGATGCTGTTCAAACTCCACGCGTCGTGCCTTGCCGTCCCCGGTCTGCGCGCGCTGCTCGTACGCCAGACCCACGCCAGCCTGACCGGAACCACGCTCGTCACCTTCGAACGCGCCGTCGCCCAAGAAGCCATGTCCGCCGGCCTCGTCCGCTGGTTCGGCGGATCGGCCCGCCAGCCGGCCGCCTACCGCTACGCCAACGGATCCGAGATCCTCGTCGGCGGGCTCGACCGGCCGGAGAAGTTCCTGAGCTCGGAGTTCGACCGCATCGCCGTAGATGAGGCAACCGAGATCACCGAGATGGCACTGGAGACTCTGATCTCCCGCCTACGTGGGACGGCACCGACGTACAAGCAGATCGTCTGCGCCTGCAACCCGTCCTACCCCACTCATTGGATCAAGCTCCGCTCCGACCGGGGCGCGATGGTCATGCTCCACTCCCGGCACGCCGACAACCCGGCATACGTCCGCGCGGACGGTGGCCTCACCGCCGCCGGCCAGGACTACATGGCTAAGCTGCAGGCTCTGACCGGGGTGCGGAAGCTCCGCTTGGCCGAGGGCCGATGGGCAGCAGCCGAAGGCGTCATCTACGAGCTGTTCGACCCGGGCGCGCACGTCATCCCACGCTTCGATGTGCCGGCCGGGTGGCCGCGCTGGCTCAGCGTCGACTTCGGCTATACCAACCCGCTGGTCTGCCAGGACTGGCGCGAAGACCCGGACGGCAGGCTGTACCTGGTCGCCGAGCTCTACCGCACCCGCCGCCTCGTCGAGGACCACGCCAAGGACATCCTGCGGATGCTCGCCGATGGACCCCGGCCACGAGCCGTCGTGTGTGACCACGACGCGGAGGACCGCGCCACCCTCGAACGCCACCTCGGCATGTCCACCGTGGCCGCGAAGAAGACCGTGAGCGACGGCATCCAGGCCGTGCAGTCCCGGCTGAAACTCGCCGGAGACGGACGGCCGCGCCTGTTCCTGGTCGAGGGCGCGCTGGTCGAGCGTGACCCCGACCTGGTCGACGCCAAGCGCCCGACGTGCACGGAGGAAGAACTCCCGGGCTACATCTGGGCGATCAAGCCGGGCGGCGCGCTGAAGGAAGAGCCGCACAAAGAAAACGATCACGGCTGCGACGCGCTGCGCTATGTCGTCGCCGAACGGGACCTCGGCGTCCGCCCGAACATCCGCTGGTTCTGAGGAGGGTGCTGTGACCACGTTCAGCCGGGCCTACCACGCGGCACGCAACACCCCCGCCCCAGCGCGCCCACGGACCCCCATCCTCGTCATCCTCGGCCGAATCCTCGCCGTCCTCGGCGCAGCAGCCGGCCGACGGCTACCCCGCTGGGCCACCCTCCGCCGCGCCGCACTCACCATCGGCGGCCTCGCCGCCCTCACCGTCGGCGCCTGGACGTTCGCCGACTGGGCCGGCTGGATCGTGCTCGGCGTGTCCCTGCTGATCCTGGAAGCGCTGGCGTGAGACCAGCGTGAAATCCCTCGTCGGCACCCTCGTCGACCGGATCCGCAACGACGCCCCCATCCCGTACACCGGGCGCCGCAGCGGCAGTCTCGCCAGCGCGCTCGCCGCCACCCCCGCCGGCCGCGAAGCCGAGCTGCAGGCCATGGGGTCCGTAGGCACGCTGTTCGCCATCGTCGACGCCATCGCCGACGGCACCGCCCAGGTCGAGTGGGCGCTGTGGCGCAAAGCCAAATCCGGGAAACCGGAGGACCGCACGCCGGTCACCTCGCACGCGGCACTCGACCTATGGAACAGCCCGAACGACTTCTACACCCAGCAAGATTTCGTCGAGACATTCCAGCAGCACATGGAGCTGACCGGCGAAGGCTGGTGGGTGATCGCCCGCAACCCGGCCATGCGCTCCATACCGCTCGAGTTGTGGCCCGTCCGGCCCGACAGGATCGCGCCCGTCCCCGACCCGAAGACGTTCATCTCCGGGTACGTGTACACCTCGCCCGACGGGGAGAGGGTGCCGCTCGAACTGGACGAGGTCATCCAGCTCAAGCGCCCCAACCCCGCCGACCCGTACCGCGGCCTTGGCCCGGTGCAGGCCGTGCTCGTCGACATCGACAGCACGAAGTACTCGGCGTTGTGGAACCGCAACTTTTTCTTGAACAGCGCCGAACCGGGTGGCGTGATCGAGGTCCCCAACGAGCTCGGCGACGAGCAGTTCAACCAGCTGCGCGACCGGTGGCGTGAGCAGCACCGCGGCGTGGCCGCAGCCCACCGGGTGGCCATCCTTGAGGGCGGCGCGAAGTGGGTGGATCGCAAGTTCACCCAGAGAGACATGCAGTTCGCAGAGCTGCGCGGCGTGTCCCGGGAGATCATCCGGGAGGCGTACCGCTTCCCCAAGCCCATGCTCGGCACCGTCGAGGATGTCAACCGCGCCAACGCCGACGCGGGCGAGGTCGTTTTCGCCCGCTGGCTGATCGTCTCCCGCCTCCGAAGGATCAAGCGGGCCCTCAACTTCAAGCTGCTCCCAATGTTCGGCCGGCCCGCCGAAGGCCTGGAGTGGGATTTCACCAGCCCCGTGCCCGAAGACCAAGAGCTTGAGTCGAAGCTCGTGGTGGCCAACGCCGAGGCCGCGCAGCTATATGTCGCCGCCGGATTCACCGGCGACTCGGTGCGCGAGGCGCTGAGCCTGCCCGACTCGCTCGTGTGGAATCCCAGCCTGGTGCAGCAGGGTTTCCGCCCGAGCGGGCCGCCCCTCAACAAGGCCACCGGCTGGGCCCGCACGGTGGCCCATCTCCTCGAGGACGAAGACGACGGCACCGGCGGCCTCGAGGCCGCGATGCGCTGGGAAGCGATCGAGGTCGACGACGAGAACACCTGCCAGCCCTGCCGCGACAACAACGGCCACCTCTACCGCAACAGGGCCGACGCCTACGAGGACTACCCCGACGGCGAGGGCTACATCCACTGCGAAGGCGCCGCACACGGCAACCCCTGCCGCGGCCACGTCGTGAAACGGCGCAAGGGAGACGAGGACGCATGACACGGTTCGCGGTCGACGCCGCCCTGATGGGCCAGGTGCGCGCGCTGCTCGCCCGCCGCGACGCCCGCCCTCTGCCCGCCGGCCACACCCGGTCAACGCCGAAGCTCAGCGCGCAGGCCGACGGCGGCGGGCCCGAACTCCTCATCTACGACGAGATCTCCTACTGGGGTGTCTGCGCGACCGACGTCGCCGCGGCCCTGGCCACCGTCTCAGGCGACCTCACCGTCCGCATCAACAGCCCGGGCGGCGACGTCTTCGACGGCGTCGCCATCTACAACCTGCTCGCCGACTACCCCGGCCAGGTCCACGTCGTCGTCGACGGGCTGGCCGCGTCAGCTGCGTCGTTCATCGCCATGGCCGGCGACACGGTCACCATGAACCGCGCCTCCCAGATGATGATCCACGACGGGTCCGGGATGTGCTGGGGCAACGAGGCCGACATGAAGGCGTTCGCCGCCCTGCTCGGCATGGTGTCCGGAACGATCGCCGGGATCTACGCGGCCCGCGCCGGAGGGACGCCGGAGGAGTGGCGGGCGGCGATGCTCGCCGATTCGGGCCTGGGCACCTGGTACACGGCCGAGGCCGCCGTAGAGGCTGGACTGGCCGACGAACTGGTGCCTCTGGCCACAAGAGACAGCGACCCCGAGCCCGAACCGGCTGCCCATGCTTCGGCTGATGCGCTGTTCCCGTACGGGACGAACGACGCCGCCGGGCGTTGGCAGCTCGCCGCACTCGTACCAGCGACCGACGGTAGCGCGGGGCCGTACGCCGGTGAGCGCGGGCCGGAGATCATCATGACCTTCAATGTGCCCGAGGGCGCGGACGAGGACCTAGCCCGGCGGATCGCCGCCGAGTCCAGAAAGCGCGAGGGCTACTACCCGAGCCCAGGCGAACCGACGCCTGTCGCAGGCGCGGTCGCCCCCGAATCGGCGCCCACGGCCGAACTCGCCGCAGCCGAGGACTCCACGCCGCAGACGCCAGAACCCGAGCTGGACGAATGGGACCGGCTCATCGAACACCTAACCGCGGAACCCTCCGCGGAAGACCTGCTCGCCAGCCTGAGGGAGGCATAAGTGATCCGAAACATCAGCCCCAGGGCGCGAGCTCGTCTCGCCGCGCTCGGCATCAACCCGACCGACATCGGACGCATCGTCAACAGCGCCCCGGCGCCCGTCCTGCCGAAAGACATCCCGGTCCCAGCCAACGACACCGAGCTCGCCGAGA
This sequence comes from Streptosporangiaceae bacterium NEAU-GS5, assembly GCA_017592665.1. GTDB lineage: Bacteria > Actinomycetota > Actinomycetes > Streptosporangiales > Streptosporangiaceae > NEAU-GS5. The sequence continues at coordinate 48,297 of JAGFNW010000036.1, read as the reverse complement.
TGTTCGGCGACCCAGGCCGCTACAAGGGCATCCTCGCCGACAAGGGGACGCTCCAGGCGTTCATCAAGGCCTACGCCGAGAAGCTCCAGGGTGAGGGGACCGAGCTGCGTCAGCAGGTCGAAGCTGAGGTGCAGCGCGGCCTGGCGCAGATGCTGAAGGACAACCAGGTCGGCGGCGACGGCATCAAGCGGCTCAACCTCGACCCGCAGACCCGCCCCGCCAACATGCTCACCAGCCACCGGCAGGCCACCGCCTACAACCCGAAGGCCCCCGGCACCGTGCTGGACGCCGAGTTTGACTCGGCCGCCGAGTACTTCAAGGCCGCCTGGCACCTCAACGCCGACCCCGAGAACATCGCGAAGATGTCCCGGATCCGCAACGCGTTCGGTTCCGTGGTGCCCGCCGACGGCGGCTTCCTGGTCCCGGAGACGCTTCGGAGCCAGCTGCTTCAGGTGGCTCTGGAGATGGCCGTGGTCCGGCCTCGGGCGACCGTCGTCCCGATGGAGTCGGCGCGCGTCCCCTTCCCCATGATCGACGTCACCTCGAACGCATCCACGGTGTTCGGCGGAATGGTCGGCTACTGGGGTGAAGAGGGCGCCACCCTCACCGACTCGGCCGCCAAGTTCGGCCGGATCGTCCTGGACGCCCGTAAGCTGACCGGCTTCTCCGCCGTCCCGAACGAGCTGCTCCAGGACTCGCTCATCAGTTTCGCGGCGCTGATCGAGACGCTGTGGCCGCAGGCCCTCGCCTTCTTCGAGGACGTCGCGTTCATGGTGGGCTCCGGCGTCGGCGAGCCGCTCGGCTTCCTCGGCAACTCGGCCACCGTGGCCGTCGCCAAGGAATCCGGGCAGGCCGGGGCGACGATCCTGCTGGAGAACGTCATCAAGATGTACTCCCGCATGCTGCCGTCCTCGCTGGCGCGGGGCATCTGGATCTGCTCGCCGGACGCCATCCCCGAGCTGTTCACCATGGCCCTGTCCGTCGGCACCGGCGGCGGCCCCGTCATGCTGACCAACGTCGCTGGCCCCGCCCCGATGACCATCTTCGGGCGTCCGCTGATCGTGTCGGAGAAGGCCAAGACCGTCGGCACCCAGGGCGACCTCGCGTTCGTCGACCTGGCCTACTACCTCGTCGGCGATCGCCAGACGATGTCCGCCCAGTCCTCGACCGAATTCCAGTTCGGCTCCGACAAGACGTGCTTCCGGATCATCCAGCGGGTCGACGGCCGGCCGTGGATCCAGTCCGCGATCACCCCGCAGAACGGATCCTCGAACACGCTGTCGCCGTTCGTCGAGATCGCCGTCCGCGCCTAAACCCCTGGCCAGGCCCGGCAATCAACCCCCGGGCCCGGCTCTGACCCTGCGGCATTGAAACCCCGCAGGGAGAAGCGAGACACAGCATGGCCACCGACGCATACGCACTCGGCAAGGTCTTCGACATCTCCAACGCCCTGTCGATCGTCGACCTGAACACGGCCGACAACACCGGGCTGATGGTCAACATGAAGAACGCCGCCGTCTGCTCGTTCGTGTTCTTCGCCAAGGCCGGCACGGCCGGCGCGGATCTGGTGTTCGACCTGCAGGAGTCGACGGCCCTGTCCGGCGGCACCACGCAGGATCTGGACATCATCACCACCTGGTTCAAGAAGGAAGAGGCCACCCTCGACGGTGACGAGACGTGGACGCGGGTCACCCAGTCGGCAGGCTCGGAGGTGACGGTCACTGACACCGGCGCCGCGGTCGAGCAGATCTACGTGTTCGAGGTCCGCGCCGAGCAGCTGTCGGACGGGTTCAAGTACCTCAGCATGAACATCGCCGACGCCACCCAGGCGAAGATCGGCGGCATGCTGGCCATCCTCACCGGCCTCAAGGTGCAGCGGAAGCCGGAAAACCTCGCAACGTGGGCGGTGTGACATGTCGGTACTCGTTCAGGGTGACCAGATCCGCAGCATCCTGCTGGGGGTCCGCGTCTCCAAGGCCACCGGCACGGTGGCCAACGGCATCACCACCCTGTTCACCATCGCTGGCGGGCGCGTCGTCCTGACGTCGCTGGTGGGCCGGGTCACCACGCTGATCGGCTCGACATCGTCGAACCTCAAGCTCACCTACAACCCGACCGCCGCGGGCACCTCCTTCGACCTGTGCACCGCCGTGGCGGTCGAAACCGACGCGGTCGAGCAGACCTACTACATCGCCGGCAGCGTCGCCTCCGGCGGCGCGCTGCTGGTGGGCGGCGCAGTCGGACAGGCCAACGGCGTGTTCTCGACGCCCTACATCCTGCAGGCCGGGACGCTGGAGCAGAACCTGTCCGCCGACCCGGTCGGCGGCGCGATCACCTGGACCGTCACCTACTTCCCGTACGACGACGGCGCGTCGCTGGTGGCAGCCTGATGAGCACCCTTCTCCAAGGGTCGGAGCTGCGCACCCTCAACTACGGGCGGCGGGCATCCAAGAGCACGGGCACCCTGGCCGCCACCACTGTGCCGCTGTTCACGGTGGCCGGCGGCCGGGTCGCGCTCACGTCGATCTACGGGGTCGTGGGCACGGCGATCACGGTGGCCAACAGCTACCAGCTGCAGCACAACCCGACGTCGGGGACGACTGTGGCTCTGTTCGCCGCGGCGGATATCGGCACCACGGATACGGCGGCGGGGGAGCTGCTCGGGTTCACCGGCGACACGTCGGGGTCGCTGCTGGCGATCGGTGGCGCGGTGGAAACGCTGCGCGCGCCGATCGTGCTGGCGGTAGGTCAGATCGAGTCGGTGTCGTCCGGCACGGACGGCGAGATCACCTGGGTCGTGACGTGGGTGCCGCTGGACGACGGCGCGACGCTGGTGGCCGCCTGATGTCCTTGGCGACGTGCGCGGACTGCACGGCGGCCTATCCCGGCGAGCTGCCCGCGTGCCCCCACTGCCGCTCTACGAGCAGGGGAGGGGGCAGCACGCTGCCTTCGGTCGACGTCGAATGCCGCAACCAGGACTGCCGCGCGTGCGGGACTGTGCGGCACGTCGGCCTGCGCACGGCGGCGCCGGGCGTCGTCGAGCTGCCCATGTTCCTGTGTTCGGGGTGCGGGCTGGCCATGTACCTCGTGTCGATGTGGCGGCAGCCGGCCGCCGGGACGGAGAACGACATGCCGAAGATCCACGCTGATCGGGAGCCGACGCACGCCTCCGACATCGCGGGGCCGGACGCCGAGCAGGCCGAAGTCCCCGCGGCCAGGCGCATCGACGAGATCATGCCGCCGCTGAATCTGGCCCACGACCTGGAGCCTGAGGAGGCCGAGGAACCCGACTACGCGTCCATGACCGTCGAGCAGCTGCGCGCCGAGCTCGACGGCCGCGGCCTGACCAAGTCGGGCACGAAGGCCGAGCTGGTCGCCCGCCTCGAAGCCGACGACACGGCCCACATGATGGCCACCACCGAGGTCACGGTGATCGCCGAGGCCACCGTCACCCACCCCGACGGGTCTAAGTCGTGACCGCCGGCCTGGCCACCGCGCACGCCCACGCCGTGCTGAACCTGTACCGCGGCACGAACTACACCGCCCCGGCCGGAGTGTTCATCAAGCTCCACACGGGCGACCCAGGCGCGAACGGCACCTCGAACGCGTCCGCCGTGACGACCCGCAACCAGGCGACATGGTCTGCCCCCTCGGCCGGGTCAATGGCGATCAGCTCCCTGTCCAGCTGGAACATGACCACCACGGAGACGATCACCCACGTCAGCTTCTGGGACGCCTCCAGCGGCGGCAACTTCCTGCAGTCGGCGGCCCTCAGCGCCAGCAAGCCGGTCAGCAACGGGGACACCTTCTCGCTGAACACGCTGACCCTGAACCAGTCGCCGATCGCAGCCTGACCCGGGGCCGGAGGAGGACGCCGTGCCCACGATCGCCGAAGTCCTCAAAACCTCCGACGGCCGCACCACCGCCGAGGTCCTCACCACCTCCTCGGGAACGGCCGCCGGCGACACGCTGCTGATCATCTACGGGTCGGACTACTACACCGCCGCCGACATGGGCACCGTCACCTCATCGGCCGGCACGCCCTCCCCGGTCTGCACGGCCGACGCCGGCGACCTGTACGCCCACATCAAGGTGTTCACGGTGGACGTCGCCACCTCGGGCGCGAAGACCGTGACGATCCCCGCGGCGATCAACTGCGACATCCACGGCGTCGTCATCCGGTTCAGCGGCGATGTGAACGTCGACGACTTCGACGTTGGTGCCTGGAACGGCGTCACCTCGACGCATGCCGCGGTTGCCCCATCGGTGGACACGACCGGCACCAATCGGACGTTGGTCTGTGCCTGGATCCAGAAGAGCGGGGATTTCCCGGGGCCTTACTCGCTGCCGGGCGGGATGACCCTCGCTGCGGAAACGGCCGCAAATCCGTTCTCGGACATGGCTGTCGCGACGGAGGACATCGCGGCCGCCGGGGCGACGGGGACGCGTACGGCCACGTGGCCGGGTACGGCCCTCACCCAGTGGTGCGCCGTCTCGGTGGCGATGGCGTCGGCGAGTACGGCCGTCTCCGGTGACGTCACGGCGACCACCACGGCCGGCGTCACCGCCACCGGAGCCAACGCGGCAGTCGGCTCGGCCACAGCGACCACCACCACGACGACCACGGCGACCGGAGCGAACGCCGCCGCTGGCGCTGTGACGGCCACGACAACGGCCTCCACGACCGCGACAGGGGTCAACGCAGCGGCCGGCGCCGTGAACGCGACCACGACCACCACAGTGACCGCCACGGCCACCGTGACCGGCACCGAGGTCATCGCCACCACCACGACGACGGTGATCGCCGAGGCCACTGTGACCCGCGCGGCGACCGGTTCCGGCTGGTACGGGCTGCTCGACATCGTGCAGGAATCCGCGGCGCTGGCCGCGGCCGAACGGTCCGCGCCTCCGGTCGCCTGCCCCAACGACGGCGTACCGCTCCGCGAAGGCCCCGGAGGCATCTTGCACTGCACGTTCGACGGCTACCGATGGGAGGGGTGATCATGCGACGCCTGCTCGCCCGCCTCTTCCGGCGCCCGGTCCGCCGCTGGCGCGTCTCTCCGCTCGGAATTCCCGGCGGGCGCATCGAGTTCACTGAGCCGCTGACCGACGAGGAGTTGGATCGTCTCGCCGCCCTCTGGCGTGAGCGCTACGCCCAGGTCCAGCACAAGATCAGGGTGCTACCGGATCGATGACCGAGCCCTGGTACATCACACGTGAGGCAGTCAAGGCCGCGCTCGACGTGCCCGAGACAGCCCGCTCCAACACCCTCGTCGACCGCTCGATCGGCTCCGGATCCCGCGCGGTCGAAGGCCTCACCCACCGCCGCTTCTACCCGGAACTGGCCGTCCGCTACTTCGACTGGCCGAACGGTCAATACGCGATGCCGTGGCGGCTGTGGCTCGGCCCCAACGAACTCATCTCCGTCTCCGCGGTCGTCGTCGCCGGGGTCACACTCGCCGACAGCGACTTCATCCTGCGCCGCTCCGACGACCGCGACGAGCCGCCCTACACCCACGTGGAGATCAACCTCGCCTCCTCGGCCGCCTTCAGCGCAGGCGACACCCACCAGCGGCAGATCGCCATCACCGGCAGCTACGGCCACAGCGCTGACGAAGCCCCGGCCGGCACCCTGGCCGAAGCCCTCGACGCATCCGAGACCAGCGTCGACGTCAGCGACTCGGCCGCGGTCGGCATCGGCGACATCATCCGCGCCGGCGACGAACGCATGATCGTCACTGGCAAGTCCCAACTCGACACCGGTCAGAACCTCGCCGGCGACCTCACCGCGCAGGCAGGAGGCACCACCGTCTCGGTCGCCTCCGGCACAGCGTTCACGCCCGGGGAGACCATCCTGATCGGCGGCGAACGCATGCTGATCGAGGACATCGCCGGCAACACCCTCATCGTGAAACGAGCGTGGGACGGTTCCACCCTCGCCGCACACTCCACGGGCGCGGACATCTACGCGCCGCGCACCCTCGTCGTGGAGCGGGGCGCGCTCGGGACCACCGCCGCCGCGCACGACAGCGCGGCTGTCCTCTACCGGCACGAACCCCCGAGCCTGGTCCGGCAGCTCGCCCTCGCCGAAGCCCTCAACAACACGCTGCAAGCCACCTCGAGTTACGCCCGGCTCATCGGTGGCCTCGAATCGCAGAAAGAGCTGATCGGCCGTGGCCTTGCCGACCTGCGTGACCAGGTGCGGATCCGGTACGCGCGCGGCCCGCGGCTGGAGGCGGTGTGAGCGTCGGCTACAACGTCGATGTCGACCTTCACGGCCCCGTCTTCGACGAACGCGCCCGCGCGGTGATGCGCGACTACACCCGCCACGCCGAGGACTGGATCGGCCAGCAAGGCCTGTCCGAGGTCCACCACAACCTCGACACGAGCATCCGGCACCCCACCCCGTACTACGAGACGAAGATCAACGTCCGGCGGGAACGGGGCGCCGTCCGCGTCAACGACGCCGGCATCATCTACGGCTGGTGGCTCGAGGGCATCGGATCCCGCAACGCGCCCGTCACCCGCTTCGCCGGCTACTTCTCGTTCAAACGGGCCGCGGCCGTGCTGCGGATCAAGGCCCCTCAGCTGGCCGAGCGGCTGCTGCGCGAACGCTACCTGGACCGGCTGCAATGAGCGGCCTCGGCGCCCGCGCCATCCAGGATGCCCTCGTCTCCCACGCCCTCACCTTGGGCGTGTTCGACCGGGTCAACACCCACGAGCCGCTTAAGAACGCGCCCGGCAACGGCATCACCTGTTCGATGTGGCTCGGCCCCGGCCTGCCGTTCAACCGCAGGTCCGGCCTCGCGTCCACCACCGTCCGGTTGATGTTCGTCGCCCGGCTGCAGACGGCGGGACTTCAGCTGAACCCCGACGACGTCGACATGAATCTGCTCGACGCCCTCGACGTGCTGTACACGGCCTACCACGGCGATTTCACGCTCGGCGCCCTCGGCCAGATCGATCTGCTCGGCTCGGCAGGGATCCCGCTGTCGTGGGATACCGGCTGGATCGTCCAGGACGGCAAGCAGTTCCGCGCCTACCTGCTGTCTATCCCTGTGCTGGTCGACGACGTATGGGAGCAGACCCCATGACCGAGGAGGTGGCGTAGTTGGCCAAGCAGGGCGGCCTCGGCGACAACGCCTACGTGGCCGGCTTCAACCTGTCCGGCGACATCACGAGCCTGTCGCGGATCGGCGGCGGCCCGAACCCGTGGGAGGTCACGGGGATCGACAAGTCCGCCAAGGAACGCATCGGCCTCCTGAGAGACGGAGCGATCGAGTTCGCGTCCTACTTCAACCCGGCGCGGGCGCACCCGGTCCTGTCGGATCTCCCGTACACCGACGTCATGATCACCTACTGCCGGGGCACCAGCCTCGGCAGTCCGGGCGCCGGGCTGATCTCCAAGCAGATCGGCTACGACGGCAACCGCGGCGACGACGGCAGCTTCACGTTCAACCTCGAAGCGCAGGCCAACGGCTACGGCATCGAATGGGGCCGACAGGGCACCGCCGGAATCCGCACCGACACCAGCGCGACCAACGGCTCCAGCATCGACGGCGCCGCCGCCTCGGACTTCGGACTTCAGGCCTATCTGCAGGTCTTCGCCGTCACCGGCACCAGCGTGACCGTAAAGCTGCAGGAGTCCTCGGACGACGGCGGTGGCGATGCGTGGGCCGACGTCGTCGGCGGCGGCTTCACCGCGGCCACCGGGGTGACGACGCAGCGGATCGCGACGGCCGGCGACCTGACCGTCGAGAGGTACCTGCGTGTCGTCAGCAGCGGAACCTTCAGCAACGCCCAGTTCAGCGTACTGATCGTCCGCAACCCGATCGCGGTGACCTTCTAGTGCGGCATATCAACCGGATCCCGCCGAAGCTTCCGGTCACCGCGGTCAAGACGTACGCCATCCTCAGCCCCCACGACACAGCCGTGAAGAGCGCGTGCGAGACCGTCGGCTGCAAGGCCTGGCGACAGGGCTGGACCTCGCTCATCGACGAGTCCACCGACCTCGGCCGGGCGCAGGCCAGCTATATCCGGCACGGCGCCGGCCGGACGTTCCGCGAGCAGCGCACCGCCGAAGGTCTCACCGCCTTCCGGTTCGACTCTGGTCAGCGCTGCTTCCGAGACCACCTCACCTACCCCGAGGTGTACCTGGCGCGCGGCGGGGACTGGCGGGGCAACCCGCGCGGCGAACGCCGGCTGCACACCAGACCCGCTGACTGGGTCGAGGACTTCGGCCTCCACCAGCAGCGGCTGAACGACGCCCAGCAGCGAGGATAGGAAGGGAGCCACACATGGCCAAGGAAGGTGGCCTCGGCTGGTCCGTCGCGAGCGTTGATGACGCCGCCGGTTCGGCCAAGGCGATCCGCAACGATTTCACGTCCGTGCAGTTTCAGACGCCGCGCGCGGTGTGGGACGTGACCGGTTTGGACAAGTCCGCGATCGAGCGGATCCTGTTGCTCGCGGACATGTCCGTGGACTTCGACGGCGTGTTCAACGACGCCACCGACCGCGCGCACGACGTGTTCAAGACCGTGCCGTCGACCTCGGTCAACCGCACGGTCACCCTCACGGTGTCCGGCCAGACCCTGGCCTGCGAGTGCCTGTTCACCGACTACAGCCTCAACCGGTCCGACTCGGGTGAGCTCACCTTCAAGGCGCCCGGCGTGCTCGCCGACGGCGCCGTTCCGACGTGGGCGTGACCGGTGGGGTACAAGCGACAAAAGCTCGTCAAACTCACCTGGGCCGACGGCGAGTTCCAGGGCCTTGAGGTCCGCGTCCGCAGAGTGTCGGTAGGGAAGCTGCTCAAACTGCTCCCGCTGATGGACGGCCTCGACATCGACAAGGCCGACGAAGCGGAAGCGCTGCTGCTGGAGTTCGGCTCCCTTCTCGCCGGGTGGAACCTCGAAGACGAGGACACCGGTGATCCGGTGGAGTGCACACCGGAGGCCTTCATCGAGCAGGACCTGGAATTCATGATGGAGATCGTCCAGCAGTACGGAGCGAACATCGCCGGCGTCGCCGCCCCTTTGGAGCAGCCGTCGCCCTCTGGCGAGCAGTTCCAGGAGGCATCACTGCCGATGGGCGACCTGTAACCAAGCCTGCCGAGCTGGCCCACGCCCAGTGGCTGCTGGGCATGTGCGAACGGTTCCACTGCTTGCCGTCCCAGTTCCTGGCTGAGGATGCCGAGCTGCTGCGCCTGCTGACCTTGGAGCGCCTTGGAGGGGAGGTGGACGCGGAGCCATGAACGAGGTCGAGATCGTGATCACGGGTCACGACCGTTCGGGTAAGGCGTTCGACTCCGCGAAGGCGCGCGCTCAGAAGTTCCGCAAGGACATGTCGGACGTCGCCGCCGGCACGGCCGATGACTTCGACGCAGCGGGCGACAAGATCGAGAAGGACATGAAGGCGTCCTTCGACAAGGTCGAGAAGGATGCCCACGCCAGCCTCGACAAGGTCGCCTCCGCCATCGAGTCGAGGATCTCCTCGGCCATGATGCAGGTCCAGAAAGTCGTCACGGAGCGGCTGACCGTCGTCGAGCACGAATCGGAGCGCCACGGGTCGCGGATCGGCGGCGGCCTGGTGTCGGGGATCCGGTCGGCGTTCTCCTCAGGCGCGACCAAGATCCGTATCCCGTTCGACAAGATGTTCGGCAAGGGCGACACGAACGGCGTCGGGCGTGGTTTCGCCCGCAGCGTGATCGACGACATATCGGCCGCCTTCAAGGGGTCGGTCGGCCAGATCAAGTCCGCCGTGAAGCCGCTCGCTGAGAATGTCCTCGGCAGCCTCAAGAGCGTGTTCTCCGGGCCGACGCTCATGCCGATGATCATCGCGACTCTTGTGGGGGCAGCGGCTGCGCTCGCGCCCATGCTGGGCAACCTGGTCTCCGGCGCCCTGCTCGGTGCGCTCGGCGTCGGCCTGGCCGGCGTGGCCGGGTTCATCGCGGTCAAGCTGAACCTGGACGGGATCAAGGACAAGTTCAAGGGCCTCGGCAAGGACCTCGAACCGATCTTGGCCAACATGGTGCGGCCGATCGTGCCGGTCCTGGAGACCGTGATCGCGAAGACGAAGGAGGTCGCGGGGAAGCTCGGGCCGGAGTTCGGGGTCGGATTCAAGATCGTTCAGGATTCGCTGGGCAAATTCGCCGGCACCCTGATCGAGGCGTTCGAGAAACTCGAACCCGCCATCCGCCCCGGCGCCCAGGCCTTCAAGGAGCTCCTCGACCAGATCGGGCCCAGACTTCCAGGCGTTTTCGAGAACATTTCGGACGCGATCATCAACTTGTCGGGGGAGATCTCCAAGGACAAGGACATGTTCGCCACCCTCTTCGAGGGCCTGCTGAACCTTCTCCCGCTGGCCATCAACATGTTCTCCGGCCTGATGGACCTGTTCGGCCGGATGCGCGACGTCTTCCTCGGCACCGTCTCCGCCATGGGCACCGGCGTGTCGCTCCTGCTCACCGGAGTGGAGAAGATCCTCGGTGCCTTCCGCCTCCTCGGCCAAGCCATCTCCCTCATCCCCGGCATGCAGGGCATCGGCCAGGCCCTGGTCCGCGGGATCGACGACGCCCTCGGGAAGATCCACGAATTCCAGAGCGACATCGCCAACATGCAGACCGTGATCAAGGTCACCGCCGAGATCCGCGACCTGCAGAACAAGATCTCCATCGCCCGGACCCTCCTGGCCGATCCCGAGATCAGCAAGGAGCGGCGGGCGCAGATCAACGCCGACATCACGAAGCTGCAGGCCAAGGTCAACGACGCGCTGCTGAAGCTCGGGAACCCGAAGCTGATCGCCGAACGCCGGGCGTCCATCACCGCAGAGATCTCGCGGCTGGAGGCCAACCTCAAGACCGCCAAGGCGCACCTGAACGACAAGGACCTGACCAAGGACCGCAAAGCGTCGCTGAAGGCCGACATCAGCCAGCTGCAGACCGCCATCAAGCAGGCGCGCAAGGCACTGAACGACCTCAACGGCAAGACCGCCACCACCTACGTGATCACGAAGTACCTGTCGCAGGGCAAGGGCGGCGCTGGAGGGGCTGTGGCCGGCGGTGCGGGAGGCGGCGCGCGGGCGTCGGGCGGCGTGGCCGGCGGCATGGTCCTGGTCGGCGAGCAGGGCCCGGAGATCGTTGAGCTGCCGCAGGGGTCGATGGTCCGCCCGGCCGGCCGGACCCGGTCGATGCTCAAGGGCTACGCCTCGGGCGGTGTCGTGTCCGCGCCGAAAGCCGCGCCCTACCCGGGCAGCCAGAACTACTCGGTGACCAAGACCAACCCGAAGCTCACGGCCCCGGCCGGGTACATGATCGGCCCCGGCGGCGAGCTGTACGAGCTGCCGCCGTCAAAGAAGTCGTCGAAGCCGCAGATCGGCACCGCCGTTTCGGTGGGCCCGTCCATCGGGACGGCCGTGTCCACCACCGCGGGCGGCAAGAGCGGCAAGCAAATCGGTTCGGCCGTCAGCGTCGGCCCGTCGATCGGCTACGCCGTCTCCACCGTCGTCGGGCCGGTGGATCGGACAGCGGAGGTCCTCGGCTACGGCGCATCGACCCCGGCGGTCCTGTCGAACATGCCCGTGGCGTCCGACGCGTATTCGCGGGGCGCCCTGCCGGCGACACCGAGCCGCAGTGGCGGCGGGTCGTCGCCGCTGGCGATGGCGATGACGCCGTCGGCCCAGCTCGCGGAGCAGCCGTTGACCCATGCCGTCTCCAGGCGCGGCACCAGCGGAGCGTTGACGATCAATGTGTACGTCTCCGGGTCGATCCGCTCGGACAAGGACATCGTCCAGATCATCCGCGACGAGATGTATCGAGGCGGCTTCCGCGGGGCGCTGACCTCGTGACCTTGATCGTTGTTGACCAGGCCGAGAAGCACCACCTCGACCTGATCCTTGCCGTCGCCTACGACCTGCGGTTGTACAAGACCGACGTCACCCTCGGCCTCACCCAGGCGCAGAAGGATGCGTTGACCGAGGCATCCTTTACGGAAGCGACGTTCACCGGGTATGCGGCGAAGGCCTTGTCCGGCGGCTCGTGGACCACGGCGACGGGGAATCCGGCGACCGGGTCGTACGCGACGCAAACCTTCACCTCCAGCGCCGATCAGAGTCCGCAGCTGGTGTACGGCTACTACGTCACCCGCCACTCCGACAACAAGCTGCAGTGGTTCGAACCCTTCCCCGGCCCGGTCGTCTTCGAGTTCAACGGCGAGTTCTATCAGGTCACCCCGCGCCTGACATTCGCGGACACGGCGGACTGAGTGGACGCTGCCGAACGGGCCGGGATCGTCCACGATGCGTGCGCCCGAGCCTGGCACGACAACGCCGACGCCACCCTCGCCGTCCCGCTCGGTGATCGGCGGCTCGTCCTGCAGCGCCGGCCGGACCTGATCCGCGACAGCGAGGACCGCATCGTGGGCGTGGACGCCTGGGTGCGCCTGTACGAGGCCGACGGGCGCGAGGTCCGCATCGACCCGCACCGCCGCATCATCTGCCCTCCCACCGTCCACCACGAGCACGGCGGCGACCCATATGCGGCGTGGCTGCAGGTCGTGAAGGACTCTGTGGCTGGGACGCCGGCGCGCCGTAACTGGCGGAAGGACGGGACCGGCGGCGCCAGCGGCACGGTCGACACGTTCTTCTCCGCGACCACGGACGGCCGGATCGAGGGCAACAGCGCGACGTACGCCAACGCGCGTGAGGGCACCGGCACCATCAACGTCACCACCGCCGACACGTCCCGCTTCTGCGGACAGTTCCTCAGCGCGACCTACTCCTGCTATGAGCTGTTCTTCAGCTTCGACACCAGCGCGATCACCGACACCGACATCGTCACCTCGGTCACCCTCGATCTGTGGCTGGTGACCGACAGCCACGCCACGACGTGGGACCTCGAGGCGCGGACATTCGACTGGGGTGCGTCGCTGACGAGCGCCGACTACGTGCCCGGGTCCCAGCTGGGCTCGAAGACCCTCCTGTCCAGCCGTGATGTGACCGGCCTCGGTGCGACCGGCGCCTACAAGACGTGGGCGTCCTCGGCGAACTTCGTCACGGCGACCAACATCAAGACCGGAACCGTCTACGTGATGTTGTCCTCGTCCGCGCAGCGCCTGAACGTCGCGCCGACGACCACCGACGGCATGACCTTCTCGATGGCCGACAACACGGGCACCACACAGGACCCCAAGCTCACGGTCACCCACAACGTCCCCGCGTCGTCCCCCTTCTTCACGGGGCAGCCGCTGCGCGTTCATAGGAAGGCGAGAACATGAGCGGAACCCAGGTGTTCACCATCCCGTGGACCGGGACGGTGACCAATGCCGGGGGCAACTCCGACCTGTGGGAGATCCTCCCCGCCGACGACCTGCCCGTCCGCATCCTCGGGATACGGCTCGGCCAGGTGTCCGAGGTCGGCGACGCGGCCGAGGAGTCGCTGCAGCTGCGGATCATCCGCATGCGGGCCACCATCACCTCTGGCTCGGGCGGATCGGCCGGCGCTCCAGAGGACGTGTCCAAGTCCAACCAGGCCCCGTCATTCAGCAGCGAGACCAACAACACGACCGTGGCCACCACCTCGGGAGACACCGAGACGATCGAGTACATCGGCTGGAACGAACGCAACAGCCCCTACGAGATCTGGTATCCGGACGAGGAACTCCAGCCGAAGGCCCTGCAGACGGAGGGTCTGTTCGTCCGTATGGACTCGACCCCGGCCGACGACTTCACGTTCGTCGGAACTATCTGGGTCAAGGAGGGCTAGTTGCCCAACCGCGCAGTTCGGCGGCGGCCGTACCGCAAGCGCGGCCAGAACTGGTACCCCGCAGCCCGCAGCCTCCAGCTCGGCTCGATCACCGGGTCGGGCGGACTCGAGCTCGGCGGGACGGCGACGACCCGGTTCACCCACGCCGGCGGGTCGGTGATCTCCGACGTCATCCTCGAGATCGACTGGGACGACGACGGCGACTTCGACGAGCCCGAGGAGGACGTCACCAGCCTCGTCCTGTCCCTGGAGACCTCGGCAGGCCGGGACTGGCCGTCACTGCTGACCGGCACCGCCGGGCCGGGCAAACTCCGCGCAACACTGCTCAACGACGACGACCGGCTGTCCTACTTCCAGCAGAGTTCCCCGCTCAACCAGGCGCCGTTCAGCCTGGAGACGGGCGTCAAAGCCCGGCTCCGCACCGCGGAGTCCGTCGTCGACGACCCCGTCACCCTCGTGCGGGACCGGTTCCGCCGCGCCGACAACTCCGGTCTCGGGGCCGAAGAGTACGGGCAATCGTGGGTGCAGCCGCTCACCCACCAATGGGCCATCACCTCCGAGGCCGCGGTCGCCACCCACCTCGGCAGCACTCACCTCGCCTACGTCGACGCCGGGGTCGCCGACGGCTACGTGCAGGCGACCGTCACCCCCGGCTCGCTGACGAACCGAGTCGGCCTGGCGTTCCGGATGACGGCCGACGACACCTACAGCCTGCTCGTCGTAGACGCGGCCGCCGCGGCGCTTCAGGTGATCGACGTCACCGCAGGCGCGGAAACCGTCGCGGCGGCCGTCCCCATCGAGGTGTACGCCGGGACGACCATCGGCGTCCTACTGGACGGGGCGAACCTCACCGTCTACCTGGAGGGCGTCGAAACCTTCACCGCTACCGCGATCAACACCAGCGCCACCCTGGTAGGCATCTACGCCGACTGGGGTACCGGGGACACCACCCCCGCGGCCGACACCTTCTACACCTGGGACAGCCTGCCTTCGGCCGTTGAGGGCGTGCTGTGGACCGGCGACGTCACCGACCTCACCCCCGCCGTGGAACCCGGCCCCCGCAAAAGCGCCGTGCTCGAGGCCGAAGGCTGGCTCGGCCGGATGGCCACCCAGACCGTCACCCCGCCAACGTCGGTGCCCGGCCGCCGTACCGGCCTCCTGCTCGGCGAGGTCCTCGCACAGGCCGGGCTGCTGCATCCGCCGCTGCCGCTCAGCCTCGGCGACATCACGACCGGCCCGTTCGCGATGGACGCCACCACCGCGCTCGAGGTCGCACGCAGGGTCGAAGAGACCGAGTATGGATTCGTCCGCGAGACGAACGAAGGCCCGATCGCCTACGACGCTCGGTCGGCCCGCGATTCGGTGAGCGCCTCCGCCGGCTTCTCCGACGCGGTCGGTGCCCAGTTCGGCATGACGGACGTCAGCCAGTCCGACTGGCGGCGCGAGGTCTTCAACAGGATCATCGCCGGGGTCAGCCCGTTCTCGTTGGGTGCCGAGGCGGTGCTGTACACCGATCCCGGGCCGTACGCGCTCAGCGCGGGCCAGTCGGTGACACTCGCGGCCTCCTATTCAGGGCTAGGCGTGGTCACCCGCTGGACCGGCCACACCCGGCAGGTGTCGGCGCCGCAAGCTCCGGCCGGTATCACGACCACCACCGGCGGATCCGGCGACAACGGCGGCCAGGAGGACTACACCTGGAATGTCACTCTGCCGACCACGGCAGCCGGTGACCTGCTGCTGCTGATCGCTCAGACCGACGGCGCCACCTGGGACGGGGACGAACCCAGCGGGTGGACCGCGCTGATCACGCAGCCGGGAGCCCAGTATCCGCTGGTCCTGATGAGGATCGCCGCGGGCAACGAGTCCGGCGTCAACGTTGCGATCGACGGGAACGGAACGGTCGGTGTTCCGTCCGCGATGTTCTGGGCTTTGTACCGCATAACCGACTGGTTCGACGATCTGGAGGGTGGCGTCGAGTTCGTCGGCACCGTGTTCGGGTCGAACCGGAATCCGAACCCACCCGCGATCACGCCCTCGTGGGGCGCCATCCCCTCGCTGTTCATAGCCGGTGCCGGCTATGGCGTGTATTCGACCGGATCGGCGATCACCGCCACTCCGCCGACTGGCTACGGCGGCCAAACCTTCAGCTCAACGGGACCGTTCGAGAACCTCGCGGCGTGGATGAGCACGGCGTACAGGATTGCCACGGTCGCGTCCGAGGACCCGGGCACCTTCGGCGGCAGCTCCAACGTGGCGCAGGGCTGGGCGGCTTGGACGCTGGCCGTGCGAGGGTCCAACGCCCCGATACCCGTCGAAGGCGACACCCCCGCTGGAACGAACGCCGCGTTCACGGTGCCCTACGACACGGGCGTGGGCGGGGCTGTACAGCAGGTCACCGATATTCAGGTGACCGGGATTCCCCTCGTGCCCGGCGACACGGTGTCCGTGCAAGCGGATGACACCACGTCGCAGGACCGGCACAAAGCCATCAAAACCTACCGAAACCCAGCGGATTTGTTCGCCAGTCCGACCGCTGCGCTGACGTACGCCCAACTCGTCTTGGATACCCACGCCACCGACCGGCCGATCATGGCCATGAGTTTCGTCGCCAACAAGACAGCCGCCCATCGCATGCAGGCAGTTCGCAGGCGCATCGGCGACAAGATCTATCTGGTCGCGGACAACAACTCGGGCTTGGGCATCGACCAGGAGTTCTTCATCGAGTCCATCACTCACCGGTTTTCTGCCGGTGCCCGAGCATGGGAGGTCACATGGCAACTCTCGCCCGCCTGACCCGGCTCCTGGCCGCGGTTGGCCTGCTCGCCGCCCTCGCTGTCCCGGCTGCCGCTGATCAGGCGCCGCTGCCCGGCGACACCCGCGGCAATGTGCAGATCGCGGCGGTCCGCTACAACGTGAAGGGCGTCGACAAGCCGTCCAACGCGAAGTACGAGTGGGTCGCGCTGAAGAACATCGGCCTGGCGTCGGTCGACCTCACCGGGTGGACGATCGAGGACGCCACCGGCAACACCTTCGAGTTCAAGGGCGACTCCGCGTGGGACGTGCCGGCCACCGAAGTCGTCGAGCTCGACCCGATCCTCGCGCCGGGCCGCACGGTGGTCGTCCACACCGGCCGGAACACCCTGCCCAGCGCGAACATCGCCGGGGCCGTGAACGTGTACTGGGGCCGCTACAACCACGTGTGGGCCAACTCCGGCAAGGAGGCCGTCAGCCTCTACAACGGCTCGACACGGATCGACCGGGGCAGCTACGACGACAACACCATCACCTTCTGACGCATGGGCTGGGGGCAGGTCCTCGCCGTACAGGGCGGCGCGCTCGCCCTGCTGCTGTCCATCCTCGGATTCCTGGCCCGGGCGATGGTCAAGGGCACGATCGTGTCCGGTCGGGAGCTGGCCGACGTCCGCAAGGACCGAGACGAACGGGTCGCCGCGGCCGAGCTGCGCGCCAAGGAGTGGCGGGAGCTCTACGCCGGCGAGCACGAGGCGCACAACACCACCCGGGCCGGGTACGCCGACGAGATCCGGGCCGCGCTCCTCGCCTCGAGTGAGGGCGCACAGGTCGGCGTGCAGCTGCTCCGGGAGATCCGCGGACGGCAGATCGAGGCGGCGAACCATGATCCAGCCGCATGACCCCGAGCTGGCGCGTGCGGCGCGGGAGGCGGAGGCGTCGCGCCGGCGGACGGAGCGGGACGCCGCCGAAGCGAGGGAGAGGTCGGGGTTCCTGCTGTCGCTGCGCCGCGCCTTGAGGGAGCTGCGTGAAGAGAACGGGTTCAGCCGGCTGCTGGACGACGCGTTGAAGGGGCCGCCGCGTGAGTGAGCTTCGCTGGGTGGGATCCCTGCTGATCCACCTGTCCATGCTGCCGGCCGTCGCGTTCGTGGTCATCTACGCCGTGCTGGTGAGGTGGCGGCAGACCAGGCTCGGGCCGTTCGTGCTGGCGCTGACGTCGACGCTGGCCGCGGTGTTGCTGCTGACGTCGATAGGCCAGTTCGCGTTTCGCATGGCCCCATGGTTTCTGATCCTCCGCCTCGTCGTGTTCGCCGCCGTCCCGGTGGTCCTGTATTGGCAGCTGTGGATCCTCATCCGCACGCAGGTCGGCGTGCGCCGGCTGCGCCTGTCCCGTAAGCACAACCCGCCTGAGGAGGGCCTGTGACCGTGTTACCCCCTGAACCGCACGGCGGCGCCGGCCCGACCGAGGACGACGAGGAGGCCGTGCTCCGCGCCCTGTACGGCCCGCCCGATGAGCACGGGGTCTACCGGGAGCGCGGCGTTGAGCAGGGCTGAGATCCTCGCCCAGGCGCGGCGCTGGCTCGGCCTGACGGGCCGCCCGAACGCGTTGACCCGGGCGTACGCCGACCGCAACGGCTCGGAGTACCTGGCCGCGGCCTGGTGCGATATCTCGGTGACGGAGTGGGCGCGCCGCTCCGGCAACGCCGGCCCGGTGCTGCCGAACGGCGACCGGGCGTGGACCGTCAAGCATGCCGAGGACGGCCGCGGCCTCGGCCGGTGGCATCCGGGAACGTCCGAGAACATTCGGAAGCACGCCCGGCCGGGGTGTGTCGTGTTCTTCGACTGGGATGGCAGCGACGCGATCGCGAACATCGATCACGTCGGTGTGATCGAGCGAGTGCTGCCTGACGGGCGGCTGCAGACGATCGAGGCCAACACCGGCGACGCGGTGAAGAGGCGCATCAGGAGCGCGGCCGTAGTGGCTGGGTTCTGGGATCCCGACTATGAGGGTGAGGACGATATGGCGGCGATCGACGACATCGCGGAGGCCGTCTACAAGCGGCTGACCGGCACAGTCACCGATGACCTGTGGGCGGCTCGTGAGGGCCTGTTCAAGGCGGGCGACAAGGTGGATCCGCGGACGGCGCTGCGGCAGATCTGGGCGTACGGCAAGGACTCCTACGCGCAGTCGCGGGCGATCCTGGCTCGGCTCGACGCCCAGGATGCGACGATCCGGGCGCTGGCGTCTCGTGATGGCGCGGTGGATGTGGAGGCGTTGCTGGCGCGGATCCGCGAGGAGATCGGCTCCATCACCGTCCACCTCGACGCCGCTGAGCCGCCGCCCGCTGGTGTGTGATCAAGCCTAACTTTATTGGCCATGATCATACTTTGATCCTCTGACCAGCCCTTTCGTGCCCCTCTCGTGGGCCGCTGCGTGGCTGGTCTTCCTGTTTCCACCCTTCGATTGAGGAGACTCATGCCCCAGCCCACCCTCGGCCGGATCGTCCACTACCGGGGCAAGCTCGGCTACCAGGCCATGCGCGCCGCCATCGTCACCGGCACGGTCGACTCCCTCGACCCGCGCGGTATCGCGGCTGGCGAGGTCCCGGCACTCGACTCGCCGCAGCACGTGCACCTGTGGGTCTTCACGCCCGGCGAGAAGGGCGGCTTCCCCGAGTTCAACGTGCCCGAAGCCGTCGACCCGGCCGACATGCCGCCCGGCTCCTGGTGCTGGCCGCCACGGGTCTGACCCCAACAGACGTGGCCGTCCGCTTGGAGTGACGGCCCATCCCTCCAACGGAGGTAGCAGTGCAGAACAACGAACTCACCGGCGAGCCCGCCATCTGGGCGAGCCTCCTCGGCAGCGGCGTCCAGCTGCTCGCCGCCTTCTTCCTGCCCATCTCCGACGCCCAGGTGGCCCTCATCAACGCCGCGATCCTCGCGGCGGCCGGTGTGTACGTCGCGTTCCGTACGAAGGCGATCGACAACGGCGGGTCGATCAAGTCGGCGCTGCTGGGCTTCACTCAGTCGGCGATCTCGCTCGGGCTGGCGTTCGGCTGGCACGCCTCCAACGCGCAGACGGCCAGCATCATGACGTTCGTGGGTCTGGCCGTCGCCGCGTTCGTGCGGCAGACGTCGATGGTGAAACCGGCTGGCCTGTCGGCTGTGCGCCGGTAGATCTCCCCGCCCTCGCTCGGTGGCTCGGGCAGACGGGAAATGGAACGCCCCGCTCCCTTCATGGGGGCGGGGCGTTTCGGCGTTCCCGGACCTCGTATGATCGGTGGTCGCGCGAGGGGGGAAGAGCATGGCTGACCTGGAGTTTCCGCCGGAGCTGATCGAGGCGCAGCGCGCGTACTGGGCGGCCGAGCGGCGGGTAGCGGACATCGTGGCCCGGCTCCCCTCCGGCTCTGCGATCGCCCTCGGCCAAGCCGCGGTGTCCGAGGAGGACCGGCGCGAGCTCGCGGCGGCGCGCGCCGAACGCGGCCGCCTGATCGACCAGCTGTATGGGCACCCGTTTTGGCAGGGCCACGCCGCTCCGGAGCACGCCCGGGAGGCGCTACGCCGCGCGGCCCGGGCCGGTCAGGCCGGTTGATCTCGCAGTCGCGGCACCCGGGCATAGTCCTCGTCTCGGAATCCGGGCAGCTTGCGTACCTTGGCCTGCGGTACCCACAAGATCTCCTGCGAGTGCACCACCTCCCGCCCGTTCAGCGGGGGCGTGGTGCGCACCCAGCAGATGAGGCAGTCCCAGCTCTTCCTGTCCTCGGCGAGCTTGAGCGCGAGGAGCCAGGCGGCGACCTCCTCGTACCGGCCGGCGGGGACGTAGCCGACGAGCGGCGGGATCGGGACGGGGGCGTCGCTGTAGCGAATGGGACCGTACTCGTTCACGCGTTCGATAGTAGAACACCGCTTTGCGCCGATCTCGATCTCATGCCGGACGAGCACCACCCCCGCTCGTAGCCGTCCGCGCACCAACGCGCACCATGGGGAGATGGGGGAAGTCCTCGTCGGACCGGCCGGTATCCGGGTCCGGCAGGTAGAACTGGTCGGCTGGCCGCTCATCTTCGCGCGGATGGCCGGCGACCGTGACGCCGTGCCGGGCGAGTCGCGGTTGCTGGTGACCCGCCACGGCTACTTCGTCGCATTCGCCCGGGACGCGGCCGAGCTCGCCGAGCACGTGGACCTGGCCGAGCTACGCCCCGCCTGAGTCCTGCTCGAGCAACGCCCGTACGTCGGGACGGTCGACCCATGCCATCAGCTGCTCGATCCGCTCGGGCCCGATCTCCGCGCACTGCTCGGCCGTCCAGCGGGTGATCGGGCCGTACCGTTCCTCGAGCTCGGCGAGCAGGTCATCCGGCAGCGGCGGCACCTCGCGCGAGGTCCACGTCATGGCGTCGTCGCTGCCCAACCACCGCTCGTCCATGAGGGTCAGGCTCAGCCTGGCCGGGCATGGATGTCAATCTCCGATGACGTCGTCGTAGTCGCCGCGGGCAATGCCCTCAGCGACCCTGTCGAGGTCGGCGGCCACTGCCAGGTGGCGCTCCATCTCGTTGGCGTCGCCGCGCTCTTGAGCGGCTGCGGCCTGCTCGAGGTGGCGCTTTGAGGAGTTGCCGTTGCGTTCGAGCGCCTCCGTGCGCGTCCGAGCCAGTTTCATGATCGTTCCCTTCTCTGGTTGTTGGGGCGGGCATCACTCCGGCCGGCCGAGCCAGCCGCGTACGTGGCCCGAGCCGCCGCACCGGCCGCACGAGCGCCACCGCTCGCCGAACACGCCCGACTTGAGCTTCCCGGCGCCCTTGCAGCTGGGGCAGTTGCGCCGGTTGTACAGGGCCAGGTGGCGCAGCAGCCACAGCACGGCGGCGACCGCGAGGATGAGGGCGGGCAGCTTGTCCATCAGCTGCGCCGGGCTTTGCGGGCGGCCTCCAGATTGCGGCGGGCGGCTGCCTTCTGCGCCGCGGTGAAGCCGACCATGCATGTGTGGAAGAGCTTCCGGAGTGGGTTGTTGGTCTTCAGCTTGCAGCGCTTGCACTGGAACAGAGTGACGGTGACGGGGCTGCGGACGGTGACGCGCTTGCGCTTCGGCGAGCGCTTCGCGGGCGGCTTCCGGGCGGTCGTGGCGCGTGTCTTGGGGGGCATCGGGGCGGTCCTTTCAGTGAGTTAGTCCCAGCGAATCGAGTTAGTGATCTACCTTGGGCGGATTAGGGGCTTTGACCTGCGTAAATGAGTGAAGTTAGTGAGTGAGCAGGGCCCGAATCAGGGGCTGGAGCGAGGGCATAGCACGGCTCGCCCGGCGCCCGAGCACGGTCACTCACTCGCCCTCCCGAAGCTCGAGCGCCTGTCGTACGTCGTCGGGGTCGAGCCGCATCACGTTGCCGGTCCGCGTCCACCGCACGCCCTCTGCGTCGAGCAGCCGCGCCAGCTCGGCGCCGGTCAGCGACGCGTACGCCGGCCACGTGGGCGCGAGCTCGCGCAGCAGCGCCGTGGCGTCCGAGAGCTTGATCCGCTCGGCTTCGAGGACTTCGTCCAGATCGGCGAGCAGGTCCCGCTCTTCCTCGAGGGTCTCGACGGCGGTGAGGGTACGCACGCCGCGGCGTCCGGCCTTCGCTCGGTCGGCCACGTCGGCGGCTTCGTCGCCGTCCACGAAGTGGGTGCGGATCGTCAGCGACGACTGGCCGGGCGGGAGTTTCAGGCCCTCGCCGTTGCTGACCAGGACGCCCTTGTCGAGGCCCTGGCGCAGCTTGTGCGGGGCGGCGCCACCGTCGATGGCTTTGTCACCGAGCGCCATCCGGGCCTGCTCTTCGGTGCCGACGACCAGGCTGGCGCGGATGTGGGCGCCTTCGCGGACCAGCTTGGGCAGGTTCTGATCGGTTGGGTCCTGGGTGCCTTGCCAGAGGAGGACATCGACGGCACGGCCCTGGTTGTGGATCTTCCTGACGGCCCTGAAGTAGCGGCTCGTGGCCTTCGTCCCGCCGTACGGGCGGCCGGTCTGGTCTTTCTCGGGGCACATGAACGCGACCTGCGCCTCATCCACGATCAAGAGCAGAGGGTCGAACTTCGTGCCCGCCGGCGCCTGAATCCGGCGTTCCATCTCGGCGACACCCTGTTCGAGCATCTCCGTAGCCGCGATGACATGCTCGTCCGTCGGGCCTTCGATCAGCACGGTGGCCAGGCCGTCGAACATGCTCCAATCGCCGAAGCCCTTCAGGTCCGCGATCCGGAACTCGACGCTGGGGTCCTTGGCCAGCCACAGCGCGAGCGCGCGCAGTGCGGCGGTCTTGCCCTGATTCGACAGGCCCGTGCACAGCACATGCCGCTGGAACAGGCTGATGGCCACGGGGTCGCCGCGCAGGTCCTGCCCCCACGGCGCGCGGCCGCTCTTGTAGTCGGACCGCGCGTCGGGGTCGGTGACCAGCGGGGAGGGTCCGATCGGCTCGTCGAGAGCGCCGGAGTCGGCCGCCCACACCCGCACGGTACGCGGCTGAGGTGGGATGGTGAGGAACACCTCGTGCTCGTGGCGGCCGAGGTTCTCGGCGAACTTGCGCCGCCGCTTCAATACCTCGTCGGTGGACACGCCGGACGGCAGACTGACGTCGACCTCGACGCCGCACCCGGCGATGGCGATCGGGCTGAGCATGCCGGCGCCGGCGTCGCCCATCTTGGCGATCGCCTTACGCAGCTCGGCGAGTCCGAGGTCGCGCAGGGCGGTGACCACGATCGACGGGGTGATCGGCTCGCCGCTGGTGTCGCGGCTGCGTTCGCTGGGAGGAACCAGCCAGGCGGGGGTGATACCGCGTCGGCGACCCTCGCGCCGCATGGCGACGAGCAGGAAGCACGGAACCGCGGGCAGGACCCAGTGCCACATGAAGTCGATCACGTCGAAGACGAACCGCAGCACGGCGGCCGCGCCGATCCACACCGTGGCGAACTGGCCGCCGGTCCACCAGACCAGGAGCGAGGTCAGCAGAAGCAGGATCGGCACGACCACCACGATGATGATCAGGATCTTCAGGATCCCGACGACGATGTTCGGCCGGTCCATCGCCCGCCGCGCCCGGTCGTTGGCGTGGGAATTGTGCCGGTCGAGCCATTCCGCTAGCGCTGCGCGGTCGCCCATCGCGTCCAGGGCGCGGATTTGCCGCCGGTAGACGCCGTGGGTCCGGGCGTCCCATGCCCGGGCGGCCCAGGAGTGGCCGCCTTGTGCGGTCGTCCATACCTCGCGCAGGAGGGCCTGGCCGAGGAGGCGTAGCCGTTCGGATCGGGGCAGGCGCGCGACGCGGCCGGCGACCCGCAGGGCGATGCTGGTGTCGGGCCGGTCGACGATGCGGCCTTCGATCTCGCGCACGTCGTCCGACGGGTCCCGCTCGGCGAGCTCGCTGTCGCCGCGGACCTCGAGCACGCCGGCGCGTTCGGCGTCGGTGGCCAGCCGTTCCGCGCCGGGCCGGAGCGTTCCGGATCGTTCCCAATCGTTCCGGATGACGCCGTCGAGCCCCGGCCGCTGGACGCGGTCTGGGTGAGGTTCGTCGCCACCGCCGCGGGCTTGGTCGCCGCGGACTATCCGCAGTGGCGGGGGCTGGTCCGGCGTGGCGCTCACGCGGCCTCCGCGTCGTCGGCCAACTGGTCGTCAGCGGGCGTCTCGTCGGCCGGTTCGGTGATGGTCTGGCCGTCGTCGCGGAGGATCTTCTCGACCCGGCTGCGGGGGACGCCGAAGGCGCGAGCCGTGGCACGGACGGAGCCGTGTTCGGGGTAGGCGGCGAGGACGGCGTCAGCCAGGGTGAGCGGGGGTGGCGGCGCGGCGGCCGAGTCCTCGGCCATCTCTGGCCGGTCGGCGTCGGGGTGGCCGGCGTCGCTGGAGTCGGCAGCGCGGGAGGTGTCGGCTGCCGCCATACGCAGCAGCCGCATGAGCAGCTCGTAGGAGCCGATGACGGCCAGCGGCGGGATGGCGCTGACCAGGGCGGACAGGTTGCCTGCCTGCCAGCCGTGAGCCACGTTGACGGCCAGGGTGACCAGCGCGCCGAAGGCGAGCGCCAGCCACGCCAGCAGTGGCGGACGGACGCGGCGGCGGGAGCACCACAGCATGACCATGGACGCCATGAAGATCACGCCGTCGATCAGGGCCGGGTATCCGGCCGCCACCATCGGCGGTTCCCCGGCGCCGTGGATGAGCTCGTAGGCGTGCCAGGAGGAGATGGCTGTGCCGACGATCGCGACGATCACGATGGTGGACACGGCGGATCGTCGGATGCTCTGGTCTCCAGCCAGGGCGCGGACGGTGGGCCGGGCCGGTGCGGCCTCTGGCGTGTCGCTCGCTGCCTGTTGTACGTCTATCACTGCTCGGCTCCTGGTTGTGCAGGGTCGGGTGTTCGAAGCCCGGCCGGGCGCTGGAACGCCCGGCCGGGCCGTCCGGGTTAGGGCTGCGGGCGGTCGGCTATTTCTCCTGCTGGGCTTTGTCCGCCTGGAGCTTCGCCAGCACTCGGCCGGCCCACGCTTCGGCATGCCGCCGGTTGTCGTTTCGGACTGTGTTGTCTCTGGCGTGCTGCTCGAGGGCGGCCTTGATGTCTCGTCTCGTAAGCGGCATCGGGGGGTTTCCTCTCCGGGGTGTGGGCTACATGCCTTCGCTGGTCGCTTCGTTGAATTCGCGCCGCCAGTGCTCCACCCACAGTTCGGCGGTGTAGCGCTCTCGGCTCCCGGCCGGGGCTGCGTCACGTTCGGCGGTGGTGGCTTCGAGGTCGGCGAGGATGGCGGCAGGGTCGCGTAGCTGGTCGGGGCTGGCCATCGCATGGTCCTCTCGCTTGGATCTTCAGGTTGTGGTGGCGGACGTTCGGGTGGCGCCTAGTCCTGCTGTTGCTGGCCGTAGAAGCCGTCGCCGGGGTCGGTGAAGTGGCTCTCGTGGATCCGCCAGCCATCCTCGGTCTTGCCGAGCGGGTCGGTCTTGGTGCCAGGTTTGCCGTCGGCGGCGCAGAGGTTGCGCTTCCCTGCGTGGTCGCGCGCCTGCTGGCTAGGGTTGATCCATCCCATGTCGGGTGCCTTTCGTCGGGCGCGATTCGGTCCAGGTGTGGGGCGGCCGCGGTTCGTTCCAGGCGCGGTGGCCGGTTACCGACCACCCGTCATCGATGAGCTGGACGGTGCGGCGCATCATCCACAGCGCGAGCGCCTCATCGAGTTCGACCAGCTCGCCGTCCTCGTAGACGCCATCAACGTTGATGGTGATCAGCTTGGTCTCCGGCGGGTCGCCCAGGCGGTGGTACCGCCACGTGCTGACCAGGCCGGGAAGTTGGGCGGGTGGGTGCCAGCCGAAGAAGAGTGCGTACCAGGCGCCGTTCATCTGGCCGTGTCCTCCCTCAAGCGCTCCTGCTCGAGCAGCACGTCCCACAGCCCATCGGCGGTGTCTGCGTTCACGGTGGCCTGGCAACCTGCCGCCTGCTGGTCGAGCGTGAGGGCGTCGCCGCTGGTGGCCCACCACCGGCCGGTGTCGGACTGCCAGATCGTCCAGCGTGGGAAACGGGCTTCCAGGTCAGCGATGGTCAGCGGGGCGCGCGGGTCGGCGGGCATGCGCTCGGACCACGGCCGGGTCATGACGCTGCTCTCAGCTCGGCCCACGCGGTGTGGCCCTCCGGTCCGCCGCTGGTCCCGTACGAGCTGGTCACGCCGGACACGACCGCCCATGCGGCACCGTCCGAGGTCTGGACGCCGGACGGGTCGCGGACCTCGATCATCAGGCCGTCGCCGGTGACCGTGATGGTGGCGTGGATCTGAGCCCCGGCCGGGGTGCGCTGCACCGCTTGGTCGACGAGGGCGCGGGCGACCTGCTCGGCCTCGTCGGCGCGGGCCGGCCGTTCGGCGGCGGCGATGCCGCGCGCCCACGCGGCGGCTACGCCGGGGGAGTCGGGACTCGGGGGGAGCGACGTCGTGTACATCTAACCGCCTGCCTAGGCTGAGGCCACAGAAGAAGAACAATGGCCTCAGCTTGCAAGCTGAGGCCGCAGCCTGTCAAGCTGTCCCTTGTGACCGAAGATCGCCCGCTGTATCTGCGCATCGTCGAAGCCCTCCGGCAGAAGATCCTGTCCGGCGAGCTCGCGCCGGGCGCTCGGCTGCCGTCCCGGCCCGAGCTGATGCGGGAGTACGGCGTCTCCGATTCGGTCGCGGTCCGGGTCGCCCAGATCCTCGTGTCCGAAGGTCTCGCAGAGGCCCGCTCCGGCTCGGGCACCTACGTGCGCGCCAAGCCGAAGCAGCGCCTGACCACGCGCTCGTTCACCCTCCGGTTGACCGTTCCGTTCGGCACAGGGTCGCCGTACCGGCAGGACATGGAGCGGCAGGACATGCGCGGCACCTGGTCCTACCGGACCGTGACGGCCGTAGCGCCACCCGAGGTCCGCGAGCGCCTCCGACTCGGCGAGGAAGGCGATGCCGAGGATGTCGTGCGGACGGATTACGTGTTCGAAGCGAACGGCGAACCCAGCGAGCTCAGCACGTCCTGGGAGCCACTCGCCCTGACCGAGGGCACCCCGGTCGCTCTGCCGGAGGACGGCCCGCACGTCGGCGTCATGGACCGCATGCACAGCATCGGGGTACGCATCATCGGAAGCACCGAGGAGGTACGTGCCCGGCTCGGGGCCGCCGAGGAATGTGCTGCGCTGCGGGTACCGCCGGGCAGCATCGTGTTCGCCATCCGCCGCATGTACTACGGCCGGGTGCCTCCGGAGGGGCGGGAGCGGGTCGTCGAGATGGCCGACATAGTCCTTTCGGCCGAGAGGTATGTGCTGCTGTACGGGATGCCGAGGGACGAGGCGTAAGGCGGCGGGTCGGCTAAGGAGCGAATCGGGTCAACCTGCGCGACAGGCTGAGCGTCTTTTGTCACGCTGAACCCGACTTCCCCAAAACGCCGAGGCCGCCATGAATCCGTACTTACCCGAACCCGATCCCCGCTGGAATCCCTCCACCCAGCCCCCGAACTATTACGGCCAGCAGTACCCGCCGTATGGGCAGCCCGCGCCGCAGCCCGTGTATGTGCAGGCACCGCAGACGTCCGGCCTGGCCACCGCCTCCCTCGTCCTCGGCATCATCGGGATCTTGGGGGGCTGGTGCGTGTTCGGCATCCCCTGCCTGATGGCGATCATCCTCGGGCACCTGGGCCTTAACGACACGAAGGACGGGCGCCGGGCGGGGCGGGGGAGCGCGGTCGCCGGCCTGGTCCTCGGCTACCTGTTCATCGTCCCTGCCGTGCTCATCACCTTCTGGGCGGTCCTCGGGAACCTCCTCCCTGACTGACGCCGCGGGCGCCACGAGATAGACATCAACTCGCGCGTAGGACACTTATTACTCGCGGGTTGTACGTACGTTCGTACGTACGCGCATTCGGACGCACGAACGGTGCTCCGTACGGTCGGTTCCATGATCGACCCGTCCGCCGATCGCCCGGTGTACAAGCAGCTTGCCGATCTTGTCCGGGGCCAGATCGAGCGGGGGGAGCTGCACCCGGAACAGCGCCTGCCCGCCGAGACCGATTACGTCCGCGAATTCGGGATCAGCCGGGACTCGGTGCGCAGGGCCATGGGGCTGCTGCGGGCGGAGGGGCTGGTCACGACGACACAGCGCGGATCCCGGGTCAGGCCGGAGTCCGACGTGGACGAGGTCGAGGTGCCGCCGCATGTGGCCATCGGATCACGTATGCCGACCGATCAGGAGCGCCGCGAATTCCGGATCGAGCCGGGTGTCCCGGTGTTCGTGCTGCGTTACCCGGATGGGCGGGAGGCCGTTCTGCCGGCGGATCGGGTGTTGATTGTCACCACCCCGTAGGAAATGCAAAATGCAATGATTGTTATATGGTCGCCTTCCTTCCTGGCGGAGCGGCGCGACAATCAGGGTGTGGACCACCGAATCAGTCCGCCGCTGCGGGGCCAACGGCTCGGGCGATGGCTCCGGGAACTGCGTGAGGGCGCGGGCCTCACTCTTGAGCAGGTAGGCAGTCGTATCGGGTGCAGTCCGGCCACTGTGAGCCGTATCGAGATCGGGAAAGTCCGTGTATCCGAGGACGGGCTGATCGCCGCTCTGGATCTGTTCGGCGCCGACGCCGGCCTGCGGGAGACGTGCCTGCGGCTTGCGCGGCAGGCGGCTGCCCGGCCGTGGTGGTGGCCGTACCGGACGGTGCTCGGGCCGTATATCGCGCTGGAGACCGAGGCGGAGGAGATCCGCTCGTGGCAGCCGCTTCTGGTCGAGGGTCTGGTGCAGACCGAGGCGTACGCGCGGGCCGTGTTCGAGGCCGGGACCGCGGAACCCTCGAAGGTGGAGCTTCAGGTGCGGGCGCGCATGGCCCGGCAGGAGCGGCTGCTGGCCGGCCCCGACCCGATAGTCGTCAGCGTGACGCTGCACGAGAACGCGCTCCACACTCCGGTCGGCGGGCCGGCGGTGATGCGCGCCCAGCTCGCTCATCTGGCCGAGGTGGCCGAGCTGCCGCATGTGACTCTGCGGATCCTGCCGCGCAGCGTGGGCGCGCATCCGGGGATGGGCGGGGCGTTCGTGCTGATCACGATTCCGGCGGATCCTCCGTACGTGTTCGTGGAGGGCGCGCCAGGTGAGGCGATCACGAGTGAGCAGATCTTCGTACGCGACTATGAGCGTCGCTGGACGCAGCTGACTGCTGCGGCCATGCGTCCCGAGGACAGCTTGAAGGTCCTCGAATCCATCGCGAGGGAGATCTGACTGATGTTGACCACACAGTGGGTCAAGAGCAGCTGGTCGGGAGACGGGTCAGGATGTGTCGAGGCCCGTCTCGACGACCAGCGTGTGCTCGTGCGTGACACCAAGCAGGCCGGGCAAGGGCCGATCTTGGTGTTCACCCACACGGAGTGGGCGGCCTTCTTGAAGGGCGCGCGCTCGGGCGAGTTCGATCTACCGGGAAGTGTCATGTAGACGCTCTCGGAAGGCAAGGGCGCGGGCTGGTCCCGCGCCCTTTCTGTTGCCTGAGGGCGAAATGATCAGCCCTCTGCTGTCAACGACTGCTGTCAAAGCGTAGATCATCGATCACGTCCGGACAGTGTTTCGCCAGGTCAGAGGGTGGTGCCCCCGGTAGGATTCGAACCTACGACACCAGGTTTAGGAAACCTGTGCTCTATCCCCTGAGCTACGGGAGCCGATGGGCCTTAAGCGTAGCGAAAGTCGGCACCGTGTGTGACTCGGGCGCGGGGCGGCCGCTGGGAGTTCCGGTCATCAGTGCTCTGAGCGGGAGTAAAAGGCCTGGCAAGTGGGCTCGGTTGGGGCCCGGTGGTCTGGTTTCGTCGCTCTTCGTGACTGCAAGGCGACGCGGGTACGTCGAGGCTGGTTCCACGGCAACGGGAGGCCGGGCCGTTGTGCTCGTGCTGGGGTTGGTCGCTCCGGCGGTTCTGGGCATCGGGCTGCTCGTGGGACAACTCACCGGCTACGGCTCGCGGCCGTCGGCGAAGGTGGCCACCGGGCCTTCCGATGGCGCCGATTCAGGGGGCCTCGTGCCAAGGGGTGGCGAGCACGAGCGGCGTCGGCCCAAGCCTGACCGCGTCTACAGAGGGGTCGTCCCCGCGCCGCAAGGTGCCATGTCGTCGCGGTGGGTGCCACCCAGGGCGGCTCCCGTGGTTCGGTCGGCCGCGCGGGTGCATCGGGTGGCGGATCCGCCCCCTCCGCAGGAGGAGAAAGCGGGCTGCCCGCAGGAGTGGCGCGACACCTGGCTCTGGGAGCTCTGCGTAGAGCGGGCTCCAGCGTAGATCGCTGCTATGGGCCCTCTAGGGCGATGTGAGAGTCGGACGAGGTGAGCGGGAACGCGATCTCGTGCGTACTCCTAGACATAGGGCGCCGATGGTGCCAAGCGCAGGCTCCGACAGCAAACACCGACAAACGACGGCAGATTCACGCAGATCGGGTCTTGTGACTTGGGTCCAGGTGGTTACTCGGCTGTAGTAACGTGCGTGCCTGACCAGGACCACGAGTTCGCAAAGGGAGGAGTCATCGTGCGAGCGCCTCGATCAGCAGGTCTGATCGCGGTACTCATGGTGATGACGTCCCTGACCGGTCCGCAGGTCGCGCGGGCCGACGCGAAGGACCCGATCAACCTCACCGAGCTGCGCAAAGAAGCTCAGGTCGCCACCAAGGGCATCGAGGACGCCACGCGTGCCCTCGAGGCGCGGCGCAAGAAGTTCGACGACTCGCAGCGGAAGCTGAGCGAGAAGCTGGCGGAGCTCGAGGTCGCCGACGAGGAGCTGGCCAAGGTGCGCGGCCCGCTGTCCGACCTGGTCGAGTTCATGTATCAGGATCCGACGCAGAACGATCTCGGCCAATTCCTGCTCAGCGGGGACGCTCAGGGCACGCTGCGCTCCATGAGCGACGTCAGCCACCTGGTCGCCGGGCGCAACCACGTCGTCGACGACGCGGCGAAGCTGTTCGCGAAGCAGCAGAAGCTGGCGGAGGAGGCGCAGGAGCTACGGGCCCGTTCGCTGCTCGAGGAGGCCGAGCTCGACGCCGAGATCGACTCCTTGCGGCAGCGCTCGACGAAGGTCATCAAACAGCTAACGCAGGCGCTCACCAAGCTGGGTGTGAAGGTCAACCAGGGCGGTCGCGGAGCGTCGGCGTGCGACCCGACGCGTGTCGCCCAGGCGGCGCAGTATCCGAACGGCCTGCTCCCGAAGACCATCCTCTGCCCGTTGCCTGAGACCGGCGAAGAGCTGCGCGCCGACGCGGCCATCGCGTTCGCCGACCTCAACATCGCTTACCGGAAGCGATTCGGTGTGCCCATCTGCGTCTCCGACAGCTACCGGAGCCTGGCGGAGCAGCAACGGGTCTACTACACACGGCCCGGCCTCGCGGCCATTCCCGGTCGCAGTAATCACGGCCTCGGTATGGCCGTCGACCTCTGTGGCGGCGTCGAACACTTCCGGTCGATCCAGTTCAACTGGCTGGAGGCGAACAGCAAGCGGTTTGGCTTCATCCACCCGGACTGGTCGTATCACAGCCCCTTCGAGCCGTGGCATTGGGAGTATGACCCCGCTGTCGGGTCGCTGCTCTAGCGCGGCCGGTCTCGTCGGTGCGCTGTCATCGGAAGTGGACGGCGAACGACAGGTGGCCTCCGGCTTGGGCTTGAGCCAGTTGGGCGGCCTGGCCAGGTGTGGTGGCGAGCACGAGTAAGGCGCCCTGCGATGGGTCGCCCACACCGGGACGGGCCACGATCGGGACTTCGGCGGCCACGACCGAGGCCTGAACGCCTTCCGCGTCGGATCCGAAGATGTCGACCACGTCTCCCGGCGACAGAAGTCGCGCGGCCTCCCCGTCTGCGATCCGCACCGGCGTCGCGACCAGGCCCGGGCCGTACGCGGAGAGCATGCTCGGGCCGAGGAGCCGCACGTCGGTGAGCGGCTCGCCCTTGCGCATGGGACCTCCCAGCACCCGTCCGGCCACCTTGGCGCCCTCGCGGAGCGCACCGTCAGGCACCGCGGAGGCCGGCAGGCGGATGGGCGTAATGTCGGCGGCCGACAGACGTCCGCCGGTCAGGTCGCGAGCCGCTGCGAGGACCGCCACTCCAGGTGGCGGCTGGATCGACAGCAATGCGCATGCCGCCGCGGCCGCGGCGAGGATGGCGGCGAGCAGGCGCCGGCGCCGCCCCAGAACGCGCATGAACCGCACGCGCATGGTCCCAACCCCCAGTTGGCATGAAACTTGCGGAGAACGGCTCGAGGTGGACGCGCCGACTAAGGCAGTTCGAACGGGAGCTTGATGCCGTCGAGGGCGTTGCCGCAGGAACAGGTGCGCTCTTCGGGGAGAGCGGTCACGACGTCTCCCACCAGGGAGCGCATGCGCTCGACATTCTGGGCGAAGAAGGCCATCACCTCATCGTGGGTGACCCCCTCGCCCGCTTCGACTCCGGCGTCGTGATCGGTCACAAGCGACAGCGAGGTGTAGCACAGGGCCAGCTCACGGGCCAGAACGGCCTCAGGATGACCGGTCATGCCGATGATCGACCAACCGGCCGAGGCGAACCATTTCGACTCGGCTCTGGTCGAGAAGCGCGGGCCCTCGATGACCACGAGCGTGCCGCCGTCGACCGTATCCCAGCCGGCGTCGCGCGCCGTGTTCACGGCGGCGACCCTGCCGGACGGGCAGTAAGGGTCGGCGAACGAGACGTGGACCGCGCCGCCGGCGTCGTAGTAGGTCTGCGCCCGGCTTGCCGTGCGGTCGACGAGTTGGTCGGGGATCACGAGCGCACCAGGGCCGAGCTCGGTCTTCAGCGAGCCGACGGCGCTCGGGGCCAGGATCTGCCGGGCGCCGAGCGAACGCAGCGCCCACATGTTGGCCCGATAGGGGATGCGGTGCGGCGGAAACTGGTGCTCACGCCCATGCCTCGGCACGAAGGCGACCGCCCGGTCGCCGATCCGGCCCAGCGTGATCTTGTCGCTGGGCGGCCCATAAGGCGTCGCGACGTCGATCTCCTCGGCGTCGTCGAGCAGCGAATAGAACCCGGAACCGCCGATGACCCCTATGCCAACCCGATTGCCCATGGCGCCGACCTTAGCGAATCACTCGCACCCCGTCCGCCGCCCTGTGGACAACCAACCGCCTGTGGATAACCCCAGGCGGAAGGCGCTCAAGCCGCGGGCGCTGCCGTCGGCGCGGGGCTCGAAGCGGGCTTGTCGGACTTGGTCTTCTCCGGCGCCTTTTCGGATGATTTTTCCGACGACTTCTCAGAGGTCTTTTCGGGGGTCTTGTCCCCGGCCTTGGCGGGGACGCTGTTCGAGCCCCTGCTGTCCGTGCGGTAGAACCCGGAACCCTTGAAGACGATCCCCACGGCGTTGAACATCTTGCGCAGCCGCCCCTCGCACCGGGGGCAGACCGTGAGGGCGTCGTCAGTGAACTTCTGGACGACCTCGAGCCGCTCGCCGCAATCAGTGCAGGCGTACTCGTACGTGGGCACGCGCTCCTCCTCGGACTCCCGCTCGACAGACTGGCACTCGGTCCAGGTGACTGCTAATCATAAACGACATCCGGTCGGGAATTAGTCCCCACGTTCCCCGTACCATCCAGCGAGTTTGCCACGGCGGCTCACCGCGCGCAGCCGTCGTTCGACACGGTCGCGCATCGCCGCGGTCGTGACGACCAGGAGCTGGTCCTCGGCGCGCAGCCGTGTGTCGCCGGCCGGAACGAACGAACTTCCGTCCCGGACCACCATCGTGATCGCCGCATCCTTGGGGAGCCTGAGCTCGAAGATCTCCACACCGTGCATGAGCGATCCACGCGGAATGCGGATCTGGAGCAGGTCGGCGTTGAGCTCTTCGAGGGGCGCCGCTTCCACGTCCAGGTCGCGCGCCTCGCCCTCGCCGCCGAGGCCGAGCAGCCTCGCCATGTACGGCAGCGTCGGGCCCTGCACCACGGTGAACACGATGACGATGACGAAGACCTCGTTGAACAGGCCTTTCGCGCCGTTGAGGCCGTCCGCCCAGGGAATGGTCGCCAGCACGATGGGCACCGCGCCGCGCAATCCGGCCCACGACAGGAAGACCTGCTCGCGCCAGCCGAGCCGGTCGATCCGCGCGAGCCGTACGAGAAGCGCGCTGACGATCACCGACAGGGGGCGGGCGGCCAGGACCAGAGCGGTGCCGGCCACCAATCCGGGCACGATGGCCGTCGTCAGCTCGGAAGGGCTGGCCAGCATGCCCAGCATGACGAACAGGCCGATCTGGGCCAGCCACGCGGTGCCCTCCGCGAATCCGCGTGTGGCCGCCCGGTGGGGAAGCCGGCTGTTTCCGAGGATGAGTGTGGCCACATAGACCGCCAGGAACCCGCTCGCGTGGACCCAGGCGGCCCCGCTGTAGGCGAGGAACGCGACGGCCATGACCGCGATCGGATAGAGGCCGGAGGCGGGGAGGGCGACGCTGCGCAGCAGGTAGGCGGCGAGGGGGCCGATCGCCAATCCAACGGCCGCGCCGATCGCCAGCTCGTAGACGGCTGTGATGATCACCTCCCATACCGTGGGCATCGCCTGCTGCGCGGCGCTCAGCGCGACCACGACGATCACGGTCGGCGCGTCATTGAATCCGGACTCGGCCTCGAGGATTCCGGCCAGCCGGGGTGGCAGCGGCAGGGTCCGTAGGACGGAGAACACCGCGGCGGCGTCGGTGGAGGCGAGGATTGCGCCGAGCAGCAGCGCCGTATGCCAGTCCAGGTCAAGGAGGGCATAGGCGCATACAGCGAGCACATTGATGCTCACCACCACGCCCACCGTGGCCAGGACCAGAGCGGAGGGCACGGCTTGGCGCACGTGCCCCCAGTTCGTGGTCAGGCCGCCTTCGGCCAGGATGACGGCAAGCGCGATGAGGCCCAGCTGCTGAGCGAGCTCGGCGTTCTCGAACTGGATCCCCAGTCCTGATTCGCCGATCAGCAGGCCGATGCCCAGGTAGATCAGGAGTGACGGCAGACCGGTCCGATGGGCCACCCGGACGGACGCGATTGCGGCGATGACGATTGCGGCCGATAGGAGAAGCCAAACATTCAGCTCCAACCGGCCTCCTCTCGCAGATCACCCCAATTGTGTCAGGAGCCCCGAAGGTGTCGCGACCTGCCGGACTGGCACGTCATGCGGATCAGCGGGTACGCCCTTGATCAATTCGCCCTCGTGAAGTAGCGCCACAACGGGCACGTTGGGTCCTACCCGGGCCAGCGCCCGGTCATAGGACCCGCCGCCACGGCCGAGCCGTACGCCGTTGGAGGGATCCACGGCCAGCGCGGGCGCCAGGACCAGCGCCGCGGTCCTGATCGTGTCGACACCGCGGCGGGTGTCGACCGGTTCCATGATCCCGTACGGCCCGGGCGCGAGGGAGTCAGGACCGTCGTACACCGCCCAATCCAAATCCTTGTCCGGGCGCAGGACCGGCAGGATCACTGTCGCCCCGTGTTTCCACAAAGCGAACACCAGCCCATGAGTTCTCGGTTCTTGCCCGATCGACCAATAGGCGGCGACCAATCCTGCCATCTGAACCCAGGGCTGATCGAGCAGGGTTTCGCGGATGGACCTGGCCCCTTCGTTAATGGATTTCTCATCCAGGCCCGACCGGGCGTGAAGGATCTGTCGCCGTAGCTTCATCTTGTCCAAAGCGCCCTCCGTTAGTGTTCAACCATGGCTGACTTCGAACCTGTGACGAAAGCCGTGGTCCCCGCGGCCGGTCTCGGCACCCGATTCCTGCCCGCGACCAAGGCGACGCCCAAGGAGATGCTGCCCATCGTCGACAAGCCGGCCATCCAGTATGTCGTGGAAGAGGCTGCGGCGGCCGGGCTCCTCGACGTCCTCATGGTGACCGGCCGGAACAAGCGGTCCATCGAGGACCACTTCGACGTGGCCTACGAACTGGAGGACGCGCTCCGCGCCAAGGGCGACGAGGAGCGGCTCTCGCAGGTCCAGGAGCCGGTCGATCTCGCGACCATGCACTTCGTGCGGCAGGGCGAGCCGCGCGGCCTCGGTCACGCCGTTCTCTGCGCCAAGCAGCACGTCGGGCACGAGCCGTTCGCATGTCTGCTCGGCGACGACCTGATCGACGCCCGCGACCCCCTGCTCAAGCGCATGATCGAGGTCCGCGGGACGTACGGCGGCAGCGTCGTGGCGCTCATGGAGGTGCCCGAAGAGCAGGTCTCCCTCTACGGTGTGGCGACGATCTCGCCGACATCCGAGGATGACGTGGTCCGGGTCACCGACCTTGTGGAAAAACCTCCGGCTGGTCAGGCGCCGTCGAATTGGGCGGTCATTGGTAGGTATGTCATCGATCCGGCCGTCTTCGAGGTCCTGGAGAAGACGCCTCCCGGGCGCGGCGGCGAGATCCAGCTGACCGACGCGCTGCGGACGCTCGCCGGGCGGAGCACGGCCGAGGGCGGCACCGTGCACGGTGTGCTGTTCCGGGGCCGCCGATACGACACGGGAAACAAGCTGGAATATCTCCAGACCGTGGTCCAGTTCGCGGCCGAACGGCCGGACCTGGCTCCCGAGTTCATGCCGTGGCTGCGACAATTCCTGGATGGCCACGCTCAAGCCCGTTGACCAGCACCTGGCTGACATCCTCGCGGCGGTGCGCCCGTCGGCGCCGCTCGAGGCCGAGCTCGAACGGGCGCATGGGGCGCTCCTCGCGGAGGATGTGACGGCGCCCGTCGCGCTGCCGCCCTTCGACAACTCGGCCATGGACGGCTATGCCGTACGCGCCGAAGATGTGGCGAACGCGCCGGTCACCCTGCCGGTGACAGACGATGTCGCGGCCGGGGATCAGGAGCGCCGGACCGTCGAGCCTGGATTCGTCGCGCGCATCATGACCGGAGCTCCGCTCCCTGCGGGGGCCGACGCGGTCGTGCCCGTCGAGTTGACCGACGGCGGGATTGAGCGAGTGGTTATCCACAGGAGCGTCCCGGCGGGCAACGCGATTCGCCGGACGGGGGAAGATGTGGGCGTGGGTGACGTGGTCCTGTCCGCAGGCACGGCTCTCGGCGCGCCGCAGATCGGCATCCTGGCCGGGGTCGGCCGCCGTCATGTTCTCGTGCGGCCCCGGCCGAGGGTCGCCGTCCTGTCGACGGGCTCCGAGCTGGCCGAGCCGGGCACGCCGCTGCGCTACGGCCAGATCTGGGAGTCCAACAGCTACATGCTGGCCGCCGCTGTGCGGGAGGCCGGGGCCGACGGTTTCCGCGCCGGCTCGGCCGTCACCGACGACCCCAACGAGTTCCTGGCGGTGCTCGACGCGCAGCTGAGCACGGTGGATGCGGTGATCACCAGCGGTGGTGTCTCCATGGGCGCCTATGAGCCGGTCAAGGAGGCGCTCGCGCCGCTCGGCCGGGTGAAGTTCGAGAAGGTGGCCATGCAGCCCGGCATGCCGCAGGGCTTCGGCCTGGTCGGCGAGCGCGACGTGCCCATCTTCACCTTGCCGGGCAATCCGGTGTCGTCGTTCGTGTCGTTCGTGCTCTTCGTGCGGCCCGCGCTGCGCCTGATGCAAGGGCTCGACGCGGGGCCGCCGGAGACCGTCAAGGCGATCACGACGGCGCGAGTGAGCTCACCGCCCGGGCGGCGGTCCTATTTGCGTGGCGTGCTCGACGGTGGCCTGGTCACCCCGGTGACCGGCCAGGGTTCCCACCAACTCGCGGCGCTGGCCGCCGCCAACGCGCTCATGATCGTGCCGGAGGATGTCACCGAGCTGCCCGAGGGCTCATCCGTGGAGGTCATTCCGCTGTGAAGCTGACACACGTCGACGAAGCGGGCGACGCCCGCATGGTCGACGTCTCAGAAAAAGCAGTCTCGTCCCGTACGGCTGTCGCCACCGGACGCGTGTTGCTGTCGAAGGAGGCGGTCGCCCTGCTGCGGTCGGGTGACGTGCCGAAGGGCGACGCCCTGGGAGTGGCGAGGATCGCCGGGATCATGGGGGCCAAGCGGACGCCCGACCTGATCCCGCTCTGCCATCCCATCGCGCTGCACGGGGTCAAGGTCGGGCTCGAGGTCGTCGACGAAGGCGTGGAGATCACGGCTCGGGTGAAGACCGCCGACCGCACGGGAGTCGAAATGGAGGCGCTGACCGCGGTCTCGGTGGCCGCGCTCGCGCTGATCGATATGGTCAAGGCCGTTGATCCGGCCGCGGTGATAACCGACGTGAGGGTCGAGGAGAAGCTCGGCGGCAAGACCGGCACGTGGAAGCGGCCGTGATGCGCGCCCTGGTGATCACCGCCTCGAATCGCGCGGCGGCTGGAATATATCCCGACAAGTCGGGGCAATTGCTGGCTGAGCTGCTCCGGGAGGCCGGATGCGAGGTTGAGGGCCCGGTCGTCGTTCCCGACGGAGAGCCGGTCGAGTCGGCGCTCAGGGAGGGTGTGGGCGGGGGATACGACGTGATCGTGACGACCGGCGGCACCGGCCTCACGCCACACGATCTCACCCCCGAGATGACCCGCCGCGTGCTCGACCGGGAGATCCCGGGCATCGCGGAAGCCATCCGGCAGGCCAATCGCGACAAGGTCCCCACCTCGATCCTTTCGCGTGGCCTGGCCGGGCAGGCGGGCAGGAGCCTGATCGTCAATCTGCCGGGTTCGTCCGGCGGGGTTCGCGATGGCATGGCCGTGCTCGCTCCCGTCCTCCAGCACGCCGTCGATCAGATCGGCGGTGGAGACCACGCCCGATAAGGTCGCCACGTGGCGCATCTCGGCCAATCGGGGGGATGATTGACAGATGGATCGACTTCGCGGCTGGCCCGCGACGCTGGCCGAGGGGCCGGTGGGGCTCCGCCCGCTGCGGTTGCGTGACGTCCGCGCGTGGCGCGACACCCGGTTGCGCAACGCCGAGTGGCTTCGCCCCTGGGAGCCGAGCAACCCCGAGACCCCCCTGTTCAGGACCGGCTTGGGGCCGTACGTGTCGATGGTCGGGACGCTGCGCAGAGAGGCCCGCCAGGGTCTCGCGCTGCCGTGGGTCGTGACCTACGACGGGGCTTTCGCCGGCCAGCTGACGGTCGGCGCGGTGGTGTGGGGTTCGGCCAGGTCGGCGCAGGTCGGCTACTGGATCGACGGGCGGCTCGCGGGGCGGGGCGTCATACCGACGGCCCTGGCCATGGCCGTCGACCATTGCTTCTTCACGACGGGCCTGCATCGGCTGGAGGCCAACATCCGTCCCGAGAATCACGCCAGCCGCCGCGTCGTCGAGAAGCTCGGGTTCCGTGAAGAAGGCATCCGGCGCCGGCAGCTGCACATCGACGGCGCCTGGCGCGATCACATCTGCTACGCCCTCACCGTCGAGGACGTGCCGCGCGGCCTGCTCGCCCAATGGCGCCGCACTCGCGAGAGCGGCGGGCCCGTAAGCGCCGTCTGAGCGCTCGATGCGCCCGGTCGGCGCACCGCCCGGAAACTGCCTGGGCGAGGTGACCCCTGGGGCCGTAGCCTATGGCCGGACCAGCGGCCGAATTACATGAAGAGCTTTGACGATCTCGCGACACACCGCACCGAATGCTCGTCAATCAGTGACACGCCGTCTTACGGTGCGTGACGTGAGCACATCTGCGAGGCCAAGAGTCCACAGGAGTGTGTTCACGCCGTCACCGCATGGAAAGGGGGTCACGTGAGCCAGCCCACGACCACGCGGCCCTCGCAGAGGAGGACCGCGTGAGCAGCGTCCTTCTCTATCTGGCCATCGTTGTCATGTGGCTTGGTGTTCTGGTGCCCATGTGGCTGCGCCGGGACCGCCATGTCGTCTACGAGGAGTCCGCGGTCGTCCCCGAGGCGTACGCCGGGGACGATTCCGGCGCGCCCGCCGACGGCTCCGCTGACGCCGACACGGCGATCACCGACGATCCGGCCCGCACGACTGGAGCCTCTCCCGAGGCCGTCTCTGAGGCGGAGCCCGAGGCGTCCTCCGAGGCCCTTCCTCAGCCCCGGTCGATGACCCGGCGCGAGGCCGAGTGGCGGCGCGGGGCCCGCATCCGCGCCCGCAGGCGGCGGTGCATGCTGCTGAGCATCCTGCTCGTCATCGTGTCGGTGGTGATGGCTGTGTTCGGAGCCGTTCCGTGGTGGTCGGCCACGCCGTCGATGGTGTTCCTCGTGGCGTACGTGGCCGTGCTGCGCGTGGCGGCGCGGGTCGAGGCCGAGCAGCGCGAGCGCGCCGCGCGTGCGCAGGCCGAGCGCCTTCGCCGCGAGCACGAGCGCCGTGAGCTCGAGCAACAGCGTGCCCGCGAGGCTGAGATCATCCTGTTCGAGGCGCACAAGCGGGTCCAGGTCTTCGATCAGTACGCCGACACGCGCCGCGTCGTGGGCGGCTGATCAGTGGCGCGACAAGCCCCAGATGTTTGCTAACCTAGTCGAGGCATTGGGGCTATAGCGCAGTCCGGTAGCGCACTTCGTTCGCATCGAAGGGGTCTGGGGTTCAAATCCCCATAGCTCCACAAGTTCTGCCAGGTGAGAGAGGGTCTCGGATTCGGTCCGGGGCCCTTTTTCGATCTTTCAACGTCGTGGGAGCCAATTCGGGAGCCACCTCACGCGGACTCTACCTCTTGGCTGTCGCCGAAGATCTTGTTCATGGTCTGGGCACCCGTGGTGATCACCGGCTTGAGCTGATGCCGGTACACCTGCTCGGTGACCCTGGTACCCGCGTGCCCCACGAGATCGGCGATGGTCTCAAGGGGTACACCGTTGTCACTCATGATCGAGACGAACGAGTGACGGAGTTCACGGGGAGTCCAGTCCTCCCCGATGCCTGCTTGCTTGGTGATCGCTCGGAAGGACCGCCGCACGTTGTGAGAGTCAAGCGGAGTCCCGACCGCAGAGCTGAACACCAAGCCGTGTTCCTGCCACGCTTCGCCGACCTTCAGGCGTTGTTCTGCTTGATCCTTGTGATGCTTTCGGAGTGCTTCGGCGGCTTGGTGTGGTAGTTCGAGCGTTCGGCGGGACTTGCGGGTTTTGGTGTCGCCACCGACCCGCTTGGACCGCCAGACGTAGATCGCGAACTTCTTGTGATCGAATCCGACCTCGGTCACCGGTCGCCAGGCCTTGAGCTTCTCGACCCAGGCAACGACGTGATCCCAGCGCAGGGCACGGGCTTCCTCGGTGCGGATGCCGGTTAGCAGGCTGACGGCCACATAGGCATTGAGCGTCGATGTCTTCGCCACCGTCATGATTGCCGTGGCCTGAGCGAGGGTCAGTGCCTTGCTCGGGCGTCCGGTCCTGCCTTTGGGCGTGGTCACCAGCTCAGCGACGTTCCTGAGCACCAGATCACGCGCCTGAGCCTGCCGGATCGCCCGTTTGAGGATCGAGTGGATGGTCAGCAGGCTGCGGGTCGAGAGCACTTCCGTGAGCTCGTCCAGCCACTCATCCACGTCGTCAGCCCGTAACCGCTGGAGCTTGGCCTTGCCAATCAGCGGGATGACGTGCTTGTCGGCGAGGATGCGTAGGGTCTCAACAGTGCTTGCGCTTCGACCCTTGAGCCCTTTGGCGAACCAGTCCTCTACCGCGTCGCGCACGGTGTAGCTCTCCGAACTGATGACGCCGGCTTCGAGATCCTTGACGGCTCGAATGAGCCTCTCCTTGACCTGTGCCTTGGTCCGGCCCCTGCGCTTGAGCCGCTGGCGTCTGCCGTCGGAACCGAACCCGAGGGAGATGGCGCCGATATAGCCGCCGTCTGCCTCGTAGATCGTGCCCTCATACTTTCCGATCAGGATCTTGGACAATAGATCCCTCCTCGTGGCGGTTGAGATACTCCTCGATCGCCTTCCTGATCACCCAGGACACGGGGCGCTCCTGCGATTCCGCGTAGCGGATCAGACGCTCTTTCAACGCCACC
This sequence comes from Streptosporangiaceae bacterium NEAU-GS5, assembly GCA_017592665.1. Classification (GTDB taxonomy): domain Bacteria; phylum Actinomycetota; class Actinomycetes; order Streptosporangiales; family Streptosporangiaceae; genus NEAU-GS5. The sequence goes on along the minus strand of JAGFNW010000036.1, from coordinate 6,514 downwards.
TCGACCCGTGCGGGCGGCAGCGTCGTCTTCTCGCTCGTCATGGAGCGCATCCTTTCGTGATCTCGACAATGATGCGTACGAGCGCGTTCGCGTCGATGGAGTTATCAAGAGGCGCGTGACCGTGAAACCTTCTCCCTGATCTTCAGGAAGCGCGTTCCAGGCCTGTAGAAGAATGTAGCAAATAGTGCTACTCATCTGTCAACCCCGCTGTCTCATGCGATGCGACGAAATCGGCGAGATGCTGATCAGTGATCCGCCGCAGCTTTCCGATCTTGATGCTGTTGAGCTGGCCCGTGCGGATCAGATGGAAGACCTTGTCGCGCCCGACATGGAGGATCTCTGCGACTTGCTCGACGGTGTAGGCCTGCATGCGTGCACCTCCTCTCCCTCCCCCGAGACGCGCTCGGGGGAATCCTGTAGTAGCTGGCGATCACCTCTCTTTGGTCACGTTCGGTAGCGGTGTCTTGTCTCGTCTCATGTGTCCGTCTCTCGCCTATGTGCAGACGCGCGCGAGACGGACGAGACATTGAGACGAGGGACGGTTACGGTGAGTTACTCTCCTCCGTAGCTCGCCAGCGGCCACGGCTGACCTGATAGACGCGTCCCTCTGCTTCGTATTGGGCCAGCCGCCTGTAGACGGTCGGGCGGCTCATCCCGCTGGCGTCGAGGAGATCGGCGATGCTTGCCCCCTCCTCCGGTGCCTCGTGCAGAACGGCCCACAGGGCTTGCTCGGCCTCGCTCTGTGCGGCTTGCCGGGCATGCCTGCCTATCGTCGTCTCTTCGGCCGGCGCGCTGGGGAGGCCATCTCGTAGCGCATCGGTAGACACGGCGTCGAGGGCGGGGCGGCGGTCGGCGTGCCGTGCGGCCGTGCGTTGAACGGTGGTGTCGTCGAGCAGGTAGGCGCGGGCGCGGTGGGGGATGTCGTGTTCGGGTGCGCTGATGAGGAACTTGCCGGGCGCGTCGAGCTGGTCGGCGTGCCAGCCGGCGCGGTGCATGCCCTGCCCCAGGATCAGATCGACGTCACGGCGCTCCCGTACCCGGAAGGACACGCGAACATCCATCTGGGAGCGGACGGCGCTGTTGCCCATCGCCTTTTGAGACGGCCGCTGGGTCGCGGCGATCAAGGTGACGGCGGGCGCGCGCCCGCGCCGCGCGATCGAGTCGGCCCATGTCACGGCGTCGGGTGGGTCCTCGACCAGCTCGGCGTACTCGTCGATCAGGATGACCAGCGCGGGCGCGTCGAGAGCGGGTTCCCATACCCGTATCCCGTGCATGGCCAGTAGTTCGGCGCGTCCGTCCAGGACGGCCACCGCGTCTTTGAGCAGCGCGGCGGCTTCGCGCGGTGTGGTGGCGATCCGGTCGAGGCAGGACGCCCAGGGGAGCAGTTCCATACCGCGTTTGAGATCGACGCCCCACACGATCGCGTCGGAGACGGCCGACAGGTTGCCCATGATGACATTGACTCCACCGGACTTGCCGGAACCGGCGACGCCACCGACCAGCACGTGACGGCGCAGCAGCGACACCCGTACCGGGCTGCCGTCCTCGAAGACACCCAGCTCGATCGGCTGTGTGATCGAGGTGATGGACGGACCTGGCCAGCCGATGGCGTCGGCGTGCGGGTCGGTCTCGATCACGCGAAGCTCTAACCGATTGGCGCGTTCGGGGATGGGTTGGATGCGGACCGCGCCGCGTCGTGTGCCGAGTGCCGATTCGATCGCGGGTACGCGGCTGATGGCGTCCTCTACGGTCTGTCCGCGTGCCAGAGCGACCCGAGCGCGGTAACCCCACAGGTCGACCAGCGCTGATTGGATGTGCGATCCCGCCAGCCCGATCGCTGTCGAGATCTCGGGCCATGCGGCGAGCGTGCGTTCCACCCGTACGCGGGCGCGACGGCGACGGTGCACCCACCACGGGACGGCCAGCACCAGTCCGCCGCCGATCAGGAGCGCAGGTAGCGGGGATCGGCCAGGGCTGACGGCGGTTGCAGCGGCGATCCAGTCGCCGGCTGCGGTGATGACGGTCGCGGCGTAGAGGCGTTCAGACAGTCTGAGCCGGAGCATTGACCCGAACATTGCGAGCAGCGCGGCCGTGACGGTCGCCAGGACGATGATTGCGGTGGCCCAGTCGGGATGGGTGATGTGCAGCACGATGGCCGCGATTTCGGCGAGCAGCGCCACGGCGATCGGTGCGAGTTCGGAGCGGTAGCGCCACAGCCATCCGCCGATGGCCACGAACGCGATCGGCGCGAACGGCATGTCGTCGCTGATCATCATCATGGGTTCGATGCCGTAGCGGCGCATCCGGCGGGCGTTGCGGCGGATCTGATGACGAGACAGGTGCCGATGCCGGCTCATCGGGCCTCGCCCCCGTCCCGTCGAGCAGCACCAGGGGCGTGCGTGGTGTGGTCGGGGAGTTCGTCGCGCAGGTAGGCGAGCGGATCGTGTTCGCCGTCGTGAGCGGCCGACAAGGTCGCGTGGACGGCCGCGAGCAGGTTGGCGTGATCGAGGCGGAGCGCTGCCATGTGCGAGCGGAGACGGTCGGTTTCGTCGCACAGTGCGGGGATGTCGTCGAGGGCTTCCCAGATCGCGGCGCCGGTCTCGGTGCTTCGCAGTAGCGCCCGGAACAGGGGTCGGGTGGCGATCAGGCGGATGGCGTACAGGTGGTGGTGCCGGGCCTGTTGAAGATCGATCAATGGGGTATCGGGTGTGGTTGACGTAGTGGCCACCTCCCTTCCCTCCGGGAGCAGCGCCAGGGCTGCTCCCGAAGAATCGAGTGACTGACGTGGGGTTGGACGGTTCGGGGAAATCGCATGATCTTTTCCTCTGTTAGGCGTGGCCGGTGATGGCGGCCACGAGCGTGGTGATCAGGTGCCGTACTTGGGGAGCTGCGGTGCTCTGGCTGAGGTGGAAGCCGAACAACACGCACACCGCCGCGTGCCAGGCGCGTAGGTGGGTGTAGCGCAGAGCCAGGGCGACGACCGCTCCCAGGACGACCACCACGGATACGGAGATCATCACGGGTGTTTTCACCTCCTGACCGTGTGCGGCTGGGGCGGGTCGATGACGTACAGGCCGAGCACGCGCCTGGCGAGCGCGGTCGATGCGGTGCGGGGCGCGTGGTGGACGCTGGTCCGTGTCCGGTCCTCGCGCTTCATGACGACGATGACGATCAGAACGCCGGCCACGGACAGGAAAGCAAGAACGGCCGCGCCAACGCTGATGATCATGAACATGGGTTGATGTCTCCTTCCGGGTAGCGGCGGGCTTTGCGGCGTAACCAGCGGAACCGTGCCGTGCACTTGCTACATCTGGGGGTCGTGCCGTCGGTCAACGCGCCGCAGAGGCAGTGACGGCCGTGCGTGCCGGGGATGTGGATTCGCATGTCGGATCTCACCTCCCGTCCGTGCTGGCCGGGCTGAGGGTGAGGTGACTGCGGTGCTTGCTGTCTGCCATGAGAAATCTCTCCCTTTCGCGCCTCTTTTGTGAGGCGCATGCCGAGCGTTTGCTGACATTCAGAAAGGTAGATTTCTGCGGCGCAAAGACCCATCACATGGTGTGATAGGTCGATGAGATAAAACGCGATTGGCGTTTTGGCTGGTGGCGGGCGCGATTATCACACGGTGGTATGATCACGAAATGCGCAGCGCGACAGGCTACGTACAGATCCTCACGTGGGTGCCTCGATCAGAGGATGCCGCTGATCTCGCCAAGAGCCTTGTCCATGCGCGGTTGGCGGCAGCGGCGCAGGTCATCGGGCCGGTCCAGTCGTTCTACTGGTGGCGTGGGGTTGCCGAAGAGAACATGCCGGAATGGCAGGTTCAGATAAAGACGACGGCCGAGCTCTATCCGGCGGTAGAGGCGCACATCAAGGCGCGGCATGGTTATGAGACGCCCGGCATAGTCGCGCTACCGATACTTGCGGGAAGCGCCGACTATTTGGCGTGGATTAGTGAGCAGACGCGAACAGACGCCTAGTCGTACCGAGGTCTTCTAAATAGGCGCGGACAAGCGTTTGGCTGCGCCACTTTTGCAGGCTCATGCCCAGCGCCTCGAATCGAGGCAGCCATAGGCTGCGTTCGGTCTCCCGCATCGCGGCCAAGCCCTCGCGCCCTAGTTCCGCCGCCTGGAGGACAGAGCCCTGGGACAGGTTCGCCGAAGCGATGTCGTGCAAGATGATGACGGCGCGTTTGCGGTTCGAATCCGGGAGCTCGTACAAGACCCGTCGCGCCAGTTCCTGTGCCGCGTCCAGATCCCCGACGCCGGCCAAGACCGCTACCCGGAAGCAGTCGAACCTGTGGCGGTCAACGAAGCGTGTCCACACCCGATCCTCCTCAGGATCGGCGAGGGTGAACGCGTCGACCGCGCGGCCGAGCGACTTCATGGCTTCCTTGCGATCCCCGAGAGCCGCGCTCTCTTCCGCATGTCTCGCTGCCAGCCAGGCGATGGTTCCCGGCGACGAGCGGGGCGCAACCTCTATCGCCTCTGACAGCACGACGCGTGCACGGCCGTGATTTTCCTTGGTGCTGTGCATGTAGCTCTTGTAGCCGAGCGCGCAGGCGACGATCCCCAGGTCATCTACTTCTTTCGCGGCTTTCTCGGCTGTGTCATAAAAATGTCTGGCGTTGCCTAAGTCGCCCATGTCGCTGGCGATCCAGCCGGCTAAGACGCTGCTCTCACCTGCCTTGACGATCAGCCGCTTCCGTAAGCGGCTCGAATCGTCGGTGGAGGTTCCGTGGAGCAGCGTGCCGAGCTCGCGAAGGTGTGCGGACAGGCCCTTGAACAGGGTGGGCGCCGCGATCAGTTGTTCCAGCCGATGGAACCCATCCGAGCGCGCCTCTAGTTCGCGTACAACCGTCTCATCGATCGCGGCCGGCTTGTCCAGCGCGAACGCCAGCCGTGACCACGTCTCGCCTTCCGCAAGGGCGACGACAGCGCCCACCTTCGACATCAGGTCCAGGAGATCACGTCGTTTGATGGCCTGCCCCTTCCGCCCGATCGCCTCCGCGAGAAGTTGGAGATCGTATGCATCCATCTCGCGATCTGCGGTCGGCGAGCTTGTCGGCTCACCTGTGCGCGCTGGGGCAAGCCCCAGAGCGCGCCGCAGATTTACCGGCATGTCCAAGCCACTGGCCAACGCTTCGAACGTTGACGCGGCCATCGGGACGTGCTTGCCACGACTGTAATCACTCAACCGGCCCTGGGCGATCCCCGTGAGGCTCGCCATCTGCCCCTGCGTGATGCCGTACTTGCGGCAAATGCGAATGAACGCGCCGACGTCGCGCCGTTCGCATGCTTCCTGGACCTCTTGAAGTGCGAAAACGCGACTCAGTCTCTCCTTGAGCTCTTTCTGATCAAGGGGCATGAGGGTCCCGCTCGTAGGGGCTTCTGCGCAGATATTCAATCTCATCTTGTGATACCACGATGGTGTTTTCGCACGCCTCCAACCACACGAGTCTGACCACGTGGGACAGACGCGCCGGCCGGCATGGCTGATGCAGCGGTGAAGAGGTGAGGCACATGTTGAACGGCGAGGACCCCGGCAAGAAGGATCTCGATCTGCTGACGCGGCTATGCGCCGAGTTGACCGAACTCGGGCACACTGCCGAGATTCGAGAGATCTCTACTCTCATGCCGGCCACGGCCCTGGTTCTGCGCACACTGCCGCTCGGCTTGCCGCTGTTCATCTTCGTCAGCACCGACAGCGAGTTCTACGTGTGGCAGCAGCCCACGAATCGCTATCCGACGACCGACATCCCCCACGCGGCACGCATGTTCGCAGCCCTGGCCGACCCTGACTCGGAACAGGACGAGGCGACTGGGCTCTAACACCACACATGCCCGGTCCAACGGGGGTTAGCAATGGTCGGTCGTGGATATTCAGATCCAAGAAACACGCATCCGTCTGGACATGCGGCACAGCGACTACGTGAAGCCCTCGAAAGATACGGCATACCTGGCGATGTTCATGACGGGTACGGACTGGCGTTGGTATCGGTGTGGACCGGTCTCGTCGTGTGGACGGACGGCCAGTCGTACCGCTGGCAATCGGGCAAGCTATCAGCGGACACCGGAAAACCGATCTACGCCTCTGGCCCTGCCACCGATCCAGTGACAACAGCGGTACGCGTCGCCAATCGATACCGCGAATTACGCGCAAACGACACCGAATCCCCTCCATACGCGGGTCCCGCCTATCCGTGGCCAATGACACCACCTGGAGCGCCGTTGTGACCACCGCGCCAAAGCCATCAGAATCGGCGATCCGTCTCGGCGTGTTCTACGACGGAGAATGGTTCAACCAGCTACGGAAATGGTGTGCCAACAGTTCGCCCTGGAAGTCCACCCCATTATTCGGCGGCATCCACGACGTGACCCGCTTATACATTGAGGCTTTTCCATCTTGATCAGCGGCCGTCCTGTACGGCTTGAAGCACCAAGATGGCGTGGACTATCGCGGTGATGCGGCGCGGGCAGCAGCGGACTTTCGCCAGGATCTTCCAGGCTTTCAGCGT